>JBMNPH010000001.1:0-515416 GCA_050943495.1 Candidatus Merdivicinus sp.
GATTTCGTTGCAATATTAGAATGCATTATTAAAGATGTGTACTAATCTTGCATGAAATATGGAATACAGTAGACGCAAAAATCATTATCCATACAGAAAAGAGGGAATTCTTATGACAGTCAACCGTTCTGTTCCAAAAAAGAAGAGTATATTTTTCTATCTGAAACGAGATTATGTTCTCTACTTGCTTCTGCTTTTGCCGATGCTGGTATTGTACTTCTTTCGTTATCGCCCAATGTATGGCGTTTTGATTGCGTTTAAAGATTTTAACCTGTTTAAGGGAGTTATGGGCAGTGAGTGGGTCGGTTTGGATATTTTTAAGGAGATATTTACAGATCGGGCTTTTTATCAAGTGCTACGAAATACTTTTGTATTAAATAGTCTTGATTTGGTTTTCGGGTTTCCTGTGCCGATCATTCTGGCAGTGATGCTGAATGAACTTCGTTGGACATGGTTTAAGAAAGGTGCACAAACAATTTTATATTTACCACATTTCCTTTCATGGATTATAATTGGAGGCATTACCATTCAGTTGTTGGCCGATCGAGGATTGGTAAATGTGGTGCTCTCCCAAATGGGAATGGAACCGATTCCATTTTTAACAGATAAATGGGTTTGGTTGTTCACGTATACCATTATTGGTATCTGGCAGAATGCAGGTTGGGGGACAATTATTTATCTTGCTGCAATTATGTCAATTAACAATGAACTTTACGATGCTGCAGATGTTGATGGTGCAACTAGGATAAAAAAAATCTGGCATGTAACATTGCCTGGTATTACCCCAACAATTATCACCCTTTTGATCTTAAATCTTGGACGAATGGCTAGTATTGGTTTTGACCGGCCATATTTGATCGGAAATGATTTGGTATCTGATTTTTCGGAAGTTATCAGTACCTATACCTATCGAACCGGTATTCGTTCAGGCTACTTCAGCCAAGCGACGGCAGTAGGATTATTCCAGTCTGTTGTCAATTTGATCTTCCTTTGTGCGACAAACTTTATAGCGAAGAAGTTTGACCAGGAAGGTATTTGGTAAGAGATAGGGGGACAGATTATGCAGACGAATAAAGCAATCCGTGGGTATAGCGGACAAAAAAGAAAATTCGGTGTATTTGATACGGTTGTCTTAGCTTTTATTATAATTGGAATCCTAGCTTGCTTACTGCCTATGCTCTATATAGTAGCTGTGTCGTTCAGTTCCAAAGCAGCGGTATCGGCAATGAAAGTGCGGTTTTGGCCGGTTGAATTTACTTTAGAGACGTATCAGTTGATTTTTAGTGATGCCGCAATGATTCGGGCCATGATCTTTTCCATCTTAATGACTGTTCTTCATACAGCATTGGCAATGGTTGTAACCGTATGTGCAGCGTATGTCTTGAATAAAGATCGCTTAAAGGGGCGGCATTTCTTTATGACACTGATGATTATTACCATGTATTTTTCTGGCGGAATGATCCCGGATTATATTAATATGAAAGAATTGCAGCTTCTGGATACAATTTGGGTTTTAGTTTTGCCAGGGATGCTCAGTGTTTATAATATGATTATCGTCCGGTCTTATTTTCGCTCCGGTATTCCGCCCAGTGTGGAGGAATCGGCTTATATGGACGGATGCTCGGATTTAGGAATTCTCATAAAAATCATTATTCCGTTGTCAATGCCTGTCCTATCCACGATCACTCTGTTTTATGCGGTTGGACGTTGGAACGGCTTTATGGATGCGTTAATGTACATCAATGATTCCAAATTATTCCCAATTCAGTTGAAACTATATCAAATTATTTATAACAGTATGTCATTGGATATCATGCAAGCGGAAGGTGCATCTGCTATGACACAGATGCCGCCCGATAGTCTAAAAACTGCAAGCGTTGTTTTTACAACAGTACCAGTCTTGTTGATTTATCCTTATTTGCAAAAGCACTTTACAGCCGGTGTTATGTTAGGTTCCGTAAAAGGGTAAAACTGGCGCATTTGCGCTAATTATAGGAGGTATTCGCATGAAAACAGCAAAAAGAATTTTGGCAGGTATTCTGGTTTCAATTCTCAGTTTTTCGGCTGCTGGATGTACTGGTTCCCCGGATTCCTCGCAAAATGCGGAACAAGGCTCGGTTGCTGGAGATACTTCCACGGGAGAAAAGGCGCCAGAAGGCGGTGAAGTAACCGTTTCGGTATTTGACCGCGGAACAACAGGACAAACGCAGGTGGATAACAATTATTGGACGGATTGGATTAAAAAAGGAATTAAGGAGGATTTGGGAATTGATGTTACCTATGTCCCAATCATTCGTTCGGAAGAGGTAAGCAAATTAAATGTCTTAATGGCATCGAATTCTGCACCAGATATTAGCTTTACCTATACATTTGATTTGGTTTGCCGTTTTATGGAACAGGGCGGTCTGACTCAGTTGGATGATCTTGTAGCGGAATATGGCCCAAATTTGAATGAAGTATTGGGAGAAGAAGTTCTGAAGTATGGCAGAATGTATGGGGATTTGTATTCTATTCCTGCACGCCGTAACTTTATTTCTCACACTTCTCATTGGATTCGAAAAGACTGGTTGGACGCTTTAGGATTAGAAATTCCGCAGACCACAGAAGAATGGTATGAGACAATGGTTGCCTTTAAAGAGAAAAACCCCGGCAACGTGGAAGGAGTTATCCCGATTGCGGTAAGTTCTACGGCGAACCTTGGCAACATGTATAATACTTTTATTGATTATGACAGCATGAGCGAAGAAGATTATTATTGCATGAATGAGTTCATGAAACCTGGTGCCAAAGAATACTATCGCTATATGAATAAATTGAATTCGGAAGGTTTGTTGAGCCCGGACTTCGCCCTGCAAAAAGATGACAAACAGCGTGATGCAGATGTTATGAATGGAAAAGCTGGCTTTATGTCTGCGCCCGGCGTTGTAGATTATCCGCTGCGAAATCAGCCGGGTATTGTCCGCAATCTGTGGCAGAATGTTCCCGGTTCAGAGTTGGTACCGTGCGATCCGTTTACCAATGACGAAGGGGAACATACAAAAGAATTGTATCCGTTATATGGAATTTTCGCGTTTATTCCTTCATACAGCGAACATGCACGGGAAGCAATTCAATATCTGGATTGGACGACCGATTATGATGTGATTAAATTCCTGCAATTCGGAGAAGAAGGCGTGCAGCATACTGTCAATGAGGAAGGTGTTCCGATTCTGCTGGATTTGGATAATGAACGTAAACAGAATTCACCATCTAATTCCGATTATACGATTACCCAGAATGGCGTGAATCTTTACGGGGATGAAGATTTAAACCGTAAGGCATGGATTCTTGGTTTCGGGGAAGAGTATGCAGATTTGGCAGACGAAGCTTATAGAATCGGTTTGGATGACGGCATGGATCCTCCATATTTTGACCGTCCTCTGGAAAAATCTTCGAAGTATACGACAGCTTTGAGCGATAAGGCCAAAATACTAAAAAATCAGGTAATTACATGCGCGCCTGCGGAATTTGATGCGTTGTATGACCAGCTTTATGAAGATTATATGAAAAATGGCGGACAGGAAGTATACGATGAGAAAGTTGAAGTATATAATTTAATGAAATCCGGTAAGTAAATTTTTTCAAACTCCTGTAGATTTTTGCTGCAGGAGTTTGATTTTTGTGGTAGGGAAAATATAAAAATACTCTTGATTCCTGTATACAAATCGGGTATAATATAAAGGAAGAAAAAAGAAAGGATGGAGATCAGGATGGTCGTTACCAAAGACTCTGTTATCGGAGACGTATTAGATTTCGATTCCACTACCGCACAGTTTTTTCTTGCAATGGGGATGCATTGCTTAGGATGTCCTTCTGCACGGGGAGAATCTATTGCGGAAGCATGTGCAGTTCACGGAGTTGACCCGGATGAACTGATTGCGAAAATCAATGCACACCTCGCAAAGTAATGCATCAGTCAGATGATCAAGCTCGGGGACACGGTATTCGTGTCCCTGTTGTTTTATAACGGGGGATCAAATAAATGAAGGCATTGGATAGTCGTTTGCAGGCAGCAGCTGATTTTGTGACAGACGGCGGAAAAATTCTGGATATTGGGACAGATCATGGATACTTACCGATCTGGCTTGTAAAAAATGGGCGCAGTCGGGAAGCAATTGCGGCAGATGTCAATTCGAAGCCGTTGGAATCGGCTGCGGAAAATATTCGGGCAGAGGGGTTACAGGAAAAAATTCAAACTTGCTTGACAGACGGAATGGATGGAATTGATCTGGGCGATGTAAGCGATATTGTGATTGCTGGAATGGGCGGAATGCTGATTGCCGAGATTTTGGAACGCCATCTTCCTCTTGCAGGGAAGAATTTGATTCTGCAGCCAATGACGCAGGCACCCTTTCTGAGAAAATGGCTGTGTGAAAACGGTTTTGAAATTGCGGCGGAAACGCCGGCAGAAGCGGGCGGAAAATTATATGCGGTCCTCTGTGCCCGGTATGACGGGCAGGAGCATCCATGCGATTTGTATTTTTCGCATGTTGGAAAGATGACGGATGCCATGCAGATCCCGGAAAAGTCGGAATGGGCACGCAAATATCTGGAACATCTACAGAAGAAACTCCAGGTGATTTATTTTGGAATGAGTCAGGGCGGACAGAAGACGGATCCGGTAGTAGAGGACTATCGAGAGCTGATTGAACGATTGAAGGAGGTGCTGTCATGACCAGTATCGGAGAAATCTATGAAGCGTTGGATGATTGGGCACCCTTTGAAACTCAGGAGGAATTTGACAACAGCGGACTTTTAGTTGGCAGTGCGGATTCTGCAGTACAGTTTGCATTGCTGGCGCTGGATCTCACCTCGGAGGTTTGTGCGGAAGCAGCAAAACGTGGAGTACAGTTGGTTATTACCCATCATCCGCTGATTTTTGATCCATTGCGAAGAATTCCGTCTCAAAGTGTTGTTTATCAGCTGATTCAGGCAGGAATTTCGGTAATTTCCGTTCATACCAATCTGGACAAAGCACCGGGCGGCGTAAGCGATACGCTAGCGGATACTTTGGGATTGGTGGAAGCTGAGGATGTGGAAGGCGGAGACGGTTGCGTCAAAATCGGGGAATTTTCCCGACTGTTTACCGGAGAAATGCTGGCAAGAAGGGTGAAGGAAAGGCTGGAACTGCCATTATTGCGTTTGTATGATGCGGGAAATACCATCCGACGGGTGGCACTTTGTTCGGGTGCGGGAGGAAGCTTTCTTCCGCAGGTGATTCAAGCTGGTGCGGATGCCTATATTACGGGCGATGTGAAGCATAATCAAGTAGTGGACGCCGCTAATGCAGGGATCACCTTGATTGATGCTGGACATTATGAAACAGAATCCATTATTCTGGAACCCATGCGTCAGTTTTTGCAGGAACGTTTTCCAACTGTTGAATTCCGACGTGCTATGAGTGACCGAGCACTTTTTCGTTATTTTTAGAATATTTTAGCGGAAGAAACAATTGACAGGGAATGTCAAACATGCTATAATAATTATATATCGAAACGTAAAGATGGGGAGAGTAGCCTTTTGTCCGGACTTGCAGAGAGTTTTCCCGGAGGGATGGAATTCCCGCGGCTGAAAGGAAAACAGGCGGCAGAAGAGGAAGGTAGCCCCGGAACGGCGCACCGAAGCATAGAAAAATATGTCTGAGACTGCGACAGGATCGCCTGTTATAGCGAAACGGTATGATGGTACCGGTAGAGGCTTTGGCTGTGAGGTCAAAGCGAACAGAAGTGGTAACACGAGATTGCTCGTCTTCTGGGGAAATTCCCCGGAAGGCGTTTTTTTATGGAAAGGAGATTATATGGCACTCGACGGCGCATATCTGCGCATGCTGAAACTGGAAATTGAACAAAACGCCGTGGGAAGCCGTGTGGATCGGATTTATCAGCCATCCCGAGAGGAAATGATTCTGCTGCTGCGGTCGCGCGGCTGGAATGGACGCCTGTTGTTTTCGGCTGGTGCGGACAGTCCCCGCGTCCATTATACAGAACAGCCATTTGAGAATCCTAAAACTCCGCCGATGTTCTGTATGTTCCTGCGGAAACATCTGACTGGCGCCAAACTGTTGGCTGTCAGACAGCTGGGAATGGACCGGGTTCTCTTTTTTGATTTTGAGGCAACCAATGAGTTGGGAGACTTGGTCAATATTACAGTCGCGGCGGAAATTATGGGGCGCCATTCCAATATCATTCTGATCGACGGTAATGGCAAGGTGATGGACTCCATTAAGCGGGTCGATCAGGAAATGTCCGGTGTGCGGCCGATCTTGCCCGGTATTCGATATACGGAACCGCCCCGCCAGAATAAGTTGAATCTGCTGGAAGCGGATGATGAAGCGGTAAAAGCAAGAATTCTGTCCGAAAAAAGTGCGGATCTTTCCAAAAGTTTGATGGGGATACTGGAAGGATTCTCCTCGGTTCTTACAAGGGAAATCACGGCTTATGCGGTGCGCGGACAGGATGCGGATAAAAATGCTCTTACGAAGGATCAATGGGATCGGCTCTTTTTCTTCCTTGGGAAAATTCGGGAAAGCCTTCGGACTGGCAGCGGGAATTTTACCACTGTCTTTGATCAGGATGGGAAACCGCGGGAATTTTCTTTCGTCGATATTACGCAATACGGTGCCTTGATGGCGAGTAAATCCTATGATTCTCCCAGCGTATTGCTGGATGGATTTTATTCCGAGCGGGTACGGCTGGAACGAATGAAACAGCGGTCGAATGACTTGCTGCGGATGCTTATCAATACAACGGATCGTCTTTCGCGGAAGATTGCCACCCAGAAAGAAGAACTGGCTGCCTGTGCCGATCGGGAGGAACTCAAAAAGAAAGGGGAACTGCTTTCGGCCAACTTCTGGAAGATGAAGAAGGGCGACCGTTCGGTTACGGTGGAAGATTATTACAATGATAATCAAGAAATGATCATCGAACTGGATCCGGCGCTTACCCCGGTGGAAAACTCTCAGAAATATTATAAAGAGTATCGAAAAGCAGCAACTGCTGAAAAGATGCTGCAAAAGCTGATTACTGAAGCAGAAGAAGAACTGACCTATGTGGACAGCGTCTTTGATGCGGTATCCCGTACCAGTGGAGAAAGCGAGCTTTTGGAAATTCGACAGGAATTATCTGAGCAGGGTTATATCAAAAATTATAAGAATAAAAACAAGCTCTTAAAAGCACAGCCTCCTCTGAAATACCGTACTTCAGACGGTTACTTGGTTTGGTGCGGCCGGAATAACAAGCAAAATGATAAGCTGACCTGCCGGGATGCCCGCCCGTGGGACATTTGGTTCCATACGCAGGGATTTGCCGGATCTCATGTGATTCTGGTAACGGATGGAACGGATTTGAACGATCTACCCGACCGGACAGTGGAGGAAGCCGCTGCCATTGCTGCATGGAATTCCAAAGCACGGGGTGCGGCTCTGATACCGGTGGATTATACGCAGGTTAAGAATGTCAAAAAGCCGAATGGCGCGAAACCCGGCATGGTGATTTTCGACCATTATTATACCCTTTACTCCACGCCGGATGAGGAAAAAGTCAACGATATGGAAGAAAAATAAAATGTCGCCCATAATGCCCGCGTGTCGAAAAACCGCGGAAACAATAGAAGAAAGGAACATCTTTATGGCAAGAAAAGAATTGGAAAAGATGTATAATCCTCGTGATTTTGAGGACCGCATCTACCAGAATTGGGAGCAAAAAGGTTATTTTACTCCTCAGATTGATGAAACAAAAGACCCTTACACCATCGTGATTCCACCTCCAAACATTACCGGACAGCTGCACATGGGTCATGCTGTGGATAATACCTTGCAGGATATCCTCATCCGCTGGCGGCGGATGCAGGGTCGTCCTACCCTTTGGCTTCCCGGTACCGACCATGCCTCCATTGCGACCGAAGCGAAGATTGTGGAACAGATGCGCAAGGAAGGCATCACCAAAGAACAGCTTGGTCGGGACGGATTTCTGGAACGAGCTTGGGCGTGGAAAGAGCAGTATGGCGGACGGATTGTAACGCAGCTGAAAAAGCTGGGTTCCTCCTGTGACTGGTCGAGAGAACGCTTTACTCTGGATGACGGCTGCTCCAAGGCAGTTCAGGAAGTTTTCCTGCGTCTTTACAATAAGGGACTGATTTATCGCGGCAATCGGATGGTCAACTGGTGTCCTCACT
This sequence comes from Candidatus Merdivicinus sp., assembly GCA_050943495.1. Taxonomy (GTDB): domain Bacteria; phylum Bacillota; class Clostridia; order Oscillospirales; family Ruminococcaceae; genus Merdivicinus. The sequence goes on from JBMNPH010000001.1 coordinate 8,212, forward strand.
GCAACACTTCTATTTCGGACGCAGAAGTGGAACATGAAACACAAGACGGACATTTCTGGCACTTGCTTTATCCGGTTAAGGAAACCGGTGAAATGCTGGAACTCGCCACTACTCGTCCGGAAACTATGTTGGGTGATACCGCTGTTGCCATTAACCCCGATGACCCCCGTTACGCTCATCTCCACGGGTGCCATGTAATTTTGCCGTTACTGAACAAGGAAATTCCTATTGTCTGTGACGAGCATGCGGATATGGAGAAGGGAACCGGTGTTGTAAAAATTACTCCTGCCCATGACCCCAATGACTATGAGGTTGGTCTGCGGCACAATCTGCCCATCGTGCGCGTCTTCACCTATGACGGACATATGACCGGTGCGGAAGACAAAGCTGCTGCTGATGCAATTTTTGCAGAAGGCCGTGCAACTGCCAATGAACCCCATGTTCTGGACTGCGGCAAATATGCTGGCATGACCACCGCAGAAGCTCGGAAAGCGATCCTCAAAGATTTGGAAGAGGGCGGTTTCCTGAAAGAAACAGAAAACCTTCAGCATGAGGTCGGCACCTGCTATCGCTGCCATTCCACCGTGGAACCGATGGTTTCCAAACAGTGGTTCGTTGCCATGAAGGAATTGGCGCAGCCTGCCATCGAAGCAGTCCGCAGCGGAGACATCCGCTTTATCCCCGAGCGTTTTGACAAGATGTATTTTCACTGGATGGAGAATATCCGTGACTGGTGTATTTCCCGTCAGCTCTGGTGGGGACATCGGATTCCCGCATATTACTGCGATGAATGCGGCGAAACAGTCGTCTCTAAGGATGCACCGGAAAAATGTCCGAAATGCGGCGGCCATATGACGCAGGACCCCGACACTCTGGATACCTGGTTCAGCTCGGCTCTCTGGCCTTTCTCGACCCTCGGCTGGCCGGAACAGACTAAAGATCTTGAATATTTTTATCCCACCAATACTCTTGTAACCGGCTATGATATTATCACCTTCTGGGTATCTCGCATGATTTTCTCCGGCCTCGAGTATATGGGCAAGAAGCCATTCTCGGATATCTTCATCCATGGCCTTGTACGCGACAGTCAGGGTCGGAAAATGAGTAAATCGCTCGGAAATGGTATCGATCCTCTTCAGGTTATCGATGAATACGGTGCTGATGCACTGCGGTTTATGCTGGCAAACGGCACTTCTCCCGGAAATGATATGCGTTATTCGGATGACAAGGTGAAGGCTGCCCGGAACTTCGCAAACAAACTCTGGAATGCGTCTCGTTTTATTCTGATGAACCTTTCTGACGAGATTGAAAAGCCGGAACTTCCCACCGAATTGTTGATTGAGGATAAGTGGCTGCTTTCGAAGTATAACGCCCTTGTCAAACTGGTGAATGACAATTTGGAGAAATTTGAACTCGGCGTAGCCGCGCAGAATGTCTACGACTTCCTGTGGGATATTCTCTGTGACTGGTATATCGAGATTTCCAAATCTCGTCTGCAGGCGGGCGGTGAAACCTCTCTGAATGCGCAGAAAGTGCTGGTTTACGTCATGGCCAATACTTTGAAACTGCTGCATCCTTTCATGCCCTTTATCACGGAGGAAATCTGGCAGGCCATTCCGAATGATTGTGAAAGTATCATGATTGCCCAATTCCCTGAATACCGCGAGGATCTCAACTTTGCAGAGGATGAGCAGGAATTCGAGCGCATTATGAATGCCATCAAGGCGATCCGCAACGTCCGGGCAGAAAAGAATGTTCCGCCTTCTCGGAAAGCTCATTTGTTTATTGAAACCACTTATGGAGATACCTTTAAGAAGGGCGTTTCTTTCTTTGAGCGCTTGGCCTCTGCTTCCGATGTTACCATTGGTGAAAGCCTCAGTGTGGAGAACGCTGCGATGGCGGTAACCGACAGTGCAAAGGTTTATATTCCTATGGGCGACCTGATTGACAAGGAAAAGGAATTGGCACGTCTGAACAAGGAAAAAGAAGCTTGTGAAAAGGATATTCAGATCATTTCCGGCAAGCTGAATAATCAGGACTTTGTTGACAAGGCACCGGAAAAGGTTGTTAACAACGAAAAGATCAAGCTTGCCCGTGCCCAGGAACGTTTGGAAAAAATTCTGTCCAGTATGCAGGAATTGGGCAACTAAATGAAAAAAGGCAAGGTGCAGAAGCATCTTGCCTTTTGCCATAGGAAGAAAGGAGAGTTTCTATGATCTTTCTTGGAACAGCATCTGCCGCCGGATTTCCGAATCCTTTCTGCAGCTGTGAGGATTGTCGGAAAGCCCGTTCATCGCAGGACGATCGCGAAATCCGCGCCCGCAGCAGCTTTTTGCTGGATGAACGGAATCTAATTGATTTCAGTGCAGATACCTTGTATGCGGCGAATCGATTCCGAAAATCTCTGGAAAATGTGCGCAATATCTTTCTGACTCACTGTCATGAGGACCATTTTGATTATTGGAATATGGAATTTTTCAATATGGCAGCAGATTCCCATCCTCCCGTGCACCTCTACCTTTCGCGCAAGGCAGCAGAGGGCTTGCAGCAAGTGATCGAATCACTGCGTCATCTGCCGTATCCGCGGATGACCCATCAATTTTTAAACATGGAAAAGGTATTTTATCTGCATCCGATGGATTTTTACCAGACAGTTGAGGTGGATGGAATGCAGGTCACACCCATGAAAGGACGCCATGAGGGATTTTTTAACGACGAAAACAGCGCAAATTATGTTCTGGAACGTCCGGAAGGAAATTTGATGTATGCTTGCGATACTGGACGTTTTTTTGAGGAAACCTACGAATGGCTTGCCGGACATAAGCTGGATATTCTGGTGATTGAGGGAACTTTCGGCTTGCGGGAAACTGCGATGGATTCGGGACATATGAATTTTTATGCAGTATGCGATACGCTGGAACGCCTTTACCGGATGCAGGTTCTGGATAAGAAATCTCGCGTTTATGTTACACATCTTTCTCCGAAAGGAAAGATGACGCATATGGAGTATGAGAAGAGATTACAGGATCGATTTGGGCCTAGTGTATTTGTTGCGTATGACGGTCTGGAAATTTCGGCTGAATAAGGAAAAATGGTTCCCGTATGGGAACCATTTTTTATTCTGCATAAGTTTCGAGGAGATAACGCGCAACACGAAGTCCATCAACGGCCGCACTCATAATGCCTCCGGCATATCCGGCGCCTTCTCCGCAGGGATAGAGTCCTTTGGCAGATACGGAAGAAAAATCTTCGCCCCGCAGGATGCGAATCGGACTGGAAGTACGGGTTTCAGGACCGGTCAGGACAGCATCCGGTGCGGCGTAGCCTCTGATTTTTCGGTCAAAAAGCCGCAGGCCGGTTCGCATCATGGCGGCAATCCGCGTCGGATAAAGCTGGTCAAAATCGACTGCCTCAATTCCCAGTGCATAACTTGGTTCTACCCGGTGAAGCGAAATTCCCTTTTTGCCTTCCAAAAAATTCTCGACAGTAGCTCCACAGCCGCGATAATTTTGTCCGCTCATCTGAAAAGCACGCTGTTCGAGTGCCTGCTGAAATTCCATCCCGGCAAAAATGCCGTCCCCAAAATCAGAAGAATCCACCGATACAACCAGTGCTGCATTTGCATTTTGCTGATTACGGCTATATTCACTCATGCCATTGGTGACAACCTGTCCGATTTCTGATGCAGCTGGTACTACTGTCCCGCCGGGACACATACAGAAGGTATAGACAGCACCACCATTTTCTCGATGAGAAAGCTGATATTCTCCTGGAGGCAGAGCAGGATGTCCTGCCATCTTTCCGTAAAGTCCTCGGTCAATCCATTCTTGTCGATGTTCGATTCGGGCGCCTACGGAAAATGGTTTGGGGGCCATGGAGATTCCATGATTTGCCAGCATCCGGAAGGTATCCCGGGCACTATGTCCGATTGCCAGAATGAGATGAGAACAGGGAAGATCTGCACCATTGACCCGGATGCCGCACAGCATTCCATTTGTAACAGAGATTGATTCCAGTTGAGAATGAAAACGGATTTCTCCGCCATTTTGAAGAATTTCTTCCCGAATGGAACGGACGACCTTTCGAAGCAGATCGGTGCCAATATGAGGCTTAGCTTTTTTCAGGGTTTCCGGCGGTGCACCATGAGCGGCAAACTGTTCCAACACATATCGGCACAGAGGGTCATTGATTCGGGTTGTCAGCTTTCCGTCGGAAAAAGTGCCGGCACCACCTTCCCCGAATTGAACATTGCAAGCGGAATCAAGAATTCCTTCCCGCCAGAATTTTTCTACAGCACTGACCCGTTCTTCCACGGGACCGCCTCTTTCAAGCACGATGACTGGCATACCATATCGCGTCAGCAGGCCAGCAGCGAACATGCCGGCAGGACCAAATCCGGCAATGACAATCGGACCATTCCGTTTCAGCTTTCCGCGTGTAATGGAAAATTCCGGTTCTGGTTCATAACGCACGAGATTGTCCGGCAGTTTCTCTGCCAGACTGGTTTCTTCTTCCTGGGAGTGCAGATGCAGGATGACAGTGTTTACTTTCTTCATCTGCTGTTGATTTCGGGCGTCCAATGAGGATTTGGAGACGTAGGCGTCTTTCAGGCGAGCAGGGGAAAGATGAAGTTTTTTGACAGCGATAGCAATCGCTTGATCTTCTGAATCGTTGAAACGGGTTTGTATGCCGTTGAGAACCAGCAAATAAAATTCCTCCTTAAAAACCTCCTGTCGCAGCGGTAACGCGGCAGGAGGTTGTGAGTTTTAAGACTTTTCTGTCAAGAGAACAGTTGTGGAATATTCGCCGACAGCCCATGCTGCAACGCTGTTTTGACAATAAACACGTGCTGTCACATTATATTGTCCTTTAATGGCGGTAACCTCGGAGAGATCGATTGAAACAACCAAATCATCTGCTGTCAAATCTTCCACAACGTTACTGTCTCCTACAATTTTAACATTACTCAGTGTTTGCTGAATTACAGAGGCCTCAAAACCAGCAGGAACATTTTCTAAAACAAAATTTGTTTTAGGAATGGAGAATGTTCGGCTGGACAATCCCCAGCTTGGAATGGTCAATGTGACAGATGTGACATTTTCTTGGTTGATATATCCCGCGGGCAAAACCACATCTAGTGTAAATTCCTTTCCAATATCGATTGTCCGGAAATCTATAGGACCAATTGTAATAGAATCTTGATTATCAATTATCTCTGGTGATGCCGCTACCAGAATTGCATTTTGAGAGAGTGTGTAGTCCAATTCGTCCAGAGGAAAACCTTTTGGAACATTGATGAATTCCGGTTGGAGGGTCATTTTTTTGGTCTTATAGACCGGAACAGTCACTTCTACAACAGACGGTTCAATTGTCAAATGTTCTGATGTCAGGACGGTCCCTTTTTCGTCAAGCAATACCGGTGTTCCCGTAACAACCAAGTTTTCTGTCAGATTTTCATTGTCATTATCAATATTGACAACACACCGATCGATTTTATCAATTTCATTCTGCGGCCCAGTAATCACAATATTTTCTACATCTGCATAAGGCTGCTGCATAATATAATCGTCTGCTGCGCTCAGTTTGGGCGCGTTGATCTGAACGGTCAGCTGTTTACTGACGATTTTATCAAAAACAAGAGTAGCCGTCGTTTCCGAATATCCGGTAATTTGGTAATCGGGATCATTATTTTTCTTAGTAACATCAATTGGTAAGGTATAGGATTGTGCTTTATTTACTGAGTTAAGTGAGATGGATGCATTAAAATCATCGGGTGTGAGACGTTGAACTTTAGAGTTTTTACCAGTTACATTGACGGAAATCATGATTTCCGTATCACCAATTCGCTGTAATCCCAGACTTTGTGGAATGGATCCTTCATAGTTGATTTGAACCGGAACATTGTAAATTGTCCAGTTCGTATCCGTCATCTGGGAGATCATTACAGCAAACCAAGCAATGACACCTGCGAGCAGGGCAAATATCTTCACAAAATAATCATTATCAAACAAGCTTTGAAAGCTAATTTTCCATTTTTTCATTTTTTCTTCCCCTTCCAAAAGCCTGCCTTTTTCTCTTTGGTTTCTTCGGTAATCTCTGGAATCAGATAGAACTGAAGGGTTTGACGGAGTTTTTCGATGGATAAATTGCGAATTAACCGGCCGTTTACTGCAAAGGAGATACCACCGGTTTCTTCACTGACAACAATGGTAACAGAATCAGATACTTCACTGATTCCTAAAGATGCACGATGACGAGATCCCAAATTTTTATCGATGTCTTCTTCTTTGTCTGGCTTTGGCAGGAAGCAGGCAGCTGCAAGAATTTTTCCATCCCGCATAATCATAGCTCCGTCGTGGAGAGGAGAATTTTTAAAAAAGATATTTCCAATCAATTCGACACTGGGAATAGCGTCAACCATGACACCGGTTGCAATCTGTTCGCCAAGTTTCGTTTGCCGCTCAATTACAATTAATGCGCCGGTTGCCGTTTTGGAAAGGCGTTGTACTGCCTCACAAAGGATTTCAATCGGCTGTGCCCAGATGCTGCTGTTTCGGACAGCATCTTCCCCATGGCTCCACGGAGTCAATGTTGTAACCTTTGTTCGGCCGACTTTTTCCAGTGTGCGCCGCAATTCTGGCTGAAAGACAACAATAATTGCAATAATTCCCAATTCAAAGACCTTATTGAGCAGCCAGATAATTGTATTCAATTCCAGAAGCTGTGCAAAAAGATATAGCACCAGCATTAAAATAATTCCTTTAACGAGCTGACCGGCACGAGTTTCCCGTACAATTTTGATACCTTTATAAATAAGATATGCTACTAGCAGAATATCAATCAGATCTAAGGGAAAACGAAATCCCCGAGCAGCACTGAGTATGGAATCGAACATTGTTTGGATCGTCTGCATGTATCCTATCCAAAACCATTTCTGCAAAACAGAATGGTTTCCTTTCTTACATGAATTTCAGAAAGGTTTCCAACCCTTCTCTATTTATTTTATCATATCTGCCGATTATTTCAACCTTTTCGCAGGCCATTTTTTTGAATTTTTTTGATTTCTGTTAAAAATAGTGCGGTTTGCTGCTCTGTGTTGAAATGAGAAGGAGAAAACCGGACAGCACCCTGACCGGTTGTTCCAAGTTGTCGATGAGCAAGGCCGGCACAATGAAATCCTCCGCGTAGAGCAAAGCCTTTTTGACTCAGATATTGAGCCACGACAGCAGAATCCTCTCCATCGATATTGAAGCTGATAATTGGCACTTTTTCTTGCATATGAAAACTTTGGGTAAGCAAAGTGACATGAGACATAGCATGCAATTCCTTCCAAACCCATCCGCAGAGATTCATTTCATATTGATAGATTTCCGGCAGGGTTAATTTTTCTACAAAACGCATGCCGGCACCCAAAGACAGAATGCCAACTGTATTGACTGTACCGCTTTCCAGTCGATCAGGCAAAAAATCCGGCTGATCCAATTCCAGGGAGGCGCTGCCGGTTCCTCCTTCCAGAATGGTAGCAGGTAAAATTCCATCCCGCAGAATCAGCAATCCGGTACCAGTAGTTCCATACAACCCTTTATGACCGGCAGTACAAAGAATGTCGATACCAATTTCTTTCATGGAAAGGGGAATGACCCCTGCAGCTTGTGCTGCGTCTACAATAAATAAGAGCCCATATTCATGGCATAAAGTAGCAAGCTCATGGAGAGGCAGAATGGTTCCAGTTAAATTGGAGGCTGCTGTACAGACAATTGCACGGGTGTCGGAACGAATCAGATTTCGGAATGCCTGAACCGTAGCCTGTGGATCCAATTCATTCACCGGCGCAATAGAATAGGTTACGATTCCTTTTTGACTCATGGCGTGAATAGGCCGAATCACGGAATTGTGTTCCAGAGAGGAGGTGATGACATGGCCGCCATCAGCGAGTACGCCTTTGATGGCGATGTTTAGAGCCATCGTACAATTTAATGTAAAAATCACATTTTCCGGTTGCGCATCAAAAAAGCTGGCAGCTAATTCTCTTACTGCATATATTTTTTCGGCTGTCTGCATGGAAATTCGATGTCCGCTGCGGCCAGGATTGCCGCCATAAATTCGGATCGCATTTAGTGCTGCCCGCTGTACACAGGGAGGTTTGGGAAAGGTAGTTGCCGCATTATCAAAATATATCATAGAAACACCTGCCTAACAATTATAAAATGGAAAAAGCCCGGAAGCGGATGCTTGCGGGCCTCTCTCAGGTATTTTGGATGATTTTTAAAACCTGAATGCCGTTTTGCCGCAGTATCTCTGCTGCCTGGGTCCCTTTTCCGGATACAGCCAGACTGTAGCTGCATCCGCTTGGTGCATAATGTTCCGGTGTTCGGATGACATAGCTTCGAATATACTGTTTTTCCAGAACGTGCTGTGCTTTATAGGCATAGGTGATGGATCGCAGCACTAAAATATCCTTTTCCATTGCGTTCCCCCCTTCTGATTGATTCGGCAATGCCTGTTACCAATATATGAGAGGGGAGGAAGGAGTGTTCCAGACTTCAATTTCTCTTTGTTTCGATAAAAAGGATGTTCAAAATTGTGAAAACATTGTTTATGAATCGGAAAATTTTATATAAAATGAAGGTGTTCCAATGTTTTTGTCAAAAAGTCAGGGGAAGAACAGAAGATATCATAATTTGGCATAATCCAATGATAAAAAAATTAAAGCTTGTCATTTTCTCCAAAATATTCTATAATTTGAACATACGATATTCATTCTGCGCAGAAATCAGGTAACATCATCGGATCGTTTCTAGATGAGATGACCTGACTGGAAATTACAGATTATCTTTCGTCAGGAGGCAATGAAAATGAATCTTTCACAAGTGCAGGAATCTGCCGAACAATTGTGTAAAAATCTTTCTACAGTTATTCTAGGAAAAGAAGAGGTGATTCGAAAAGTAGTCCTGTCAATGCTTTGCGGCGGACATATCCTGCTGGAAGATATGCCGGGAACCGGAAAAACAACCTTGGCTAAGGCTTTGGCAAAATCTATCCGCTGTGATTTTAAACGTGTGCAATTTACTCCGGATTTGCTGCCGTCAGATTTGACGGGAATCAATTTTTACAATCAAAAAGAAGGGGAATTTGTCTTTAAACAAGGCGCGGTTTTTACCAATATTCTGTTGGGGGATGAAATCAATCGTGCAACTCCCCGTACCCAATCCAGCCTATTGGAATGTATGGAAGAACGGCAGGTATCCGTGGATGGTGTGACCTATCCGCTTCCGCAGCCGTATTTAGTTATTGCGACGCAGAATCCTATTGAGGTCCAGGGAACTTTTCCGCTGCCCGAGGCGCAGTTAGATCGCTTTTTCCTCAAGCTAAAAATGGGATATCCGGATACTGCCTTTGAAACGAAGATGCTCACCGGTGCAGTGCGTTCGGCGCCGATCGATTCCCTGGAATCGGTACTGGATGGCAATGATGTTCTGGAAATGCAGAAAGCTGTCCGTCAGGTAAAAATCAGCGATTCCATAGCCGGATATATGGTTCGTCTTGCCGGCGCAACCCGATCTCACGAAAAGGTGCGGCTTGGAGTCAGTCCGCGTGGAACGTTGGCATTGATGCGGGCTTCTCAGGCACACGCTGCGATGGAGGGGCGAGATTATGTGCTGCCGGACGACGTAAAAGCAGTGGTGCCGGATGTTTGGAGTCATCGGATGATTTGTAAAGGATACGGTATTGGACAGAGTGCGGATGCTCCGCGTGAAATTCTGGAAATTCTGCTTCGTCAGGTGGAAGTCCCGACCGAAACAGTCTCCCAGTGAGAAAGGGAGTGAAGATGGCATGCAGTTATTTGCCATTGCAGTAGCTCTGGTTATCATTTTGGGAATTCAGAACTGGGTTTATCGTAAGTACGCCCTTCAGAATGTGAAATACCGGTGCTATTTGAGCAAGGATCAGGTCTTTGAAGGAGAAGAAATTGAATTGATCGAGGAGTTGGAGAACCGTAAGTGGCTCCCACTGCCGTGGTTCAAAACGGAAATTACGGCATCACGCTGGCTGGATTTTGCCGGGACACAATCTCAGCTGACGGATAAAAGCCGATTTGTCCCAAGCTTTTTCAGTTTGAGAAGCTATCAGAAAGTGAGCAGGCGTTGGAAGGTGCGCTGCCTTAAGCGCGGAGAATATTCTATAGACCGTGTTGTATTAGTAACCAGTGATTTGCTGGGTAATGTCAATCAGTCTATAGGAGCGGAGGTGCATTCCAGTGTTCTGGTTCTGCCAAGACCTATCGGTGAAATTGAGGGGATAAAAACTCGTCATCTGACCGGAGATCTTGTGGTTCGGAGAACATTGGTCGAAGATCCGTTCTATTTTTCGGGTGTGCGAGAATATATGGACTTCGATCCGATGAATCGAATCCACTGGCCAGCTACTGCTCGGGAACAGAAGCTAATGGTTTTTCAAAACGATTCCACTACCAGGCAAAGTGTGACGATTGCGCTGAATATGCAATCCCGGGCGCTGGAACACGGCAGTACCGCTATTGATCGGGAAAAAATGGAAACTGCCATTCGACTTTGTGCAGGATTGTTTACTTCCACTCTCTCGACAGGAATGCCGCTTCGATTTGCCGCAAACTGCTGTACTTCTGATGCTCGGGATACGATTTTTACCGAGGAGTACTGGGGGACAGATCATGTTGAGGGACTGTTGCAGCTTCTTGCCCGTCTGCAACTGCGCAGCACCGAAGAGTTTTTTACCTTTCTTAGCGATCACTATCACGATATGACTTCGACAGACTTGGTTTTCGTGACAGGTTTTTTGGATGAGCATATCATTGAGGTTATCCGGCGGAAGCAATACGATGGTGTACATGTACGTACGTTGCTGTTGGGAGAAATCCCGCCGGAATTGGATACGGGCGGATGTGAAATTTTGGAACTGTCACCGGCAGATTTGGAAGGAGGGGCTGCAGCATGAAACTCCGTTTTCCACTACTTCCTGTTATCAAAGGAGCAGCAGTTTTGTGCTTTGTATTTCCATTTTTACCGGTATTTGCCTTGTTGGCACTGCCATTGAGTATCCCAGTAACAGAACGTTATTTGGGAATAGGATTGATTTGTTTTGTATTCTCTGCTTTTGTGGGAATGATGGCTGGAGTATGGGGGATTCCAGAGCTTCATCGCCGGAATGGACAGATTTATACAGTATTGGCAAATTTGCTTTCACTTGGGGTTGCGATATTGTGTGGAGGAATTTCTTTTGCCGCGTTTTGGGCTGCAGCAGAGGTAAGTCCACTTTATATTGCCTTGACAGGAGGAATTTTATCATTAATTTGTTCCATGATTGGATGCCGGATTTGGGAACGAAATTATGATGAAATTCTTACGGCACGGTATCTGATTGTTCTAACTGTCTTGGATGCAGTCTGCTGCTTTATCTTCTGGTTAATGAAAGAACCTCTTTCTCTGACAATACTGTCCCTAACTTTTTTGACGAGCGCATGTGTATATACAGCAGCTAAAAATCAAGGCAATATTGACTACTTAATGGAAAAACGCAATAATCGCAGTACGAGCATTCTTCCGAAACGGATGCGGTGGTATAGTTTTTCTTTAGTTGGCATCATTTTTGTGCTGATTTTTGCAGGCTATTTTCTTCGGAAACAGATTGCCGCTATATTAATGTGGATTTTGAACCTTTTGAAGATGCTTTTGGCTGCCCTGCTGAGTCTGCTGCCAACTGGCGAGGAACCAGAGGTCGTCCAGCAGCAGATGCCGCAAGGAAATCAAGGTGATATGATGCTTTCCTCTGAGACGGGAGGGCCTAGTTTCTTCTGGACTTTATTCGGATTTGCGTTTGCAGCCTTTTTGATTTGGCTTGCTTTCTTCTATCGCAGGGAGATCTGGAACGGAATCTGCATGCTCTTTGCTAAAATACGTGATTTCAGCTTGGGATGGCTGTTTCATAACCGCAGTGCTGCATCACTTGCTGATGTTAATCAATATTTTGAAGATAATGTAGAAGAGCTCGGACGAATTGAGCATGGTGTACACCGGAAGCAAAAACCGTATGATCTTCGCCGCTGGAAAAAAGAATACCGTCTTTTCCGTTCCATGCGGGAAGATGATTACAGATTACGGGAGGGATATCGGCTAGCTCTGCAGTATCTGCGGCTGCGGCAGGTTTTATGGAATCCATCCGATACTCCCTATGAGATCTTGGAAAAAGCCCGCAAAATATTGCCGGAAGATCTGTTTGCCTGTGTAACAGAGGGATATTGCCGGGTACGTTATGCGGAAGATCTTCCTCATTCCGAGGAATTAACGGCATTGGAAAAAGTATTGGCCGGGATTTCCGCCTGAATGAAAAACCCCGTGACCGGTAAAGTCACGGGGGATTTTTCGCAATAAGGAATCAGAGAATACTGCGGCCTTCCCATTCTCGGGGCGGCGCAAATTCCATAATTTTTGCAATAGTGGGTGCAATGTCTTTAATGTTGACATCCTGTAATTCTTTACCTTTTTCAAAAGGTTTGCCTGCAAAATAGACGGGAATTGTCATATCTTCCGGGATATCGTGGCCGTGGGAACGTTCATGGCCGCCGTGATCCGCTGTTATAATCATGGACCAGCCTTCCGGGAGAGAACGATAGAGTTTTTCGATGCAGGCGGAAGCATTGGCAACTGCTTCCATGTACGGTTCTGTCAGCCATCCGTTGGCATGTCCGGCTTCATCGGTATATCCCAGATACAGGAAGATAAAGTCAGGGTCATCATTTCGGATACAGTCAAGGGTATGATCTGTCAACAAATGATCGGATGCAATTCCGCCATCTTTCCACATATTATGGTATTCACTGTGTACCAGCGAACCGGGGCGATTCAAATCCCGAAGCTGTTCCCAATTATAATACATAGCCGCGCGTTTGCCTGCCAGATGGACTGCATCGCCCAGACTGTCAATTGGGCGCACCGGAGGCATCCAGACATTTGTCGTAATGCCGTGGCGGTCAGGATTAACGCTGAAAAACAAAGATGCGTGACAGGGAAGGGTGACAGAAGGCATCGTAGTCGTCGCATGCATGGAATAGCTGGACTCTTTTCGGAGATCTTTCAAAAAGGAATGTCCACAGAGATCAATGGCGTCAGGACGCATACCATCAACCAGAATCAATAAAACTTTTTGGCTCATAGCCACACAACCTTTCTGTGAAAGATTCATTTATTGCAGGAATCTGTCTATCATCATATTCTATAATTTATTTAAAGTCAATAGTTTTTTAAAAAATAAACATTTGTAATTGGAAAGGATAAGAAAATGTATAGTGTATTGATTATGAGTGCCGGTTCCTCCGCGCGAATGGGGGGAGTCGATAAGCAAATGCTGTCTCTAAGAGGAAAAACGGTTTTACAACGCAGTATCGAAGCCTTTTTAGAAATACCGGAGATTTCGGAGATTTTTGTAGTGACATCACCGGAACGAGCAGGGGAGTATTCGAATTTTGTGGGGACATTTGCATCGGAACGGGTTCAAGTGATTGGATGCGGAGGTTCAACCAGGCAGCAGTCAGTATTTGCGGGAATGAACGCAGTATCGGAGAATGCAAAATATGTTGCCATTCATGATGGTGCACGGCCGCTTGTTACTCCTCATTTGATACGGAAAGTCTTTGCCGACGCGTGCCAATATGGTGCAGCTATACCGGCAGTTCCGGTTAAGGATACCATTAAGGTGTCGGGGCCAGGCGGAATGGTGCTGCAAACAGTGGAACGCAGCACTCTTCGGCAGGTGCAGACGCCGCAGGTTTTCGATCGGTCGGCTTACCTGGCTGCAATGGAAGAAGCAATTCGGAAACAGCTGGATTTTACGGATGATGCTCAGCTATTTGAATTGACCGGAAGGCAGGTTCATCTGACCGAAGGCGAGGAGGAGAATCTGAAAATTACAACACCGGCGGATCTTCCGGCAGCTGAAGCAATTTTGAGCAGACGGATCAATCAGGGAAAGGAGAACGCAGATATGCGAATCGGACAAGGGTATGATGTTCATAAATTGGTGGAAAATCGGCAACTGATTATCGGTGGAGTGAATATTCCGCATCAAACAGGACTGTTAGGGCATTCGGATGCGGATGTTTTGCTGCATGCGATCATGGATGCGGTGTTAGGCGCATTGTCACTTGGAGATATTGGAAAGCATTTTCCTGATACAGATCCCGCTTTCAAGGGAGCGGACAGTCGAAAATTGCTTCGACATGTTTGTAAACTGGCGGAGGATGCCGGATATCGGTTGGGAAATCTGGATGCGACGATTATTGCACAGGCTCCGAAAATGAGGCCTTATATCGATCAGATGCGGGAAAATATTGCACAGGATCTCCAGGTACCGGTATCTGTGGTTAATGTGAAGGCCACTACGGAAGAGAAGCTTGGGTTTACCGGACGGGAAGAAGGAATTTCTGCAAGTGCCGTCTGTCTGATGCTGCCTCGATAATAGCAGCTGAATCTCTTCAGTTTTTCATGATTCTATTAAATTAGTAAGTATTCTGGTAAGGTCTCTTGACTTTTTCTGTGAAATCTCCGATAATAAAATTATTATCTGTACATGTCTTGCTGATTTTCGGTAGATATGTGTATTAGCTCAAAGAGAGGCGATTGTCATGAAAACAATTCAAACATCGATCCATTTTACTCCGTATACGGATCCAGTTAGCGGCGTGACCTCGTATATTCTGAAAAACGAGGTTGCACCATTCCAGCAGTCTTTCTATTTTACCAATCCTTCCATGACTCTGGATGGACGGTATTATTGGTTTTATTGCGCATTTCCGCCCGCAGGGGATGCCAATTACGGCAGAACATTAGCGGTTGTGGACTTTTTAACCGATGAAGTGCATCATTTCCCGGAGACGCAGTTTTTGGATGGATCGCCTCTGGTTGACGTTGAAAACGGAGAAATTTACTGGTGTAATAAATATGGCGTCTTCAAAAGAACTCCAAATCCGGCTGATCCAGTTGTCCGTATTGCCGTGCTGCCGCCGGAATTGAGCAAGGGAACTATCCATCGGATCGCCACTCATTTGACCTTCTCTGCTGATAAATCGGAATTGGTATTTGATGCAGAGATCGGCAATCACTGGCAGTTGGGAAGCATTTCCCTAAAAACGGGAGAATTTCATGTTTGGAAGAATTTTGATTACTGTTACAATCATGCGCAGTTTAATCCTGTAGATCCGGATTTGATTCTATTTGCACAGGATTTTTGGAATGATAAGGCAGACGGTACACAGTATGGAATCAAGCAGGATGAAACCGGCCGTCGTACACGTTTGTGGACTATTCGGCGCGGGGAAGAGCCGGTTGCATGGAAATCGGAGTATGCAGATGGTGCGGCAACCCATGAATGGTGGAGTGCTGATGGCAAATCCATTTATTATGTGGACGGAAAATACGGTGCTGTTAAGATCAATATGGAGACCGGAAAGTATTTGGATATGCATCCTGGTGGAACCTGGCATGCACATTCCAGCAAGGATGAAAAATATTTTGTAGGAGATGTCATGCACCGGCAGAACGACGGATCATGGTATCGTGGCTGTGCTAGTACGGTGAATTTTTATAATTATGAAACCGGAAAACAGGTTGATATTATTACCGAGAATTCCTCTCTTTACAGACCGGAAGAGCCTTGTGTATATCATATGGATCCTCATCCGCAATTTCTATGCAATGATCGTTACATTGCGTTTACTACAACGGTTTTCGGAAAAGTTACTGCTGGAATTACTGTGGCAGAAGATTTGATTGCCCGTACGCGCTGACTGTATATATAACAAAAGGAGACACAATTGTGTCTCCTTTTTCGTTTTATGTCTCATTGGAATTTCGATCCATTTCCTCGAGGTTATAGGGAGTCTGTTGATAAACAAAGTAATTCAGCCAGTTTACAAACAGAAGATTGGCGTGGCTTCTCCAGATAAAGCGAGGTGGATTATCCGGATCATCTCCTTCAAAATAGTTATAAGGAACATGGATGGGCAATCCTTTATCAAGATCTCGGAAATACTCCGCCGCCAGTGTTCCGCGGTCATATTCGGAATGACCGGTCACAAAAAAACGTCTGCCAGAAACGTCCGCTACGATGTGAACCCCTGAAATATGAGATTTTGTCAGGATTTCCAGTTCCGGATGCAACAGAATATCTTCCTCACGAACCTCAGTATGGCGGGAATGGGGAACATAAAACACTTCATCAAATCCGCGCAGCAACTGATGAAAAGGTTGCAGAACTGTATGAGGGAAAACTCCAAACATTTTGGCAGGTAAATCGTATTTGGGAACACCATAATGATAGTAGAGACCAGCCTGAGCGCCCCAGCAGATATGAAAAGTGGAGTAAACATTAGTTTTTGACCATTCGAAAAATTCACAGAGTTCCGGCCAATAGTCCACTTTCTCAAACGGCATTTGCTCAACTGGTGCCCCTGTAATAATCAAGCCATCGAATCGTTGATCCCGAACATCATCCAACGTCTTGTAGTATTTGAATAGGTGGTCATCAGAAGTATTTTTAGAAACATGCGATGCCATCTGTAAAAGTTCCAAATCAATCTGCAGCGGAGTATTAGACAGAAGCCGCAGCAGCTGCGTTTCGGTTTCAATTTTTTTGGGCATCAGATTTAAAATGGCAATTTTGAGCGGGCGGATGTCCTGATGAATTGCGCGTTCTTCATCCATTACAAAAATATTTTCCCGCTGTAAAACGGAATTTGCCGGCAGAGTAACCGGAATATTGATTGGCATAGCAACGCCTCATTTCTTATACGGAATACCTTTCTATCATAGCACATTTCCGCATTTTTGGCAAGAAAAAAGGCAATACGCAATCGTATTGCCTTGAAATGATAAATTATACGCTCAATTTTTCGATACCAACGCGAATACGGCGCAATGTTTCTTCTTTGCCAAGCAGTTCCGCGATTTCAGTACCGCCGCCGGGAGTAAATTGTTTGCCGGATACAGCCACACGCAGAGGCCAGAGAACATATCCATTTTTCACGCCAAGTTTTGCCACCAGTTCTGCCATGGCATTGTTGATGGAATCCAGCGACCAGTCGGAAAGATTTTCCAGAACCGGCAGGATTTCCTTCAGAACAACCAAAGAAGTTTCGGCATTGGTTTTCATTTTTTTATGGGTATACAGCGCAATATCATAATCCGGCAGTGTATCAATAAAATCGATCTGTTCCGGAATATCGGTAAAGACTTCGGTGCGGGGCTGCAACAGTTCTGCAAGCAGATCCAAGTTGAGATCTTCTTTCTTGCAGGACTGGCGAATATAGGGAAGAGCCTGCTCAATAAAATCTTTTTTATCCATTTTACGGACGTAAGCGCCATTGATCGCTTTCAGTTTAACCGGGTCAAAAATAGCCGGTGATTTCGAAATACCGCTGACGTCAAATTCCTGAATCAGTTCATCCAGGGTAAAGATTTCATTTTCGCCCTTTGGTGCCCAACCCAGCAGTGCAATATAGTTGATGACGGCATCATGCAGATAGCCTTTGGCGATCAGATCCTCAAAGGAAGCGTCTCCATTTCGTTTGGAAAGTTTGTTGTTGGCATCCTTCATAACCGGAGATACGTGAATATAGACCGGAATGTCCCAGCCAAATGCTTCATACAGCAGATTATATTTGGGAGTAGACGAAAGATACTCATTGCCGCGGATTACATGGGTGATTCCCATGGTATGGTCGTCGACAACATTGGCAAAGTTATAGGTGGGCATGCCATCTGCTTTGATTAAAATCTGATCATCTAGTACAGAATTTTCTACCGTAATATCCCCGAATACTTCATCATGGAAAGTAGTAGTTCCTTCGGTTGGGCATTTCTGACGGATAACATACGGTTCACCGGCAGCGAGACGAGCCTGTACTTCTTCTTTAGAAAGATTGCGGCAATGACCATCATATTTTACCGGAATACCGGAAGCAGTCTGGATTTTATGCAGTTCTTCCAAGCGGTCTTTATCACAGAAGCAGTAATACGCATGGCCTTTTTCGACCAGTTCTTCTGCATACTTTTTAAACATCCCCATGCGCTGAGACTGGATATAGGGACCGACCGGACCACCGATATCAGGACCTTCATCCCACTGCAGACCGGTTTTTTTCAGGGTATTATAGATAATGTCGACTGCACCTTCGACATAACGATTCTGGTCGGTATCTTCAATTCGCAGAATAAAGGTGCCATTATTTTTTTTGGCGACCAGATAGGTATAAAGTGCAGTGCGCAGATTTCCGATATGCATATAACCAGTTGGACTGGGTGCAAATCGGGTGCGGACTTTCTTAGCTTCCATGGAAAAAATCCCTCCAAATTTTTGTTGAGGAAAATCCTCATACTTAAGATTATTTTACCTGTTTTTCAGGTGATTGTCAATAGATTTCCGTGGATACAAAAAGAAAAGCCGCCCCAAAAGGCGGCTTCGGTTTTATTCTTTCCGCGAAATTTTGGAGTAGAGCGTTTTGGTACTGACGCCCGGAATCATGCCCAATTTTCCGGAAAGGGCGCTGATTGCCTCATTCGGTGCATCTAGTACAACGCTGATAATGGATAGACCTTTTTCCCGATAGGGAAGTCCCATTCTTCCTATAATATAGGGATTATATTGATGAAGAACCTGATTAATACGTTCTGCCGCCTCCGGATCCTCTACCATAATTCCTATAAGAGCGATTCTGGTTTCCATGTTACCTCCTTAATTCTGGCACTATGCAGGTGTATTCCCGATCCGGAAGGGAAACCGTCCGGATATTAACGGGAATACCAAAGGCTTCCTGCAAATTTGCTTCCGTGATAATTTCTGCGGTATCGCCGAAGCGCCCCGTACCATCTGGCAGCATCAGCAGAGATTTATTGGAGATGTCCACTGCGTGTTCCGGATAGTGGGTATTGAGAATAGCGGAAATTCCGCCATCTCTGCAAAGAGTCCGCAGAACCTCCAGCACAATCATCTGGTTTTTGAAGTCTAGATTAGATTCCGGTTCGTCCAGTACCAGTAACTGCGGTTCCGTCACCAGCGCACGGGCAATAATGGCCAGCTGGTATTCCCCACCGCTGACCCGACTGCACAATTTGTGGCGTAAATGGGAAATCCCTACCTGTTCCAGTGCTTTGTCTACCATTTTCCAGTCCTTTTCGCCAGGCTGAGCAAACGGCCCTAGATGGGCGCTGCGTCCCAGCACCACCATTTCCTCGATACTGTACACAAAGGCGCTGTGTTTTGCCTGAGGCACATACCCCACCTGTTTCCAAAATTCCTTCTGGCCGTATTCGCGGATATTTTTCCCATTTAAGAAGGACCCGCCCTCTGTCCAGGGCATCAGCCCCAACATACATTTCATCAAGGTGGTTTTTCCGGCACCATTAGCCCCCAGAACTGACAGGATTCCAGGCCCCTCAAAGTCAAAGGTCACCCCATTCAAAACATATTTATCCCGCCCATAGCGGAAAACGCCGCCTCTTACCGCAAAATTCATGCCTGAATTCCCCCTGTCTTGCGCAATAGCAGGATAAAGAAGGGCGCGCCAATGACAGCGGTGAGAATGGAAACTGGGATTTCCGAAGCTGTCATGCACCGAGCCGCTGTGTCAATGACCAGCATAAAAATGGCGCCCAGACCCATGCTGGCGGGAATCACCCGCTGATTGTTGTTGCCAAAAATCATCCGGGAAATATGGGGGATCAAAAGCCCCACCCAACCGATGACGCCACACATAGACACCACCGATGCTGTCACCATAGCGGCTCCCAGAATAACCATAGCCCGCACTTGTTTCACATTGACCCCCAAGGAGGATGCTTCTTCTTCGGTTAAGGTCATGGCATTCAGTTTCCAGCGGTATAGGAAGATAATCACCAGACCAATTAGGATAAATGGCGCGCCAAAAAGCAAGGTGTTCCAGCCGGTTCCGGAAAGGCTGCCCATAAGCCAGAAAGTAATGGCAGGCAGGACATCCTGGGGGTCGGCGGTATATTTCACCAGGGAAACCAGTGCGGAAAACAGCGCGCCTACCACCATACCGGCCAGAACGATCATGATAATGGAGGAACGTCCGCCCCCTTTGCTCCGGCTGACTACATAAACCAGCACCACCGCCAGAATCCCTGCAATCAAGGCAAATCCCTGCACCCAAAAGGTGGACAGGCCAAACAGAATCGCCAGTACTGCGCCAAAAGATGCGCCGGTAGCGACCCCTAAAGTATCCGGCGTAGCCAGAGGGTTAGCAAATAACGCCTGAAAAGCCCCACCGGCTGCCGATAATCCCGCTCCTGCCAAAAGAGCCAGTAAGATACGGGGCAGACGGACATTGAAAATGGTGTTATGCATATTGGCGGTGACCTCAATTCCATCCGATAGCCCCGGAAAACAAACGGCCCAGACCTGTTTCAAGGTGATTTCAAACCGCCCCATGGTCATGGAAACAATGGACAAGATCACAATGGCCACTACAATTCCCACCGCCCAGAAAAATTCCCGTTTTCCCGCGTGATGCATGGACTTCTCTCCCATCTTAATAGGTTACGCCCGCAGCGGAGGTGGGATTGTACATCAAATCCACCTGCTCATCGGTAAGGGTTACCCCGTACATTTCCTGGTAGTAGTCCTTAACTTCCGCGGTAATATCAATGTCCTCGAACAGCTCCGGGTAGACTGTTTTGGCCATCCAAAGGAAGGTAACCGGAGTATCCGTGCTGGGAGTGTAACTGCGGTAGGTGCCCAAAGGCATTTTATAAACCTGTTGTTCTTCCACCGCCTTGACACTGGACCAATCGTTGCCGCCGATGGTGTTGTTGTAAAGATCCTCCGGCTGAGCGGTGGTAAAGTTGGTAATCATGATAATATCCGGATTCCACTGATAGACCTGCTCCATAGAGATCACTGCATTGGCATTATCCGCTTTGACTTCCTCGGCTGCATTTTTACCGCCAACCGCTTCCGCCCAGTACTGGCCGAAAAAGCTGACACCGGAGGTAATCATCTGCTTGTCATCGTATTTGTAGAGGAACAAAATCGACTTTTTCTCTTCCTCCGGAATATCCTTGACCCGCTCCTGCACCATGTCATAGACTTCCTTGCTGTACGCGGAAATTTCTTCGCTCTTGCTGTTGTCGGGGAACATCTGGCTCAGAAGGTCAATCCACTGGTCGTAGGTTTCCAGAATATCGTATCCGAATTTGCTGGGGGAAATCGCCACAGCGGGAATTCCGGCATTTTCAATGGCTTCAATCAGCTCGGTACTGCTGGCGTTGACCAGCACTACATCCGGGTCTAAATTGAGAAGCTGCTCCACATTCAGGTTTCCGCCCTCCATAAAACTGGTATCGGCGTTTAAGATTTCCGGGAACAGTTCTCCCAACAGGCCAGATTTGGCGGCACTCATGCTGGAAGGATGGATACCTACGATTTTATCGGCGGAGCCCAAAAACACGGTCAACACCGAAGCGATGGGCAGAATATCGGTGGTAACCACCCGTTCAATGTTGGCGGGAACTTCCACCTGCCGGTCTGCGTGATCGGTAATGACGATGGTATCTGCCTCCGCTGTGTCCGATTCTTCCGCCTGAGAAGATTCGGAGGAAACTGTTTCAGCGCTGGAAACAGCGCTGCTTTCCGGTTCCGAGGTTTCCGTCTGACCACATCCCGCTAAAGCGGTGAGAGCCATAGTACAGCTTAACAAAAGTGCGAGGATTCTACGTTTCATTGGATTGACTTCCTTTCCAAAACGATTCTTTCATTTTGTATTTTGCCTTCAGATTAATCTGTTTTGACCAAGACTGTCCCTAAAAATGGGGAGATCTCTCCATGGATCAGGGCAGTAATTCGGCCGGTAAGCTGCGGCGGCCGGAAAGAGAGTCTGTCTGCCTGGTCAAGAGGAATCCAAATGCTTTCCAGCATCTGAAAATCTTTTTCACTGGGGTCTGGCCGACTTTTCCCCGTTAACTCCGCCAGAAAAAAATGAACGATTCGATGGGTATAATCGGGGTATTGCTCCCGCAGCATGTGATCCTGCTCAATTTCCTCCGCCAGCGCCAAAAACCGCTTTACTTGTACCGTATAGCCGGTTTCTTCCTGAACCTCTCGAACAATCGCTTCTTCCATGCTTTCAAATTGGTGCTGTCCTCCGCCTGGAAGATCGTAATATTCTATTCCTTCCGCAGTGACACAATGGTTTAGAAGAATTTTTCCTTCATGCAGGATGACTGCCTTGGCAGAATTGCGAATCGACATGACATCCCCTCCTATTTTGAAGTTGAACTTACATTTGTCCACCAAATATCCCAGTCTTTTCCCACAAATACCGGGATTTCCTTCCGCCAGATGCGTCCGGAATAGCCCTCGTGAGGAAATCGGATAAAGGAAATGCCTTTGGGCAGAACATACTGATAAATCGGATCGGCGATGACCAGACTTGCTTTGGCCATTTCTGCGGCTATTTCCCGCTCGCCGGTGATCCGCAGATCATTGGATGTCAGAGTTTCTCCATCCAGTTCCAAGGGGCAGAGGATTTTCGCCGGCTTGCCAGTGGCAGATTCATACGCCCGGCGCATAGAGGCGGCCCAGACCGCTTCTCCGATAATCAAGACGCATTCCCCCTCTGCCGGAACCTGCGTCCCTTTTGCCGGGTACTGATTTTCTCCGGTCTCAGCAGCCTTGTCAATTTGAGTGAGATATTCTGCCGTAAAGGTTTCCCCCATGGGGACTCCCACAACGTAAGGTGTTCCATATTTCTCACGGAAAAACTTGGCTAATGCCAGTCCCGCCGAGGATAAAACCAGGTTCACCTGGGCACTTCCCGCCTGCATCAATTCTTCCCAGCTGCTTCCCATAGCCCAACAGGAACGGACTTCATACCCATTTTCGGCAAGCAGTTCTCGAAGTGCTTCCACTGTGCCGGTAACCGAAAAATCCAAGGGAGTAACCCCTAGCAGATTCACCGAAGGTTTGCCAGCCTTGTCTTTGGCAATCTCCGGACAGAACCGTCTGGCCACGGCTTCCAGCGCCATAGATGCGCCCACTACATAGGACTGCATTCCGGTAGTTTTGAATCCGAATGCGGGCGTTCTGGTGCGGCGTTCCACCAAACGGGCAATACCGGTCAGGTCCGTCCCCATCATGGTGGGGATAGGAGTTCCTGCCACAGCACAGAACCGAGGATGAAGGCTGTTCACCCCATCAATCAGATCGTTAGCCAGCTTGCTGTCGTCCCCTAAAATGGCCTCGGTTTCACTTAAGCCCGAAATATACACCATACTGGGCATGGTGTACCACCGGGGTTCGTCGTGGGTATTGTAGGTGGAATTGCAGCCGGAGGCGTCGTGCATAACTGTCATGCCGCCCATTTCGTACAAGGCGGAACAGACCCCCGACACATCGGCGGTATAGGTGGACAAAATCCGATTACTCTGTTTCATCCGCAACACCCCCATCCTTTTACCTGTATAATGGACGGCACATCTTTTTCGGTTTTGGCGGCTTGTTCCATTTTCTCCGCCAAAAGCCGAATGCCGTCAAAGCCATAGAGCCCGCCGCCTTCCAAAAGATTGACAAAATAACTGGTTCCGGTAAAATAGGCGGCTTTCTGGCCGATAGCCAATAGCTTTCCGCCGGAATTTTCCGCCTCATTCCGGGGCAGAACCCCCATTTTCGCATGGACAGTGGGATGTAGGGTCAATTCCGGCAGATTTTCCTGAAGCCATTCAAAGGCGGCTTTTTCCGGTCCAGAAAAACTGTCGACATAAACTGAAATTACCCGGAATCCATGCTCCGCCAGCAGTTTCGCCAGGCCCAAAGGCCGTGGAGTTGCCGTATAGTCAATAGAAATCGGCGTCCCATTCAATTCCTGAGCCACACGGCGCAAAGCCTGTTCCGCCGCCTTTTTCTGCTCCGAAATGTCAGGGATAGACAAAGAAAGGGCTTCGCAGAGCTTTTGCAGATTTTCTTCCATTTCCGCAAAATCATAGCAGAGGGGCAAATGCAAATGCGGGATTCCCAGCCGTTTTTCCAGTTCCTTGGCCCCCACAACCGCCGCGGGATTCGTAGTAATGGACAGGCAGGACGCCGCGTGCCGCTGATATTCGTCATAAGTTTTGCAGTTGGCGATTTCCTCCACCGCATATCCGGCATTTTTTAGCAGCGTTACCATTTCGCCGGTGGGAGCCAGCGCCTCGTTATTGCCTAGAATAGCCACTCGGCGTTCCGTCTGGGCGGGCTTTAAAAGGCTGTACAGCTGCATATACATTTTGGCAATGGGAGGCAGCTTGCTTTTCCGCATAATGGGGTTCATATAACAGTCGGTGAAGTCCATCTGGGGGTATTTCTGCCGCAGTTTTTTGAACACATAATCCAGGTCGCAGCCCACAAAATGGTGGATACAGCTGGTGTAGAGCAATAATGCCCGGGGTAGTTTTTCCATGCCGGAAAATATCTCGTCCACCCCGTCCAAAATTAACTGTTCCATGTCCCCGTCCAACAGATTGTTGTCTTGAACAGCGATAGTGGAAAAACGTTCTGACGCCCCCATTTCGGCAGCCGTCAAAACAACCCCGCGTAGGCAACTCTGGGCGCAGACAAATATCTGGTGGCTTTCGGGAATGAGCATCCCGATGTGGACAATATTCCAGGGACCTCTGGCCGGAGCAGCGTATTCTAATCCCGAGGGAAAAGGCACCGGAAATGCCGCGTCCTTAATTGGAATGGACACATCCTCCCCGGAAATTTGATGCAGATCGATCATGCGTCCTCCTTTCCGCAGGCTTTCAGCACCTGCCGGGCAAGATTCTCATAGCACGCCGCCATATCGCTGTCCGGAAAAGCCGCCAGGACGGTTTTCTGCATTTCATCCGCCTGCTGCACCAATGGATGGAAAGGCAGTTCCCCCACAATTTCCGTGTGGACATCTTCCGCCAGTTCCTGCACCTTTTCCAGCTCCCGGGGCACATTCCGGTGGTTCAGAATAATTCCACACAGAGAAGCGTATCCCCGGTCGGCAAAATTTTCTACCGCCATGGCGATGTTGGCTGCCGCGTGAATAGCCATGTTTTCCCCGGAAGTGATGAGGAACACCTTTTCGGCGTAGCCTTCCCGAATTGGCATGGCAAATCCGCCGCAGACCACATCCCCCAAAACGTCGTAAAGCACCACATCCGGCTTATATACCTCAAAAGCGTTTTTTTCCTCCAACATTTCCAAAGCCGCGATAATTCCCCGTCCGGCGCATCCCATGCCGGGAGTAGGACCGCCCGCTTCCACGCAGAGAACACCGCCGTCCCCTGCCGTCACCATTTCTTCCAGAGTAACCGCTTTCCCCTTTTCCCGAACCAAATCCAGAACGGTGGTCAGAGGTTTTCCGCCGTGCAGGTTAATGGTAGAGTCCGCTTTGGGGTCACAGCCAATCTGCATAACAGTCAGTCCCATTTTGGCGAAGGCCATGGAAAGGTTGGCGGCGGTAGTGGATTTGCCGATGCCGCCTTTGCCGTAAATTGCCATTTTAATCATAAATCTGTCTCCTCCCCGGGATAATCCCCCCGATCCACCACTGGTTCATAGCCGATAGAACGGATGGATTCCCACAGCTGCTGATAGCTGTCCGCCGGTGCATCGGCGGTGCCGATTTTATTGTCATAAAGCTGGTAATGTTCCCGGACTTTTTGCGGGGAAATATTCGGCATCACCACGTTTGCGCCTGCCAGAATCCCCATTTCTCGGCCGCCGGGAAGAATGGTTCCCAGGGCGGTAGTGGCGGGAAGCAGCACCTTTGGGTGCATCAATCGGACAATGCTCAGTAAAAAGAGGGTATCCTCCACAGTACCTGCCTTTTCATTTCGGAAAGGGGTATCATGATGCGGGATAAACGGCCCCAACCCGATCATCTGAGGCTTTAATTTCTGCGTAAACAACAGGTCCTCTGCCAGATTTTCCGGTGTCTGAAACGGCGATCCTACCATCATGCCGCAGCCAGTTTGAAATCCCAGTTCTTTCAGGTCGTAAAGACAGCGGATACGGTTTTCCAGTGACAGTTCCGGCGGATGCAGATTGGCATAATGGCTCGGGGTGGCGGTTTCATGCCGCAGCAGATACCGGTCAGCGCCGGCTTCCCGGAAACGCTGGTAGCTTTCCCGACTTTTTTCCCCGATAGACAGGGTCACGGCGCAGTCGGGGAATTCTGTCTTAATAGCGGAAACGATTTCCACTATCCGATCATCGGTAAAATAGGGATCTTCTCCTCCCTGCAAGACAAAGGTCCGAAATCCGGCGGAATATCCCCACCGGCAGCAGGAAAGGATTTCCGGCAGATCCATTCGATATCGCTCCGCGTTCCGGTTGCTCCGGCGAATGCCGCAGTATAGACAGTCATTTTTACAGTAGTTGGTAAACTCAATCAATCCCCGGAAATAGATTTTCTTTCCAAACTGCCGGTCCGCTGTTTCCCGGGCAAGAGAAGCGGCAAACTGTCGGTCTTCCGGTGTATAACTCGACACCAGCGCTGCCAGTTTCTCTTTTTCCAAAGTCTCTCCTTGGGACAGCCGGATAATCTGGTTTTGATTTTCGGTCATCGTGTTCTCCTCATTTCCAAATAAAAAGCCCCCTTGCCGAACATAGGCAAGAGGGCAGAATTTCTCCGTAAAAACATGCAAAAGGATTCCTTCCCGACCGCCTTATGACTCCGGAAGAACCATTGTCCATTCAGCACGATTGGTTTTGATATCACTGGTTTGCAGTCGGGCGAACCTTTCTGTTTACCAAACGAAATCATTTTTAGTATAGCACGGTTTTTTTAAAAATACAAGCGCTTTTTGTGTTAATTATGAATTTATTCTGTATTCCGTCTGTTGCGCCGTAGACTTGTTTTTACTGCATGAATCAAATCTTCTATAATCTTCAGTTCGTCCGGAGTACAGTCTTGTAATTCGAGAAAAATATTATATTGATAGAGCGGTTCGGCACACTCCAAACTATCGGTTACCAGCACATCCAATGTGCATTGTAGTGCATTGGCAATTGCAATTAAGGTGGGCAGACTGACTTTGGTGGTTCCATTTTCAATATGACTCATGTGTGGTTTGGATAGATCTACAAGATCTGCTAATTTTTCCTGTGATATTTTTAAATCCAATCTTTTTTGGCGAATTCGTTTTCCAATTTCTTTGTAATCAATATCCAAAAGTATCCCTTCTTTTCTTTTAGAAAAATCTTGATACTTATATTGTATGCACACAATGTTTATGATATAATTGTTTATAGCAACATTGTGCTTATACAGTTTAATATAAGGGGGGATAGTATGGAAAATTTTTTTCAAGCATCTTTGTTGGATGAATTGAGTCAAAGAAGTCAATGTTATTATCTTTCTGATTTGAAGTACAAAGGAAATGGAAAAGAAATATTAGAATTCTTAGAAAAAACAGAAGTGAACGAGTATCCTGTACACGAGTGGATAGATGCATGGCAATATTTTGTTGGAAATCTTTCCTGTACTACTGCATCCGAAGCACGAGTGGGGCTGATTGCATATTGGAAGGGAAGAATGGATGGATATCGAATACAATTTCATTTATAAAAAGAAGACAGTGGATCGGAATGCCACTGTCTTTTACCATTTTATTCAATTGAAAAAATATATCGGAATGTCAAAATGAGTTGAATATTATTGAGTTTTTAAGGCTTCTTCATCACGTTTCAATTGTCGCCAAACAGTTGCCATCATAGTTCCATAGCAGAGCAACCCGCCCAGAATATTGGAAACCGGTTCCGCTATGAAAACACCATTGACCCCGAATCCGATGCGAGGCAAAATCAGGGTGAGCGGAACAACAATAATGATTTTACGCAAAATGGAGAAAAAGATCGCCTGTTTGGATTTTCCCAGACCAACAAAAGTGCATTGTCCTGCAGCCTGGAAAACCATCATAATAAAACCAAAAAAGTAGATTTTTAATGCTTCGCTGCCATGCTGAATGATGGAAGGATCGCTGCTGAACAACCCCATAAAGAAGGTGGGGAAGAGCAGAACCATCAGCCATGCAGCTAATGAGTAAATGGATCCCAAAATTAAAGTGAATACAATCCCTTTCCTTACCCGTCCGTACTCCTTGGCACCGTAATTGAATCCAAGTACCGGCTGCGAACCATTGGTAATACCAGAAACCGGCAGCATAATGATATCTCGAACCGAATTGATGACGGTCATAATTCCGATATACAAGTCTCCTCCATAGATACTGAGGGTGCTGTTGCAGGCAATTTGTACCACACAATTCGTTGCAGACATGATAAAGCCGGACAATCCCAGAGCGCAAATCTGGCGGAAACGTGGAAAGTCAAATCGAAAATATTCTCGACGTAGGCGCAAAATCGCCTTTTTACCCAGAATAAAGCAAAGAACCCATATGGCGGAGGCAATCTGAGCAATTACAGTAGCAATGGCAGCACCGCGAATTCCCATTTTGAAAACAAAAATAAACAATGGATCTAAAACAATATTTAAAACTGCGCCTAAAATGGTAGTTCCCATTCCAATTTTGGGGAATCCTTGCAAATTGATGAAATAATTCATTCCAGGCCCAATCATGGCAAACATTGTTCCAAGTAAATAGATACTTAAGTAATCGTTGGCATAAACATATGTTAAATCGCTTGCACCAAATAAATAAAGAATAGGTTTTTTAAATAGATAGCAGAAAATGGTAATAAAAAATGAGGAAACAACTAACAGCCACAATGTGGTACCCATAATATGTTCTGCCTCTTCAATATCGCCTTTTCCTCTTGCAATAGAGCAGAGCGGGGAACCACCCATTCCAAATAGGCTCGTAAAAGCGGTAATCAGGGCAATTAACGGAAATGCCAAACCAATACCCGTGAGAGCTAATCCGTTGGCATCTGGAAGATGGCCGATATAGATACGGTCCACTACATTATATAAAAGCTGGATTAGCTGTGCGATAGTCAGGGGAATTGCCTGCATTAAGATATTACGGCCCACACTACCTTGGGAAAAATCATTTTGCATAGGATCGCCTCACATTCTTGGATACTATTATACTGCACTATGATTGACCTGTCAAACAAATGAAAAGAATTTTGGAATTATTGCGAATTGAAAATCTATAAATATTCATGTTTTTGTATAAATATGTAAAAATTGTGACGCCGTCAATCAATTTTGCTTGATAAAGCGTTAAATTATATTATATAACTAAAAAACATACAAACAGCAGCGCGTTTTTTCAATCACATGTGTATTTTTTTATAGCTTTTTTGGACAAATTGCAACAAATATGAACGAAAAGCTTGGCATTTATTCATATTGCAAAAAAAGAAAAAAGGTATTATAATAATTTGTGTAAAACGACAACGGCATTCGGGTATTCGAGTAACTTCAAATGAAAACAGTTACATGTGATATACGGTAATGAGTAAAAACCCGAATGCATTTTCGAAAACATTATTCAAAGGGTCGAAAAAGGAGAGGATCCAAGTCATGGCAGCAACGGTAAAAACATCAAGTGACCGCCAAATCCAGAGACGAAAAAAATGGAAAAAATTGTGGCGGGACAAATATCTGTATGTAATGCTGATACCGGTTATTGCATATTATCTCATTTTCTGTTACGCACCAATGTACGGTGTAACCATTGCGTTTAAAGACTACAATATGTTTGAAGGCGTATTAGGAAGTCCGTGGGTCGGCTTGAAAAACTTTGAAAGAATTTTCAGCACGAAAGACTTCTACATCGTATTGCGGAACACCTTGGGATTGAATCTCTTAACTTTGCTCTTCAATTTTCCGGGACCGATTATTATGGCACTGTTGCTGAATGAATTGCGTTTGGACAAGTTTAAACGAGTTATCCAGACGATCATCTATTTGCCGCACTTCCTGTCATGGGTAGTAATCGCCAGTATTTTGATTCCGATGCTGTCGCCTTCGACTGGTATTATTAATCAGATTATGGTTCAGATGGGAATGGAACCAATTTACTTTATGAGCGATCCCGGATGGTGGATTTTTATTTACGTTGCAGCCGGTATATGGAAAAGTGTCGGATGGGGCGCAATCGTCTATCTGGCAGCATTGGCAGGCGTCGATCCTTCACTATATGAGGCAGCAATTATTGACGGCGCAAACAAATGGCAGCAATGTATTCATATTACTATTCCGAGTATTCTTCCCACCATTTCTGTATTGCTGATCCTGAATGTCGGACAGATTATGAGCATCGGCTTCGATCAGCCGTACTTGCTGGGAAATTCCGCAGTTCAGAGTGTAAGCGATGTAATCAGTACCTATGTTTATCGAATTGGTATGCAGTCGGCTGATATTTCCAGATCTACTGCGATCGGTCTGTTCCAATCTCTTGTAAACTTTGTTTTGCTGCTTGTAACGAACAAGCTGTCGAAGAAAGCTACAGGCAATGGAATTTATTGATTGGACGAAATAGGAGGTATTTTTTATGAAGCCGACAAAAGGCGAAAAAGTGTTTAATGTAATAAATATCTTGATTTTGTTGCTTTTTGCATTGATCTGCTTGTTCCCGTTTGTACATGTATTTGCAAAATCAATCAGTTCGGAAGCCTCGATTGTAGCAGGTGAAGTTGTACTGTGGCCGAAGGATTTGCAGTTGGAAGCTTATAAGGCAGTATTCGGCAACAAATCAATGAATAATTCCTTCTTCTTTACGGTTTATACCACGGTGTTGGGAACAGCGGTGAATATCCTGCTGACCGTTCTGGCAGCATATCCGCTGTCCAAAGGAGATTTGATCGGAAAGAAACCCCTCTGGCTGATGATTCTGTTCACGATGTTCTTCAGCGGCGGTATGATTCCGCTTTACTTGGTTGTTAATGGTTTGCATTTGATTAACACTGTTTGGGCGCTGATTTTGCCGGGTGCTATCAGTACTTACAATATGATCATTATGAAAACTTTCTTCCAGAATATTCCGGACAGCTTGGAAGAGTCCGCAATGCTGGATGGATGTACGGAAATTGGAGTTTTGTTCCGAATTGTACTTCCGTTGTCTCTGCCGGTTATCGCAACTCTATCGCTGTTCTATGCTGTAGGCCACTGGAACAACTTTATGAGTTCACTGTTGTACATTAATGATACTTCAAAATTCACTTTGCAGTTGAAGCTGCGTCAGTTGGTATTACAGGATGATGTATCCTCTATGATGGAGGGTGCTAATGCAGCGACCCTTCCTCGTGAGTCGTTGAAAGCAGCATCGATTATGTATGCAACTCTTCCAATTCTGATTGTATATCCGTGGCTTCAGAAGTATTTTGTAAAAGGCGTATTGG
This sequence comes from Candidatus Merdivicinus sp., assembly GCA_050943495.1. Classification (GTDB taxonomy): domain Bacteria; phylum Bacillota; class Clostridia; order Oscillospirales; family Ruminococcaceae; genus Merdivicinus. Next base: position 39,580 of record JBMNPH010000001.1, read on the forward strand.
TAGGATCTGTAAAAGCTTAATGAATGTGAATGTCGTACCCTGAACAGGTTTGACAAATAAAGAAAGGATTTGAGTTTATGAAAAAGAAATTTATCGCATCTGCTTTGCTGGCAGCCATGTTGGTATCTACCACATTTGCAGGCTGTTCTGGCGATGGAAGTTCTTCGACAGCTTCAACAAGTGGTGATTCTAGTACTGCATCCAGTGCAGCCTCTGATGAAGGGGATGCAACAGGCAGCACATCTCCCACAGGCGCAGCAATTCCCAGTGAAATGACTTCTTTGACTGTTGAACTCTTTGACCGTAACAATATTCCGGAAAGTCAGGGCACCCTGGAAGATAACCAGTGGACAAACTGGATTAAGGAAGAAATGAAGAAGCTGAATGTCGATGTCACTTTTGTTCCGGTTCCCAGAAGTGAGGAAACAACAAAACTGAATGTCTTAATGGCCTCCGGCTCTGCTCCAGATATCAGCTATACCTACGACCATGATCTGTTTGCACAGTATGCGATGGATGGCGGTCTGTATGATCTTGGCGGATTGATGGATACTTATGGAAAAGATATCGTTGATATTTTTGAAGAAAAGGGCGTTTTGGAATACGGCAAGATTGAAGATACGTTGTACGCAATCCCTGCCTATCGTTCGAATACCGCTCACTATATGGCCTTTATTCGGAAGGATTGGCTGGATAAACTGAATTTGTCCGCGCCTACCACCAAAGAAGAATTGGTTGAAGTTTTGAAAGCATTTAAAGAAATGGATTCTTCCATTTATCCGTGGGGCTATTTCCCGTCTGATCCTGGTGATTTCAGCGCACACAATGCTTATTTGTATGATGCTATGTACTCCTTCTTCACTCATTCGGAAGAAGAACTCTACACCACTCCTGAAGTTCTCCGTGATGGCTTTAAAGAATTTATGCAGTGGTTGAATATGTTGTACAGCGAAGGTCTGATTGACCCTGAATTTGCTACCAAGACCACAAAAGAATTGAGAAATACTGATATTATGAACGGAAAAGTTGGCTTCTTTATGGAAGGTGCTTGGGTTCCGTATGGTGCAGATTCTCCATATCGTATTTTGGCTGATGAGGGATCGGATATTGAGTATATTCCGATTGAAGTCTTCGAAAATGCAGATGGCCATTACTACAAGACCAACTATCCGCCAACCGGCTTGTATCTGTTTGTGCCGAAGACCGCAAAATCTCCGGAAGCAGCTGTTACTTATCTGAACTGGATGGCAGATTATGATGTCGCATTCACACTGAAATTCGGTAATGAAGGCGAACAGTATGAGATGCAAGATGGTATTCCGGTTGTTATTGATGCAACAGAAAGACAGAATACCTTTGGTTATATTGCAGGTGACATTAACCTTCTCTTCAATGGCTATCATCCTGACACTCCTGAAGAGATCATCAATTATGACTATTTGAACAATGCTGGCGAAAATCTGGTTGATTTCGCAATTGAAAGCAATACCCTCGCAGTTAAAGATGCAGTTCCGCAGGTTCAGTTCAATAAAGAAATTGAAGCAGAAAAGACCTATGGCGCTGAGTTGACCAATACTTATAATGAGTACTGGACCAAGCTGATCACTTCAACTGACTTTGAGACTGACTATGCTGCTTTCGAAAAGGAAATTCAGTCTAAGGGCATCGAAGAAATTAAAGCAGAGCGTACCGAGTACTATAACACCTATGTGAAAGGTGAATAATTCATAAGAGCTTAAATAAGCGTGTGAATCACTGAATAAAAGAGATGCTGTCTGTGGGACAGCATCTCTTTTTTGTGTGCAACGAAAGGAGTTTAATAGCTCATAAGAAAAAGCTGCCGATAAGACAGCTTGGGAGAATATTATTGGGAAAAGGTGCTTGTAGTTTAATTCGGAAAGATATTGGTTTTTACTTTTTGTGATTTTAATTAACGACTGGAGTTTGCAGATCAATTATAACATGAATAACATGATCTGTCTTCTTAGTGGTACGGAAAGTGATATGATACTGATTTGGCATCGAAACCTGCACGGATGCTGGAACACCATCATTGACGTCTACTGCAAATTTTTCGGTAATTTCCACATTTTTTTCAAAGGAATAATCTGGAAGAATGCGAATAGCCTCTGTATCTCGCTGTACCAGAATAGAACCGTCGGAAGAGAGCTGCGGCTTGCTCAAAGTGTGGAGAAGCCAGGAAATTTGGCAAGGAGTATCGGAATGTATTTCGTCTTTGATGACAAGTTTTTCAGGCGATAGACAGAAGGTGCGGCGATAGGAACGCAGCATGGGATAGGCTTTTGAAAGATCGGTTTCTATTTGAAAAAGGTTTGCGCCTTCGTGTTTCCAGGCTGTGAATTTTCCAGTAGGATGCGGACTATTCGTTTCCTGACCAACTCCATCCACCAGAATGCAATTGTGCGCTTGGGTGGTATTTGTCCAGTTCTGGTGGTGATTTGTACCGTATTTGCGTCCAAAATAACCGGATGGAGAGATCATCGTTTTGCCGTTTTGAATTAAGGCAAATGAACCTTGATCGGCATGTTGATGGCTGATGCTGCCAAATTTGCTGGCACGGATCAAAAGCGCAGTGTTATGCAGCTGATCGCGAAGATTGGTATGACAACTTGCAAAACCCGCTTCCGGGAAGACAGCCATGGGAGAAGTTTCTCCAGTTAAATGGACAGACGGCGGAGATCCGGCCGGCAGAAAAACATCGAGCAGATGAAGTTTAAATAGCTCTGGCGAAGCGTATTTGTGTGCCCATTCAGCGGCAAGATCGGGACCAAAGCGCTCTCCGTAGATCCGGAAAGGATTCTGTGCAAAAAAGCCAGGCCATTCTGGATCATCACTATTGCACCAGTATCCATCGCAAAAGGGATGGTTTTCCCATTCTCGCGGGGCAAAATGCAGGAAAAACTGGCTGACTCTTTGATAGAAAGGGCGGTCAAGAAAACGAAATCCGGAAAAACGTTCCACAGCTAGAAAGAATGGGAGATACCATTTGGTATAACTGCTGGCATAGAATACTCCTTCTGCCCAGCCTCCGTCTGGCGTACCAAAAAAGGGGAAAATTCCTCCATATATTTCCATAGCAAGGGAAATCCAGCGCAAAAGCTCAGCATCATCCAGCCAAGGGCTTCCCTTTAGGACGATAGCAGCCTCACCAAGATAAGCTGGAATGCGGCCGGAATGAGAATTTCCAGGATTTCCGGTAAAATCGAGCTTGATTAGCCGTTCCTCACATTGACGCGCATAGGCGGCAATGGTCTGCTCTGTTAAATATCGTTGCTGCTCGGTGAGCAGCGGATAAAGGAGATCATAAACAGCTGGAAGACAGCGAGCATTACTAAGTCCGATCTCGTCATTCCAAGGATAAACTACGGAACACGGCCCAGAAGGATTCCAGTCACATATTGTGAGGAGAAGATCTTTTGCCTTTTCACCGGCCTGACGATCTTCGAGCAGGACATATCCGAGTGCGCAGGCAACTAGATCGCGATCACAATAGTCTCGATATGCTCCAAAGTATTCCCGATATTCTGGTTTGGAGGGATCGCGGTGATAAAGAGGGGGTTCGGGCAGAAGACGGGATAATGCCAAGGCAATATTCCGTCGAAGTGTTTCTAGTTCCGTTTTTTTTCTGACACGGATCCCAGGGAGATCTTCGGCAAAAAAGAGATGGCGCGGACGGCAATTAGGAATGGATGCAAAAATTTCTTCCGGGTGAGGGCGGAGGAAAGGAACAGCATGGTCGCTGATTGTAAATTCCCACCATCCGCGAGATTCACCTTGATAACTCAGATTCCAGAGATATTTTCCAGCTGGAAAAATGAAATCTGGGATCGCATAATTTTGGGATGTTGAGGTCTCCCACACGACTTTTCCCGCCTGGTCTTGGACAGTTACCGTATATGCGGAAACTCCTTCTTCGCGTAGATAGCAGAAAGTGGGAGGTGTTTCCTCTACCAATGATCCATTCGTTGGCCACGGAAAAAGTTGTTTGCCGGAAGTGCGTTCTTGCTTCATCACAATTTCACTCCTTTTTCCAATGATATTCACCGGTTATCGGATCAATAGATCCAACTTGACGAGCAGGAGTACCTGCCATGATAGCATAATCAGGCGTATTTTTGGTGACTACGGAATTGGCACAAATGAGATTTTTTCGGCCGATTTTTACACCAGCGGTTACCATCACCCCGGATGCCAGCCAACTTCCCTCTCCAATTTCTACAGATTCATCTCCATCCGGTTCAGTCCGACCACTGAACCAGCCGGTTTCCGGATCAAATTTGTGGTTTCCCGCTGTAATGGAACAATGTGGTCCAATCAGGGTATTGTTGCCGATCGCAACGTCACCGTTGATGTAATCATAAAGGCCAATGAAAATATTACGGCCAATTTTTTCCGGATGGCGAACCCGTACGATAGCACCTGGTGCAATGCGGATTTCTCTTCCGCCGAATCCCAGAAATTCGGCACGGCGAAGGTTGTCCTGCAGATTATCACTCTGATTGGCGTATCGCGTCAGAATTGCAAATAGTTCATCAGATAATATGATTTTGCCTGATTCATCCTGTGGGAGTGAGTCCACTGAAAACAGGTCAGTTGGAGTCATGATACCACCTCATTTCATATGTTATCTTTATTGTAGCATATTTTGAAAAAATAGATAGATGTTTTTGATTTTTTTCGTCAAAAAAGAAGGTGTTGTATGATACCATTCATTAGGATAGATTCGGACGTTGTTGCGAAAAATCTTGCATTTTTCTTATTCTTATCATACAATAGAATAGAGTAGATGAGAAATATTTATGCTTGACTTATGAGAAGTTGTGTGTAGTGGGAAAAACGTGTTTGGAAAAAATACGTGATGGAGTCTCAAAGCGCTGCATTTTTGGATCTGTTTTTTGAGTAAATGGGGTAGAATTTCATGTTGGTGCACGGTTGAAATGAGATGAATCAGGGACTAGAATAAAGCAATAGAAATCCGGCAAAATACTGATAGCCACAGGAGGGATGATATGGAGGGAAAAATTTCAAAAAAAGCTTTAGTGATATGGGAAATCCTGGGTGCTTTGGCTGCAATTTTGCTGGCATATGTGATTTGTCTATTGATTCCGGAACGCAGTTTTTGGTGGTACTTTCTGCTATGGCTAGACGGATTGGCTTTTGTTCTCTGTGAATTTCTGTATTTGCCGCTGCGATACGAAAATGAAGTATATATTACCAATGAAGAATATATCGAGTATCAGCGCGGATTAATTATTTTTGCGAAAACCAGAATATTACGGCGAGCTGTATTGTATGTAACGGTTGTACGAAGTCCATTGTCCTTACTGTTGGGTACGCGCAGCCTTCTGGTCTGTTCAATGGGAACAAGGATGTTGATCCCTTTTTTGCCGATTCGAGAAGCGGAGGAACTGCTGCGAGATATTACACCTCGAGTCCCAGCCATCCAGCCGCGTATGTTTCACAGGAAGGAACAGCACGATGAATAATTTTCAAAGGCAGCATCCTCTTTTTATTATCCATGCTTTTTCCAAATACCTGCTGCTACTTCTGTTGCCGCTGCTGCGTTCTTTAATATTATTGCAAGGGGATGTCTGGGCGTGGGTGCGTGGAACCTGGTTTGATATACTGGTCATTTTCGGAATTATTGGGGCAGGGATTGCGCAATGGCTGGTGACACTTTATGATCTTCGGGAAAAGGGAATCGCGGTACAATCCGGTTTTTTTCTGCGGGAGAGTCGGTATATTCCCTACAAAAATTTATCCTCGATTGTACTGGAGGAACCGTTCTATTTACGGCCATTCCGTATTGTTCGGCTGCGTTTGGAGACGGATGGAGGCAGCACTAGACAGCCGGATGCTTCTTTTCTTCTGCGTAGGAAGCAAGCAGAAGATATTGTGAGGGCTGGTTCGGATCGTCTGAAGGAGGGATTGGGGGGTCCTAGGAAAAAACACAGCTACCGGCCGCGTACCCTCTATATTGCAATTCTTTCGCTTATCACTTCCAATACATTGACAGGTGTACTGTTTGCATCTACTTTCCTTTCTCAGAGCGGAAAGGTATTGGGAGAACAGTTTGAACGTATGCTGGTACAGTCCTTTACCAAAGTGGTGGAAATCTTAGCATTTAATGTACCACCTGCCGCAGCGATGGCAGCTGCTGTCTTGCTGGGAGGATGGGGATTGGCATTCCTGATCAATTTGTTGAGCAATCTGCGTTTTCGTGCGGAACGGGAAGGAAGGCTTTTATCCGTACAAGTCGGGATTTTTACAAAACGCGCATATCATTTAGCGGTAGAACGGGTTAATTATATTATGCTTCGTCAGAATTTAGTTACCCGCTTGTGCGGATTTTGTTCTGCTTTTCTGAATTGTACCGGTTATGGAAAAGTAAAAAATGAATTAGCGGTATTGTTGCCGGCTGCCGGAGATGCAGAATTGCGTCGTAGTTTAAAAATGATATTGCCGGAATTCCGGGTGACAAAGCGTCAGTATCGTCCCTATATTCGTACTCTGACTCGATTTTTGATCCCACCGTTGACGACAATGCTAGCAATCTTTATTTTGTTTGGCGGAATCTGGATATTGTTTCCTGATTTTCGGCGCACAACATGGTATATTGGATTGATGGCTGAAATTCCAGCGATTTGGTGGCTTTTTGTCAAGATTGCAGCCTATTTTCATGTCGGAATTGGAATAAAGGGGGATATGTACACTTTTCGCTATACGTTTGCATATGCATTCTTTACGGTAGTTGTTCATCGAGACAAAATTGCACGAGTTGAGACGCGGCAATCTCTGTTTCAAAAGATGTCAGATTGTGCTGATGTTGTAATTTATACGTTTTCAGAACGGCATTATCATCTTCGAATTCACAATATTCACATTCGAGAAGTTGAGGAATTTCTTCGAATATTTGGTGAAAAATAAGTTTTCGACAAAAAGTTGCAAAATTAAATAAAATTCGATTGATTGTTGCAAAGTTCGAAAAAGTCTGCAAAGGCAGGCTTTTTTCTTTTGCATTATAAACAAAATGGGAATTGTTTCCAATTGAATGTAAATTTTTTATGAACAGAAGCAAATGCGTCGGTTTCTCGAAAAAAAATAGTTGCAAAATTAGGACAGAGTGGTTATAATGGAAGAGTAGTGGTGAACAGCGGTGTAATTTGGTGAAGAATACCACGAATATTGCAGGAAATGGTTGTACTTTTCAATTCCTGCAAACAAGGAGGTGGCGGGTTTGCTGATCGGTGAGTATGCATGCAGCATGGATGCAAAAGGGCGTTTGAATTTTCCCGCCAAACTCCGTGAAGATCTGGGAGAACGCTTCATTCTCTCCAAAGGATTGGGCGATCGTTGCCTATGTGTATATCCGATGGCAGAATGGGAATGTAAACAGGAAAAATTGCGTAGTCTCCCGGCATCTCAGGCAGCAGCGCTTCAGAGATACCTGTTTTCCAGTGCTTCGGAAGCAGAGCCGGACAAGCAGGGACGAATCGTGATTCCACAAAATCTGCGCGAATTCATCGGATCGGAAAAAGATGTGATGGTGATCGGTTCGGATAACCGCTGTGAAATCTGGAGCAAAAAAGATTGGGAGCAGACAAAACAGGAACTGGATCCGGAATTTATTAAAACTTTGATTCAGACCGTCGGCTTCTAAGCCGGATTGCCGATAAAGAAAGAGGGCACCGGCATACACGATTTTATAGGAGGATGTATGGACTTTCAGCATATTCCGGTTATGCTGGCAGAATGTATGAATGGACTGAATATTCAGCCGGATGGCATTTATGTCGATGGAACGGCTGGCGGCGCCGGACATTCTGCCGAAATAGCACGCCGACTCACAACCGGGCGTCTGATTGCATTGGATCAGGATCCTGATGCAGTGAAGACAGCATCCGAAAGACTTTCCATATATCCGTGTGCACAGGTGGTTCACATTAACTTTCGCAATTTGCGTCAGGCTTTGGATCAGCTCGGAATTGACCGGGTAAATGGTGTTCTATTGGATTTGGGAGTTTCCTCGCATCAGCTAGATACTTCAGAACGGGGATTTTCATATCTCAAGGATGCACCGCTGGATATGAGAATGTCGCAGGAAGGGACAAGTGCGCGAGATATTGTAAATCAGGCTTCTGAAACAGAACTTTCACGTATTTTGCGTGAGTATGGGGAAGAACGGTTTGCCGGTAAAATTGCCAGAAATATTGTCCATCATCGTGAAAGTGCCCCTATTGAAACAACATTGGAATTAGCGGAGATTATCAAAGCCTCTATGCCAGCCGCTGCTAAACGCGAGAAAAATCCATGTAAGCGTTCATTTCAGGCGCTGCGAATTGCGGTCAACTCAGAATTAGACGCCTTGTCGCAGGGGATTGATGCCGCTTTTGATGCTCTGAAACCAGGTGGAAGGTTGGCGATTATTACCTTTCATTCCTTGGAAGACCGGATGGTAAAACAGAAATTTGCGGCTCTGTGCCGAGGATGTATTTGTCCGCCAGATTTTCCGGTATGTGTCTGCGGGCATACTCCGGAAGGAAGGTTGCCTACCCGGAAACCAATCCTTCCCTCTCCAGAAGAGCTTGCCTCCAATCGTCGGAGTCAAAGTGCAAAACTTCGGGTGATCGAAAAAATTAAAGACCGGGAAACGGCTGGAATTATATCAGAAATGAAGTAGACAGAGAGGTTTGATACATCATGTCACTGAATACCAATTTAGCTTACGATTTGGAACGGTTTGAAGAACATTCTACGTCGGAGAATACTGCGCAAAATGTGCGTGCGACCATAAGTGTTCGCCGCGAAAAGAGTGTGCATCCCGCCAAAATTGTGACAATGGCCGTCTTAGCTTTGGTGATGGGGTTCACGATGCTTTACAGCCAAGTAGTGGTAACGGAATTGAACGGTGCCATCAATGCAGCGGAAACGCAGCTAAGCGTCTTGGAAGCAGAGAAGGTTCGGATGCAGACGGAACTGGAAGGAAAGATGTCGTTAAAAGATATCGAAGAAAAGGCAATTGGTGAATATGGCATGGTAAAGCCGGATGGCTCGCAGGTGAGTTATGTGCAGTTGCAGCAGGAAAACCAGATGAAAGCCGCAGAAAAGAATGAAAACTTTTTTGAAAAGGTTGTCAATTACGTGAAGGATTTTGTTGGCCAATAAGACGTGGTCGGGATGAGTTTGAAAAGTGGAAAACCGGTCGCGTTCAGATTTGTGAGACAATTTGAGGAAGCGGCATAAAATGGCAGCATCCTCCATATAGTATAGGGCGGGAGGTTGAGATGAAAATCGTCTTAACCTCTTGTTGTTATCAGCAGAAAGGAGAGTCCACCAATGGCAGATGGTGCAAATAAGAAGTGGAAATTGCGGACAGTCGTTATGTGCAGCCTGATGGTTTTATTTCTTGGATGGGTGATCGCAAATCTGGTTTATCGATCGCTGGTGACTGGTGAGGAACTGCGCGCTGCTGCCGCAGATCAACAGTTGCGGGATGTCTCTATTACGGCCAATCGTGGAACCATTTATGATTGTAATATGAATGTCCTTGCACAAAGCGCCACTGTGTGGGATGTTGTGCTTTCTCCAAAGGATTTTTATGCTGCTCAGGAAGAACTGAAAGACGAAGAGGGGAATCCTGCTTCGTCAGCGCAAAAAGAGGATTATGAGCAGACTCTAATTAATGGCTTGTCGGAAATTTTGGAAGTAGAACCTTCCAGTATCGAAGAGCATCTTACGCATACAGAAAGTATGTATCGTGTGTTGAAACGAAAAGTTGTGAAAAGTGTCGCGGATGAAGTGGAATCGTTCGCAGCAGATAATGACATTGCGGGCATTTACTTAATGGTAAATACCAAGCGTTTTTATCCGTATGATGACTTAGCCTCCAGTGTCATTGGTTTTACGAATTATGATAATCAGGGTGTATACGGTATTGAAGCGTATTATGATGAAACCCTTTCTGGAACTCCCGGACGCCAAATCTCTGCGAAAGATGCATTTGGGAAAAAAATGGATGCAGCCTATGAGCAATATTATCCCGCACAGGATGGAAATTCCCTCGTCCTGACGATTGACCAAGTCGCACAGCATTATTTGGAAAAAGCTTTGGATGCTACAATTGCTCAACATGCCCCGCAGGAAGGTGCAGCTGGAATCGTGATGGATCTGAATACTGGCGGAATTTTGGCAATGTCATCCAAACCAGGATTTGATTTGAATAATCCGCAGGTGATTTGGGATGAAACATTGGCTGCACAGATCGCCTCTATGCCGGAGGGTGAAGCGAAAGAGGAAGCGACTGCTGTAGCCCGGGAAAAACAGTGGAAGAATAAGGCTGTAACGGATATCTATGAACCCGGTTCCGTTTTTAAGGTTGTAACAGCTTCCGCTGCGCTCGAAGAAGGAACTGCCTCCTTAAATTCAACTTATAATTGTACAGGATCTGTAATGGTACCTGGTTGGCCGAGGCCGATTCACTGTCATGATCATTCGGGTCACGGGTTGCAGACTTTTACTGAAGCAGTTGTTAATTCCTGTAACCCAGCTTTTATTGCTATTGGTAATTCATTAGGTGCAGACCGCTTTTTTAAATATTTTGATGCATTTGGATTAACAGAAAAAACAGGAATTGATTTGCCTGCTGAAGCACAAAATAGTTATTATACGGCGGAACGTTTGACAGCCGTTAGTTTGGCGTCTTGTTCTTTCGGACAGTCCAATACGGTTACACCGATCCAGATGCTGACTGCAGCGGCAGCAGCTGTCAATGGAGGAAAATTGTTGACTCCTCATATTGTAAGCAAGGTTTTGGACGCAGACGGCAATGTCGTAGAAGAATATGGTACAGAAGTACGCCGGCAGGTAATTTCAGAGGAAACTTCGGAAGCAATGTGTCTGGCTTTGGAACAAGTTGTTGCAGCAAACGGCGGTTCCAACGCTTATGTAAAGGGATATCGTATCGGCGGTAAATCCGGTACGGCACAGAAACTGAATAAGGAAGAGGAAGTATATATTTTCTCCTACTTTGTGTTTGCACCGGTGGACGACCCGCAGGTGGCAGCGTTGGTACTGGTGGATGAAGCTACCTCTGGTGCAGAATATGCAAATACAGTAGTAGCACCGACAGTTGCTTCGTTAATGGCGGATTTGCTGCCTTATTTGGGCATACAACCCCAATATTCGGAAGAAGAAGCAAAATTGCAGGATATCAGTGTTCCTGGCGGATTGATTGGAACCGACCCGTTGACCGCCCAGAGCAAGCTGCGTGTAAAAGGGTTGGAAAGCACCATTATCGGGGAAGGAAAGACGGTAGTAAGTATGTATCCGGCTTCTGGAACTAAAGTCGCAGCAAACAGTAATATCATTATTTATACAGATGATCGAGCGGCAGAAACAACGACCGTACCAGATGTGGTGGGATTGACGCCCTCACAGGCCAATCAGAAACTGACAAATGCCGGATTAAATATCCGCATCACAGGTGGTGCTGCGCAGAATAGCAAAGCAAAAGTGAGCAGCCAGGATACAGAGGCAGGCGCCACGGTCGCAAAAGGAACTGTAGTTACCATTGAATGCCTGATTGAAGGCGAAGACGGCGACTGAGCCGGTGGAAAGGATGTGTTTGGATGAAGTTGTCAGAGCTTCTTGCAAATATTACTAAACTGAATCCCTGTCTTGATTGCGAAATAGCTGGAATGACAAGTGATTCCCGTAATGTTCAGAAAGGTTATGTGTTTGTATGCATTCATGGGGCAGCAGCTGATGGCCATGACTATGCCTCATCTGCCTTAGAAAAAGGGGCAGCAGCAATAGTATGTGAACGGGATCTGGGCCTGAAAAATCAGATCGTTGTTTCAGATACACATGCGGCATATAGCCGGATGGCCGCAAATTTTTATGGGAATCCTGCCAAAAAGCTGCGTTTGATCGGTGTCACTGGTACGAAAGGTAAAACAACTGTCACGAATTTGATAAAGGCCATTCTTACGACCGCTGGAAAGAAAGCAGGTCTGATTGGAACGATTCAGAATGAAATCGGGGATCGAATCATTCCCACAGATAAAACAACGCCGGATGCCTTGGAACTGGAGTCATTGTATGCGCAGATGGTAGAGGCGGGCTGTGAATACTGCGTAATGGAGGTGTCCTCTCATGCGTTGGATCAGAATCGCATTGGGGATGCTCATTATGAGGTCGCGGCATTTACTAACCTGAGCCATGAGCATTTGGATTATCATGGTACAATGGAGGAGTATTATCAGGCTAAAAAGAAGCTGTTTGGAATTTGTGATTCTGCGGTAGTCAATGTCGATGATGATTGGGGCAAGCGGCTGGCAGGGGAAATTACCTGTCCGGTGTTAACATTTTCCTTGCGGCAAGAAGCTTCGTTGAAAGCATTTGATATCCGCCATCAGCCGGACAGCGTAGATTTCCGCTATTCCTATGAAGGCGTGGAAAGCCGCTTGCATTTTGCCATGCCAGGAGATTTTTCGGTTCGCAATGCGCTGACTGCCATGGGAGTCTGTCTCGCACTTGGAGTCTGTCTGAATACCATTACCGGCGCTCTGTCCGAGGTAGCAGGAGTACGGGGAAGAAATGAGATTCTGCCTACCGGAATGGACTTTACTGTGATTACGGATTACGCACATTCGCCAGACAGCATCGAAAACATTCTGACTGCTTTGAAAGAGACGGTGCATGGTCGATTAATTGCATTGTTCGGATGCGGCGGTGACCGTGACCGTACCAAACGTCCATTGATGGGCGCCGCAGCGGCAGAGCATGCGGATTTTGTATATGTGACCTCCGATAATCCGCGCACGGAAGATCCGGATGCTATTATTGCGGAAATTCTGCCGGGTGTCGAAAACCATGGGACGCCGTATGCGGTGATTCCGAACCGGAAAGAAGCAATTTTCCGTGCCATTGCAGATGCACAGCCGGGAGATACCATTGTGCTTTGCGGGAAGGGCCACGAAGATTACCAGATCATTGGTCATGAGAAATTTCATTTTGATGAACGGGAAATTGTTGCGGAGGCGTTGGAAGCGCGCCGGGCAAAGGAAGCTCAAATCTGAAAGGAGGATTTCATTTTGGAATCCATGCAGCTTAAGCAGCTGGCACAGGCAGTACATGCAGAATGTAGCCAAGACTGTGTCATAACCAGTATCGTTACCGATACTTCTCAGGTCACTCCGGGTTCGATGTTTGTAGCGATTAAAGGAGAGCGTTTTGACGGACATGATTTTGCAGAGAAAGCGGTGAAAATGGGTGCTGCCGCGATTCTGAGTGAACGTCCGCTGTCGGTCGAGGTACCGGTTTTGGTTGTGGAATCAACTCGCACTGCTTTGCTCGATCTGGCGCGCTGGTATCGCGGTTTATTCCATACTTTTGTGGTTGGGGTAACTGGAAGCGTCGGCAAAACGTCCACCAAGGATATGATTTGTGCGGTTCTTCAGATGAATGGCAAAACGCTTAAAACGATGGGAAATCTGAATAATGGAATCGGCCTTCCCAAAACGCTATTTCGGCTGGACGGCAGCTATAAATATGCAGTTATTGAAATGGGAATGTCCCATGCGGGAGAAATTTCGGTACTGACACGCGCTGCACGCCCCAGTGTCGGCGTGATAACGAATATCGGGGTATCCCATATCGAAAATCTGGGCAGTCGAGAAAATATTCTGAAGGCAAAGCTTGAAATTACCGAAGGAATGAGTGCGAATGCTCCGCTGGTTTTGAATGCGGATGATAAACTGCTTGCTGAGGTATATAATCAGCTGGAACGGGATATTATTTACTATGGTATTGATTCCGGGACAGCGGATGTGCAGGCTGTCAATATTCAGGAACAGGATGGAAAAACCCTGTTCAGCATCCGGTATTATGGCAAAATGGTGAGTGCAATGATTCCGGTGCTTGGACGCCACAATGTTTATAATGCATTAGCAGCTTTCTCAGTCGGGCTTGCTGCCGGGATGGCTTCCCAGGATATTGTAGAAGGACTTCGTAATTATGCGCCGTCTGCGATGCGTCAGAATATCCTGAAACTGGAGAATGGAATAACGGTTATTGTGGATTGCTATAATGCCAGCCCGGATTCGATGAAAGCGTCCTTAAGTGTTTTGGGAGGATTCCGAGAAGCGAAACGTCGGGTAGCTGTATTGGGTGAGATGCTGGAATTGGGTGATTTTGCAGAAGAAATGCATCGAAAAGTAGGCGGCTATGTTGGAGAGCAGCCGATTGATGCATTGATGTGCATCGGAGAACATGCGGAAATGATCGAACAGGGTGCATTGGAAAAGCGGCACCTGTTTACGCGGAAATTTGAGAATCGGGAAGAAATGGCCAATTATCTGCGGGTGTGGCTGCGTCCCGGCGACACGGTTTTATATAAGGGAAGCCGTGGCATGAAACTGGAAGAAGTTATCGAGGCAGTTCACGGAATCACGCTCGAACATTAACAAAAACAGGGAGCAGGTTGGACAGTATGGAAAGTATGAGCATTGTCATTGCAGCAGTGGCAGCTTTTGCAGCGAGTGCAATTACGGGAAAGTTTCTCATTCCATTTTTGAGGAAGATCAAATTCGGGCAGACCATTAAGGAAATTGGTCCGTCCTGGCATAAGAAAAAGCAGGGAACCCCGAATATGGGCGGTTTCATGTTTATTATCGGTACAGTGATCGGTGTTGCGTTTGGTTATATCCTGTTGGTATCCTCAGGGGAGGGTGGATTTGCTGTTAGCCGGGTCAATAATGCCAAATTGTTTGGCGGTTTGGGTTTGGCACTGGCGTGCGGCTTTATTGGATTTCTGGACGATTATATTAAGGATGTGAAGAAACAGAATCTCGGTCTGCGCGCCAAACAGAAGCTCGCAATGCAGCTGCTGGCGTCAGCGGCATACCTGGCGACCGTATATCTGGCAGGCGATACCTCGACCACGATTATTTTCCCTTTTTTGGGGCAGGTTGATTTTGGAATTTTCTATTATCCGCTGATGGTGTTGGTCATTCTGTTTGTTTCAAATGCTGTTAATCTGACAGACGGCATAGACGGATTGGCCGGTTCTGTCACCTTTGTTGTCTGTCTGGCTGTTTTGGCAATGTCCGGAATTATGCAGCTGACAGGGATGGCTGTATATGCTGGAGCACTGGCTGGTGCTTTGCTCGGCTTCCTAATCTATAACTTTTATCCGGCAAAAGTATTCATGGGAGATACCGGTTCCATGTTTCTGGGCGGATCGGTTCTTGCTTTTGGTTTTGGGTTAAATCTTCCGGTCCTCATTGCGGCTTTCGGTATCATTTATGTCGTAGAGGCACTTTCGGTTGTTCTGCAGGTGATTAGCTTTCAAACAACTGGGAAACGAATTTTTAAAATGAGTCCCATTCATCATCACTTCGAACTATGCGGATGGAGTGAGAAAAAAATTGTAGGAATTTTCAGTTTAATCACTCTTTTGGGCAGTATACTTGCTGTAGTAGCAATTTTTAATATTTAATTCTCAGATGCAAAGAAAGGAAGGGATTTTTTGACCGGTTCGAATACTCGCCGTGTTTCAAACTCCAGAACACCGGTGCGCAAACGTCCGCAATCACGTCGTATGCGGTTGGATTTTAGTGCATTTCAGGCCAAGGATGATCCGCATGAAGAACTTCCCGCTCGCGGAAGAATGGATATTTCCTTTTTCTTTCTGATTATTGTTTTACAGACAATTGGTTTGATCATGCTCTTTTCGGCCAGCTATGTCACCGCTCTTCAGGAAGAGGGGAACAGTCTGCATTATGTAATCCGTCAGACAGCGTATGCAGTGGTCGGGCTGATTGCAATGATGATTGCTTCCTATATTGATTATCATATTTGGCGGAAATTTAAATGGCTCATCTATATTGTTGGGATGGGATGTATGGTGTGGGCGCTTGCCTTTGAAGGGGTGGCAGGTGCGAAACGTTGGGTATATCTAGCTGGCTTTTCCTTTCAGCCATCTGAAATCATGAAGTTTTCGATCGCGATTCTCTGTGCACATTTGATAGCGGTCAATTATAAACGGATGAATAAAGCTAAGTATGGGTTCTGGCCTTTCTGGATTGTGATGGGGCCGGTATTATTGCTGATGGTAGCACAACGGCATTTGTCCGGCTTGATTCTGATCGGACTGATTGGCTGTACCATGATGTTTATCGGAGGCAGTAAATTACGTTGGTTTTTTGGATTGGCAGCTGTAGGTGCAGTGTTGCTGTTCTTGGGAATTCTGGTGATGGGCGGTTTGGGAAAATTCGCCTATGTCGGGACTCGTTTGGAAAACTGGTTGCATCCATTGGAAGGGGATATCCGGGATGGAAAATGGCAGACCGCGCAAGGATTGTATGCCATTGGATCCGGGGGCCTGTTTGGAGTGGGGTTAGGAAACTCTACACAAAAGCATCTGTATGTTTCGGAACCGCAGAATGACATGATCTTTTCTATCGTCTGCGAAGAGCTCGGATTTGTGGGTGCAATGATTATTATTTTGTTGTTTGTTCTGCTGGTTTATTCTGGCTTTTCCATCGCAATGCGCGCACCGGATAAATTTGGCTGCATGCTGGCGATCGGGTTGACTGCACAGGTGGGATGGCAGGCACTGCTCAATATTGCAGTTGTCACCAATTCTATGCCCAATACCGGTATTTCCCTTCCGTTCTTCAGTTCTGGAGGTACAGCTCTGACGATGCTTCTGGCGCAGATGGGGGTCATTCTGAATATTTCGCGTTATGCGCGGAAACCGGAACCGCGGACAAAGGAAATTCCTCAGGATAAATCTGATGATAAGGCGTGATGCATATGAAATTTATACTGGTCGGCGGGGGCACCGGCGGACATATCAATCCTGCTATTGCCATTGCCAATGAATTGAAGGCGAAACTTCCCGATGCGGAGTTTCTGTTTATCGCCAATCCCGATGGTATGGAAAATACGCTTGTCCCCAAAGCAGGCTATCCGGTAGCGCATATTCGAGTGACGGGATTTGCTCGCGGCTTTTCCATGCATGATCTGGTACACAATGTAAAGACTGTCTCTTATTTAGCGAGTGCGGATTTTAAAGCACGAAAAATATTGCGTGATTTCCATCCGGATGCGGTGATTGGTACCGGAGGATATTTGGGTGGTCCAATCGTCATGGAAGCGCAGAAGATGAAAATTCCCACCTTTATTCACGAGCAGAACGCCTTTCCAGGAGTAACCAATAAGTTGCTGGCCAAAAAGGCAGATATTGTCTTTCTGGCATTTGAAGAGGCAAAATCCCGGATGCCGGAAGGAATCCGTTGCGAGACGGTCGGCAATCCCATTCGACAGAGTTTTTTGTCGATGACCAAAGCCGAAGCTCGCAGAAAGTTGGGGCTGGATGATGCCTTTACCATCTTTTCTGTAGGCGGAAGTCTTGGTGCAAATAAGATCAATGAGATCGCTGCGGATCTAATGGCGTGGCACAGCCGTGAGGGAAAAATCAATCATATCCACGGATACGGCAAGCACGGAAGGGAGAATTTCCCCAAAATGCTGGCGGAACGCGGAGTGGATTTATCAAAGTGTCCACGGATTGATGCACGGGAATATATTGATAATATGGACCTGTGTATGACGGCTGCTGATCTGATTATCAGCCGTGCAGGTGCGATTACCATCAGCGAATTGGAGGTTGTAGGACGCGCTTCGATCCTTGTCCCCTATCCGTATGCAGCCGAAAATCATCAGTATCACAATGCAAAGGTTCTAGAAAACCATGGGGCAGCAATTCTAGTGGAGGAAAAGGACTATCAGAAAGAAGACCTTTTGGAAAAGGTGAAAGCATTGGCTGCTGATCCTGCCAAAACGGATGAATTTGGGCGAAATGCCGCTTCGCTGGCTGTTTATGATACAGCAGACCGCATTTGCCAATGTATATTGGCTTATTTGGATAAAAAAAGGAACGGACGGGTATGAAACGGAATATAACTTCTTCCCGCTGCGTGATGCGGCGGGATTTCTCAACAGGGCAGAGCGGACAGGCTGTTTCGGAACCTCTTTGCGCGTGCCGGCATAGGATGATTTGTAGTATTACGCGCAAATTTTGCGATCCTTTGAAGGGAGTGTTTCGATGGAACGGCTGATGATTACCGGAGGAAACCCGCTGCGTGGAGAAATCCGAGTACATGGAGCAAAAAACAGTTCCCTCCCGCTGCTGGCAGCCTGTGTTCTGTGCCGGGGAGAGACGGTCCTGCATAATTGTCCGGATTTGTCGGATGTGACTGCTGCCTGTGAAATTCTGTCCTATCTGGGATGCCAGGTTAGACGGGAGGGACGGAGTGTCCTTGTCAATGCCGAAAATATTACCCGTCATAGTGTCCCGGAACCTTTGATGCGGGAGATGCGGTCTTCGATTGTGTTTCTGGGCGCGATCGCAGCAAGAACTGGATTTGCTGATCTAAGTTTTCCGGGTGGCTGTGAATTGGGGCCGAGACCCATTGATTTACATCTTGCTGGTTTACGAAAACTGGGTTTGAAGGTTGAGGAAGAAGGCGGTAACCTTCTCTGCCGAACAGAAGGACGTTTAGCTGGTACTAATATTGCCCTGTCTTTTCCTAGCGTGGGTGCAACGGAGAATATCCTGCTGGCTGCTGTGACTGCGAAAGGACGCACTGTTTTAACCAATGCTGCCCGAGAACCGGAAATTATAGATTTAGCCGATTTCCTAAATAAATGTGGTGCCAAGATCCGTGGTGCAGGAGAAGGGACTATCATAGTGGATGGTGTAGCATCACTTCACGGCTGTGAACATCGTGTTATTCCGGATCGTATTGTTGCAGCTACTTTTCTGAGCTGTGCTGCATGCACTGGAGGAGATATTCTGGTACAGGAGGTCGAGCCAGTCCATTTAGCTGGGATTCTCCCAATCTTTGAGGAAATGGGATGTTCAGTTTCTGTAGAAGGAAAAAATGTAAGATTGTGTGCGCCGGTACGGCTGCATGCTGCACGAGATATCCGTACCATGCCTTATCCTGGATTCCCAACTGATGCACAAGCACCGCTAATGGCGGTTGCTACTCTGGCGGAAGGTACCACAATGTTTGTCGAAAACATTTTTGAAAGCCGCTACAAACATGCCAGCCAATTAGCACGAATGGGTGCTAAAATTAAGCTGGAAGGGCGGGTTGCTGTGGTAGAAGGTGTTCCTATGCTGCATGGGGCCAATGTTGAGTGCACAGATCTCCGCGGAGGAGCGGCCTTAGTTGCAGCAGGGCTTGCCGCTGAAGGAGAAACAATCCTGCGTGAGATTCATCATATTGACCGCGGATATGAACAAATTGAAGAAGTGCTGACGCCTCTTGGCGCAAACATGAAACGGATCGCGGAATAACACATCCGGAAAGGAGGGCGGGGAATGCCGCAAAAACGAAAATCAAATACGAAACGGGCGGTTCCCCGCAACCATCCAACCAGTCAGAGCAATGCGGCATCGACGCGGAAATCTTCTGGTAAACAGAAGCAATCTCCTGCCAAAAAGGCTGCCCCAAAACAAGCGCATTCTGCTAAAAAGCAGTCTGTGCGACAATATCCACCGGGATATCGACCCACAGGGAAGAAGAATATTACACGACCGGTTGATCGCAATAAACGTTCTCAATCAAGTTTAGATCCGAATCGTGCCGCTGCGATTGGGGAAGTGCATCGAAAGCGCAGGCACCGGCATAAACGGAATTATATTTTGTATTATATTATTTTGTTTTTCTTCTTAAGTGTAACAGGAATCGTTCTTTCCCTTACGGTATTTTTCAAGATCGAAACAATTACGGTACAAGGCAGTGAAGTTTATTCAGAAGCAGATGTTGTACCTTTGTTAGATGCGAAAGTCGGAGATAATCTTTTAAGGATTCGAACCGGAAAAATGGAAGAAACTCTTCTGGAAAACTTACCGCAGGCCGACCAAGTGGAAATTCGTCGTGATTTCCCATCTGGTTTGAAAGTTACTTTGACAGATGGGGTTCCTTCTGCACAGCTTTATGCAGAAGGGGAATATTATATTATCAGTCAAAGCGGTCGTATTTTGCAGCAGAGTGAGGAGGCACTGCCTGACTGTGGTGTCGTGGTTGTCGGGGTTTCATTGGAGAATGCTTCAGTTGGTGAATATGTAGAAGATGTGCAGAAGCGAAGCTGGGAAGAAGCATCCGCACTGGCTCAAGAGCAGAAGCAGGATGAGCCTGAAAAACCGGATGATTTGGAAAATTTAAGAGCATTGTTCAGCGCATTGAATACAGCACAGTTTTCGGACATTAATGCGGTGGATATTACGGATGAGGTAGCGTTGACAATCTATTGGCAGAATCGGATTCAGATTCAGTTAGGATCGTTTTCGGAATTGGATTATAAACTTCGGTTTGTCAAGGAAATTCTTACCGATGAAAAATATGCCTCTATCATAACTCCGGAAAGTATTGGCATATTGGATGCGCAGTCAGCTTCATCGGTGCTTCCGTTTCAACCGCTAACGGAAATAACGGTTCCAGGCGGAGGAGTTGGAAGTTGGAACTGGGATGATGATGAGCCGGCTGAAGAGGAATTTGAATCTTCGGTTCCGGACGAAGTTTCTTCAGAGAGTTCCCAGGAAGAATCAGAAGCTGTAGTCGTATCTTCTGATCCGGAAAGTTCGGACATGTCGGTAGATTTGTCCGAACCATCTGCGGATTCGACCCAATAAGTCAAAAGAAATGGAATTTTTTAAGAAGAAAATAACATTTTTCTATTGAATTTTTGCTTGGAATCTGATACGATATTAAGTAGAGTATACCCTTTTCATTTTGGAAAGGATAAATGGTCATACAGGAGGACGTGAAGCATGCCTTTTACTTTAGAAAATGATGCGCAGAGAACGGTTGTGATTAAGGTGATTGGCGTCGGCGGTGCCGGCGGCAATGCGGTCAACCGTATGGTGGAAGACGGAGTTCGGGATGTGGACTTTATTGCGATTAATACCGACCGTCAGGTACTGGATATTTCAAAAGCAGAGTACAAGATTCAAATTGGTTTGAAAACTTCGGGTGGACGCGGTGCAGGTGGATTACCAGAGCGCGGCGCACAATCTGCAGAGGAAAATCGTGAAGAGATTGCGGCAGCTTTGAAAGGTGCTCAAATGGTCTTCATTACTGCCGGTATGGGCGGTGGTACCGGAACAGGTGCGGCTCCAGTTGTCGCGGATATTGCCCGTGAAATGGGAATTCTGACAATCGGTGTGGTAACCAAGCCGTTTAGCTATGAAGGAAAACGCCGGATGACTTACGCCGAGGACGGTATCAAGGCTTTAAGCGCAGTGGTGGATTCGCTTGTTATTATCCCCAATGATCGCATTCGTCAGGTCATTGATCAGAAAACCTCCTTTAAAGATGCATTCAAGGTGGTAGATGGTGTACTGAAACAGGGTATTCAGAGTATCTCTGACCTGATTAACACCGACGGATTTGTAAACCTCGACTTCGCAGACCTTTGTTCGGTTATGCGAGATGCTGGTATTGCCCATATGGGCGTCGGCTACGCAAACGGCAAGGACAAGGCGGAAGCAGCTGCGGATATGGCAATTTCCAGCCCGCTGCTTGAGACTTCTATCACCGGTGCGAAAGCAGTGATTATTAACATTTGCGCATCCAACGACCTCCTTTATGAAGATGCAGAGTTTGTATCTACTATGATTGAAAAAGCGGCACATCCGGATGCAGCAATTTACTGGGGTCTTGTGTTCGATGACAATATGAATGATGAGATCCGGGTAACCGTTATTGCAACAGGCTTTGATGAAGATTACAATTCGGGTCTGGAGGACAAGTCCAAGGCACGGGTTGGTGCGAAAAAAGAGGATGGGGGCAGCGAACAGGCTGCTGAGAAATCCGCTCTTCCCGAGTTGGATGCAGATTTCGGTGATATTATGCGGATTTTCGGCTCGAAATAAGGACAGCCATGGGATCCTCCCTTGTGACATGCGAGGGAGGATTTTTTCTATTCTGGAATTTTGCCACACCCAAGAAAGGATGTTGCCATTTTGTGTGGATTTGTAGGAATGTTTGAACCCAATTTCCGGCGGGATGCCGAAGAAATGATGACCGGGATGTCGGCGGCAATCCGGCACCGCGGTCCGGATGACAGCCAGTATCTGAGAAAAGACGGATTTCATATCGCGTTCCGTCGGCTGTCCATTATTGACCTTGACAATGGCGCACAGCCGTTTACGTCAGAAGATGGACGATTTACGGCGGTTTTTAATGGAGAAATTTACAATTATCGGGATTTGCGGAAACCTTTGCAGGAAGAGGGGGTTTCTTTCCGCACCAATTCCGAGATTGAAGTAATTGTTGCCCTCTACCGCAAATATGGTGAAGAATTCATCGGAATGCTGCGGGGAATGTTTGCCATTCTGATTTATGATGCGGAGAAGAATACGGTTTTTGCGGGACGGGATTATTTTGGCATCAAGCCGCTTTACTACCGCAAAACGCAGAATGGAATCCTGTTCTCTTCTGAGATGAAGGCGTTCCTTTTTGATGAGGAAATGGGCGAATTTACGGTGGACCCTTCCATGCTTCAGCATTATTTTACGTTCCAGTATGTTCCGGAACCCCATACGCTGACTCCCGGAATTGAGGTGCTGGAAGCGGCACATTATATGGTGGTGGATGCGGATGGCATGCGGATGAAACGGTATTTTTCACCGGCATTTCAGACGCCCTCTGAGGAGAGTTTCGAACAGAAGGCAGAGAAACTGCGCAAGATTTTGACGGAATCGGTGGAATATCATATGATTTCCGATGTAGAAGTCGGCACCTTCCTTTCCAGCGGAATTGATTCTGCCATCGTCACAGCAATTGCCAGCCGTCTGAATCCTGGAATCAAGGCGCTGACCGTTGGCTTTGATGTAGCATCCTACAGCGAAGTTGATGATGCCCATGAGATTGCAAAGCATCTGAATGTCGAGCATATCGTCCTGAAGGGCAATTGTGAGCAGTTCCGCGATGCGTTCGAGAATGTGGTATTTCATCTGGATTCGCCGGTTGCAGACCCCTCCACGGTTGCAATCTATATGATTGCCCGCGAAGCTGCTAGCCATGTCAAGGTAATGCTGTCGGGAGAGGGATCGGACGAGCTGTTTGCCGGCTATAAGACCTATCGCGATTCTTTGGGTGCTGGTAAATTTGAGGATGCTCCGGCTTTTGTCAAGTCTGCCTGCCGCGGTCTTTCCCACCTGATTCCCAATGGAGTGAAGGGAAAGAATTTCCTGCTTCGAGCGGGATATCCGTTGGAAGAACGTTATGTCGGCAATGCATTCCTGTTCAATGAAAAGCAGAAAGCCGCATTCCTCAAATGCTACAATCCCCGGCAGTCTTATACGGAACTTACCCGTCCGTATTATGAGGAGGTTGCCGACCGGGATCCGCTTATTAAGATGCAGCATATTGATATTGCCACCTGGCTCAAAGGGGATATTCTGGTGAAGGGTGACCGCCTGAGTATGGGGAATTCGCTGGAAGTACGAGTGCCTTTCCTGGATAAGGAGGTATTTGCCTTTGCTTCCACCCTCAAAAACAGCGACAAGCTGCGGGAGGGAACCACGAAGTATATTCTGCGGTACGCATTTAAAGATTATGTGGATGAAGCGACATTTATGCGTCCAAAACTGGGATATCCGGTTCCGGTTCGCGTTTGGCTGCGAAATGAGCTGTATGAATGGGCAAAGGAAATTCTGACCAATTCCACAGCGGACGAATTTATTGATAAAAAAGTTGCCCTTCAAATGCTGGAGGATCATCGCACCGGCAAAGCGGACAATTACCGGAAGCTTTGGTCGATTCTGGTCTTTGTGACCTGGCACCGCCTTTATATTGCGGAAGCAGACGAAACACGGGAACGGATTCTTCGCGGAGAATTGGCATATACCCAGCGGAATGCCTGGTTTGATGAGAAAAAACAGAAAGAACAGGAAGGAAATTGACAGATGTTACTGATACACGGCAATATTTTGACAATGGAAGAACTGAATTATCCCGATGGATATATTCGGATAGAAGATGGAAAAATTTCGGCAATCGGCCCCATGAGCGAGGTTCCGGCAGATGATACCGTGATCGATCTGGATGGAAAATTGGTTCTGCCCGGCTTTATTGATGCGCACTCTCATCTCGGGATGTGGGAGGATGGCCTCGGATTTGAAGGGGATGACGGAAATGAAACCACAGATCCCGTTACTCCGCAGCTGCGCGCCATTGATGCCCTGAATCCGCTGGACCGCACCTTTGAGGAGGCGTGGAAAGGCGGCGTAACAACGGTGCTCACAGGACCCGGAAGCGCTAATCCAATTTCCGGACAATGGGCCGCCATTAAAACCAAAGGCCGTCGCATTGACGATATGGTAATCGATCCGGCAATCGGAATGAAGTTCGCGTTGGGTGAGAATCCCAAAACGGTCTACAACGAAAAAAATGCTGCTCCCATTACTCGGATGGCAACCGCTTCTCTGATCCGGGATCAGCTTCGCAAGGCGGAACGCTATTTGGATGATAAGGAACGTGCGGACGAGGATGAAGATTTCGATGAACCTGAATATGATGCAAAATGCGAGGCTCTTATTCCGGTTCTGGAACGCAAACAGAAAGCATTTTTTCACTGCCACCGCGCGGATGATATTTTTACCGCAATCCGCATTGCGAAGGAATTTAAGTTGGATTTGGTCTTGGTGCACTGTACCGAAGGTTATCTTGTCCGCGATCTTCTGGCTGCTGAAAAGGTTAGTGTCATTACCGGCCCGATTTTGTGCGACCGTTCCAAGCCGGAACTCCGCAATCTAAGCGTAGAAGGTCCTGCCCTTTTGCATGAGGCGGGAATCCCGGCTGCTTTATGTACGGATCATCCGGTCATTCCGATTCAGTATCTTCCGCTTTGTGCCGGCCTGACAGTCGGCGGCGGATTGGATCGGGAGGAAGCATTGAAATCCATTACCATATATGCGGCACAGGTAGCCGGCATTGAGAATCAGGTCGGTTCCATTGCAATCGGAAAAGATGCAGATTTGGTGATTTATGAGGAAGATGCAGATCCGTGTGGTCCCTATGCTCGACCCTCAATGGTGTTCATCAATGGCGAAAAAGTATTGGGATAGGAGGATACTATGCGAGAACTGGATGTAGCATGCATCTCAGAGGCAGTCCGCGATCTTTGCATGGAAGCCAATCAATATCTTCCGGTCAGTTTGGTAAAACGAATTGAGGATTCAAGCAAAGAAGAATCGAATCCGCTCTGTCGGGAGGTTCTTTGCGATCTCTGCCGTAATTTGGATGCCGCTAAGGAAATGCAGATTCCGATTTGTCAGGATACCGGAATGGCTGTTGTCTTCCTGGAAATCGGACAGGATGTCCATCTGGTCGGAGGCAGTCTGCAGGAAGCAGTAAATCGTGGAGTTGCAGCGGGCTATATGGAAGGATATTTGCGCTGCTCGGTAGTAGGGGATCCTCTTCGTCGAGTTAATACTAACAACAATACCCCGGCTGTTCTGCACACTTCGATTGTAGAGGGCGAGCAGGTCAAAGTTGTGGTTGCGCCGAAAGGATTCGGCAGCGAAAATATGTCTGCTGTACGGATGTTTACGCCTTCTGCGACGCCGGATGATCTGGTGAAATTTGTCGCAGAAACAGTTGCTTCTGCCGGCAGTAACCCTTGTCCGCCGGTTGTGTTGGGAGTAGGCATTGGCGGTGATTTCGAACTCTGTGCGTATTTAGCTAAAAAAGCACTGTGTCGGGATATTGCACAGCGTAATCCGGATCCGTTTTATGCAGAATTGGAACAGCAGATGCTGGACGCCTGCAATCGTACCAGAGTCGGTGCCCAAGGCTTTGGCGGCGATATTACGGCTCTGGCTGTCAATATTGAGCAGTATCCCACTCATATTGCAGGACTTCCGGTTGCAGTGAATGTAGGCTGTCATGTCACACGGCATGCAGAACGAATCCTATAAGAAAAAATGTGAAGTTTCTTCGCAATTTTTCTAAAAAATATGAAAAAGGCTGGATTTTTCTAGTGATTTATGTTATAATAAAATCACAGGAAAGGTTCAGCCTTTCTGAATTGGATTAGGAGGCATGATTATGAACACAGCTTACGTTGCAAGAAAAGTGACTCTCTCCGACTCGTTTAAAGAGCGTGCTGAACAGAAACTCAAGAAGCTGGACAAGTTTTTTGATGATGTGAAGGCGCAGATTACGGTGTCTGCACAAAAAGACATGGCCTCGGTTGAACTCACGGTATGGGCGAACGGAATGATTTTCCGTGCAGAAGCCCGAAATCTGGATAAATTGGATGCTCTGGACGAAGCAATTGAAAATTTGATTCGACGTATTCGGAAAAATAAGACTCGCCTTCAGAAAAAGGTAAAAGCATCCGGATTTGAGCTTCCAGAAGAAGCAATTCCCGAAGAAGTGGAATATGATGTCATCCGGACAAAGGAAGTTTCTCTCCGACCTATGAGTTTGGAAGAGGCAATTCTGCAGATGAACATGCTGGGCCATACATTCTTTATGTTCCTAAATGGTGACAGCGGTAAGATTAACGTTGTATATCGCCGCAATACCGGAGGATATGGAGTGCTAGTGCCGGATAATGATAAATAAGATTTTGTAATAAAATGGCACCGCAGGAACATTTCCTGCGGTGCTTTTGTACGTCATTTTTGGGGAGGAGGCGGAGTTAATTCAATTGCTTCAATCAGGTAGCGGGGACGTGCTTTTACTTCGGTGTAAATCTTACCGACATATTCACCGATGACGCCAAGACTCAGCAATTGGATACCGCCCAACATCCAAATGGAAGCGGTTGTGGCGGACCATCCCGGGACAGCAAAGCCGATCAGTTTTACAATAAAGATATAAATCAGTGCGAGGATGCTGGCTAAAAAGATCAGAAAACCAACGCCAGTTACCCAACGAATTGGCTTGATGGAGAAAGAAGTGATGCCATCAAAAGCGAATGCCAGCATTTTTTTGAGAGGATATTTGCTTTCTCCCGCAAAACGTTCGCCGCGCTCATATTCAACTGTTGTGCTGGAATAGCCGATGAGGGGCACAATTCCGCGCAGAAAGAGATTGACTTCTTCGTAATTGGACAAGGCCTCCAATGCGCGGCGGCTCATGAGGCGGAAATCTGCATGATTGTAAACGATATCTACCCCCATCAGCTTCATAAACTTGTAGAATCCCTGTGCGGTGGTGCGCTTAAAGAAGGTATCGGTCTCGCGGCTGGAACGAACGCCGTAAACGACCTCATATCCTTCTAGAAAAGCGTCTACCATACGGTCAATGGCATTCACATCATCTTGAAGATCAGCATCCATGGAAATTGCCGCATCGCAATAATCCTTTGCAGTCATCAGTCCGGCCAGAAGGGCGTTTTGATGGCCTCGGTTGCGGGAAAGTTTCACACCGGCAAAACGGCTGTCCTTTTGATGAAGTTCGGCAATCATTGACCACGTTTTATCGCGACTGCCGTCGTCTACAAAAAGGATACGGCTGTCCGCAGAGATTTTTCCGGCTTGAAAGAGAAAGTCAAATTTTTCTCCCAAGCGGCGTGAAGTTTCCGGAAGAACAGCTTCTTCGTTATAACAGGGAATTACCAGATAAAGTGTCATCATTTGCAATCAGATCCTTTCCCGCGGCTGGCGGATTGAATTTTAGCGGAGATGCTGCGGCTGTAGGATTCCGCGGCATCGATTTGTTCCAGGGAACATTCCGCATTCAGATGGGCATAAGGACGGACACGCAGGGCGGGATTTTTTTTGCGCATGATCTGAACAAGCAGCAGATAAATCACAAAAAGAACAGCTGCACTGCCTGTAATGATAAATCCGATGGTTAAACCGGGTGTCCTGTATTCGAAACGAATGACAGCCTCTCCTTCCGGAACACGGACAGCCATAAAACCGGCATTTGCCTTTTCAATCTGAACGGGCTCTCCATTTACAGTTGCCGACCAGCCGGTATCCCATGGAACACTGAAAAAGACCAGATTTTCACGATCCAGTGAAATTTCAGCCGTGAATCCGGTGTTATCCCGTACGAAAGAAGAGCAGGTGTGTTCATTGCGAAGCTGTGCGAGTTCGGCAAGACCTTCTTCGGAAAGGGTGGGATATTCTTCATCCGGAAGCGGAGAGAGGATGTCGCGATTGCGTTCAATTGCTTCATCATCCAGATACAGTCCTGCAAGCATCAGCCAATCCCGTTTATTTTCGGTGTATGCTTCGAGGTCTTCTTCCGAGACATAGTAATCATACGTGAATCCCATTGGGATGAAGTTCTCATTTTCATAAATTTTAAATTCATTTTCAGTAGTAACATAGGTGAAGCCGCTGATATCCGGATCCTTTTCCCGGGATTCGTAGGTGAGCAGATATTTCACAGAGGTCAGTGAACGCAGCGCTTCGTAGTCAAGTTCCGGTCGCGATCCGACGCTTCGATCATATCCAATGGTATCATAAAATTCGAAAATAGAACCCGGCACCACGGAATGAAAGGCCTGAATAGTGGGAATTTTCCAGAACATGGGGAAGTTATCCATACAGTCGTCCAGATCAATGCGATAAAAATCGTCTTCATCCCCGCGCAGGAAAGAAAATTTTTCGGATCCTTTCAGCGCCATTTCGGAAACGCGGTGCGCGTTGTCAGGATTTGTTTTCCCAAGCGCCAGCATCAGCACTGACATCACAAATGCAACAAAACATACCGCACCGGCTGTTACCCGGAAAAAAGCTTTGCCATCCAGCTGGATGAGAAAAGAAGCGAGCACCAGTCCCATTAAGGAGAGGATCATATACGGCCAGAAACGTTCCTGATAGTTGATGAGTTCCCCAAAGGTGAGGATTCCTTCCTTGTATGAGGGAAAGATTGCCAACACGGTAAAGGCAAGTGTGATAATCAGCGTCCATTTGATGCCGTAAGAGAAGGATTCCCGATAACGCTCAAGAGAAACGGCTGTCATCATTGCCATGATGAGGATAAACATAAAGAACCAACGGGCATAATAGGAACTGTTAAATGCCGAGAAAGAACTGTTCAGGAAAGGAATGAAGGCAAAAACCATGCAAAGTCCGAACAGCGCTTTGGCCCAGTGCCTGCGGGTGCATTTGAAGAAGGTGATGACGCCGCTCATAGAGAAGAGGGGAAGAAATGCAGAAACAGAGGACCATTTTGCGTTGGAGTCAGGGAAAAAATTTGGATAAGCTGGAATATCTGGAGGAAAGAAGAAGCTGGATAAAATCAAGCCGTAACGCTGCACATTTCCATAGAAAAGGCCATTCCATCCAAACAGGAAATTGGAGGTGCGGGGGTTGGAGGCAATTGCCAATAGAGATGGTACTAGGAGACAACAGGCAAGCAGTAACCCCAGAACTGCTTCCAGCGCCAGCAGGAGAAATTTTTTGACGGTGAGATAAAATCCGCTGCGATTTCCGCGGTCATAAACTGCTCGAAAGATGAAATAGAGCAATGCAAAAATGACCTCGCCAAAGAAGAAATAGTAGTTGATGAAGGCACATCCAAAAACAGCTAATGCAAAGGCACCGCGCCGATTGTTGACCATAAATTCTTCCATTCCGATGAGAAGGAGAGGGAAAATGGCGATCACTTCGTGAAAATGATTGAAAAAGATGTTGTAAATACTATATCCGGAAAAGGCATAAAGCAGAGCACCAATCATGGCATATCCGGGGTTTTTGACAAAACGCCGGATGTAAGCGAAGCTGGTCACTCCGGCTGTGGCAATTTTTAGCATCAAAAGAGGGGCCATCAGGTATGGGACAGCCTCACTTGGGAATAGCAGGGTCAGCCAGAACCATGGACTTCCGAGCAAATAAAACGAATAGGATCCAATAAAATTAGCCCCCAGATCCGTATACCAATTCCACATAAGATTGCCTGAGAGGATAGAGTCGTGACACATTTGATAAAAGGGAATTTGTTGGACGTTGAAATCCCCATAATAAATAAATAAGCCCTTGTCCCAGATTAGAAATGGCAGGAAAAAGAGAAAACTCGTCAAAATACACAATCCGAATACGGCCGCATATTGACGTAAAACACTTTTCTGATGTAGATTCACGAAAGTCAACTCCTAATTCACGTGCCAATTCATCAGCACATATTCTCCAGAAAACCTTTTGTTTTCTCACATTACATCCGGTTTCCATAATTTACATTTAGATTTATTATACCACATCTTCCTATGTTTTAAAATGGACAAATCGAAACTTTTTTGGTAAGATAGAAAAAAGGAGTTGATTCGAGATGTTAAGCAGTTTTTTCGCCTTGATTTTGCGGATGAAATGGATTGAACGTTGGGGCTTAATGCGAAACACTTTTCCAGATAATCTTGCAGAGCATAGTTTGGATACAGCAATATTTGCGCATGCTTTATGTATCATTGGTAAAATACGTTTTGGAAAACAGCTGGATGAGGAACGATGTGCACTGCTTGCACTGTTTCATGATGCGGGGGAAATTATCACTGGAGATATGCCAACTCCCATCAAATACCGGAGTGAGGCATTGCATACACTCTACAAGGAGGTTGAGAAAGAAGCAGCAGAGGAATTAATCCGACATCTTCCGGAAGATTTGCAAGATGTTTATCGATCTTTGCTTACCCCACAAGAAGCGGATGCGGAGCTGCTGCCCTATCTGAAGGCGGCAGATAAGCTGTCTGCTTATGTCAAATGCCTTCAGGAAGTAAACAGCGGAAATCGGGAATTTGAACAGGCATTGTGCGGACAGAAGCAAGCGATTGAAAAATTATGTTTGCCAGAAGCAAAAGTTTTTCTGGAAGAATTCATTCCCGCTTTTTCCTGGAGTTTAGACGAACAGCAAAAAATGTCGATGTCTTGATTGGAATAGCGGATAACTGATCCTTTTAAAAGCGAAATTCCGCATGATTTTTCTTGCTTTTCGCCTGAAAATCCTGTATAATTAGTACAGATGCAACAAGGGGGTATTGGTATGCGTGATTATCGCATTGTAACGGATTCAACGAGTGATTTGGCTGTTTCCGTTTTGGAAAAAATGGATGTAACTGTGATTCCCATGGAATTTCATCTGGAAGGAGTTTCCTATCATAATTATCCGGATGAACGGGAATATGATATGAAAAAGTTTTATGCGCAATTGAAGTCTGGTAAGTCTTCTACAACTTCACAGATTAATCAACAGAATTTTCTGGAAATATTCGAACCAATTCTGCAAGATGGAAAAGATATCTTGTATCTTGCCTTTTCATCTGGATTAAGCGGTACCTATCACAGTTCTTGCTTGGCAGCCGAAGAGTTACGCGCCAAATACCCGGAAGCGAAAATTCTCTGTGTGGATACACTTGCCGCTTCTGCTGGTGAGGGATTGTTTGTTTATACTGCTTTCTGCAAGAAGCAGGAAGGATATACAATTGAAGAACTGGAAAAATGGGCGTTGGAGAATCGGCTGCATCTTTGCCATTGGTTTACCGTAGATGATCTGCATCATCTGAAGCGGGGCGGACGTGTCAGTCCGACAGCAGCAGTGATTGGGACGGCTTTGGGTATCAAACCAGTTCTGCATGTGGATAATGAAGGACATTTGATTCCTATGGAAAAAGTCCGTGGACGCCGCCGTTCTTTGGATTCCCTTGTGGAACATATGGTAAAAACCTGTGATCCGAAGGAGGGGCAGACTATCTTTATCAGCCATGGAGATGCCTTAGAAGATGCACAGTATGTCGGAGATCAGATTCGATCCAAAATGAAGGTGAAAAATATTGTATACAGTACCATCGGACCTGTAATCGGCAGTCACTCTGGTCCGGGAACAATTGCCCTGTTCTTCTTTGGAACGGAACGATAGAGGAGGATGCAGAATGCGAATCGGAATCTCATCAGAGTGCTTGATGAAACGGTATCGGGATGAACGGCAGGCGATTCGTCGGTATGCAGAGCTGGGAATCTCCGCACTGGATTACAGCGGATTTCTGCATGACGGGCCAGACAGCATTTATTTACAGGACGGATGGGAAGAATATGCGGCTTCTTTGCGTCGGACAGCGGATGAATGCGGGATTATCTTTTCTCAGGCACACGCACCGATGTTGGCCTATGGGGATGCGCCTGCAGTAACACAGCGGAAGATGGAAGTAATGCGCCGATTCTTCCATGTGTGTGAAATTCTGGGGGCACCTTATCTGGTAATTCATCCGCGCATGTTTCCGGATGGAATCAACGGACAGAAAGCCGAGGAGTATCTGAGCCTGAATGTAGAATTTTACCGCAGCCTTCTTCCTCTTGCGGAGAAGCATCATGTCTGTATTGCATTGGAAAACATGTTTGCGCGGGATCCGGTTGTGAATCGTCTGTGCCGGACGACCTTTTCCACGATGGAAGAAATTCTGGAATGTGCCAATCGTTTGAACAGTGAGTATGTTGCAGTTTGTCTGGATACAGGGCACAGCAATATTCATCGGGAATCTCCGGCATTGGCTGCTAGAAAGCTTGGCAAGCGTCTGAAGTGCTTGCATGTTCATGACAACTGGGCAGATCGGGATGATCATTTGGTCTGTGGTTATGGAAATATTGACTGGGATGAGTTTCTGGAGGCATTGAAAGAAATCGGATATGAAGGTGCATTTTCCTCGGAAGCCTCCTGCACCGCAACATTCCTACCGCCTGAAGTTGCGGAAACAGCGGTAAAACTGATTGCAGATGTCAGCCGTGCTCTTCTGCAGCGGCACGGAATTCCGATTGATTAAAGGAATAAAAAAGCGGGTCGCGTAAAACGGCCCGTTTTTTGTGGCAGGGATCCTGCCGGAAAGGAAGCGAATATGAATTCAACATCTCCCAAAAGTATATGGCCGGTTCTGGAACGGGTTGCCGTACTGATTCTCTCTTTGCTGTTGCTGTGGATCGGACTAAAGACTAGCCGTTATACCCCTACAGATGCGGTACAGGAAGAATGCGAGACAGCCACTGTCCTGGAGGTAATGGATACCTATGAGGAGGCAGCCACTGAAGGAGCAACTCCCACTACCTATGTCATTTTCCGTGCGAAAATGACTTCAGGGGAACAAAAGGGAGAAGTTCTGGAGATGCAGCAGAGTATTGAGCCCATGATACTCCCGAAGCCAGATCCGGTACAGCCTGGAGATCGGATATTGGTACTGGATGCGTATCAGATGGGGCTGACAACGGATTATCAATGGATCTTTGGGGGACAGAATCGAATTCCCGGCATGATATGGTTGACAGCAGCGTTTTTGGCCCTGGTTATCCTGATTGGACGATGGAAAGGTGTCGCAACAGTCATATCCCTGCTAATTACGTTTGCAGCTCTGTTTGGATTGTATATCCCCTCCATTTTGATGGGGCGGAATATTTATTGGACTACCATTGTGATCAGCCTTTATGTAATCCTATCCAGCCTTGCGCTTCTGAACGGATTGAACGGCAAGACACTTTGTGCGGTAATTGGAAATTTCGGAGGAATTGTAGTCGCCGGTTTGCTGGCACTGATTGTGAATCATGCACTGAAAATCACGGGTATGCTGGACACGGAGTACACCTTTTTAACAATGCTCAGCTCAGATGTATCCATTGATTTGCGGGCAGTAGTATGGGGCGGAATTTTGATCGGCTCTTTGGGAGCCATTATGGATGTTTCCATGTCCATTACTTCTGCCATGTATGAGCTTTCATTTGAAGTGAATCGAAAGAATATCAAGCGCATGATTACAGCCGGAATGAATATTGGCCGAGATGCAATCGGCACGATGACCAATACGTTGATTCTAGCCTATATCGGTGGCTCATTGGCATTGGTTTTGCTGTTTACGGCCTACAATCGCAATCCGCTAATGATGCTGAATTTTGAGATGATTGTTGTGGAAGTTGTGCAGGCAGTTGTGGGAAGTATCGGGATTCTGTTTGCGGTGCCGATTACGGTATTAATAGCGGCATGGCTTTTCCAGAAAAATATGTCGGAAGAAAATGCGGAATAAAGGAAAAGGACGGCTAAGCCGTCCTTTTTTATTGAATTAAGATTCTTTCTGGAGTTTCTGCAATTCTTGGAGGAAGGAATCCACATCAGAAAAGTCCCGATATACCGAAGCAAAGCGGATGTATGCGACCTTATCCAGTTTTTTTAACTCCCGCAGAACATATTCTCCCAATTCCACAGAACTGACTTCTTTAACCATTTCGTTGGCAAAGGTCAATTCAATGCGATCCACTAATTCTTCCAGTGTCTCAACAGAAATGGGACGCTTTTCACAGGCACGAAGCAAGCCGCGAAGCAATTTTTCTCGATCAAACATCTGACGGGATTTATCTTTTTTCACCACAATCAAGGGGGTATTTTCTACAACTTCATAGGTAGTAAATCGTTTTCCACAAGATAGACATTCTCGGCGACGCCGAATTTTTTCGCTGTCTTCTGCAGGTCTGGAGTCAATTACCTTACTTTCTGTATAAGAACAATATGGACATTTCACAATACATCCCCTCTTTCTTTTCAAGCCAAATCAAGGGCTTCGATATCGGTAAACTTTTATTTTATGATAACATGTTTTTTTAGCTAATACAAGTATTCTTACGAAATTGCAGCATAATTTTCCATTTTTTTCCAGCAATCATATAATTCTGAATAGTCTCCGTAATTCCCGCGGTAAAGTTCCAAAAGGATAGCACCATCGAAACCACCGTTTTGCAAAGTGCGAAGAAAATGCAGACAATCAAAATTTCCGCGTGTAACGGGCAGGCAGTCTTCTGTATCCGAGCAGCCGCTCAAATGGATATGCCGAACATTTGAGCCCAGAACAGAATAAATTTCCTGCCAATCCTCACCAGCACGCCTCGCCTGCTTCAAATCGAGGGCAAAGACGGTATCGGGCAGAAAATCCTTCATTTTTTTCAGAAAAGTCAGGGAACCGCTTTTGCATCGTGCAACATTTTCCTGCGCTACTTGAATTCCGTACTCTGCCGCGGCAGCATTCAGACCCGCAAACCGCTCAAAATAAAGAGAATCAGAAGTTTCTGCTTCTTTGCGGTCTCCGTGAAGAATAAAATATTTTGCTCCCAGTATGGAGGCAGCCGCAAAATAGGAACGATACCACTGGATTCCGTCCCAAAAACGCCGTTGGTATTCGCTGAAAAACAGAAGAGGTTCTAGTCCGCAGGTGAAAGGATGAACAGAAACGATTTGCGTACCGCCATCATTCAGGATTTTTTTCAATTCCCGCAGATAATCGGGATTCAATTCGGAAGGGGCGTTGAAAAAGACTTCGGCTGCCGGGATTCCCGCTTCTGCCAAATGGCGGGCGGCATCTTCGGTATGAAGGGGATAAAAGCAGGAGGTAGATATGCCAAAGATCATTTGCGTCCAACCTTTCTGAAAGAGAATAACGGAGCCGATCTCGGCTCCGTTGAGAAAAATTATGCTTTTGCTTTTTTGTGGTGGGTATGGTCTTTAGACTTCCACCATGCCCAGATTGTACCAGTCAAGCAAACACTGGAATAAAAACCGGAGAAAAGTCCGATTACCATCGGGAATGCAAAAGAAACAATCGAGTTCACCTGGAAGACTACTGCAAATATGCAGACACATCCCATCGCAATCAATGTAGAAACCGTTGTATTCATTGTACGACGCAGAGTCTGATTGATACTCTTGTTAACCAGCGGAACAATTTGCATGGATTTTCCGTACAGCTTTTCATTTTCACGGATCCGGTCGAAGATAACAATGGTATCATTGATCGAGTAACCCAGAATGAAGAGAATAACAGCCATGAAATTGTCATCAATCGGCAGCCGGAAAATAATGAAAACCGCTAATACCATCAATGTATCATGCAGAAGAGCGATGACACCGGTTAAACCAGCAGACCAACCGCCGATCCGGCTGAAACGAATTGCAATGTAGACAATCATCAGGACAAAAGCTGCAAAGACAGCAACCAGACATTTAATCAGAAAATCGGTCCCCATGTTGGCAGCAACACTGTCAATCGAGACGTATTTAAGATTATTATCTGCAAATTTTTCTTCCAGGGAAGAGGTAAGTGCATCTTCTTTTTCAACAGCAAGACCATCCTTGGTGCTGAAATTCAAAGCAATTTGTTTTAGTCCACTGCTGACACTCGCAGAAGAATCACTGGTAACTTTCAGTCCAGTCGCCTCGGAAGCAGCTTTTTCGACTGCTTGAAAATCCAGATCACCTTCATAAGAATAGGTAGCAATGGTACCGCCTGTAAATTGAATATCTACCTTCACACCGAAAACCAGAGCACAGACCGCTGCAATTACGATCAGACAGACGGAAATGGTATAATAGATCTTACGATGTCCATAAAAGTCGATTTCTTTTTTCATTCCAAACATCAGCGATCACCTCCGTACATTTTCGGATTGCGGAAGGCTTTAAACCGCGATAGGGATTTGAGCATGAGCTTGGTGGAAAGAATACCGAAAAGGAAGTTTCCGATGACACCAATCAGCAGGGTATAACCGAAGGAATATACAGTTCCGGCCAGCGCGGGACCGCACATGAAGAAAATTGGGGTCAGAAGCTTGGCAAAGAACGAAGATGGCGGACCGAAAGCGCCCATCAAAATGATCGCGACAATTACAACGGTCATATTTCCGTCGAGAATGGCAGTGAAAGCACGCTGATATCCCAGTTCGATCGATCCGTCAATGGATTTTCCGCTGTTGATTTCTTCCTTAATACGTTCTGCAGTAATGACGTTTGCATCAACCCCCATACCGATTGCCAGAATGATACCGGCAATACCGGGCAGTGTCAGTGTAAAGCTGGACATGAAGGGGAAATAACCCGAAACAGCTGCGATGGAAAGTCCGAGCTGTCCCATCAGTGCGATCGCAGCGATGAAACCGGGAAGCCGGTATACCAGGATCATAAAGATTGCGACCAGAACGAATGCCACTGCGCCAGCCAGAATCATCACATCACGTGCACCTTCACCAAGGGTAGGATCGATAGTAGAGTAGTTGGCGGTTTCCAGTTTGAAGGGCAGTGCACCAGAGTTAATTTTGTCAGCAAGATCCTGTGCGGATTCGGCTGTAAAATTACCGGTAATGGATGCCTGGCCATCTGTAATCGCATTCTGGACAGTAGGTGCCGAGATCATGGTATCATCCATCCAGATCGAAATGGTTCCTTTGGTTTCTGCAAGACGTGTGGTGGCATCGGCAAAGGATTGCTTCCCACTGTCGCTCAAGGTAAGTCCGACGCCAAAAGTACCATCTTCCTGGTTATAGAAAACGCTAGCTTCCTGAACATCTGCGCCTTCCAAAATGATATTTTCAGCTGTCACGCCGGTTGGCAATCCATTTTCGTCTGTTTCGTTGCCTTCCCGGAATGTAAGACGTGCGGTTTCACCTAGTTCTGCGATTGCCGCCTGCGGGTCGAAATCCGCTTCATCTTCTTTCCAAGGGAAACGGACGATAATGCGATTTTTTGTATAGTCCGTATATACTTCGCTGTCTGTGATATGCAGAGTAATCAGGCGCTGCTTGATGACAGCCTCAGCAGCACGCATTTGGGTTTCGGTCGCTTCGACTCCTTCAGGGGGGGTGAAGGTCACGTCAACACCGCCGCGGATATCGATTCCCCAACGGATATCGTTGCCGCCTTTGATGTAGACATCTTTCCGATCACCGTAAGTCGTGCTGATACCGAACAGCGCGGTTATCAGGAATGCGATGAGCAGAATTGCTACAACAAAGAAGACGGGTTTTCCAACACGTTTCATGGAACAATTCCTCCAGTATGAATTTTTGTCCGGCAGAAATCCGCCAAATGGACACTAATATATTGATTATAGGCTAATTTTCCCCAAAAGTCAAGGTAAAGTGCCCGTTCTTTCACAGAAAATTCACGGAAACAGCTGGATTCTCTTGCCTTTCTTCTGAAAATATGATACAATGTGAAACGTACCATTGGCCCGCCGTTTCCCCGTGCCCGGCGGCGGTGACCATCCCCGCATAGCGGGAAAAATACTTTGTTGCACGGAGAAATGGAGTTATCATGAACGCAAACAAAACACAAAAACTGGTACAAATTTCTCTCATTGGCGCGCTGTATACAGTGCTGACGCTAGTCAGTGGTCCGCTGGCATTTGGGACTTCTGCGGGAACTGTTCAGTTTCGACTGAGTGAGGCTCTAACCCTACTGCCATTATTTTCTCCGTTTGTCGGAACGTGGGGTGTGGTATTCGGATGTTTTCTCTCCAATTTGGTTGGATTCTTTATGGGAACCAATTTGCTTGGACTGATTGATGCCCCGGTCGGAACTCTTGCTTCGCTGATTGCTGCATTACTTACCTGCCTGATTGGCCGATATATCCGAGGAAACGCCGCCCGATATTTGTTGGCGCCGATTCCGCCGGTTCTAATCAATGGATTGCTGGTCGGCTGGGAATTAACCTTTGTATTTCAAACCCCGTTTGCCTTGAATTTTTTCTCGGTCGCGGTTGGAGAAGCTGCGGTATGTTATACATTGGGAATTTTCATGTGCATTGCCCTGCAGCGCAATGAGTTATATAAAAAGCTGTTTGCGGATTCGATTCCATCCGCTTCACAGAAATAGAGAAATCCCCCATCACAAACAGAGTGATGGGGGATTTTTGTCAGGAAAGCTTTGCGTCCTTGACGCGATCAAATTCTTCCGCAACTTCCGGCGGCAATTTCGTACACAGGCTTACTACAATGATGACCAGAGCGGAACAAAGGAATCCCGGTACAATTTCGTATAAATCCCAAATTCCTCCCTGCATAACCCACCACAGGCAAGAAACGACGCCGCCGGTGATGATTCCCCATAAAGCGCCTTCTTTAGTGGTGCGTTTCCAGAAGAGGCTGAACAGAATGATGGGACCGAACGCGGAACCAAATCCTGCCCATGCAAAAGCAACCAGTTTAAATACAGATTGATTAATTAAGTACATAAAAGTACCTTCTGCTGCATCCGGTACACTGACCAGCAGCGCGGCGATGATGGAAACGACAATAACAGTAATACGGCTAAACCAGAGAACCTGTTTTTCACTGGCATCTTTTTTCATGACACCTTTGTAAATGTCATTTGCAACAGCGGAGGAGGTGACCAGAAGCTGACTATCTGCCGTGGACATGATCGCAGCAAGGATTGCAGTCAAAAGAATTCCGGTAATAATCGGGTGGAAAAGAGATATGGTCATTTGAATGAAGACCTGTTCCGGGTCAGCAAGAGAGGGGAAGAGAAGGGATCCCATCACACCGACAACAATCGCAGCAGCCAGACTGATCAGAACCCAAATCATTGCAATGATACGTGCCGGACGAATTTCCTTGTCGCTCCGGATTGCCATAAAGCGGGGCAGAATATGTGGTTGTCCGAAATATCCCAGCCCCCATGCCAGCGAGGATACCAGCAGCGTTACATTGAGAGTACCGGCTGCAGTCTGGGGAAGAAAATGGAAGGTATCCGGTACGGCAGACAGTGCAGCCTGCATTCCTTCGCTGCCACCCATATGGAAGTAAGCAACAATCGGCGCAATAATCAGAGCACAGAACATCAGGACACCCTGTACCACATCCGTCCAGCATACTGCCAGAAATCCGCCCAAGAATGTGTAGGATACAATAATCACAACTCCCAGAATCAGAGCAGAAGTATAGCTCATGCCGAATACAGAAGTGAAGAGTTTGGCACCGGCAGAAAACATGGATGCTGTATAGAAGAGGAAGAAAATCAGGACAAAGATTGCCGAAATAACTTTCAGAACATTGCCCTTATCATGGAACCGATTTTTGAAAAAGTCCGGCAGGGTAATGGAATCGCCTGCAGTCAGGGTATATTTGCGAAGCCGCCGTGCTACGATCAGCCAGTTCAGATAGGTACCCAGTGCTAAGCCGATTGCGGTCCAGATTGCTTCGGAAGTACCGACAAATAAAAGATATGCAGTACCGGGCAATCCCAGCAGCAGCCATCCGGACATATCGGAGGCCTGCGCCGACAAGGCAGCAACCCAGGGATTTAATTGCCGACCACCCAGCATATAGTCCGAAACGTTTTTATTCTTTTTATAAAAATAAAAACCGATTCCGATCATCATAGCGAGGTATAGAACGAAAATAACAACAACGGTCAGCATTTCGGATGCAGACATGAGATTAGGCATCTGATCTCCTTCTTTCTTTTTTGCAGTAAAGTGTTAATAAACAGAATTATAACAGATTCCCTTGTCTTTTTCAAGACAGAAATGCAGTATTTTGCATACTTGTTAAAATTTTGTTGCATTTCACGATTTGCATGTAAAAAATTTATGAAAAAAGATTGCAACGTTTTTGCATCAGCGACAATCATCAAAAGATGTGCACGAAGTGCAGTTTTTTCTGCCTTTGAAAATCCTGTGCTTCCCGTTGAAATCCCCGGCACAGTAGTGTATAATAAAATCATCATGATTTTACGGAGAAATGAATATGACAATGCTCGAAATGAAAGATCAGTATCTTGCATTAAAGGATCAGGTACTGGAAAAACGTTTTGCTAAGATGAATCCTATGCAGCGGAAAGCTGTTTTTCAGATGGAAGGTCCGGTATTGATTCTGGCAGGCGCTGGAAGTGGAAAAACAACTGTGATTATCAACCGAATTGCGTATATGATCCGGTTTGGAAACGCGAAAGTTTCCACCTGGATGCCGGAGGGGATTACAGAAGAACATATGGGGATTCTGCAATCTTATCTGGATGGGGAAGAGGTGCCAGATGACGTTCTGAGCAATCTCATCGGAAATTATCCGGTGCGTCCCTGGAATATTCTCGCCATTACGTTTACGAATAAAGCTGCCAATGAAATGAAGGACCGTCTCCAGCTGATGCTGGGGGAAGAGGCGTTGGATGTCGCCGCATCCACCTTCCATTCCTGCTGTGTTCGGATTCTTCGGCGCGATATTGAGCGGCTGGGATATGACAAGAGTTTTACCATTTACGATGCGGACGACAGTCAGCGTTTGATTAAAGATTGCATGAACGAACTGCGGATTGACGACAAGCTGTTCAAACCGAAAGCCGTTCTGGGTGAAATCAGCCACGCCAAGGACAGCATGATCTCCCCCAAAGAATATGCGCTGACCGCAGGCAATGATTTCCGGAAACAGGAAATTGCCAAGATCTATTTCAAATATCAGTCGCGGCTGCTGCAGGCAAATGCTCTGGATTTTGATGATATTATCTGCAAAACAGTAGAGCTGTTCGAGCAGAATCCGGACGTTTTGGAATATTACCAGAACCGGTGGCGATATATTTTGGTCGATGAGTATCAGGACACTAACCACGCGCAATTCCGTCTGGTGAGCCTTCTTGCCCGGAAATATCAGAATCTTTGCGTGGTAGGCGACGATGACCAGAGTATTTATAAATTCCGTGGTGCCACAATCGAAAATATTCTCAGCTTTGAGAATCAATTTAAAGGAACAACTGTCATCCGGCTGGAACAAAACTACCGCTCTACCCAGAATATTCTGGATGCCGCTAATGAGGTCATCAAGCATAATCAGGAACGAAAAGGGAAAAATCTCTGGACGGAAAACGGAAGCGGAGAAAAAATTGAACTTCGCAAACTGGCGGATGAGCATGCAGAGGCAAAATTTATTGCGGATACCATTGAAGATCATGTGGCAAACGGGATGAAATACGGGGATCATGCGGTACTGTACCGGATGAACGCTCAATCCGGCGTGATTGAGCAGTATTTTATCAAGGCAGGAATCCCTTACCGTCTGTTTGGCGGAACCAAGTTCTTTGAACGGAAGGAAATTAAGGATCTGGTGGCATATCTGAGTATTTTGAATAATCCGAGCGATATCATCCGTCTGCGCCGGATTATCAATGAACCCAAGCGCGCGATTGGAGATGCTACGATTGCCGCCGTGGAAGAAATTTCTGCCCAGAGCGGACAGCCTGTATTCGAGGTTTTGCGGAATGCCGGCGACTATACGGTTCTTTCCCGCAAAGCGCCTGCTTTGATGGGATTTGCGCAAATGATTGAAGACCTTCGGGAGGAAGCGCTGGTGCAGCCGTTGGATATCCTGCTGGAGGATCTGATGGATAAAACTGGTTACCGGTCTATGCTCAATTCTCAAGGGGAAGAAGGTAAAAACCGGCTAGAGAATGTGGGCGAATTGAAGTCCACTCTGATTAAATATGAACAGCAGAATCCGGAAGGCGATTTGTCCGGTTTTCTCGAGGAAATTGCATTGTATACCGATTTGGACAGTATGAACGAAGCAGAGGATTGCGTCGTGCTGATGACGATGCACAGTTCCAAGGGACTGGAATTTCCGGTGGTCTTTCTGCCGGGAATGGAGGATGGAATTTTTCCGTCCGTTCGGGTGATTTATGATCCGGTGGAATTGGAAGAAGAACGCCGTCTTGCTTATGTAGGAATTACCCGGGCAAAACAGAAACTTTATCTGACACACGCTGCTTCCCGAATGGTATTTGGTACAACAAATCGGAATCGGCTTTCCCGTTTTGTGGAAGAGATTCCTGCTGACAATCTGGAACGGAAAGATGATACAATCAGCGAATTCCGTCCCTTCGGCAAGTTACAGAGGCGTGTTCCAGAACCGCCGCCAACATATCAGCCAAATTTGGCAGGTGCCAGCCGTCCCAAGCAGGCAGCAGCGGCTGCGATTTCTTTCCGACCGGGAGATCGTGTCCGGCATAAGGTCTTTGGTGAAGGAACTGTTCTTTCCATTACTCCGATGGGAAATGATAATCTTGTAGAAACGGCATTTGATCGGGTTGGTACCAAAAAAATTATGGCAAACTTTGCAAAACTTCAGAAGATTTAGAAAAATCCCGCCGGAAGAGCTTCTCTCCTTCGGCGGGATTTTGAAAAAAATGGGAACTTTCTTTAATTTTGAGATTTTTTACCTTGACAAAATTAGAAAACAGTTCCATAATAATGGCGGATCTCTCGGAGAGAAAGGACGAATGACAATGATGAAGTATCAAAATCCGGATTTGCCGGTAGAAGAGCGGGTCAAGGATCTGCTGGGACGCATGACATTGGAAGAAAAGGTCGCACAGCTGGATATGACGCGGGGAGTCAAGTTTGCAACGATCAAATCGGCATATCAGCGGTGCAGTATCGACGAACACAGTGATTTTGATTGGGATCAGTTGACTGAAATATTCGGCGATACAGGTGTGGGATTTATCCATGACCTCTATTCAACGCCAGAAGTGATGAATAAGCTTCAGAAGCATTTTCTGACCAAAACCCGTCTGGGAATTCCCTGTATTTTTACCGGTGAGGCGCTGCATGGCATCGGCGGTTCCCGCGGCACGATTTTCCCGGTTCCGCTTGCGCTTGGTGCAACCTTTGATCCGGATATTGTCCGGCAGATCGGAGAAGCAATCGGCACCGAAACCCGTGCATTGGGCATGCATGAGATTCTCGCCCCCAATCTGGATGTGGCGCGGGATCCGCGCTGGGGAAGAACCGAGGAAACATTCGGCGAAGATACCTGCCTTTCCTCCAAAATGGCAGTTGCCATCATTTCCGGGGAACAGAAGGACGGAAATCTTTCCCGTCCGGATGCGGTTGCCAGTGAACCCAAGCATTACTGTGTCCATGGAATTCCGGAAGGCGGTACCAACTGTTCTCCTGCACGGGCAGGCGAACGAGAAATCCGCAGCGATTATCTGCCGGTATTTGAAGCCGGACTGCGGGAAGGCGGCGCCCACAACGTAATGGCAAGTTATAACAGCATTGACGGTGACGTCGTGATGTGTTCCAAAAAGTATCTGACGGATATCCTGAAAAAGGAAATCGGTGCGGACGGCTATGCGCGTTCCGACTGGGGCGGTATCAAGCGGATTCACAACACCCATCATCTGGTTCGTACCGACCGCGATGCGCTTCGCCTTGCAATTTCCAACGGCTTGGACGTGCAGGGCTGCGATATGGACAATCGCTATTTCCAGGATACGCTCGCGGAATTGGTTCGGGAGGGAAGCGTTCCGATGGAACGAATTGATGACGCAGTCAGCCGTGTCCTCCGTATGAAATTCCGCCTGGGGCTGTTCGAGCATCCTTACACCGACGAAAAGGCATGGGAAGAAATTATCCGCTGTGAGAAGCATCGCGGAATCGCATTGGAATCAGCACGTCGTGCGGTAACGCTGATTAAAAACGACAATGTCCTGCCGTTGAATGATTCGGTACGCAGCATTGCATTGATCGGACCGTCTTCTGCACATCAGAAGATCGGCGGGTATTCTTCGACTCCGGTTGGATATGAAATTCCGTCCGTTTATGAGGAACTGAAAAAATTGACCGCCGGACGGATTGAAATTCGCCAGTGCGACGGCTGCGCCATTACCGAAGGCCCCAAAACACCTTATTATGTAGAAGGACAGCCGCACCTTTATTCCGAAGGAGAAGAGGAAATTCAGGACTGCTTTGAGCAGGCACTGCGCATTGCGGCGGAGTGTGATGTGATTGTCATGGTTGGCGGCGACAATACCGTTACCAGCGGAGAAGGAAAAGACCGCTGTGAACTGACGCTTGCCGGCGGTCAGAGAAAACTGATACAGGAACTGGCTGCTCTTCATAAGCCGCTTGTTCTGGTATTGGAAAACGGAAAGAGTATGGATATTTCGGAGGAAAGTAAATGCTGCGGTGCCGTGATGGCAGCATGGTTCGGCGGAG
This sequence comes from Candidatus Merdivicinus sp., assembly GCA_050943495.1. Lineage (GTDB taxonomy): Bacteria > Bacillota > Clostridia > Oscillospirales > Ruminococcaceae > Merdivicinus. Next base: position 84,367 of record JBMNPH010000001.1, read on the forward strand.
AATTAGGGGCACGTGCGATTGCGGAAGCGCTGCTTGGTGTCTTTAGTCCGGCCGGAAGATTGCCGATTTCCTTCCCTCAGAGCAGTACGCGGATTCCCTGTTACTATTCGATGCTGCCCGGCGGCGGACAGTCCTATATGGAAGGGGATAAACCGGCTCTGTATGCATTTGGACATGGACTTTCCTACACGACCTTTGCTTATTCGAATTTGAAAGTTCAGAAGCTGGATACTGCTTCGCATACCGCTTTGGTCGAGGTCGATGTGGAAAATACCGGTAAGATGGCTTCGGATGAGGTCGTGCAGCTGTATGTGGATGACGTGGATAGTTCCGTCGTAACACCGCCGGCTTTGCTGAAGGATTTTGCGCGGATTCATCTGGAAGCGGGTGAGAAGCGGACCGTTTCCTTCCATTTGGATGAAAAGGCGTTCCGGCTGATGAATCTCTCCTGTCATTGGGAAGTGGAACCGGGTGAATTCCGGATTTTGGTTGGTGCTTCTTCGCGGGATATCCGTTGTGAAGATGTATTGACCTGGGAGGCTTAATAAAGCGTTTACTGAAGAAAGAGGTATTTCAAATTTTTTTGAAATACCTCTTGTTTTTTTCTGCTTGCTGTGATACAATCTATTTAAAGAAATTTTTAAATAGATTGAGGCGAAAGGAATGGGATTTGGAGAGACCTTTCGGGCGCTTTCAGATCCGATGCGGCGGGAAATTTTGGTTCTGCTTCGGAAAGGAAAGCTGTCTGCGGGGGAGATTGCAGGACATTTTGGGCAGAGTCCAGCGGCAATGTCCTATCACTTGAATCAGCTGAAAAAAGCAGAACTGGTAACAGAATTCCGGCAGAAGAATTTTATTTATTATGAGCTGAATACATCGGTTTTAGAGGAAATCCTGCTATGGATCGAACAGTTTTCCAAGACGGAGGGGGAGGATCTGCAATGAAAAAAATTCGGTTTTCAACATGGGTCTATTGGATTTTGTCATTTGTTCCGCTGCTGCTGACAGCAGCTTGCTATCCATCCCTTCCGGAGAAGGTCCCCATGCATTATAACCTGTACGGAGAGATTGATCGCTGGGGGAACCGCAGGGAAATGTGGATTTTTCCGGCAATGATTCCTATATTGGCGCTGCTGTTCTGGGGCTTGCTTCATCTGGCACAAAAGTCTGTGGGACAGAAGCCGGCTGAACTGGAGGAACGCCGAATTACAAGCAAACGAGTGATAGCGGCATCCCGGCTGATTTTGCTGGGGATTTTCGATCTTCTGGCAATCAGTATATTGGCTGTGACCCTGTATGGGACGAATGGGGAAGAAATGACGATCGATTTTATGAGGATATTAGCGGCAGGATTGTCAATCGTTGATATTCTGTTGGGAAATCTCATGCCGAAGGTGCGCCAGAATACGGTGATGGGAATTCGGACGCCATGGACGCTTGAGAGCGAGGAAGTCTGGTACCGAACACATCGTTTCGGCGGAATTGCGATGTGTATTGGTGGAATTCTGGGACTTCTCGGGGCAATCATATGGAAAGGAACGTGGGCGTTTGCACTGTACCTGATTGGAACATTGGGATCCATGTTCGCTGCAGTGGTATATTCCTGGCGGATTTCTAAGAAGTAATGAAAAAGCGGGTACCGTTTTCATGCGGTACCCGTTTTACATTGTCAGGAATCAGAGGACAGATATTCAGCTAAAGCGGCATTCTTTCCATACCAGCGGATGACATCATTCGGATTTTGCTGTCCTTCTACAATCTCACTGAACAGCCAAATCGTTGTAAGAGGTTCAGCCAATTCCTTTTCAGCATCCAATTTTCGGAGACTGTAAAATTCATTGGCTGCTTCTGCCTGATCAATTGCAGCCAGTGTTTCCGAAATAGTCCATGTGGGACGAGTCTCGTCATCCGATTTCTCCGCCAAAGCGGAAAGCTGCTCTTCCAAATGATTATGCTGTTCTATCGAAATATCCGGGAATTTCGCCTCTGCATAAAAGAGACCGATTGTGTCGATGCGGTCATATGCCATCATGAGATCCGCAAAATAAAAGGTTAAAACAGCCTTCTCCCCGAAAAGATCAGTCGATTCTTTTGTTTGGATTGCAAAAGGTGCAAAGAATTTCAGTTCATTTTCGGTAAAGATCTGCGGGGTAGCCATGATGGTGATCTCATCAATAGAAAGATCGTAGGCATCCATGACTTCCTGCGGTGTCATGCCCCATTCTGTTTTGGGGAAAGGGAGATATTTTCCCGTATTGGTAGAAACTTTCGGATTTTCCTGACAGCTGCATAGGCAGAAAACTGTCAGAATCAATGCGAACATTTTGAAAGAGAAACGTTTCATAAGGATCCTCCTTCCCAAAATGTCCGGCGGCAGTTTAGTCGACGAGAACGGCAGTTCCGGATACGGTAACCATCATCATTCCGTTGTCTGCCCCCAGCATTTCATAATCAATGTCCACCCCTACGATAGCGTTGGCACCCATCTGGGCAGCACGTTCCGACATTTCCTGCAAAGCGGATTCTCTGGCAGCGATCAGTTCCTCTTCATATGTATGGGAACGTCCGCCGAAGAAGTTGGATAATCCGGCAGCAAAGTCTTTAACAAAGTTAATACCCGAAACATTTTCTCCGAACACAATTCCGCGGTATTCCCGGATCGTATGGCCCTCAATGGTAGGGGTTGTCGTAATCAGCATAATTGTACTCCTTTTGGGTCAATTTTCCAAAATAGCCTGCAATTCTTCAAACTTTTCGCGGGTAATCAGTGCATCCCCGTCTCCGATTTTGAATTTAACCAAATAGGTCCACCGGCCGAACGGATAAATCATTTTAACGGCGGAGGTGTTGATAATATAGGAACGATGACTTCTCATAAATAAGGTGGGATCGAGTTTTTCCCAAAGCTTATTGAGACTGTCCGAGGTCGTATAAACGCCGTCAGTTGTGTGAATCTCGGTTGCCCCTTCCTCACGCTGAATGAAAATGATATCCCCAACATCTACCAAAATCATTCCGTCGTGATTGCGGATCAGCAGTTTCTGCCGTCCGGCTGCTGCATTGGCTGCCCGTTTTTCAAACAGGATACGCAGTTTCGCAAGGGTTTGATGGACCCGTTCCACCTTAAAAGGTTTGATAAGATAATCGACTGCATAGACTTCAAAGGCTTCCGGCATATACTGCGCATGCGCAGTCGCGATGATAATGGCAGCATTTGGAACACTCTCCGAAATCAGGCGGGCAGCCTCAACACCGGAAAGTTTTGGCATTTCCACATCAAGGAAGACCACATCCGGCTGGAGGGAGGCAGCTAATTCCGCTGCCTCTTCTCCGTCAGAAGCCTCTCCTACAATGGTAAAGCCGTCTGTTTTTTCCACGATTTTGCGCATAACCAGCCGCATAGCGGCATCATCATCTGCCAGAAGTACTTTGAAATCCACAATAAGCCTCCGATTTATCGTATTTTACGGCGACATCTCGCCATATATCCTCTTCGCACCGAGAGCGGTGCTTCCAAAATTTCATCTGCCATGATCGCGCCGCCCAAACCGCGGCTTGCAATATTTGTCAGATATTGTAAGGCATCTGATTCAGTAGTTGATTTTTTCCGGATGGGCATATTTCTTTCCGGAACAGTGGATTCTCCCTCTTGAACCGGAGAATCCGGCTTCATATTTTCCGGTTCCATTTTTTCCGGAATCAGTGGTTCCGGCACAAGACGTTCCGATTGCATCCGCTGTTCCGCAAGCGATTGTGGCTGAGAGACAGCGGTATCCGGTGTCTTTTCCGTTGTATTCAAATTCAGACCCAGCTTTTTAAACAGTTTCTCCCCCTGTTTCAGAAGCTGATCTCCGCCGACATCCCCGACAAGATCGCCGGCGATATCCAGTAAATCGGACCAATCAGACATATCCTATCACTCCTTTCCATTCGATCTCGGAGTAGGATTATTGCTCAATTTTTTGAGATTCGGTGGTAGCGGGACGTGCAATCGATTCACGCATTTCCGTATCTGCATTGATGTTCTGCATGTTGTAGTAGTCCATCACACCAAGTTTGCCTTCACGCAGAGCCTGCGCCATCGCACGCGGTACTTCGGCTTCCGCTTCCACAACTTTGGCGCGCATTTCCTGAACAGCAGCCTTCATTTCCTGCTCATGAGCAACAGCCATTGCACGGCGTTCCTCTGCTTTTGCCTGCGCAATTCGTTTATCAGCTTCTGCCTGGTCAGTCTGAAGCTGAGCACCGACGTTGCGTCCAACGTCCACGTCTGCAATATCGATGGAGAGAATTTCAAAAGCGGTTCCGGCATCCAGACCTTTATTCAAAACGGTTTTAGAAATGGAGTCCGGATTTTCGAGAACTTCCTTGTGCGTTTCAGAGGAACCAACGGTGGTAACGATACCTTCGCCGACACGGGCGATGATGGTCTGTTCGCCGGCACCACCTACCAGACGGTCAATATTGGCACGGACGGTGACTCGAGCTTTAGCTCGCAGTTCGATACCATTTTTTGCGATTGCAGCAATGACAGGTGTTTCGATTACTTTCGGGTTAACGCTCATCTGGACCGCTTCCAAGACGTTTCGTCCTGCCAGATCAATCGCAGCAGCACGTTCGAATTCCAGCGGAATATCTGCTCTCTGAGCCGCAATTAGGGCATTGACAACGCGGTCTACATTACCACCTGCCAGATAGTGCGCTTCCAGCTTGTTAATCGGCAGATCAATACCGGCTTTGGTAGCTTTAATGAGCGGAACCACGATTTTGGAGGGAACAACCCGACGTAGACGCATACCGATCAAAGTCCCGATTCCGATATGCACGTTTGCAGCCATCGCAGAAATCCACAATGCAACCGGTACAAAGCTGAAGAACAGAGCCAAAACAATCACAATAATAGCAGCAATAATAATTGGTATTAACATTTCTCCCATAAAAAACACTCCTTTAATAATTATTTGGCAGTTGGTGCAACGACAATACGGTTTCCTTCCACCTCAATAACGGTGACATCCACACCTTTTTCAATAAATTCACCGTGGGTAACGACATCCAATCGCACGCCTTCCAGATCCGCACAGCCCGCCGGACGGAGTGGCGTACAAGTTACACCCTGTTTTCCCAGCAGATAATCCATGTCCTCTGTGCCGGTGAATCCAGACTCGCGGCTCGTAGATTCCTTCAGAATCAAAGTGCGGGAAAGACGACCTTTGCTTGCGGAATAGAGCACAATCGTGAGCATAATGGCCAAAATTACTAAGATGACCAACCCCATCAGCAACCCCTGTTCTACAGTATCCGCAGTAACAATAATACCGGCAATCAGGGATACGATTCCTAAAGCACCCGGCACACCGAATCCGGGATTGAACATTTCAAAAATCACCAGAGCAAATCCGATAACAAAGAGAATGATGGACCAGGTTGACATATTGGTAAAAACTTCTAGTATGTCCATGTTGTTTCCTCCTTTCTTGCCTTTATTATAGCGCAGCTTTTATAAACTGCCAACTGATATTTTCTGAACTGTCGTTTTCGGCCTCTGAAATGACAAAAGTTTTTAACGGGGCACGCTTCCCCGGAAGATCGTGCGGTTGTTGACGCTTTCTACTTCAAGGGAGCCGTCATGATCGGACATGATTTCACGGCAGATTGCCAATCCCATTCCTTCTCCTTCACTTCCCTTAGTTGTAAAACCAGGTTCAAAGATCTGTTTCCAGAGACTAGCCGGAATGACCGGCCCATTATTTTCGACCTCAAAATAGTAATGTTTGAGATCCTCATGCAGAGAAATGCGGATATTTCGCTGTCCGGATGGCACCTCTTTTTCCAGAGCATAGATCGCATTGTCAACCAAATTTCCCAGAATCCGGCAGAATTCCCATGACGGGATGCGCAGTTCGGCAAGAGAGGAAGAGATATCCAGTTCCAAATGGATTCCACGTTTCCGGCACATATCGCTTTTTGCCTGTAAAATGGCATTAATCGCGGGATGCGCTGTTTTGAGGACACGACTGAGACTTTGAATGTCTCCGTAAACACGTTCTAGATAAGCATGTGCTTCTTGATATTCTTCTAGTTCAATCAAACTATATACCACCTGAATATGATTTAGAAAATCATGGCGCTGTGCGCGAATATCCTGATTTAGTTCATTTAGATTCTGTAGACTGTCCTGCAGCATATGAATTTCCATATCAACCTTATTGAGCGGGGCAATTCCCAAAATAGTGGAAATCCCGCCGATTACAGAGATCAATCCGATGAGAATCAGATAGAAAGTTTCTGCCCGATCCAATGTAATATCGCTGAAGAAATGTGCCAGTAAAAGCAATGTTAGAATTGCTCCGATTTGCAGCAAATTCAGCGCGATTATAAAAAAGTATGTTTTACGGAATTCGAGTTCCTTTTTCATAAAAGAAGCCGCCTTAATTTCAGAGATTTCGCCGGAAGGGCGATTCTACCTATATTATACGGCATAGGAGCCTAAAAAACAACCCTGTTTCCGGTATGCAATGCAGCTGATTTTTGTAAAACGCTTGAAATACGCAAGGTTTTTGATGTATAATAATAAAAAGCAATATCGGGGGGTGCATATGTATATGGAACGAAATACCCGCGTTCTGGTGACCCCTGCTTCTGACGGAGACATTCCTTTCCTTCAAAATATTGAGGTACGGCTTGCCGGCTATTTTGAAAAGGCAGAGGGACAATATATGGAACAAATAGACAGTGACAGTTGTCTGTTATTGTTTTGTATAAATGGCCAGGGGTTTGCAGAGATTGACGGAAGGGTTACGTTGGTTGGAAGTGGTGAAGCGGTTCTAATGCTTCCGGGGATGCCGCATGTATATGGTGCCAGTGCGGAACATCCATGGAGTCTTCTTTGGGTGAGTTTTCAGGGGAAAATGGTGAATTTTCTTCAGGAAAAATTGGAGATTGAAGGCGGCGGAATGATTCTGCGGCAGCATGTTAAGGAGTCACTTCCACTGCTGTTTGGATTGTTGGATATTCTGGCAGAAGGACAGGATTTGATGCGTTTGATGGAGGCATCGGCTAGTTTGCAGCTTGCACTATGTCAGATTACCGCAGCCAATTTGTGCCATGGTGCACAAAGACGGCATGTGGAACGTGCACGAGATTATCTGCTTGCTCATATTGAGCGGGAAACTTCTTTGGAGGAACTGTCGGCTGCCATTGGGGTATCTAAATTTTATTTGATCCGCATATTTAAAGCGCATTTTGGAACTTCTCCTATGGAATATCTGCGTGGAATGCGGATGCAGAGGGCCTGCGACCTTTTGATGGAAACTGACCAGCCGGTTCGTGAAATTGCAAGGCAGCTATCCTATAGTTCTGCCTATCATTTTGCGCAATGTTTCCGTCAGTATGCGGGATGCAATCCGAGTGTCTTTCGGCGGGCTGTAAAGGCGCGGAAAAATTGATGGATTCGATAAAGGAAGGATTTTATCATGGCGATTGAACAGGTGCGGGAATATCTGCGCCGATTTGGAAGAGATAAGGATATTTTGGAATTTCCAGTATCCAGTGCGACAGTAGAATTAGCGGCAAAGGCAGTCGGGGCGGAGGAAGCACGGATTGCCAAAACGATTTCTCTATATGGAGAGGAAGGAGAGTGTGTGCTGATTCTGGCGGCAGGTGACTGTAAAATCGACAATGCCAAGTACCGTCATACATTTCATCGGAAAGCCAAGATGCTGGCTTTTGAAGATGTAGAACCCATGACAGGACATCAGCCTGGTGGAGTATGTCCATTTGCCAATCCGGAAGGATGTACGGTATATCTGGATGAATCCTTGCGGCGGTTTGATACGGTGTTTCCGGCATGCGGAAGTGGGAACTCAGCAATTGAACTGACCTGCACAGAACTGGAGATGCTGTCTCATGCGGCTGGATGGGTCGATGTTTGCCGGGAGAAGGGTGAGACAGTATAAATGGGAAAGAGAATACTACGGTTTGTCAAATCAGAACCGGTGTTGGTGATTTCAGGGATTTTGGCGATCCTCTCCATGTTTGCTGTTCCGCCGTCATCTAATTATCTGGGATATATCGATTTCCGGACATTGGGAATTCTATTCTGTCTGATGGCAGCAGTTGCGGGATTAACTGGCGCAGGATTATTTGATGCGATCGCGCGTATGCTTTCGGCGCGTGCGGGAAATTTGCAGAAGCTTTGCTTTCTGTTGATCATCGCTTGTTTCCTTCTGTCCATGTTTATTACCAATGATGTAGCTCTGATTACGTTTGTGCCGTTGACACTCTTGCTGCTTGGAAATACAGTAAGTGAACGTGTGCGAATTTTTACAATTGTGTTGGAGACGATTGCCGCCAATTTGGGCAGCGCCCTGACCCCTTTTGGAAATCCGCAGAATCTATATTTATATTCCCGTTACGGAATGGGAATTGGGGAATTTCTTGCGGTAACAGTACCGGTTTGTGTGGGAGGTCTGGTATTGATTGCTGCAGGATTCTGGCTGTCGAGAATTCCCAAACAGCCTGTCCGCATGGAGAGCGGTGAGGCCGTATTTTCCAAAAGGCAGACGTATTTTTTCGGTGCGATGTTTTTGCTGAGTCTTTTGGCGGTTTTTCGGGTTATCCCATGGTATGCTGTGTTGGCAATCATTGTAGTTGCGTTGGCCGCAGTCGCTCGTCCGATATTTCGGCGAATTGATTATAGTTTGCTGCTGACCTTCATTTTTTTCTTTATTTTGGTTGGAAATCTAGGAAATATTGCAGCTGTAGAGGCGATTGTTTCCAGCCTACTGGAGGGAAGAGAATTACTGGTTTCTGCAATTGTCAGTCAGTTTATCAGTAATGTGCCCGCGGCATTGATGTTGTCCGGCTTTACCGACGATTGGCAGGGATTGCTGGCGGGAACAAATATCGGCGGATTGGGTACCTTGATTGCTTCGATGGCAAGTCTGATTTCCTTCCGTTTGTATGCGCGCAGTCCGGGAGCAAAATCCGGCAAGTATTTTTTGGTATTCACCGGCTTTAATTTTGTGTTTTTAGTGATTATGTTGGGAGGAACATTGTTATGAGCAACATCTGGCACGATATGAATCCAAATCGGATTCATCCCAATGACTTTATCGCAGTCATTGAAATTACCAAGGGAAGCAAAAAGAAGTACGAGTTGGACAAGGAAACCGGTTTTATCATTTTGGATCGCATTCTGTATACTTCCACACACTATCCGGCAAATTACGGATTGATTCCGCGCACTTATGCGGATGACGGTGACCCGTTGGATGTGCTGGTTCTGTGTTCGGAGGAGTTGGAACCGCTGACATTGGTACGCTGCTATCCGATTGGTATGATTAAAATGATCGATAACGGACGGGATGACGAGAAGATAATTGCCATTCCCTTCAATGATCCAACTTATAATGTATATCACGATATCAGCGAACTTCCGCCTCATATTTTTGATGAGATGACCCATTTCTTTAAAGTCTATAAGGCTTTGGAACATAAGGAAACTGCTGTCGATGAAGTGAAAAATGCAGACGAGGCAATTCGGGTTGTATCCAAATGTATCCGGATGTATCAGGAAGGGTTCTGTGGAAAGAATCGCCGTGAAGATGTCGATGTCAAAGAATGAACCATAAAAGTAAAAAATCCCGCCGGAAATCCGAGAAGGATCCGGCGGGATTTTTTGTTTGAATTAGTGATATTCCGGGAGCCAGCCTTTGTGTGCTTCAATCAGATCGTCACAGAGCGACTTGATGTCATCGATGGACAGTTCCGAAGCAGTATGAGGATCGAGCATGGCAGCCATATAGATGTATTCTTTTTTCAAGGTTTCAGCAGCCTGAATGGTCAGCAGCTGTACATTGATGTTGGTGCGGTTGATGGCAGCACATTGTTCCGGCAGATCGCCGACAAAGCAGGGATTCAAACCGTTGCGGTCTACCATAACCGGAACCTCAACGCAGGCATTCTGCGGAAGATTGGTAATCAGACCGGTGTTCAGCACATTGCCGTGGATACGATACGGAACATCATGCATGACTGCATTGATAATATAGGAAGCAAATTCATGCGTTTTCTTATGCTCGATGTGAGAATCCTTCAGGAGACTGTCGCGCATTTCATTCCAGCCATTGATCTGGTTGATGCAGCGGCGGGGATATTCATCCAGCGGAATTTTGTACTCATCGATCAGTTCCGGATATTTATCCTTGATGAACCAAGGGGTGTATTCTGAGCTGTGTTCGCTGGATTCGGTGACATAGTAGCCGAATTCCTTCATCAGTTTCAGACGGACCAAATCCTTGCCTTCTTTGTTGTAGTCCGGAGAGTTGGCACGGCGTTTGATTTCCGGATACAGGTCGTTACCCTGGAGATCTTCGATTTTCAGGAGCCAAGCCTGATGGTTAATGCCGGCGATTTCCCAACGGTTATTATCGAGATATTCATCCATTTCCAATGTTTTCAGCAGACCTTTTGCACAGCCCTGAACAGAGTGACAGAGGCCAACGGTTTTTACATTGGTATAACGTTGCATATAGCCGGACAGCATTGCCATAGGATTGGTGTAGTTGAGGAACAGGGCATTCGGGCACCAACGTTCGATGTCATCTGCATAAGCTTTCATGACGGGAATGGTGCGAAGGGTACGGAAAATGCCGCCGATTCCCAGCGTATCGGCAATCGTTTGGCGAAGGCCGTACTTTTTCGGAATTTCAAAGTCCGTGATGGTGCAGGGATCATAACCGCCGACCTGAATGGCATTGACAACGAAATCAGCGCCGCGGAAGGCAGTTTCGCGATCCAGCGTCTGGGTAATATTTGCTTTTCCGTTTGCTGTTTTATTGATGTTGGTCAGAATCTGATAGGATTCATCCAAACGTTTCGGGTCGATATCGAAAAGGCAGACATCAAAGGCACCCAGTTCGGGAGTCAAAATGCAGTCTCCGATGACATTACGGGCAAAAACGGTGCTGCCCGCGCCGATAAAGGTAATCTTCACAAAAATCTCTCCTTTTTATAAAAGAATCAAGAAAATCTGATGACTTTATTATAGCGGATTCTGTAAGGGATTACCAGTGAAAAATGTTGCGGAAAATTGGTAAAATGTTGCATTATTGGAAATGGCATGATATAATGAAAATACTGACTCATGTGGAAAAGGGGAATACCGGTGGCGGAAATTCAAGTACTTAATACAATGCCCGCGCGGATGGAGGGTGTTTATCTGCATCAGTGCGGGATGGAACATTGCATACCAGGCCATTCTTTCGGACCTGCCGTGCGGGATCATACCTTGATTCATCTGGTACTGAGCGGCTGCGGAAAATTTTATGTGGATGGAAAGGTTTATTCCATCACAGCAGGGCAAGGTTTTTTGATTTTGCCGGGGATTGTGACAACCTACACCGCTGACCTAGAAGACCCATGGAGTTACTGTTGGGTTGGATTCAGCGGACGGGATGTTCCTGCTATTTTGCAGCAGTGCGGAATTGGAGGACAAATGCCAGTTTTTTCGTTTCCATCTATTGAGGAGATGCAGGAGTGTGTTACAGCTTTGCGGGAATGCGTGAAACCGGATGCGAATCCATTCCGGATTACAGCGAGGTTGTTCGATTTTTTTTCACTGCTGTACAGTACGTCCAGTTCTGCGGCCAAAACGAGGGGAATCCTGGAAGCCGCTGTTGACTATACAGCACGGAACTTTTCTTATCATATTACGGTGGAGGACATGGCCCATCATCTTGGTGTAGACCGCAGTCATCTTTTTCGCATTTTTAAAAAAGGGATGGGATGTTCTCCCCAGGAATATCTGTTAGATTTTAAACTCAGTCGGGCGGCTGCCATGCTGCACCAGACCCAATTGAGTGTGACAGAAGTCATGTATTCCTGTGGATTTTCAGACCCGCCGAATTTTTCCCGCCAATTCAAGAAAAAATATGGAATGCCACCTGCACGATTTCGTATGTGTGGAACTAAGTGAATAGAGGAGAGAGCCATTGTGCTGACATTTTTTCGAGAAAACTTCAGACTCTTGAAGCAGGGGCATGGATTGCTGCGATTTGAGTTGTTCTATAAACTTGTAGGAATTGGGATTTTGGTTCCCAGTGTGCTTGCATTGCTCAATTTATCGCTGCGGGTAGCTGGATTGACCTATCTTACGAACGATAATTTTGTTCGTTACCTGACTCATCCGGCAGGTATTCTGCTGGCAATCATAGTCTTTGCCGGATGGGGATTTTATAATCTTACCGAGCTTGCCGGGCTGACAATCTGTTTTTATGCAGCTAGTCAGGGGAGAAAGATGGCTGCCCGCCAGATTTTTACAGCTGGGATCCGATGCGCCGGAAGGCTTTTTCGTCCGCGAAATTTCTGGATGTTTCCCTTTATGGTGATCATCGTACCATTGACGATTCTGCCGCTTCTGTTTGCATATGGTGCAACCATTCAGATTCCGGAGTTTATTCTCCGATATATCCGAACCAGATGGTGGATGATTGGAATTTTGCTGGCATTGCTGGCGGCATTATTCATTCTGTCTGTTCGATGGATTTTTAGCCTGTGTTTCTTTTGCTTGGAAAAGCGGAGTTTTCCGCAGGCAAGGCGTGACAGTGTCATCCTTTTGCGAGGATTTGTTTGGAAGACAGTATGGCGGCTTCTGATTTGGCAAACTGTGCTTATGGTGGCATTTTTTCTCGCATATTTTGTTTTTCTGGGATTTGCTCTGCTGATTTCCAAAATATTTATTGCTGGAACATTGGGAATGCAAATTTTCATTGGCGTATTTCAATGGTGCAATTTAGGACTGTTGTTGATAGGATTATGTTTGACGCTTCCAATGTGCAGTATTGCAGTGAGTCAGCTTTATCTGACTTTAAAAAAGCAAAAAAAAGAGCGGCTGGTGCCATTGAAATCCTTAGATATTCCCAAAGGACGTGCCATTCAGCCGAAATTGAAGTGGGGAATTTTTGCGGTATTAACGGTTCTGACCGCATGGAATGCAGGATATATTTTCCCCGCCGTATCACGCGGAACCTTCGGTTTTGTGGAAGGACTTTCCAAACCATGGGTGACGGCGCATCGGGGAGATTCTGAAAGTGCGCCTGAAAATACAATCGCAGCATTTAAAAGAGCGGTTGAAAACGGCGCAGATATGATTGAATTGGATGTACAGCAGCTTTCAGATGGCGCTTTGATTCTTCTTCATGACAGCAATTTCCGCCGGACTGCCGGCGTATCCCTGAATACTTGGGAAGCCACCCTTCCGATGGTACAGGAAATGGAAGTAGGAAGCTGGTTTTCCGAAAAATATGCGGGAGAACCGATCCCCACTTTAGCAGAGACACTGGAATTTGCGCGAGAAAATCGAATCCGGCTCAATATCGAATTGAAGTACACCGGGCATGAAGCCTCTCTTGAGAAAGACGTTGCCGCCCTGATCGAGGAGTATGATATGCAGGACCAGTGCGTGGTTACGTCTATGCAGTACAGCGTTTTAAAGCGAGTAAAGGAGGCAAATCCTGATATTGTAACAGGATACATTCTTTCGGTAGCATATGGACCGTTTTATGGAATGGAATATGCGGATCTTTTCAGTGTACGCGCTGATTTTGTCACCATGGGAATGGTAAGAGGATTGCACAACAGCGGAAAACGAATTTATGTGTGGACGGTCAACGATGAGTCCAATATAGAACGATTGATTGATATGCGGGTGGATAGCATCATTACGGACAATGTTCCTCTTGCGAGAGGACTAGTGGATAAGCCCGCCGGAAATGCGGCAATTCTGGAAACATTTGAGCAGTTCTTCACCGGCGATAATTTTTCGCATAATGCCATGAAGCTGTGGAAAGAGATTTTCCGTTAATCATTACGGATTTAGATCGGCAGGAGATGCTGCTTCGGATTTTTCCTGAAAAATTGTCTGGGTCGGATAAGCAAATTCCACGCCCAATTCCGTTAGACGGCGTCTGATTTCAAAATTCACCCATTCCTTCGTCTTCATGTAATCGCGCCAGGAAGTGACGACGGTAAAATAATAAACAGCGATGTCGAGACTGTAAGCCCCGAATTGATCGAATGTGACCAGAGAAGAATCAGATACAATCTGCTCTGGATTGGAGGCAAGAATATCCCGGATCACTTGAACTGCCTGTTCCAGTTTGTCCTGGGGAGTTTGATAGGTAAGACCGACAGTAAAATGCACACGTCGTTTGGACATACGGGACCAGTTGATAATCGGAACATTGGCGAGGGTCGAGTTGGGGATAATGATTTCCGCATCTTTAAAGGTTCGGATGCGGGTACTCCGCAGGGTAATGTCGGTGACAGTTCCTTCCAAATCCGGTGTTTGGATCCAATCATCAACTGCGAATGGCTTATCCAGAATGATCACCATTCCGCCGAATAAGTTGCTGGCAGAATCCTGTGCGGCGAGTGCAAAGGTTAAGCCGCCCAATCCAATTCCGGTAATCAATCCCGTGATGTCGTAACCGGTCTCCCGGATAATGATCACCGTTGCCACGATCAGCAGGATTCCCTGCACAATGCGGGTGAGAAATAGTAAGAGTGTTTTGTTCAAATCCGGTTTATCGCCGAGAATGGCGGACGAAATGGGATTGGCAGCGCGGAACAGCCCCCAGGTCAGCGCCACGATGACTGCAATCCGAATGCAGGTGCCTAAAAACGGCGGAAAAGCGGCGGCATTCGGAAAAAATTCATGGGCGAAAATCAAGGCGGCCCAGTATGCGCCGAAACAGGCAATCAAAGGAGGAAGCGGGCGTTCAAAACTGCGGACAAAATCAGTGGCGAGCGGGAAGCGTTCCACGGCTTTACCTGTGAGACGCAGCAAAAATGATGTGATTTTTTTTCGCAGCAAAAATAGTGCCAGAAAAATTCCGATCGATAAAAGAAGGGGAATAATGCCATCGAAAATGGCAATTCCAATCGAATAACCCCATTCCTTCAAAAGTTCCGTGATTTGCATGGAAAAAACTCCTTTGTATAATGTACTGCTGAAAGGGAAAACTTTTGGTATCTTAATTGGAAAGGAGTTCTTGTTGATGAAAAAACGTGCCAAAACCGTTGGAAAATTCCGTCCCAATTCGCTGGTAAGTTCCCTTTCCCATCCTCACCCCAGCGATACGGATCCGCTGGGGAGTTGGACCGGCATTCCGGAATCTCCGGATGACATGCCCATTCAGGATGCCGATGATCTTTAAGCTTTTGATTCCTTTTTGTTGAAAGCTGGATCGCTGTACTGATACAGATTGCATTTGAGCATACCGTTGTATAGTTTGCGGCGTTTGGTGGCGCGGCGTCCGAAATATTGTTCAAACTGTTCATCGGGCGTAATAACGGCATAGGAGAAGCCGTCCCGTCGTGCAAAAGCGCGGCCCATCTCGCGATAGATACGGCGTGCCTGTTCAATATCCAGCAAACGCTCGCCATAGGGCGGGTTGGTTACTATAATACCGCAATCGGTAACGGTTCGAAAATCGCGGATATCTCGAATCCGAATGCGCACGCGGGGGGCAACCCCCGCTTTATTTGCGTTAAAAAGGGCAAGATCCACCGCTTTTGGATCCAGATCACTGCCATATCCGGCAAATTTTGCATCCCGCCGCACCAGATCCAATCCGCGGCTGCGTTCTTCCGACCAGACTTTCTGGGGAATGCTGTCCCAGTTTTGCGCAGCAAATTTTCGGTTAATTCCGGATGGAATGTTCAAGGCTTTGAGCGCTGCCTCAATCAGAAAGGTACCGGACCCACAGAATGGATCATAAAAGATGGAATCGCGGCGAACACCGGCGACATCCAGAATTCCGGCAGCCAAGGTCTCCTTGATTGGAGCGTCATTGCCGTTTTTGCGGTATCCCCGTTTATGAAGGCCCGCACCGGATGTATCCAGACTGATTGTCACCCGATCTTTCAGAATATTGAATTGGATTTGGTGAACCGGTCCGGTTTCTTCAAACCAGTTTACCCCATATTTTTCCTTCAGGCGTTCTACAGCAGCTTTTTTGATAATGGATTGGCAGTCGGGGATGCTGTGCAGCTGGGAATGCACAGAATGGCCCTTCACTGGGAAAGCATCCTGTCGTCCGATAAATTCCTCGAAGGGAAGTTCTCGCACATGGTCAAACAGTTCCGCAAAGGAACGGGCTTCAAATTCTCCCAGGCAAATCAGAACACGTTCTGCGGTACGGAGGTTCAGGTTGGCGCGGGCGAGGATTTCGAATCCTCCAGAAAATGCCACTCTTCCGTCCGAAGCAACAACATCAGAAGCACCCAGGCGTTTCAGTTCGCCGGAGAGAACCCGTTCCAGTCCAAAGTGACAGGGAGCAATATATTGATAATTCATATTTTTTCCTTTCCATTATTTGATAGAATTTTAATTGGACCGAGCATAATATATCGGTACATATTGTAACATTTGCAGCCGAATATATCAAATTTTTCGGAAATCATCATTTTCTTCCTCATGAGAAGGGAGAATTCCCATATATTTCCGATAAATCTTCGAAAAATAGGAGAAATTCCGAAATCCACTCCGTTCTGCTGCTTCACTCACATTGCAGCGTCCGGTAGAAAGCAGACGCTTCGCGTGCGTACAGCGCAGAAAATTCAGATAATCGACCACGGTACGGCCGGTGATTTCCTTAAAGCCGCGGCAGAAATAATATTTGCTGAACCCGGCTGCTGCACTGATGGTTTCAATGCTCAATTCCTCGGCAAAATGTTCCTGCATGTAGCGTGTTGCGATTTTGACCATCTCAATCCGTTTATCCAGTGCCGGTGTCCGATTTTCTCCGCGGTCGAGGCAATGACGGCAGATTTGGGCAATTAGGGTGAGAATATAAGCTTTGGCAGCCGTTTTATAGAAGCGTTCTCGATCGAGCATTTCCCGAACAATCTGTTCAAATACCTCACTGAGCATCGGATCGGAAATCCGTACTGCAACCGGCAGAGTGGCAACCGGCAGCCCCTGCCGTTCCAGAAAATCCCGCTCTGCAATCAGACAATAGTAGCGGATGATCGGCGTCCGGGAGTATACCGAGTGAAGGCGCCCGCTGTTAAAAAAAGCAATGTCGCCGGTCCGGCAGATTTCACGATGATTATCGGCTGTAACTTCCGCTTCACCTTCCACAAAGTACAGAATTTCGGGACTGTCCTGCCAATGCATGGTGAATTCTGTTTCCAGATTGCGGCAGTCAAAATGAAATATAATTGGGAAATCCGGATCCGGAAAACTCATGCTTTCATAGGAATTATGCTTAAATACCGGCATGAATTTTCCCCCTCAAAAGCAAGATTGTGTTAAAATGAGGCAATTTCCTGCCTTTACTTTTTCTGATTCTATTATATAATAAAGGCATAACAACCGTCAACCCGATTGTTCAAAAAGGAGTGTTAATTATGTACGATTTTTCGATTGGCGTTCTGCTCGAATCTTTCCGTCTTTCACCTGAAGAGGCGGTCAAAAAAGCGGCATCCCTTGGTGTAAAGGGTGTACAGGTGTATGCAACTCGCGGCGAGATGGCTCCGGAAGTCCTGGTTGGACAGAAGCGGCGCGATTTTCTGAAATTGATCAAAGATAACGGTATGGTAATTTCTGCTTTGTGCGGCGACTTAGGACAGGGATTCTGGAGACCAGAGAAAAATCCGGCGCTGATTGAGCGTTCCAAACTGATCCTGGATATGGCAAAAGAATTGGAAACCAACATTGTAACGACCCATATCGGCGTTGTACCGGGGGATCCTTCTCATGAACGGTATAAAATTATGCAGGAGGCATGCTTCCAGCTGGCACAGTATGCGGATTCGATGGATGCACATTTTGCCATTGAAACCGGCCCGGAAACCTCTGCTGTATTGAAACAGTTCCTGGATGGCCTCCACTCTACCGGCGTAGCGGTCAACCTGGACCCCGCTAACTTGGTTATGGTAACCGGAGATGATCCGGTTCAGGCGGTTTATACGCTGAAAGATTACATTGTTCACACTCACGCAAAAGACGGCAGACGCAATTACTATCGCGCACCGGAAGCCGTTTATGGACTTGTGGAAGAGGAAATGCTTGCCAGCCCCTCCTTTACGGAATTGCCGTTGGGAGAAGGCAATGTGCCGTTTGCCGACTATCTGAAAGCTTTGGATGACATCGGATATCACGGCTTTTTAACAATTGAACGGGAAGTCGGTGAAAATCCGGAGGCGGACATTCGGAAAGCAGTGGATTTCCTTCGTTCTCATATCAACTGAGCAATAATTATAACAGGAAAGGATCAGCAAAATTATGGAAAAGAAAATCAAGGTTGCCATTATCGGCGTGGGAAATATCGCAGTTAACCATATCCGCAGCTATTTGAAAAACCCCAATGTAGAGTTGTATGCATTCTGTGATATCCGCAAAGAACGGTTGGAAGAGATGGGCGAAAAATTCGGTGTAACCCGTCTTTATACAGACAAAGATGTAATGCTGAAGGAACTGCCGGAAATTGATGCAGTCAGCGTCTGCACCTGGAATTCTGCCCATGCACCCTGTACCATCGCCGCTTTGAAAGCAGGAAAAAATGTCCTTTGTGAGAAGCCAATGGCAACATCCGCTGCAGAAGCGCGGGAGATGCTGGCTGCTGCCAAAGAGAGCGGGAAACTTTTAATGATCGGTTTTGTTCGTCGCTTTGGCAATGACTGCAAGATCCTCAAGGATTTTGTGGACAACGGATATTTTGGTGACATCTATTACACGAAGGCAACGTATCTGCGCCGCAACGGCGCGCCCGGCGGCTGGTTTGGCGATAAGGAATATTCGGCAGGCGGCCCTCTGATCGATTTGGGCGTTCATGTAACCGACCTCACCCGTTACATCATCGGCAACCCGAAACCGGTATCCGTTTACGGCGCTACTTTCTATAAATTGGGTGATCGCCGTGAATTGAAGGATAAAAAAGGCTACGTCGCTTCCTCTTCCCGTGGTCCGGCTGATGTTTTCAATGTTGAGGATTTGGCGACAGCGATGATTCGCTATGATAATGGAGCAGTCGTTTCGGTGGAAGCATCTTTCTCCCTGAATATCAAGAAGGATGAGGGTAAGATTGAATTTTTCGGAACCAAGGCAGGTGCCAAGATTGATCCGGAACTGGAAATGTATACAGAGATGAATGGCTTTATGACCGATGTCAATCTCTGTGTTCCGACTGCGCTCAGCTTTGACGGACTCTTTGAGAATGAAATCAATCACTATGTTGACTGTGTAATGAACGGTACACCCTGTCAGGCGCCTGCGGAAGATGGCGTGACTCTGATGGAGATTCTGGATGCCATCTATGAATCCGCCCGCACCGGCCATGAAGTTGTACTCCAGTAAGGAGGAATCATATGAAAATAGCAGTCAGTTCATATAGTTTTTCCCAGTATATCAATCAGGGACTGCTGGATCAGTTTACCTGCATAGCGAAGGCAAAGGAAATGGGATTTGATGCGATCGAATTCACTGACCTGCAGCCTCCGGAAGGGATGAGCGAAGCGGATTTCGCCCG
Organism: Candidatus Merdivicinus sp.; assembly: GCA_050943495.1. GTDB lineage: Bacteria > Bacillota > Clostridia > Oscillospirales > Ruminococcaceae > Merdivicinus. The sequence continues at coordinate 103,905 of JBMNPH010000001.1, forward strand.
CAAAATCAAAGCGGAATGTGACCGTGTAGGTCTGCCCATTTCTAATTATACCGTAGGTGCGGACTTCCTCAAAACTACTCCGGCGGAAGAGGCAGAGCGGCTGAAAAAGAAGGTGGACATTGCCGAAATCCTCGGAACCACCAGTATGCGTCATGATGCGACATGGAGTGGGCCTGCGAATTCACAGGGCTTGCTGAATATGGTAGAGGAAATTGCCGCCGGCATTCGGGTCGTGACAGATTATGCCGCGTCTAAGGGAATCCGTACCATGGTGGAAAATCACGGCTATTTTCTCCAGGATGCGGATCGGGTGGAAACCTTAATTAATACAGTCAACAATCCGAATTTCGGATGGCTCTGTGATATGGGAAATTTTCTGTGCGCGGACGAGAATCCTGCGGAAGCATATGGAAAAGCAGCACCTTATGCATTCTATGCTCATGCAAAGGATTTTTTGGTAAAAAGCGGAAACGAACCGGATCCTGGTGAAGGATTTTTCCCTTCCCGCGCGGGCAATTATCTGCGCGGCACTATAATCGGTCATGGCGTAGTGCCAGTTGAGCAGTGTCTGCGTATCCTCAAACGTGCGGGATATGACGGATATATCGGCGTGGAGTTTGAAGGGATGGAGGACTGTATTCAGGGTTTGCGTATCGGACTTACCAATTTGCGGCGGTATGTTGCCAACGTTTACGGAGAATAAACAGATTTATTTAATAGAGAAGCGTCCGACTTTTGAAGAGTCGGACGCTTTTTGTAGTTTGCATTAAGAATAAGTTCGGATAACGCATTCGGCGGCTTCACGGCGGGAAATACATCGATCCATCGCCTGTTTTTCCAAAAAGCGATGAGCATCGGACTCAGTCATTTTCAGCTTATCAATCAGCAGCCATTTTGCGCGGTTGACCAATCGTATTTCTTCCATTTTTTCTTCAATCGAGACAGCTTTTTTCTCCAACTTTCGCAGGCGTTCCCGCGCACTGGAAAGCCAGTATAAAGCTTGGATGACCATTTGTCTGGATGTGGGTTTGGGAAGAGTAAAAACCCCATATTTTCCCACTTTTTCATGAGTAATATCATAGGACTCATTGCGGATAAACAAAAGGACAACAGTCCCTTTTTGTCCGCACATATCTATGGAAAACCGGATACCTGTATCGTCCGGCAGAGGGGAATTGATTATAATAAAATCAAATGCATTTTCTAACACCGTGCGCTGTGCTTCACCAATGTTGGAAACGAATTGAACCAAGGAATACACTGCTTCCGGAAGCAGTGTCCGCAGCGTTGTGTTAAAACTGTCTGAAGCTGATACGATCAGTACACGGTATCCCTGCTCTTGTAAATTCATATAGGATGTCCTTCCTTTGGTTGGGATAGGAGTTTAGTCGTTTTTACAATAGAGATCAATAATGGGATCGGGTAAGTGATCGCGGATAAAACTGCTTTTGGCGGCGATTTCCGCAGCTTCCCCAAGAGATTGGGGAATTTTTTGGAATGAATGGAGAAGTTCAGGGGAAGCAGTGAAAAGGTTAAAATCGGCCTCTTGCATTAAGGGGAGATTTTGAGAAATTCCGTACAATCCTGCATAAATTAACAGGGTAAAAGCGAGGTATGGATTGGCTGCAGGATCCGGAGAACGCAGTTCTGCACGGCTGTACTCGCCTTGAGCAGCAGGTATTCGGATTAATTGGGAACGGTTTTCATGAGACCAGGAAATGTACTTGGGTGCCTTGTAATTACCAAATCTCTGATAAGATTCTGTAAGTGGATTTAAAAATCGCGTCATATCTGGAATTTTGTCCAGAATACCAGCCATAATTTGCGGCAATAGATCTCGAGAAGGGGAGGTATTGGCTGAAATATTGATATGAAATCCATTGCCGGGATGTTGGGCAAGCGGTTTGGGAGAAAAGTCCGCCCAAAGGCCATTTCGATAAGCGATCGTTTTGACAACTGTCTGAAAGGTCATGGCATGATCTGCCGCAGCTAGTGGATTGGAATAACGAAAGTCAATTTCATTTTGACCGGGGCCTTCTTCATGATGGGAACTTTCCGGCTGGATCCCCATCTGTTCCAAGGTCAAACAGATTTCTCTTCGGACATTTTCACCCTTGTCTTCCGGTGCGAGATCCATGTATCCTGCATAATCATAAGGGATTTTGCAGGGATTGCCGGCTTCATCCAATCGAAAGAGATAGAATTCCAATTCTGAACCAAACAAAAAGTGAATTCCTGCTGTTTCCGCCTTACCGATCGCTTGTTTGAGTAAGGCACGGGTATCACACTCAAAGGGGCGGCCGTCCGGATAAGAGATATCGCAAAACATGCGAACCACGCGGCCGTGTTCCGGGCGCCATGGAAGGCCGGACAGAGTATCCGGATCGGGATGAAGCAGCAAGTCGGAATGCGTTTCGTCCCCAAATCCTTCAATCGCGGAAGCGTCAATCGCTATGCCGTATGAAAATGCGCGTGCCAATTCCCCTGGCATAATCGAGATATTTTTTTGCCGGCCAAATCCGTCACAGAACGCAAGACGAATAAATTTAACGTCTTCTTCTTCCACATATTGAAGAACTTCCTGAGCGGTATAGAGCATAATTTTCCCTACCTTTTCTAATTCATTACATAGAGTTGTTTATAAGGATTGGCACTGTTAGGACGGATTACGGTAAAAGGAGAATCCAATATTGGGGCAGGATCACAGGAAAAATAACTGCAATAACGTTTGACATATTTTGCAATTTGCATCATTTCCCGGTCATTTGCCGGAGAAGCAGTGACTTGGTCGGGGAAGCGGATCTCTCGGCAGTCTGATCGCAGAATCACCATACCGCCATGCATGCCGGTGCAGGGAAAATTTCCGACAATCCGTTGATTTTCGGCCGATAATCCCAAAACTACAATGACACCACCTGCTTGATATTCCCCTAAAAAACTTCCCGCACATCCTCCGATGACCATAACCGGCACTTTTTCCTGATAGGCTTTCATATGGATCCCAGCGCGATATCCAGCATTCCCGCGGATAAAGATTTCACCGCCGCGCATTGCATAACCGGCAGCATCTCCAATATCTCCGTGCACCACAATACTTCCGGCATTCATCGTATCACCGACAGCGTCCTGAGCATTTCCCATTACCGTAATTTTAGCGCCGTTGAGATAGGCTCCGAGCGCATTTCCTGGAATTCCATGAATGAGGATTTGTCGATCGTTCATTCCGGCTCCCAGAAATCGCTGTCCGCAGCAACCATAAATCTCAAAGCCATCCATTTCAATATCACGGATCTCCTGATTTAGAGTACGAGCATCCAATCCATCTGCATTGAGTCTGATCATATTATATCATATCTCCTCATATTTTTCTAGAATGAAACTGAAATCCAAACCACTATTCTCCTGCATGAGCGACTCCCAGAATTTCCAGTTCTTTTTCCGTGAGACCGATTCCGCGCAGCATCAACCGATTTCCGCGCAGTGCTTCAATAGAATTGATCCCCATGCTTCCCATAAATTCTTTGATTTCGTGTTTCCATGCGGTCATTAGGTTGATTAAGCGGCGGCTGCCTTCTTCGGGATCCAGACGCTTAACAAGTTCAGGTCGCTGCGTTGCGATGCCCCAGTTGCAGTTTCCGCTTTGGCAGTTGCGGCATAGATGACATCCCATAGCCAACAGTGCAGCAGTCGCAATGTAACAGGCATCTGCCCCTAACGCAATAGCTTTCACGACATCCGCTGAATTTCGGATACTTCCGCCCGCAATCAGAGAGACTTGATTGCGGATACCTTCTTCCCGAAGCCTTTGGTCTACTGCTGCCAGAGCTAATTCCAGAGGAATACCGGAATTGTCACGGATTCTGGTTGGAGCTGCTCCGGTACCTCCCCGGAATCCATCAATTGCAATAATATCGGCACCGCTGCGTGCAATTCCACTTGCAATTGCCGCAATATTATGAACAGCAGCTACCTTGACAATGATAGGCTTCTGATATTCCGTTGCTTCTTTCAGAGAGATGACCAATTGGCGCAGATCTTCGATTGAGTAGATGTCGTGATGTGGAGCGGGAGAAATTGCATCAGAACCTTCAGGAATCATTCGAGTACGGGAGACATCTCCCACAATCTTAGTGCCAGGTAAATGGCCTCCAATGCCGGGTTTCGCTCCCTGACCCATTTTAATTTCAATTGCAGCGCCGGCTTCCAAATAGTTTTTATGTACACCAAAACGACCAGATGCAACTTGAACGATGGTATTCGGTCCATAGCAATAGAAATCTTCATGTAGTCCGCCTTCACCGGTATTATAATAGATTCCGACTTCGGCAGCGGCTTTGGCGAGGCTGGCATGCGCATTGTAGCTGATAGAACCGTAGCTCATAGCCGAAAACAGCACAGGCATGGAGAGTTCCAGTTGCGGAGGAAGAGCGCAGGATAGGGTACCGTCTGCGAGACGGTCAATATGTTCCGGTTTTTTCCCAAGAAATACCCGGGTTTCCATCGGCTCTCGGAGAGGATCAATGGAGGGATTGGTGACCTGCGAAGCATTTAACAGGAGTTTATCCCAGTAGACGGGAAATGGCTGCGGATTCCCCATCGATGAGAGGAGAACCCCTCCACTGCTCGCTTGCTTAAATATTTCCTGAACAGTAGCAGAAGTCCAATTGGCATTTTCGCGAATGGTGCAATCAGATTTTACAATTTTGAGCGCATGAGTGGGGCAGAAAGCGACGCATCGCTGGCAATTGACGCATTTACTGTCATCAATTCGCAGACAACCTTTTTTTTCTTCCCAGATATGTACCTGATTGGCACATTCCTTTTCACAAATCCGACAGCTGATACAGCGGTCAGCATTGCGGATTACTTCAAATTCCGGATATATATATTCCATCCCCATCAATAAGCACCTTCCTTGACCTGGATAATGACAGGCTGACCGCCTGCCGGAGCAAAAATGTGTTCCGCATCTGGTTCCATCACACGAATTGCGGCCTCTTCGCTTGCGATGAACACTTTATCAGCTTTTTCCCCAACGACCATTGAACGCAGTTTGAGACGATCATTTAGAGCCATCAATCCTCCCTGGAATCCCAATACAATCGAAAATGGACCAGTTATTAGTAAGCTGGAAAAAATTGTCCGAAGATAGGTCAATTTTTTTCGTTCTTCTTCACTTTTCTGATCGATTGTACTCCAGAATGGTGCAGCGATTACAGATGCCGTCTCCTCTAATGTCAGTTTTTGCCGTCTGAGCAAATAATCCATAATATATGTGATGACTTCCGTGTCGGTTTGGAGGGTACACTGATATCCAAACATCTCCATAAAACGCCGGTTGGCATCGTAGGAAGAGATTTCTCCATTGTGTACAACCGAATAGTCCAGCAGGGCAAATGGATGTGCGCCTCCCCACCAACCGGGTGTATTGGTGGGATAACGACCATGTGCAGTCCAAGAATATCCTTCATATTCCTCTAGTTGGTAAAATACGCCGACATCTTCCGGGAACCCAACAGCTTTAAAAGCTCCCATATTTTTTCCGCTGGAAAAAACATAGGCTCCTTCAATATTCGCATTGATTTGCATCACGGTTCGCGCTACATATTCCTTTTCATCCAACTGCAGGGAAGCGAGTACAGATCGCAGAGGAGAAAGGAAGTAACGCCAGATAATTGGTTCATCAGTGATAGTTGGAATTTTTCGAGTGGGGATAATTTCCGATTGGACGATTTCAAATCCTTCTTTAAGAAATTGTTCGCATTTTTTTCGAGTATCACGGCTGTCAAAAAATAAATGAAATGCATAAAAATCCCGGTATGCAGGATAAATTCCATATCCAGCAAATCCACCACCTAGGCCATTAGATCGCTCATGCATTGGCTTCATAGCATTGGTAATCATTTCTCCTGACATTCTATGTCCCTCCCGGGAGATAACCGCTGCTATGGCACAGCCAGAGGGAATTCGAACCTGTCCTTCAAGTTTCATAGACTCTTCCTCCCATAATATAATAAAGGCGTTCATTTATGGAGAGACCACTCCCTCATAAATGAACGCCTTTGCTCATTAGTGAATATTATACGACGATAAATTGATTTTGTCAATATAAAATTTGATATTTTCTGAAATACAGAAAAAAATTCTGAAATTCTAATTTTTTTCAAAAAAAGGGGTTGACAAATAAAATCAATGGGTATATACTAAGTGACATAAGGCAAAGGCGTCTTAGGAACTTTGGTTCCCAAGGCGTCTTTGTCTTTATTTTTTTTGTAAAAGGAGCAGCCATTATGGAAACAGTATCCGCGTATTTTGGAAGTCTGGTATTTGATGACAGGGTGATGAAAGCCAATTTATCATCGGAGGTATATCAGTCCCTGAAAAGAACTATTGAGGAAGGGGCACAGCTTGATCTATCCGTTGCCAATGCTGTGGCAGCAGCCATGAAAGATTGGGCAGTTGCAAATGGCGCGACTCATTACACCCATTGGTTCCAGCCATTAACTGGTATTACAGCGGAAAAGCATGATAGCTTTATTACCCCTGCACCAGATGGACGTGTTATTATGGAATTTTCCGGTAAAGAATTGATTAAGGGAGAACCGGATGCTTCCTCATTTCCTTCGGGTGGCCTTCGTGCCACATTTGAGGCAAGAGGATACACTGCATGGGATCCGACTTCGTATGCCTTTATCAAAGGCAAAACCTTGTGTATTCCTACTGCATTCTGTTCTTATGGCGGAGAGGCCTTGGATAAAAAGACTCCATTGCTTCGTTCCATGGAAGCACTTAACCGTCAGGCGCTGCGGATTCTGCGGTTATTTGGTAATACCGATGTAAAATGCGTTCGTACTTCAGTTGGACCAGAACAGGAATACTTCCTGATTACCAAAGAAATGTATGAACAGCGTCCGGACTTGATTTATACCGGAAGAACTCTTTTCGGTGCAAGACCGCCCAAGGGCCAAGAGATGGACGATCATTATTTTGGGGTCATTAAGCCGCGTGTGGCAGCATACATGGAGGATTTGAATCGAGAGCTTTGGAAGCTGGGGATCCTCGCCAAGACCGAACATAATGAAGTCGCACCTGCGCAGCACGAACTGGCACCGATCTATCAGACGACCAATATTGCCACCGATCACAACCAGCTAACGATGGAAATGATGCAGAAGGTTGCGGCAAAACATGGATTGGTTTGCCTGCTGCATGAGAAGCCATTTGCAGGTGTCAATGGAAGCGGCAAACATAACAACTGGTCGCTTGCCACAGATACCGGTATTAACCTTTTGACTCCTGGGGAGACACCGCATGAGAATGCACAATTCCTGTTGTTCTTGTGTGCAGTCATCAAGGCCGTCGATGATTATCAAGATTTGCTTCGGCTGTCGGTGGCAACGGCAGGAAATGATCATCGTTTGGGTGCGAATGAAGCGCCGCCTGCAGTTGTATCTGTTTTCCTTGGGGATGAACTGACCGCCATTTTGGAGGCAATTGAGACGGATACGCCCTACAGTGCAGCGAAAAAAACCACGATGAAGCTGGGGGTAGATGTTCTCCCGAAATTTGCACGGGATACTACCGACCGAAACCGTACTTCACCGTTTGCCTTTACCGGAAATAAATTTGAGTTCCGGATGCTGGGTTCTTCCAATAGCATTGCCTGTGCGAACATGATGCTCAATAGTGCTGTTGCGGAATCCTTGAAAATTTATGCGGATCGTCTGGAAGGTGCAGAGGATTTTGATGCAGCACTTCATCAAATGATTAAAAAGACCATTCAGGATCACAAGCGCATCATCTTCAATGGGAATGGATATGATGAGGCGTGGATCAAGGAGGCAACAGAAGTGCGTGGCCTGCTGAACTACCGGACAACGCCTGATTGCATGCCGCATCTGCTGGATGAGAAGAATGTTCGGATGCTCACTTCTCACAAGGTATTTTCAGAAGCAGAACTGCGTTCCCGCTGTGAAATCATGCTGGATAATTACTGTAAAACGGTTGTAATTGAAGCAACGACGATGGTCGATATGGCAAATAGGCAGATTCTACCGGCTATGGAACGCAGTACAGCTGATTTAGCAGCCTCCATGACAACGAAAAAAGCTGCCGTGCCAGAATTGGCATGCAGCTATGAACGGGATCTTGTGCGTAAGATGTCGGTCCTGACCGATCAGATCGCAGTAAAAACAGAAGATTTGGAACAGGCTCTTATTCGGATCGGAGATATTGGGGATGTTCAGGAAAAATCTTATGCAATTCGGGATTTGGTATTGGCTCGGATGAGTGAACTCCGGGCGGCCGTTGACGAAGCAGAGACAATCACTGCTAAAACATACTGGCCTTTCCCGTCTTATGGTGATCTGTTATATAGCGTAAAGTAGATTGATATTTCATAAGAAAGTGTGATAAATATGGTTTACAGTGCAGTCAATACCATTTGGGTATTACTTGGTGCAGCATTAGTTTTCTTTATGCAGGCTGGATTTTCGATGTGTGAGGCAGGATTTACCCGTGCCAAAAACACCGGAAATATTCTGATGAAGAACTTGATGGATTTCTGTATCGGTACACCGGCTTTCTGGCTGATTGGATTCGGATTGATGTTTGGCAGTGGCAGTGCAATTTTGGGCTGGTTTGATCCGCTCATTATGAAAGATTATAGTCATATCTTACCGGCTGGAGTTCCTCTTTGGGCTTATGCAATTTTTCAGACTGTCTTTTGTGCCACTTCTGCAACAATAGTTTCCGGTGCGATGGCAGAACGTACCAAATTTAGTGCTTACTGCATTTATAGTGCGGCGATTTCCATACTGATCTATCCGGTATCCGGACATTGGATCTGGGGTGGCGGATGGCTTGCACAACTCGGATTCCACGATTTTGCGGGCTCTACAGCAGTTCATATGGTAGGCGGCATTTGCGCATTGATTGGTGCAGCGATTCTGGGACCACGTATTGGCAAGTATGATAAATCCGGAAAACCGCGTGCTATTTTGGGACACAACCTTACTTTTGCAGCACTGGGCGTTTTTATCCTGTGGTTCTGCTGGTTCGGATTTAACGGTGCTTCTACGGTCAGTATGGATAGCGATGCAGCTATTTCGAGTGCTGGTCTGATTTTCTTCAACACCAACCTTGCCGCAGCAGTTGCCTGTTGTACCACACTGGTATTCACTTGGATCCGCTATAAAAAGCCAGATGTTTCGATGACATATAACGCTGCATTGGCTGGTCTGGTAGGCATAACGGCAGGATGTGATGCCGTAAGTCCACTGGGTGCTGCGATTATGGGTCTGGTTTTCGGTATTGTTATTGTATTGGCAGTGGAATTCTTTGATAAGGTGGCCAAAATCGATGATCCTGTGGGTGCAATCTCCGTTCATGGAGTATGTGGTATGCTCGGTACCATCATGACCGGCTTGTTTGCAACAGATGGAGGCTTATTCTATGGTGGTGGATTCCGCTATCTGGCAGTGCAGTGTTTGGGTGTTCTTTCAGTGGCGGCATATGTTGCGGTAATGATTACGATCGTATTTCTGGTAATTAAGCACACAATTGGACTGCGGGTATCTCGTGAGGAAGAAATTGAAGGTCTGGATATTTCGGAACATGGTCTTCTCACAGCGTATGCCGGTTTCGCAGCCGAGCCGGAACCAATGTTTACAGAGGAACCGATTCAGGTAACCGGAGATACGCCGCCGGCTGAAGCAGTACCAGTTCAAAGAATGCCTTCGTTCGAAGAAAAAACTGGACCGAAATTTACAAAAGTGGAAATCATTTTCAAAGAAGAACGCTTGTATGCTTTGAAGGAAGCTCTAAGTGAATTGGGAATCACCGGTATGACCGTTTCTCATGTAATGGGATGTGGTATTCAGAAAGGAAAACCCGAATATTACCGCGGACTTCCAGTGGAAACCAACTTGTTGCCTAAAGTGCAGCTTGAGGTAGTTGTAAGTAAAGTGCCGGTTCATTCCGTCATTGATGTGGCGAAGAAAGTGCTGTATACCGGACATATCGGTGATGGTAAGATCTTTGTCTATGATGTAGAAAATGTAGTGAAAGTTCGTACCGGTGAAGAAGGTTACGACGCTTTACAGGATGTGGAATAGAAATTTTAAGCTTGGGCTCCTGTGTCCGATACAGGGGCCCGGCTGAACTTTTTGAGACAGAGCCGGCAAAAATATAGATAAGATGATTTTGGATTGGAGGAGATTCTCATGTGTTCCATCATGGGATATTGCGGCATTGGAGGCGAGTGGGAAAAGTTTTTGGAGGGATTTTCCCGAACCAAATCCCGCGGACCGGACGACAGCCGTGTGATCGATACCGGAAAAGGGTGGCTTGCATTTCACCGCCTCGCGATTATGGGATTGAGTCCTTCCGGCATGCAGCCGTTTGAATTAGATGGCAGTTATGCTGTTTGCAACGGGGAAATTTATGGATTTGAGAAAATTCGTGAAAAGCTTTCTGAAAAATATACCTTCCAAAGTGGATCGGATTGCGAGATTCTGCTCCCTCTTTACCGCGAATATGGGGTAAAAATGTTCGCAATGCTCGATGCGGAGTTTGCCTGTATCCTCTATGATGCGGAAAGCGGGCAATATATTGCTGCCCGCGATCCAATTGGAATTCGGCCGCTTTTTTATGGATATGATTCCAAAGGGACTATTCTTTTCGCCAGTGAAGCAAAAAATCTGGTGGGTTTAGTGGATCGTATTCAACCGTTCCCGCCCGGATGTTATTATCGGGACGGGGTATTTGTGCGATATACCGATATTTCCAAGCCGGAGACAGTTTGCCGGGATGATTTAGAAACCGTCTGCCGCAATATCCGGGAAAAATTGATTGCTGGAGTCGAGAAACGGCTGGTTGCTGATGCGAAGGTTGGTTTTTTACTTTCCGGCGGATTAGATTCCTCGTTGGTTTGTGCTATTGCTGCCAAGAAAAGCAAAGATCCCATCCGTACCTTTGCGATCGGAATGAACGAGGATGCCATTGACCTGAAATATGCTCGACAGACTGCGGATTATTTGGGCAGCAATCATATGGAAGTTATTATCAGTAAAAAGGATGTATTAGAGGCTTTGGAACCGGTTATTGCTATGCTGGGGACCTTTGATATCACAACCATCCGGGCGAGCATTGGCATGTACCTGCTTTGTAAGGCAATCCATGAGAAGACTGATATCCGGGTGCTGCTGACCGGAGAAGTATCGGATGAACTGTTTGGTTATAAATATACGGATTTTGCACCAGATGCAGAAGCCTTTCAGGAAGAAGCAGAGAAGAGGGTGCGAGAACTCTACCAGTATGATGTATTACGCGCTGATCGTTGTATTTCGGTTAACTCCCTAGAGGCACGGGTTCCATTTGGAGATTTGGATTTTGTGCGGTATGTGATGGCAGTGGATCCGGAAATGAAGCGTAACCGGTATCAAAAAGGAAAATACCTTTTACGCCATGCTTTTGAAGGAGATTATTTGCCGCCGGAAATTCTTTGGCGGGAAAAGGCGGCATTTTCGGATGCAGTTGGGCATTCTATGGTCGACCATCTCAAAGCTTATGCAGAAGAGGCTTATACGGATGCGGAATACGAAGCAAAGCGTAAACAATATACACATGCCATGCCATTTACAAAAGAGTCGCTGCTTTATCGGGAAATTTTTGAACGGTATTATCCCGGACAGAGCGAGATGATCGTAGATTTCTGGATGCCGAACAAAAGCTGGGAAGGATGCAATGTAAACGATCCGTCTGCACGGGTACTTTCCAACTACGGCGCCAGCGGAAAATAGCATATACTGCCGCGAAACGGCCACAATAAAATAAGAATAAAAGAAAACAACTTTGGAATCATGGAGGAACCATCATGTCAAACTGTGCGATCGTTGGAATTAACTGGGGTGACGAAGGAAAGGGACGTATGGTCGATCTTCTCACAGAAGAATATGATATCGTCGTGCGCTATCAGGGGGGAGGCAATGCTGGGCATACCGTTATCAATCCCTATGGGAAATTTGCGCTTCATCTGCTGCCATCGGGGATATTCCGCAAAGAGGTTGTCAATATTTTGGGAAATGGGGTTGCATTGGATCCGGAAAATCTGTGGACAGAAATGCAGGATGTGATGCAGAAAGGAATTTCACTCACACCGGAAAATTTGAAAATCAGTGATCGCGCATCACTGCTGCTGCCTTGGCACCGGGAACTCGATGCATTGGAGGAAGCGCGGCTGAAGGATAAAAAATACGGTTCTACCCGACAAGGAATCGCCCCCTTTTATGCAGACAAATATCAGAAAAAAGCAGTGCAAGCCGGTGAATTATTGTATCCGGAAAAATTGCGGACACACTTGCGCGATCTGCTTGAATGGAAGAATTTGACGTTAACCAGAGTATATGGCGCAGAAGCTTGGACAATGGAAAAATTGGAGAAATGGATTGCAGATTCTTGTGAAAAAATCAAACCATACGTCTGTGATACCGGGACATTTCTCCGAAATGCGCAGAAAGATGGAAAAAAGATTTTATTTGAGGCACAGTTGGGTGCCCTGCGAGATATTGATTACGGTATTGTTCCCTATACAACCTCATCAAATACATTAGCGGCTTATGCACCGATTGGTTCCGGTCTGCCGTCTGCTAAAATTGAGGAAGTTGTCGGTGTGGTAAAAGCTTATTCAACTTGTGTCGGGGAAGGTCCATTTACTTGTGAATGGTTTGGCGAAGAGGCAGAAAAACTGCGGGAAGCCGGAGGCGAATATGGTGCCAAAACCGGACGTCCGCGTCGTGTCGGACCGATTGATTTGGTTGCTACACGTTATGGAGTGGAAATGCAAGGCGCAACCTGTATTGCCCTTACAAAGCTGGATATTTTAAGTTATATGGATCAGATTCCGGTATGTACGCACTATCTTCTTAATGAAAAACAAGTGGATCAATTCCCATTTCCAGCAGCATTGGAGGATGCAAAACCTGTGATATCTTATCTGGATGGATGGAAATGCGATATTTCAGCAATCCGCAGATGGGAGGATCTCCCCAAAGAGGCACAAGTGTATATTTTATTTGTAGAACAGGAAATTGGATGTCCGATTCGCTATATTTCAGTAGGACCAGAACGTGACAGCTTGATTGTCAGGAGATAAAAGATGACGAAGTATATTTTTGTAACCGGCGGTGTAGTTTCGGGATTAGGTAAAGGAATTACAGCAGCTTCATTGGGGCGTCTGCTCAAAGCGCGGGGATTCCGGATAGCGGCGCAGAAATTGGATCCCTATATTAATGTGGATCCGGGAACTATGAGTCCGTTTCAGCATGGGGAAGTTTTTGTGACCGAGGATGGCGCGGAGACAGATCTGGATTTAGGACACTATGAGCGCTTTATTGATGAAAACTTGAACCGTTTTTCTAATCTTACGACTGGCAAGGTGTACTGGAATGTGCTCAATAAGGAACGGCGAGGGGAATATTTGGGATCTACGGTGCAGGTAATCCCGCATATCACCAATGAAATCAAGGATTTTATATACAGCGTGGGGAAGAAAACCGATGCGGATATTGTGATCACGGAAATCGGAGGCACGATCGGAGATATAGAATCTCAGCCGTTTCTGGAAGCGATCCGGCAGGTTTCTCTGGAAATCGGTCGGGAGAACAGCCTGTTTATCCATGTAACATTGGTGCCGTTCCTTAGAGGATCAGATGAACACAAATCCAAACCAACCCAGCATTCTGTCAAAGAATTGCAGGGAATGGGGATCAATCCGGATTTGATTGTACTTCGGTGTGATGAACCTTTGGAGGAGTCTATTTTCCAAAAAATTTCGATGTTTTGTAATGTAAAACCGGATTGTGTGATTGAAAATATCACCCTGCCAAACCTGTATATGGCGCCGCTTATGCTCGAAAAATCCCATTTTTCTGCAGTGGTCTGCCGGGAATTAGGATTGCCCGCGCCGACACCTGACCTGACAGACTGGATCCAGCTGGTTGATCGGATTGAATCCCGGACGAAGAGGATTCGAATCGGTTTGGTGGGAAAATATGTTCAGCTTCATGACGCTTATCTGTCGGTAGCAGAGGCATTGGCACATGCTGGTTATGAATATGGAACCTATGTTGATATTCAATGGATTGATTCGGAAACAATCTACCCGGATACCGTCGAACAGATCTTATCAGGTCTGGATGGGATTCTGGTGCCGGGCGGATTTGGCAGCCGCGGGATCGAAGGGATGATTTTAGCTGCACAATATGCACGGGAAAAGCCAATTCCCTATTTGGGAATTTGCCTTGGCATGCAGATTGCAGTGATCGAATACGCGCGGCATATGGCTGGAATGGCGGATGCAAATTCAGGGGAATTTGATGAGTTATGTCGGCATAAAGTAATTGATTTTATGCCGGGACAGAGTGAGGAGATTGATAAAGGTGGTACATTGCGGTTGGGATCCTATCCATGCGCAATTCAGCCGGGTACAGTTCTGGAACGCTGTTATGGAAGCCTTCTGATCCAGGAACGTCACCGTCATCGTTATGAATTTAACAACGAATACCGTGCGGCATTAGTGAATAGTGGATTGAAACTAAGCGGCCTTTCGCCGGACGGAAGACTGGTAGAAACTGTGGAACTTTCGGATCATCCGTTCTATGTAGGTGTGCAGTTTCATCCGGAATTTAAAAGTAGGCCCAACAAACCGCATCCATTATTCTGCGGATTCGTTGCGGCTGCACTGGATCAGGCGAAAGGGGAGACACGATGAGCGGACTCCATGAAGAATGTGGGGTTTTTGGCGTATATAGTCCGAATCCTACCCATGTAGCCAATCTAGCATATTATGGACTTTATGCTTTGCAGCACCGCGGTCAGGAGAGCTGCGGAATCGTAGTAAATGACGATGGCGTCTTTGTTTCCCAAAAGGATTTGGGATTGGTGGGAGAAGTGTTTTCAGAAGAAGCATTGGCTCGGTTCCCACTTGGCAATATGGCGGTAGGTCATGTGCGGTATGGTACTACAGGTAAAAATAGCCGCAGTAATTGTCAGCCGTTAGAGATCAACCATCAGAAAGGGAAACTTGCGCTGGCCCATAACGGGAACCTCAGTAATGCCTATGAACTGCGCAGTGAACTGGAACTTTCCGGCGCAATTTTTCATACCACTAGTGATACAGAAACGATTGCGTATATTGTGACAAGAGAACGCTTAAATGCTTCTTCCATTGAAGAGGCGGTGAGTCGTGCAATGAATCAACTGGAAGGGGCATATTCTCTTTGCTTTATGTCGGCAGCCAAACTGATTGCAGTCAGGGATCCGCATGGCTTTCGTCCGCTTTGCTATGGAAAACGTCCGGATGGCACCTATATTGTTGCTTCTGAAAGCTGCGCATTACAGGCGGTAGGGGCAGAGTATGAGCGGGATTTACTGCCTGGAGAAATTTTGATTTTCAGTCAAAATAGTGTAATTTCCAGACGGGAACATTGCGGTTGTCTTCCTAAAAAACTCTGCATTTTTGAATATATCTATTTTGCCCGTCCGGATTCTGTGATTGATGGGGTATCCGTCCACGAGGCACGTATCCGAGCCGGATCCATTCTCGCCAAAACCCATCCGGTTCAGGCAGACCTTGTAATTGGCGTCCCGGATTCCGGATTGGATGCAGCATTGGGATATGCACGGGAGTCTGGGATTCCCTATGGGATTGGGCTGATTAAAAACAAGTATATTGGCAGAACCTTCATTTCTCCCGGGCAGGGAGAACGTTTGGATCAGGTGAAAATTAAGCTTAGCGCAATTAGGCAGAGCGTTTCCGGAAAGAGAGTCGTATTGATTGATGATTCCATTGTGCGGGGAACCACCAGCATGCGAATTGTCCGGCTTCTGCGGGAGGCAGGGGCGAAAGAAATTCATATGCGGATTTCTTCTCCGCCTTTTCTGCATCCCTGCTATTATGGAACAGATATTGATACCGAGGAACACTTGATTGCCTGCCAGCATTCTCCCGAGGAAATTGCATCAATCATCGGCGCGGATAGTGTAGGATATCTGCCATTCGAGCAACTTTGTCATCTAGTCGGAAATAAGGATTTTTGCAGTGCCTGCTTTGGAGGAGGTTATCCTACATCCATTCCCAGCGGGAACTGTAAAAACAGATTTGAAGGGAAGCTGTCAGAACGCTTTTAAACCGCACATTTCGGGAAACGGAGGAAGGAATATGCATTTTACCAAGATGCACGGATTGGGAAATGATTATCTTTACGTATATGGAGAACCGATTCATCCGGAGGAATGGTCTATCAAGTTGTCGGAACGGCATTTCGGCGCAGGTTCGGATGGAATGATCTGGATTTCTCCATCAGATGTCGCAGATTTTAAGATGCGAATTTTTAATGCAGACGGCAGTGAGGCCAAAATGTGCGGTAATGGAATCCGCTGCGTAGGAAAATACGTATATGATAAGGGATATACGGATAAAACAGCTCTGAGAATTGAGACACTTTCCGGAATCCGTCGTTTGAATCTACAGATTGGAGGCGGAAAGGTGAAAAGTGTGGCAGTGGATATGGGAAAAGCTGAGGTTGGTGAACCCCTGCATTTGACAGTGGGAGAACAAACCATCTGCTGTATCCCTGTTTCAGTCGGCAATCCTCATGCGGTCATTTTTGTCCCAGATGCAGAAGATGCTCCGCTGACCACGCTGGGACCGATACTGGAACATCATCCTGCCTTTCCGGATGGAGTGAACGTTGAATTTGTTCAGGTCATAGATTCCAATACGTTGCGGATGCGCGTGTGGGAACGGGGAAGCGGCGTGACAATGGCATGTGGGACGGGTGCCTGTGCTTCAGCTGCCGCTGCTGTCCAGGAAGGATACTGTCGGCGTGATACACCGATTTCTGTCCAGCTGGACGGTGGAACTCTGAAGATTCAGATAGATATGAATAATTTCATCACAATGACCGGTCCTGCCGAAACAGTATATGAAGGAGAGACAGTTTAATGATTAAACCAAATAGACATTATGCTGAATTAAAAGAGTCGTATTTATTTTATCATATTTCTCAAAAAACGAAAGCATATCTACAGGAACATCCTGGTATGCATTTATACCGAATGGGAATTGGCGATGTGTCTCTTCCATTGTGTGAGGCAGTGATTCGTGCTTTGCATGAGGCAGTAGAAGATCAGTCCAAAGCAGAAACTTTTCATGGATATATGCCGGAATGCGGTGCACCATTTCTCCGGGAAGCAATTTCCTCGCATTATAAAATGCGGGGGATTGCAGTAGATGCTGATGAGATTTTTGTATCCAGTGGGGCGAGTGATGAGCTTGGAGATTTACTGGACCTATTTGAAAGAGAAAATCCGGCAGTGATCATGGAACCGGCATATCCAGCCTATGTAGATGCCAATATTATGGCAGGAAGGAAAATTATCCGTTTGGCGGCAAGCAGAGAAAACGGGTTCTTGCCAGAACCGGATGACAGTTTAGGAAGCTGCCTAATCTATCTTTGTTCGCCCAATAATCCTACCGGTGCTGTATTTAATCGGGAACAGCTTCTGGAGTGGGTTCAGTATGCCAATCGGACCGATTCTGTTATTTTATTTGATGCTGCTTACGAAGCTTTTGTTGAGGAACCGGAATTACCGCGCAGTATTTTTGAAATTGAAGGGGCGCGCAGCTGTGCCATCGAAATTTGTTCGCTGTCCAAAACAGCTGGATTTACCGGGACTCGTCTGGGATATACAATCATTCCAAAAGAACTGATACGGGACGGACTTTCTCTTCATGATATGTGGGTCAGAAACCGCACAACGAAAACCAATGGAGTTTCCTATCTGATTCAAAAGGGTGCTGCAGCTGTCTTTACACCCGAGGGACAGCGTCAGATTCAGGAGAATATTCGAATTTATAAGCAAAATGCCGTTTGCTTGATGAAGGCCTTGGACCAACTTGATATCTGGTATTGCGGTGGAAAAAATGCTCCTTATATCTGGATGCAATGCCCGGACAAGATGTCCAGTTGGGAATTTTTTGATATGCTGTTGCACGAAATACAGGTGGTAGGTACACCTGGCGAGGGATTTGGATCTTGTGGAGAAGGATATTTTCGCTTTTCAACTTTCGGAAGTCCGGAGGACACAAAGGAAGCAGCTAACCGTCTGGTTCGATTACTCAAAAAATAAAACATCAGAAAAATCCCCGTCGGAACTTACTTCGACGGGGATTTTTTTAATATAATATAAAAATTCTTATGCGGTTTCGATGCTTGCATCTGCCTGAAGACTTAATTTTTTCACGGCATTTTCACGCATCTTGTATTTCAGAATTTTTCCGGCTGCATTCATCGGGAAGCTATCTACAAAATCAACGTAACGAGGAGTTTTATGCTTTGCCATATGAGAGGCAACATATTCTTTCAGTTCCTCTTCGGTCATTGACTCGCCTGGCTTCAGAATAACACAAGCCATAATTTCTTCACCATATGCCTTATCCGGCACACCGATTACTTGTACATCTGAGACCTTCGGATGAGTGTAGATAAAGTCCTCGATTTCCTTCGGATAGATATTTTCACCGCCGCGGATAATCATATCCTTAATGCGTCCGGTAATCTTATAGTTACCGTTTTCATCACGGCGAGCGAGGTCTCCGGTATGGAGCCAGCCATCCTTATCGATAGCAGCAGCAGTAGCTGTAGGCATTTTATAATAGCCTTTCATGATATTGTAACCACGGGCAACAAATTCTCCGTCGACATTATCCGGGAGATCTTCTCCAGTTTCGGGATCAACAATCTTGCATTCCACTCCAAACATTGCGCCGCCAACAGTATTAACACGGACATCAATAGAATCGGTCGTTTTGCTCATGGTACAACCGGGAGAAGCCTCGGTTTGACCATATGTGATGCAGATCTCTGACATATGCATTTTTTCAATGACATCCTGCATGACTTTGATCGGACACGGTGATCCAGCCATAATTCCGGTACGCATATGACTGAAGTCTGTTTTAGGAAAATTCTCGTGCGCCAACATGGCAATAAACATCGTTGGAACCCCATGAAAAGCTGTAATTTTTTCCTTGTCGATGCATTCCAGACCTTTACGCGGCGAAAATGCCGGAATAGGGCACATCGTAGTACCATGTGTCATAGAAGCAGTCATCGCCAGTACCATACCAAAACAATGGAACATGGGTACCTGAATCATCAATTTATCAGCAGTAGAAAGATCCATGCAGTCTCCAATAGCTTTACCATTATTCACAACATTGTAATGCGTGAGCATAACCCCTTTAGGAAATCCAGTCGTACCGGAAGTGTACTGCATGTTGCAAACATCGTGCTTATTGATAGCGGCCGCACGGCGGAACACTTCTTCAATCGGGACTTGTTTGGCGAGATCCAAGCTTTCCTGCCAAGTATAACAGCCAGGTTGTTTCGAATCAATGGTAATAATATTGCGCAGGAAGGGAAGACGGCGGATATGGAGCGGCTGTCCCTTTTCCGCAGTTTCCAGTTCCGGACAAAGTTCTTTCATGATTCCGACATAATCGGAGTCTTTATAACCATCAATCATGACTAAGGTATGGGTATCGGACTGACGAAGCAGATATTCTGCCTCATGAATTTTGTAAGCGGTATTGACCGTTACCAGAACCGCACCAATTTTGGTGGTGGCCCAGAAAGTGATATACCACTGTGGCACGTTAGTTGCCCAAATGGCAACATGATCGCCTGCTTTAACGCCCATTGCAATCAGGCTGCGTGCAAAAGTATCGACATCATCCCGGAATTCCGCATAGGTCCGGGTATAATCCAAAGTTGTGTAACGGAATGCATACTGATCCGGAAATTCTTCCACCATCCGGTCCAGAACCTGCGGGAATGTCAGATCAATCAAAGTTTCTTTAGGCCAAACATACTTTCCAGTACCGGTGTGGTTATCATAAAGACGGCCGGTATCACGTACTTTACCGGTATATTGGCTCATAAAATTAGCATAATGCGGGAAAACAATACCGGCGTCACTCAAATCCGGCGCATACTGTTTGAGCCACTCCAGAGAAAGGTAGCCCTCATAGTTAATGGAATTCAGAGTACGGATAATATCATCAATGGGCAGATCTCCATCTCCAAGCATACGGTATTCCACTTTTCCGTCTTGGATAACGGAATCTTTGAAATGAGTATATTTGATGTAAGCACCAAGATTCTGTACTGTTTGTTCCGGAGATTCTCCAGCATAGCGATATGGATGATGAACATCCCAAAGCGCACCGATGTTATCGCTGGGAATCTGATTTAAAAGGTCACGCAGGCGAGCAGTATCAGCATAAACACCGTTAGTTTCCACAAGGAGAGTAACTCCCTTTTCTTCTGCATATGGAATCAATTCGCGCAGTGCATCCAACACGATTTCATCCGAAAAATCAGTAGTGGGAGCAGCTGTTAAATCTCCAAGCAGCCGGATGAAATAACTTCCCAGTTTTGCTGCAAGGTCGATGTACTCTTTGATTTCAGCAATCGTTTCCGTCCGTTTTTCCGGAAAGCGGAGCGAGCAGCCAGTCGAAAGACAGGGAATCTCCAGTCTTTTTTTATGAAGAAGCTCAATCGTAGCAGGAAGATTTTCCTCCTGGAAAGGACGTGCGTGAACAGAAAAGATATCATCACCTAGCCCACGCAATTCGATTCCGGAAAAGCCGAAATCTTTTGCCATAGAGTAGATATCTTTCCAGTCAAAATCGGGACAGCCAAGGGTCGAAAATGCGAGCTTCATGATTGTATTCCTCCTGAATATTTTAAATGCGACACTTTGATTAAACAAAGTGTTAAACCGCATAATGATAAGCTTTTTACTGATTATATCACATATAATTCGAAATGTAAAGGGTTATTTGAAATAATTTGCAATTATTTTGTTTTTTCACAATTTGAAATAATTATTTCGTATTCTTTTGAACATTGATAGCACAGTTTACAAGATTTTTAGAATATGATATGATAAGAAAAACATGGGAGGGGAGTAGAATTTGAAAAAACTTATTTTATTTGTAGACAGTGGAGATACCTTTGTCGATGAAGCAACGGAGGTTCGGGACGAAAATGGGACGGTAGTTCATTCTGAAATGTTTCCGGGAGCGCAGGGGTTACTGGCAGATTGGCGCGATGCAGGTTATTCGGTTGTGCTGGTAGCAGACGGTACCGTTGCATCCTTTGAAAATATTTATCAGGAGAAGGGACTGTCGGATTGTTTTTGTAAGCGTGTCATATCGGAAGCAGTGGGAGTTTGCAAGCCGAATGCTGCCATGTTTGAAGAGGCGATGCGGGTAATGAATCTGGGTGAATCCGATAAAAAGCGGATTGTCATGATTGGGAATAATTTGGAACGGGATATTGTGGGCGCCAATCGGATGGGAATTCGTTCTATTTTTATTGCAGTTAGCAATAAAAGACGAAAATATCCGCTTTGTGAGGAAGAGATTCCAACCTATGTTGTGAAAAATCATACAGAATTACGAGCTTTGGTGGAGGTCTTGGAAATGCAGTTGGAGAATCAAGATATTTTGGAAATCAAGAATACATAATAGAAAAAACACCGTCCGAATCCGAACGGTGTTTTTTTTAACTGAATTTATTTTGTTCCGAAAATACGGTCGCCAGCATCGCCGAGGCCTGGAACAATATACTTATGGTCATTGAGGCATTCATCCTTTGCAGCCGCGTAGATTTGAACATCGGGATGTGCTTTGGATAATGCTTCCAGTCCTTCGGGAGCAGCAATGATACACAGGAATTTAATGTTGGTAACACCCTTGTTTTTGAGCTGGGTAATGGCATCAATAGCGCTGCCGCCGGTTGCCAACATGGGATCCAGTACGATAACTTCCCGTTTTGTGATGTCAGAAGGGAGTTTGCAGTAATATTCATGCGGCTCGAAAGTATCGGGATCGCGATACATACCAATATGGCCGATTTTTGCAGCCGGAACGAGATTCAACATTCCCTCCACCATTCCGAGTCCTGCACGAAGAATCGGAACAAAAGCGACTTTTCGGCCGCTGATAACTTTCGTTTTGGCAATGGCAACCGGCGTTTCGATTTCCACTTCCTTTAGGGGGAGATCGCGGGTAGCCTCATAGCACATCAACATAGCGATTTCGGAAACGAGTTCGCGGAAATCCTTGGAACCGGTATTTTTATCCCGGAGCAGGGAAATCTTGTGCTGAATCAGCGGATGATCAAGAATGATGGGAGCAGACATGACAAATACCTCCTGACAGTATAATAAATGGGATCTATTGAGTTACTTTTCCAGAGCCATCACTTTGTCTATGCGAAGCTGATGGCGGCCGCCTTCAAACGGGGTATTGAGAAAGAGATCCACCAATTCCACCGCAAGTCCGGGACCAACAACCCGTCCGCCCAGACAAAGGGCGTTGGCATCATTGTGAAGGCGAGTATATTTTGCGGAAAAAGGATCGGAACAGGCGCAGGCGCGGATCCCTCTGATCTTATTGGCTGCCATGGAAATTCCGATACCGGTGCCGCAGAAAAGCAGCGCTTTTTCACATTGACCGGAAACAACGGCATCGCAGGCAGGCTTGGCCATATCCGGATAATCACAAGATTCGGCAGAATGGCAGCCGAAATCCTGATATGCGATTCCTTTCTGATCCAGATATTTTTTAATTTCTTCTTTCAGGGCGAATCCGCCGTGATCACTTGCAAGAGCTATCATAAGCAGTTCCTTTCTTATTACAAATTAATTGGATTGTTGGGAGAGTTTGCGATTAAGTTCTCGTTCCGCTTGAGGCAGACGCAGATAGACTGGCATCAGTTCAGCAGGATCACAGGGAACTGCATTTTCCGACGCAAAAGCGACACTCGAGGCCATCTGAAAACGCAGCTGAGGCGGTGCCAGATTTAGTCCGGCAACCTGTTCTGCAAGCTCTCGGAAGCAAAGCTCGGCACCATCGCCGACCAGAGTGATGGGCTGGTTGAGGTTTTGCAGGATTTCTGCCAATTCTGTAATCGAAATAGCCTCATCATCCTGCAGCCGCTGAACCGAATCTCCTTCTATTTGAAAAAGAGCTGTGTAAACCTGTTTACAGCGAGCATCCATGACCGGGCAGATAATCCCACTGATTCCGCGGAAATTATATGCCAAAGCTTCCAAAGTAGAGACGCCAACGCATGAAACTCCCAGTCCTTGCGCCATTCCTTTGCAGGCACCGATACCAATTCGGATTCCGGTAAAGGAACCGGGACCGTGGCTGACTGCGATCTGTTCAATTTGGGAAAGCGAGATCTGTGCAGCTTCCAACATCCCCATTATCATAGGCATCAGAGTCTGAGAATGAGTAAGACCAGTATGAATAGTACTTTGGGCAAGAATGCAGTTGTTTTCCGTAACTGCAGCGGAGGCCGTTTTGGCGGAAGTGTCAAGAGCAAGAATTTTCAAAAAGGTCCTCCTTCCAAGGTAATTGTACGGGAATCACCATCGGGAATGATCGAAACAAAAATCGTATTTTCCGGAAGCGCTTCCTCGATATTTTCGCTCCACTCAATGGCAAGAATCCCCCCGCTTTCCAGATAATCAAAGAAACCGGTGGAATACAGATCATCAAAACTAGAAATCCGGTACATATCAAAATGATAAAGTGGAATAGTCCCCTCGTATTCATGAACGAGTGCAAAAGTGGGACTGGATACATCTGAATGGGAACCGAGGCCACGTGCCAATCCCCGCGTAAAAGTTGTTTTACCCGCTCCCAGACCACCGCGAAAAGCTAGAACTGTACCAGGGTTCAGCTTAGGTGCAATCGAAGCAGCAAAATTTTCCGTTTCAACGGGAGAATGAGTTGTGACGGATAACATGGCAACGAGTTCCTTTCTGTCAAATCTCTTTTCATTATACAATAGGAAGGGATATTTTGCAAGAATGTTCCATGATTTTCCTAAAATAGTTGACACTTTGATGAAAATGGAGTATCATTAACACAAATACGAACTTTTTCCGCAGAAAATTTTGAAAATGGAGGAATCATGATGGATGGACTGGTTTTAGGATGGCTTCTTTTGCTGTCGGCAATTGCGCTGGGGATCTGGCTGATCTATCTCCTGATGAAAAAGGCGGCAAAAGATGCGCTGCGGGAATATGAAAAAGAACGACGTCAGCAAGAGAAATCAGGAATTGATTCTTCCGAAATGAAATAGTTCTCTCACGTTATTACAGAAAAGGAGTGTTTTACATGCCGATTTATCATTCTCTGCCCGAACTAGTCGGGAATACGCCGCTGTTGGCATTGGATCGGTTTTGCATGCAGAAGCAGATATCAGCGGAAATTTTGGCAAAGTTGGAATGTTTCAATCCGCTGGGATCTGCAAAAGATCGAGTTGGACTTGCGATGATTGAGGCGGCGGAACAATCCGGCGCATTGAAAGCCGGGGGTACTATTATCGAGCCGACAAGCGGTAATACTGGTATTGGGTTGGCATATGTGGGTGCATCCCGCGGATATCGTGTAATCCTGACCATGCCAGAGACAATGAGCATCGAGCGCAGAAAGCTTTTGGCTGCGTTGGGAGCGGAAATTGTTCTGACAGAAGGTAAAAAGGGAATGACTGGTGCTATTGCGCGTGCAGAGGAACTGCAGGCGGAAATTCCCGGCTCGATTATTCCACAGCAGTTTGAGAATCCAGCGAATGCGGCGGTGCATGAGCGGACAACCGGTCCGGAAATCCTGCGGGATACCGAAGGACATGTGGATTTGTTTGTTGCGGGTGTCGGAACGGGCGGCAGCATAACGGGGATCGGACGTGTGCTGAAGAAGAATTGTCCCGATGTCCGGATTGTTGCGGTAGAACCGAAAAAATCTCCGGTACTTTCGGGCGGAAAACCAGGTCCTCATGGACTGATGGGAATAGGCGCTGGTTTTGTGCCGAAGGTGTTGGATACTTCGCTGATTGATGAGATCATCCAGGTGGAAGAACCACAGGCTTATGAAGTCGCTCGAGATCTCGCCAAATCAGAAGGATTGCTGATCGGGATCAGCGGCGGAGCTGCCTTGTATGCTGCCGTCCAATTGGCCAGAAAACCAGAAAATGTCGGCAAACGAATTGTTGTTCTGCTTCCAGATGGAGGAGAACGTTATTTATCAACACCGCTTTTTGAAGCAGAATAGGAGAAACTATGGAATCAAAAGTTTTTGCAGCGGTGCTTTTTCCGACAGAAGAGCATCATCGTATCATGTTGGCGCAAGCCGCACCGGAAGTGGAGTTCTATTATGGTAAGCTAGAGGATCTGCCGCCGGAACGGTTGGAAAAGGTTCAGGTTGTGTTGGGAAATCCGTCGGCAGCCATGCTGCCTCGTCTGACCGGTATGAAGCTTTTGCAGTTGAACAGTGCCGGCGTAAATGGATATTTTTTGGCGGAAAATGCACTCCCACCGGGAGCTCAGCTCTGCAATGCTTCAGGCGCATATGGTGTCGGGATCGCAGAACACATGCTGGGAATGACCTTGGCACTGAAAAAGAAACTACATCGTTATCGGGATGCACAAATGGCCGGAAATTGGGTGGATTTTGGAAAAGTCAGTGCGATCACCGGATCGCGTACGCTGGTGGTTGGACTAGGAGATATCGGCGGAGAGTACGGCAGGAGGATGGCAGCGCTTGGAAGCATTGTAGCGGGAATCAAACGAACACCTGGAACAAAACCTGATTGGCTGTCTGAATTGGGAACATTGAATAATTTAAAGGAAATGCTTGCAGAAGCAGACATTGTCTTTGTCTGCCTTCCGGATACGCCGGCTACCAGGGGTCTTTTCAGCCGGGAGATGCTCGGATACATGAAACAAGGCGCCATTCTTCTGAATGCTGGACGGGGTACCGCAATTGATACAGAAGCACTCTGTGACGCGGTGAAATCCGGTGCATTAGGCGGTGCAGGATTGGATGTGACCGACCCGGAGCCACTACCAGTTGGACATCGGATGTGGAAAATTGAAAATATCCTGATTACCCCTCATGTTTCCGGAGGATTCCATTTGCCGTATACTCATGATCGGATTGTGGAAATTTGTGCCGATAATCTGCGTTGTCTACTGGATGGACAGCCATTTACACATGTTGTAAATCGGAAAGAAGGATATTAATAATACTAGATGAGTATGCAATATAAATTTTCGATATAACAAAGTGAAAACAGCCTTACTTTCCAGCGGTTGGAGATGAGGCTGTTTTCAGTATCGGATGAACCTAGTATTTTACCAATAGGTGTGAAAAGGGGAGAAATCATGAGAAAACAGTGGCTGTTACCCTGGATAGGGATGTTTCTTTGCATAATCGGATTGAGTGGATGCAGTGAAAATAAGCAGATTCAGCAGACGAAGGAACCATTTGTCCTATATTTTTTTCATGATACTGCCTGTGAAAATTGTGATGGCATTTCGGAATTCTATGAATTGTTTAACGAGAAATTAGAAGGAATTGAGATAGAGAAAGTAAATTATCAGTTATACACCTATAATGTTTTTCAGACAGAGGGAAATAACGTTTGGAAATCCCTGACAGAAGACTGGGGATTGGATGCTACTGATATCAGCTTTCCCGCGTTACTTGCGAATGGGCGTGCCTTTTCCGGAATGGAACAAATTGGACAAAATATACGAGAACAGTTCCTGGTGGGCATGAAAGGAGAATATCTTAATTCAGAGCAGATTCAGAAAGAAAATCAGCAGTCCGAAACGGATTTGTTTTCCGATTGGAAAGTAGACCCGGATCATCTGACAGTTGCGTATTTTTATCGATATACCTGCCCGGAATGTGAGGAAACGCGTCCGTTTATCGAATCTCTCCCCGAAAATGTGGAAGTCAATGGAGTAAAATTCCCACTGGATCTGGTAAAAATTAATACACGCAGCGGACGTGGAGGAGATCGTGTTCGGAAAATGTTTGAAGCATATCAGGTTCCGGAAGAAGATCAGGTTGTGCCGATTGTTTTTTTGCGGGATACTTATTTAGCTGGGTATGATGCTATCTCAACAGAATTGGAAGCGCGTTTAGCACAAGGAGAAGGATTGAATTTTGAATGGCCGAGAGGAGAATCGGAATGATTGAATGGGAGTCCATCGAAAAACAGGTGGAGGCAATTGCAAAAGAAGCAGGAAAACGAATCCTTGCCATGAAAAAACCGAAGGTTTTTACAAAGGAAGGTCATGCAAATTTTGTGACAGCGGCAGATATTGCATCACAGGAATATATTGTGGAACATTTGAAACCGCTGATACCTGAGGCAGGTTTCCTGGCAGAAGAAGGAATACAGAAGGATTTACCTGAAGGTTTCTGTTGGATTATCGATCCGATCGACGGAACTACGAACTTTATGCGGGGATGCCGCCATTCAGCCATTTCCATTGGCTTGACCAAGGATGGAGAAGGAATTTTAGGAGTGGTGTATGATCCGGATCTCGATGAGATATTCCATGCTGTGCAGGGAAAGGGTGCATTTTGCGGAGAAAGCAGGATTCAAGTTGCTGATACGCCTGCTGAACAGTCAATTATTGCAGTGGGCAGTTCTCCGTATTATCGGGAATTAGCTGCGGAGACGTTTGGGGTAATGCAGGAAATTTTCCTGCGATGCGGAGATATCCGCCGGTCCGGTTCTGCGGCATTGGATCTTTGTTATGTTGCTGCTGGCCGATACGATGGTTTTTATGAAGCCAGATTGTCCCCTTGGGATTTTGCGGCAGCTTCTGTCATAATTCAGGAAGCAGGCGGTGTGATTACCGCGGGAAGTTTACCGATTGTTTATGCGAATTCTTCCGCAATTTGTGCGGGATCAGCCTCGATTCATGCAATACTGCAGGAGGTTGTTGGTCAGAAAAAATAAGTTCAGCAAAAAATGCACCGTTCCAAGTGGATACGGTGCATTTTACTGTTGATAAGAGTTATTATTGTTTAATGGAAAGAAGTTTTTGCTTCAAATCGCCTTCCAGACGAAGCAGTTCTGCTTCTGCTTCGCGGCGTTTCTGACGGCCTTCTTCCTGAATTCGGATAACCTCGTCTAATGTAGAGATCAGGCTTTCATTGGTATGGCGAAGTGTTTCCATATCTACGATGCCGCGTTCGGACTCTTTCGCAGTGTCAATGGTTGCCATTTTGAGATTATCCGCATTTCGCCGCAACAGTTCGTTGGTCATGTCACTGACTGCACGCTGTGCCGCTGCTGCCTGACGGGAATGTTCCACTCCAAGTGCGATTACCATCTGGCTCTTCCAGAGGGGGATGGTGTTGACGAGGGTAGACTGAATTTTATCAGACATTAAGGTATTGTTATTTTGAATTAAACGGATTTGAGGGGCTGTCTGAATGGAAATCATGCGAGTCAGTTCCAGATCATGGATTTTCTTTTCAAAACGGTCGCAGAGAACATTGAGATCATTAACTGCTTGAGCATCTTCCGGAAGTCCGGATTTAGAAGCACGTTCCATCAGAGCAACAAGTTCCGTACTCCGAACCTGTTCGAGTTTTCGTTTGCCTGCTACAATGTAAAGAGACAGCTCTTTGAAATAAGCCTTATTCATCTCATACATTTTATCCAATAGGGATACGTCTTTGAGTAATTGAACCTGATGGCCCTCTAAAACTTGGCAAATTCGCTCAATGTTTGCTTCTGCTTTCTCATATTTAGCTTTTAATGCTGTCATTTTATTAGCGGAACGCTTAAAAAATCCAAATAACCCTTTTTCTTCTTCCTCGATTTCAAATGATTTCAGTTCCGTCACAACGCTCGTCAAAACCTCGCCGACTTCGCCCAGATCTTTGGAACGAACACTGCTCAGCACATTTTCTGAAAAATCAGCAATTTTTTTCTGTGCACCGGAACCATATTGTACGATAATATTGGAATTGGACAATTCGATTTTGGGCAGGAATTCCTGCACCATTTTTTCTTCTTCTGGGGTTAATTCTGGTTCTGCAGGAAGAATCTGCGCATCCTGAGCCGGCTGAATGGTTGGTGCAGAAACGGTATCGGTAACTTCTGCCTGCCCATCTAAGGTTAGGGTAGGGGTTGGGATTGTTTCAAAAGGATCGTTCATGTTCATACTCCTTTACAATGTATTGGTTCCATTGATTTGCAGATCATTTTCAATTAGACCTTCTTGGGACAACATTGTTTCCAAAGCAGAAATATCTGCTGAAAGCCCCATCAGATCTTTCTGCATTAAGTTGGCGTAAAGCTTTTGAAAAGCCAAATTGATGTTATCCAACGCCTCGCGAATCTCCTGTTTGGTATTTTGGATCTCATCCGTTTGGACAGCACGAAGTTCCAAATCGCGGAAGGCTTCAGAAAGTTTCAGAGTGGTTGGGAGGTAATAGCTCATGAATTTCCGGATTTGAGGCATTTTTTCCGGATTTTTTGCAATATAATCGAAAATTTGTGCACAAACTTTTTCCAAAGAATCCAATTTGGCAGATATTTCCGGTTCTGGTAAAGCAAGATTAATTTCACGTATTTTTTGAATGTAGGTATCACCGGTTTGACGTAGTTCCTCTAAAGCAGCGGCTTCTGGATTTTCCTGCTGTAATTTTGTAAGACGTTCCGCTTCCAATTGTTTTTGCCGGAGATTCTCTTGAAGTGCGAGATAGTGCTCATAGACATCTTGGCTAAGGATAAAGCAGGTCTGTTGTTCATCAAAATAACAATCACGAAACAACCCTTCGCTCATCATCTGTTTTAAATCCTTTCGGATCCGATCTTCCGGGAGAGAGAAAAACTGCGCCATATCCTGAATATTTGCATAATCCACATCTTTGAGCTGTTTCCGGTAATTACTGAAGCGTTTGACATAAGCAATCCGATGAAATCCAACGAAAGCCAATGTGCCGCCAATTGCAAGCGGTATCATCGAAAAACCGATATCGAAAATCATCGAAATGGGGCTATAAAAATCCAAGTACAGAAAGTTGTTGATAAAACCGGATAAATTTCCCAGGATAAGTAAAAATCCCACGATAATCAGGGCTACCTGCAATCCGGTACCTGGTACTTTTGCAATCGGGGCAACTTTTTTCTTTTTCTTTTGCTTCACCACTTTTTCCTGGAAATTCTGGAAACCAGCAGAAGATGTGGTATCCGAGGATGATGTTTGACGGGGTGGTGCCGGTGGAGTTTCGGATTTAGGAGAAGAAGCTGTTTTCCATTGCCGGGGTGGAGTAGAGGAAGCTTTCGGAGGATTCCAGTATCCCTGGTTTACATCGCGAAAAGAATTGCCTGCTTCCCGTACGGCCTGAGCGGCATCACGAACAACATTCCCAGCTTCCTGCATGGTAGTTTGGACATCGCGTTTCAGATTTTCCATTTCTTCCGGCGACAGAATTTTTTCAGTAGCAGAGTTAATCTGTCTGCCAAGCTGCGTGAGAAGATCGTCCATATATGAAATTCCTCCAAGAATAATCTAACCATATTAGTACTATTATAGCGCATTTTTTGAAAAAGTACAAGGAAAATTGATGGGAATTTAGCAAAAAATAAGGAGGTTATATATGATATTCGGAGAACGTCAAGGAGAGCAGGGAAGTATAAGAAAAATCCGAATTATCCGTACAAGCGGTGAGAATCTCATGAAGATTGGATTCGGAATACTCTAATTCTTTGGAACAAAGCTGGGCGATGCGGCGGTAATCCGAAAAAGAAATTCGTTTATTTTGCAGATGTAAATCGGTTTCAAGCCACCCTATTAATAGTGTAAGCAGAATGCAGAATTTGGTGCGGCTTAAGAATTGTGAATCTCGAACAGCAGGCAACAAGTATCGAAAGAGAAAATACACGAAAAGATTTTCAGCGGAATTGGCAAAGGAAGTCGGCTGTAGCTGAGCATTGGATAGTGAGAGTGTGTTTCGTAAGTGGTGCAGGGATACAGGCCATTCTTTAGAATAATTTTCCAATTTTAGGAAAAATTGCAGAGTTGCATCCGCAATATGGGAAGGAGGTGCGGATGCTGCGATTTCTGCCCTCAACTGAGGCAGTAAATCTTTACAAAATGAAAAATCTGTATAATCTTTGATGATATCCGATATAGATTCCCAACTTTCAAAATCTATACATTCTTGTTGTTCTGCAGCATATGCAAGAAGTATTGCCATCCGTTCCGAAAGAGTAAATTTGCGGTTTTGCGCGATTGTGATTGCCGTATCACGTGCTTGAACAAAGCAGGACAGCAGAAAATCATGGGAATCTTCTTTGCTTTGTGTTGATCGTGAATCCTCTGTCAGCACAAATTTGGTGGAATTAGCAGGATTTAAAATTAGTTCAGCAGCTGCTTCACAGCAGAGTCCTAAACCGCTTTCCTTTCGGGAACCATACCACTCGTGAAAACGCGGATGTTCGGTACAGATTTCACATAAGGATTTTTCACCCAATTCTAAATAAAGGTCACATAGGTTTTCTGAATTCAGGAAAGGACATCGCCCATGAACAAGTTGAAAATGAGGTGGGAAATCCTGCCATTGAACTGCATGCTGCATCCGTTTTGCGAATGGACCTGAGAGTTCTCGATAAAATGAAGCATGCGCTTCATCAATGTCAATTTCCCATCCGATACAGCAATTATCCTGGCAAGCAGAGGCAAGGCAATGAAATTTATGATAATAATCTGGAACATAAATTTGCATGAAACCACTTCCTTTCAAAGAAAAACCCCCACGGAGTACGTGGGGGAAATATGTATTTGTTGCGATCCTGAATATGCAGTTTCAGTATAGCATATCATAGGGAAGTTTGCAAGAATATCAGATCTGATGTTTGGTCCACTTTCCGCTTTTGAATCGGAAGAAGGTCATAACAAGGCGGCAGAACTGATCGACAACCAAACCAATCCATGCGCCGGTAAGCGCCATCCCTAATGGATAACAGAATAGCCAGCCACAGAAAGGCCGGAAAAAGGCTACGCTGACAAGGGAGACAAGTGCAACAAATCGAGTATCTCCACCGCCGCGCAGACAACCGGAGTAGATAACCTGTGTGATCTGCATGAATACAATGACTGCAATCATGCTCATAATCATTCGTCCATACCCAAGAATTTCGGTATCTTCAGAGAAAAGCAAAAAGATCTGTTCACTTAATGTTGTATAAACAATACAGAGTAGAATGGAAAAAAGAAAGCCCATTCGTTGACAGATCGCACCATAAATTTTGGCAAGGTCCGTCCTCTTTTGACCAAGACTGCGGCCTACCAGTGCAACAGCTGCTACAGATAATCCGTCACCAAAGGAAAAGGAGATGCTCATAATGTTCATTCCAACCTGATGCGCAGCAAATGCATTGGTACCTAGTCGTGCAACAATCATAGCATAAGTCAGAAAACCGATTCGAAGAAAAATCTGTTCCGCAAGAGTACTGGAACCCAGGTCAGCCAGTGATAAGAGTGTGCGTTTGTCAAAACGAATTTTTTTCAGTGTACGGAGATAAAGAAACCGATCTTTTTTACAGATGGAATAGATACTCATCCCACACGCAAAAACAGTTCCAATGACCGTTGCCACCGCAGCACCGGCAACCCCCAATTTGGGGAATCCAAAATGACCGCCGATCAAGAGGTAATTAAAAATAATATTGACGCCATTCGAAACCATATTGGTTCTCATTGCGATTTTGGTATTACCGGAACCGCGTTGTGCTGCATTAATTACAAGGGATACAACATTAAAAATCATACCTGCTGATATGATACGAAAATAAGTTACCGCGGCATCATGAGTATCGGGTGCAGTTCCAGCCAACTTTAAAATAGGATCCGCAAAAGCCACAGCAGCAGTGGTAATAATAGCCGCAAGGATTATTGTAATAATCAAGGCCTGCATCAGAATTCGATTGGCACTTTCCCGATCGTCCTCTCCTCGCCGTCGAGCTACCAATGCCGAAACCGCAACATTCATCGAGATAAAAATTGCCAGACAAATAAATTTTGGTTGTGTTGTCAATCCAACTGCGGCAATTGCATAAGATCCCAGAGAACTTACCATAATGGTGTCAATAAAGCCCACCAGTGCTACAAGAAAAGACTCCAAAATGGATGGCCATGCCATTTGTACTGCATTGGTATAAAGCTGTTTTGCTGGAGGAATTTCACCGAGCGGTTGGGAACCGTGCAGAAAGCTTTTGACTGAAAATAACCGCTGGATAATTGACAAAGCCATTTCATAACACCGTCTTTTCCTAAAATTTACACAAAATTGTTGCGTTGATAACCATTTTATCATGTTTTAAAGTCCAATGCAATTTTTTTGTAAAAAAACGGCAATTTTGACAATCTTTTTGTATTTTTTCGCAAATGAAAAGAACCAGCCGAAGCCGGTTCTTTTTCGTTGATTTTTTCTTATTGTAGGACACCTTCCAAATAAACGGCCTGCAAATTATAGTCCGGATCCGCAATCAGTAGGTCTGCTAATTTTCCGGGTGCGATACTTCCGATCTGTTCTTCCATATGAATTGCGCGAGCGGGATTGATGGTCGCAGCTTTTAGAGCGGCCTCCTCCCGAACCCCAAAACGAATTGCACGCTGCACAGCGATGCGAATATCAATGACAGATCCCGCAATGGTTCCATTCTCCAGTGTTGCCTTTCCATCCTTTACAAATACCTGCTGACCGCCTAGTTCATAAGTGCCATTGGGGCAGCCGGCTGCCCGCAACGAGTCTGAAATTAGGCAAATTCGATCTTCGCCCAATATCTTAAAAGTCGAGCGAATGACCGCGGGATGGATATGGAAACCATCGCAGATCAATTCTGCAAAGGTATTCGAATCAAATACCGCTCCGACAACGCCCGGTTCCCGATGTGCAAAACCGCTCATTGCATTATATAGGTGGGTATTATTGGTAGCACCCGCCTCATATGCTGCCATTGTGCTCTCATATCCACCGGCAGTATGCGCTACACACACCGTACAGATCTTGCTTGCTTTCCGGATAAAATCGAGATTTCCTGGAACTTCGGGGGCCACATCTACTTGACGAATCCGATTACCGCTCGCTTCGTTCAGTTTTTGAAACGCATCAAAATCTGCCGGAATCACATACTCTCCGATATGTGCTCCTTTTTTGGCAACCGAAATAAAAGGTCCCTCCATATTGATGCCGATCATTCTAGCGCCACGCGTTTGATGGTCGGCAAATTCGCGATATGCCGAAAAGATATTGTGAAGCTCTTCAACGGGAAGGGTCATGGAAGTGCCAAGAACCGTTGTAACGCCTGCTTTTAAGTAGGTGTCGGCCATTGTTTGGAAAGAGTCTTTCGTACCATCGCAGAAATCGCAGCCTCCGCAGCCGTGTGTGTGAATATCCAGAAATCCCGGCAGCAAACGTTTGCCGTTGAGATCGCGGATTTCATCACCATTTGCGGAAAGATTTTCTCCCATTTCCGCAATTTTTCCTTCACGGATACGGACATCCAGTTTTTGAAATTTTCCTTCTTCTGTAAAAACGCAGCCATTTTTGAGCAGCATCCCGATTCCTCCTCGATCAAGATTGATTTATTTCTGCTGTTATTGTACCACATTTTTTGGAAAACAACAATCTGTTTTCCAAAAAGTTTTCTTTTTCTCAAAAAAATCCGGAAAAAGCATTGACAAGTCGTTCATATCGAGTTATAATACAGTAAAAATGAACGTTCAAAAAATGAACAGATGGAGATTGGATATGGAAGATATCTTTTCGCTTCTTTGGGAAGCTAATCAGAACGGCGCAGCAAACCAGCGGGAACTTGCCCGGAATCTGGGCATGTCAGTCGGAAAGGTGAATAGTCTGCTGAAAGAGGCGGAAGAACAGTCCCTTCTAGATATTCAGAAGGTGGGGAAGCAGTCTCGTTTCTGCGTACTTCCTGCGGGACGTCGTATGTTGGAACAAACACTTCTGCGCAGGCGTCAGGGGAAACTTCGTCTGGAACCTTCCGGGCAGCCAGTGAAAACAGCGGTAATATTGGCAGCTGGTAGCCGTTCCGAATTTGAAGGTCCGACAGCACTTTTGCCACTTGGCGACTCGAATTTACTGGAAACAGCGATTCAGACATTAGAGTCTTGCGGAATAGAACGGTTTTATGTGATTGCGGGTTATCAGGCGGATCAGGTGAAAGAAAAGCTCGCCCATAAGAAAAATGCCATAGTCATTGAAAATCCTCGTTATAAATGGTCGGGAACCATGCAGTCTCTGCAGCTTCTGGCGGAGGTGCTCACCGAGGATTTCCTGATCCTTAAGAGTGACCTCGCAGTGGAAAAACGGGGACCTATGGCCTTGCTCGAAGGGGATTCTTCCTTCCGTGCTTTGCTGGCGGCACCTTCGGGACGCGGCGATGAAGCTTTCGTGGAACTGGATGAGGATGGGGATATTTTCCGCATCAGTAAAGATATTCACCAGATTAACCGTGTACAGGGCGAACTGGTCGGAATGATGCGGGTACCGGCGGAAGTGTTCCGAATGATGCTGCGTTATTTTGAACAGAATGAAAATCCGTATCTGAATTTTGAGTATGTGCTGGAAAATATCGGAAGATTGTACGGATTCCGAGGCGAGATGGTCGATGATCTGATTTGGAGTAAAGTCGAGACCCGCGCTGATTATCAAAATCTGGTGGACATCTGCTATCCCCGCATCCTGCGGAAACAGAAAGAAATGCAGGAAAAACTGGCGGCAGATACGATGATGGAAGTAATGGGGATTCCGCGGGAGGAAATTCTGGAAATTGGATTTGCGGGCGGACTAACCAATACCAGCTATGATATGAAGCTGAAAAGGGGACGTTATATTCTGCGGTTGCCTGGCCGGATGACCGAAACCATGATTGACCGGGTCAGTGAAAAGCAGAACGCGCAGGTTGCCTCGGATATGGGGATTAATTGCAAGTTGATTTACTGCAATGCAGAAACCGGCGTTAAGGTGAGCGAATACATTGACCGCGCCGAAACGCTCAGCTTCCGAACTGCTAAACTCGAAGAAAATATGAAACTGATTGCGGAAATTCTGCATCGGGTACATGATTCGGATTTTCCCATGCACAACCGATTTGATCCCTTCGCGGAGGCTATGCGGTATGAAAAACTGCTTTCGGCGACAGGCGCGAAAATGTATAAGGGATATGAGCAACTTAAGGCGCAGGTTTTTGCCATCCGGGAACGACTGCTTCAGATCGGATATGAGCAGAAACCCTGCCATAATGACCTACTGGCCTTTAATCTGGTAAAAGATGGAGAAGGCCGCCTGTATTTGATTGACTGGGAGTACGCGGGGATTAATGATCCGATGTTTGATTTGGCCTCTTATTTTCTGGAAAATGAGTTTACTGCAGAGGATGAGGAATTGTTCTTTCATTATTATTTTCCGCAGGGCGGGGATCTGGAAACGATCCGCCAGAAAATCCTGATCTTTAAGATTTCACAGGATTTTCTGTGGAGTATCTGGACGGTTTTGAAAGAAGCAAAAGGAGACGATTTCGGAGCGTATGGGCCAGAACGATTTGCACGCTGTCAGAAATTATGTACCCTCTATTGGGAGACATATGGGGATTAAGGCTGCTATACAGACCATCGATGAGAGAAGGGGAATGCGACATGGAAAAAAGCACATCTGGGAAAAAAATTGACTGGGTCATTACGCTGGTACCGCTGGGAATTATTGTTGGATTGTGTATTGTCTTCTTTTTTATGCCAGAACAATCTAATGCTGTATTGAGTCAGATCCGGTTCTTTTTCGGCGATACATTCGGTACCTATTATCTGATTATTGGATTGGGAATCTTTCTGATATCGCTGTTCATTGCGGGATCTAAGTACGGCAACATCGTGTTGGGAAAACCGGGGGAAAAACCGAAGTATTCTTTTTTTGCTTGGGGATCAATGATGTTTACCTGCGGCTTGGCGGCAGATATCCTGTTCTATTCTTTTGCAGAGTGGATCATGTATGCTACCGACCCGCATGTAATGGAAATGGGAAGTATGCAGGAATGGGCAGGCGTTTATCCGCTTTTCCACTGGAGTTTCATTCCTTGGGGATTTTATCTCGTGCTGGCGGTTGCATTCGGTTTTATGCTGCATGTCCGTAAGAGGGATCGGCAGAAATATTCGGAAGCCTGCCGGCCAGTTCTGGGAAAACATACCGACGGATGGGCAGGACGGATTATTGACCTGTTGGCGGTATTTGCGCTGTTGGCGGGAACAGCGACCACATTCAGCGTTGCAACGCCTCTGATGGCGAGTATTCTCAACGACTTGTTCGGCATGAATCTGAGCAGAACAGTGGTCACAATTGTTATTCTTCTCATTACCTGTTTTGTCTATACCTATTCTCTGCTGCATGGTTTTAAAGGAATCAGCATTCTGGCGAAAGCCTGCATTTATCTATTTTTCGGTCTGCTTGCTTTTGTTCTTCTTTTTAGTGGGGAAGCGCGCTATATTATTGATACCGGCGTGGAGTCCTTCGGGCGGATGGTCCAGAATTTTATCGGATTATCGACCTATTCGGATCCGCTTCGTTCCACCAATTTCCCGCAGAACTGGACCATTTATTACTGGGCATACTGGATGGTGTGGTGTGTGGCAGCGCCTTTCTTTATCGGAAGTATCTCGAGAGGGCGGACAGTGCGCCAGACAATTCTGGGCGGATATGGATTTGGTGTCGGATCCACGATTGTCAGCTTTATTGTGCTGGGAAATTATTCGATGGGTATGCAGGCGAGCGGAAAGGCGGATTTCATATCAGAATATCTGGAAACCGGTGATTTGTATGAAATGATTGTTTCGATGATCCGGACGCTGCCAGCTGCACCGTTTGTATTGGTACTGGTGCTGGTGACAATGATTGCATTCTATGCAACCTCCTTTGACTCGATTGCGCTGACCGCTTCCTGTTACAGCTATCACCGGCTGGGTGAGGATGAGGCGCCGCATAAGGGAGTCCAATTGATGTGGTGTATTTTACTGATTTTACTGCCGATTGCCTTGATTTTTGCGGAAAGCTCGATGAGTAACCTGCAGTCTGTCAGTATTGTAGCGGCATTTCCGATTGCAGCGGTCATTGTTTTAATTGTGATCAGTTTTTTGAAGGACGCCAAAGTGTATTTGGGTGAACTGGATTCTAAAAAATAATCAAAGAAAAAATCCCGGATTCTCTTGATCGGAATCCGGGAATATTTTTTGTTAAAATGCTAAGAAGACCTATAAGCCGAGTTCTGTCGTGTGTGACAATCTATCTCGACAGGACGTCGCCGCCCTGCTCTAGCCACCTGTCGGGAGCGTCGGACCAACGATAACCTCCCAGTCGGTGTTGCATCGGATAGGGTTTACATGGCAGCGGGGTTCCCCCCGCTCCGGTGAGCTCTTACCTCGCCTTTCCACCCTTACCGGAAAAATCCGGCGGTATCTCTCTGTTGCACTTTCCCTGAAGTCGCCTTCGGCTGCCGTTAGCAGTTATCCTGTCCTGTGATGCTCGGACTTTCCTCACAGCTTGCGCCGCGCTGCCACACAGCCTTCTTAGCCTATTTATTTTACACGATTTTTTCATAAATGTCAATGCACATTTTCCAAAAATGAGGATTAGTGGTTGACAGAAGCGTCATAGAATGTTAAAATTTGAATAAATATAGAGGAGAGGGGAAGATTTCTTGCTTTTTCGCAGACCAGTGCGGCCTAATTGGAAAAAGCTTTGGTTGGGGATGCTTTTTGCAGCAGTGCTGATACTGGTGCTGGATGTGGGATGTGTATTTCGACGTGTGACAGGGATTCCCTGTCCCGGATGCGGGATGACGCGGGCGCATCTGGCTGCGCTTCAGCTAGATTTTAAAACAGCATTTTTCTATCATCCGCTATGGTTTCTGCCGGTACCATTGATTGGATTACAGATCCTGTTTCCGGAAGGGATTTTTGAGCGGAAAAGTTGGAATCAATGTCTGATCGGATTTCTGATCGTTGTGGTTCTGGGAACTTATATAATCAGAATGCTCCTCTTTTTTCCGGATACTCCACCGATGGAGTATACCAATCAGAGTGTGTTTGGCTGGCTTGCGTCTGTTTGCAGGTTAGCTGAATGACAAGTCTTTATGGGGGGAATTGTCAATGATTCAACAACGCAATTTTTGGGTGTATTTACTGCTGAATATTGTGACCTGTGGTTTTTACAGCTGGTATTTCCTGTATACCACAACTCGTGATATCAATATAATGGTAGGTGACGACGGACGCAATACAGAACCGACAACCGTATTGCTGCTGACTCTGGTTACCTGTGGCTTCTATAGCTTGTATTGGTATTACGATCAGGGAAATCGGATTAAAGCGCTGTCTGACCGAAATAATATTCCCTGCAACGAAAATGGTACATCCTATCTCATGTGGATCCTGATCGGTGCTTTGATTTGCGGTATCGGATCGTACATCGGTATTTTCCTTTTTATTAAGAATTTGAATTCGTTAATCGATGCATATAATGCTAGTCAGTATTCAAATCAGAATAATACTGCAATGTAAAATTAAGAGACAGCAGGCATAGCAGCCTGCTGTTTTTTTCGGAGAAAAAGGGAGATCGTGACAAAATTATAGAATGTTACTTGATTTTTTTATCAATATATGGTAAATTGAATCTTGAAAGGGTTTCTGTATATCAGAACTGGAAAGAAAGGATGAAAAATTATGGAAAAAATTAGATTGGGTATTATCGGCGTTGGAACCCAGGGCGGCTCCTATGCTCGTTTTTTGAGTGGTAAAGTAGAGGTTCCCAATCGTCCGGAACATGTGGAACTGGCTGCACTCTGC
Organism: Candidatus Merdivicinus sp.; assembly: GCA_050943495.1. Taxonomy (GTDB): domain Bacteria; phylum Bacillota; class Clostridia; order Oscillospirales; family Ruminococcaceae; genus Merdivicinus. Next base: position 143,721 of record JBMNPH010000001.1, read on the forward strand.
GATATCGATCCTGCTGTAAAAGCAAAATGTGCCGAAGAATATCCGGATTTACCTTTCTTTGATGATTATAAGGCATTGGTGGATTCTGGTAAAGTCGATGCAGTGATTACGACAGTTCCCCATTATTTCCATCCCGAGATGGCAATCTATGCAATTGGAAAAGGGGTACATGCTCTGGTTGAAAAACCTGCGGGCGTTTACACCAAGCAGGTTCGGGAAATGAATGAATTTGCGCTGGCACATCCGGATGTCACATTCGGTATCATGTTCAATCAGCGCACCAATCCGCTTTATCAGAAGATTAAAGCAATCATCGATTCCGGTGAACTGGGCGAAATTCGTCGAACGAACTGGATTATTAACTCCTGGTGGCGTCCGCAGAGCTACTATGATCAGAGCGCATGGCGTGCAACCTGGGGTGCTGAAGGCGGCGGTGTACTGGTAAATCAGGCTCCTCATCAGCTGGACCTCTTCCAGTGGATGTGCGGCAAGCCGGCGAAAGTTTGGGCAAAATGTCGCTATGGTCTGCATCGCAATATTGTCGTGGAAAATGATGTTACGGCTGTTCTCGAGTATCCCAACGGTGCAAATGGCGTTTTTGTAACCTGTACCCATGATGTTATGGGAACAGACCGTCTGGAAATCGATTTGGATGGCGGTAAGATCGTGGTGGAAGACAGCAAAAACGGTACCGTATTCCGTCTGGCTAAAACCGAACAGGAAATCAGCGCAACCATGACCAGTAAAGAAGTTCGTCAGCTCGTGAGCGGCGGCAGCGTTAATCAGCTGTATACCGAAGAAAAGATCGATAACCCTGGCGGTTGGGGAAGTCAGCATATGATCGTAATGGAAAACTTTGCCCGTCATATTTTGTTCGGCGATCCGCTTCTGGCTCCTGGTACCGATGGAATTAACGGCGTTGCTCTGGCAAATGCGATTCTGCTGTCCGACTGGCTCGGCAAGGAAATCGAAATGCCGCTGGATGAGGATGTCTATCTGGAAGAGCTGAATAAGCATATCGCGGCAGAGGGCAAGTACCCCACCCGATAAGAAGAAAAAATGACAAAGCCTGTACGGAAAGGAAGGATCGTATGAAAAAAGGATTGATCGGCGTACAAATGATGATGCTCAAGGAAAAAGTGGAAGAATTGGGTGTTTATGAAGTGATGCACAGATTGTCCGAAATGGGATACCATTGTGTCGAGATGTCCCAGATTCCCATGACTGCGGAAAACGTAGCGGAGATGAAACGTGCAGGTGAAGATTTTGGAATCAAATATGCGGCGCTGAGTGCGGCGTTGGAACCGATGATGCCGGGAATGCCAGGAGAATTTCTCTGCAATGAGGCGGATTTTGAAAAAATCGTATCCGATTGCAAAACGCTGGATTGTAATTTCCTGCGGATCGGCATGCTTCCCATCCCTTGCATGGGAAGCCGCGAAAAGGCGTTGGAATTTACTCGCAAATGCGATGAAGCTGCAGAAAAGCTGAAAGCACATGGCATTGATCTTTATTATCATAATCATCATGTGGAATTTCGGAAATATGATGGGCAGTACCTTCTGGACCTGATTAAGGAGAATACAACTCACATTGGATTTGAACTGGATGTGCATTGGATTCATCGGGGCGGAGAAGATCCGATTCGGATTATTCGTCAGTATGCCGGACGTGTCAAACTGCTTCATTTGAAAGATTATCGCATCGGTGCGCTGGATTTGGAGAGCATTGCCAAGGATCGCAGTAAATTCATGCAGGCATTTTCCAATGTTGTGGAGTTTGCAGAGGTCGGAGAAGGTAATTTGCCGATGAAAGAGATCATTGAGGCCGGGCTGGAAAGCGGATCCGAATATTTCTTGATTGAGCAAGATGCTCAGTATGGTCGGGATCCGTTTGAATGCCTGCAAATTTCACATGATAATCTCTGCAAAATGGGGTTTACTGATTGGTTTTAAGTGAAAAATAAAATGGGGGGCGGTTTTTCAACCGTCCCCATTTTTAAAACAAAAAGCTGCCCGAAACCGGACAGCTCTTTTCATACGCAAAAAAAGGTTAGATCGCTCTGGTTACCTTATTGGAACGCAGGCAACGGGTGCAGGCATAAACGCGGCAGGGCTTGCCGTCTACGATCGCCTTCACACGCACTACATTGGGTTTCCAGGTTCTGTTGGAACGTCTGTGAGAGTGGGAAACCTTAATCCCAAACGCTACACCTTTTCCGCAGAAATCACATTTTGCCATAATTCTGCACCTCCTTTGGATTTACATAACATTAGTATTCTAGCAGACTTTTTAGAAAAAAGCAAGGGTTTTTTTGAGAAAAATCGAAAAGTCGTAAAATTTCTTGAAATTCCAAAGAAGTCCCTTGTATTTTGGCGATAAAAAAGATATAATGATAATACTGTAAACTGCTATTAGCGGTAAGTATACATGAGAGAGGTGCGAAATGTCAGACAACATTGTGTATCTGCTGTATCAGACTACGATCCGATTGGTGGTTTTGTTGACCGCTTTGCCGTTTCACGAATTTGCGCATGCATGGGCGGCCAACAAAATGGGAGATTCGACTGCGCGCTATCAGGGACGATTGACCTTGAATCCGCTTGCTCATTTAGATCCACTGGGATCGCTTTTGATGCTGTTTGCTGGATTTGGTTGGGCAAAACCCGTGCCAATTAACCCGCGCAATTTCAAGAATCCGAAAAAGGGAATGGCATTATCGGCTGCAGCAGGTCCTCTTTCCAACTTGCTGCTGGCTTATTTAGGCATGGTGCTGTGGAAAGTTGTGCTTTATTTGCAATATCCGTTTGGGGATAGTTTTCTGATTGAGAGTTTATCGGATATTTTCCGACTCATTGTACTTCTGAATCTTGGTTTGGCTGTCTTTAATCTACTGCCAGTTCCACCACTTGATGGAAGCCGCCTTTTCACTGTTTTTTTGCCTCCGCGTCAATATTTCCAGATTATGCAATACGAACGTTATATCCAGTTGGCGTTGTTTGTTGCTATTTTTATGGGATTGTTGGATCGTCCCCTTGCCTTTGTTGAGGGATACGTTTTTCAGGGATTGAACTTCTTGACCGGCTATATTGATTGGATTGCGCAGGCGTTGTTGGGATGAGTGCGGAAGAATTGCAGTTTCATGTGGGAGAATTCAGCGGCCCTTTGGAGGTGCTGCTTTATTTGATTTCCAAGCATAAACTGAACATCTATGATATTGAGATTTCGGCGCTGTTGGAACAATATCTGGACTATATTGAACAGATGCAGCAGGCAGATTTAGAAGTGGCATCCGAATTTTTAGAGATGGCAGCACGGCTGGTCTATATTAAGACTGTTTCTCTTCTGCCGCGTCCGGAAGAAAGTGAAAAACTGAAGCAGGAGTTGCAGGGACAGCTTTTGGAATACAGCCTCTGCCGCCAGATTGCAGGTCAGATGGCTGAAATGTATTTGGGAAATCAAATTTTTGTGCGGAAACAGTCGGAAGTACGAGTGGATTTAGTTTATCATGGCAGCCACTCTCCCGCCGAGCTGTTAGCAGCATATCGATTGGCAGCCGGTAAGGCTAAGCGGCGAATTCCGCCACCTGCAGCTGCTTTTTCGGGAATTGTTAGTCGGAAATTTGTATCGGTTACAACGAAAATTGTCTATATACTAAAAAAACTATATCGTACCGGGCAAGTCGATTATGAAGAATTTTTCCATGCATCTGATCGCAGTGAATTGGTTGCTACTTTTTTGGCAATGCTGGAGTTGATGAAGTCCCGACGTATTACTGTGAGCGAAGACAATAAAACCGTGTATTTCTGTCGGAACCCCCTTTCCGGCGAGGAAGGGAGTGTTTGAGACTTATGAGCAAAAGTACGGTGATGGGCTTACTGGAAGCAGTTTTGTTTGCGTGCGGCGAACCTATTGAAATTTCAAAATTGGCAGCTGGTCTTTCTTTGGAAAAGGCTGCAGTTCGCGAACAGCTGGAATTATATGCGAACAGGCTAGAAAAGGATGATCGGGGGCTGGAACTACTCTTTTTGGGAGAATCTGTTCAGCTATGTAGTAAAAAATGTTATGAAGATCAAATTGCATCAGTAATCTCGTCCAGAAAAAATACGCCTCTTTCCGGCGCTGCGATGGAGGTCCTTGCTATTATTGCATATAATCAGCCGGTTACCAAAAGTTTTGTGGAACAGGTCCGCGGAGTGGAAAGCAGCCAAGTAGTTAATAATTTGGTGGAAAAGGAACTGGTAGAGGAAGCTGGACGGTTGGATATTCCGGGTCGTCCTGTGATTTATCGTACTACTTCCAATTTTTTGCGTTGCTTTGGTTTGTCCTCCTTGTCAGAGCTTCCGCGACTTCCGGGAGAGGATGAACGAGATGAGGAATCCGATCAGCTTTCGTTACCAGCAGAATAATCAATAAAGAAGGGGGAGAAAGAATGGGGTGGATTATCACAGGAGGAATTCTCCTGTTTTTGGTGATAGTGCTTAGCTTAAGTGTGGCAGTCGATGTGTCTTATGAAGAGGAATTAATCGTTTCTGCCGGCTTATGCGGTTTGCGTTATCCAATCTTTCCTGCCCTCGAGAAAGAAAAAAAAGACAAGAAGCCGAAGAAACATGTAAAAGCTAAGAAATCTGCAAAATCTTCCCGTGTTTCTAAAAAGAAACCGTTGCCCGAAAAAAAGCCGGAAAAAGGGGATTTAAAGGGAACCTTTGATATTGTAATGGATTTGATAAGGGCATCTGTTGGTCCGATTTTGGATTTAATTTGCCGGATCCGGATGGTCCGCTTGGAGGCGGAAATTCGGGTCGGCGGGCAGGATGCCTCTGAAATTGCATTGGATTATGGGAAAATCTGCGGCATATTTTACGGAGGATATGCAACGCTTCAGAATTTGATAAAAGTACGGGTAAAACGAGTGGATATTTCCTGCGATTTTCTAGCGCCTGAGACTCGACAGGTTCTCTCATTTCAATTGAAATTGCGGATACTCTGGATTTTATGGGCAATTTTGCGTATTGGCTGGAGTTTTTTGGCGCATACTATTCGCAAAGAGAATCAATGGAATCCGGATCCTCTTCCGAAATCTAAGGTTCCACTCTCACAATCTTAAAAAATTTAGGAGGAATTACTATGCCAGAGCAACATCCTATTGAAGGCGTTATGAGTACAACGATGCAGAAAATTAAGGAAATGGTGGATGTTAACACCATTATTGGCAATCCGATTACGACTCCTGACGGAACAACAATTATTCCGGTTTCAAAGGTCAGTTTCGGATTTGCATCGGGTGGTTCCGATCTCCCGACCAAGGATCCTAAAAAGACCTTTGGTGGTGGCGGCGGTGCCGGAGTAACCTTGCAACCCATTGCTTTTTTAGTGGTGCATGAAGGAAATGTCCGCCTGCTTCAGATTGCAACTGCATCGAATACAGCAGATAAGATCGTAAATGCGGTGCCTGAGGTAATTGATAAGATTTCGGATGCTCTCGCCAAGTCGGGAAATTCCACTTCCAAGAAGGAAACAGAACCAACTGTGTCCGCTGAATAACGTATGATTTTCCAGCCGCCTGCATACACTTTTTTGACGCCCTAATCGGCGGAAAAAATGAGTGCAGGTGGTTTGTATGAGAAAATATTTTTGTGTTGGTGCGGCATGTCTGTGGATGATGCTGTATTTGTTCTGGTATCCTAGTCCTGTGATTGCGGCAGATTTACCGGAAATCTCTGCAAAATCTGCCGTAGTAATGGAGGCGGTGACGGGTCGCGTAATTTTGGAACACAATGCCGACGAACGCCTGCCTATGGCTAGTACAACTAAAATTATGACAGCACTGCTGACCTTGGAACAATCGGGACTGGATACTCCATTCTGTGTGGATTCGGATGCAATTCGGGTGGAAGGAAGTTCCATGGGATTGGTAGAGGGAGCGGAAGTCACGCTGCGCACCCTGGCGGCCGGAATGCTGCTCGCTTCCGGAAATGATGCTGCGAATGCGGCAGCAGTCCGAATCGCCGGAAGCATTCCGGATTTTGCGATTCTGATGAATCAGAGGGCGGCAGAACTAGGAATGAAGGATACCAATTTTGAGACGCCATCCGGTCTGGACAGCCAAAGCCATTATACCACGGCAAAAGATTTGGCACTGTTGGCGCGAGCGGCGCTTGAAAATGAGGATTTTCGTGCTCTATGTTCTCAAAAAAGTATGAAACTCTCTTACGGCAACCCGCCGCAGGAACGCTGGCTGGAAAACCATAACCGCCTGTTGACTGAATATGATGGCTGTATTGGTGTCAAAACCGGCTTTACGAAAAAAGCAGGTCGTTGTCTGGTTTCGGCTGCGGAACGGAATGGAATCCGTCTGATTTGTGTTACTCTCAATGATCCGGATGATTGGAACGACCATAAGGCGCTGTTGGATGCGGGATTTTCCGGGACAGCATTGGCCGGTCAAAAGCCGGAACAGATTTCGATTCCGGTGGTAGGCGGAGAGGCTGATACCGTTATTGCCGGAGTGGGAGAGTTTTCGGAACCGGCCGTCCGCACCGAAGAATTGAGCCAGTTGAGCATATCAATCGAAGTGGAACCGTTTGTTTATGCACCCGTTGGAGTGGGGCAGCAGCTCGGACGCGCTTGTTGGATGCTGGACGGCAAGGAGATTTATTCTCTTCCGCTAACTGCTCAGCAGGATGTGGACGCTGTTTTACCGAAAGAAAATTGGTTTTGCAGAATTTGGCGGGAACTTCTACTCGGCTTATTCCAATAATATCGGACGAGGGGTGCCGCTTGACGCACACCGGAAAGAAGAATTTATGGAAATTCAAAATAATATCCTGCGGCATTACCTAAAAAATTGCTATTTTATTAACGGCACAGCGTATGCCGGAAAGTCGACGATGTGTCGGATGCTGGCAGAACGATATGGAATGATTCATTGTGAGGAAAATTACAACATGGATACAATCCTTTCGGTTGTGACCGGAGAGCAGCAGCCGAATTTGAACTACTTCCATACAATGAAAAGCTGGCAGGAATATGTCAGTCGCACACCGGAAGAGTTTGAACGTTGGTTTGAAGGAAATCAATGGGAGATTGCGGGATTTGAGGTTGCGGAATTGATCCGGATTTCTGATCGGCAAAAGGTGATCGTGGATACGAATATCCCTTGTAAACTGCTGAAAGAAATTTCAGATTACCATCGGGTTGCGATTTTGTTGTCACCGCAGTCGCTTTCCGTGGAGAACTTTTTTCGTCGGGATGATCCGGAAAAGCAGTTTTTGCTGGGTGAAATCGAGAAATGTCCGGATCCGGAAGAATCTCTTCGGAATTTTAAGGAAGGAATCGCCCGAGTAAACAGTCCTGAACATTATCGGGAATTTGCGGAAAGCGGATTTTTCACGCTTGTGCGGGAAAATCCTGAAACAGATACCAGAGAGGAGATGCTGGAAGCACTTGCCCGGCATTTCGGATTGGAAAATACATAAGGTGCCCGTAAAACGCGCGCCGGAAAGAAGGAACTTATGGAAATTCGTTTGCAGAAAATCATTGCGGAAAGCGGTTTTTGTTCCCGCCGCAAAGCGGAAGAACTGATCGCAGAACATCGGGTTCGGGTCAACGGCCGTCCCGCCCAGGTGGGGCAGAAAGCCGATCCGAATCGGGATGTGATTACCATTGACGGGGAAAAGTTGGATACACGTGTGCGTGAAGAACTGGTTTATTATATGCTTAATAAGCCGCGCGGCTATCTGACCGCCATGTCGGATGACCGGGGAAGGCGCTGTGTATCGGAATTGGTTGCGGATATTCCGCAGCGTGTTTTTCCGGTAGGCCGTCTGGACCTGACCTCTGAAGGTCTGTTGTTGTTTACCAATGACGGAAACTTTGCCAACGAAATGACCCATCCCTCTCACCAGGTTCCAAAGACTTATCGCGTTACCGTTCACAGTGAAGTGAGCGGAGAACAGCAGGTTCGTCTGACCGAAGGTGTGGAACTGGACGGTGTAATGACCAATCCGGCTGAGGTGCGGATTATAACCGAAGAGCCGAATCGTACGGTCATGCTGATTACCATTACCGAAGGCCGCAATCGGGAAATCCGTCGGATGTGCGAGGCTGTCGGTCTGGAAGTTGCCCGTCTGAAACGGATTGCAGTTGGCCCGATTCGACTGGGAATGCTCAGACCCGGCGAATATCGGGAACTGTCGACAGAAGAATTGGAAGTTTTACGCCGGTTGGCTCAAAAGGGCGCTGCCCGCAATCGCGGCAGACGGCAATAGGAGGTGCTGGAATGCTGTATATTCGTCCTTATACATCCGAAGATCAGGAACCGGATTTACTGGCATTGCGGGAAGAGGGAAAACTTGCCTATCTTGCTTATGCAGGGAAGGAAAGAATCGGCTGTGTGATTTATCATATGGAAGAGGAGATGCTTTGCATTGAATCCGTCGATGCGCAGGAAGAAGCGCTTTTTGACGGATTGATCCGTGCAGTCTGTGATGCAGCGGTTCAATCCGAGATCTCTGCCGTTCGGTTTGAAGAGAATGTGGATCGCCGAATTCTCAAAAATCTTGGCGTTCCGATCGATTCTGAGGGGATTTTACATGAAATTTCCGCCTTTTTGCATAATTGTTCGCACTGCAAATTGTGCTGATTTTTTTGGAAATTCATATTGTTATTTTTTTCACGGTGTAGTATAATAGAATGGGTGAAATTTGATGATGGGGTATCTGCCCGGTACCTCGCTCGTGCGGACAACCTCATCAGCAGATTCAATACTCTTTAATTGTTTGCACCAATTACATAGAATGGGGGCTGTACAATGACTTATCAATCCAAGCTGGAAAAGCTTGAGCAGAAAAAAGCTGCTTGCCAGAAATCCTCCCCGGCCCGGGAACGGATTACCGCTCTGTTCGATGAGGGAACCTTCGTTGAACTGGATGCGTTCGTTGCCAATGGGGATGACGGCGTCGGTGTTATTACCGGTTACGGCAGCATCGAGGGCGATGTGGTTTATGCATTTTCGCAGGATATAACCACAGTTGGCGGCGCAGTTTCGAAAGCGCATGCAGATAAAATCGCGAAAGTTTACGATCTTGCTGTGAAAAATGGCGCACCGGTTGTCGCAATTTTTGACTCCAATGGCGCAAAACTGACGGAAGGTGCTGAAATCCTTGCTTCTTATGGCAAAATCCTTTCCGCTTCTTCCAATCTTTCCGGCGTTGTGCCGCAGGTTTCGGTCGTAGCAGGAAGCTGCGTGGGAATCAGCGCTATGATGGCTGCCGGTTCTGATATTGTTGTGATGGCAAAAGATGCATCTCTGTATTTTGCAGATGCACAGGGCGATGCTTCCGCAGAAGCAGCAATGGCTGCCGGTGTGGTAGATCTGATCTGTGAGGATGCGATGGAAGCTGTTTCCAGAGCTCGTGATATTATCACCATGCTGCCGCTCAACAATCTTTCTGAGTCTCCTGTATGGGAAGGCACTTCTGCTTCTGCGCCGGCTGCTCTCGACAATACAACAGAGGCTTCCGAACTGTTCGCAGCAGTTTGTGATGCGGATTCTGTTCTGGAACTGAAAGCTGGATACGCAGAAAATGCGGCAACTGCACTCGCTTCGATCGGCGGCAGCACCGTTGGCGTTGTCTATGCAAACGGCAAAATGGGCCGTAAAACCAATGAAAAGATTGCGGACTTTGTCCGTTTCTGCGACTGCTTCAATCTGCCGGTTGTAACCTTCGTGAATGTGGATGGTTTCTGCACTTGCGGCGGTGTTAAGACCGAAAGCGCGAAAGTGGCAGCAAAACTTGCACATGCTTATGCGGACGCAACTGCTCCCAAGATTACCGTTTATACCGGTTCTGCAATTGGCGGCGCCGCTGTTGCTTTTGCGAACGCGGATATCCGTCTTGCTTGGCCGACTGCAGTGATTTCTGCACTTGCTCCCGAGACCGCAGTGGAATTCTTCTGGCATGAAAAGCTGAAAGGCGCAGAAGATGTTTCGAAACGCCGTGCAGAACTCGCAGAGGAGTATGCCGAGACCGAAGCTAGCCCGTATGCGGCTGCGAATGCTTCCATGGTTGAGGATATCGTAGCACCTCTGAACACCCGCAGCGTGCTGATTTCTTCTTTGGAAATGCTCGCTTCCAAGAGAGTTTCCAGACTCCCCAAAAAGCACACCAACTAAAATTTCGGTAATCGCTTGATAATAGGAAAGGAATGACATACCATGAGAAGATTTAATATCACTGTAAACGGCAAAGCTTATGATGTTGCTGTGGAAGAAGTAAACGGCGCAGCACCTGTCGCTGCTCCTGTTGCTGCACCTGCCGCTGCTCCGGCTGCGCCCGCTGCCCCTGCTGCACCCGCTGCTGCTCCGGCTCCTGCTGCTGCACCTGCTGGCCCTGTTTCCGGTACCGAGGTTAAGGCTCCGATGCCCGGCACTGTTATGGACGTAAAAGTTACCAATGGCGCTTCTGTCGATAAAGCACAGGTCGTTGTTGTTCTCGAAGCTATGAAGATGGAAAATGACATCGTGGCTCCTGTTGCAGGTACCGTTGTTGACATCCGTGTCAAGAAGGGCGACTCTGTCAATGCTGGCGATGTAATGGTGGTTATCGGCTAATTGCCACCCCAAATTAGGAAAACCGGAAAGGCGTGATATCAATAATGGCTAAGGTAAAAATTACCGAGACTGTGCTGCGTGACGCACATCAGTCCCTGATTGCTACCCGTATGCCCACCTCTGACATGCTCCCGATTCTGGGTGAGATGGACAAGGTTGGCTTCTATTCCGTTGAGTGCTGGGGCGGCGCAACTTTCGACTCCTGCCTCCGTTTCCTCAACGAGGATCCTTGGGAGAGACTTCGTATTCTCCGTAAAGAGATGCCCAATACAAAGCTGCAGATGCTGTTCCGCGGCCAGAATATGCTTGGTTATCGTCATTATGCCGATGATGTTCTGGATTACTTTGTCCGGAAATCTGTTGCAAACGGAATTGACATCATCCGTATCTTTGATGCGCTGAACGATATTCGTAACTTGCAGGCAACCATCAACACCGTTAATGCGATTAAAAAGGAAAATAGCAACGCGCATGCACAGATTGCAATTTCCTATACTCTGGGTGAGACTTTCACCACCGAGTACTATGTGAATTATGCAAAACAGATCGAAGCAGCAGGTGCTGATTCCATCTGCATTAAGGATATGGCTGCTTTGCTGACTCCTTATCGTACCGCAGAATTGACGAAAGCAATCAAAGAAGCAGTTAAGATCCCTGTTGACCTCCATACCCACTATACTTCAGGCCTTGCTTCCATGTGCCTGCTCAAGGGTATCGAAGCTGGCGCAGATATCATTGACACCGCAATGTCTCCTCTGGCGTTGGGTACTTCCCATGCTCCGACCGAGTCCATGGTGGCAGCTCTTCAGGGTACCGAGTACGATACCGGCCTCGATCTGAAGCAACTCACCAAGATCCGTGATTACTTCATGGGCCTGCGTAAAAAATACATCGAATCTGGTCTGCTGGATCCTAAGATGCTGGCAACCGATGCGAATGCGCTGATTTATCAGGTTCCCGGCGGTATGCTTTCCAACCTTCTTTCTCAGCTCAAACAGGCTGGCAAAGAGGATCAGCTGGAAGACGTGCTCAAGGAAGTTCCGAAGGTTCGTCGCGATGCTGGTATGCCTCCGCTGGTTACCCCGACTTCTCAGATCGTTGGTACTCAGGCTGTATTCAATGTCATTACCGGCGAGCGTTATAAGATGGTTACCAAGGAATTCAAGGGTCTTGTCCGTGGCGAATACGGCAAGACTCCGGAACCCATCGATCCTGCATTCCAGAAGAAGATCTGTAAGGATGAAGAAATCATCACCTGCCGTCCTGCTGACCTCATCAAGCCAGAGCTGGAAACTCTCCGCAAAGAATGCGCAGAGTGGACTGAACAGGAAGAAGATGTTCTCAGCTACGCAATGTTCGGACAGGTTGCTACCAAGTTCTTCGAAAAACGCCGCAATGCTAAATATGGTATTGATGGTAAACGTGCGGATTTTGAAAATGGTGTGCATCCCGTATAATGCATAATTTGACAGCTGGTTTCCCTGTAGAAGGGGACCAGCTGTTTTTCTTTATGAAGGAATTCTTGCAGAATGATTGACTTTTTATGGAAAATATGGTATATCAAGTACGGACCCTTTGCGGTGAAAATAGAGAAATGAGGCTATGCAGATATGAAGTGGAGTAAGCAATCGATCCAGGAATTTTGTTTATTAAATTTAGGAACGATCTTAATTTGTCTAGGCGTATATTTCTTTAAATTCCCCAACCATTTTTCGATTGGCGGAGTATCCGGCATGGCGGTTATTTTGGCACGATATACCACAGTAATTTCTCAAGCTACGTTCATGACCATTATCAATATGGTGTTATTGCTGCTGGGATTTTTGGTATTTGGCCGAGGATTCGGATTCAAGACGGCATACTCTACGATATTGATGTCGGTTTTTACCCAGTTTCTGGAATGGGTATATCCGATGGAAAAGCCTTTTACCAGTCAGCCGATGCTGGAACTCTTCTTTGCAATTTTACTTCCAGCTGTCGGTTCTGCACTGCTTTTTAATATTGATGCATCCAGCGGCGGAACGGATATTGTAGCAATGATTCTCAAAAAATATACCAGTTTGAATATTGGGAAAGCATTGATGGTTTCCGATTTGGTAATTACATTGGCAGCATGTGTGGCATTCGGTATGGAAACCGGATTGTTCTCCATTACCGGTTTGTTGATGAAATCACTTGTCATTGATTATGTAATTGAGAGCATTAATATGTGTAAATACTTCACGATAGTCTGTGAAAATCCGGAGGAAATTTGTCGGTATATCCATCAGACTCTGGGACACAGTGCGACTGTTGTAGATGCGAAGGGAGCGTATAGCGGTCAGGAGAAATATCTGGTATTAACAGTCATCAAACGTTATGAGGCTGTTCAGCTGCGCCGCATCGTCAAAACACTGGATCCGACAGCCTTCATGATGATTACCAACACCAGTGAAATTATTGGCAAAGGATTCCGGGGGACCAACTGAACAGAAAAAATGCGCACTCACGTTTGGTGGGTGCGCATTTCATATAGACGGAGAGATTTATCGGTTCACTTCTTCCATGGCAATTTCTGCCCAACGGGTAAGACGTTCCGGCTGATAACGGACAGTTGAGATGTCTTTGAGAATGAGTTCCAGATTGACATGATAGTTCTTCGCTGCATCAATGGTGCGTCGGAGATCCCGGCGGATTTCTGCCTCATCGAGCGTGTCACCGGCAACATAAGCTGGCGTCGGCTTGTTGGACATGATGAGATCCGGCCCGATTTTTTCGGCAAAGGCCTCACGATTACTCCATGGACTGCAGGAGACTTTGCGGAGATGTGGAATGGTTTTGACGACGTCCAGCCGGTCATCCAAGCGGTCACAGCAGCCATAATAAATCATGCCGAACGGCTCTGCCATGCGGCGAATATAGGGAATTTCAAATTCTGCGAATGCGGCGGGCGAAACCGATGAGAAGAGCTGAGCAAGACCGAATGCCCAACAATTTTGAGAGTGCGGTCCTTTCCCTTTTCCAAAGTCAGGGAGAAGCTCATCCGTATAGGTGTAGGAACAATGGCAGGTATTGGAGATATCGTTGTGAATTGCAAGGTCATTTGCTTCTTTGATTCCGTTGAGAACAGATTGGGTAAAGCGTTCCATAATCTGATGCAAAAATTCAGGTCGATCCATCATTTCGATATAAACGTTTTCCACACCCATCAGCATGCTGATGTAGTCCCAAACTCCTAAATGGAAGATTGGTCCTCCGTTCAGAACGACCGGCGCAATTCCATCAAATAGTTCTTGGGAAGCTTTGATGCGTCGTTCGCTTTCAGCGGCATCGTGAGTAAAATGCATATCCTTGATTTTTTCCAAATCTTCCTCAGTTTGAAGTTGATTCAGGTATTGATGGGATACAACACTGTTCTGTGCATCCGTTGCTTTGATATTCTGTTGGACACCAATTCCATATCCGCTGTTCTGAATTGCTTTCGGAATTGTAAGAAAAGGCTCTACTACCATATCAACGGGAAAATGTTCCCACTTATAGATGGTGGATCGCAGTTCCCATTCGATATTTTTCCAAAATGGATCAGTAATTTGACAAGTCAGAAAGCCATCTGTATTCAATTCATTCCATGGCAGCTGATCAATGGCAACCATAGGACGCTGCATCTGATTGCGGTTCAGCGATTTCCATAAATCACGTTTTTCCGCCTGGACAGGCAAGGTTGCAATTTCCATATAACGGGAAGCCAGATCACGCAGAAGCTGTCGTTCCTTTTGATTCAGTTCCATATTGAAGAACCTTCCTTTCAGTGTTTTGATTGGTTTCAGTATAGAGGATTTTGAGAAAAATGTACACTGTTATTTCTGACGAAATATTCGCAAAAATTGACATTTTGAGAGATTGATGGTACACTGAAACAAAGGGGGAATGACTGTGCTGATGGAATATGGACACCATACCGGGACAGAGGGGTGGCATGTCACAGAAAAGTTGGCATGTGGTTATGTTCGGGTATATGATGTGGAACAGGGAGAGGTTTCCTGTCATTCCAAGACCGGCTCATTTTTGCTGCAGCCCGGAAGAATTTACCTGTTTCCGTCTGCGGCCCCCTATTCTTTATGTCAGAGTCCGGATAATTGGTTTCGATGTACGTATCTGCATTTGGATATTGCACCATCGCTGCTGCGGGAAGTTGTGGAACTGCGGGAGGATGCACTGACACGTCATTTATTCGATACAATCCGCGAGGCAGCTATTGCAAAGGAAGACCGGGTAATGCCGCCGCTGGCTGCCGCTTTGGAAGAGTATTGCCGGGAAAAACAAATTTTTGTAATACCGGAAAATGAAATTATGCAGGCACTATCCGCAATGACAGCAGACATTGCTAAAAATTGGAAAATTTCTGATTTGAGTCGAATTGCAGGATATTCGGATCCATATTTTATTCGTCGCTTTCATGCGGAAATGGGAGTATCTCCTCATCAATATTTGATTGCCCGTCGTATGAAAGAGGCGGTACGCCTTCTTTGGGGAGGGTATTCGGTGACAGATGTCGCGCGGCAGATTGGCTATCCTGAACTGAAAGCTTTCAGTCGTGCGTTCCGACAATGGTATGGTATTACCCCCTCACAATATCGGGAATCTGGACGACTTGTTCCGTGACAAGTAAAAAAAGAAAAAAATTTACAGTTTTCCACAGAATTATTCAGCGATATACAGAAGATTTCTGATATAATAAAAGAGAATAAAGAAAAATTTGGAGAAAATACCCGGGATTTTGGCAGTGTATGGAGGGCGGAATCATGAGCAGTTTTGTTACCTTTGAAAATGTCTTCAAGCGATATCATATGGGAGAGGTTACCATAACCGCATCAGATGGCGTTTCTTTTGAAATAGAACAAGGAGAATTTGCCGTTGTAGTTGGCTCCAGCGGAGCCGGAAAGACAACGGTGTTGAATATGTTAGGCGGGATGGACAGCTGCGATGAAGGAAAAATTATTGTGGATGGTCAGGACATTGCACAATATACGCCCAAACAACTGACGGATTACCGACGTTTTGATATCGGTTTTGTATTCCAGTTTTATAATCTGGTTCCCAATCTGACAGCGCGGGAAAATGTTGAACTTGCCACCCAGATTTGTCGTAATCCTATGAATGCAGATCAGGTTCTGATGGATGTGGGCTTAGGAGATCGACTTAATAATTTTCCTGCTCAGCTTTCCGGCGGAGAACAGCAGCGTGTTTCGATTGCGCGAGCGTTGGCCAAACGTCCCAAGCTGCTGCTTTGTGATGAGCCGACCGGTGCATTGGACGATAATACTGGAAAAACAATCCTAAAACTATTACAGGATACCTGCCGCCGCAATAATATGACGGTAATTTTGATTACACATAATTCCGCTATTACTCCCATGGCAGATCGTGTAATCCGGATGAAAAACAGTAAAGTCAGCAATATTATTTTAAATGACCGTCCGACCCCAGTGGAAGATATCGAATGGTAACAAGGGGGATTTCTGCATGAAAAGACTTGGAAACCAGTTGCTCAAGGAATCCATACGCAGTATCTGGCAAACCAGAACCCGATTTTTGTCATTGTTAACCATTGTAGCGTTGGGATGTGGATTTTTTGCTGGGCTGAAGGCCAGTAGTCCGGATATGAAGCTAACAGCTGATAATTATTTTGAAAATTTTCATCTGATGGATTTGCATTTGATGTCAACTTTTGGTTTGAATGAAGATGATCTTGCTGCTATCCAAACTGTAGATGGTATTCGAGGGTTTGAGGCAGGTTATAGTGCGGATTTGCTATTGGAGACAGACGGACCGAATGAGACGGTTGTAAAGGTGTACTCTTTGCCGGAAAATCGGGATGAGTCGGATGAAAATTATTTGAATCGTCCGCTTCTATTGGAAGGACGATATCCGGAAAAATCCGGAGAATGTGTCATTGAAAAGAATTTTAATATGAATTTTTCTTCGTCTGTGGAACCAGTGGAAATTGGTGATACAGTTACATTGCTGTCCGGCAGCGAAGATCAGGAAATATCCGATGTTTTGACTCAATCTGAATATCAGGTTGTAGGAATTGTGCAGTCTCCTTTATACATCGGCTTCAATCGTGGTCACAGCACCATCGGAGATGGGGAAGTGGATGCTTATTTGATGATTCCAGAAGAGAATTTTGCGCTGGATGTCTATACTGATGCGTACTTGACTTTGGAGTCTACTGCAGGCCTCTCTGCCTTTTCTGATGAATATGAGGAGGCAGTTTCTTCATTAACTGATGATTTTGAATCTGTTGCCGAGCAGCGCGGCGAGGAACGGTATCTAGAGATTTATGAGGAAGCGCAGGCTGAAATTGATGACGCAAAACAGGAACTGGCTGACGGTGAGAAAGAACGTGATGAGAAATTAGCGGATGCCGAACAGAAGATTGCCAACGCCGAACAGGAGTTAGCTGATGGCCGTAGAGAATATGAGGACGGTTTGGCAGCTTATAATGAGCAGATCCAAGAGGCGGAAAAGACGCTTGCAGATGGTGAGCAGCAGCTTGCAGATGGTGAAAATGCCTATGAAGAAGGCCTTGCTGCCTATGAAGAGGGAAGAAGAGAATATGAGGAAAATCTTCCAGCTGCGGAACAACAGTTGGAAGATTATTGAACTCAGCTTGCGCAACTTCAGGAAGAGGCAGGACCTGCGATTGAACAATTAGATCAAGCACGGCAACTTTTGAATGGAATTACTGCAATTGTGGATGGATTTGCGGAACAATCCGTGCCTTCATTGGATCTCCTGACAGAAGAGCAACAGAATGTAATTGCTTCTGCGGATACGTTACTTACGGTGGTACCAGAAGGTACATTTCCCAGTGGCACAAGTTTAACGGCATTGTTGGAGTCCTATATCGAAGCACCGTTAAGCAGCAAAGAGCGGATTGGAACAAAAATAACAGCAATTACCGATCCAATTGCTGCCGGACTGGATGAACAGGATGCGCAGCTTGCAGAGGCACGAGCTGCCATTGAACAGCTTCAAACAGGAATTACTGAAGGCGAAAAGCAATTAACGGAAGGGAAAGCCACACTAGATGAAACTGAAAAGCAGTTGGCAGAGACCCGCGTAATGCTGGACGAAAAGGATCAGCAGCTTTCGGACGGCTGGAAAGAGCTTGCAAAGCAGAAAAAAGAAGGCCGTGAAGAATTGGAAAATGCAAGAATTGAGCTGGAGAATGGAGAAGCTGAGCTTGCAGATGCCAAGGCAGAATATGAAAAGGAAAAAGAAGATTCTGCTCAGGAGATTGCCGATGCCAAACAGGAAATCGCTGATGCGGAACAGGATTTGGCAGATCTGAAGGAACCAACTTGGTATGTCTGGAACCGGGACAATAATCCGGATTATTCAAGCTATGGGGAAGATACGGAAAAGGTAGATGCCGTAGCGGCAGTTTTCCCAGTATTCTTTATTTTGGTGGCAGCATTGGTTTGTCTGACAACAATGACTCGCATGGTGGAAGAACAGAGAACACAAATTGGTACTTTGAAGGCGCTGGGATACAGCCGTGGTGCAATCATGGCAAAATATATTGGTTATGCAGCTGCGGCCAGTGTATCTGGTTCTATTATCGGTCTGGCGATTGGATTTAAGCTATTTCCTTACATTATCATCAATGCTTATCGCATTATGTATGAGCTGCCCGATCCAGTTGCGCCAGTTCGTTGGGGATTGGGATCAATGTGTCTTATCGTGGCAGTGCTTTGCATGTGCCTAACTACTTTCGCGGCATGCGCTAAGCAGACTGCAGAAGTTCCTTCCCAACTCATGCGCCCGAAAGCACCGAAAAACGGAAAACGTGTGTTCCTTGAAAAAATTGGATTTATCTGGAAACGTTTGAATTTCAGCCAGAAGGTAACGGTGAGAAATTTCTTCCGTTATAAGAAGCGCGTTTTGATGACGGTTGTAGGAATTTCTGGATGTACCGCATTGATGCTCACAGGATTCGGACTTCGTTATGCGATTCTCTCTATTGGGGAAAAACAGTATGAAAATGTTTTTGTTTATGATACCATGGTATCATTGGATGACAAGCAGTCTGCATCGGAACTGAGCAGCCTTGCAGAACAAATTTCCGAACTGGATGGTGTAGAGCAATCGATGCCAGTTGCTTCCCGCAGCATTGATATTCAGGGAAATAAGAAGGTTTTAAGTATTACACTTATGGTGCCTGAGGATCCTCAGCAATTTGGAAATTATATTGATTTGCATGAACGCGTGGGCGGAGAGTCGCTGGCCTTACAGGAAGACAGTGTTATAATTAACGAAAAGCTTTCCAGACTGATGGATGCACAGGTAGGGGATACCATCACCTTAGTGAATCCCAATGGAAAACCGATTCCAGTGACAGTATCCGGAATCTCAGAAAACTATGCACTCAATTATGTGTATATGACTCCTACTCAGTATCAAAAAGAATTTCGAGAAGATCCAGTATACAGTACCATTTTGCTGAATTATCAGGAAGGTACTATCGAAAGTACTCTTTCTGAGGAAATTTTGAATTTAGGTGACGGGGTGTTGGCAGTAACACATACATCCGGAATTTCCGGAGCGTTTGAGGATATGCTGGGCAGCTTGAATAATATTGTATGGGTTATCATTGTTTCAGCAGGACTGCTCGCTTTTGTTGTGCTTTACAATCTAGCGAATATCAACGTCAATGAACGAATTCGAGAACTCGCCACTATTAAGGTTCTTGGTTTTTATGACAATGAAGTAACCAACTATATTACGAGGGAAAATAACATATCATCGCTGTTGGGAATGATTATCGGTTTGATCTTGGGAATTGGATTGGAACGCTTTGTCATTCGGACTGCTGAGGTGGATATGGTGATGTTTGCACCGGATATCGCATGGTATTGCTTTGTTCTGGCTGGATTGCTTACATTGGTATTTACAATGATAGTGAATCTTGTGCTGCATTTTCACCTGAAAAAAATTGATATGGTCGAGTCGCTCAAGTCCGTAGAATAAAGAAAAAAGGGAACCGAAAGGTTCCCTTTTCTTTTTCAATGTAATGGCTATTTCGTAAGGTCAATGTAATAAAGGCGAATATCTTCGTATGTTCCATTTTTTAGCAGAAATCCACCAGGTATCTGTCCTAAAAATTGGAACCCCAATTTTTCATATAGATGAATGGCAGAGGCATTGCTTGCAACAACTGCATTGAACTGCATCAGACGGAATCCCAATATTTTCGCCTGGAGAAGACAATCCCGTACTAGCATTTCTCCAATTTTTCGACCACGAACATTCTTTTTGACTGCATAGGAGGCATTGCTGATATGTCCGCAACGCCCTATATTATTTGGGTGAAGGATATATAATCCAAACACTTCTCCATTTTCTTCCGCAACCGCTGTATAGGTTTGTGATGCAAAAAATTCTGCCGCCGCTTCTTCTGTCAGCAGATCCGTCTGCGGAAAAGCAACTCCATCTATGACAACTTCATTCCAGATTTGGGTCATTGTCTTTAAATCAGTTGGACAATATTTTCGAACGATCATGCTATCACCTTTTTAAAAACGCCGGTACCTGAAAAGGCATCGGCGTAAAATATTTAATATTCAGCAGAACCAGTTGTGCGCGGGAAGGGAAGAACATCACGGATATTTGCAACTCCGGTGAGGTACATAACCAAACGCTCAAATCCCAATCCAAATCCACAGTGGGTGGTGCCGCCATAACGACGAAGATCCAAGTACCAGGAGTAATCCTCCGGTTTGAGCTTGAAGTAATCCAAACTCTGCATCAGTACATCCAGCCGTTCTTCACGCTGACTGCCACCGATCAGCTCGCCAATGCCGGGAACCAGCATATCCATAGCGGCAACGGTTTTGCCATCGTCGTTTAAACGCATGTAGAAGGCCTTGATTTCCCGCGGATAGTCGGTAACAAAAACTGGCTTATGGAAAATTTGCTCAGTCAGATAACGTTCATGCTCGGTCTGCAGATCGCAGCCCCAAAATACCTTGTAATCAAACTGGTCATTGTGCTCTTCCAGAAGCTTGACTGCCTCTGTGTAGGTGACATGTGCGAATTCCGCATCAGCCAAAGTTGTGAGGCGTTCAATCAGCCCCTTGTCGTAAAAATTGTTAAAGAAAGCCATTTCATCGGGGCAGTTCTCTAATACATAGCGGATGACAAACTGCACCATATCCTGTGCAACCCGCATGTCATCATTCAGGTCGGCAAAAGCCATTTCTGGTTCTACCATCCAAAATTCTGCTGCATGACGAGCTGTAAAGGATTTTTCCGCCCGGAAAGTAGGCCCAAAGGTATAAACATTGCCCAGAGCCATCGCCATGCATTCTGCTTCCAACTGTCCGGAAACGGTAAGGCTGGTTGCTTTTCCAAAGAAATCCTGGGAAAAATCGACTTCGCCATCTTCGGTTAAAGGCGGATTTTTCGGATCCAGTGTGGTGACACGGAACATCTCTCCGGCACCCTCACAATCTGATGCAGTAATCAGGGGAGTGTGTACATAGGCAAATCCGCGTTCATTAAAGAATTTATGAATCGCATACGCACAGACCGAGCGTACACGGAACACAGCTTCAAAGGTATTGGTGCGAGGACGAAGATGTGCAATCGAACGCAAGAATTCAAGGGAATGTCGTTTTTTCTGAAGCGGATAATCTGGGGTTGAGGCGCCTTCCAGCACGATTTCGGTTGCATGGATTTCATAGGGCTGTTTGGCCTGGGGAGTGAGGACCACTTCACCAGTAACGATAATCGCGGAACCGACATTATATTTGGTAACCTCTTTAAAATTGGAGATTTTGGAATCTTCAAAGACGATTTGCAGATTTTTAAAGCTGCTGCCGTCATTTAATTCGATAAACCCCAAGGATTTGGAATCGCGGATTGTTTTGACCCAGCCGCAGACCGTGACAGACTGGCCCGAACGATGCGAGAAATCACGATGCAGTACGGCAATTTCGGTACGGATCATGTCGTTAACCTCCTCAAAAGATACATATAAATGTATTGTACCTCTTTTTTTTTCATTCGTCAATAGAACATGGGGATTTTTTCCGCCTTCTCTTTTAGTTTCCACCGTGATGTCCTATTTTTTTTGCCAAATCCAGCCCGGCGCGGGTAGTTGCGAGTCCGCCTGCCGCTGTTTCGCGCAGGGAAGCAGGAAGCTGTTTGCCGACCTGATCCATAGCTGCCACCACATCATCGAACGGGATGCGGCTCTGAATTCCGGCTAATGCCAAATCTGCACACAACATAGCATTGACGACTCCTCCAGCATTCCGCTTGATGCAGGGGATTTCCACGAGTCCACCTACCGGATCACAGACCAATCCGAGAACATTTTTGATTGCAATTGCAGCAGCATGAAAAGCTTGATCCGGATTTCCGCCCAACATTTCGGTGACTGCCGCCGCCGCCATTGCCGAGGCAGATCCGCATTCCGCTTGGCAGCCACCTTGTGCCCCTGCGAGACAGGCATGTTCTCCGATAATCTGACCGATCAGCCCCGCGCAGAGAAGTGCATCGATTTGTTTTTCTCTTGGAATTTGCCGGGAATTTGCTACAGCCAGTACCGCTGCCGGTACAATTCCGCAGGATCCAGCCGTAGGGCAGGCGACAATCCGGCCCATGGAGGCATTGACTTCCGAGCAAGAAAGTGCATAGGCAACCGCTAACGATACTGTATCGCCCAGAAGGGAATCTCCTTTCATCCGAAATTGTTCATAACGAAAGGCATCACCGCCGGTCAACCCGCTGACAGATTGGACCGGTTCTTTTCGTGCATGGGATGCCGAATTTTCCATAACCTCCAGCATCCGGCTGAATCGGGAACGAATGCTTTCTTCCGTTCCACCATTCCGGACGATTTCTTCCCGTAAAGCATAGGAACTGAGGGAAAGAGAGTGTTCACTGCATATTTCCAAAATTTGTATGGCATTCATAAACTGTTCCTTTCCGGTACATCCGTTTCATCAATTGGCAGTAGGAGTTTTACCCGTGTAATGCCAGGAATCTGTCGAATCACTGCGGTTAGATCTTGTCCGCAAAGGCTGTCCAATTCAATGTACATATGTGCACTTTTATCTTCACGAGAGCGGGTAACGCGCATATCTCCGATGTTGATATCTCGTTCGTAGAGCAGAGCTGTTATATGGGATAAAACACCGGGAGTATCTTGGTGTGCTGTAATAATGATTGGACGTTCGCCCGTGAAACGCACTTCCATCCCATCAATCTCGCTGACGACAACCTGTCCGCCGCCGATAGATGAGCCGGTTATTTCAAAGGTTTCTCCTGCGCCGGTCGTAATAACAAACCGAACGGTATTTGGATGGACATTCTGTCCCAAGTCTGTGGGAATGAATTCATAAGTGATTCCTTTTTGCTTGGCAATAGTAAAGGAATCCCGCAACCGTTCATCTGACGGATTAAAGTTTAATAAACCAGCCAGAAGTGCCTTATCCGTACCATGGCCGCGATAAGTCGCGGCAAAAGATCCATGCAGATACATCACAGCTCTGCGAATATCGCCGCCTGCAAGCTTATAAGCCATTTTTCCCAGACGTGCGGCGCCAGCCGTATGGGAACTGGATGGACCAATCATGATCGGT
Source organism: Candidatus Merdivicinus sp. (assembly GCA_050943495.1). GTDB lineage: Bacteria > Bacillota > Clostridia > Oscillospirales > Ruminococcaceae > Merdivicinus. Next base: position 166,971 of record JBMNPH010000001.1, read on the forward strand.
CCCATGATGTCAAAAATTGACGGCGCAGACATCCCATCATCCTCTCTAATTTGTATTTACTGCAGGAACATTATACCATGTTTTGCCCGTATTTCCAATAGTGTTTGCAAAATCATTGAAAAAATGCTATGCTATTGTCAGAAGCACACTGCTGTCCGGGGACAAATTTGGGCTGATTAGTCTTTCGGAAAATTTCTTACAAAAATTTTCATTATTATGAAGTGTTGCAGCACAGAGTAGCGTATTTATATACGAAGCGGTTCGAGGAAGGCGGTGATGGGGAGAGAATGAAGGACCAGGACTTTGAAGCATTTGTCAGACAATATGAAAAACTTGTCTTTACCGTATGTTTCCAATTGGTCAAAGACTACGGAGAGGCACAGAATCTTGCACAGGATACCTTCTTATCTGCCTATCAACATATCGACAGCTATCAGGGGGATAACTACAAACCTTGGCTGATTCGAATTGCTTCAAATAAGGCGAAAGATTTTCTGCGTTCTGCTTATCACCGCAAGGTGGATGCCACCGATGATTGGGAAGCGCTTCCGATGAAAACTGAAGGATCAGCAGAGCAGGAAACGATTTCGCGGGATTCCGCGAGGATAATCGAAGAAATTATCCGAAGTTTGGAAGAACCTTATTTAAAAGTATCCGTCCTCTATTTTTTGGAGGAGAAATCTCTTGAGGAGATTTCCCGGATATTGGAACGACCGCCTAAAACGGTGGAAACACAATTATATCGTGCAAGAAAAAAATTAAAAACGGTATTGAAGGAAAGGGGGATTGTCATATGAAGTTGTTTCAGGAGGATGGTCATATCAGTCAGGATGGGCTGAATGCGCTGATTCGGGAAGAACTGGACGAGACACAGCGTATGGAAGTGTCGGAACATCTAGATTTTTGCGATATATGTATCGATCGATATTCCGGAATGCTGACAGAGGAAGTGTTGGTGGTACCCCCTGTAGAATTCGTACCGCAGGTGATGCAGAATGTTCGTTCCAAAACGAGGATTGTTGTTTTGAAACGTTTTGTACGAGTTGCAGTGGCAGCAGTAATGGCCTTGGTGGTATGGAATGGGGCATTCCTAGGTGGAGATGGTTTGACAACCCGTTCCGCAGAATGGGTAAACAGCCATCCGAAAAATGATTTTTCCCTATCTCAAACAGTCGATGGATGGGGGAAAGGTTTGGATCAGCTGATGAATGGATTGAACAGTTGGTTTAACAGCGGCGTACAGCGTAATTTTGATTCCGGACGGAATTCGTAAGTTTCAATTTGGAGAAAGGATGAATTTCAGTATGAAAAGCAAGGGTCTTGCGATAATTTTTGGCCTGATGCCGGGTGCAGGACATATGTACCTGGGAAAAATGAAGCGAGGGATGACACTCATGCTTTTGTTTTGGGGGTCGATGGCATTGGCGATGCTGCTGGGAATAGGCGCCCTTACCTTCGCAATGCCGATCGTGTGGTTTTATGCCTTTTTCGACAACCTGAATTTGATCTCCCTTACCCCGGAAGAGTTGAAAAATGCGCCGGATCCATTTTGCTTTGGGCTGCTGGAAGGTGTGGAACTCAAAAAGATAAAGATCTTTGAGACTAAGAATGTAATGCTGGGATGGGCTCTTATCATCCTAGGTGTGATTATGCTTTATAATACTTTCGCTTCCTCCATTGTACGTTCCCTGGCGACGCTTCTGGAAAGTCTAGGTGCTTCGACAAATTGGCTCTGGTCTATCTATTACAATATTCCTCAGTTGGTAATTGCCATTTTGATTATTGTGCTTGGCATCCGCTTCATGCACGGAGGAAAAAAGAAATCGGATGATCTGCGCCAATATATCGGAGAAAATAGCGAAACCAAGTCGTGAGGAGGAAGAACAGCATGGATTATCAAAATCAGCAAGCTCAGTCGGAAGAAGCTGGAAGTGACGTTCAGGAACCGCAATTTCGGGATTTTAAGTCCCAAAATCCTGTGAAACCTGTTAAAGTCCGGCGAGTTGGAACGATGACATTGGGAATTTCTCTGGTTGCAACGGGTGCGTTGCTTTTGCTGAATCTATTTATGAAAGATTTTCCTTTGTATCAGGTCGCCAAGTTGTCTCCGATCATTCTAGTTCTGGTAGGGATTGAGATTGTAGTTGCAACACTGTTCAATAAGGGTGAAAAACTTCGTTATGATTTTTTCAGCATGTTTATCTGTTTCTTTCTGATCTTTGGGAGTATCGGATTGAGTATTTTGCCGCAATTCGTGGAAAATGCGCTTGTTATGGATCAGATGGAGAATCGATTTAGTTCTCAGATTGAAAAGGATGTTTACAACGCCGTTCAAGAGGAAGGAATACAGGAAATGTATGTGGGATTCTATTTTTTTGAAAATATGCATCCCTTTACTGAGCCGATGAATCCTGATTTGACTTATCAGGAAGTAGATGGGGCATATCTGAGTCTGGATCTCACCTTAAGCCAAGAGTATACATCTGCAGAAGATTTTGCAAAGTCGGTTCGTAATATATTGGATAAGGTGGAACCACTTCAGCTGCCGGATCCTTCCTACTATATTCGAGACAAAGAAGGATTTTACAGCATATCCCTTCATGATCTTTGGGAATATGATTATACTGTGGAACAGCTGACTGATTTGATTGACGGTTCTTCTTATTGATAGATCATTTGGTTTGAAAGTGAAATCCCTGCGGCAAGCAGGGATTTTTGCTGTTTTCCTCTTGTCAGAATTTCGGGAAAATGGTATAATATATAGACACTTAAAATGGGGAATTCTGTGATAAAGGAGACTGCTTTATGGAATATGGAGATAAATTTAAAAAAGCATTTTTCGGAGGATTTAATCGGGAAGATGTACTGCGCTGCATTGAGGAAATGAATGCGCGAAATGCAGAGGAGTTGGAATCGGTAAAAAAAGAACTGTCTGATGCGAAAAAAGAAGCTGCTGCATTAACCGAAAAAGTTCGCTGCTTGGAGGAAGATAAAATTTCCCGGGAAACACAGCTTACCGAAACTTCAGCAGAGTTGGAAAATGTTAGACAAGAGAAGGAGGCTGCACAGCTTCAGTTGGAACAACTGCGTAAGGAGATGCAGTCCCTGAAGGCTTTGAATTCCGAACTTTCCGTGAAACGGGGAATCTTAGAAGAAAATAACCGCACCCTCAAAAAGAAGGTGGAGGAACTTGAGGCGAAAACCTCTGAAGAGAAGGCTGGCTTGGAAATCAGTGAGATGATTCTGGAGGCTAAAAAGACGGCAGATAATATTATAGCGCGTGCCAATGAAAAAGCTGCGGCTGTTGAAAGTGTCATTCAGGGACAGACGGCTGCTATGGATGGTAAAATGGAAGCACTGCGTGGAAGATTGTCGGAAATGCGAGAATCTTTCCGCCGGTATGCGGATGAAGTGGGCAGTCACCTTGGTGATATGGAAAAACAGGCCAATCACGCAATGGAAGAAACAGAAAAACCAGCCGGACAAAATGAAAATAATACGCCATCAGCTGAAGAAAAGGATGGCCGAGAGAAAAATCCGTACAGTTTTCTTTTCCGGAAATAAGGAGGGCCGCTATGAAAATCTATCAGATCGAAGTAGAGAATTTGCCGCAATGGATTCCGGAACTGAAGGCTGGTGATCGCGTTGTTTTGTCTGGAGTAGTCTATACTGCACGCGATGCTGCTCATAAGCGTTTTACAGCGGCATTACAAGCTGGGGATCCTCTTCCGATTCCATTGAAAGGCAGTGCCATATATTATGCCGGACCGACTCCTGCACGGGAGGGGATGCCGATTGGTTCCTGTGGTCCGACTACCTCCAGCCGGATGGATCCTCATACGCCGGCTTTGCTGGACAGAGGATTATGCTGCATGATTGGCAAAGGAAAGCGTTCCCAATCGGTAATTGAAGCCATGATCCGAAATCAGGCGGTATATCTCTGCGCTATTGGAGGGGCAGGCGCCCTTGCATGTCAGTGCATTCAATCCTGTGAGATTGCGGCTTATGAGGATTTGGGATGTGAATCGGTAAAAAAATTGGTGTTCAAGGATTTTCCGTTGGTTGTTGGAATCGATTGCTGTGGAGGAAATATTTTTGATAGATAATAGGAGAACGATATGAAGCATCTGCGAAATGATAAGGAGTTTTTCCGCCTGCTGATTATTATCGCGATACCCATTGCGGCTCAGAACTTAGTAACATTTGCAATTCAAATGATGGATACCATTATGCTCGGTGCGGTCGGTCAGACTCAATTGACAGCCGCATCTCTCGCCAATCAGCCATTTTTTGTTTTTACGATTCTGACTTTTGGATTGGCAAGCGGCGCCAGTGTTTTAAATGCCCAATATTGGGGAAAAGGAGAAGTAGAACCGATCCGCATTATTACCGCTTTGGTTATTAAGGTCGCATTTGCTTTTTCCTTGCTGCTTTCGGCTTTGATTTTGCTTTTCCCCGAACAAGTCATGCGGATTTATACGCCTGAGGAAGCGGTAATTGCGGAAGGTGTCAAGTATCTGCGGATTATTGTTTTCAGCTATATTTTTTATGGTGTAACTGCTACTTTTCTCTCCACCATCCGCAGCGTAGCCTTGATTCGAATTTCAGTTGTTGTTTATGTTACCTCGCTTTGTGTAAATACATTTTTAAACTGGGTTTTAATTTTTGGTAAGCTGGGGATGCCGGCATTAGGGATTCAAGGCGCAGCAATTGCGACTGTAATTGCTCGTGTGGTAGAATTCACAATGGTTGTGGTTTACGCATTTTTTATTGATAAGCGATTACAGCTTCGTCCGCGTGATCTGCTCAAATATGATAAGGTTCTGGCACACGATTACTGGAGACATGGACTTCCGGTTGTTTTTAATGAGTTGCTTTGGTCAGTCGGTGTTTCCGTTCAGTCGATGATTCTCGGCCGTTTGGGAGAAGCTGTGGTGTCAGCAAGCCAGATAGCGTCTGTTGTACAGCAGTTTGCCACTGTTTTCATTTTCGGTATTGCAAATGCCGCCGCCATTATGGTTGGAAATGCAGTGGGAGAGGGAAATATTGAAAAAGCACATCGTCGATCCAATTGGCTAAAGTATTCCGCAATCGGATTGGGTGCTTTTTCAGGTGGGTTTATCCTTCTGATCCGCAGGCTTGCGGTTGGATTTTATAACGTACCTGCTTCTACGAAAGCTCTGGCAGAAGAAATGATTATGGTACAGGCTGGCATTGTATTTTTTGTGGGAATCACTGCGGTTGGAATTGTCGGCATTTTGCGTGGCGGTGGAGATACCAAACGTGCTTTGATGATTGATTTGTGCGCACTGTGGCTAGTGGCTGTACCAGCAGGATTATTGTCGGCCTTTGTTTTCAAGGCACCGGCTTTGCTGGTCTATGCCTGCACGAAATTGGACGAACCAGTAAAAGCCTTGGCTGTATTTTGGCGGCTGCGCAATGCTAAGTGGATTAAGAATGTTACACGCAATTTTAGTCGGGAGGAGGCCGTTTAATGGAGAAAAAAGAATTAGCATTGGCTGCTGTGGAAGAATTGGAACGTGTTTACCCCGATGCAGTTTGTTCTCTCACCTATGAAAAGCCATACGAATTACTGATCTCTACCCGCCTCTCTGCTCAATGTACCGATGCGCGGGTTAATATTGTGACAAAGGATTTGTTTGCTAAATATCCTACCCTTCGTTCTTTGGCGGAGGCTTCTTTGCAGGACATTGAGGAGATTATTAAGCCCTGCGGCCTTTTTCATACCAAAGCACGGGACATTATCGGAATTGCGCAGATGCTGATTGCAGAATATGGTGGAGAATTGCCTGCCAGCATTGAAGAATTGACCAAACTCCCCGGCATCGGACGAAAAACTGCCAATCTCATTATGGGAGATATTTTCCATCAGCCGGCTGTTGTCACCGATACCCACTGCATCCGAATCTGCGGACGTTTGGGATTGGTAACGGTCAAGGATCCGTATAAGGTGGAAATGGCACTGCGTGAAATTCTTCCTCCTGAAAAGAGCAGCGACTTCTGTCATCGTCTGGTTCATTTCGGGCGGGAATTCTGCAAGGCACAGTCTCCTCAATGTACGGTCTGTCCGCTTCTTGGAATTTGCGAACAGCATTTGGATTTCAAGAAAAAGTAAAAAAACTCCAAAAGGAAAAGCAGATTCTGATTGACAAGTTATGAATTTTATGTTAAAATAATGTCGAATCAGGGGTGCTGGCCTGCTGACGGCTGAGAGAAGCGAAGCTTCAACCCTCGAACCTGAGTGGGTAATCCCACCGTAGGAAGATTTGATTTGGATTATCAAAGAAAGCCGCGGGGATGCCCTGCGGCTTTTTGGCTTTGCAGGGTACAGGAGAGAGGAAACCTGAAATTTTGATAAAGGAAGGTTTCAATATGCAAACCAATCAGAACAAAACCATTTTACGGTTGACCGAGAGCGGAATTTTGCTGGCGATCGGCATTCTGCTCGACACTTTTTTGAAATTTGACGCCACTTGGCTATACGGTGGGTCTATTACAGCATGCTCGATGCTGCCGCTGGTCATTATCGCATATAAATACGGCGTTGCATGGGGATCGCTTTCCGGTGTGGTGCATGGCTTGATTACCATGATGATTTCCGGCGGACGTGCGGGCGGATTGGCTGCTATGATTGAGGATAAAGGCGGCGTTCAGATTTTTATCTGGATTTTGCTTCTTGACTATATTCTGGCATTTGGCGCAATCGGTTTGGCTGGATTCGCTCCGAAATTTACGAAGACGATCCCGTCTTCGCTGATGCTAGGAGCAGTTTTTGGATTAGTTGGACGATATATTTTTCATGTTCTCTCTGGTTTCTTGCTGTTCGGCAGCTATGCGGAATGGTTCTTTGGTGAGGCTGTCACATGGGGCGGCTGGTTCCTTGAAAATCTCCATGGACAGGTGTTGTACCTGGTTTATTCACTGATTTACAATGGCCTGTATATGGTGCCGGAAATTATCATTACAGCTGTGGGCGGCTTGCTGATTGGAAATGCTTTGAAGAGTCAGCTAATCAAAAACCGTACGAATCCTTTTATTCAGTAATTAAAAAACCTCCGTTTTTCAAAACGGAGGTTTTTTACATCGATAAGATTGTTGCAATAACTTAATAGCGGTTATCAAAAATACGGGTGGATTTTTTCTCGCTGCGCGGAAGCTCACCGATATCAACCGGTTTGGTGATAATCGTAAGACCAACCCGTGCTTTGAAAGTTTCCTGCATGGCGTGTCCGACAGTCTCTTTGTCAACGCCGGGCTCGGTTTCAAAGAATAAGGTCATAATATCGCGGCCATAGAGATGGTCGATCATGACCTGATACTCCGAACTTGCGCCGGGAACCTCTTTCAGTACGTCGTCAATCTGGCCGGGATAGATGTTGACCCCTTTTACCTTGACCATATCATCCGTGCGGCCGATCAGCGTGTCAATGCGGGGGAAATCCAGACCGCACTTGCATTCGCCGGGCAGGAAGCGGGTGAGATCATGGGTGCGGTAACGAATGAGCGGTGCGCCTTCTTTGCGGAGGGTGGTGATGACCAATTCGCCGACCGTGCCATCCGGTACAATTTCTCCGGTATGGGGATCAATGATTTCAAAGTAAACAAAATCATCCCAATAGTGCATGCCGCACTCATAGTCGCAGCTCATGGCGATACCGGGACCGTAGATTTCGGTCAGGCCGTAGATATCATACAGCTGGACGCCCAGTTCATTCGCGATGCGTTTGCGCATTTTTTCGCCCCAGCGTTCGGAACCGATGACGCCTTTTTTCAGGTGGATTTGATCTCTAACACCGCGTTTGGCAATTTCTTCTGCCAGAAGCAGAGCATAGGAAGAAGTTGCACAGAGGACGGTACTCTTCATGTCCATCATCATTTTGATTTGTTTGTCGGTGTTGCCGGGGCCCATAGGAACAACCATCGCCCCCAGAAGTTCGGCACCGGTCTGGAAGCCGATTCCTGCTGTCCAGAGGCCGTAGCCGGGAGTTACCTGTATGCGGTCGAGGTTGGTGATGCCTGCGGTTTCGTAACAGCGCTTAAACATAATTGCCCAGTCCGCGACATCCTTGCGGGTGTAGGGAATGATAATCGGCGTACCAGTCGTGCCGGAGGAAGAGTGAATCCGGACAATTTCTTCATCGGGGACAGCCTGCAATCCGAGGGGATACGCTTCCCGCAGTTCTTCCTTGTTGGTGAAGGGCAGCTTCTCGAAATCCTCCTGAGATTGAATGGCGGAGATGTCAATTCCGGCATATTTTTTTTGATAAAAGCCGCCGTCAAGCGATGTCAAACGATTTAACTGCTCTTTAATAAGTGTAAAAGCGGATTCTTTCATACGCATGATGGATTCCTCCTATTCTGCTGCCTTTGCCCCGGCATAGAGGGCACGGCGGTTCATTTCCAGAAATTTTTCGGGCAGACGGCGTGTAATCGCACTTTCCAGTTCCTCCGGTGTGACGCCGAGCGCACCGCTGGCAGCGGCAGCGCCGAGCAATGCGACATTCGCAACTTTTTGCGAACCGCATTCTTTGCAGATACCGGCAGTATCCACTCCCACTACCTTTTCACAGCTTTGACGGAGATAAGCGAGCATCGCGGACGCGTCATAACTCTTGCCGCTCAGCGAAACAGTCACCGGCTGAACGGGAGATGTGCTGACGACGACAGTACCGCCTTTTTTGAGATAGGGAAGGGTGCGAACCGCTTCAGCCGGCTCAAAGGCGATGAGCAGATCAGCCGAACCGAGCGGCAGAAGCGGAGAATAGGCGTCTTTTCCCACCCGAACGTGGCTGACGACACAGCCGCCACGCTGGGCCATTCCAATGGTTTCGGCAGTGCGGACAAATTCTCCGCGTTCCATGGCACATTGGGCAATCAGCTTGGATGCGAGGACGGTTCCCTGTCCACCCACACCGGCTAAAATACAGTTTTTCATGCGAGAACCTCCTTCCCGATAGCAGAAACTGGACAAACCTGCGCACAAATCGAGCAGCCGTAGCAGCTTCCGTCAATCACCGCTTTGCCGTCCCGGATGGAGATGGCAGGGCAGCCGAGTTCCTTAATACATTTTTTGCAGCCGATACATTTATTCGAATCCACCCGGTAAGCCGGTGCTGGCTTGGTGACCGCGATACAGGGCGACCGGAAAATTATCGCCCGAACGCCGCTGCCTTCTGCTGCACGTTTTACGGCATCGATTGAAGTTTTGAGATCGAGCGGATTTGCAATTTCCACCGATTTAACACCGACTGCTTTCAGAATAGCGGCAATATCAATTTTTTCGCTGATTTCGCCCATCATGGTGCGGCCGGTGCCGGGATGCGGCTGATGGCCGGTCATGGCGGTAGTCGAGTTGTCGAGGACGATTAACACGATGTCAGTCTCATTGTAAACCGCATTGACGACACCGGTGATACCGGAGGCGAAAAAGGTGGAATCTCCCACAAAAGCAAAGTTAACGGTATCCGGCTCTACCCGGTGAATTCCCTGTGCCATTGTGATGCCGGCGCCCATGCAGAGGCAGGTATCCACCATGTTGAGCGGAGCGGCATTGCCGAGTGTATAACAGCCGATGTCTCCCGAAAAGACAGCTTTCCTGCCTTTCATTGCCTGTTTAACAGCATAGAAAGAGGCGCGGTGTGGGCATCCGGCACAGAGAACAGGCGGTCGGATGGGAAGTTCGGGAGGCTGCGGCTTTTCCGGCTGATTTTGAGAAAGTTCCAAGAATTTTATGGCATCATATTTAACCGATTCCACAGTGTTTTCACCCGCAGGGGAGGTATCACCGCTCAGTTTTCCGCGAATTTTAACAGGGAGGTGATACTTGCCACAGATCCGAAGCAGTGCCCGTTCGATTACCGGAGAAAGTTCCTCGATCACCAGCACTTCTTCCAGACCGTCTAAAAATTCCAGCGCCAGTTTTTCCGGAAAGGGATTCGTGGTTGCTGCCCGAAACAGCTTACAATCCGTATTGAGAGCAGAAAGTGCCTCTTCCAGATAAGCAAAACTGACGCCTCCAGCTGCAATTCCTTTTTTTCCGGTTCCCGAAATAGTATTACGAGGGTAAGCGGAAAAATCGTCCGCTAAAACCGGATCACGTTTTGCGATTTTCAGATGATTCAGATAGCTGGTCCGGGGAAAGATTACCCATTTTGCATCATCTTTGATGAAGCCTTCTGGATGAATGCTGCGGCGTTCGTCTGAAACTTCGATTGAAGCACAGCCGTGGCAGACGCGGGTCGTCGGCCGAAACAGAACGGGCGTCTGATATTTTTCGGAGTAATCAAATGCTTCTCCGATCATCTCATAAGCTTCTTCGGGAGAAACCGGATCGAATACTGGCAGATTTGCAAATTCGGCAAATTGACGGGTATCCTGTTCGGTCTGTGAGGAGATCGGGCCAGGGTCATCGGCCGAAATAATGACCATTCCACCCTTTACGCCGATGTATGCAAGGCTCATCAGAGGGTCGGATGCCACATTCAGTCCGACCTGCTTCATGGTAACCAATGCCCTCGCCCCACTGATTGCGGCACCTGCGGCCACTTCCATCGCAGCTTTTTCATTCACCGACCATTCCACATAAATATCACCGGGATTGCGTGCCGCCACCGTTTCGAGAATTTCGGTTGAAGGAGTCCCCGGATATCCGGCAACGACCGAAACACCTGCTCGAATGGCTCCCAGCGCAATCGCTTGGTTGCCCATCAAAAGTTCCTGTTTCATACCCATTCTTCCTTTCCAGAATAACAAAAAACCTGCCCTTATCCATAGGACAAGGACAGGCGAAAACCTGCGGTACCACCTTGATTGATCGGATAAAACCGATCCGCTCTGCCGCGGCATTCACCGCGCGACCCGATAACGCCGGCCACGACGTCGCGGAATACTGCAATTCCTCCGCGCCCTCAGAAGACCATTTGTCTGCGCCGTACTCGCCGGGCTTGCACCCTCCCCGGTTCGCTGGACAGCCGTTTCGCAGTTTTACTTCTTCTTCAACGGTTTACTATGGTACAGTATAACACTCCTTTTTTTATTTGGCAAGCGGAAAATAGAATGTTTGGATTTTTTGTAGATTATTTTGGATAAAATTGTGCATTTTATATAATGGCAAGTCCTTTAAAATGAGGATTCGGCGTTTTTATCTTTTTTTTGTTGGGAAGTGACAAAAGTTTTGCTTTTTTTCCAATTGATGGATTCATGTTTGACGTGTTATAATATGCTTGATGAAGTATGTGTCAAATAATATCAATTAACAGGAGGATTCAGGAATGAGAGGAATCTACTCATCCGTTACAGACATTCGACGGAAAGTCTTTACCGAGGTCGCACGATTGGCTTATGAAGGCGGGGATTATTCCCGTATTGAGGAACTGCCATATAAAATCGTTCCCGGTGAAGTTTCGACCTATCGTGACAGTATTTTTCTGGAACGTGCGATTGTCGGAGAGCGTCTGCGCCTGGCTATCGGCTTGCCGCTTCGTCCGATGGACGAGCATGCTCCTGTTTCTCAAGGCATTATCGAAAGCGCAATTGCTGAAAAATATTACGATCCGCCTCTTGTCAATATTATCAAATTTGCCTGCAATGTTTGTCCTGAAAAATCGTATCGGGTAACCGATTGCTGTCAGGGGTGTCTTGCTCATCCTTGTAAAGAGGTCTGTCCCAAAGGTGCGATTACCATCGAGCATGGCCGTTCGGTGATCGATCAGTCCAAATGTATTAAATGCGGCCGCTGTAAGGATGTTTGCCCGTATGGCGCGATTCTGAAAATGGAACGTCCCTGTGCGAAAGCATGCGGCATGGACGCAATTGGTTCAGATGAGTTGGGACGTGCGACAATTGATTATGATAAATGTGTGTCCTGCGGTATGTGTATTGTCAATTGCCCCTTCGGTGCCATCTCGGATAAAGGACAGATTTTCCAGCTGATCCATTCGATCATGAATGGCGACCGGGTAATTGCCATTGTTGCTCCTGCTTTTGTTGGACAGTTCGGTCCTAAGATGACTCCTGAAAAATTGAAGGGCGCTATGAAAAAACTCGGCTTTGACGATGTGGTTGAAGTTGCAATCGGCGCCGACCTTTGTACCATTGAAGAGGCGAAGGACTTTATGCGCGAAGTTCCCGAACATCAGCCCTTTATGGCAACTTCTTGTTGTCCTTCTTGGTCGGTGATGGCGAAAAAGCTGTTCCCGGAACTTGCACCGTATATCTCCATGGCATTGACTCCTATGGTTTTGACAGCGCGTTTGATGAAAAAAGAACACAAGAACTGCAAAGTTGCCTTTATTGGACCGTGTTCCGCCAAAAAGTTGGAGGCATCGCGCCGTTCCATTCGTTCGGATGTGGATTTCGTTCTTACATTCGAAGAGTTGATGGGAATGTTTGAGGCCAAAGAGGTCAACTTTGACGAAATCGAAACCTCGAATCCTCTCGAGGAAGCAACGGCTGCCGGACGCGGGTTTGCAGTCAGCGGCGGTGTTGCACAGGCAGTTGCGGATGCAATCCATCAGATGGATCCTACTCGTGAAGTGAAAATTCAATCCGCACAGGGACTGCATGAATGTAAAAAGATGCTCATGATGGCCAAAGCCGGCAAATATAACGGTTATCTGCTGGAAGGTATGGGCTGTCCGGGCGGATGTGTCGCAGGTGCCGGCACTCTCCAGCCGGTGAATAAATCTACTGCCAGCATCCAGAAATACAAGGCCGAAGCTCCCGATAAACACGCGACAGACAGCAAATATGAAATTACTCTGTCGCTTCTTGACTGATCATTATAATTAATTGGAATCTTTAAACCGGTGTTCGTTAAAACACCGGTTTTTCACTGCCTTTTTTGCTGACGATTCTTGACAATTTCACAAAAAAACGATATAATTGATACATGTATTGGCAGCATTTTGACAATTTATTGTGGTGCTGCTTTGTATTGGTAAAATGAAATTCTGTTTCAGGAGGATATCAATGGAAATTTATATTTGTGTGGGCAGTTCCTGCCACCTGAAGGGGTCTTATAATATTATTCATGTCTTTCAGGAATTGATTGATCAGTATCAGCTGAAAGATAAAGTGGAACTGAAGGCTTCTTTTTGCCTTGGACGCTGCACCGATGGTGTCGCAACGAAAATCAACGGCGAATTTGTTGATCATGTTTCACCAGAAAATGCGGTTCAGATTTTCCATGAGCATGTGCTGAAACCGCTGGGACTGGAGTAATTCCACAGAACAAGGGGGAAGTCTGCGTGGAGGTACTGAGTTTTAAGAAAGCAAACTGTAAAAACTGTTACAAATGTATCCGGGAATGTCCGATAAAAGCTATTCGTTTTAAAGATCATCAGGCACAGATTATTGCAGATGAATGCATTCTCTGCGGACGCTGTGTTCGGGTCTGCCCGCAGAATGCCAAACAGGTGCGGGACGATACCTCAATTGTGAAAGAATACATCGCACAGGGGAAAAAGGTGATTGTCAGCCTTGCCCCATCTTATGTGGCAGCTTTCCAGGTTTCCAGCCTCCCTCCCATGGTGGATGCGCTGAAAAAACTGGGAATTTATGATGTACGGGAAACAGCAGTTGGCGCCAATATGGTGAAAAAAGAATATGAGCGCTTGACGGAAGAGAAAATGCCGGTAATTATCAGTACTTGCTGCCATTCGATTGTGCGGCTGGTACAAAAGTATTATGTCGGCTGTATTCCGTACCTGGCACCCGTAATTTCGCCGATGCATGCACACGCCAATCTGATTAAGGAACAGGATCCAGATGCAGTCGTGGTGTTCATCAGCCCCTGTATTTCCAAAAAGGATGAAGTGGATCAATACTGCAAAGAAGGCGGAGTTGACTGCACTATCACATTTGATGAGCTCCATAACTGGTTGGAGGAAGAGGGAATCCAAATCGACCGCTCTTTGGAAGATGAGGAGAAATATCGCTGCCGTTTCTTCCCGGAAACCGGCGGAATTCTCAAATCCATGGACAAAAAGCCAGGGTATCATTATATCGCAATTGATGGTGTCGAAAATTGCCGCCATGCTTTGGAAGAAATCGAAAAAGGCGGTCTGCGTGGATATTTTATTGAAATGAGTTCGTGTCCAGGAAGTTGTATTAATGGGCCTGCTATGCCAAAGGATGTCCGCGGAATGATCGCTGCGCAGACTTTTGTAGAAGAAGCAGCAGATCCGGTACGGGACTATGATGTAGCCCATGAAATTCCTATGCAGAAGCATGTATCGCTGGATATGCCGTCAAGGGATATGCCCGGTGAGGCAGCTATTGCAGAAATTTTGGCCAAAATCGGTAAGGTTCATCCGGAGGATATGCTGAACTGCGGCGCCTGCGGTTATTCAACTTGCCGGGAAAAAGCAATTGCAGTTTATCAAGGAAAAGCAGAACTGGAAATGTGCTTGCCCTATATGAAGGAACGTGCAGAGTCAGTTTCGAATAAGATTCTCGACTCGACTCCGAATGCGATTATTGCAGTGGATTCTTCTTTCCAAATTCAGCAATTCAACCGAGCGGCACGTCAGCTTTATGGTATTGAACCGGGAGAAGATATGGTTGGGCACCCCATCGGAGAGATTTATGATGAGGGCGAACTAATCAATGTGATTGACAGTCGGAAAAATATCCTATCCGAGCGCTGTTTTATGGAACGCTGTGGGATTTACGTGGAGAAATCCATTGTTTATGATATGGAACATGGTTTGCTTCTGATTTTCCTTAAGGATATCAATGCGGAAGAAAAAGAAGCACAGCGAGCTGCCGCGATGCGTCGGGAAACCATTGAAGTTACGGATCAGGTCATCAGCAAGCAGATGCGGGTTGTGCAGGAAATCGCATCGCTTCTCGGCGAGACGACAGCGGAAACTAAGATTGCCCTCACAAAACTCAAGAACTCCATGGCAGACTAGAAAGGCGGGAGGATATGCGGTATTTTATCGAACCCGGCTATGTCAGCCTGAATAAAAAAGGAGAGGAACTTTGCGGTGACCGTGTCGAAACCATTTATCATGACGGTACGATGACGACTGTGCTGGCGGATGGAATGGGAAGTGGTGTCAAGGCAAATATTCTTTCTACCCTGACGTCCAAGATTATTAGTACGATTATGGCATCCGGTCTCAGCATTACTGACTGCGTGGAGACAATTGCCCAGACTCTGCCGATTTGTAAGGTTCGGCAGGTCGCATATTCGACTTTTACCATCCTGCAAATTGGTGTCAACGGCGATGCCTATATGGTGCAGTTTGATAACCCTCTTTGTGTGCTGCTGCGAGATGGAAAACACTACGATTATCCGGTCGAAGTGAATGTCGTGGACGGAAAAACGATTTATGAAACCCGTATGAAGGTGGAACTCGGTGACGTTTTTGTAATGTTCAGTGACGGTGTGCCACATGCCGGAATCGGCATCACCATGAACCTCGGCTGGCAGCAGGAAAATGTCATTAAGCAACTGGAAGAACAGTATTCACCGGACGATTCCGCAAAAAGTACGGCTGCCAAGCTGGCAGAAGTGGCCAATGCCCTTTATTTGGGAGAACCTGGTGATGATACGACGGTTGCAGTTATGAAGGTTCGTGAAAAGCAGACGGTCAGCATTATGTTTGGCCCTCCTTCTGATCCTGCAGATGACGAGATAGTTACCCGGAAATTCCTGGAAACGGATGGGATTAAAATTGTCAGCGGCGGTACAACCTCCAAAATTGTCAGCAAATATCTTGGGAAAGAGGTCCATACGAACTTGGATTATATTGATCCCAAAATCCCGCCCTATGGTACGATGGAGGGAGTCGATCTGGTGAGTGAAGGTGTGCTGACGCTAGGGCATGTAATGGAATTGTCCAATATGATCGTCAGCCAGGATAATACCGATTTAAGCTGGCTGCAGAAAAAAGATGGTGCTTCCATTATTGCCAAGTATTTGTTTGAATACGCAACAGATATCAATTTCTTCGTGGGAAGAGCGATGAATCCTGCGCATCAAAACCCCAATCTTCCGTTGGATTTGAGCATCAAGCTGAAAATCGTCGAGGTTTTGTCCAAGAATCTCGAGCGGATGGACAAACGGGTAAATGTTGAATATCATTGATTCCCGGGTTACCGGGGGAAAGGTCTAGCATGAACAGAAATTTTGATACCGATGTACAACTTTTGAAATATAAGGTGCTGAAAGCCGTTTCCAAACGCGCTTTTGAGGGAAATCTGGAACAAAGCTATTATGAGATTCCAAAGGAAATTATTCCCGGAAATAAGGCTACCATGCGTTGCTGTGTCTATAAGGAACGTGCAATTCTGGAAGAGCGGGTTCGGATGGCAATGGGTGGGGATCCGGAAAATCCGAATGTAATTCAGGTTATCGGAATTGCCTGTGATGAATGTCCGGTTCACCGTGTTACCGTTGGGGAATCCTGCCGGGGCTGTATCGCACATCGTTGTCAAAATGCTTGCCCCAAGGGTGCTATTTCGATTGTAAACCGTCGTGCAACGATCGATCACAGCAAGTGCGTTGCCTGCGGAAAATGTGCACAGGTTTGTTCTTACGGTGCAATTCAGGTGCAGGATCGTCCCTGTGAGCGGAGTTGTAAAGTCGGTGCAATTCGCATGGATTCCACAGAGGGCGAAGAGAAGGCTGTCATCAATAATGAGAAATGTATTTCCTGCGGCTCTTGTGTCTATCAGTGCCCATTTGGAGCAATTGTAGATAAATCGTTTATACTGGATACCATCCGGATGATTAAAGAGAGCGACGGAAATCGGAATTACAAGATGTATGCGGTCATTGCACCGGCAATTTCCAGCCAGTTTGCTTATGCAAAAATCGGTCAGATCGTGACAGGCATTAAACAGCTCGGTTTTCATGAAGTAGTAGAAGCGGCACTCGGTGCGGATATGGCAGCTTATTCCGAAGCTGCGGAACTCGCGGAAAAAGGCTTTCTCACCAGTTCCTGCTGTCCGGCATTTGTGTCCTATGTGGAGAAATTCTTCCCGCAAATGAAGGAACATGTTTCGCACAATCCTTCGCCGATGGCATTGATTGCGAAATATATCAAAGAGACAGATCCTACCGGAAAAGTGGTATTTATCGGACCGTGTACTGCGAAAAAGATGGAGTTCCAAAAGGAAAGTGTTCATCCGTATGTGGACTGCGTTATCACCTTTGAGGAATTGCAGGCACTGCTCGACAGCCGGGATATTGAGCCGGAAAATCTCGAAGAATCGGTGCTGGACAATGCATCCTATTATGGCCGTATTTTTGCGAGAAGCGGCGGTCTTTCCACTGCTGTTGATGAAGCGCTGAAAGAGCGTTCCATCGAATTTACAGTTAAGCCGGAAATCTGCGACGGAATTGAGCAATGTAAACTGGCACTGCTTAAGGCGAGCAAAGGCCTTCTGAAGGATGCAAACTTTATTGAAGGCATGGCTTGTGTCGGCGGATGTATCGGTGGTGCAGCCTGCCTGACTCATGGCCCTAAGGATAAAAATGAGGTCGACAAATATGGTCGGCTCGCAATGGAAAAAGGAATCACCGACGCGCTTTTGGTTACTCAATTGAGTAAATAATCAATCAGAAACCGCCAGCCTTTTTGTGGGGTTGGCGGCTTTTCGCGTACAAAGTGACGATTTTGTTACATTTTCGTTGGATGCTTGCATTTTGTGTTCACTTTTGTTATGATAAAAGAAGCCGGAGACATGTCTGGCAAATTTTAGGATGATGTATATCATATTGGGGAGTATCTATGCCGATCACACGATATCATACGTACCGGCGCAGAAGACGGCGTCGGAATTTTTTCTATATATGGTTAGTCCTGTTGGTGATATTTTTGGTAGCAGGCGGATGCCTGTTATACCTGTGGCCAAAGATTCAAAATAGACAGCCGGTGAACCTACCAGAATCTTCTGTGATGCTGCCGGAGGAAAACAGTTCTGTGTCTCAAATAACAGAGGAGAGCCTGTGTCCTGTTATCGAGGAAAGCGATATAATTGTTTCAGACAGTATGTATGCAGAATCAGCTGCGGAATCTTCACAGCCATCGGAAAGGGCAGCATATGATTTTTCTGCGCCTGTTCCAGTAACCGATCCGGTCGAGGATTCCTATTTTGAAGACGCTTTGTTTATTGGGGATTCGCGTACTCAGGGATTCATTCTTTATTCTGGTCTGGCAGAGGCAACTGCGTATGCTGACAAAGGATTGTCGGTCGATAAAGTTTTTACCAAAGAAATTGTGCACGAAAATGGGGCAGACTATACCGTAACAGATGCTCTCGCTCATCATCCAGATGAATACAAAAAGGTGTACCTGATGTTCGGCGTGAATGAACTGGGATGGAATTATCCAAATATTTTTCAAAGTAAATACCGGGATGTTGTTCATGCCATCCAACAGTCACAACCCCATGCCATTATTTATGTACAGTCTATATTGCCAGTTTCTCGCGAAAAGTCAAATAGCAGTGATATCTATACCTTGGAACGGGTGAACCTTTTCAATGATTTACTCAAGCAGATGGCGGAAGAGGAAAAAGTTTGTTATTTGAATGTGGCAGAGGGTGTCTCTGATGAAGAAGGGTATTTGCCAGAGGATGCATCCACAGATGGTGTGCATTTGAATAAAGCGTACTGTCAAATTTGGCTGGAGTATCTGAAGAATCATGCGCTGACAGAACCGCCGGTTGTTTTGCTGGAGGATGAAAGTGCATCATAAAGAAAGGAAGAAGAAAATGAAGTGGTTGAATTTTTTGGCAGGGACTGTTTCAGCCTGTTTGCTGTTAGCGTCCTGCGGTGGAAGTGAAGAAGCGCAGAATGTCGATATTGAAGCACTCGCACAGGAATTGAATACCGGGATCAATTATGAGGATCCGCTTGAGAAACTGGACAGTGACATGATTGGAATGCTGTATGCCGTGGATGGAATGGTGACGGAATCGGTTGTATATATGGGAAGCGGTGCTACGGCTGAAGAAATTGCAGTTTTTGCCTGCAATGATACCGATACGGCGAAAAATGAGGTCAAACCAGTCGTAGAGGCGCATGTGCAATCTCAAATTGATGCGTTTGAGGATTATGTGCCGGGAGAAGTGGCTAAGCTGGAGAAAGCAGTTATCCGCCAAAGCGGTAAATATGTGGCATTGAGCGTATCGAATGATCCAGACAGCGCCAACAAAATTCTTGACAATTATATGAAATAATATAATAAGACGGTCTGTATAAGAGCAGACCGTCTTTTCTATGTTATTTGGAAAGATTGCCGGCACGCATAGCGTTCAATACCGTAAGAATACAGACGCCAACATCTGCAAAGACCGCCGACCACATTGGTGCAATACCGATTGCCCCTAAAAGAAGTACCAGACCTTTGATTACAAGAATAAAAATAAGATTTTGGCGTGCTACACGTAATCCCTTCCGTGCTGCAGAGATTGTTTTGGGAATCGCAGTTAGATTGTTACTCATTAGAATTACATCAGCAGCCTGTGCAGCCAGATCACTGCCCATACCCATTGCAAAACCAATATCGGATGCTGCTAAAACAGGCCCATCATTGATGCCATCTCCTACAAATGCAGTTGGGATATTTTGCCGGAGATTTTCCATAGCAGCTACTTTATCCTGGGGAAGTAGTTCTGCACGAACTTCAGTGAGATTCAATTGTTTTTGTACAATTTCAGCAGACTGTCGGCGGTCTCCGGTCAGCATCACAGTGCGAGACACGCCTAATTTCTTTAAAGATTCCAATGCTGTTTTAGCTTCGGGCCGAAGAGCATCGCCAGTTTGAATACAACCTAAAATTTGTTGTGGAGTTGCCAGATATAGGGATGCTTCCGGAAGATTTTCAAGAGAAATTCCATTTTCTTGCATTAACCGTGCAGAACCGCAAAGATAAACTGTACCTTGAATGGATGCGCGCACTCCTTTGCCCGGAATGTCTTCCGCATAATCTGGATGGGGTATTGTTCCAGCCTTTTCCCGCACAGCCTGTGCAATCGGATGAACAGAGCCTGCTTCACAAATTGCTGCAAGACGAAGTATTTCTTCAGTGGAATGAACGCCTGCTGAGGTAATATCAGTTACCTCCAGTTTTCCTGTTGTGAGTGTACCGGTTTTATCAAAAACAATTTGTCGAATTTTTGCAATTGCTTCGATATGTTTGGATCCCTTGATTAAAGATCCGCTTCGGGAAGCGGCACTGATAACGTTGTAAAAGGTCATGGGAATAGAAATCACCAATGCACAAGGACAAGACGCTACGAGGAAGATCAGTGCGCGGTGCAGCCACATGGAGAAAGTTCCCGCACCCAAAATTGGCGGCAGAACAGCAAGTAGAATTGCGAATATCACGACAACTGGTGTATAAATTCTGCTGAACCGAGTAATAAAACGTTCCGTTTTTCCCTTTTGAGCGGTTGCTTCTTGAACCATTTGGGCAATTTTGCTGGCAGTAGAATTTTCATAATCCTGAACGGTACGGCAGGTAAGCGCACCAGTGAGATTGATCATGCCGGAAAGAAGTTTTTTACCAGGTTCTGCGGATATAGGCTGGCTTTCTCCCGTGACCGCAGAGGTATCGACTTCACCTGTTCCAGAAAGAACCTCACAGTCCAGCGGTACTCGTTCACCCGCACGGATTAGAATAGTATCTCCAACATTAACTTGTTTCGCCGATACCGTTTTGGCTGTCCCGTCCATTTGTATACAATTCGCCGTTTCGGGAACAATGGAAAGAAGGGCATCGATTCGTTTGCGTCCGGTTTGCACTGCACGATTTTCGATATATTCGCCTATATGGAAAAGGATTGTTACCATAGCCCCTTCAAAGCCTTCTCCAATAGCAAAGGCGGCGATGACAGCAATGGTCATTAAGGTCATTTCATCAAGAGATAGGCGGAACAAGCCACGGATTCCTTCCCAAAACATTTGCCAGCCTACTAGGATAGCCGCTGCTGCTAAGATTAATGTTCGCCAGATCCCTTCCGGGATAGCAAAAGACAGAACCGTTAATAGTATGGAAATACCTAAAACTATATACTCTCGGTTTCCAATATTTTTTTCTTCATTACTGCATGCAGCACAGGAACAAGAATTATGATCATGAGAATGTTCTTGATGATTAGAACAAGCATTGTGTTCGTGAGAATGTTTGTGATTGCAGGAACAAGAACTATGATCATGGGAATGATCATGCTGACAAGAACAACCATTGTGCTCATGAGAATGTTCCTGTTTACTGCAGCAAGCAGAGGAAATATCTTGATTTTTGTCATTTTGCTTTTCAGACATAATTTTTACCCCCTTTATTCCTCGCTAAGATGACGGATTGTTGTCAAAATAATTTCTGCAATATGGGAATCATCAATACTATAAAAAACCTGTTTGCCATCCCGCCGGAATTTAACAATTCTGGCACCTCGTAAAACTCGAAGTTGATGGGATACCGCTGATTGTGATTGACCGACAATTTCGCACAGATCACAGACACAAAGTTCTCGACTAACTAGCGCAGCAATTATTTTTAACCGGCTGGAATCAGAGAATGCTTTGAAGAAATCACTGGCTTCTAATAACATTTCATCATCCGGCATTTGCAGTTCTGCTTCTTGAACAGCTGCCTCATGATGATGCAGTTCTTCACAGGTTTCGTTGGAAATGCAGGAGTGTGATAAGGAATTCATACAATCAAACCTTTCATGAATAAACATATGAACATCTTTTCATATATAGAATAACCTGACAAATGAGATTTGTCAATAGGATAGATCAAATAAAAACATATTATTTTTTTATGATTTCAATATATAAATATCAATTTGTTTATCATTTCTAAAAATGAATGAGGATTAACGGGTATTTGCACAATTTAACTATTGAAAATTTGGCGAATTTGGTATATGATAAGATATATTCAAAAGTAGTCTAGGAGGTGTCAGGATGGAACATATTATCAAACAAATCCTCCAAATCGATGCGCAAGCCAAGGAAAAATTGGAGGAAGCGCGTCAGCATCGAGATGAATTGATGGCACAAGTTGATACGGAAGCCGCGGCTGAAACGGAGAAATTCCGGAAACATTGTGAGGAAAAAATCGCGATGATACAAAAAACAGAAGAGGAAAATGCCCGTGAACAGATGGCAGAAATTCAGCGTCAGGCGGATTCTCAGGTGTCTGCGTTGGAAAGACAATTTGCGGCAAATGAAGCAAAATGGTTGGATGAAATTGCTGCCGATGTTACCGGACGATAGAAAGGAAGTCTCCTGATGCTGAATTCCTGTTCCAGCAATGCAATTCTTACCAAAATCCGTGCGATGTTGGGGAAGCGGCTGACGCAAGCAGATTATGCCCAGATGGCACGAAAAAATGACGTGGGTGAGGTTGCCGCTCTTTTGCGGGAAAATCCTTCCTATGAAGCGGCTTTGCGAAACGTAGAGGAATCCTCTGTGCATCGCGGCCAGTTGGAGGCATTGCTGAAAAAAGACCTGTTTTATAAGTATTCGGCTTTGCGACGGTACGATTTTTCTGGTGGAGATTTCTACGATTTTATCATTGTACAGACGGAAATTGATGAAATTCTGCGGAAACTGGTACTGATGCAATCCGGCGAATTGGTGGATTTCGTCGTAGATTTGCCATCTTATATGTTAGGAAAAACGTCCTTTTCGCTGATGGCGCTGGCGAAAGCCAAAAATTTTGAGGAAATGTTAGCTTGTATGCCGCATACTCCTTATCCAAGTTTGTTGCAGCGGTTTGCCCAACAGGATATTCGGGAAGTGAATATCCTGGATTGTGAGAATGCACTTTATACCTATTACTATCAGTATTTGACGGATACCATACGCAAACAATTCCGGGGTGCGGCCAGAAAAGAGCTCTTGGAAGCAGTATCGCTGGAAGTGGAATCGCTGAATATTCAAATGATCTTTCGGATGAAAATCTATTTTCATCTGCAACCTGAGGTGGTACGGCGGTATCTGTATCCGTATTCTTATCGAATAAAAAAGGCGCAGTTGGAAGATTTGCTCAAGGCAGATGGTTTCGAGGAAATGTGCGCGGTACTTCGGATGAGTGCGGATGAGAAGTCCCGAATTTCGCCGGCAGACGGCATCGAACCATATACGCATCGGCTTTGCGCAAGATTGGAAGGACGGTTACTTCGTTTTACCACAAGCGCACCTGTCGCAATGTATACTTTTTTCACCTTGCGTCGAATTGAAGTAGAGAATATTATTACTGTAATTGAAGGCGTCCGCTATCGACTGCCGCAGGAAGAGATCATGCAGATGCTGATTCTTTAAGTCGATGGGCAGAATATGAACAGAAGGTGTGGTGTTACCCTGATATGTCAATTGAAAAAATGCGTCTGGTGAACCTTGTCGGAAACCTGACGGATTTGGATGAAACACTTTTGCGCTGTGTGCAAAGTGAGGTCTTTGCGCCGGAAATGGCAATCAATACGTTGGATAAATCCAGCGGTTTTGTTTCGGTTTCCAGCGAGAATCCTTATACACAGCCATTGAAAAAGCTGTATGATCTGGCAGAAGATGTCCATGCAACTTTGGAACGTGCAGATCTCCCATCGGATTTTGACTGTGCTCAGGCGGAGAAGGAAATCGAGCGTGTTCAAGAGCGAGTGTCAGCACTTTCAGCTGAAAAGAGAGAGAAAAAAGAACGGATCAGCCAATTGGAACAGGCTTTGATTCAGATTCAGCACCTGCATGGGCTGAATGTAAAATTTGATGATATCTTTTCCATGAGCTATGTGAAGGTGCGGTTTGGCCGACTGCCGGCCGATAGTTATCCCAAACTGGCGTTTTATGATAACAAGACATTTTTCTTTTTCGCGTTTGATCACGATGACGATTATTATTGGGGCGTTTATTTTGCACCGGTTTCGAAAATTACGGTCATCGATGATATTTTCAAATCACTCTATTTTGAACGAATCCGCGTTCCCGATTATGTGCATCGAACACCGGAAGAGGCGATCACCAATATCGGGAAAGTGCTGGAAGAAGATCAGAAGCGGCTGCAGGAAATCCGTTCGGAACTGAGCAATATCCGGAATTCCGAGGCGGAGACTTTGTCCCGATGCTTTACGGTATTGAAGGCAGCTTCCGATGTATACGGACTGCGGAAATATGTTGCCTCGGTCAACAACCGATTCTATCTGGAAGGATTTGTACCGGTTTCCGAGGAAAAGCATTTTTCGGAAATTATGGATTCTCTGGAAACCGTCTCCTGCGTCTTCCAGCCGGATGATGCGAATCCGACTTTGACACCGCCTACTCGGCTGAAAAATGGGCGTTTTGCCAAGCCATTTCAAATGTTCGTGGAAATGTACGGGACGCCGGGATATCGTGATTTTGATCCGACACTACTGGTTTCGATCACTTATACGTTGATTTTCGGCATTATGTTTGGAGATCTCGGACAAGGATTCGTAATTGCTGTGATCGGCGCAGTATTGGCATTTTGGAAAAAGATGGATTTCGGCAGAATTATGATGCGGCTGGGAATTTCCAGCATGATCTTCGGTTTTGCCTATGGATCGGTGTTCGGACTGGAACATCTGCTCGATCCGGTTTTCCATGCGATGGGATTTGCAGAAAAACCGATTGAGGTATTTGATGGTCAGACCACCAATATCCTGTTGATTGCTGCAATCGGCGTGGGTGTATGTTCCATTGCGGTGGCGATGCTCATCAATATTTATCTGGGATTCAAGTATAAAAATCTGGCGAAAGCTGTTTTCGGACAAAATGGAATTGCCGGTATGATGCTGTATTTGGGTGCAATCGGTGCGGCAGCATTGCTTTTGCTGTTCCAGGTCAATGTTCTGAATCCCGTTTTTGTGATTATCTTCATTGTAATCCCAATTCTCTGTATGTTTTTCCAGGAACCGCTGGCCAAGATTTGTGCCGGACATAAGCATGTGAAACCGGAGGATGGAATCGGCTCGTTCCTGATGGAAAACTTCTTTGAGATGTTTGAGTATCTGCTGAGTTATGTGTCTAATACCATGAGCTTTCTGCGTGTAGGCGGATTTATTCTTTCGCATGCCGGTATGATGGCGGTTGTCCTTTCCCTCAGTGAGATGATGGCAGGCGCCGGAAGCGTCATTGTATTGATCTTCGGCAATATTTTCGTTATGTGCCTGGAAGGATTGATTGTCGGAATCCAGGTGTTGCGTCTGGAATTCTATGAAATCTTCAGCCGTTTTTACAGCGGAGATGGAAAGCCTTATGAACCGGCGGCTGTTTCTTACCGTCCGGAACGCTGACCTTTCCGTATGATATTGATTTATTTTTAGGAGGAATTTACTATGAAAACCGCTCTTCTTTTGATTTTGCCACTGATTGCTCTTCTTTTGATTGCGATGCCCCTGATCCCGATTTTCCGAGGCGCAGTGACCGGTAAGAAAATCAAACGTAATATGATTCTAAATCTTTCTGCATTCTTTGGTGTATGTCTGTTGGCTATTCTGGTACCGGTCGGCGGTCTGGTATCGGCTGCGGATGCGACCGCTGCCGTTGCTTCCAGTGGTGCTGGACTCGGTTATATTGCAGCAGCTTTGGTAACAGGACTGGCCTGTGTCGGCGCTGGTATTGCAGTTGCAGCAGGCGCACCGGCTGCAATCGGTGCAGTTAGCGAAGATCCGAAAGTCTTTGCAAAGGCTTTGATTTTCGTAGTATTGGGCGAAGGTATCGCGATTTATGGTTTGCTGATCTCCATCTTGATCCTGAACAAGATTTAAGCTGTTTAAGGGAGGAGGATCTGCAACTATGCGGATGTTTGTGATCAGCGACAACAATGATACTTATGTTGGGATGCGGCTCGCTGGAATCGAAGGTGTAGTGGTACATGAGTACGATGAAATTGCCCGGGAACTCAATCGCGTTGTTGAGGATGAGGAAATCGGGATTGTTCTGATGACCAAGAAATTAATTTCCATCAGCCGGGATCTGGTTTATGATATCAAATTGAATCGCCAACGGCCGCTGATTGTTGAAATACCGGATCGGCATGGAGATTCCTCCATTGGTGATTCTATTACCACTTATATTCAGGAAGCGGTCGGCATCAAAATCTGACCGGTTCCCCGCATTCTGATGAACAAGGAGGGCTTTTGATGCCCAATGATAATGAAAAACTGGCCCACTTTGAGAAAGCAGTTTTTGCTGAGATGGAGAAAAGTGCGGCGGAAATTCTTGCCGGAGTGGACAGTTATAAAGAGGAAAAGCTGGGCAATGTCCAGGAAGAAGAACTTCAGCGGGCATATGATGTGATCCAGCGTCAGGCTGCCGAGATTCGTGCCGGATTTGCCCGAGAAATTACCCGAGAAAAACTGAATGCCCGTCAGCGGGTTCTGGCCCGGCGGCGGGAACTGACAGAACAGCTTTTTGAGAAGGCTGCGAACCGAATCATGGATTTTACGGCGACAGAGGATTACCGTAAGCTGCTGCAGAATCTGCTGGATTCCCGGAAAGAACGGATTTCCGACTTGAAAATCCTGGTTCGAGAACAGGATGAAGCGATGGTACGTGCGATGGCGGTTGGAACGGAAGTGTCTGTTACCAATCAGTTTCGGCTGGGAGGACTCATTTTTGTGGATGAGGCCGCTCATCGATATGAAGATGAGACGTTGGACAGTAAGCTGAAAGCGGCTGAGGAACGTTTCTATAATTCTGCGACAACTGTGATGGAAGGAGTGGAGAATCTTGCCTAATACCGTATTTTCCGTAAACGGACCGGTTGTTAAGGTTCGGGATACGCGGGATTTCTCGATGATGGAGATGGTATTTGTCGGAAATCGGCGTCTGATCGGTGAAGTCATCGGCATTAGTGCGCAGGCCACGACCATTCAGGTGTATGAATCCACGACCGGTTTGAAACCGGGTGAGCCGGTGGAAGGATCCGGTGCACCGTTGTCCGTAACACTGGGACCGGGACTTCTGACGAATATTTACGATGGTATCGAGCGGCCTTTGATGGAGATTGCGGCTTCATCCGGTGCTTTTATCGGTGAGGGCGTGAGCGTATCTCCAATTAATACGGCAAAAAAATATACCGTGACCATGACCGTAAAGCCCGGTGATCATTTGAAGGGCGGCGATATCTATGCAACCTGCCCGGAAACACCGGCAATTCTTCATAAATGTATGTTGGCCCCCAATCTTTCGGGAGAAGTGGTATCAGTACAACCGGATGGTGAATACGCTGTTACGGATACCGTCGCTACACTGAAGACCGAGGATGGACGTGAAATTGCTCTGAATCTACTTCAGAAATGGCCGATCCGTACCCCGCGTCCGGTGGCGAATCGACTGCCGATTGACCGTCCGCTGATCACCGGACAGCGTGTCATTGATACGCTGATTCCGATTGCAAAAGGTGGTACTGCGGCAATTCCGGGCGGTTTCGGAACCGGAAAAACCATGACACAGCATCAGCTGGCAAAATGGTGTGATGCGGATATCATCGTTTATATTGGATGCGGCGAACGCGGGAATGAGATGACACAGGTTCTGGAAGAGTTCCGGGAACTGATTGACCCGAAATCCGGCCGTGCGATGACCGACCGTACCATCTTGATTGCAAATACCTCCAACATGCCGGTAGCAGCTCGTGAAGCTTCTATTTATACCGGAATTACGTTGGCAGAGTATTATCGGGATATGGGATATCACGTTGCCATTATGGCAGACTCCACCTCTCGTTGGGCGGAAGCATTGCGTGAAATTTCGGGACGTCTGGAGGAAATGCCGGCAGAAGAAGGTTTCCCGGCTTATTTGCCTTCTCGTCTTGCGGAATTCTATGAACGTGCTGGCTATATGGTCAACCTGAATGGAACAGAAGGATCTGTCACCATCATCGGTGCGGTATCCCCGCAGGGATCTGACTTCTCCGAGCCGGTTACGCAGAATACCAAGCGCTTTGTTCGTGCTTTCTGGGCATTGGACAAGAGCCTGGCCTACGCGCGCCATTATCCGGCGATCAACTGGAATACCAGTTACAGTGAATATGTCGACGAACTGGCGCCTTATTATCGGGAACATTTTGGAGATGAATTTCTGCAGTGCCGTCAGCGGCTGTCTAATATTCTGGGCGAAGAGGCGCGACTGATGGAGATTGTCAAGTTGATCGGTGCGGATGTTCTGCCGGAAGATCAGAAGCTGATTATTGAAACCGCACGTTTGATTCGTGTCGGATTTTTGCAGCAGAACGCATTCCACGCAGATGATACCTATGTTCCGCTGGAGAAGCAGCTAGGTATGATGCAGGTAATCCTGTATTTTTATGACAGCGCTCTGAAGCTGGTGAAAACAGGTGTGCCGGTTTCGTTGATTTCCAAAACTGGCCTTCCCGATGAAATTATTAAAATCAAGTATAATGTTCCCAATAATCAGCTGGAAAAGCTGCAGGAGTATCTGCCGCTGATTGACCGGAAACTGGCGGAGGTGAAATAAATGAGCGTACAGATTCTCGGTTTGAATGAGATCAACGGCCCTCTGGTTGTGCTGGACGGCGTATCCGATGTCGGATACGATGAAATGGCAGAGTTGGTCCTTCAGGATGGCAGCCGCCGGACCGGGCGTGTCGTCCAGATTGACGGCAGCCGGGTAGTTTTGCAGGTGTTTGAGGGAACAAGTGGGCTGGCGTTGGATAATACCCGCACCAGTTTTCAGGGACGTCCGATGGAACTTCCGCTCTCTCCGGAACTGTTGGGACGTATTTTCAACGGTGCAGGCGCACCAATTGATGGCTTTGGACCGGTATTTGCAGAAAAGCGGGCAGACATCAACGGACATCCGTTGAATCCGGTTTCGCGTGAATACCCGCTGAACTATATCCGTACCGGAATTTCTTCCATTGACGCGCTGATTACGCTGATTCGCGGACAGAAGCTGCCGATCTTTTCAGGCTCCGGTATGAATCACAATAAGCTTGCCGCACAGATTGTAAAGCAGGCTCGAATCAGTGAAGATAAGGGCGAGAAATTTGCAATTGTCTTCGCGGCAATGGGCGTCAAAAATGACGTTGCGGACTACTTTAAACGCCAGTTTGAAGAATCCGGCGTTTTGGAACGGGTTGTCATGTTCTTGAATCTTTCGAGCGACCCGATTATCGAGCGTATTTTGACGCCTCGCTGCGCGCTGACAGCCGCAGAATATCTTGCATATGAAAAAAACATGCACATTCTGGTAATCCTGACCGATATGACCTCCTATGCCGAAGCATTGCGGGAATTTTCTTCCTCTAAGGGCGAAATCCCCGGCCGAAAAGGATATCCCGGTTACCTGTATTCGGACTTGGCTTCTATTTATGAGAGAGCCGGTATCGTCAAGGGAATCAACGGATCGGTAACGCAGATTCCGATTCTGACCATGCCGAATGATGATATTACTCATCCGGTTCCCGACTTGACCGGCTATATCACCGAAGGACAGATCGTTTTGGATCGTACCCTCGATCAGTCCGGCGTTTATCCGCCCGTTTCGGTGCTGCCAAGCCTTTCCCGTCTGATGAAAGACGGCATCGGAGAAGGATATACCCGCGCCGACCATCCGGATGTTGCAAACCAGCTCTTCTCCGCTTATGCGAAGGTGCAGGATGCCCGTGCACTTGCATCGGTTATCGGTGAGGAGGAACTTTCGGATTCGGATAAAGCCTATCTGGAATTCGGACGCATGTTTGAAAAGTATTTCCTGAATCAGGGATTTGATGACAACCGCACGATTGAAGAGACCTTGGATCTTGGCTGGGATTTGCTGAGCATGCTCAAGCGGGAAGAACTGGACCGTCTGGATGGCAAGCTGATCGACCAGTATTATGATCCGCAGAGGGCTGAGCGTTTCCGCCAGAATTCGGCTTCATAACGGAAGGGAGGAGTTTCTTTGGCAGGTCAGGTATTTCCAACCAAAGGTAATTTGCTGAATATCAAGAAATCCCTTTCGCTTGCAACATTGGGATATGACCTGATGGACCGGAAACGGAATATTCTCATCCGCGAAATGATGACACTCATCGATACCGCCAAGATGGTACGCGATCAGATCGATGAGACTTATGAAAAAGCTTATCGTGCCTTGCAGCGCGCGAATGTCACATTGGGAGTTTGCAGTGAGGTCGCGGAATCCACTCCGATTGAGACCGGAATCGAGATTACCTACCGTAGCGTAATGGGGGTGGAACTGCCGCACATTACCATCACACCGCATGAAGAACATTCTCATTACGGGATGCAGCACACCAATTCTCAGTTGGATCAGGCATTTGTCTGCTTTGTCAAATGTAAGGAATTGACGGTTGTGCTGGCAGAGGTAGAAAACAGCATCTATCGGCTGGCTGTCTCCATTAAGCAGACCCAGTGCCGTGCGAATGCTTTGAAGAATATTATCATTCCGGATTTTGAGAACAACATCCATTTCATCACCAATGCATTGGAGGAAAAGGAACGGGAGGAATTCTCCCGCCTCAAGGTTATCCGGCATACGAAAGATCGCAAAGCAGAAATATAAAGGAAAACGCCTTTCCGAAATGGAAAGGCGTTTTTTTGCTGCAATCAGCGGTTATTCAGTTCCGCATAGGAAAGCATATCGCGACAGAAGAGAATCACACCGGCTGTGACAAGAAGGTTCCAAAGTAAGGTCGCCAGCAAAGCTGCTGCAATATTACCTCCCAAAAGGGCGGCAGAGAGAAATGCCAAAGCAATTCCCGGCGCTGCTAGCACCATCATAATCAGAAAATACAGCAGGAGAATCAGTGTCTTGTTGACCATCCAGCCGAGGATGCGTTCAATCAATATATTGCCAGCCATGTAGAAGAATCCATAGCCGATTCGTGCGAAAACCATCGCAATAATGACAAGGGGAGAAGCTTTACAAATAAGGCCGAGCGGAATCATCACAATCAGAGATTCCAGTATAATCATCCGTATCTGTTCCATGCAGATGGCAATCAGCTTTTTGGCGGAAGACTCCGGAACCATGTAAACATAAGGAAGCAGAAGTTCTCGCAGCCAGCGGCCGGAAGCGGTTGTGAACAGCTGCAAATAACATGCGAATGCGAAAGCCGCAGCAGCGCCGCCGGAATCCCGCATAAAGAATCCGAATCCTAATGTGATCGCGGCCATAATCAGAGACATTCCATCCATCAGGAAGATGCGGGCACGACGATTTTCCAGTTTGTGCTTGCTAAAGAAGGCAAATGCTCCGTTTGGTCCGCCAAGTCCCGTTTTTCCTACTTTAATATTCTGCGGCAGTACGTCCTGCACCTTTCCTTCTTTTTTGGCGGTAATTGCAGAGTGAGCTGCTTCGGTTGCCCGCAGGACATCTTCATAGAAATCGGTCTCCATATGGGTGATGATCAGGAGAAGCAATCCGATTAAAACGATGCTGAGTACAAGTCCTACTGATCCCAGAAATAGGGTTTCACCAAAATAAAGCCGGACAGCGGCAGAAATCCAGCCGGCACAGGGAATCAGCAGGGAAAGGGTGCTGTTGGCGGCATTGGAGGCAGCCAGTGTGAGGGGCTGTTGAGAAAAAAAGGCTGGGATTGCGAGAACTGCGACATCCAGAAGAATGACCGCCCAGTAAATCGCCTTTGCCACGGAACGCTTCCGGTCGCTGCCTGCCGTGATCGAGTAAAGGAGCATAGCGCAAAGCTGTGCACAGAAAATCGTCAGCGCATAACCTATCAAGATGAGGATCATGCCATCGACCGAAAGACCGAAGACATTATGCAGCCAACCATATTGGAAAATTAAGAGAAATCCAACCAACAGAGACATACCCAGCTGGCGGATAAGACCATAGAACAAAATCGTTCTGCTTTGAATCGGGGCAGAAAACAGCAGGCAGACATCCGCCATGCTGTAAAATGTGGCGCCGGCATTGAGTCCGTTTCGGACGGTTACAAAAAAGAGGAACGCGTAGACAGCCGTAACAAGAGCAGTCAGCATTTCAAATGGCAGAACGGTTTCTCCTCCGCCGGAAGAGGTTCCGCCGAGAAGCGTAATGCCCAGCATGACAACAACAACGATCGTTCCAATCAACCTTCCCGGAGTCCGGATCATTTCTTTCAGCTGATTGCGGAAGGTGGAACGCACCAGAAAGAGAATCCCTTTCATTTATTCGTGTCTCCCTTCTGTAATTTCGAAGAACAAGTCTTCCAAAGGAAGATTTTCGTCACCAGCCTGCTTAACGGCAGCAAATTTTCCATTCATCATAATATGAGCAGTATCCCAAAAATCTTCTACGCTGTCGAGCATATGCGTACTGATCAGAACGCTGCATCCGGCATCCCGCAGTTCCTGAAAGATATTTTTGAGTTCCTTGATGGCATGTGGATCCAATCCGACCATCGGTTCATCAAAGATGATGGCATCAGGACGCGGAAGCAAGGCGCAGCAGATACTGACTTTTTGCTGCATTCCTTTGGAAAGTTCTTTTCCTAATTTTTTTCGTTTATCTGCCAGCTCAAAGCGGGTCAGAAGGGAATCGGCATATTCTTGCCAATTGTCCGGCAGACTGTAAGCGCGGGCAATAAATTCCAGATGTTCCTCCACCGTTAACAGATCATACACTGCCGGCATTTCGGGAACATATCCCAATTTTCGTTTTGCCTCGATGGATTTGTTGGGGTATCCGCTAATGGTAATTTCACCCTGAAATCGTAGAAGACCGGCAATGCATTTGATAATCGTGGATTTTCCGGCGCCGTTCGGCCCCAGAAGGACAGAAATTTTTCCATCCCCTACGGAGAAACTGATTTGATCGCATGCAGTTGTCTTGCCATATTTTTTTGTAACATTGTTGATTTGAATCATCAGTTGTACCTCCCATATTTTGTACAAGCACATGGTAGCATATTATAAGCAGCAGGTCAATGCATCTGGTCTGAAATGTCGGTTTTTGACCTTGAACTGACACACAGCTTGCTTTTTCGACAGAAATCTCGTATAATAGAAATGATTCTGCTGAATGGCAGGGAAGGGAGTCACATATGAAAATCTGGAAAGAATTTAAGGAATTTGCCTTTAAAGGAAATGTTATGAATCTGGCTGTCGGTGTTGTCATCGGTACATCTTTTGGAAAAATTACCACTTCGCTGGTAAATGATATTATTATGCCAATCTTCGGCTGGCTGACAGCAGGGATGGAATTCAAGTCTCTTAAATGGGTGCTTTCTCCGGCTGTTTTGGATGAAAGCGGAAATGTTGTAAGCGCAGAGGCAGCCATTTTATATGGGAATTTCATTCAAAATGTCGTAGATTTTCTGATTATCTCGTTTTGTATTTTTGTTGCAATCCGGATGATGAATCGTGCGGCAGCAATAGCAGCAGAGAAATTGCGACTTAAAAAAGAGGAGGAAGAGGCTGCAAAACCTGCCGCTCCCGCTGCGCCTACTGAAGCGGAATTGCTGACGGAAATACGAGATTTGCTCAAGGCACAGGGAGAGGCAAAGCATGAATGATTTTTATAAGCAGCTTTGCTTAGAACTGAAAGCGCTAACAGAAGACTGTAGCTTTGTGACAACGAATCTGGCAAACGCTGCGGCGCTTCTATTTGAGCGGCTAGAAAATGTGAATTGGGTTGGTTTTTATTTGAAGAAGGATTCCAAACTGCTGCTTGGACCATTTTGCGGAAAACCGGCCTGCCGGATGATTTCGATTGGTAGGGGCGTATGCGGCACGGCAGCAGAAAAATTGCAAACTATTCGGGTGCCGGATGTCCATGTATTTCCTGGACATATTGCCTGTGATAGTGCCTCTCGTTCAGAACTTGTGATTCCAATACTGAAAAAAGGAACTTTATTAGGTGTGCTGGATATTGACAGTCCTTTTCTCAACCGATTTGATGCAGAGGATCAGAGTGGGTTGGAACAAATTGCAGCAATAGTCAGCAGCTTGTCAGGATGGAACACGTACCATCTTTTATAAAAAAACAGCCTGCCTCCGCGAACCCGAAACGGAGGCAGGCTGTCAATTAAATGGAAAGCCGCTCTGGATGATCTGCGCCTTTCGTAAGAATGGAGTAAAGCTGAGTGAGACAATCAATCTTTGCCTTTTCAATCTGGAGTTTCCGTTCCAGTTTAGAAGAGGCTTGTCCACTGTTTCTTTTTTTTATGCGGACAAACCGTTTCCATCTGCGTTCCAGACGACAGGCGGTCAGAATGCAGTGAATCTTGCGAAAGGTTGTGAATTTTTCTGTCATAGTAAATCATCCTCCTATTACAAATGATGTCCCAGAAATATGCTATTGATGTACTGTGGGTTCTTACATGATTATTATATCGTGTACTGAGAGAAAAAAATGTCGAAAAAACATGGGAATTTCACTTTTTTTTATGAATTCCTTCTTTTCTGGAGAAAAATTCAGAAAAATAGAAACTTTTGATTAAAACAAGGGATTTTAAGCGAATTCTTGCAGATATCAGTTGCGTTTTTGGGGTGATGTGTGTTATAATGTAAATAAATATGCCAAGAATACAACGGCAGGAGGAATCATTATGCTGACAGATATTGAAATTGCTCAACAGGCAAAGATGCTGCCTATTCGGGATATTGCTGCCAAAGCGGGAATTCCCGAAGATGCACTGGAATATTATGGAAAGTATAAGGCAAAACTAAGTGATGAGTTTATTCGTTCGATGGACTCCCATAAAGACGGTAAATTGATTCTGGTGACCGCTATCAATCCTACTCCGGCCGGAGAGGGCAAAACAACGACCTCCATTGGATTAGGACAAGCCATGTCACGTATGGGAAAAAATACCATGATTGCGTTGCGGGAACCTTCCCTTGGTCCAGTATTTGGTATCAAAGGCGGAGCAGCAGGCGGTGGATATGCGCAGGCTGTTCCCATGGAAGATATCAACCTGCATTTTACCGGCGATATGCATGCCATTACGGCAGCAAACAATCTGCTTTGTGCTATGATTGACAATCATCTGCAGCAGGGAAATGCATTGGGAATCGATCCGCGCCGGATTCTTTTCAAGAGATGTCTTGATATGAATGACCGTGCCCTTCGTTTTACCAATGTCGGCCTGGGAGGCAAGGTCAATGGCGTTCCTCGGGAAGATGGGTTTATTATTACAGTTGCCAGTGAAATTATGGCAATTCTCTGCCTGGCCAGCGATTTGATGGATTTGAAGGAACGAATTTCTAACATTCTAGTTGCTTATACCTGGGATAACAAACCAGTTTATGCAAGAGATCTCAAGGCAGCTGGTGCAATGACGGTTCTGCTGAAAGATGCGCTTAAACCGAATCTGGTTCAGACATTGGAGAACACACCGGTTTTAATGCATGGCGGCCCCTTTGCCAATATTGCACATGGATGTAATTCCGTCCGTGCGACCAAACTCGCTTTGAAATTGGCAGATTATACGATTACAGAGGCCGGTTTTGGTTCGGATCTCGGTGCAGAAAAATTTTTTGATATCAAATGCCGCAAAGCTGGCTTGAAACCGGATTGTGTTGTGGTAGTCGCAACCGTACGTGCTTTGAAATATAACGGTGGTGTGCCCAAGGCGGAACTCAATGAGGAAAATATTCCCGCACTTCAAGCTGGCATTGTCAATTTGAAGGCACATGTCGAGAATATGCAGAAATTTGGTGTGCCGGCGGTTGTGGCCATCAATCGATTCCCCTCCGATACAGAGGCGGAATTGCAGGTGATTGATGATTGCTGCAAAGAGATGGGTGTTGCCTATGCGCTGTCGGAGGTATTTGCAAAAGGCGGCGAGGGTGGTATGGAACTTGCTCAGAAAGTGCTGGAAACTCTGGAAACGAAAGAAAGCCATTTCGCACCGGTTTATCCGCTGGACCTTTCAATCAAGGAGAAAATTGCGGCAATTGCAACGAAAATTTATGGCGCAGCAGATGTGTCCTATACGCCGGCAGCTTCTAAGGCAATTGCTGAGATTGAAGCTTTGGGACATGGTGAACTTCCGGTCTGCATGGCCAAAACCCAGTACTCTTTGTCTGATGATCCGGCGGCTCTAGGTCGTCCGGAGGGATTTACTCTCCATGTGACAGAAGTCAAGCTTTCCGCTGGTGCCGGATTTGTGGTAGTTCTGACCGGAAGCATTATGACGATGCCGGGCTTGCCGAAATCGCCTGCCGCTGAGCGAATTGATATTGATGAAAACGGCATCATCACCGGACTTTTCTAAAATTCCAGGAGGTTCTTCATGAAAGAAATCTGGCTGGCGGTGAAACGGTATTTCCGCCGTCTGGATAAAGTGCTGCTTTTGCTTTGTGCTGGAGCAGTGGGATTCAGCCTTACGATTCTATATTCTGAATTGCATGCTGGATTCATTACCTCAAAACAACTTAAGATGCAGTTGTTGGCTGGGTCGCTCGGCCTGATTGCCATGATCGTCATGACTTTGATTAATTATCGCTTTTTGGCAAAGTTATGGTTTTTGCATCTTCCAGTTACATTGGGGTTGGTATTGGCAACTTTTGTGCTTCCAGAACCGTTTGTCTTTAAGCCGGACAATTCCGATGACGTTGCATGGTTAAGGTTTGGAAGCCTTAGCCTGCAGCCGTCCGAACTTCTAAAAATTTCGTTTATCCTGACATTCGCCCTGCATCTTTCTAAAGTGAGAGAGGAAATGCACAAACCTTTGCAGGTTGTACTTTTGTGTATTCATGGAGCAGTTCCTTGCTTATTGATTTTCAAACAGGGTGATATGGGATCTGCGTTGATCTTTTTCTTCATTTTCCTTTGTATGATTTTTACTGCAGGCCTTCAGTGGCGATATGTATTGGGAGGGGTCGCTGCAATTGGTGCGGCTATCCCAATTATATGGTTCAGTGATAGTTTTCACGATTACCTCCAGCGGC
This sequence comes from Candidatus Merdivicinus sp., assembly GCA_050943495.1. Classification (GTDB taxonomy): domain Bacteria; phylum Bacillota; class Clostridia; order Oscillospirales; family Ruminococcaceae; genus Merdivicinus. Next base: position 203,850 of record JBMNPH010000001.1, read on the forward strand.
GAATCCTGGTACTCGCTGATATCGAAAATTCTACTCTTGCGGAAGCATATCAACAGCAAGTGGGACAGAAAATTCTGGGTTCTGGACAGGTTTTCGGCAAAGGGCTTTTTTCAGATGATTTGAATTATGTTTTTGCAATTCATAACGATTTCATTTTAGCTCATATTGGTCAGACATTGGGATTTGCAGGCTGTACTTTTGTTGTAATGTTGCTTGTTTTTATCTGCATTAAGGTGCTGTTGGTAGCACGGATGAGTACGGATCCGCTGGGGTGCTACATCTGTGTGGGAGTATTTGCAATGTTTTTCTTCCAGTTCCTCATTAATGTCGGAATGGTTCTATGCTTGGTTCCGGTTATTGGAATTACAATGCCATTTATTAGTTACGGCGGCACGTCGCTGCTCGCCTCCTTCTGTGCGATGGGACTGGTTATGAGTGTTTATTCATTTAATCGAAAAAGAATTTCGTGAAACATGGAAAGGATGCATGTATGAGAGTTATAACGGGTACCGCCCGCGGGCGGAAACTGAAGACACTGGAAGGGCTGGACGTCCGTCCGACTACGGATATGGTGAAGGAAGCTGTATTCAGTATCATCCAGTTTCGTGTTCCCTGCGCGAATGTTCTGGACGTATTTGCAGGGAGCGGCCAGATGGGAATCGAAGCATTGAGCCGCGGAGCAGCGCGGGCGGTATTTGTGGACAGTTCGCGCCAATCTCAGGAAGTGATAAAGGAAAATCTGAATACAACGGGTTTGATGAAACAGGCTCGTGTTATTGCAGATGATGCAGTATCGTTCTTGAGTCATGCATCCGATACCTATGATATCATTTTTCTGGATCCGCCATATGATGAGGGATTTGCTCCCAAAGTGCTGCCGCTTTTGGAACGAATTCTAGCTCCAGATGGTATCGTTTTATTTGAACATCGGTTAAAGGAAGAGTTCCCCGAAAATGTCGGTAATCTGGTGTTGAAAAAAAATTATCGATATGGCAAAATTGCCATTACAACCTATATCCACGCCGAAGAAGCGGAATGATCTTCGGTTGAAAGGAAGCTTATTGATGAGAATAGCAGTTTGTCCGGGAAGTTTTGACCCGGTAACATTGGGACATTTAGATATAATCCGCCGTGCAGCAAAGCTGTTTGACGAAGTGATCGTATTGGTTTCTGTGAATGCAGCAAAAACAAATTGTTCCTTCACGCGAGAAGAACGGGTCAAAATGATCGAAAAAACTATTGTAGGAATGGAAAATGTTCGGGTGGATTCTTCAGATGGTCTCCTCGCAGATTATCTCCGGCAGAAAGGCGCCTGTGCCATTGTCAAGGGCTTGCGTGCGGTTTCAGATTTTGAGTATGAATTTCAGATGTCGCTCGCCAATAAGCGGTTAAATCCGGAAGCGGAAACAATATTTTTTACCGCAGCAGCGGAAAACATGTATTTGAGTTCCAGCATAGTAAAGCAGATAGCCAGTTTTGGAGGGGATATCAGTGAATTTGTCCCGGCCTGTATACTGGAGGAAATAGAAAATCGTCTTTCGCGCAAATGAGAGACGGCAGTTCGATAGGAGGATTTAATCTATGACAAATCAGGATAACATCGACAGCATTATCCTTATGATGGAGGAGATGTTGGATGGTGCATGGAGTATTCCGCTTTCTGGCGGCAAGGCGGCAATTGATGCGGATCGGTTCCATGAATTGCTGGATGATCTGAAAATGCATATTCCGGTAGAGGTGTCCAAAGCTAAGGAAATTGTCAATGACCGGAAGATCATTTTGGATGAGGCTAAAAAGGAAGCAGAAATGATGCTGCGGGTAGCAGAGGAACGTTCCAAAAAAATGGTGGAGCATGACGAAGTAGTACGGCAGGCCCAAGCAAAAGCCAATGAAATTCTCAGTACATCGCAGCTTCAGGCGCGGGAACTGAAAAAGGCTACTGGCGATTATGTAGATAGCGTACTGCGATCAACAGAGGAACAGGTTTCCAAATCGCTGAATGAGCTGCGAGCAAAACGCCAGGCAATCAAGGCGGCAAAAATTAACTGATAAAAAAACCGGCTGGTCATCTGATTCAGCTGGTTTTTCTTGTCGAGGAAATATTCGACAAAATACAAATATTTGTTCGATTTTCCGATTGCAATTGAATGAGCGGTATGGTAAAATGAAAGCGGTTATGGAAATCATGCGGAGGAATGCAGATGGAGAAAGAACGGAAATTTAAACTGGTATCCCAGTATCAGCCGACCGGCGATCAGCCGCAAGCAATTGATAAGCTGACGGAAGGAGTGCTGCGAGGGGATCGTGCACAGACATTGCTGGGTGTCACCGGATCCGGAAAGACCTTTACCATGGCCAATGTCATTGCACGAGTCAATAAACCAACTTTGGTTCTCGCTCACAACAAGACGTTGGCAGCACAGCTTTGTTCAGAATTCCGGGAATTTTTCCCGGAGAATGCCGTGGAATATTTTGTTTCATATTACGATTATTATCAGCCGGAAGCGTATATTCCGGGTACAGATACCTATATTGAAAAGGATTCCGCAATCAACGATGAAATTGATAAGCTGCGGCATTCGGCGACCTGTGCGCTGGGCGAGCGGAATGATGTGATCATTGTCGCCAGTGTCAGCTGTATTTATTCGTTGGGTGCACCCGAGGATTACCGGAGCATGGTGATTTCACTTCGTCCGGGTATGCAGCTAGAACGAGATCAGCTGCTGCATGAACTGGTGGATCGGCAATATGATCGCAATGATATCAACTTTGTCCGCGGAAAGTTCCGGGTGCGCGGTGATGTCGTGGAGATTTTTCCGGCAGGCAGCGGAGATACGGCGGTACGAGTGGAGTTTTTCGGAGATGAAGTGGACCGAATTTCCGAAATAAATCCGCTGACCGGCGAGGTGAAAGCAGTCATGTCCCATGAAATGATTTACCCGGCCTCTCATTTTATTACACCTCCGGACAAAATGAAGGAAGCAATTGATGAAATCGAAGCGGAATTAGAAGAACGTGTTAAGTATTTCAAAGAAAATGAGATGCTTCTGGAAGCGCAGCGCATTGAGCAGCGTACCCGATATGACATGGAAATGCTGGAGGAAATTGGCTTCTGTAAGGGAATTGAGAACTATTCCCGGATCTTATCCGGACGGAAACCCGGCAGCACTCCCTATACTCTGCTCGACCATTTTCCGAAGGATTTCCTGCTGTTTATCGATGAATCCCATGTGACTGTCCCGCAGGTACGGGGTATGTATTTCGGAGATCGTGCCCGCAAGCAGACGCTGATCGATTATGGGTTCCGCCTGCCTTCTGCCTACGATAATCGTCCCCTAAATTTCGAAGAATTTCAGAGTAAACTCAATCAGGTAATCTATGTATCCGCAACTCCCGCAGACTTTGAGCGCGAACAGAGCAGCCAGATTGCTGAACAGGTCATCCGTCCGACTGGACTGGTCGATCCGGAAGTCATTGTGAAGCCGGTGGAGGGACAGATTGAAGATTTGCTCAGTGAAATCAATACACGGACAGAACGGGGAGAACGCACGCTGGTTACCACCCTTACCAAGAAAATGGCAGAGGATTTGACCGAATATCTGAAAGGATTCGGCGTCAAAGTGCGGTATATGCACCATGATATCGATACAATGGAACGAATGGAAATTATCCGTGATCTGCGGCTGGGTGTGTTTGATGTTCTGGTCGGCATCAACTTGCTGCGGGAAGGATTGGATATTCCGGAAGTTAGCCTCGTCGCTATTCTGGATGCGGATAAGGAGGGGTTCTTGCGGTCAGAAACGTCTTTGATTCAGACGATTGGCCGTGCTGCTCGAAATGCCGGTGGGCAGGTTATTATGTATGCGGATAGTGTCACTGATTCTATGGAACGGGCTATCCGGGAGACAAACCGGCGTCGTGAAATACAGATGGCGTATAACCGCGAACATGGTATTACTCCTAAGACTATAGTAAAATCTGTTGCAGAAATTATCGAAATATCGGCGAAGGATACGATCGATAAGAAAGGTAAGCGCTTGTCCGATATGGAAAAACAGAAGCTCATCAAAGCATATACCGCCGAGATGAAGGAGGCAGCCAAGTTGCTGGAATTTGAGCAGGCGGCCTTTTTGCGGGATAAGATCAAAAAATTGCAGGATGAGCTGGATGGCGTCAAACCCAAACGGAAAAAATAGTACCGGCAGGGAAGGAGAGGACAATGGAGATTCAAGCATCGTTGGAATATAACGACAACGGCTGCCTGCTCTGGGCGGAGAATGTTCCCGGTGCATTTTCCCGCGGAAAAACAACGGAAGAGGCAGTGCGGAAACTTCCGCTAGAAGTCCGGCATTTTTTGCAGTGGCGGGATGGCAATATATTATTGGAACAAGGAATCGTTCGGATTGTCCAGCGAAAAGAGAGCGATTTGGAGATTTGTGATGCAGATAGCGATATTTTGCTGGAATCAGAACAGATACCGCTTACTCCCACTGAATATGAATGTTTCAAAAGTTGGGTATTGCGTTCGGCAGCAGATTTTCAGACACTTTATGACGCTGTTTCGGATCCGCATTTCACGGATCTTCCGGAACGGAAAACTTTTTATGGTGCGGTGCCGCGGACAGCACAGGAAATATATGATCATACCAATGGGGTATCCAATTATTATGCTGGAGAGTTAGGCGCAGAATTTGAAAATTTGCCGGACATCCGGGCGAATCGTAATTTGGCTTTTCAAAAGATCGAATCCCTGCCCGGATTTTTGGAAAATCGGGTGATCGAAGGGAGTTACGGCGAATTTTGGAATTTGAGGAAAGTACTGCGTCGTTTTTTGTGGCATGATCGGATTCATGCACGGGCACTCTGGCGGATGGCTCGGCGTACTTGGCAGAATATCCCGGATCCATTTTGTTTTGAAGAATGAGATAATCAAAATAAAAATGCCGGAGTTCAGGAGGAATTGCAATGACAGAGCAAGAGTATCAGCTTTTGGAATCCTATATGAAGGAATGTATGACCGATGCTGCGCATGACCGGGAACATATTTACAGAGTTTTGCGGGCAGCACTGAAAATTGCGGAGACAGAGCCGGAATCGGATGTGGATATTTTAACAGCAGCTTGCCTCCTCCATGATATCGGGCGGGAAAAGCAGTATGCTGATCCGAATATCTGTCATGCAGAAGCGGGAGCAGAGATGGCCTTCCAGTTCCTGATCGAGCATGGATGGAAAAAAAGCTGTGCGGAACATATTTCGGCCTGTATTCGGACGCATCGGTTCCGTGCCGGGCGGGAACCGGAGTCGATTGAAGCAAAGATTCTCTTTGATGCGGATAAGCTGGATGTCTGCGGTGCTGTCGGAATTGCGCGGACATTGCTTTATCAGGGGCGAATGGGAGAGCCAATTTATTGCGTCGGAGAGGATGGGAGACCTTTGCCGGGAGATTCCCAAGAACCCGAATCTTTTGTAAAAGAATACCGTCAGAAACTCAGCGGACTGTATGACCGTTTTTATACACCGGCAGCTGCCCAAATGGCAAAAGAGCGGCAGACAGCTGCGGAAGCGTTTTATGAGGCGCTGCTGCGGGAAATCCGAATGACAGATTTAGGAGAAATGAGATGACCACAAACAGTATTGAAACAGAACGCCTGCTCATCCGCAGCACCCGGGAAGACGACGGGGAGTTCTGCCTGAGTATATGGCTGGACGAGGAAATGGGGAAATATCTTTCCGATCCGCCTCGGGACAAGGCGGACGAAGCAGAGCTGAATTTTGCCAAAGGCATTGAGCAGCAGGAAGGGTGGTACCCCTTTGTGGCGAAACTGAAATCTACAGGGGAACGGATTGCAACCTGCTCCCTAGTCCCCAGCAAAGATAGGAAAACCTGGGATCTCGGTTACTGCGTCCACAAGGATTACTGGCGGCAGGGCTTTGCTACAGAAATGATTGCAGCGCTGATCCGGGAAGCGTACCGCCGGGGAGGACGCAGCTTTACGGCAACGGTGGCAAAGGAAAATACCGGTTCCAACGCGGTTCTGCGCAAGCTGGGCTTTGTCGTAGAAAAGGAAGGATCTTTCCGTAAACGGGGGACGGACATCGTTTACCCGGAATATTGTTACCGGCTGGACTTGGAATAGGGAAAATCCGAAGCTTTTCCGGTTGATTGAAACCGGGAAAAAGGAGTAAAATATGGTATGGAGAACAATAGAAAGGAACCGATTGTATGGCAATGGATAAACTCGTCATCAAAGGGGCGAGAGAACACAATCTCAAAAATGTGGATGTGACGATTCCGCGGGATAAACTGGTGGTCTTTACCGGTCTGTCCGGATCTGGAAAGTCATCGCTGGCCTTTGATACCATCTATGCGGACGGACAGCGCCGGTATGTGGAGAGCCTGTCGTCCTATGCGCGTCAGTTTTTGGGACAGATGGAGAAGCCGGATGTGGATTATATTGAGGGGCTTTCCCCGGCAATTTCCATCGACCAGAAAACGACTTCCAAAAACCCCCGTTCTACGGTCGGAACGGTAACCGAAATTTATGACTACTTGCGTCTGATGTATGCCCGGATCGGTATTCCGCATTGTCCGGTATGCGGCAGAGAGATTCAGCAGCAGACAGTGGATCAAATTATTGATAAGCTCTGTTCGTTTCCGGAACGCACCAAGATTCAGATTCTGGCTCCCGTTGTGCGGGGACGGAAGGGCGAGCACGTGAAAGAATTTGAAAGCGCACGCAAAAGCGGCTTTGTACGGGTGCGCGCAGACGGGATTCTGTACGATCTTTCTGAAGAAATCAAGCTGGAAAAAAATAAAAAGCACAACATTGAAATTGTGGTGGATCGCTTGATGGTGAATGATACCGTTCGTTCCCGCATGACAGACTCGGTGGAAACCGCCCTGCGGCTTTCCGGCGGATTGGTCATTGCGGATGTCAATGGCGAGGATCTGTTGTTTTCCCAGAATTACGCCTGCCCCGAACATGGGGTTTCCATTGGTGAGTTGGAACCGCGCATGTTTTCGTTCAATAATCCGATGGGTGCCTGCCCGACCTGTACCGGATTGGGAACTTTCATGAAAGTTGACCCGGATATGGTGGTGCCAAATAAGGAGTTATCCATCCGTGGCGGCGCAATTAAAGCAAGCGGCTGGTATTTCGGCGAGAGCGGCACCATTGCGCAGATGTATTATGAGGCGCTGGCAAAGCATTACGGATTTTCTTTGGATACACCATTTCAGGAGTTGACGTCCAAACAGCAGGATGTGATCCTCTACGGCACCAAAGGCGAGCACATCCATATGGTGCGGAAGAATGAGTATGGGACTGGCAGCTATGATACCGAATTTGAGGGGGTTGTGAACAACCTGGAACGGCGTTTCCGGGAGACGCAGTCCGCCTATATCCGGGATGAAATTACACAGGTGATGAGTGCGGTTCCCTGCCCGGATTGCAAGGGAGAACGCTTGAAGAAGGAATATCTGGCTGTTACGGTCGGCGGTGTGAATATCAGTGATTTCTGTAAAATGTCGGTTACCGAAGCGCTGGATTTCATGGAGAATCTCAAGCTATCCGATCGTGATGCGATGATTGCCGCCCAAATTTTGAAAGAAGTAAAGGCGCGCCTCGGCTTCCTGAAAAGTGTTGGATTGGAATATCTGACCTTGTCCCGTGCCTCTGCTACCCTGTCGGGCGGTGAGAGTCAGCGAATCCGTCTGGCAACGCAGATCGGTTCTTCACTGGTTGGCGTATTGTATATTTTGGACGAACCGTCTATCGGCCTGCATCAGCGGGATAACGATAAATTGCTGGCAACTTTGCAGCGACTTCGGGACATCGGTAATACCCTGATTGTGGTGGAACATGACGAGGATACCATGCGGGCAGCGGATTTTATCGTGGATGTAGGGCCGGGAGCCGGCGTCCATGGCGGTGAAATCGTCTGCGCCGGTACGCCGGCAGAAATTATGGCATGTGAGAACTCGATTACTGGCCAATACCTGTCCGGCAAACGGAAGATTCCGGTCCCTGCAGAACGCCGTCCCGGAAACGGAGATTTCTTGACAATTAAAAAGGCGCGAGAGAATAATCTGAAGGGAGTTACCGTGAAAATTCCGTTAGGAACGTTTACCTGTGTATCAGGCGTTTCCGGCTCCGGAAAATCCAGCCTTGTCAACGAAGTACTCTTTAAAACGCTTTCAGCGTCTCTGAACGGATCTCGCGTAAAGCCTGGCAAATCCGGAGGAATCGATGGCTTGGAATTTCTTGATAAAGTCATTGATATTGATCAATCACCGATTGGTCGGACACCGCGTTCCAATCCGGCCACTTATACTGGCGTCTTTACGGATATCCGGGAATTGTTTGCACAGACTGCTGACGCCAAGATGCGGGGATATTCCAGCAGCCGTTTCTCCTTCAATGTTAAGGGCGGCAGATGTGAGGCCTGTGAAGGAGATGGAATTCTCAAAATTGAAATGCATTTCCTGCCCGATATTTTTGTCCCTTGTGAAGTCTGCAAGGGAAAACGCTATAATCGCGAAACCTTGGAAGTAAAATATAAGGGTAAGAGTATCTATGATGTTCTGGATATGACCGTTGAGGAAGCTATGAACTTTTTTGACAGTATCCCGCGTATCAAACGGAAAATTGAGACAATTTATGAAGTGGGGCTTGGCTATATTAAACTCGGACAGCCTGCAACCACCCTTTCCGGTGGAGAGGCACAGCGTGTCAAACTGGCAACCGAGCTTTCGAAGCGCAGCACCGGAAAAACAATCTATATTTTGGACGAACCTACTACCGGCTTGCATAGTTATGATGTTCAGAAATTGATTGATGTACTGCAAAAACTGGTGGATGCCGGAAATACAGTTGTGGTGATTGAGCATAACTTAGATGTGCTGAAGACTGCGGACTGGATTATTGATCTTGGACCAGAAGGCGGAGATCGGGGCGGCACAATTGTAGGAACTGGTACACCGGAACAGCTTGCAAAAATTCCGGAAAGCTATACCGGAAAGTATTTGGCGCCGCTTCTGTAAAAAATGAATAGAAAAGGGAAAAGAGGGTATACTCTTTTAAACAAAATATTTTTGAATAATTTTAAAATTCGACGTCAAAATCGTTGACACAGCTGCAAATTTATGGTATAGTAAGTACAGGATAATTTGAAAGGAGCGAGATTTCGAATGAAATATGTATGCAGTATCTGCGGATGGGAATATGATGAGGAAGCAGGACTTCCTGATGAGGGAATTGCTCCCGGCACAAAGTTCGAGGATCTTCCAGAAGATTTTGTTTGCCCCATGTGCGGTGTAGGCAAGGATATGTTTGAAGTCCAGTAAATAAATCATCGGCGGGCGTACATTCGTCCGCCGGTTTTTGTGAAAAAATGGAAAAGGAGTATGAAGATGACAGCAGAAAAAATTACCGAAGGCATCTGGTCGGTCGGAATTTTGAATCCGAATATGCGGGTTTTTGATATCATTATGAAAACCGACTACGGTACAACTTACAACTCTTATTTGGTAAAAGGTTCCAAGAAAACAGCGCTTCTGGAATGTACGCACCTGAGTTATTTTGACCGTTATCTGGAAAATATTCGGAAGGTATGCGATCCTTCTGAAATTGATTATCTGGTTCTGGATCACAACGAGCCTGACCATGCGGGCGGTGTGGCAAAATTGCTGGAGATCAATCCAAACATGGAGATTGTCTGCTCGCAGGCTGGATCGATTTATATTAAGGGGATCACTAATCGGACCGATCTGAAACTCCATGTTGTAAAAGAAGGCGAAGAAATCGATCTCGGCGGAAAGACGTTGAAATTTATGATTGCTCCGTTCCTGCATTGGCCGGATTCCATGTTTACCTGGATCCCGGAAGATAAAGCGCTTTTCTCCTGCGATTTCTTGGGCGCTCATTATTGCGAACCGTTTACTTTTGACTATAATGTTACCTATCCGAGTGCTTATGAAACTGCATTCAAAGGCTATTATGATGCAATTTTCGGACCGTTCCCTGGATACGTCCAGAAAGGATTGGAAAAAATCCGCGATCTGGATATCGAATACGCCTGCACCAGTCATGGTCCTGTTTTGACAAAAGGCTGTCGTCTTGCATATACCATGGAAAAGTATGCAGAATGGTCGGCACCGAAGGAAAAAGGCGCGAAAAATATTCCCGTCTTTTATTGCAGCGCTTACGGCAATACCCGTAAAATTGCAAAAAGTATCGCTGCAGGTATTCAGCGCGCTCTGCCGGATGCAAATGTGGAAACATTTGATATCATCAAGCATGATATGGGAGAATTGTCGGCGAAACTGAATGCATGTGATGCTTTTGCAGTTGGTTCTCCCACATTGAATCGCGATGCGGTTCAGCCTGTGTGGAACCTGTTGAGCCATGTGGATGCTATCAACAGCGCAAAGCGTCCGGTTGTTTTGTTTGGCTCTTACGGCTGGAGCGGCGAGGCTGCAGCCAATTTGAAAGCACGTCTGGAAGGACTCAAAATGAGCCTGTTCGAAGAACCGTTCCGTGTTGTATTCGTTCCGAGCGAAGAAGATCTCAAAAAAGCAGAGGAATTGGGCGAACGTTTTGGCGCCAGCCTGAAATAAGATGTAAAAAATCCTCTCCGGAATTTCCGGAGAGGATTTTTGTCTTTTTGGAGAGTTTCAGCGATCCATTTCAGAAATACGGCCGGTTGCCTTATGCTCTTTGATAATGCTGTCGATTTCTTTGAGGTCAGTGGCGAGCAAGTCACCCGGAATGGTATTTTTGAGGGAACTGATAGCATTGCCATATTCAAGCGCCCGCTGATAATCACCCTCATGAGAGAGAAGTCCGTACAAAACACCGGAAATATAAGCATCACCGCTGCCGATTCGGTCGACAACCTCAATATCTGCATAAGGCGGCTCTTCATAGTAGGTCTTATTCTTAGCGCAGTAGATGATGGAACCAAAGGTATGCCGTTTTGGGCTGTGAACGATTCTCTGAGTAGATGCCATGACGGTAATCGGATATTCTTCGGTAAACTGCTTCATAATAGAGCGGACATCTCCTTCTTTCAGGAAAGTCAGCCGTGCGGTATCCTCTGAGCAGAAGAAAATATCGACATACGGAAGAATCTGTTCGATACATTCTTTCGCTTCTGCGCCGGTCCACAAATTTCCGCGGAAATTGACATCAAAAGAGATAATGGCACCATTGGCTTTGAAGCGTTTGATCATTTCAATTGCCGTAGCGCGGACATGAGGACTCAACGCCAGTGTGATGCCGCTGGTGTGGAAACAACGGGTGGATTCATAGAAGTGATCATCAAAATCTGTCAATTCAATCTTATTGATAGAGGTGTTCTTTCGATCATAAACAATGCGGGGTTTTCGGGGATATGCGCCGTTTTCATAGTAGTAAACGCCGAGACGTGCATCTTTTTCACTGTCGTAGACCAAGTAGTCATCACTGACGCCGCCAAGACGAACAGTATTTTTGATGTAGGTTCCCAAATCATTGGCAGGAAGTTTGGAGACAATACCGCAGCGCAGTCCCAGCATGGCCGCGCCGGTAATGGCATTCAATTCTGCACCGCCTACCTGTTTGTCAAAAGTACTGCCACGGGTCAGCCGTTCATTATTGGGGGGAGAAAGACGCAGCAGCAATTCGCCTAATGCAAGCAGATCAAATTCTTTTTTCATAACGATATCCTTTCCCTGCCATATGGACAGATCTATGTAGGAAATATGAATTGTATCTAAAAATATTATATAAAATAGAGCGGAATCTGTCAATACGTTGGCATAAAACAACCCCGTATGGAACGAACAGAAGATCCATACGGGGTTAATTTTTTATAGTCCAAGGAAATCGCGCATTTTTTCCGTGATGGCAATTGCCTGAGAATAGGTTTCCATTTCACAGAAAATGCGAATTAAAGGCTCCGTGCCTGAGAAGCGGCAGATAATCCATCCGCCATTTTCAAAATAGACTTTGCATCCATCCAGATAGGATACTTTGGCGATTTTGCAGGGAAATTCGGGCAGTTTTTTCTGTGTAAAGAGCAGATCGTTGAGCTGTTCTTTCTTTTCATGGGAGAACCGGCAGTCATATTCGCTCATCTCACAATGTCCGTAAACTTCCTTGATTTCTTTCAGGATGGTATTAAGCGGTTTGCCAATGACAGAAACCATTTCAACCAGCAGAGCCGCCGCATAGATCCCATCCTTACCGGCAATATGTCCGCGAACGGTCAGACCTCCGGAACTTTCCCCGCCAATAATGGCGTCTGTTTCCTCCATTTTGGAAGAAATCCACTTGAATCCAACCGGAACTTCCCAGCAGGTGCAGCCAAATGCTTCTGCCAGCCGGTCCAGCAAATGCGTGGTGGCAATATTGCGTACACAATCGCCCTTCCAGCCTTTGTATTTTACCAGATAATAGTAGAGCAGTACCAGGATATCATTGGGATGGATGAATGCACCCTCTGAGTCAATCAAACCGATTCGGTCGGCATCACCATCTGTTGCAATTCCCAAGTCATAATGACCTTCTACAACCATAGAGGAAAGGCGGGTCAGCGTTTTGGCAGAAGGAGAGGGAAGGCGGCCGCCAAAGAGGGCGTCGTGGCGGTCATTGATGACATCGACGTCACAACGGCAGGTCAGCAGAATGGTCTGAAGGGATGTTTTGGAGACTCCGAACATGGGATCCAGCAGGATGCGCATTTTTTTGGTCTTGATTTTTTCCACATCGACGAAATTCAGAATGCTGTCGATATAGTCGTTCATTGGCTCGATTATCTCAATCATCCCGGATTTGATGCCATCTTCAAATGGAATGGTACGGACATCTTCAGCGGTAAGAATATTGATATATCCTTCCAGGTCGTTGGTAACTTCTTTGCTTGCATCTCGTCCGCCTGCCGTAAAGACCTTCACGCCATTGTATTCTGCGGGATTGTGAGAAGCAGTAATGGCCATTCCGTATAAGGCGGCAGTTTTCTTCACCACGAACATAATCAATGGAGTTGGTGCTTCCCGATCAATAAACTGCACTTTGATTCCATTTGCAGCGAAAACGCCCGAAATCCATTTTGCAGCAATGTCAGAGAGAAAACGACGGTCATATCCAATAATCAGAGGAGAATGTTCTGCGTGTTCCGCTTTCATTTTGTTGACCAGTCCCTGTGCGAGAAGTTCAACATTTGCCCGGGTGAAGTCATCCCCGATGACAGCGCGGAATCCGCCGGTTCCGAATTGAATCATAGAAAACTGCTCCTTTCATGTCATCCCATTGCAGCCAGATTATTTTGCAGCCAGAATTTCTTCACACAGAGCAAGATCTTCCGGAGTATTAACTCCCAAAATTTCCGTATCATCATGAGTTGTGTAGGTACCGATCTGATATCCTTTGCTCATCATAATGGAAGGAACATCTGTCAGATAGTATTCACCCTGTGCGTTGGAATTTTTCAATTCGCCGAGGCAGGAGAAGAGTTTTTTGCTGTCAAAAACGTAGATTCCTACATTTAACTCATTAATTTTTTTCTGTTCCGGCGAGCAGTCTTTATCTTCCACAACACCGGTGAAATGGCCGTCTTCATCGCGGAGAATACGTCCATATGCCAAGCCGCGGTTGGAAATACCAGTCAGAATGGTACAGTCATTTCCCTCATCCATATGGATCTTGACCAGATTCTCATAGGTTTCTTTTTTAAAGAGCGGCATATCACCGTAGCAGACCAGAACTGGTCCGTCATAATCACCGATTGCTTCCCGTGCGCAGTTGACCGCATGACCGGTTCCGAGCTGTTCTTCCTGAATGGCAAAGGTATATCCATCTTGAAAAGCTTCCATTACCATCTCTTTGCGGTAACCTGCTACCAGAATAATATCCTTTTTGTTGGGAATAAAGCGGAGATTTTCCACTACATAAGCAAGCAAGGGACGTCCATTCGCTTCCCGCAGGACCTTGGGAGCGGTGAATTGTTCGGAATGGAGGCGTTTGCCTTTGCCAGCTGCAAGAACGATTGCTTTCATAATAAAGTTCTCCTTTCAGAAATAGGGGGATTAGTCGGTAATGGTCAGACCGCGATCCTTGCGAAGGATCATAGCCGGATAACCCATCTGATTGACAGCGGAAACAATAGAATCCGCCCGATCCAGCGGTGCATAACAATAGAGACATCCGCCGCCACCGGAACCATTGAATTTTCCACCGAAAGCGCCGTGAGCAATAGCGGTTTCCAAAATCCGGTCAATGACTGGAGTAGAGATCTGCAGTCCGTCACGCAGATTAGCCTGATGACGGTTGAGCAGTTCTCCCAGCTTTTCATCGGTCATAGTTTTGGTCTGAATAAGCTGAAGGGCTTCCCGTTGAATTCGATAGTTGTCAATATTGGCGCGTACTTTACGCTGATGGAATTCATCCAAGGTGTCAACATATTTTTCGAGAGAAGGATCCCGATAAAAATCTCGGATGGAAGTGATTCCGTAGGGATTGAGGGAAGCAAGCGCCTCCTGAGTCGGATATTTGGAATCTCCCAGAACCTTAATGGTATCCTTATCCTGTAGGGAGTCAAAAAGGATAAAACAGCCTTTCGGTTCAAAATCGAGCGGAGTGGGAACAGCACTGCCTGTGGAGAAATCCAGATGAACCAGTCCGCCAAGCGCAGAAGCATAATGGTCCATCATGCCGCCAGGTTCGTGAAATTCCTCCACTTCTGCTTTCCAAGCGAGAAGTGCCATGTTCGCGGCATCTTCTGCACGCTTGCGGTCAGACAGCGCGGCAAGAGCCGTGGTAAGAACCAAAACCATGGTTGTGGAAGAACACATTCCCTTGCCGATCGGAATTTCAGAATCCAAGGTAACATCCGCACCACCGACAGAAAAGCCAGCTTTGCGGAGAACATTGACAACAGATTTAAAATAATCGCGATTATTTTCATATACGAGATCGGTCGCCGTATCGATGAAGTATTCCTCATATTTGCCTTCAGTATTCTGTGCACCGAGTTCCCCGATGGATTTGTCCCGAATGCGGATATGAAGAATCGAATCGGAACGGGGCTGTGCATGCGCTGTGAAGTGAAGATTGATTGCAGAAGCAATCACCTCCAAGCCCAGATAATCCTGATGCTCGCCGAACAGACAGATTCGGCTGGGAGTGGATACATGGATCATAAAATGACCTCCATTGTTGAGATGGATTTTGGATTGTTTATATTATAACGTAATTTCCTAAAAAAGTGTTTAGTTTTCATGAGTCACAGTTTAGTTTATCAATGGATTCGGCTAAAATGTTTGTATTTTGGAAAAAATCGTACAAACTGCGCAAAACAGCTTGCAGAATCCTTTGAAATATAGTAATATGGAGGGGAAGACTGCCGAAAGGCTATGACAGGAGGAATTGGTCGTGAATAAAGTGTATACTTCCATGGAAAAATTTTCCCGTTTGTTTCAGAAAACAGAGCGAAGCTGTGCTTTTTCTGCAGAAAATTTAGATGCATATGCAGAGTGGAAAACGCGGACACGGAACAGATTGGCAGAATTGACCGGATTGAACCGGTTGGAAAAATGCGAACTTTGTCCGGAATTGATCAGTTCTGAAGAACTCTCAGGAGAGCCCTTTATCCGTCATAAATATCGGATTCAGACAGAAGAAGGGGTCTGGATGCCTTTTTATGTGTTGGAACCCCAAAATGGGGATGCGAAAAAGCCGGTTATGATTTGCCCGCACGGGCATGGAAGCGGCGGAAAAGCAGCAACCGGCGGTCTTTCAGACATTCCGGAAGTAGCAGAAAGTATCGCAGAATATCATTATGATTATGCGTTTGAATTTGCGCGCAGAGGATTTTTGGTATTTTGTCCCGATGCAAGAGGCTTCGGAGAACGGCGCGAGATATTTGAACAGGATCATCTTATGATGAGTTCCTGCCGGGTACTAAATCAAATGGCGATTTCGCTTGGCTTGACGGTAACCGGTATGTGGACCTTTGATTTGATGCGGCTGATCGACTATATTGAAACGCGGGAAGATTGCGACATAAATCGATTGGGATGCGCAGGGCTATCCGGCGGAGGATTGCAGACTCTCTGGCTGTCTGCAATGGATGACCGTGTCAAGGCTGCGGTTGTGAGCGGATATTTTTACGGATATCACGATTCGCTGCTGCTGTTGAGCAATAACTGTTCCTGTAATTATGTTCCGCACTTGTGGGAGACGGTTGATATGGGAGATATCGGCGCTCTGATTGCGCCGCGTCCGCTCATGATTGAAACCGGTGATCAGGATCCGCTGAATGGCGCAAGAGGTGTTGCAAATGTGACGTCTCAGATGGATATTACTAGAAAGGCTTATCGGCTGTTTGGGGCGGAAGAGAAACTGGCACATTCGCTGAATCCGGGCGTTCATCGCTGGTATGGACGGGATTCCTATGATTTTATTTGCAACGCATTACATGCTGGAAATGGAGAAAGAAAATGAAGAGTACGGCTATTTATTTTTCGGCAACGGATACATCGAAAAAGGGGGCAGAAGCAATTGCCGCGGCGATTGGTGGCGGAAAATTTGAAACGATCAATCTGACCCGTTTTGATGCGGTGCCGGTGCGGACGGAATTTCGATCAGATGAAGCGGTCGTATTTGGGGCACCAGTTTATGGAGGGCGCTTGTACCGCGGTGCTGTGGAACGTTTTCGTAAACTGAAAGGCAATCAAACCCCCTGTATTCTCACTGTCACTTATGGAAATCGCGACTTTGATGACGCTTTATTAGAACTTTCTGATTTGGCGAAGGAACTGGGATTTGTTCCGGTTGCTGCAGCTGCATTAATCGGAGAACACACCTATGGAGAGATTCAGAAGGGACGCCCCAATGCAGAAGATTTGGCAGAAGATGCGGTCTTTGCTGAAAAAGTGGCGCAAAAGCTGGCGGCAAATGATTTTTCTCAGCCGATGATTCCCGGCAATCATCCATATAAGGAGGGTGGAAGCGGTGGAAAATTCCATCCGCTGACCGCAGAAAACTGTGTGAAATGCGGACTTTGCGCACGGGAGTGCCCCGAAGGTGCAATCGATCCGGCCAATGGTTTTGCGGTAAATCCGGAACGATGCATTGCATGTTTCCGCTGTATCCGGCGGTGTCCGGTTCATGCCAAGAATATGAATACGCCGGAATATCAGGAATTTGCGGCGGCATTTACCAAACGTCTGGCAGAACGGAAGGAAAATCGGTATTTTCTATAAGGGGAGAATGAAATGAAATTTTGGCGCAGCTTATTTCAAATCGGATGTTTGGTTGTTCTGGCAGCGTTGATTTTGGAGATAGCTCGGATGATTTTCTGTCCCAAGGAGGAAGTGATTCGGAATGAGGATTGAAACGGAACGTCTTGTACTGCGTGATTTTGTAGAGTCTGATCTGGAAGCTTTTTTTGAGATCATGCGGGATGAGGAGGTCAATACATTTCTCCCATGGTTTCCGGTCAAAACACTGAAAGAGGCAGAAATTATGCTGCGGGAACGATATTTGGAGGACAAAAGTGGGTATCATCTGGCGATCTGCCGTAAAGAAGATGATCTTCCCATTGGATATATCGGGATCAGCGGCGGAGACAGCCATGACTTGGGGTATGGACTCCGGAAAGAATTCTGGCATCATGGGATCGTAACGGAGGCGGCTGCCGCTATGGTGGAACAGGCTCGGAAAGATGGCCTTTCCTTTGTTACGGCAACTCATGACATCAACAATCCTCGAAGTGGCGGTGTGATGCGCAATATTGGAATGCGGTATTGCTATACCTATGAGGAATTATGCCAGCCAAAGAATTTTCTGGTTCATTTCCGGATGTATCAGCTGAATTTAGACGGGCAGGATGACCGAGTTTTTCGGAAATACTGGGATCAATATCCTCATTTTGTGGAAGAAGGCTTGGAAAAGGAGTGATCTATGATGTCGGCAATATGCGGATTGGACTGCGAAAGATGCAGTTTTCGCGGTAACTGCGGCGGGTGCCGCGAAACAGGAGGAAAACCGTTTGGGGGAAGCTGTGTCATTGCAGAATGCTGCCTTCAGAAAGGGTGTGAAAATTGCGGAAAGGCATTTTCCGCAATTTGCCGGCTCAAAGAAGAGCTCATTTATGAGTTCAACGCCCTCGGTATTGAGGACATGGAGGAGGTCAAAGACCTCAATGCGTTGGTGGGTTCTTATATCAATCTCGCTTATCCGTTGCCGGGTGGCCAGACAGTGCGGTTTTGGGATAACAGTCGGGTATATCTTGGAAACCAACTTCACAAAAAAGGCAGTAACCGTTGTTACGGGCTGACTGCCGATGAACACAATCTTCTGGTCTGTGAATACGGCGAAAACGGCTCTGATCCGGAAATTGTCGTTTATCGGAGAAGAAAAGAAAAATGACATGTGAATTGTGCTAGTGTCAAAACCGCAGATTTTTGCAGCAGACTTTCGTGCAAATGGGGATGCCACCCCGTGAATATAATGAAATCATTGTCTACTGGCTGCCCATGATGCAAGAAAACGAATGGAATTTGATCTCTTTCCAGACGAATTGTTATACGGAATCGGAAAAGCTTCATGTTTCGCCGAAACTGGATAGCGTGCTTCGAGTCTTTATAGCATGGAAAGCGCTGGAAGATCCAGTGGAAATTCCCCCACAGGAAGTCCATCCTTTTGAGCGGGAAGGCTTTACGCTGGTGGAATGGGGCGGTACTCAAATTATGGAATAAACAAACGAAAGAACCGGAGGAATTTTTTTGCCAATATCCATTGCAATCCTTGCCCATGTTGATGCGGGCAAAACAACTTTATCGGAACAGATCCTGTATCGAGCCGGTACCATCCGCACACTGGGGCGTGTGGACCGACAGAATGCATTTCTGGATTTTGGAACCGCAGAACGGGAACGCGGTATCACCGTATTCGCTGCCCAGTCCGAATTTTGCTGGAAAGGGCGGGAATTTCACCTGATCGATACGCCCGGTCATGCTGATTTTTCGGGAGAAATGGAACGTTCTTTGCAGGCTGCGGATGGCGCTGTATTGGTCATCAGTGCAGTGGAAGGGGTGCAAAGTCATACGGAAACCGTTTGGAAGCTGCTGCGGAACCGACAGATTCCGACAATATTTTTTCTCAACAAGCTGGATCGGATCGGTGCGGATCCGGAACGGGTGATTCAGGAAATCCGAAAAATTTTGGGTGCGGAATGTGCGGATTTTGCAGGAAGCTGCCAATCAGGTAATTTTTCAGAAGAACTCTGCGAACAGATTGCGTCACTGGACGATAATTTGCTGGAGCAATATTTGGAGGGAAATGCCGCGCCGGAAGATTTTGCAGATACAGCGCGCAAGTTGATTGCAGCCGGCAAGCTCTTTCCACTATACCGAGGAACGGCGCTGACAGGCGAAGGGGTCGAAGATCTGTTGGACGGCTTAGCCTGCTGGCTGCCGGAGATGGATGCGTCACCTGATGATCCTCCCCGCGCGCTTGCCTATCAGGTTCGGCACGATAAACAAGGCGGTCGGGTTGTTTATCTGAAAGTAGAGCAGGGAACATTGCGTCCAAGACAGGAATTGACGGTATGTGGGCAGGATGGAGAACTCCATTCCGAAAAAATCGGGGAACTGCGCCGCTATAATGGTCCAAAGTTTTCGCCTATATCCGAGGCGAAACCCGGAGAACTTTGTGCTGTTACCGGACTTTCTCTCATGCCGGGGCAGATCGCCGGGGAGGGTGCCGGAGAGAACAGTTCCTTTTCTATGCAGCCGCTTTTATCCGCAGAATTGCTGTTTGATGAAGATCAGTATCATCCGCTAACAGTATTGGGGTGGATGCGGGAACTGGAAGATGAGGAACCGCTGCTCGGAATCGAATGGAATGAGGAAATGAAAAAAATTTCAGTCCATATCATGGGAGAAATTCAGCTGGAAATCCTGACCGGAATACTGGAAGAGCGATATGGGATTCCGGTTCGATTTGGTGAATGCCAGATCCTTTACCGGGAAACAATAGCAGCACCGATCGTTGGATATGGGCATTTTGAGCCGCTGCGCCACTATGCAGAGGTGCATCTGCGGCTGGAACCAGCGGAACCGGGAAGCGGAATTTCTTTTGCAAGCGAATGTCGGACAGATGATTTGAGTGCAAACTGGCAGAATCTGATTCGGACCCATGTGTTTGAAAAGGAACATCGGGGAGTATTGACCGGTTCCCCGCTCACTGACGTGAAGATTGTACTGCTTTCTGGCAGGGCACATCTGAAACATACGGAAGGCGGTGATTTTCGGGAAGCAACTTATCGTGCAATCCGGCAGGGATTGATGCGTGCACAGAGTGTGCTGCTGGAACCATGGTATGCCTTCTCAGTGGAAGTGGAGGCATCTCTATCGGGACGTGTGATTGCGGATATTCAGCGAATGGTAGGAGAATGCCAGCCGCCCGAAACGCTGGGAGAAACCGTTCGAATTACTGGCTTTGCACCGGTAGCAGGTTTACGGGGATATGCACGGGAATTGACCGCATTTTCCCGCGGCAAAGGGCGTCTCAGCCTGCAGTTTGACCGGTACCGTCCCTGTAAAAATGCCGCAGAAGTGATCGAAGAACGGCATTATAACCCGGAACGGGATGGAGAAAATTCACCGGATTCGGTATTTTGTTCACATGGTGCCGGTTTTCCGGTGAAATGGTCCGAGGCAGAGCGTTTTATGCACCTTCCATTGTGAATGTGCATCTTGTATAAAAAATACAATCAAAATCAGCAAAAAATACACTGTTTTTTTGATTTTTATCATGCTACAATAAACTTGAATTTTATGGAGGAGGCGTTACTATGATAAAACTGGGATGTTGTACGGCAATTCCGACTGATGAGGATTCTCGAAAGAGAGTATTGGCAATTCGAGATGCCGGATTTGATTATGTGGAATTTAATTTTCAGAATTCTGCTAAATTGAGTGCTGATGAACGTGCGGAAGCAATTCAATTTTTAAATGAAGCCGGGATTTCCTGCAAAGCAATGAATTGCTTTATTCCTGGCGATATTCCGTTGGTTGGTCCGGATGCGGATTTGGGCAAAGCCAGAAGATTTTTGGATGCAGCATTTCCTGCAGCCAAAGAATTTGGCGTGGAATCTATCGTGTTCGGAAGCGGTGGTGCGCGCCGTACCCCACCCGGATTTCCTGCTGAAATGGTGAGAATCCAGTTGATTGCGTTCCTGCGTCTTGTTGAAACTTATTGTGAAGATTATGATATGAAGATCGCCATTGAACCACTCAGTTATGTAGAATGTAATACCTTGAACACGATGATGGATGGTTATTGGCTGGCTATGGATACCAACCGTCCGCATATTCGGCTGCTTGCTGACTATTATCATGTACAGCGCAATGGCGAAGATCTGTTGGATCTGGTATCTGTGGGACGGATTCTGCAGCATGTGCATATTGCAAATTGTATCGATCGTGGTTTCCCATCAGAAGAAACCAGAGAAGAACATGCCTTTTTCTTTGAAATGCTGAAAGCCGCGAAATATGATGGAACGGTCAGCATTGAAGGCGGCTCATCCTGTTTTGAAAAGGATATTGTGGAAGCTGGAAAAATTTTGCGTGAAATTCGTGGAGAATAGACCTCGTTTTCGACAGTTTTTTTTCAGGGAATGTGATAGGATATCAATGGCAACTCCTTTCCTTTTCCCTGATCTGTGGCCGACAGGCCTCCTTTTGGCTGTATGCAAATGTGGCATACAGCCTTTTTTTGTAAATGAGAAAGGGTGAAATTTATGAAACATCAGCTTTGGTACAAAACTCCGGCCGCGGTTTGGGAGGAAGCGCTTCCAATTGGTAACGGACGGATTGGTGCGATGATGTTTGGAGGAGTAGCAAAGGAACGAATTGCACTCAACGAAGATACTCTTTGGTCCGGTTATCCCAAAGAGAAAAATCGTGAGGGTGCCTCTTCCTATCTTGCGGAAGTTCGTCGGTTAGTTTCGGAAAAGAAGATCGCAGAAGCAGAAAAACTTGCAAATCAGCATTTTTTGGGCGAATGGACAGAAGGCTACCTGCCGCTGGGTGATCTCTGGCTGGAAATGCAGAATGCACAAGCTGAAAGTAATTATCGGCGGTCGCTCAGTATCCGAACTGGTGTTCAGACCACGGAATTTCAGATCGGAGAAGTTAGGTATACCCGTACCGCCTTTGTGTCCTATCCTGCACAAGCATTGATTGTCCGGTTGGAAGCCTCCAAACCGGGCTCAGTTTCGGTAAAGGCATCTTTGGAGAGCCCGCTGCGGCATCATTGTTATGCAAAAGACGGCGTCCTGCGTATGGATGGAGATTGCCCGCGGGAAGCGAGACCCTCTTATTATGAATGTGAAAATCCTATTGTTTATGATCCGGAAGAAAGCAGCAGAACTGTAAAATTTGCTACTGCTCTTTGTGCGGATGCAGAAGGCGGAAATATAACGGTATCTGATGATTCATTCATCATCTGCGGTGCAGATGCGGTGACCTTCCGGTATTTTGTGGGAACCAGCTTTACCGGTTTCGGACAGATGCCGAATGGAGATGCGCAGGCAAAACTTGCAGAAACGATGAGTAAATGCAGCCGGGATTATGAGAAATTGCTCGACGAACATCGTGCGGATTTTATCGCGCTGTTTGACCGGGTGGATATCGATCTTGGCCACAATCCAGCACAAGAGAAACTATCAACGATTGAACGTCTTCGTGCCGTCCATGAAGGGGCGGAAGATCCTGGACTTTGTGCTCAGCTTTTCCAGTATGGACGTTATTTACTTATTAGCAGTTCCCGCCCGGGCAGTATGCCTGCGAATTTGCAGGGAATATGGAATCAGCTTCTCCGCGCTCCGTGGAGTTCTAATTACACCATCAATATCAATACTCAGATGAATTATTGGCTGGCAGAAACCTGTAATCTTTCCGAGTGTACGGAACCACTGGTGGAGTGGCTGCAGGTGTTGGCCAAACGTGGGGAAGAGACAGCGAAAATTCATTATGGGGCTTCCGGCTGGGTTGCTCATCATAACTCGGATATCTGGGCACATACCGCACCGGTAGGCGATCCCAAACGGGAAGTTTTCAGTATGCCCTATGCACTGTGGCCAATGGGATCGGGCTGGCTTTGTGAACCGCTGTGGGAACATTACCGCTTTACGGAAGATCTGGATTTCCTGAAGGAGAAAGCCTATCCGGTTATGGCAGGAGCGGCAGAATTCTATCTGAATTTCCTCGTGGAAAATGATCGGGGACAGCTGGTCACCATGTGTTCGATTTCTCCGGAGAATCGATACCTCAAAAATGGAGAACGTTGTTCATTGGATCAGTCTCCTACCATGGATACTGCTATCATTCGGGAACTGTTCCAAAATTGTCTGGCTGCTCAGCAGGCACTAAAAATTACGGATTCTCTGACGGATCGGATCCGGCAGGCGCTTACAAAACTGCCGCCTTTCCAAATTGGATCAGATGGCCGTTTGCTGGAGTGGCATGAAGAAGTAGAGGAATGGGAACCGGAACACCGCCATGTGTCCCATTTGTATGGATTGTATCCTTCCGATCAGATTACCCCGCAGGATACTCCGGAATTGGCAGAAGCCTGCCGTCAATCGCTTCTGAAACGCGGATTTGGCGGTACCGGATGGAGCCTTGCATGGAAAATCTGTCTGTGGGCGCGCCTAGGAGACGGGGAGAACTGTGCACGGCTGATCCGTCAACAGCTTACCCCGATAGAAACAACAGAAATTTCGATGTCTTCAGGCGGCGGCAGCTATCCCAACCTGTTGGATGCTCATCCTCCGTTCCAGATTGACGGAAATTTCGGCGTAGCAGCCGGTATTGCCGAAATGCTGCTGCAAAGCCACCGCTCTTCCGCAGTGCCGGTTCCTGCCCTTCCCAAGAGCTGGGAGACGGGATATGTGCGCGGATTGCGGCTGCGGAGTGGAAAAACAGCAGATATCCGTTGGAAAAACGGAAAATTGGAACATTGGGAATTACATTGAATCAAAGGATTGGAGAATTGAAAAATGAATCGAAAAGAACGATATCAGCATTATCTGGAACTTTGCGGCAGCCTGCCGGAAGGACAGGGAACAATTTATCATGAGTTTGCGAAAGTTGCGACAGGCAGACATACGAACGATGAGGCATTTATCCGGTATTTGTCGCATATGCGGATTCGGAAAGACTGCGGCGATTTCCGGCTGATTCTGATGCTTCGAATGCTCTATCTGTATCCGAATACCAAGTTGGTAGGCGAAGAAGCACTGGCCGAATTGAAGGATTTGTTTTTGGATTTTGATTATTGGTTCGGAGAAAATGTCAAATTCCCGGGGCAGCAGATTATCTGGACAGAAAATCATATCATGCTGTTTATGACCTGTGAATATCTTGTCACTCAGCTGTATCCGGATGAATTCTTCCGTTTCCGCGGTAAAAAGGGCCGGGAAATCACACCGGAAATCCGCCCGAAAGTGCTGGATTGGATTGATATGAAGCTGAAAGTCGGATTTTCGGAGTGGGATTCCAACTGCTATACCGATGAAAACCTGATCTGCCTGCTGAATCTATATGATTTTGCACAGGATGCAGAACTGGCAGCCAAATCGAGGGCTCTGGTAGATGTCATTACCTTTTCTATGGCGATCAATTCTTATCAGGGGAATTATTGCGCGACGCATGGGCGTACTTATCCGGAAATGATTATTAAGAAGGATTGTACGGCGACGACTTTGCTGGAAAAATTGCTGTGGGGGACGGGAACACTGGAATCTCAGGAAGGTCTGCTGCATCTGGGCAGCCTCGCATTGGCGACCAGCCGTTATGAGCCGCAGCCGTTGATTGATGCCATCGCACTGGATCAAAATCTGGTTTTGGAGGATCGGGAACAGCAGAGCTTTAATGTTGAGGATGCGCCGTTGTTTGGAAAGGGATATGAATCTTATGAAGATTTGACTCTTTTCTGGCACAACATGGCTTATACGCATGAGAAGATCGTAGAAAACATGTTCAAAATGTGTGAGAAGTTCGGAATTATGGTAAATCCGGCGGTATATCCGGAATATCGATATGTGTTGGACTGTAAAAAGAAGGGGATTACTCCGGAACCATGCCGGGTCGGCAACTATATGTGCCGGGTTAATAAGCTCACTTATAAAACACCAGATTATTTGCTGAGCTGTGCTCAGGATTTCCGGAAAGGAGAATTGGGATTCCAGCAGCATATTTGGCAGGCAACACTTGCGGATGATGCCATTGTCTTTACCAATCAGCCAGGGACACGCGGTTTCCGGGATGGGCGGCCGGACTTCTGGTCGGGCAACTACCGCCATCCCAGAGCGGTTCAGTATCGGGATGTCGTAATCTGCATCTATCAGATTGCAGAAGATTCTCCGGTGCCGTATTCTCATGCTTATTTCCCGCGGGAAAAGTTTGATGAATGTTATTCGGTTGGAAACTGGACTTTCGGCCGGAAAGGTGACGGGTATGTTGCCTTATACTCGCAGAATGGTATGGAGTGGACAACCGATAATCCGCGTTGGGTCGGAATTGAGGCAGCCTGCTTCAGTAAGGAAAATATCTGGATTTGTCAGATGGGTCGGAAGACGGAGTATGGTACATTTGAACGTTTCATCAGTGAGATTCTGCGGGCAGAAATTCACTGTGAATGCCTTCAGGTTCGTTATCAGTCTCCGAAAAATGGTGAGATTGGCTTTGGTTGGGAAGGAGACCTTACAGTGGATGGTTCTCCCATTTCCATTCGGGATTATAAACGTTTTGATACTCCTCTTTGCCAGAGCGAATATCTCAGCGGAAAATATGATATTTCCTATCAGGGAAAAACATTGCATATTGAATAAACATCAAAAGAGCGGCCATCCGAGATAATCGGATGGCCGTTTTTATGCCTGAAATAATTTTTCGGGAGGTTCATAATAACAGCACCCTGCAATTTGCGACGCTGTGGGGGCCGCGCCTGTCCGTGTACACATTCCGTCTTTCTGATACCGGCAGTTTTCACTGCATGTAACTAAGTTCATTGGGAAAACTCCTTTCCTTTTGAAATTTTTTTAAAAATTTCGTTTTGCTGATATTTTGCCGGATTTTCGGCAAACTATACCCAGACATATTTGTATCAGGAGGAATGAATGTGAAAAAGTATTGGGTTTTGGCAGTTTTAACAGGATTATTTGTGAGCGCTGTTTGGTGGGTTCCAGAGCTTGTCCAAACGCCAGTACCGGAAGTAGAACTGGTTACGATGCGTCAAGAAGAGTACACCGAAACATTTTCAGTAGAAGGTGTTGTAGAATCACCATCCACTAGGGAATTGAATCCACAGTATCCTTTTGTTCCTAGCCAAGTTTTGGTGGAAGAGGGGGATTATGTGGAGTATGGGCAGTTGATTGCGGTAATCGATCCAGAACAAACTGCACAGGCACTGGCTTCTGTGGCAAAAGAATACCAAGATTATCTTCCTGAAGGGATTTTTCCGGAAGTGGAAGAGGTTTTTGCACAAGTTGATGTAGATTCTCTGTTGGAAGAAGGAAATATTTCATTAGAGCTGCATGCTCCGATGAATGGAATTCTGACCTCTGTCAATCTGACAGAGGGGGAACTTTATCTTCCCACATCCCCTGCAGCAGCGGTATCCTCCATGACATATCTGAGAATTCGTCTTTCCGTCCCGGAAGGCGAAATCAGTGCATTACGTGTCGGGCAGGATTTGTTGTTTGAGGCAGCTGCTGTTCCGGAGGGAGTATTTTCTGCTACGATATCACGTATAAGTCCAACCGCTGTTCGAAAATTGGACGGTATCAACTATCAGACAGTTGTGGAAGTGTTGGCTCGTATTGATGATGATTTTGGAGTGTTGCGGCCGGGATATTCTATAAAAGCACAGATTCCGCGTGGAGAAGAGAGACAGCTATCTTTGCTGCCGTATGAGGCAGTTACAACGGACGAAGAGGGGCAGGAGTATGTTTACGTTCTGCAGGATGGAATGGCAGTCCGAAGAAATGTGGAGACCGGAATGGAGTTGGCAACTGCGATTGAAATTACTGAAGGGCTGGGAAAATATGAACCGGTAATCCGCAACGCAGATGGATTATCAGGGGAAGGTGCGGTCCAGCTTGCAGGAAAGGATGAAGAGTAAATGGAATTTTGGAAAGACGCCTGGCGGAGTATATTTCGTCGACCATCCCGTTCCGGATTAACTGTTTTAAGCATTGCAATTGGTGTATTCGCAGTGATGCTGATCGGAACAATCGGTCAGATGGGGGAACAGGCGATTTCTTCCGAATTATCGAGTCTGGGAATGCATGGGATGGCAGTTCGCGCTGCTGACCAAAGCGGTACCGTGCTTACTCGTACTGAATTGGAACTAATTAAAGAAATGCCATCTGTTTCTGCTGCAACTCCTCTTGTGGTGGAGTACAGTGATATCAAAGGAACCACTGGAGAAGAAAAGGCAGTTATATGGGGAGTCGACGCGGATGTTGGCAATATCATTTCTATGAAATTAATAAAGGGGCGCGGTATTCAACATGCGGACATTTCCAGTGCCGCTCCAGTTTGTGTAATAGAAGAGGGAGTTGCGATACAGTTATTTGGTCGCAGTAATGTGGTAGGACGCACATTGCAGGTCTCACTTGGAGGCCAGGAGTGTGATTTGGAAATCGTAGGAATTGCGGCAGCAGGTGGAAATCTTTTTCAAAGTATGATGGGAAATACGGTACCATTGTTCATCTATCTGCCATACACAGTCCATCAACAGTATACAGGTCGAACTGGATTTGACAGAATTGCGGTTCAATTTCAGAGTGATGAAGAAAATTCTTCCAGTGAAGTTTTAACATCTGCATTAGATGGTTGGTTTGGACAGAATGGTTCGGTAGCAGTAGATAACTTGAGTCAGTATGCGGATACTTTTGAACGTTTGATGGAAATGGTAACTGGAATATTGGCAGCAATTGCTGGAATCAGTCTGATTGTTGCCGGATTATCAGTTATGACTGCGATGCTGTCTTCCGTTGGGGAACGCACCCGCGAGATCGGCATCAAAAAGAGCATGGGTGCTCCCTCCGGTACGATTATAACAGAATTCCTGCTGGAAGCTGTTTTTTTGTCGGCAGCCGGAAGCGGTGCTGGAATTCTGGCTGGTATAGTGGTTGGATGGTTAGGAAGCTGGATTGTTGGAATGCCTTATCAAATTCCAGCGGAACTGATCCTTGTTTGTCTTGCAAGCGCCTTGCTCACTGGTGCGATATTTGGTGCCTATCCGGCGAGAAAGGCTTCTCTCCTCCGTCCTGTGGAAGCTTTGCGGTAGAAAAACCTATTTTTGCAAGAAATTTTGCGCAGCATCTTGCAATTTCCCCATATATCCGCTATAATAAAAAGTATGTTACAGGATTAACATTCCGGTTCTGCCGGATAGACAAATTGGAGGTTTCAATATGTTAGTTTCTTCAAAAGAAATGCTTATTAAAGCAAAGGCTGGCAAGTATGCGGTTGGCCAGTTTAACATCAACAATTTGGAGTGGACCAAAGCGATTCTTCTCACTGCACAGGAGATGAATTCTCCCGTGATTCTTGGTGTATCAGAAGGTGCCGGCAAATATATGTGCGGCTATAAAACAGTTGCTGATATGGTAAAAGCAATGATTGAAGAATTGGGCATCACTGTTCCGGTCGCTCTTCATCTTGACCATGGCTCTTATGAAGGTGCTAAGAAATGTATTGCTGCTGGTTTCTCTTCCATCATGTTTGATGGCTCTCATTATCCGATTGAAGAGAATATTGAAAAAACCAAAGAACTCGTTGCAACTTGCAATGAACTCGGCCTTTCTCTCGAGGCAGAAGTTGGCTCGATCGGCGGCGAAGAAGATGGCGTTATCGGTATGGGCGAATGTGCGGATCCTAACGAGTGCAAAATGATCGCAGATCTGGGTATCACAATGTTGGCTGCAGGTATTGGTAATATTCACGGCAAATATCCTGCAAACTGGGCAGGCTTGAGCTTTGAGACTTTGGCAGCTATTCAGGAAAAAGTTGGAGATATGCCTTTGGTTCTGCACGGCGGTACCGGTATTCCGGAAGATATGATTAAGAAAGCTATTTCTCTCGGTGTAGCAAAGATCAATGTGAATACCGAATGTCAGATTGCATTTGCGGAAGCAACCCGCAAATATATTGAAGAGGGCAAGGACCTGCAGGGTAAGGGATTTGATCCCCGTAAACTGCTGGCACCTGGTGTAGAAGCAATCAAAGCTACTGTAAAAGAAAAAATGGAACTCTTTGGTTCTGTTAACAAAGCGTAATTTATTTCATAAACCCCCGCTGCGTAACTGCGGCGGGGGTTTATTAGCTTTGGAAAAGGAGTGAAAAGAATGGGACCGATTCATTATACCGTAAAATTGATTATGGGAGATTATGCCATTTTAGTTAGCGAGGAAGGTGTAGAGAATCAGGTTGCCCTCGCATTGCTTCCTCCGGGAATTGATGAAGGCGATCATTTGGTATGGGAAAATCTTTGCTATACTTTAGAATAAAATTAGAAGCAGGGAGCACAGCGTACTCCCTGCTTTCTGTTTATACAATTTATTCTAAAACATAGATATCCATTGTTTTGGCGCCAAAAAGACAACTTTCTAGGTAGGTATCAAAGTAAAGATCAACCGTTACACGCCCATCCATAAGCGCGATGCCAGTATCTGCTGCAATGGCATATCCATAGACGAATTTACCGTCTGAAGATTTGATATATAATTTGCTGCCATAGGGAATTACATTTGGATTGACAGCCACATGACCTGGAATTGCATAACGGCCGCTGGCAGTTTTCGCGCCGTCCCATGCACTGTATGCAGTGCCTTTACCTGTAATCTTTTTGGAATAGTTTACTGGATTTCCATTTGAATCCAGCTGCAGATCAGCTGGCACTTCTAATGTTGTTACCGTGGCGCTGCTATCACCATAAAGAACGACTTCGTTAACGGCAGCTTTGGTAACCTCAACCGTTTCTGAAATGGTTTCTTGATAGACACCATTAATATATTTGTTTACCGTCGTACGAGTTTGGGATCCATTCGAACCTTCTTCCAGCTGACGCGTTTTTCCATCCTTCAGCAATGGGGTGTGCTGTTCAATCGTTTCATAAGGGATGGTCTCCGAAGCAATGTGTGTCTCATAAGTGATACGCTGTAATGTTACCGTTGTTTCAGGGGTTACAACCTCTGTCAGTGCAGGAGTAATTATATCTTCTTCCCCTAAAGAGACACCCGCACGTTGTAAAAGATCCGCAACAGTCTCATTTTCTAGCATCGGAACGGTCGTCAGAGTGCCGCCATTGTCAAATGCCACATCAAAAGCCCGATCAATTTCCAACAGGTAGACACGATTCCCTGTTTCAGTAAATTTAATTTTGTCATATTCCCCAAGAGTGATTTCCGCTTCTTTCAGAATTGTTTGAGGGTCATTTGATTCCGAAAGAATCATATCGGGATGTTTCCCGTCGTCGAGAATGCGAATTGCATTGCGGTAAGTTACTGCACCCATCAGGGAGGGGGCTGCGAGAATGGCGCTGAGAGTGACAGTAACAAGTTTCATCCGTTTGGATAACATAAACTGCTCCTTCACAATAAAATTTTCCCGGCAGCGCCTGCCATCTGCGCTACCTTTGAAATCAATAACGATCTTGTAATTATTGTTACCGATTTGTATCTATTGTATTCAACAAACCCAACTTTGTCAACCTTTTTTTGGAACCGTTTTTTGTGCAATATTCCAATACTATTTTTCAAAAAATGTTTTTTCAAAATCGAAAAGCAGGAGAATTGATGTTTTTATGAGGTGGGATTCTGCGATTTTGTGTACAGATTTGGAGATATTCACAAATCGAGACTCTTAAAAAACACAGAATTTTTGGGTATAATATAACTAAAAATTGCGATAACTATTTTATAAAAAATGTAAGATAACACAACAAATAATTAAATCAGTGTTCACTTTTTTTCGAAACAATTAAATGTAGATCAAATGAAATTTTCTTCAATTTGTTCAGGACTTCATATGTTCACTTAGAAAATGTACAAAATTTATTTTGCGAATCATTCGGCGAGAACGACAAAAAAATGACACCGATTTGTAACTTTTATAAAGAAAAAAGGGTACCTTTTAGAAGGTACCCTTTTAACAGGAAATGGTCAGCTAATCGTTTCTTCGCAGTCAAGTTCTGCCAGACGGGGAGGGAAAAATTCATTAACAGGGAACTTAATTCGACGGAAAAGTTCGCAGGGATCTTCATTTCCGCCACAGGAACCAGCGGTGCATTCTTTATCCGGCAGACAGAAGTCGTAAACTGGAATCATCATTTGAACGTCGCGTTCCAATTGAACAATAGAGAAGATACCGACACTGACATAGATATAACGAGTTACAGCAGAGGCAAGATTGCCGCCGCCAATTCTTCTCAGAATACAGGTGGGGATGGCTGGGATGCATTCGGTCTGTGTCAATGGTGCATCGCAAAGACGGCAGGATAGTAGAATGGGATTGACAACCTGAACCTTGGCAGCCGGACAGTCTGCTGCAACGGTACAGTCACCTGCAGGATCGATAAAGGCGGTAGAAGAAAAAGTTTTCACACTGCCCTCTGAACCGTATAGAATGACTTTTTTATTAAAAGCAGCGATTCCCTGTACAGCAGCAGGCGGGGCCATATTGCTGGTATAAACGTCCAAAGTGATGAGGAAGTAATAGGTCATATCAACCGAATAAAATCCCTTGTTGAAAGGAATGGCCTCCACATCCATAAATACATTGAGAACTTCAACTGAACGACATTTGATACTTTGTGCAGTTTCTACAATTGCCTGGCCTGCCTCGGTGAAGACAACACGCAGATCCTCCAGGCAATCTTTTGCCGAGCAAGAGTCATAAACTCTGCCGGCATTGACGCAGACCGCTTCTTTGAAACAGCTGGCGCCTACGGCGGCATTGTTGGCAGAGGTGAAGTTTGAATCAGCCATATGAATCCTCCTTGATAAGTAGTAGCGGATGGAGGGCAGTCATACGTACCCTCTTAGACTCCGTACTGCATTATATGTTGGATTTCAAAAAAGGTGATGGATAAAAAGGACTTTTTTGCCAAAAGAAAAACCTCTCCGATCAAAATCGAAGAGGTTTACCATTAGGATATCCAAGCACCGTCTGATCCCACTTGATACCCGTCAACAGTTGTATTGACCGCCAAGTGTCCATCTGCATAGAAATAGTAAGATTTTCCGTCAATCTTATACCATCCATTCACCAGACAGTAGCCATCAGATTTACGCATGTAATAGGTTTTTCCGCCGATAGTATTCCAGCCGGTAACCATGACGCCGTCACTACCCAAATAGCACCAACTGTTTCCAGAGGAAGTTGGGATCCAAGCATCGTGATACATGGCACCATCGGAGGTGAAATAGTACCATTTGCCATCAATCTGACTCCAGTAACGTGCTACTTGTCCGGTTGCAGTTAGGTAGTATTTATCACCTTTATAGTCATACCATTGGCTGGTAATCAAAGCACCAGAAGTATCGGTTAAATGCCAGATTCCATCTACCCGGAACCATTCATAAGCCATTGCACCGGAACCTGGGTAAAGATAATAACGTTTCCCATTTTGATCTAACCAGCCGGTCACCATTTTACCGGATTTTGGATCTAAATAATACCAGGTATTTCCAACCTTTTGCCATCCTGTAGTCAGTGCCCCAGAAGACGAATTTAAGTAATACCAGTTATTTTCATAAAGAAGCCAGCCGGTTGCTTTAGATCCGTCCGCTTTTGTATAAGTCGTAATGCCGTTTTCTGTTTTCCATCCGTTTCCGTTTGGCAAAGAAGCGCTAGTATCCGGTGAGGTTGTATTTCCACTTCCCGCATCTGCAGGAGGATTCCCGTTTAGGGTTCCATTGCTGTTGAAACTGTAGGAAACCCCATTAATTGTCTGGGATCCGGTTACCATACAGCCGTACTGATTCAAATAATACCAATTTCCGGATAGATTCAGCCAGCCAGTGGCCATAATTCCACTTTGCGGATCGAGATAATACCAGATATTTTGAATTTTTTGCCATCCTGTGGTCATTGCACCCGTGGATGAATCTAAGTAGTACCAATAATCTCCCAGCTGTAGCCAGCCTTTGTGATAACTGCCATCATCTTTCCGGTAATACTTTGTATTATTTTGTGTAATCCAACCGCTTCCCTCAGGCTGCTGAGGCGTTGCACCGCCGGATTCTCCGGAACCGGAAGGAGGAGTTCCATTTGTAAGAACACCACTACTATTAAAGGTATAGGTTTTTCCATCAATTGTTTGGTTACCGGTTACCATCGCGCCGGAGGAGGTCAGATAGTACCAATTCTGTCCCAGCTGCAGCCAGCCGGTAGCCATTTTTCCGGTCTGAGGATCCAGATAATACCAAGTATTTCCAATCCATTGCCATCCAGTTTTTCGCGCGCCAGTGGTGGGATCGAGGTAATACCAGGAATTTTCCAACCAAAGCCAACCCTTTTTGCGAGTTCCGTTCTGATCTTCGTAATAGGTGGAACCGTTCTCTGTAATCCAACCATTATTGGTTGAACTACTGCTTCCAGATCCATTCAAAACACCGAACTGATCAAAGGTATAGGTTTTTCCATCAATACTATGGGTCCCGCTTGCATATGTACCATTACTATCCAGGAAATAGTAAGTTTTTCCGTTTTCTTCCTGCCAGCCCTTCATTTTCTGGGGAACCAAAGTTACAGTACATCCATTGGAAACAAGCGAATTCATATCTGCGATCCACTCATCATCTGTTGTATCAATCTGATTGCGTGAGAGATCAATAATACAATCTTTCTGAACCCATCCACCATCGGTATCTGAAATTTCATTGTTGGTCAAGTAGCAAGTTCGCAAAGATGTCAGATATTTCATATCCGGCAGAGTTTCAATTTGATTGTCAGACAAATCCAGATATTCCAGCTCACTGTTTATGGATGCTAAGCGAAAATCTGTAATCTCATTATTTCGCGCACTCAGGTATACAAGATCATCCGGCAGATCATCGATTTCACGCAGACTATTGCCATCCAAAACCAATTCTGTCACGCTATCCAACCCGGATAGGGAACTGGAACGAGTAAAATTGTTGTTAGATAAATTTAATGTTGTGAGAAAATTCAAATTTCCCAGTGTTGAAGCACTCGTTAATGAATTGTTGGAAAGATCCAATTCTTCCAACCTTTTTAGACGGTTGATGCCAGTTAGGGAAGAAATATTATTGTTGGAAAGGTCGAGCCATGTAATATAGGGGCAGTCGCCCATCGAAGAAACAGAACGAAGTTCATTGTCCGAAGCATCCAGCCAGGACAGATTCGGCAGATAAGCGAGGCCTTTAAGCGAATCCAATCCCAATCCGCTTAAATCTAGATCTGTAACCAATGACAGCTCATATTCATTAAGTTGACCATCCCCATTTTCATCCGCTTGATCCAGCAAAATTTCATAAATATCCGCATTGAATCGAGATTCTGAAACGATTTTATCGCCTGACGCTGCAAAAACCGAAGAAACAGGAAGTCCGGCTGTAAATGCAAGGACGGAAAACGCAGATATAGCACGTATTGCAAAATGTGACATAAAAATCCCTCCAAATAAATAGTGCGAAAATAGAGGATAAATGTTGCAGAAAAAGTGTTTTTTTCCAAAAGATGGATGAAAAATCACAAAAATATAGGATTATCTTCAGTATAACATAAATTATGTCGCAGGTAAAGGGAAAAAACTGGATTCTACCAATTGGAAATGCATAAAAAGCTTGACTTTATCCTGTGTTTTCATTAAAATAAGATTATATGGAAATCGCCGTTTAAGGCGCGAGAGAGGAAGGGAATTATTTCATGCTGACAAATGAGCAGAAGACAATGGATCAGATTATCGCCTTGTGTAAGGGTAGAGGCTTTGTATATCCGGGCAGTGAAATTTATGGCGGATTGGCAAATGCATGGGATTATGGTCCATTAGGCGTGGAATTTAAGAATAATGTAAAAAAGGCTTGGTGGAAGAAATTTGTTCAGGAATCTCCCTATAATGTAGGACTTGATTCTGCGATTATTATGAATCCGCAGACTTGGGTGACATCCGGTCATGTGGGTGGTTTTTCGGATCCCCTGATGGACTGTAAAGATTGTAAAGCTCGTTATCGCGCAGACAAGCTGATTGAAGATAACGGAGGTCACGCTGAGGGGATGACCTTTGAAGAGATGAGTGACTATATTGCCGAACATGGGATTGCATGTCCTGCATGTGGCAGCAAGAATTTTACGAGCATCCGCAAATTCAATCTGATGTTTAAAACATTTATTGGTGTTACGGAAGATGCGAAGAACGAAGTTTATCTCCGTCCGGAGACGGCTCAGGGTATTTTCGTGAATTTTGCTAATGTGCAGCGTACAACTCGCCGCAAACTGCCGTTTGGTGTCTGTCAGATCGGTAAATCTTTCCGTAATGAGATCACTCCTGGCAACTTTACCTTCCGTACACGTGAGTTTGAGCAGATGGAATGCGAATTTTTCTGCAAACCGGATACAGACCTCGAGTGGTTCCACTATTGGAAAGATTACTGCAAAAACTGGCTGCTTTCGTTGGGCATGAAGACCGAAAATATGCGTCTGCGGGATCATGAGAAGGAGGAACTCTCCTTCTATTCCAAGGCAACCACAGACATCGAGTACCTCTTCCCATTTGGTTGGGGCGAATTGTGGGGCATTGCGGACCGCACAAACTATGATTTGGGCCGCCATCAGGAAGCAAGCTCGAAGAGTTTGGATTACTTCGATCAGGAAACTGGTGAACGTTATATTCCTTATGTTGTAGAACCTTCTCTGGGGGCAGACCGTGTTGCATTGGCGTTCCTCTGTGAAGCTTATGATATAGAGCAGCTGGAAGATGGTACCGAGCGGACGGTTATGCATCTCCATCCTGCACTGGCGCCCTATAAGGCTGCAATTTTGCCTCTTTCCAAGAAACTTTCGGATAAGGCAATGGAAGTTTATCACAGCCTTGCAAAATATTTCATGGTAGATTTTGATGAAGCCGGTGCAATTGGTAAGCGTTACCGCCGGGAAGATGAAATTGGTACCCCATTCTGCATCACCTATGATTTTGATTCAGAGAACGATGGCTGCGTAACCGTTCGGGATCGCGATACCATGGAACAGGTTCGTCTGCCGATCAGCGAATTGCGCACTTACATTGAAGAACGTTTAGAATTCTGATCTTTCAGAAAACCGAATTCCCCTGTCCTCATTAGGCAGGGGAATTTTTATATCTATAAAAAATCCTGTCCGACAAAAATATCGGACAGGAAAAACGAGCAATGAAATTAGTCGTTTACGAAAGGCAGCAGAGCGAGATGACGTGCGCGTTTTACAGCAACAGTCAGCTGACGCTGATGCTTTGCACAGGTGCCGGTTACACGGCGGGGGATAATTTTTGCTCTTTCGGAAAGAACCTTACGGCTGTATTTGCCGATGGTTTTGTAATCGATGTTTTCAACTTTATCGACGCAGAATGCGCAGACTTTTCTGCGAGGTTTTCTGCCGCCGCGATTGTTACGATCCATCATATGGATTTCCTCCTTCTAAAAAGTATCGCTCGAAATTGAATTAGAACGGTAAATCGCCATCATCCGTATCAACTTCCTCAAAAGAACCGAAATCACCAACAGAAAGAGTATTTCCTTTTGGGGGTTCCTCAAAATGCGGAGGTTCTGTCGGGAAAGGAATATTGGCGCGGTCAGATACTGTACCGCCATTCGGCTTGGAATCTGCGAAATATGCCTGATCGACAATGACCTCATAAGCCGTACGTTTGGTACCGGTCTTGTCTTCATAGCTACGAGACTGCAAGCTGCCTTCCAAAGCAATCATACGTCCCTTGGAAAAATAACGACTGATAAAATCAGCAGTTTGTCTCCATGCGACGCAGGGAATGAAATCGGCCTGTTTTTCGGTACTACCTTTTGCCTGGAAATTACGATCTACCGCAACCCGAAAAGTTGCAACCGAAATGCCGCTGGTTGTCTGTCTGAGTTCGGGGTCAGCAACCAGTCTGCCCATCAAGATTACTCGGTTCAGCATACTTTACGCCTCCCATTACACTCTGGTAACGACCAGAGAACGAAGAATGCCGTCTGTGATGTTCAGTCTTCTCTCGAGCTCAACAGGGAAAGAAGGAACAGAATTGAAGTTGAACAGAACGTAATAGCCTTCGGTTTCGTCATCGATTTCGTAAGCCAAAGTACGTTTGCCCCATTCATCAACGGATTCGAGATTTGCATTTTCCTTGATGATGTTGGAGAACTTCTCGATCAGGGCTTTGACAGCGTCTTCACCCTGCTTGGTGCTGATCACCAAAACTGCCTCATAATTTTCCATTGCTTTTGCCATTAAAAGCACCTCCTTTTGGACATATGGCCCCGGAACTCAGTCCGGAGCAAGGATTGTTATTGTCATTTAGACATTAACAGAAATATTTTAGCATAGAATATTTAGAAAGTCAATTGTTAGACATAAAATAGTATGAAAAAAATCGCACTTCGTTTTAGACATTTTTTGGTAATTTTATAAAATATTCCTTTTGTTGGGTTAATGAACGCTGTTGCCGCTTTCGGAATGAAGAGTAGAATTTTCAAATTCTTTCTGCAATTGTTCCACAAGTTCTGTCTTGGCGGCTGGATACGCTTCAAATGGAAAGGGGATCTGCATCGTTTGATATTTGGTAAGGCAAATCTTTCGAAAAGGCAGAAACTCCACCTTTTGAATACAAGAGAAGTGATCGATTAATGCGTGCAGCCGCTGCAAATTTTCCGGAAGATCTGTCAGACCCGGTACGATGACATGCCGAATCCATACAGGAATCTGTTTGTTTTCCAACATGTTCAGGAAAAAGAGAGGTTGCTCTAATGAACACCCTATATTTTGTCGATATTCCGCGTCTGTTGTCATTTTAATATCCAACAAAACCAAATCTGTTGCGGTAAGCAACTCTGCGACGGCGCTATTCCATATGCATCCACTGGTATCTAATGCCGTGTGAAGCTGATTTGACTTGCACAGACGGAATAATTCTGTTACAAATTCCGCTTGAAGCAAAGGTTCTCCACCGGACACCGTAATACCGCCTTCTGTCCCAAAATAGGGGCGAAATCGGGCAATCTGACTGAATACAGCAGAAGCTTCCTGTAATTCACCACCTTTTGGATCCCATGTATCAGGATTATGACAATATCCGCAGCGCAGAGGACACCCCTGCATGAAAACAACAGAACGCACTCCAGGCCCATCAACGGTTCCAAGAGATTGTATGGAATGGATACGACCCTGCATGAAAACCTCCTCCTGTTATCAATTGTCCATCTGATTTCTCATTTGCAATTCAGCCCATTGTGCCCGAGTGATAAGAACTTCCCGCGGTTTTGAACCATCTGGAGGCCCGACAATTCCACGGTTCTCTAGATCATCGACAAGACGAGCTGCCCGCGCATACCCGACCTTTAGACGGCGCTGAAGATAAGAAGTAGAGCATTGCCCAGCGTCCAGAATACATTGAACGGCATCTTCAAATAGTTCATCCACATCATCCTGTCCGCTGTCTGCTGAAGAATTCCCTTTCTTCTTAGGATCTGCGGCAGCTTGGCGTTCAATTTCGTCCATAATGCCGGCATCATAGACCACCGGTTCTCCACCACTCTTAATGAAATCCACAACTGCTTCAATTTCAGAATCGCTTACAAAACATCCCTGAACTCGTACCGGTTTGGGAAATCCCATTGGTGCATACAGCATATCGCCTCGGCCAAGCAATTTCTCTGCTCCTCCCGTATCCAGTATGGTACGGGAGTCCACTTGTGAAGAAACGGAAAGTGCGATTCGGGAGGGAATGTTGGCCTTAATTAGGCCGGTAACAACATCAACAGACGGGCGCTGTGTTGCAATAATCAAATGCATGCCGGCAGCACGTGCCATTTGGGCTAGACGGCAGATAGCGTCTTCGACCTCATTGGGGGCGGCCATCATTAAATCTGCCAGCTCGTCAATGATGATCACTACCTGCGGCATATGGGGAAGATCCGGATTGTTCTCTGCCAAACGGTTATAGCCTTTAATATCTCGAACCGAATTTTCTGCAAA
This sequence comes from Candidatus Merdivicinus sp., assembly GCA_050943495.1. Lineage (GTDB taxonomy): Bacteria > Bacillota > Clostridia > Oscillospirales > Ruminococcaceae > Merdivicinus. The sequence goes on from JBMNPH010000001.1 coordinate 243,097, forward strand.
CGCCGCGTAACGCTTCATCATTTCGGTCACAGCCCAGTTTAGGGCACCAGCAGCTTTTTTGGGGTCGGTGACAACCGGGATCAACAAATGGGGGATGCCGTTGTAGATTCCCATTTCCACAACTTTAGGGTCTATCAAGATCATTCGAACATCCTTGGGAGAAAACTGATACAGCAGCGAGATGATCATCGAATTGACACAAACGGACTTACCACTGCCAGTAGTACCTGCTACTAAAAGATGCGGCATGGAGGCAATATCTCCAATGGCAATGTTGCCGGCAATATCGCGGCCTAATGCAATGGGAAGAGTCCCTTTGGCATTGCGGAATTCGTCGGAATCGATCAGTTCACGGATGCTTACGGAATCGGTTTTTTTGTTTGGAACTTCGATTCCGACTGCAGGTTTGTTGGGAATGGGTGCTTCAATTCGCACTCCCGCTGTTGCAAGGTTGAGAGCAATATCATCTGCTAATCCGGTAATTTTGGAAATTTTTACGCCAGCCAGCGGTTGGAGTTCATAACGGGTGACAGTCGGTCCGCGGCTGTAAGCAATGACGCGTGTTTGAACGCCAAAACTGTTGAGAGTATCGACCAATTTAGCGGCATTTGCCTTTAATTCCTCACTCACATCAATATTTCCCTCATTTTTTGGCATTTTCAAGAGGGTAACTGGTGGGATTCGATAGGTTTCTTCAATTTCAGCGGGTTGACACAACCGAATTCCTGGTGCAGGGGCATTAGAATCTGAAGGGGGCGTTTCCATGGCATGAATCGCCTGATTCAGCCGGTTGTCAGCTAGCGATTCTCCAGCCGCCTCTCCAAGAGAAGGTGGATTAGCCCCGAAAGCGTCATCACTTTGGGCAGCACCTTCCAATACCGAAGCCTTCAGTTTGTCAAATGCTGCAACATCGACATGAGGCTCTTCATTGGACGAATTGTCAGCCGAATCCGAGGAGTTTTCCTGAAGGGCTCGCATCTGAGAAGGCGAAAGTGATGCTCCCCACAAGGAATCGGGATTAGTCGGCTTGGATACACGAGCAGATTCCTGCTGTAAAGAGGTTTCACTTGACAGAGAGAAAACTGCCTGTCCACGGTCATCTGCACTGGTTTCTGGAAAAAATTCTTCAATAGAGCGAGAGGTATCTGTGGAAGGTTCCACAACAGCAGCTGCTTTTTCATCTGTTTGCTGCGGTGTCACAGGAGCACCCCATAAAGACCGGGAATCCAGATGCTGATCCGGCCGGAAGGGATCCCGTTCCGGCTGGACGGATTCCGGCTGCTGTGGGACAGGAGGTGTTCGAGTGCCTTCTTCCAAGACCTCACCGGTCAGCGGATCAATTTTTAATCCAAGCTTTTCTGCTTCTTTCTTTCGGCGTCGGAGTTCGCGAGGATCCAGTCGGAAATTCTCCAATGCCTGATCAAATCCGGTGTCTGGTGCCAAAACCGGATGCTCGGGCATGGTTGGTTCCTCTCCACCCATTGGGATATCGATGCGGGAAGAATGAGAACGCTGCTGTTCTTCTCGGCGTTCTCGGCTTGCAGTATAAGTTTTTTCAATGTGTTTGACTGGTTTTGCACAGGTTGTAAAAAATCCTTTTAATGTACTGCCGGAAATGAGCATCACAAAGATAAAGACCAGCAAAATTTGAATAATTGCCGCGCCCAATACGCCTCCCGCAAAGCGCATCAGAGGCCAACCTGTTAAAATTGCAAACAAACCGCCGCTTTTCAGCTGAATTCCCTTGATAAAGAAGCTTCCCAATCGTGCGAAAAAGGTTTTTTCGGTAGGAAGGCCGAAAAAGAGTTGTGAAATTCCGCACAATAATACAATTAAAACAGCCATTTGCCAGAGTTTATTGCTGGCTGATAAGGTTTCCTTTCCAAGTGTCAGGATGACCGCTAAATAGATAATGACCGGGCCAACCAGATAGCTGATGGGACCGAACAAACCTCTCAGAAAATTATGTAGGGCAAGCCAGCCCGATCCGCCCGGAATTAAGGCAAGTGCTGTAATAAAAATTCCGGCGGCAAACAGGAAGACCGCAGCCATTTGGTTGCGGCGTTCCCGCTCTTTTTCCGCCAACTCTGCAACAGAGCGGCGGGAACGCGGCTGAGCTTGTTTGGATCGAGAAGTTTTGCCCGTGGTTTTTCTTTTTTTTGTTGTCGAGTCTTTCGATTCTGCCATTTTCTCACCTTTTGTCATGGATTAAAATCGGATTGGAAGAGTATTATCGGTATGCGGAACCGGCATGCCCGGAGATAGTGCAGGATTGAGGAAATCAGCAGGATTGGTTGAAATCAGCCGGGAGATGCACAATCCTTCTTTATTGCTGATACATTCACATAGACATCCATTTACAGTATGCAGTTCCGTTTCCGGGATTTTGGCCGGAAAAATCTGTTCCGGCAACAAGATCGTGTGGAGGATCATTGCAGTGTCTCCTTCTCATCGATCATATCATAGAGGCATTCAATCGCATCCGACAAACCACCCAAACAGTCAATTAAGCCTTCCTGGACAGCCCGCTCTCCATCAATGGAAGTTCCGACATCCATCGCCAGTTCGCCAGTTTCCATCATCAAAGCGCGGAAACGCGATTCGGTAATTCCGGAATTTTCTGTCACAAAACGTACGATCCGATCCTGCATTTTATCAAAATAAGAAAAGCTTTGCGGAACCCCCAAAACCAGGCCGTTCATTCGAACCGGATGAATGGTCATTGTAGCGGAGGGAACAATAAATGAACGCTGAGCAGATACAGCCAGCGGAACTCCAATCGAATGTCCGCCGCCCAAAACCAGCGATACGGTCGGGGTTTTCATGCCAGCAATCAGTTCTGCAATGGCAAGTCCGGCTTCCACATCTCCGCCTACAGTGTTAAGGATCACCAACAATCCCTTAATTTCAGGATTTTCTTCAATTGCAACAAGCTGTGGGATGACATGTTCATATTTTGTCGATTTGTTTTGAGGCGGCAGGATATAATGCCCCTCGATTTGTCCGATAATGGTCAGGCAATGGATCAAATGCCGTCCACTTGTCGTAATCGATCCGGCGGAAGGAATATTTTGCGGATCTGAATAAGGGACTTCTTCCCGTTCCTCTTCCTGAGGCTGTGTTTCATTTTTAGACAAATCAAATCCTCCCTTACTGGTAATATGGATTTAATTTGCCCGTTCTTCTTTATTATATACATTTTAAACTGTTGTGTCAAACGGTAAAGAAAAAATGTTCCGAAATATTTTATTCCCGAAAATCGGTTCCTGTCAGCAAACGGATGGCGCGCTCAATGGAGTCGCGAGAATTACCCCAGTCGGCATTTTCACCGGTGTTGCGATAATCGAACATCTTGCAGAAATGAGAAACATCTTCACCGACTCTTTGAAGAGGACGCATAGCAAGTGCTGCTGCAGCTGCTTGAAATTCCGGTTGGACTTTTTTAGGAAGATGATCTGCAGCTGTAATCATCAGGGCCTCCAAATGCGGCAAGCATAGATACTCCTGTTCTCGGAAAAGGCGTCGGAAATCTGCGTCTTTTGCATACTGATCTACTACCGTCACCAGCATGCGGGAAAGTGCCCAGTCGATTTTTTCACAGACAAAGCAGGTGTGATTGATTGTGGAAATATCCTGTCGTTTTCTGGGCTTGGTTTTGGCACGGGCACGGATATCCTTGAAATCTCCTGCAATCAGTTCCTTAATATGGCTTTCGAGCATCAGAGCAAGAGAAAGTCGATTTTTTTGTCCCAGCATTTGTTCGAAATGTTTGGTACAGAAACCGAGACGATTGGTTTCAATTCGCACATCCGGTTCCATCATGGCGGCCCCCATAATGTATTCGATACATCTCTGTTCGAGGGTCCTCTGCATGGAACAGATGGGACAACCACATTTTGGTTCAAAAACTTCACTGATCGGGATGGTATAGATACTGTCACGCATAATGATTCCTCCGGTTTTTTAATATGCAATTGCTGTTTTGAGTATAGCACATTTTCTTTTGTCTGAACAGTATCTAATCGGAATGTAGAGAAAAATCATAAAAGTATTGCAAATAAATAGAAAATATTGTATAATATCTTATGCTGAAAATGTTGGAAGGTTGGGATATTGATGTCAGATCAAAAGATTTGCATTGGGTTACTGAAGCATATTCCGCGTTATTATGATGTCAAACAGAATCTCGATGATTTTGAAGGGTTTGCTGCGGAAGCAGCGCGTAGAGGAGTGCAGCTTTTGGTAACATGCGAGTCTTATCTGGACGGATATTGTGTTGCACTGCCCGAATGTACCAAAGAAAAACTGGAAGCGTGTGCCCAGGATCTGCATACCAGTCCTCTTTTAAATAGGGTGCGAGAGATTGCAGCAAAATTCCGGATGCATATTATTTTCGGATTTACCATGAAGACTGAGAGCGGGATTCGAAATTCTGTACTCTTTGTGGATGCAGATGGAAAGGATATCGGGGTTTATTCAAAAACTCATTTAATGACTCATGATCTGGTATATGAGCGGGGGGATGATCTGCCGGTTTTTGAAACAGCTCTGGGGAAAATTGGAATCATGATTTGTGCAGACCGCCGTTTTCCGGAAACAGCCAGAACGTTGAAGCTTCGTGGGGCGGAACTGATTGTGAACCCAACTTATGGGATGTGGCATTTGGCAAATGAGTGGTGGATGAGAACAAAAGCTTATGAAAATGAATGTTATATTGCTTTCTCCCATCCGCAGGTCTCTTTTGTATGCGATCCGCATGGAGAAATCGAAGCGAAACTGATGTCATCCCGATCCGATATTTTGGTGCATGATATTGACTTATCGGTTCAGGTTCAGGAAATGCTGCCGTATCGACGAGCAGATTTATATGAAAAAAATTGATTTGTGTGTAATTTGCGTGAAGGAGGAGTTATTTTGAAATTTGCAGTATTTACCGTTGGAATGCCGGAGTATTCGCCCGAGGAGGCAATCCGGACGCTGAAAGAATGCGGATATGATGGCGTGGAATTCCGCATCACCAAACTTCCCACTGATCCGGAGGTGCTGAAGAAACCGTATTCCTACTGGGAAAATAACAAATGTACGGTTGATGAAGACCATCTTTTGGAGGAAGCTCCCAAGCTGAAGGCGCTCTGCGAAGAAGCAGGAGTGGAAATCTGCGCACTGGGAACCTATATGCGCTGCAATGAGCCGGAACGCGTCGAAAATGCTCTGAAAGCTGCTGTCATCATGGGATGCCCCAAAATCCGCGTCAGTCCTTATGGCTACGACGGCAAGGAAAATTACAGGGATCTGTTTGACCGGGCCGTACAGGATTACCGGAAATTGGAACGTCTCGCAAAGCAGTATGGCGTTAAGATCAACATGGAAATGCACATGAACACAATTACGGCTTCTGCAAGTGCAGCTTATCGTTTGGCTTCACATTTTGATCCCAACTATATCGGCGTCATCTATGATACCGGCAATATTGTATATGAGGGATTTGAGAATTATAAAGCCGCGCTGGAGATCCTGGGCGAATATCTTGACCATGTCCACATTAAGAACGCGAAATGGAACCTTAAAGAGGAGAAAGATGGTGTAAAATATTGGGCGGCAGATAGCACGCCATTTAAAGAAGGACATACCGATTTTACCAAAGTTTTTGAAGCACTGCGTTCTGTCGGATATAACGGATATCTGACCTTTGAGGATTTCTCCAATGAGCAGAGTACGGAGGAGAAATTGCGCGGCAATATTGCATACATCAAGGGACTTGCGGAAACCATCCGCTGATAATCTGCAAGAGGCAGCTCATTTAAGCTGCCTCTTTTTTGTGGGAGGATTCATGGATACAAAAATACAAGTACAGGGATTTTCACTGGCAGATACGCTGGACTGCGGACAGACATTTCGCTGGAAACAAACCGGATCTCATACTTTTTGTGGGATTCAAAGGGGAAAGTATCTGAAGGTTTCTCAGGAAGGGGAAACGCTGATTTTTCATGGAATTTCTAAAGATGAAGCCGACCGTGTGTGGACAGATTATTTTGATCTTCGGACAGATTATGCGGCAATGCAGGAGATTTTCCGCAAAGATCCGGTCCTTCAAAAGGCAGCTGCTTGCTGCGGCGGCATACGACTGCTTTGTCAGGATCCATGGGAAGCGCTGTGTTCCTTTATCATCAGTCAGAATAATAATATTCCTCGGATTAAGGCAATTGTAGAGAGGCTTTGTCAGCAGTTCGGAGAGGAGTGTCCGGGCGGATATGCGTTCCCGAAACCGGAGAAACTAGCAGTCTGTACTGTGGAAGAACTGGCGCCACTGCGCGCAGGATTCCGTGCCAAGTATATCTTAGACGCTGCACAGAAAGTTGCGGGCGGAGAGGTGTCCTTAGAACGGATTTCCAATCTTCCGCTGGATGAGGCACGGACTGAACTAATGCGGATCAAAGGAGTAGGGATCAAGGTGGCAGAATGTGCGCTGCTGTATGGATTTCATCGGTTGGACGCATTTCCTGTGGACACCTGGATCAGAAAGGCATTGGAAGAGTATTATCCGAATGGCTTTCCGGATTTTGCGCAGCCGCGCGGAGTTGCGCAGCAGTATCTGTTCCATTATATCCGGCATCGAAAAGAGTATGAAAAAAATGATTCCATATCCATCTGAACGGATATGGAATCATCGATTTATTCTGCAAGAATATGAGGAACGCCATCCCGGAAGACAATTTCCGCTTTGGAGATGTACCAAGTCTGCCCTTGGTCGGGACTTCCCTGATAAAACAGCCAAATGCGGCCGTTATCTTCGAATACATAAGGATGACCGGATTCGCTGGAATTCCAGCTTCCCGGCGCGCCGTTTGTGAGCAGCGGCTGATTGGAAATACGATGGAAGTGAATGCCGTCTTCCGAAACTGCACAGCCGACCTGCTGCGGAGTGCAGTTGTAGGAACCGCCGTAGAACATCCAGACTTTATCATCGTGAACGAGCGTGGCAGGTGCTTCAATGCAGCTGCCTTCCCACTTCATTTCCGGGAGAAGGAGGGACTGATCTGCCAGCGGATGGAAGTCAGCCGGGGTAAAATCTGAGTCGGGAAGTGCCCATGCGCCGCCGACCTTCTGAACCTGCATGGCGTGATCCCGCGACGCGAAATACAGCAGAAGTTTTCCATGAAAGAGGCAGACATCCGCATCAATTGCACGTCCGCAGCACCAGGTAGCATCCGGCCGCAGTACGGGATTCGCAGAATTTTTTTCGAAATGGACTCCGTCTTCAGATACGGCATGACAGATGGCATCCAGCGCGCCGTTGCCGTATGTCTGATAGAAGAGATGAACTTTTCCATTCAAGACAATTGCACCTGGTGCGCAGATGCCTTTTTGCTCACATTCCTGAGTGGGGAGAAGCTGTTCGATAATTTCCCAGTTTTCCAGATCGGTTGACTCAGCAATACCGATCGACCATCCTTGGCAAAGGGGAGTGGGCGGGAGAGAATGATACAGCAGGTAACGTCCGCCGAAATGAACGACAGCTGGGTCTTTTGCAAAATTCTTACCAGATGCAGGGTTGGTAAAGCGCATAACAACACCTCATTTTCTCAAAATTCAAACGGAATGAAAATTTTGTTTGATATAAGCCAGAATATCCCGGTCTGCGGGACAGAAAGGATACTGTTCAATTTCTTCCGGCATAATCCATCGAATTTCCTGATGTTCCAGCTGCTGCGGAATCCCCTCACGGATGGAGGCGCGAAAGAAACTCAAATGGACAGTAATATCCGGATAGGTATAGACCGTTTCCAAAAAGAGATCTTCCGGTTCCACAGTTATTCCCAGTTCTTCTTGGCATTCCCGGATGAGCGCCTCTTCTTTGGTTTCGCCCGGTTCCACCTTGCCCCCGACGAATTCCCATAAAAATGCCAGCGTTTTACTTGCTGGCCGCTGTGCGATTAGGAAGCGCCCTTCTTTCCAAATCAGGGCAGCCACTACTTCCGTCATGACTTGTTCTCCTTTCCTCGAAGCGGATTTTCTATCAGTCAGTATAGCATACCTGTTTTGAAAGTACAACCTTTCTTGGGAAATCTGAGAGGAGAAATTTCAAAAAGAAAAAACTCCTTCGAAAATCCGAAGGAGTTTGAATAAAATGGCGGAGAAGGAGGGATTCGAACCCTCGATGGGGTATTAGCCCATACACGAGTTCCAGTCGTGCGCCATAAACCGGGCTAGGCGACTTCTCCGTAACGAGAACGATAATTATTATAGCAGAGAATAACAGGTTTGTCAACCCTTTTTTAAAAAAAGTTTTTGGATGGAAATCTTGACAAAAGAAAGGGAGTGTGATAGAATGACAATATCAGCGATGATGAGAAAGAGTACGGTTCTTTTGCGGAGTACAGAGAGCGTCCGGCTGGTGGAAGGGCGTGGAAGCGGGAATCGGAATACGTCTCGGAGCCGCATCCTGAACCATTTGCAGTAGGGATTGCCGGGAATGCCCGTTAACGCATTGGAGTATCCGTTTTGGTGTACTCGACGAGGCCGTTTTCGTGAGGGAACGGTAAACTGAGGTGGTAACACGTTTCAGAATGACTGAATCGTCCTCTGTCCATAATCTGGGCAGGGGATTTTTGTTTTCCCTGCCAAATCATGAAAGGGAGTATGTAAAATGACCGCTTACGAAGAACTCAAACGCCGTGGGCTGATTGCTCAGGTCACCGACGAAGAACTGGTGAGCAAACTGATTAACGAAGGAAAGGCTACTTTCTACATTGGCTTTGATCCCACCGCAGATAGTCTCCATGTCGGCCACTTCATGGCGCTCTGCCTGATGAAGCGCCTCCAAATGGCCGGTAACCGTCCGATCGCTCTAATTGGCGGCGGCACTGCTATGATCGGCGACCCCTCCGGCCGTACCGACATGCGCCAGATGATGACCCCGGAAACCATTCAGCATAACTGTGATTGTTTCAAAAAGCAGATGAGCCGTTTCATCGAATTTGGCGAAGGTAAGGCAATGATGGTAAACAATGCCGACTGGCTTTTGAACCTGAATTACATTGAATTTATCCGGGATATCGGTGCTTGCTTCTCGGTCAACAATATGCTTCGGGCGAAATGCTATGAACAGCGGATGGAAAAGGGTCTGTCCTTCCTGGAATTCAACTACATGATTATGCAGAGTTATGACTTCCTCTGCTTGTACCAAAAATATGGCTGTAACCTCCAGTTCGGCGGTGACGACCAGTGGAGCAATATGTTGGGCGGTACCGAACTGATCCGTAAAAAACTGGGTAAGGACGCTTCCGCTATGACCATCACCTTGCTTCTCAACTCGGAAGGCAAGAAGATGGGTAAAACCCAGTCCGGCGCAGTCTGGCTGGATCCTGAGAAAACTTCCCCCTACGATTTCTTCCAGTACTGGCGGAATGTGGATGACGCGGATGTCATCAAGTGCATGAAGCTGCTGACCTTTATTCCGATCGAAGAGATCGAGGAGATGGAACGCACACTGGAAGGCGCGCAGCTGAACTCTGCGAAAGAACGGCTGGCCTTTGAGCTGACCAAGCTGGTTCATGGTGAGGAAGAGGCAAATAAGTGCCTCGAGGCAGCGCGGAATATTTTCTCGGCAGCTGGCGGCGATACTTCCAATATGCCTTCCACCGAAATTTCTGCGGATGACCTGAAAGACGGCTGCATCGGCCTTCTGACCCTTCTGGTGAAATGCGGCTTGGCTCCCTCAAACGGCGAAGCGCGCCGCCTGGTTCAGCAGGGCGGCATCCTGCTCGACGGCGAAAAGGCAACCGATCCTACCATGCAGGTGAAGCTGGAAAACGAAGTTGTCATCAAAAAGGGCAAAAAGATCTTCCATCGCGCATATCTCGCATAAAAAACGAAAAGGACAGACTGTTGTATGCAGTCTGTCCTTTTATAAATCCAAAATTAAACGGCAGAATGGGAGGAGTCGTTCTCTTTTGCGGGAGGCTGTTCCATATCGCTCAATGCATAGGCGCAGCATTGTAATACCAGCAGATTAAAGGAAATGTTGTTTTGAGCAGCAACCTGATTGAGTTCTTCAAAGAGTTCGGGAGTGAACCGAATGGTTCGTGCAACGTTTGCACCCTGAAAAATTTTTTGAACTGCAAACATAGTGCTCGACCCTTCCTTTAAAAAATAAAATAACTTGTTATTTCTATTTTATTCCATTTTTCTTGGATTTACTATAACCGGTTTTATAATCAAACTCGGTTATAGAAATTTTGATGTACTTCCATTACACTAAGGTTATAATAGTTTATAGGGGTGGTAATGTGTCCGACTTGCACTATTCGGAAGCGTATCTTCATCTTTTTAACCGGGTGACAGATGCGCTGCGCCTTCTTTCCCAGAAAAATCCGCCAATCCATGCGGTTCGAGAGCTTCTCACAGAGGCGCAGAGCGAAGCGGAGGAGCTTGCCATCGCGGAGGAGACGCCGGATGTTGTGAAAAAGGAGTAAATTTTGCGTTTTTGATACAAGATCTGGTGGATTTTAAAAAATCTATTGACAAACGGATTTTTGTCTGCTATACTGCAAGTGTAATCTTCCGTGCGACTGACGGGTTTGTGGAGTCCACCACATGGGAACACGGAATTGTATTTTTTGCCGACCGTCTGGGCAGCCTTGGAAGCAGGGCTGCCCTTTTTGTTTTGGAAAGGGCAGCCGCCGGGAATCAGAAAGGAAGGTTTTTTGAGATGAATTTTGAGCAGTGGAACGGATTTCAAAGCGGAAACTGGCAGGAAGCCATTGATGTGCGGGATTTTATTCAGAAGAATTATACGCCTTATGACGGGGATGGGAAATTCCTCGCCGGTCCAACGGAACGCACCAATCACTTAATGAGCAAGCTGAACCGCTTGCTTCAGTTGGAGAAGGAATTCGGCGGTGTATTGGATATTGATACGGAGACGGTCTCCTCGCTCACCAGCTACGCTCCTGGTTATCTCGATCAGGAAAATGAACTAATTGTCGGTTTGCAGACCCGCCGCCCCCTTCAGCGCGGTGTCAACCCATTCGGCGGAATCCGCATGGCGCGTGCAGCCTGTGAAGCGTACGGCTATCATCTCTCGGATAAAATTGAAAATGAATTTCAGTATCGTACCACTCATAATGACGGCGTTTTCCGCGTCTATACCGATGAAATGCGTAAGGCTCGCCACGCTGGTGTTGTGACCGGATTGCCAGATGCTTATGGCCGCGGCCGAATTATCGGAGATTACCGACGTGTGGCGCTGTACGGCGTGGATGTTCTGATTGCGGAAAAGAAAAAGGATAAAGCCAAAATCGGCGAAGGAATAATGGATGCGGATACAATCCGTCTCTCCGAGGAACTGTTTCAGCAGATCAACTTCCTCGGCAAGCTGAAAGAAATGGCGGCAATGTACGGCTGTGATATTTCCAAACCGGCTTCTAACGCCCGCGAGGCAGTGCAGTGGCTTTATTTCGGATATTTGGCAGCCAACAAGGAACAGAACGGCGCGGCTATGTCGCTCGGACGCACCAGCACTTTCCTCGATATCTATTTCCAGCGGGATCTGGAACGGGGCGTTCTCACCGAAGAAGGCGCGCAGGAACTGATGGATCAGTTTGTCATCAAGCTGCGTATGGCGCGGCATCTCCGGACGCCGGAATACAACGAGCTGTTCGGCGGCGATCCCATGTGGATTACAGAAAGTGTCGGCGGCGTTGGGGAAGACGGCCGTCCGATGGTTACCAAAAATTCTTACCGTGTTTTGAACACTCTTTATAATCTGGGGCCTGCTCCCGAACCCAATCTGACAATTCTCTGGTCGGAAAAGCTGCCGAAGCCGTTCAAGGAATTTTGCGCGAAGCTTTCCATTGATACGGACTCCATTCAGTATGAGAATGATGATTTGATGCGCCCCGTTTATGGCGATGATTACGGCATTGCCTGCTGCGTGTCGGCGATGAAGATCGGCAAGCAGATGCAGTTCTTCGGCGCACGCTGCAATCTTCCGAAATTACTGCTTTTGGCGCTGAATGGCGGTCACGATCAGCTTTCCGGCACCGAGCTGGGTCCGCAGATGGAAGTTTATCCGGACGAATATCTGGACTATGACAAGGTCATGAAACGGCTTGAGACGTATCGGGCATGGCTCTGCAAACTCTATGTGAATACAATGAATGTGATTCATTATATGCATGATAAATATGCCTATGAAAAAATCCAGCTGGCGCTGCATGATACCGATGTGCATCGTTTTATGGCATTTGGCGTGGCAGGCCTGTCGGTCATTGCAGATTCGCTGAGCGCGATCAAATACGCGAAAGTGAAAACTATCCGAGACGAAGACGGTTATATCTGTGATTTTGAGACGACCGGCGATTTCCCCAAATACGGCAACGATGATGATCGGGTGGACAGCATTGCCAAGGAAATGCTGGAGAAGGTGTCGGCAGAATTAAAAAAGAATCCGACCTACCGGAATGCGGAACATACTCTTTCGGTTCTGACCATTACATCTAATGTGGTGTATGGCAAAAAGACAGGATCTACTCCGGACGGGCGCAAAAAAGGCGAACCTTTTGCACCGGGTGCGAATCCTATGCACAATCGGGAACAGAAAGGCGCATTGGCTTCTCTGAACTCTGTTGCAAAAATGCCGTACGATAAATGTCGGGATGGTATCTCGAATACATTCTCCATTACACCGGATGCGCTGGGACATTCGACAGAGGATCGGGTCGGAAATCTTGTGCTGGTGCTGGATGGTTATTTCCGTCAGATGGCGCACCATCTTAATGTCAATGTTATGAATCGCCAGCAGCTGATTGATGCCTACAATGAGCCGGAAAAGTATCCGAATCTGACCATTCGGGTTTCCGGATATGCGGTTAATTTCTGTAAGCTTTCCCGGGAACAGCAGCGTGAAGTGATTTCCCGTACCTTCCATGAGACGATGTAACCAGGTTACACCTAGAGGAAATTTGCCGCGGTGTGGGTTCGATGTTTTAAGCACTGGAACGGCGCGACAGATGTGCTATCTCGGCAAATTTCTGGGCTATTCAAAAAGATGAACAGAAACCGTCATTTCGTTAAGAAGTGGCGGTTTTTCTTCATGTTTGAATCGAACGAATGGTTGACGAACATGGGCGAAATATGGTATGCTGTCTTTGATAGGAAGAAAAAATATGAAGCAGCTGCATTGAGGTGAGATATAAAATGTACTCTCCGATTATTCGGGAAATCAACAGAAATGATCTGCCGCAATTGTTGGAATTATATAAGTATTTAGGGGAAAATCCTGTTCCGCAGGATGTAGATGAAATCGATCGAACCTGGAAACAAATACGTCAATTTTCTGGATATCATATTCTTGGTGTTTGGGTAGGGGAACGTCTGGTTTCCAGTTGTACACTTTTGATCATTCCAAATTTAACGCATGAGTTGAGACCCTATGCATTGGTCGAAAATGTTGTAACGCATCCTGATTTTCGCGAAAAAGGGTTAGGCAGTAGTGTCTTATCTGCGGCGCGTGAAATCGCACAAAATGAAAATTGCTACAAAATTATGCTGATGACTGGGTCAAAAAAAGAATCAACCCATCAATTTTATCAGCAGGCTGGTTATTCAGCAGATTTGAAAACGGGTTATTGTCAAAAATTGAAATAGATTGAGGTGGCGTATGAAGCAGTTTTTGCCGGTTTCGCGGGAAGATATGGAATCGCGCGGGATAGAGCAGTTGGATTTTATTATTGTGACAGGAGATGCCTATGTGGACCATCCGAGCTTTGGAACAGCGATTATTTCGCGGGTGATTGAGGCAGAAGGTTACAGCATCGGTGTTATTTCACAGCCGGATTGGCATACCGAGCGGGATTTTCGGAAACTTGGTCGTCCGAAGTATGGTTTTTTCGTTAATTCGGGCAATATTGACTCGATGGTGGCACATTACACCGTTGCAAAAAAGCATCGTTCCGAGGATGCCTATACCCCCGGCGGCGTGATGGGAAAACGTCCCGATCGGGCGGTGATCGTTTACTGTCAGAAAATCCGCCAGATTTACGGGGATGTACCCATTATCATTGGAGGGCTGGAGGCATCTCTGCGGAGATTTGCACATTATGATTACTGGGATGATGCGGTTCGTCCGTCCATTTTGGTGGATTCGGGTGCAGATTTGCTGAGTTTTGGAATGGGAGAGCTGCAGACAATCGAAATTGTTCGCCGTCTGGCAGCGGGAGAGGATGTGCATGCCTTACGGGATATCCGGGGAACCTGTTATCTGTGTGCACCGGCGGATACTCCTTATGGAGGGGCGCAATGCCCGGATTTTACACAGGTATCGAACGATAAGATCGCTTACTGTAAAGCAACCAAAATTCAGATGGATCAGCAGGATGAAGTTTATGGCAAGATTATTCTCCAGCGACATGGGAATCAAATGCTGGTGCAGAATCCCCCAATGCGGGTTCTGACAACCGAAGAATTGGACCGTGTATATGCGCTGCCGTATATGCGGACCTGGCATCCGATGTATGATGCGGCTGGTGGCGTTCCCGGAATCGAGGAAGTGGAGTTTTCCATTGCGCATAATCGCGGCTGTTTTGGAAACTGCAATTTTTGTTCGATTGCCTTCCATCAGGGACGTAAAATTGCAGTTCGCAGCGAGGAATCGGTGCTGGCTGAAGCAAAACTGCTGACAACACTGCCGAATTTTAAAGGATATATCCATGATGTGGGCGGACCGACTGCGAATTTCCGGCATCCATCCTGTAAAAAGCAGCTGACACAGGGGCTTTGTAAGGGGAAAAAATGTTTGGCACCAACGCCATGTCCGGCATTGGAAGCTGATCATGTGGAATATCTTGAAATGCTTCGCAAAATTCGTGCGATTCCCGGCATTAAGCGGGTATTTATCCGATCTGGAATCCGTTATGACTATATGATGCAGGATCCGGATGATACTTTTTTCCGGGAATTGGTAGAATATCATGTATCCGGACAGCTGAAGGTTGCACCGGAACATTGTGCAGCAGCTGTTTTGGACGCAATGGGGAAACCGCATATTGAGGTATACCGTGCGTTTGCGGAAAAGTTTTATCGTATTACCCGCCAGATCGGCAAAAAACAGTATCTTGTCCCGTATCTGATGTCCTCGCACCCGGGAAGTACCTTGCAGGATGCAGTAGAACTGGCGCTGTTTTTAAAGGAAAATCACATTCATCCGGAACAGGTGCAGGACTTTTATCCCACACCAGGCACCGTTTCAACCTGTATGTTCTATACGGGAATGGATCCCTATACAATGAAACCCGTTTTTGTACCGCGAACCTCGGAAGAAAAGGCGATGCAGCGTGCTCTTTTGCAGTATTTCATGCCGAAAAATCGGGATCTGACTTTGAAAGCTTTGCGGAAAGCAGGCAGAACTGATTTAATCGGAAATGGACCGAATTGTCTTGTTGCAGGACCCGTCGGAGAAAAAATGCAGTCTGCCGGCAGGATAAACAGCAAGCTTGGGCATTCTGAAGTGCGTCGGAAACCTGCCATTCGAAATCGTCATCCGAAAAAGAAGTAGGACTTTTCAAAGGAGGCAGACTCTTGGCAAAACGCAGAAGTTATCCCCGCAAGGGAAAAAGAAAGCCTCTGAATTGGCCGTTGATTCTTGCGGCGGCTGTATTGGTGAGTGCCTTTCTGATTGTTCGGCTGTCACTTGGCAGTGAAATGTTTCATTATTTGCCGGATTTGGAGGAGACTCGGGCGGCATTTTCTTCGCTTTGGAATCTGCTGATTTCTCCTAGTGGGCAGCCGAATAAGGAAGCAGTTTCTACCGGCGATTTGACCGGATCGACTGCCCAGGTGCATTTTATTGATGTAGGACAAGGAGACAGTATCCTGATTCGGTGTGACGGGGCGGATATTTTGATCGATGCGGGCGAAAATAATCAGGGAGAAACCGTGAATGCCTATCTTGACCAGCTGGGTATCGAAAATTTGGATTTGGTAATTGGCACGCATCCTCATTCGGATCATATTGGAGGATTGGATCTTGTGCTTTCAAAGCATCCGGTTGAGCAGATTATTCTCCCGCAGCTGCCCGAATCCTTGATTCCAACTACCCGCACGTTTGAAGATTTGTTGTATGCGATTGGTCAGCAGAATCTGTCTGTGACGCCTGCAGTGCCAGGAAACTGTTATGAATTTGGCGAAGGAAAGCTGGAGATTCTCGGGCCGACAGGAACTTATGAAGATTTGAATAATTACTCGGTGGTTTGTCAGTTTACTTATGGGGAAATTTCGTTCCTTCTGACCGGTGATATGGAACAGGAGGCAGAACAGGATCTGTTGGATTGCGGTGCAGATTTATCGGCAGATATCCTTAAATTGGGGCATCACGGCAGCAGTACTTCGACTGGATCGGCTTTTCTTAAGACGGTCAGTCCTTCTGCATGCGTTATTGAAGTAGGCGAGGGGAATTCTTATAATCATCCTCATGCTGAAACCATTCAACGGGTAGAAGAAGCCGGATGCAGTATTTTCCGAACCGATCTTGACGGGAATATTCTAATTGAAACGGATGGAAAGAATTGGGCAGTCTCGACTGAGAAATGAGGAATTCTAAAATGATAATTGATCGTTTCGAAGAGGAATATGCGATTTGTGAGCAAGATGACGGTGGATTTGTCCAGCTTTTGCGCAAAGATTTGCCGACTGACTGTCGGGAAGGAGATATATTGTACGAATCTGCCTCTGGTTGGAAAGTGGATACGGAAGCAACCGCCCAACGCCGTGCAGATATGGCGATGCGTATGCGGAAACTTTGGAAATGAAAATCTTTGATTTTCGCGGAATCCTCTTGTCAAAGGACGGAATTCTGGTTATAATAAAAGAAAGTATCGGCAGATGCGGAGTTTTATAAAAAATCTGCCTGATCAGGAGGAATGTATGATGCCATCCCAGTTTACAGTTACTTTGGAACGGCTGATTAAAGAGTTTTCCTTGGAAGGAATTTATCTTCCGGAAGATCCTCAGTCGATTGAAATTGCATCGGGTGATGTCAACCGTCCCGGTTTGTTTATTACCGGATTTTATGAATATTTTGATCCCGACCGGATACAGATTCTTGGACGGATGGAGACCGCTTTCTTAAGTGATCTGGATAAAGAGGTCCTGACTGAACGTATGGACAAAATGTGTGCACTGAAAGTACCCGCGATTATTGTGACGCGCGGCTTGGAAGTTTTTCCGGAATTGATTGAAGCTGCCCGCGCTCATCAGCGTCCTCTTCTTCGGACACAGGAAGCAACTTCCAGCTTTATGGCAGCATTGATTGCCTATTTGAGTGTGGAACTAGCTCCCCGTATTACCCGTCATGGTGTTTTGGTTGAGGTGTACGGCGAAGGAATGCTGATTGTGGGTGACAGCGGCGTCGGTAAGAGTGAAACCGCTATCGAATTGGTAAAACGCGGACATCGTCTGATCGCAGATGACGCGGTAGAGATCCGTCGGGTTTCCAATAAGAGTCTGGTCGGCTCTTCTCCGGAAAATATCCGACATTTTGTGGAACTGCGCGGCATAGGAATTATTAACGCACGCCGTTTGTTTGGTATGGGTGCAGTCAAAATGACGGAGAAAATTGACATGGTCGTCAATTTGGAACATTGGGATTCCAATAAAGTTTACGATCGGATGGGAATTGACAATGAATACACGACAATTTTAGGAAATCGTGTTCCTGCATTGACCATCCCGGTCAAACCAGGCCGAAATTTGGCCATTATTTTGGAAGTTGCAGCGATGAATAACCGTCAGAAAAAGATGGGATACAATGCAGCAAAGGAATTGATGCAAAAGTTAGGTATGCCGACCGATTCGTCGCGTGACATCGTAAACGATATTGATTTTTAGCTGCTTTTCCGGAAAAGCAGGTATTTTCCGGGCAAAATAAAAATATCATGATTGTGAGGACAAAAAGATGAAGTACAACATTGGTATCGATTTGGGCGGCACATTTGTCAAAGCCGGAGTCGTAGACGAAAATTATCAGATTGTAGCAAAGGCAATGGTGGATTCTGCTGACACCGTAGGCGATCCCGAAAAAGTTGCGGATCGGATGGCGGAATGTGCAAACAAAGCGTTGGCAGAAGCCGGTCTGACCATGGCAGATGTAGATAGTATCGGGATCGGTGCTCCTGGCTCTGTGGATCCGGAAACCGGTATGATTATTTATGCGAATAATCTGAACTTTTTAAATACTCCTATGCGCGCGTATCTCGAAGCACGTACCGGAAAGAAGATTTATCTCGAAAATGATGCCAATGTTGCAGCCTACGGTGAAGTTCTTGCGGGTGCGGCAAAAGGTTACAGTGATGCGATTGTCGTGACATTGGGAACCGGTGTCGGCGGTGGCATTATCATTGATGGTAAAATTTATTCTGGCTTCAATCACTTCGGCGGTGAGCTGGGGCATATGGTTATTGTACGGGATGGTCGTCAGTGCACCTGCGGTAGAAAAGGCTGTATTGAGGCATATTCTTCTGCAACTGGCCTGATTAAGATGACAAAAGAGGCTATGGAAGCCCATCCGGACTCCAAACTGTGGGAGGTTGCCAAAACTCTGGATGATGTGAATGGAAAAACAGCCTTTGATGCCATGCGTCTGGGAGATGAAGTCGGAACCGCAGTTGTGAAGGAATATATCGACTATCTTGGATGCGGTCTGGCAAACTACGTCAATATTTTCCAGCCCGAGATCCTGTTGATTGGTGGCGGTATCTGTAAAGAAGGAGAGACTTTGCTGGCACCTCTGCGTGAGATTCTGTCAAAAGAAACATACGGAATCAGTGGCGTGAAAGCTACGACTCTGAAAACCTGTGCACTGGGTAACGATGCAGGCACAATCGGTGCGGCATTCCTGTGGCAGATTTACGGTAAATAATCTTTGGAGGGGCGGAAAATCCGCCCTGCCGCCCAAGACTGTCGGGAAATACCGGGCAGTTTTGGGCGGCAGATTTCCGATTTTTGGAGGATTTATGTACGAGATGAATGAACTGCAGGCAGCTTGTGAGCGAATCGGCTGTCATTGGGAGAAAAATGTCCCGCTGCGGGACTATACCACTTTTCGGGTGGGTGGACCGGTTACAGTAATGCTCTTTCCGAATTGTGCAGAACAAATTGCGGCAGCAGTCCGGGAGTTTCGGGGAAAGATTCGTTTGATTTTTGTCGGGAAGGGATCCAATCTGCTTGCATCAGATGAAGAAATTGAAGCGGTTGCCATTCATTTGGGAAAAAATTTTTCCAATATCAAGGTGGAGAAAAATATTTTGATCTGTGAGGCAGGCGCTACAATGGCACAGGCTTGTCAGGCTGCACTCCAGAATGGACTGAGCGGGTTGGAATTTGCGTGGGGGATTCCCGGAAGCGTGGGCGGTGGTGCCTATATGAATGCCGGCGCTTACGGAGGAGAGTTTTCCGATGTGGTGCTCTGGTGTGAACATGTGGATGAAGCGGGAAATATAGGACGTTATGAGGGAAAAGAATTAGATTACCGTTATCGTCACAGTATTTACAGCGGCAGCAGATGCTGCATTACCCGGGTGGCATTTGAATTAAAACCGGGTGATCCTGCGGAAATCCAGAGCCGGATGGAGGAATTGTTAAACCGCCGTAGGGAAAAACAGCCACTCGAGTATCCGAGTGCAGGCAGTACCTTTAAGCGCCCTGAAGGTGCATATGCAGCAGCGTTGATTGAGCAGTGCGGACTAAAGGGGACGCGTGTTGGCGGTGCAAAGGTGAGTGAAAAACACAGCGGATTCATCATCAATTATGAGAATGCGACATGCCAGGATATCCTGCAGCTCATCGAAAAGGTGCAACAGGTTGTCCGGGATAAAACAGGATTTGAACTGGAGCGGGAAGTGGAACTTCTCCGCTGATTTGACAGAAGAGGGAAGCGGACATGGATTTTTTGATTGTAACGGGAATGTCGGGTTCAGGTAAGTCGCGGGCAATTGACGCTCTGGAAGATATCGGTTTTTATTGTGTCGATAATATGCCGCCGCAGCTGATATCGAAAGTGGCGGAAATCTGTCTGGCAGGCAACAGCCAGATTAGCCGTATTGCTATTGTAACGGATATGCGGGGCGGAGACTTGTTTTATGGGCTTTTTGAGGAACTGGACGAAATGAAAGATAAAGGCCTCGAATACAAGCTTCTCTTTTTGGATGCGGAAGATTCGGAATTAATCCGACGCTATAAGGAAACCCGCCGTCGTCATCCGCTATTGGGGCTAGTGAAGGGGGGGATCGGCGAGGCAATCCGAAATGAACGGGTCTTGCTGCGTCCAGCTCGTGAACGAGCAGATTATATCATCGATACTACCCATCTTTCAGCGAATGAATTGAAGCAGCGGATGAATAACATTTTCTTGGACAACATCCGCAACAGCATGCTGATTAATGTCATGTCCTTTGGCTTTAAATATGGGGTTCCCGCAGAGGTTGATCTGGTATTTGATGTGCGTTGCCTCCCCAATCCTTTTTACATTGATGAGCTGAAACCGAAAACCGGCCTCGATCAGGAAGTGCGCGATTATGTCATGAATTGCTCAGAGTCTGGGGAATTGCTGGACAAACTGAAGGACTTGATTTCCTTTTTAATTCCTCTTTATCAGAAGGAGGGAAAGAGTCAGCTGATGATCGGTGTTGGCTGTACAGGTGGGAAACATCGCAGTGTCACCTTTGCAGAATTACTGTATCAATACTTATCGGATCAGAACCACAATGTTCGGGTTCTGCACCGGGATATTTCCAAATAGAAAGGGCTGATATCGATGACTTTCAGCCAGCAGGTAAAACAGGAACTTTGCCGCCTGGAGATACGGCGGGAATGTTGCGGTTTGGCCGAATTGTATGGGATGCTGCTCTTCAGCCGCAGTTTTGCAGCCGAAGGGCAGATTTTTGCGACAGAAAATAAACAGATTGCCGAATATTTTGCCCAGCTTGCGGCTGGACTTGCTGGGATGGTTGTCACTATTCGAACGGATTTTCATAAAAAAGCCGGAGATGCGGGACGATACAGCGTTGTTGTGGAAGATGCCTGCGAACGGGATCTGCTTTTCCGTAAATTTGGGCTGGGAATGCCAAGCTTGAATCCGCTTCTTCTAGAAAACAACTGCTGTCCGGCCGCCTTTTTTCGCGGTATTTTTCTGTTGTACGGATCTGTTACCAATCCGGAACGAGAATATCATTTGGAATTAGCAGCCCCCAGCGCATATATGGCCGAAGAAGTATATCTTCTGGGGCAAAATGTGGGGATGCAGTGGAAGATTTCCAGAAGGAAGGGAAATTTTATCCTATATATGAAGGAGAGCGAGCAGATCGAAGATTTTCTTACATACATTGGGGCAACAAAGGCAACCCTTCAATTAATGGACATCAAAATTGTTAAAGATATGCGCAATAAAGTTAATCGTACCACAAACTGTGAGACAGCAAACCTAGATAAAACAGTGGGAGCTTCACGAGAACAAGTGGCGGATATTGCTTACATCCAATCGCAGTGCGGGTTGTCGTATTTGGATGAGGATTTGCGGAAGCTTGCAGAGTTACGGCTGGAGAATCCAGAATGTTCCCTGCGAGAACTAGCCGAAATGCTGGATCCTCCACTAAGCAGATCCGGTGTGAACCATCGGCTGAAGCGGATTCAGCAGGTGGCAGCCGATTTGCGTGCGAATCATCAGGGAAAGGAAGATAAAAAATGAAAGAGTTGGATCAAATTCGTGAATATTTTGCAGATGACCGCTTTGCAACAGAAGCGGCAGGGGCTGTAATCGAAGCGGCTGAGGATGGATATGCCCGCTGCAGTATGGAATTAAAACCTATTCATCGCAATGCACGTGGTGCAGTGATGGGAGGCGCTATTTTTACGTTGGCAGATTTTGCCTTTGCAGTCGCTTCCAATTGTGCCGGAACAGGTGTAGTAACATTAAATAGTCAGATTTCCTATTTGGGAACGGCAAAGGGAACCCAATTAATTGCGGAAGCAAAAAGAGTAAAACAGGGAAGAAGTACCGGTTATTATACGGTGTCGATTCGGGATGAATTGGGGAATCCGGTAGCAGAGGTAACTGGAACTGGATTTGTCGTTTCTTCGAAATAAATGGGGGAAGGACGATGAAACCGGATTATCGACGTTTGAAATATGCCTGCTATTCCACGAACCTGTCTATGGCAGTAATTGGAACTCTGCAGCCGCTGCTGTTTGTGACATTCCGAGAAATCTATGGGATTTCTTATGCGTTGCTGGGAACATTGGTTTTGATTAATTTTTGTACTCAGCTCGGAATCGATCTGATTTTTTCTTTTTATTCCCACAAATTTAATATTGAAAAAACAGTCCGTGCGATACCGGTTGTTACAGTGATAGGATTATTCATTTATGCTCTGTATCCGATTTTGTTTCCACAGACGGCGTATCTGGGGCTTGCTGTCGGAACGGTTATTTTTGCATCGTCCGGCGGTCTGGCAGAGGTGCTTATCAGTCCGGTAATCGCAGCAATTCCGGCCGAAAATCCGGAAGGAGAAATGAGTAAACTGCACTCGATTTACGCTTGGGGCGTAGTCGGGGTGGTTCTGATCAGTACGATCTTTCTCCGTATTTTTGGTGGGCAAAATTGGCAATGGCTGGCATTTCTTTGGATGTTGGTTCCGGCTGTCGGCGCTGTGCTGTATCATAATCAGCCGCTGCCAGAAATGCAGACTCCCGAAAAAAGCGGGAATGTTGTCAGCTTGATCCGCAAGCCCGCCTTTTTCCTCTGTTTTCTCTGTATTTTTCTGGGTGGTGCCAGTGAATGCACGATGTCCCAGTGGAGTTCCAGCTATCTGGAGAAGGCATTGGGAATTCCAAAGATTGCAGGTGATATTTTCGGTGTCGCCATGTTTGCGGTAATGCTGGGTTTGGGACGCTCTTTGTATGCCAAATATGGCCGGAATATTCAGTGGGTTCTGTTTGCGGGCACAATCGGAGCGGCAATCTGTTATTTGGCTGCAGCTTTTTCCAACATTCCAGTTATCGGACTGGCTGCCTGTGCGCTGACCGGATTTTGTGTCTCCATGCTCTGGCCCGGAAGCCTGCTTGTGGCGGCGGATCAATTTCCTGCGGCCGGTGTGGCGATTTTTGCGCTTATGGCGGCAGGTGGAGATCTGGGTGCCTCGGTCGGCCCGCAGATGGTAGGGGTTGTCACCGATGCGGTGATGCAGAATGAGTCCATTTTAAGTTGGGCGGCTTCTATGGGATTGACTGCCGATCAAATCGGGATGAAAGCCGGACTGCTGTTGGCGGCGATTTTCCCACTGGTGGGAATTCTGGTGACTGGTATTCTGCGCCGGCAGAAAAAACAGGAATAATAGATTAGGAGGGAAGTTATGAAATCGTTTGTCCATCTTCATCTGCATACGGAATACAGCCTGCTGGATGGTGCCTGCCGGATTTCAGAACTTCCCAAGCGAGTGAAGGAAGCCGATCAGCAAGCAGTAGCAATTACCGATCACGGCTGTATGTACGGCGTTGTGGATTTTTACAAAGCCTGCAAAAAAGAGGGGATAAAACCCATCATCGGATGTGAGGTTTATGTAGTGCCCCGAACGCGCTTCGACAAGGTGTTTCAGGTCGATAATAAGCCATATCATCTCGTTCTTCTCTGTGAAAATCAGCAAGGATATCAAAACCTTATCAAACTGGTTTCCGCTGGTTATATTGAAGGATTTTACAGCAAACCTCGCGTGGATTTTGAACTTTTGGAACGATATCACGAGGGGCTGATAGCCTTGTCCGCCTGTCTGGCAGGAGAAATTCCGCGGAAGCTGTCCAGTGGGGATTTTTCCGGCGCAAAGGAGACTGCTTTGCGCTATCAGCAGATATTTGGATCTGGGAACTATTTCATCGAGGTACAGAATCACGGAATTGCGGAACAGCAGCGGATTCTGCCGCTTTTTCGGAGGCTTTCGGAAGAGACGGGGATTCCTCTCGTGGCCACAAATGACTGCCATTACTTGAAAAAAGAGGATGCTCGGATGCAGAATGTCTTGGTCTGCATTCAGACCAACCATACGGTTGGCGAGCAGAATGATATGGAATTTCCGACCGAGGAGTTCTATCTGAAAAGCCGGGAAGAAATGGCGGAAGCTCTGCCGGGATTTGAAGATGCACTGGATCATACAGCAGAAATTGCGGCGCGCTGTCAGGTAGATTTTACCTTCGGGAAGACACAACTGCCGCATTTTGAAACTCCGGACGGACGGCCTTCGGAGGAGTATTTCACCGACCTCTGTACGCGCGGCCTGAAGAAGCGATACGGTGTTGTGACGCCCGAATTGCAGGAACGATTTGACTACGAAATGAGCGTGGTCAAAAAGATGGGGTATGTTGATTACTACCTGATTGTGTACGATTTTATCCGATATGCCAAAAGCAAGGGGATTCCGGTGGGACCGGGGCGCGGATCTGGTGCGGGCAGTATTCTGGCCTATTGTATGGGTATAACTGGCGTAGATCCCATGAAATATCAGCTGATTTTCGAGCGCTTTCTGAATCCGGAACGCATTAGCATGCCGGATTTTGACGTTGATTTCAGCGATGAACGACGAGGAGAAGTTATTGATTACGTGGTGCGGCGATATGGATCGGATCACGTGGCGCAGATCACCACGTTCGGAACGATGGCCGCCAAAGCGGCGGTGCGAGATGTCGGCCGCGCATTGGGGATGAGCTATCAGGCAGTCGACCGGGTAGCAAAGTTGATCCCCAATCGGTTGAAAATCACGTTAGATCGGGCACTTTCGGAAGAAAAGTCGCTGAAAACCCTCTATGAGACGGATCCGCAGGTTCAGGAGTTGCTGGATATGGCGAGACGACTGGAGGGGATGCCACGACATGCCTCTACCCATGCAGCCGGTGTGGTGATTACCGCAAAGCCGGTGGACGAGTATGTGCCGCTTGCAAAAAGTGATGAATCCATTGTGACACAGTTCCCGATGACAACGCTCGAGGAATTGGGTCTGCTTAAGATGGATTTTCTCGGTCTGCGCAACCTGTCCGTTATCGACCATACTGTTCATGCGATCCGGAAAACAGAACCGGAGTTTTCTATTGAGAAAATTTCGCTGGAAGATCCTGCAGTTTTTGACATGTTTTCCCGCGGGGAAACGGAAGGAGTTTTCCAGTTTGAATCGGCGGGAATGCGGCGGATGTTGGTTTCTATGAAGCCGAACTCTATTGAGGATCTGACGGCTGCCACCTCTCTTTATCGGCCAGGCCCCAGTTCTTCGATCGATACCTATATCCGGAATCGGTTCCATCCGGAAAAAATCCGCTATGAGACCCCGCTTCTCGAACCAATTCTCCGGGTAACCTGCGGCGTACTGCTCTATCAGGAACAGGTGATGCAGGTTTGCCGTTCTCTGGCAGGATACTCCTACGGCCGAGCCGATCTGGTACGACGTGCTATGGGTAAGAAAAAAGTGGATGTCATGCAGGCAGAACGAGAGAATTTTATTCATGGAAAAAAACGGGAGGATGGCTCAATAGAATGCGTTGGCGCTGTCGCCAATGGTGTGCCCGAGGATGTTGCCAATCATATCTTTGATGAAATGGCGGCATTTGCGGAATATGCATTCAATAAATCCCATGCCGCTGCTTATTCTGTCGTCAGCTATCAGACCGCCTTTCTGAAATGTCATTATCCACGCCAGTACATGGCAGCGTTGTTGACATCTGTGCTGGATTGGACTGGAAAACTCACCGAATATATTGCGGAATGCCGAGAGATTGGCATTGAAATTCTGCCCCCCCATATTAACCGTAGTACTGGATCTTTCCGGGTGGAAGGGGAGAGTATCCGATTTGGTCTGTTGGCAGTCAAGGGACTTGGGCGGTCCGTAATTGATAAAATCGTATCGGAACGTAAGGAGAACGGACCTTTTACCGGACTTTTGGATTTCTGTAAGCGCCTGTCCGGAAAAGAACTAAACAAGCAGGCACTGCGAAACCTCATCCGCTGCGGTGCTTTTGATTGCTTTGGGCACAGCCGGAAGGATCTTCTTACGGTGCATGAAGCGGCAATGGATTCCGCAGCCGGATATGCCCGTGCCCATGCAGGCGGACAGATGAATCTATTTTCTGCGGCGGAGATTGCAGAACCCGAACTCTCGATTGCAGATACCGGTGAGTTTCCAATCGGAGAGAAGCTTCGGCAGGAATATGAGGCACTTGGTTTTTATCTGACGGGACATCCGCTGGATGAGTACCGCCTGCTTGCCAAACGTTACCAAATGGATGAGGCGGCAGCTATTACAGCTGAAGAAAGCCGATATCGAGATCGACAGGCTGTCCGTCTGCTGGGAATGGCAGTGGGGAAAAAAACAATGAATACGAAATCCGGCCAGATGATGTGTTTCCTGTCGCTACAGGATCGGACTGGCTCGGTGGAGGTTGTACTTTTTCCAACAGTGTATCGGGAGTATCAACCCATTTTGCAAAAGGAAGAACCGTTTGTTGTGGAGGGACGGATCTCCGTGCGGGAGGATGAGCCTCCCAAAATTTTGGCAGACCGTCTTGTTGAATTGTCTGTATTTCGTGAGATGCAACCTACAGGAACTTTATTTCTTCGCTTGAATTCGGCAAATGATCGACGAATTCCAGCTGTTATGGAATTACTTGCTGCCAATCCTGGTAAGGTAACGGTTCAGCTCTATTTTTCGGAAGAAAAAAAGTATCATTATCCTCCTGGACGCCCTGCCGTAAATGGAGAGGAAGCTCTGATTGCAGCACTATCGGACTTGTTGGGAAAGGAGAATGTCGCCTTTCGGTGAGTGCGAATTTGTATAAAGAAAAATCATGAAAATTCCGTGAAAAAATGATTGTTAAGGTATAGACAAATGATGGCAAATAGGTTATAATGTTAGTATCCTTAAGATGGGGGAGTTTGCTTGCTTAGTTTCATACAGGAGTGTTCCATATGGGAGACATTGCGGGAGGAAAAACGTCCAATTTTGATGTATGGCATGGGGGACGGTGCTCTGAAAATCCTAGCTGCTTGCCGCCAGAATGGAATTCCGGTACAGGGAATTTTTGTAAGCGACGACCATTTGCGGAGACGTGATTTTGCTGGATTTCCGTTGAAAAGTCTTTCCGAAATGGAAGCAGAATACGGAGATTTTGTAATCCTGCTTTGCTTTGCTGCTTTCCGGGAGGATCTGCTCGCGCAAATTGAACGCGTTGCAGAGCGGCATACTTTACTTGCACCGGATGTCCCGGTCTTTGGAGAAGGATTGTTTGACAGTGCGTTTGTCGATCGGTATGAAGGGGAACTTCAGGCGGCTTATGACTTGATGGCGGATTCACAATCCCGTGCTGTTTTTGAAGCGGTCGTCAATTTTAAATTGAGCGGCAAACCTTCTTGGCTGAAGGCGGTGGAAACACCGCGGGAGGAAATGTATCAGCTTCTGCAGGTCGGCAGAGAAGAGAACTACTACGATCTTGGCGGATATGATGGTGATACGATCCGAGAATTCCGGAACTATACAGAGGAGAATTTTTCTTCTATAACTGTTTTAGAACCGGATACCAAGAATTTCCGCAAACTGGAGAACTATGTAAAGGAGAATCCTGATCCATCAATTCGGCTGGTTCAGGCAGCTAGCTGGAAAGAGGATGGCTTTCTTTCCTTCCATAACCTGGCAGGGAGAAATTCTTTTCTGGGAGAAGAAGGAAAAACAGTAGTTCCCGCGCGATCAGTGGACAGCCTTGCTGGAGAAATCCCGGTAACTTTTATTAAAATGGATGTGGAAGGCGCGGAGTTGGAAACGCTGTATGGCGCTGAAGGTGTTTTGCGTCGTGATGCGCCGAAATTGCTTATTGCGGCCTATCATCGTAATGAGGATTTGTTTCGATTGCCGCTGTCTCTTCATCAAATCAATCCAAATTATCGAATTTATCTTCGTCGGCAGCCGTATATTCCTGCATGGGAAACAAACCTTTGTGCTCGGATATAAGCTGATCGGATTTTTGGCGCCGAATGGCGTCTGCTCACCTTTTTTCCCTTCCCCGGATGGGGGTTTACATAGAAAATCCAATAAAAAGGAGATCAGATCACATGGATATGGAGAATTTTGGCATGCCTGAAACCATGGGTACCGTTCTGACCGGACTTGCTGTTGTATTTTTGGCGCTGATAATCCTAGTATTTATCTTCTGGGCCTTCGGCAAAATTATGGACAGTATGAACGGTAAGGAAAAACCTGCAAAAACAGAGCCTGCCCCCAAAGCACCAGCTGCTCCCAAGGCACCTGCGCCTAAGGTTGTCGAGGTTGCAACAGATGGTTTGAGCGATGAAGTAGTTGCTGCAATTACAGCTGCGATTTCTGCGGTCCTCGCAGAGGAAGGCGATGGAAAGTCCTACGTTGTCAGAAGCATCAAGCGCGTTCGGAAAAACCGCCGCGCATGGGGCAAAGCCGGCGTAGAGGAGAATACCCGTCCCTTTTAATGTAACGATACCATTGACAGAAAGGACTTGAAACAATGCTTGATATCTTTACCACCAGTGTCACCGACATGTGGTTTGGTTCCGGTTTCATGAATTTTGACTGGCGCCAGCTTGTCATGATCGGCGTTGCCTGCGTGCTGCTTTATTTGGCAATCGTCCGGCAGTTCGAGCCGTTGCTCCTTCTTCCGATTGCATTCGGTATGCTGCTTGCAAATATCCCGTTGGCTGGCCTCGGTTCCTATGAAGAAGGCGGATTACTCTATTACCTGTATCAAGGTGTAAAAATGGGAATTTATCCGCCATTGATTTTCTTAGGTATCGGAACGATGACCGACTTCGGTCCGCTGATCGCAAACCCCAAGAGCTTTTTGCTGGGTGCTGCTGCACAGGGCGGTATTTTTATCACCTTTATCGGTGCAATTTTGCTCGGCTTTAACCCGCAGGAAGCAGGCTCTATTGCCATCATTGGCGGTGCAGACGGCCCGACTGCAATTTATACAGCAGGTAAGCTGCTGGGTAGCGGTTCAGTTGAACAGCAGAAAATGATCGGTTCCATCGCAGTGGCAGCGTATTCCTACATGGCGCTGGTTCCGTTGATTCAGCCTCCCATTATGAAAGCACTGACTACCAAGAAAGAACGTGCGGTTGTTATGGAACAGCTGCGTCCGGTATCTCGTACCGAAAAAGTTGTGTTCCCGATTATCGTAACTTTGTTGGTATCCTTCCTGGTTCCCTCTGCAGCATCTCTGGTTGGTATGTTGATGCTCGGTAACCTCATGCGTGAGTCCGGTGTTGTAGAACGTCTTTCTAAGACTGCTCAGAACGAACTGATGAATATCATCACCATCTTCCTTGGAGTAACGGTTGGTGCTACAACGACGTATGACGTTTTCCTGACATGGAGTACCATTAAGATTGTTATCCTTGGTTTGGCAGCATTCTGCCTTGGTACCGCGTGCGGTGTTCTGTTCGGCAAGCTGATGTACATCTTTACCGGCGGCAAGGTAAACCCACTGATTGGTTCCGCTGGTGTATCAGCAGTTCCGATGGCTGCTCGTGTTTCCCAGAAAGTCGGCGCAGAAACCGATCCGACCAACTTCCTGCTCATGCATGCAATGGGCCCGAACGTTGCCGGTGTTATTGGTTCCGCGGTTGCAGCAGGTGTTCTGATCTCAATTCTTGGGTAATATACTGCTTTAAACACTCCGGATTTCCGGAGTGTTTTTCTTTGAATTCTGTCGAAGAATTGTATTTCAGATCGAATGACTTGACAATACCATTTGGATATATTATAATAAACATAAGGTAACAAATTTTTCTTTTTAGTTCATTATGCAGAAGTATGAGAATGGAGGATTTTTGCAATGAATGCAAAGTATCTGGAATGGACCTCCCATCAATTGGAGGATGCTGATTTGACCGCTGAGCTGGAAGCGGTGAAAGGAAAGGAAGAAGAAATTAACGACCGTTTCTATCGGGACTTGGAATTTGGAACCGGTGGTTTGCGCGGTGTAATTGGTGCAGGCACCAATCGCATGAATATCTATACAGTCCGTAAGGCAACTCAGGGAGTCGCTGATTACATCAATCAGAATTATCCTGGTGGTTCTATTGCAATTAGCTATGATAGCCGTATTAAATCGGATGTTTTTGCTAAAGAAGTTGCACGTGTTTGTGCAGCCAATGGTGTAAAGGCGTACATTTATCCGGAATTGATGCCGACTCCCGCACTTTCTTTTGCAGTACGTGAACTGAAATGCGCAATGGGCGTTATGATTACAGCCAGCCATAATCCGGCAAAATATAATGGCTATAAAGCATACGGCCCGGATGGCTGCCAAATTACCAACGAAACAGCAGATGCGGTACTTGCGAATATCCTTTCCGTGAATGAATTTGATGGTGTAAAGACCATTCCTTTCGAAGAGGGACTGGCCAATGGTATGATTTGTTACATTGGATCGGATGTTGTAGAGAGCTATTTTCAGAATGTCCTGAAACAATCTATCCATTCTGAAATCGTAAAAACAAGCGGTTTTAAGGTCGTTTATACTCCTTTGAACGGTACCGGCAACAAACCCGTGCGGGAAATCCTCAAACGGATCGGAATTGAAAAGGTAACGGTTGTCAAAGAACAGGAACTGCCTGACGGTAACTTCCCAACCTGCCCGTTCCCGAATCCCGAAATTAAGCAAGCATTGGAATTGGGAATGAAATATTGCGAAGAGACTGGTTCTGACCTTTTGCTCGCAACAGACCCTGACTGTGACCGTGTTGGAATCGCTGTGAAATGGAATGGTGATTACAAACTCCTCACTGGTAATGAAGTTGGTGCCCTTCTGCTGGATTATATTGCATCTCAGCGGATTGCAATGGGAACCATGCCCGCGAAGCCATTGGCAGTTAAAACCATTGTAACAACGGATCTTTGCGAGTTTATCGCTAAGAAATACGGAATTGAATTGATTAACGTTCTGACCGGTTTCAAATTCATCGGTGAACAGATCGGACGAATGGAAGAGAAGGGCGAGGAAGGCAATTATATTTTCGGCTTTGAAGAGAGCTACGGCTATCTGGCTGGAACCTATGTCCGCGATAAGGATGCTGTTGTAGCCTCCATGCTGATTTGTGAAATGGCGGCCTTCTATTCCAAGCAGGGAAAAAATTTGGTTGAAGTCCTTAACGATCTATATAAAACCTATGGCTATTATCTCTGCACCCAGCAGAGCTTCGCATTTGAAGGCGAGCAGGGAATGGCTGATATGAAGAAGATCATGCAGCATCTGCGTGAGAATCCTGCTAAAGCAATCGGACCTGATCGAGTACTGGGATTTGGGGATTATCTCGGAAGTGTTCATACAGATATGCTTACCGGTACAAAAACAGAAATTTTACTGCCGAAATCGGATGTTTTGATGTATGAGCTGGAAAATGGTTGCAAGGCTGTAATTCGTCCTTCTGGAACAGAACCTAAAATTAAAATTTATTATTTTGTTGTGCGTGAAGACGAGACAACTGCTCGTGCAAAAGAGAAAGAATTACAGGATAGCTTTACGAAATTGTTGACCATCTAATGAGAAAAGTTGGTAAATCTTCCAAAGCTTCTCAAATTCCCTTGACAGTATCGAAAAAAACACTAAAATGGATAGTGTATTCGTTTACAGATAGAGATTTGAGGAAATGAATCTGGAGGGTTAACCTATGAGCGTCAAAACAATTGGTGTTTTAACCAGCGGCGGTGACGCACCTGGCATGAATGCAGCAATTCGTAGTGTGGTGCGATCTGCTCTGAAAAATGATATGAAAGTCCTCGGTGTAATGCGGGGTTATAATGGTTTGATCAACGGCGACATGGTCGAGATGAACATGCGCAGTGTTTCAGATATTATTCAGCGCGGTGGTACCATGTTGTATACGGCTCGCTGCAAAGAATTCAAAGAGATGGCCGGCGTGCTGAAAGCGAAGGAAGTCTGCCAAAAAGTAGGCATGGATGGCTTGGTTGTTATCGGTGGAGATGGTTCTTTCCGCGGAGCGGGAGATCTGTCTTCAGTGGGTGTCCCCTGTGTGGGTATTCCTGGCACGATTGATAATGATATTGCCTGCACCGAATACACGATTGGCTATGATACCGCAATGAATACAGCTATGAGAATGGTGGATATGCTGCGTGATACCGCACAGTCTCATGAGCGCTGCAGTGTTGTTGAGGTTATGGGACGCAGAGCTGGGTATATCGCTTTGAATGCCGGAATTGCTTGCGGTGCTACCTTTATCTGTGTGCCTGAAATTGGTCTGGATATGGATCAGATCGTTGAAAAAATTCAAGTTGCTCATAAGCTTGGTAAAAAGCATTTTATTATCATGGTCGCAGAAGGTATCGGCAATGTAAAGGGAATTGCAGAAGAAATCTATGCCCGTACCGGAATTGAGTCGAGAGAAACTGTTCTGGGTCATGTACAGCGTGGAGGAAATCCGACTGTTACGGACCGTGTGACAGCAAGCCGGATGGGATATCATGCTGTTGAATTGCTCAGACAGGGTATCGGAAACCGTGTTGTCGCTCAACAAAAAGGGGCAATTGTGGATTACGATATTCAGGAAGCTTTGGCAATGAAGAAGGAATTCCCAATTGATCTCTACAATATCGCAAATGATATCTCCTTTTAATTGAATTTTGTTCTATACAGCCTCTGTCCAAAAAGACAGAGGCTGTCGCATTTTTCTCATTTTTTGCATAGAATGCAGCAAATACAGGCAGAAAGGTGAGAAAAATGCGAAGAAGAACGAAAGGCAGCATTGGACGGCTCTTTAGAATACTTTTTGCTATCGGTATCATAGTGCTTGCTTGGAATATCTGGCGAATACGTGCTGTTCCGATTGCGCGCAGTATCGCGGAACATCAGGCAATTCGGGCGGCACAGGAGGCAATACTGAGCGGTGTTACGGAAGCATTAGAAGAAATAGATTCCGATCAGATGATTTCCCTTACATATGGCCAAGATGGACATATTAGTGCAGCACAGGCAGATTTTGTTTCTGTAAATCAATTTCAGGCGCTCTTATCCGAGAAGATTGGATATAAATTGCGCGAATTATCGGAGATATCCATTGGAATTCCTGTTGGGAATCTGTTAGGCGGCGTGTTTTTGGCCGGTCGAGGCCCGGTTTTGCATTGCAAACTTCTTTCTTCAGGCAGTTATAGCCTTCGTTTGACCGGAAAATTTGAAGATGCTGGTGTTAATCAGACGAGATGGCAGTTGATGCTGTCTGTGGAAAGTCAAGTTAGCGCTCTGTTTGCAGGAGAACGTGTTCAGGTATCTGTTCCAGGAGAATATCTTGTTGCAGAGACCGTTTTTGTGGGTACTGTTCCGGAAAATTATACCTATGTTGTTACCGATGGTTCTAGCCTATTATCAGATTTGAATGATTATCGGGAGTAAACTTTCTTTCAATTAAGGTAGAAACTCTTGACAGAAAGGATATTTTATATGATAATGAAAAGGAAGTTTTCGTTTCCTTTACCATGTTTTAAGGAAGCAGATGGGAGGATTCCATTTTGAAAATACAACGGAAGGGCAGTTATCGGCTGGGAATTGCGGGAATTGCAGTTTTTGTCGTGTTTATGATTTTGCTGACTGCATTTTGCGGCTGGTTATGGAATTGCCGGGAAGCCGGCCGGCCAACTTCCTCATTTGGATATGAATGGATGGCTGTCAATACCGGGGATATGGAACCGGAATTTTCAAAGGGAAGTCTGCTTCTTCTTAAACCGTTGTCGAATGCGGAACTTGTGCCGGGCCAGGTAATTGTTTCCGGGCGAGAACATGGAAATGGCGGAAATTTGCTGCGATTTTTGGAGGCAGACGGTACGCGGCTGAAAGTTAAAACAGATCGAGCTACCAATGCGGAGACAATTGAGCAGGAAACAGTTACACATCAAGTGGCATATAGCATTCCGTATTTGGGGGCTGCATGGGAATTTCTGCTGACTCCAATCGGCTTAATTGCCGCAATTGCGATACCTTGCCTGGTATTTTTTATTTTGGAATTGATCGGTCTGCTGCGCTTCAGTCGATGGAAAAATCCGTTAATAGATGAGCAAGCCGATCCACCTAAACCTATTTTTCCTATGTTAGAAGAGGATGAAAAGGAAAATTTTGTGGATGTGACCGATCAATATGCGGGTAATGGAAAAAAATATCCTGCTTCAATCGCGGAGGACTCGGATGAGGATACTTCCTATGATGATAAATTTGCAGATTTAGATTTTAATCCTTTAATTAAGCAAGAAGCGGAATCGGTATCGTTGGAACAGATCGAAATTCCGACCACTTCCAGTCGTTTTCTGAAAGTGATGCTGGATGATCGTGAAGTTTTATCTGTCCCGCTGGAAAAAATAGGCGCATATCGTATTAAAAATGACGATTGGCGAATAGATATTAGTATTGCCCAAGACGACGGGACTGCGGTATCATTTTCCAGCGAAAAAAATGCAACATAATCGCTTGAAAATCGCACTATATAAATGAACCGTATCGTTTGCCGGAACTTTCGGGCAAAATTCGTCCGTTGAGGTGAAGGTATGCGTGTACGATGCAAGACGGTGTGGATATGGGCAGTTTCATTTCTGGTCACAGCATTAATGTTGGGGAGTTGTGCTGGAAAAGAAACCGCTGATGTTCCGCAGGCTGCGCAGGAGGAATTGATTTCTGCCGCATGTGCCGGTACATTGACCGATATTCTTTCACAGCTTTTGAGCCGGGAAGAGGTGAGTTCAGTAACCTCATCTGAAGAAATGCGCGGAATATGGCTCTCCTACTTGGATTTGTCCCCATTGATGGTGGGAAAAGAGGAGGAGGATTTCCGTGCGTCTGCTGCCGAAATTTGTCAAAATGTAGCGGAGTTTGGTCTGAATACCCTATTTGTGCAGGTGCGCCCATTCAGTGATAGTTTTTATCCGTCGGAATATTTTCCATGGTCCAAGTGGGCGAGCGGAACAACTGGTGTCCCGCTTGCCTATGACCCTGTTCAGATTTTGCGGGATGAAGCTGCAAAACAAGGGTTGGAATTTCATGCGTGGATTAATCCGATGCGTGGTTTTGCCGAAGCGGAGATTTCGCAAATCCCGGAAAATTTTCCAATAAGGCAGTGGTATGATGATCCGATTCTTCGGGAACAGAATCTGCTGTTTTGGGAAGGAAATTTTTATTTGAATCCGGCATCAGAGGCTGCCAGAAAACTGATTGCGGATGGTGCGACGGAAATTATGTCCCGATACCAGCCGGATGGAATCCATATTGACGACTATTTTTATCCGCCTCATCTGCCTATGGAACAGGATGCTTCTTCATATGCCCAATATAAAGCACAAGGAGGCACATTGTCACAGGAAGATTGGAGACGAGAAAACACTTTTTTGATGGGGAAGATGTTGGGAGATACCGTGCATTCCCTATCGGAAACAGCACAATTCGGCGTGAGTCCACGTGGAATCGAGCAGCAGAATTTTGATGATGTTTATCTCGATTTATCCAAATGGATGGGGGAGGCTGGATTGTTAGATTATGTTGCTCCCCAGATATATTTTGGCTTTAATCATGAAACTGCCCCATTTGATCGGGTAGCGGAGGAATGGAATGCCCTTTCTGCTTCAACCGGTGTTCCACTTGTCCCAGGATTGGCAGCCTATAAAGTTGGGCAACCGGATTCCTATGCTGGGTCAGGAGAAGCGGAATGGACGGAAAGTGAGGGCATTCTTGCTAAGCAGGTCGCATATTTGCGGAAACTTCCCTCTTATGGAGGAGTTATTTTGTTTCGATATGACAGCCTGTTTGAAGAGGAAAGGCCTGCAGTAATGGAACGAGAACGGGAGGCACTTGCTGCCGTGTTCTCTGAATGATGAAAACCCCAGGAACAGGAAAGAAAAGGAATGATCATGGCAAAAAAATTGGTATGGAAGTTTGTCTCTTTGTTAATGGCATGGGTGTTACTCTGCTTATTTACAGCCCCTGTCCTTGTCCAAGCTGCTGACAGTGCAGTGATGGAACGGCTTCTGCTCGACGTTTCGCCGAAAGTGTCAACTAGCTTGCGCAGTGGCGATACGCTGGAATTGAGAGCGTTGGCTGCGAATGGTTCGGAAGTGACCGCAAAGGTCAACGGCAATTCGGTGACCCTTGCCGCGACTTCCGAGAAGGAAGGAACAGCTGTTTGGTATGCAGGTGAGTATACCATGCCGTCTGTGACGAAAGAGACAAGTTTGGGTAATGTGGAATTTACAGCCAAAAAATCTGGACGAACAGAGACAAGGACAGGCGGTTCTGTTCAAGTAGTTGTTCCGTCTATCTATGAATCTGTTGATAAACCAGAAGATTCGGGCAGTTCGGGTGATCTTGGAAATGTAGAAGCAACGTCAGGTGATATTATCCGGATTACGAAAGATTATGCCGATATTTTTAGTACAACCGGTCGGGGAGAAGAATATGCTTCGCCTTATCTCTACAATCTCCCCAAGAATACCATGGATTATGTGTCCAGCACGACTTCCAGCAGCTATATTCTGAAATCAGGACGTCGTGTTTCGAAAAGCAATGCAACCTTGGTGAAGAGTGGAACGAATGGCAACAATACCATCTCAGATCTGACTGTGAAAAATGACGGAACATTTACTATCCTGACCTTGGATCAGACGTGGGCAGTTCCATTTAATATTACGCCGTCTCCTCTTACTTATTCCGGAAGTGGCAATACCGTTACAAGCTGTACTCCTACGAGTATTACCATTACGTTTGACTATACTACCGGATGGAATACTGGCTCGATTCGATTCCCGTCTGGCAGTGCTTTTACTTCCGCAAGTTGGAAGAGTAAAATGAATGGTACTATTCCGCAAGTAGAATTGACTTTAACTTTGTCTCAGAAGGGCGGATACTATGGTGCCTATGCAACTTATGATTCGAATGGGACGTTGACCCTCAAGTTCCTGAATCCGGTCGACAGCTTGAAAGGTGCTCGGATTGTCATTGATGCAGGACATGGCACCGGAGATCCCGGTAACACAGGAAGTGGTGTCAATGAGGCGGATATCAATATTCGTCATGCAGAGGCTTTGAAGAAGGAATTAGAATCTCGCGGTGCAGAGGTGTATCTGCTGGAAACGCGCGGCGCAAGCTATGTGGATCTTTATACGCGGGTAGATATGGCTACAAAATGGATGCCGCACGTTTACATTGCAGTCCATCAGAATGCGGCTTCTTCGGATGCAAGAGGCGTTGAAACATTTTATAATAATCCATACTCCTATAATCTCGCGAAAAACATTAATGATTCTATGTATCAGGCATACTTAACTTTACCGAATGCTAGTACCGCACGCGATCGTGGTGCAAAATTTAGTGAGTTTGCGGTTACTCGTGTGAAACAATTTGCTGCTGTTTTGGTGGAATATGGATTCTTAACCAACGCACAAGAGAATGCACTCTTGGTTAATCCGGCAAATGATCCTGTTTTTGCAAATGCCGTTGCGGATGGAATCGAGGAATTCTTTGCTGCAAAGTAGATTCTTTGTGAAAAATTGTAAAATTTTATGAGAATGTTCGAATTCCCCCCTTGCGCAATTTCGTGGAGTATAGTATAATATACATATTGTGTTGCAAAGGATTCTTTGCGGCGAAAACCATTTTGGAGGGAATAGAATGTCAACTGCTTTGTTGGAAACAACAGCCAATACAGCGGCAAGCGGTGGCTGGCTTGTAATGCTGATTCAGCTTCTGCCGATTCTTGTCATTGTTGTTGTGATGTATTTTCTGCTGATCCGTCCCCAGAAAAAACGGGAAAAAGAAGTTCAGAAAATGCGCAATAACTTGCAGGTCGGTGATGAAGTGACAACTAGCGGCGGTATTATTGGCCGAGTTGTTTCTTTGCGCGAGGATACCGTTGTGATTGAAACCGGTTCTGACCGGAGTAAAATCCGCGTAAAACGCTGGGCTATTCAGTCGAACGAAACATTGCACGACGAAGAAGCGTAATTTCGTATATTTGCCCTCTGTGCTGCATAGAGATGAAATAACGAATTTTGCCAGTGGCAGAAAGGGGCGTTATTTCATGGAACAAAAGAAGCAAGAGGGAAAGTCCTGGCGGAGTTTACTGAAAGAATGCGGAAAGCCAGTTTTATTGGGTACTTTGACCGGCGTGATAGGAATGGGCGTTATACTTTGTATTGCGGCATTCCTATTTGGCCTGTTTCATATCCCAAGTACTCTGATTCCGGCAGTTGCAGTAGTAACGGTAACGGTAGGAGGATGGCTCGCTGGTTTTGTTTCAGCAAAAATCCGTAAGCAACGTGGAATGCTGACAGGCGGTTTTAGTGCTTTGCTGTTGGCAATGCTATTGCTTGGAGCAGGATGTTTTTTGGTTGGTGCACCCTCAGTTTCCGCTTTTACAAGAGCAGCTGTGATCTTGGCTGCTGGAATGTTGGGCGGTGTTCTGGGAGTGAACGGCAAACGTCATGAATTAGGAATCTAAAAGATTGGAGCGATTAGAATGAAACACGTAAAGACTTTGAACAAATGCAATTTGAAAGATACTGCTGCAAAGGGCGGCTGCGGCGAATGCCAAGCTTCCTGCCAGTCTGCATGCAAGACTTCCTGCACTGTTGGCAACCAGAAGTGCGAGAAAGCAGATAAGTAATTTTAGACTTGTAAAAAGTTATCGGGCGAACACAGCTCTCCCTAAAAGGAGGGTTGTTGTGCGCCCGTTCCTTTTGTTGTGCCGGTTTTGCCGGAGAAAGGTTCGATAATATGATACATAAATACAGCCTAAACGGCTATAATATTGTGTTGGATGTTCATAGCGGCGGCGTATCGGTCGTCGATGATGCGGCATATCGTCTGTTGGATGAAATTTCTGCACCAATGAGCGAGGAATGTCCTCCGGAAGTTCTGGATAAACTGTCGGGAGAATTTTCTTTAGAGGAACTGAAGGATGCATATGCGGAATTGTATAGCATGTATCAGGATGGTATTCTCTTTTCCAAGGATGATTATGTTCAGTTTGCAGATCGAATGGTGTCTTCTCCGATTAAGGCAATGTGTCTGCATATTTCGCATGACTGCCAGCTTCGCTGCAAATACTGTTTTGCTTCCACAGGGGATTTTGGCGTTGGCCGCAAGTTGATGGATTTTGAAACAGGAAAGCGCGCCATTGATTTTCTGATTGAGCATTCGGGCAGCCGGAGAAATCTGGAACTGGACTTTTTTGGCGGAGAGCCTTTGATGAACTGGGATGTGGTAAAGCAAGTAGTTGCTTATGCACGCAGTCAAGAAAAAGAACACAATAAGAATTTCCGCTTTACGATTACAACCAACGGTATCCTGCTGACCGAAGATAAATATGATTTTCTGAATAAAGAGATGTCCAATGTGGTACTTTCGATTGACGGACGTAAGGAAGTCAACGATCGGATGCGTCCGAATGCCGGCGGAATGGGGACATATGATTCCATCATGCCTAAATTCCAGAAATTCGTGAAGACCAGAGAAGCATCCGAAAATGATCAGTATTATGTTCGGGGAACCTTTACGAAATATAATCTGGACTTTGGTGCAGATATCTTCCATTTCAATGATATGGGATTCGACCAGATCTCAGTAGAACCGGTTGTTACGGATGCATCGCATGAATACGCATTGACAGAAGCGGATATTCCGGCAATTTTTGCGGAATATGAACGTGTTGCAAAAGAGTTGATTGCGCGGAAAAAGGCCGGCAAAGGCTTTAATTTCTTCCATTTTATGATTGACCTGGATCAAGGTCCTTGTGCCATTAAACGTCTGCGTGGATGCGGATGTGGCAACGAATATGTAGCAATTACTCCGGATGGAGATATCTATCCGTGCCATCAGTTTGTCGGTATGGAAGAGTGGAAGATGGGTAGTCTGTACGACGGCAGTTTCAACACGGAGATGAAGGATTATTTTGCGCGGGCGAATATTTATGGCAAGGAAGATTGCGCAAATTGCTGGGCGAAATTCTATTGCAGCGGTGGATGCAATGCCAACAATCTGCAATATGCTGGTAATGTGCTTAAGCCGTATAAATTCTCCTGCGAGTTGGAGAAAAAGCGTTTGGAATGCGCCATTATGATCAAAGCAGCTATGGCAGATGCGGAATAATTAAAGAAAGGGTGACGGCCTGTGCTGAAGTTGGGTACATTTGGATGCGGAAATATGGCGACTGCTATTTTGAAAGGTGTTTCCGCGGGAATGGCAGGAGAATGCGCGCTATATGGCTATGATGTCTGCGCTGAAAAGGCAGAACAGCTGGCAGAATTGACTGGAATGCATGTGATGGATTCGGTGGATGCCCTGTTGGCTGAGGCCGATTATATCCTGTTGGCAGTGAAGCCCCAGAATATCGATGAGCTTTTGGAAGAGATTGCCGGAAGTTCTCGGAAGGATCGGGTTTATCTCTGTATTGCAGCCGGGGTTACTGCATCACGGATTAAAGAGGCATTGGGATTCGATGCGCGAGTCGTTTCCATTATGCCCAACACACCTCTGCTTCTTGGTGTAGGCGCTACGGCTATGGCACATATTTCGCCTGTAACAGAAGAAGAATTTGCCACTGCGATGAAAATTTTTGGATGTGCCGGGAAGGTTTGCGAAGTTCCGTCGGATAAAATGAATGAAGTGATTGCACTGAATGGCAGTACTCCCGCTTTTTTGTATGAATTTGCGCGCGGATTCCTGTCATATGGAGTTGAGCAGGGGATTCCATATGAAACGGCTCTGGCCTTGTTTTGCCAGACTATGCGCGGTGCGGCGGAGATGATGGAACATTCCGGTCAGGATATTAGTACGCTGATCGAAATGGTTTCCTCCAAAGGAGGAACAACGATTGCCGGACTGAAAGCGATGCGTGAGCACGGCATAGAGGAAGCAATTGCGGCAACTTGTCATGATTGTGTCCAGCGAGCCTATGAGCTGGCCAAAAATTCTTAAAGAAATGCATACTCGTCCATTTTTTCTCATAGAATGTAGTATTCAAAGGGAAAGGATGGATGAAAATGAACGGAGAATCCGTGGTGGAAACCCCGCAGGTATTTGCTGCTACTGCAAGACAGGAACATCGGATTCCGGAGGAACCGCAGACAAATAAAGTTGAACATGAGGAGAAGTTGCGAACTCCTATTTTATCTGAATCTCCTTCGACTACTCCTATTTTACGCCGTTCGAACCGCATGACAACGGTGTTGGCAGTATTATTTCTGGCCGGAATTGGATATGGATCGATCCTTTCTTCTATGCTGGATGCGGAAACTGCAGCCGCACTGGGAGTAATGACTCGCGGTTTTCTGGAAGGTAGGGCTGAAAGTAGTTTTTTCCAAATATTTATTCGAACGGTATTTCCGCTTATTGCTTTGGGCGGTGCAATGTTTCTGAGTGGATTCAGTGCGGTAGGGCATCCGTTTTCTGTTTTCCTTTTGCTTTTTCGAGCCGTTGGATTTGGGATGAGTATGAGCTATTTTTATACAGCACTCAGTGGAACTGGAATTCTTTTGGGACTGTTGCTTTTGCTGCCAGCAGGAGGGTTATCTGGATATGCACTTCTTCTTGCATGCCGCGAATCACTGAAACTGTCATCAGCTTTTTTTGGAGCCATGACAAAATCTGCTTCTCTTCCCAGAAAAACGTTCCGAATCTATAGTGTGAAATTTTGTATTATTGCTTTGATGTTGATTTTATCTGCACTTCTTGATGCAGGATGCACAAGTTTGGTTTTAGCATTTTGGGGAAATTCCCTGCGTTAAAAAAACGTTTATAATTTTGCTGGAGACAGTCTCTTGACAAATGACAAAAATTCCTGCATAATAGTATAAGTGCCTAAAAAGAAAATGTTCTTTGCAGTATTTCATGGGGAAAATGTTGCAAAGATCAGATTCGGAAGTGGCAAATTTCAGGAGTAAAGAAACGGAGATATCTTGTATGGCATTTTTTGGTTTATTCAATTATAGTAAGCCGGGACCTGGCGTAGATAAGAATGCGCCCAAAAAAAAGCGTTTTTTCCTGTTTTTTGAATTGTTTTTCCGTAAGTTCTGGAAATTAGTTCAACTGAATCTACTCTTTTTGCTCTTTTGTATACCTATCGTCACAATTGGGCCTGCAATTTGCGGAATGACCTATGTATTACGTAATTTTGCAATGGAAAAGCCTACCTTTCTCTTTTCGGACTTCTGGGATGCTTTTAAAAATAACTGGAAACAGGGATTTGGATTATGGCTGATTTTTTCTGTTGTTAGTATCATTGCCGGGATCTCTTTTTTCTGGTATTTTGTTAATTCTAACAGCTATGCTATGCTGATTCCTTTTGGTCTTTGTATTCTGCTGTGTTTGATTTTAATGTTTATGCAGTTTTATGTATACCTTATGGCAGTTACAGTGGAATTAAAGTTACAGTATATCTTAAAAAATTCATTAATATTTGCATTTCTCGGTCTTAAGACCAATTTGATTACAGCATTCTTTGTTCTGCTTATTGCTGTACCAACTGCGCTCTTTTTCCCTCTCACAATTCCGATTCTTTTATTCCTTGCATTTTCAGTAATTGGATTTATTGTGGTTTTTAATTCATATCCTTATATTATCAAATATATCGTAGAACCGCATGAGCAACAGATGCATTCGGAAGATGAAGATGAGGATGAAGACGAAGAAGACGAGGATGATGTTATTTTCACAGATATCGGTTCCGAAGAGCGTCCAGTACAACCGACCAAAGGGGCTGGACAGGGAAAAGGAAAAATTATTCATTAAAAATCAACCCGCCATCTATGTGGCGGGTTTGTTATTTAATCTGTTAAAATAGAAAGAATCAGCGATTGTTTCGATGGTGCTTCTTCTCCGTAGAAGAGAGACTGGCGGTAACGCTCTGCTGCTGGACTTAATAGCGTCTTATTAGAAGCATATAGACGTGCCAGTACATCTCCTTTTTGAATATAATCTCCTGTTTTAGCAAAAATTCGGATGCCTGCGCCAAGGTCAATGGAATCCTCTTTCCGACTGCGTCCGGCTCCCAGCATGACCGAAACATTGCCAATTTCATCGGTCTGCATTCGGGTCAGATAGCCATCTTGATCTGCCAATATATCCATCGTGCAGGCGGCAAGAGGCAGTGGTTGACAAATTGCTTCGGGATCTCCTCCCTGACAAGCCACCATATTCTGGAAGGCGACAAAAGCACGGCCATCTTTCAACGCAGCCTGCGCAGCTTGCATACATTGTGATGCCGATTGACCGTTGGAAAGGCGGATCATTTCAGCGGCGAGCGTTAAAGAAAGCTGACGAAGATCGGAAGGTCCGCCGCCCCGAAGAGTTTCCATCGCTTCGTTTACTTCAATCGCATTTCCAACGGTATTGCCTAGAGGTAAATCCATATCCGTAATAAGAGCAGAGGTCCGAATTCCAGCGGATTTCCCGATAGCCAGCATTTCTTTAGCAAGAGCAGCAGCATCTTCCGCTGTTTTCATAAATGCACCGCTTCCGACTTTTACATCCAGAACAACACCATCACACCCGGATGCCAGTTTTTTACTCATGACAGAGGCAGCAATCAACGGCAGAGAATCGACAGTTGCCGTGACATCCCGAAGCGCATATAGCTTTTTATCTGCAGGTGCCAGATTTCCGGTCTGAGTCATCAGACTCATTCCAGTTTTGCGAACCGTATCGAAAAATTCAGTTTCGCTCAATCCTGTGCGAAATCCGGGGATCGCTTCCAGTTTATCTGCTGTTCCGCCAGTATGGCCCAGACCTCTTCCGGACATTTTAGGACAGAGAACACCGCAGGCAGCGGCAATTGGAATGGCGACTAGAGTGGTCTTATCACCGACTCCGCCCGTTGAATGTTTGTCGATTTTGTGACCTTCCAGCGCGGAAAGATCGGAACGATCTCCGGAATTTGCCATCGCCATGGTAAAAGCGGCTGTTTCAGAGGGCGTCATACCGCGGAACCAGACTGCCATCAGCCATGCAGAAAGCTGATAATCCGGAATTTCACCGCTTACAACGCCGTTTACTAAAAACTCAAGTTCTGCCTTCGAAAGTTCTCCGCCATTTCTTTTTTTGAGAATGAGATCATAAATCCGCATCCGAATCTCCTTTCTCCAAGCGGGCAAACGCCATAGGAAGCAGTTCGCCCAGCAAATGTACTTCTGTATTTTGATCTGTTACCAGCAAGACCGGAAAATCTGCCCCGCAGAATTCTGCCAATGCTTGGCGGCATACCCCGCATGGAGTACAGAATTCGTGCGGCATCTCACCTGCTGGACCACCTGCAACTGCGATTGCCCGAAATTTTCGTTTTCCTGCTGATACTGCCTGATAGAGTGCCACTCGTTCAGCGCAACTCCCCGGTCCCTGTGTCACATTTTCCACATTGCATCCGGTAAAGATCTGTCCATCTTCGGCCAGCAGAGCCGCTCCCACCGCAAAGCGGGAGTAAGGGCAGTAGGCGTATTCCCTTGCCCGAAGTGC
Source organism: Candidatus Merdivicinus sp. (assembly GCA_050943495.1). Taxonomy (GTDB): domain Bacteria; phylum Bacillota; class Clostridia; order Oscillospirales; family Ruminococcaceae; genus Merdivicinus. The sequence goes on from JBMNPH010000001.1 coordinate 287,644, forward strand.
AGCTTCCGCTAATGATTTCATGTATTCGCACATAATGCTGTCTCCAATGCTGTTTCGATCATATCGGTCATCGCCTTTTGACGGAATTCTGCACTGGAAGCGGTTCCTTTGAAGGGACAATCTGAAATCGTCAGAAGTCCGAGCGCTTTCTTGCCCAGTCTGGCGGCATTTGCATAGAGAGCTGCACATTCCATTTCCACTGCAAGAACTCCCATGCGCTTCCATTTTGGAAGATTTTCTTCGTCATCTACATAAAAACAGTCACTGGTAAGAATATTGCCGGCTTTCCAGTGAAGATGCTTTGATTCGGCGATTTGAGCAGCTTTACATGCCAGAGAAAAGTCTCCGATCGGTGCAAAATTCCCGGGAGTACCGAACTGCGCAGGAAAATGAGAATCTGTACAGGCAGCCTGCGCAATGACAAGATCGCCGATATCCAGATCATCCGCCAACGCACCCGCAGAACCGATGCGCAGAATCGTCTCCACTCCGTAAAAGGCAAACAGTTCATGGGAATAAATCCCAATGGAGGGACAGCCCATTCCGCTGCCTTGTACGGAAATAGGAATTCCACGATATTTTCCGGTATACCCAAGCATTCCGCGTACCTGATTGTAGCAGACTGCATCTTCCAGATACGTTTCTGCGATCATTTTTGCGCGAAGAGGATCGCCGGGCATGAGGACAATCGGTGCAATCTCACCGATATGAGCGGCATTATGAGGTGTCGGAACAGACATATGCAACATCCTTTCCAAAGAAGATACTGTTATTTTAACATGTTTTTTCAAAAAAATCCAGTAGAATTCTGTGAATATACAGCAAAAGACCGTGAACGGTTTCTCGTCACGGCCTTTTATTTCAATTTTGTAAAACGCCCAGTTCTTTCAGCATCTGTCTGGCCTCTTCCGGAGTACTCGCTCCGAGTTGGATAAAATATCGGCCATTTGGGACCTCTCGTTGTACGATCTCAAAATCACTCCGATTGCAGTTGAGGTAAATCCCTTTGCCGGCTGCGGAAATTTTGCGATAAATTTCCAGCCAGTGCGGAGCAGTTGGCTGTCCGTCTCCATAGACCCACTGCACAGCGTTTAATTCCGGAATGTTCAGAATATCGTCCAGGTGGTTCAATTGCCCGATTCCGTCCAAATGATAGATCGTATTGGAAAGATTGCGGCATCCTTGGATGATGTCGGGAAGCACAAATTCACGGAACATGGGATTTCCCAACATATAGCAGAAATCGCATTGCAGAATATAGGAGGGAAGCTCACTATACACTCCTGACCAGTCACTGTATCCCGGATTTTTTTGATCTAGTACCGCACGAAGATCTCGATATGCCTCCATCCAAGCAGTATGCGCTTCCTTGCAGAGTCGCAGCACTTCTTCCGGTGCATCATAGAGATCGAACAGAAGCTGTTCACTTTCACGGAAACTGGCAACAACGTCCATGATTCCGCCCAGATCCGGCATGCCCATCAAAACATTGCCATTCCAGCGTTCCATACCTGCTCGATACAGATCTTTTATTCGCAGAACCCATGGATTTTGGGGATCGTAACGGATCGAAATTTCTTCAATTGGCTTTTTCTCCTGCGGAAAGAACCAAACACGTCCGCTGGAATTATCCAATTTTGCACCGCAGAAAGCAGCCAGCACGCCAGGTCCGAAATACGAAAAATTCATCTGCGGAAAACTGTCTCCCATAAATTCAAATTGGGAAAGTTCATAATCCACCGCATCAATGACAGCTTCTGCTGGGATGGAGAAATCGTGACAGTTATCCTGTTCCGGGAAAGGTACTTTAGGCGCGTGACGGTTGGGAGAATGGCAGCGTACAGCAGTTTTAACAAGCGGACGTTTCAGCGTCCCATCCCACCATCCACGATAGCTGTGGCGCACCTGTTCCCACTGATCCGGAGAAAAATGAATGCTCATTCAAACACCTTCTTTATCAGAAAATAGGAAACGGAATATTACTGTCAGCATAGCAGAAGGTTTTATGCTTGACAATGTCGCAATGTTGCAAATTTTTGGTAAAATGTTGCAAAATTTTATAAGTAATGATATTGGTTTCGATAATGCCAAATTTCAAAGCATGCCAAAAATATCGTAATCAGTTCGGCAATCGGAATTGCCATCCAGATACCATCCATCTTCCAGATTAAAGGAAGCAACAGAATGGCAGGCGCTTGTAAAGCAAAGGTGCGCAGAAAAGAAATCAGCGCGGAAATTTTGCCGTTCGACAGGGCCGTAAAAAAGGAAGAGGCAAAGATATTCAAGCCGGCAATCAAGAAATTCCAGCTAAAAATTCGAAATCCATGCAATGCCATTTCAAAAATATCAGTGCCGCGTTTGGTAAATACTGCAATCAAGGACTCCGCGAAAAATTGTGAACAAAGAACCATAATAAGAGAAAATACTCCGATAATACCCAAACAAAGTTTTAGCAGATGGCGAAGTTGCTTATGGTTTCCACTTCCATAATTATAGCTGACAACAGGTGCAGCACCGTTGGAAAAGCCGATAAATACCGCTGTAAATAGAAATTGAGAATACAATACGATGGTAAGCGCAGAAACTCCTTCTTCGCCAGCTAGTTTCATGACGTTGATATTAAATAGGAAGGTCGTAATACTGGCTGCAATATTGCTGACCATTTCGGAAGCACCGTTGGACATGCTTTCAACCAGAACGTGAGGACGCCAACGAGGGCGTACGAAGAATAGGGAACTGCGCTTGCGGGAAAAGTACCACAGCGAGTAAACGGCTCCGATCAGATAACTGGCAACCGTACCGAATGCCGCGCCGACAATTCCCATTTTGAAAACTACAATAAAGAGATAATCAAAAAAGATATTGGCAATACCGGATCCGATAGTCAGGATCATGCCAGTTTTAGGCTTGCCGGCAGTTACGAAGAACATTTGAAACAGAATCTGAATCATCGAGGCTGTTGCAAACAGCATCATAATCTGAGCATATTGAATGCAATAGGGCAGGAGACGCTCGCTTGCACCCAAAAAGATGACTAGCGGTTCGAGAAACAGCAGACAAATGCCCGATAATACAATGCCGAAGATGATCGTTGCCGCACAGATAAAGGTCAGATTTTGGCGAGCCTCTTCCACCTTACCTTCACCAAGCTGACGTCCAACAATCGCACCTCCGCCTGTACTAAACATGATACCGACGCCTGTTACCATGAAAATTAAGGGATATACAATGTTGATGGCGGAAAGGGCATCACTTCCCACAAAACGGGAGACGAATATTCCATCCACCATACTGTAAATGGATGTAAACAGCATCATAATAACAGTTGGTAAGGTGAAGCGCATCAAGCGTGGCAAATTAAAATGTTGTGAAATTTCCATATGACATTCTCCTTCACAAAAACACTCTAGTGTGTTATTATAAAGTATGGAGTAACCCCATAGTCAAGAGGAGAAATGAAAAATGTCACAAAAATATTTTCATACTGGCGAATTTGCTGCTTTATGCGGTGTAAAAAAGGATACCCTATTATATTATGACAAAATTGGACTTCTCAAACCGGACTTTGTCGCGGAAAATGGATACCGTTGCTACTCAGTTAATCAGTTTTTGACTTTAAATACCATTCAGGCACTTCAGAAAATTGGAACTCCTCTTCGTGAAATCAAATCCTATATGGGATCTCAAAGCAGCGAACGGTTTTTGTCGCTGTTGACTCGCAAACAGGATGAATTGCGCAGAGAAATTACATATTTGCAGGAATTGCAGGTTCAAATGGAGGAAACCATTGCTACCGTCCGTCATGCTGCTCATGTTCCGCGGGGAGAATTGCTGTTTGAAAGGTATCCGGAGGAATATTTGGTTGCAACCAAGAAAGTCGGAAGTGACAGTGATCCGGAACATCAATTCTTATTAACAACGCGAGAACATTTTTCTCATTGTCGTGCTCATGGCTATCCGGAATTACCGGTCGGAGAAATTGTTTTATCTTCAGAAATTGCAGATGGAAGCTTTGTGGAGTCTATGTATTTCAGTAAGCTGCGGGATTTTACGGAAGATCCAAAGCTTCGTCGGAAGCCAGCCGGCATCTACGCCGTTCTATATCACCAAGGAAATTATGATAGTTTACGACAGGCATATCGTGATTTTGCAGCAGATGTGAAGAAAGCCGGATATCAGTTGGTAGGAGAAATTTATGAGGAAGACCAGATTACCATGCTTTCTGCAAGTGATGAAAATAGCTGTTTGATGAAAATAAGTGCGCGGGTATCCCCAATTCATCCGTAAGAAAAAACGGGGCAGGAGATAATTCCTGTCCCGTTTTGGTTAAAATTCAATTCGAAGAATGCGCAGCTGACAAGCGCCAATGGACGCGGTAATTTGAGTGCTGGATAATTCAAAACTGCCGCCATCAATTGGGCGTTCCAGTTGGTCGGCGAAAGTAACGGACGTCGGAACAAATCCGCAGTCTACGGTAAAGGATCCGGCCTTTTCCTCGGTTTCATAGAGCCGGAGAATCAAAGCCTTGCCATCTTCTGAAATCTTGGCGCCGGATACCAGAACATTTCCATCCATAACGCGGAGGAAGCTTCCGTTAGGATCCAGTGTACCCGAATGGGGGAGACCGGAAACTGAAAAAATCGGATGCTCGGAGTCCTGAACTTGTGCGGCATAGTCGCGGTTTGTCTTGCCAGCATGTTCTGCTAAGATGCCGAAATGGATTTCATGACAACCGATTTCCGGCGTCGGATCCGGCGCGTAAGCGCCTCGAATCAGGGTAATTGCCATCCGGCCATTGGCGGTGCGGTATCCATATTTTTCCTGTGCAGCCAGGATTACGGCGTTGGAATCATCTTTTGCCATGACAAAGCGGGTCGCAGGCAGATCCATTTCCTGTCCTTCCCGACGGGTAAAGCCGAGCGGGACTTCATACAGGAAATCTTTTCCGGCAGAGACAGTGGGCAGGGTGAATTGCAGACAGGGGATGCCATCCGGATCACTGCCGAATTCCCGCCAGTTGCAGGTGACGTGATATTGTAAGAATTTGCTTCCGCGATCGAGAGAAACTTCGACGCGCAAATCAGAACCATTTCCGAATTTCGTCAGGATTTCCAAGCGCTGACGCAGTTTTCCCGACGAAAGCGGACGCATTTCCGAGCAGGTGAGCGGGACTACTTTTTTCTGTCGTCCAGTAAACCATGCCGACATGCCGCCGTGCCAGCCGGTTACTTCTTTCCAGACCGCTTCGGTTGCCAGTTCAAAACGTCCTTCTTGACCCTCCGGAATCAGTTCACGGCCGGTTTCCTTATCAAACAAAGAGGTGAGGGAAGCAGTGGCAGGATTGAATTCCGCCCGGATTTGATCATTTTCCAGGAGGAAGGTTTCGGGATGCTGTACCCGCATGTCGTTTCGGAAAGAACAGGACGGTTCCACTGGTTTTTCGCCGATTAGGACAGTCGTCCAGCCGGAAGCGGGCACCGATACTTCTGCGAGAACTTTGGCAAAATGATGCCCCCAGTAATCTCCCTGTTCCAACAGCTGGGTTTCCAGCCATTCGCCTTCCGGAAGACGAACCGCCAGACGGCTTTCTTCTCCTTCATAATCCCATACTACGAATTCTGTAACAGCCGTTCTGTCCCACGGTGAGGAGTTGAACAGATGGAAAATTCGGGTTTTGCCGGCATTCCGGCTGCATTCTCCGGTTACGCCGCCAAAGCCTGCACCGCCGCCTTCTCCGCGGGAGAAGGAAATATCCGTCGGTTCCATAAGAGATGCAGTATTCATCTGTTCCGTCAGGCGATAGAAGGCTGCTTTGCGCCGGGCACCAGCAGCACCTGCCACTTCCTGATATAAGCCGGATGCATATTCACGGGTTTCTGTCACGCCAGAACCCGGAATGATGTCGTGGAAATGGTTAAAGAGCACTTTTTCCCATGCTTCCGCAAAAATTTCAGGATGAGGTTTCGCGCCTGTGCGGAGAACTGATACCGCATCAAATAACTCGGCGTCCTGAAGAATCCGTTCGGAACGGCGGTTTCCGGCTTTGATACGGGTCTGGGTGGTGTAACATCCATCGCAGAGGAAATTCATTTCGCCTTCCAGAACGGGAAGGGTATCGCGGCGGGCTTCTACGGTATGGAAATACTCATGGAAGGTTGAGAAGGTGAATTTCGGATATACAGGCCAGCTGTTCATTTCGATTAGACGGTCAAGGTCGCGGCGGGTTGGTCCGCCGCCATGGTCACCGACGCCGTATACTTTGAGAAGAGTTTTCGAGCCGGTAATCTCCGCCAGTTTCACCGCATGTTCTGCCAGAGTTGTATCCATTTCGCCGTTATACCAGAATGGTTCGGTATAGAGAATGAGTTCCGAACCGGAAGGCGCGCGCCAGCGGTTCAAAATCTGCTCGCCAATCCGGCCGCGGCAGTGGTAATAATAGCGGATTCCGCCATTTGCTGCAATTTCCGGTACATTGCGGTTATGTCCGAACGTATCCGGATCAAAGTCCACTTCCAGACTGTCCGGATTAATGTCAAATAATTTGGAGAGATAATTTTTTGCGTACAGAATGTGGCGGGAGAGGCTTTCACCGTTTGCCATGTTCTTGTCAGTTTCCACCCATGCGGATGCGGTCAATTCCCATCGACCTTCGGCGACACGGGCACGGACTTCTTCCAGCATTTCGGGCGCAAAACGTTCCAGAATTCGATAGACGGATGCCTGGGACTGGGAGAATTTGAAATCCGGATATTCTTTCATGATCTGGAGCATGGTGCGGAAAGTATCAATGGTGGCATTGACCGTCTCATCGAATCCCCACATCCAGTTCATGTCAATGTGAGCGTGTGCTGCACAGAGAAATTCAAAACTTTTTGCTTCTTCCGCAGCAGGCAGAAGTTCTGCTTCGGCAGCCTGTGCTGCCGCATTGGAAATAACACCATCCCGACTGAGGCTGTCCTGCAAAAGATGCAGCGCCTTTTCCAGCAGCGGCTCATATTTTCCGGATGATGCATTGGAAAGGGTCTGTACAAAACGCAATTCCGCACGGATCCGGCGCTGCCAGGGAGTTGCTTCGGGAAGCTGGTCGAAGCGGGTGAAATCCTGAACAAGCTGAATCATGATAAATCCTCCTTATATCCTAGTCGCGAGCAGCTTCCGCCATGGCAAGAATATTTTCTGCCGGTACATTCGGAAGGACTTCTTCGTGGCTGGGAGAAATGACAATATTGGGACCGAGAATATCCCGGACGCGATGCACCTCATCTTTGATCTGCTGAGGAGTTGCGTTAACAAAGAAGGTCTGGGCATCAATTCCGCCGACAAAGGCGAGATCATTTTTATACTGTTTCAGATCCTGTGCACTCATACCGGCAGCCTGTGCCTGAATCGGATGCAGAATGTCAACACCGGCATCAATCAGGTCGGGTATGATCCGGTAGATGGAACCACAGGAGTGTAGCATGATTTTTTTGTTGTACTTTTTGCCGACCGCAATCAGGCGTTTGAAGGAGGGGAGTACAAATTTCCGGAACAGTTCCGGCGATACAAAGAGATCCCGCTGCGTACCGAAGTCATTTCCGAAAAACATGACATCCGCGCGGTCGCCCAATGCGGAAAAGTATTTTTCATTTGCCGCGACATAGTAATCGACAATCCGTTCCGTGGCAGCTTCGACTACTTCCGGACATTCGTACATCTTAATGAAATAGTTTTCCATTCCAAAAAAGTCGGCGATATTGTGGAAGAAAGGGCACCACATGCCGGTAAAGACCATTTTGTCCGGGAATTGATCTACCTGGCGGTAGATTTCGGTGAAATCGCAGTAATCCGGATCCGGCCACGGATATTTTTCAATATCGGCGATCGTTTCCGCATTGGCAAAACACCCTTCGGCGCTCAGGGTGTGCCGTTCCGTTCCGTAAGCCGGGTCGATTGCCGGACGGCCGGACGGATGATGATATCCGCTGTCCGCCGTAAACCAACGGCAGTCATCATTTAAAAATTGAAAGATTGCTTCGCGGGTCGGTTCGATACCCCATTTTTCCGCATATATCGGGATAGTGGCATCATTGGGATGTCCAGTCCACATTGCACCGCCGTTTGTACTTTTTCGGTTGAATATTTCCAAAACTTTTTCACGGGAGGTCATAAAACCACTCCTTTTTTCTGAATAAGCATCAAGTCATTGTACCTCCATTATAATGTTTTTGAGAAGGGAAAAAAAGAATTATTTTTCAGAATTTTGTAAATTATTTCGGATTTGTACAGAAGATATACCAATCGGGCGGAGAGAAAAATCTGACGAAAAATGTCTTGACAATCCGACTGCAATCTGCTATCATAAAAATACATGGATACGGATTTGTTCTCAAGTTCCATGCAAATATTCTGCGACCACCCGTTTACCGGGTTAAGGCCATACGGACAGCCGGGTCGACTGCCGACATTGATTGAGTTTGAAAACTCAAATTTTATAAGTTGGTTACTTTATAACCAGTGTGCGCACGGCACATCAACTTGTGAAACGGTCAATATGAGTGGTAAAGGTAAGATTATTTGCTCGAAGACTCTGAGATGCAGTCTGTATGTTCTGAAACCGGAGAGGGGATTTGCTGCCCTGCCGGAGTGAAATAAAAGAATCAGACTGACGCAAGCGATGCACCGCGCATTGCCTGCGTTTTTTGTTGCAATAAAACCGGGTTGGAGGAGAAGAATGGAGAAGCTGACACTATATGGGTTTAATAACCTCACCAAATCTTTGAGCTTTAATATTTATGACGTCTGCTACGCCAAAACCCCCCGCGAGCAGAAAGATTATATTGCCTATATTGATGAACAATATAATTCGGAACGGCTTACCAATATCCTGACAACCCTGACGAATATGATCGGGGCAAAGGTGCTGAATGTTTCGCGGCAGGATTACGATCCGCAGGGGGCATCTGTAACAATTCTGATCGCGGAAGGATCAATGATTCCGGTCGGTGGGGAAACGCAGGTGGCTCATCTGGATAAAAGTCATGTAACGGTGCATACCTATCCGGAATATCATCCTGAAACTTGTCTGGCTACCTTCCGGGTTGATATTGATGTGGCAACCTGCGGGGAAATTACGCCTCTTTCGACTTTGGATTATCTGATCGGGTCCTTTGATTCGGATATCATTACCATGGATTATCGGGTGCGGGGATTTACCCGTGATGTGACGGGCAAAAAATTGTTTATGGATCATAAAATGACTTCTATTCAGGATTATATCGACAATGCAACTCTGCAGCGGTATGATGCGGTAGATATCAATGTATATAGTGCCAACCTTTTCCACACCAATATGATGATTAAGGAGATTGACCTTCAGAATTATCTGTTTAAAACAGACGTTTACGAACTCCCGCCGAGCACCCGGCTTGCGATTATGAACAGCCTGCGCAGCGAGATGATCGAAATTTTCAGCGGGAGGAATATTTACTGATGGAAAAAAATCAGCATCGTGCCCCGATTTATGAGGCATTGGAACGCTTTCAGAAAATGCGGGTAGTTCCATTTGATGTTCCCGGCCACAAGCGCGGTCGCGGTAATCCGGAATTGGCGGAACTGCTGGGACAGAAGTGTGTGAGTATGGATGTCAATTCCATGAAGCCGCTTGATAATCTGTGTCATCCCATTTCTGTGATCCGGGAGGCAGAGGAACTGGCAGCGGATGCGTTCGGCGCAGCGCATGCTTTTCTGATGGTAGGCGGTACCACTTCAGCGGTTCAGAGTATGGTTCTTTCCGTGGTGAAAGCCGGTGAGAAGATTATTCTTCCGCGTAATGTTCATCGTAGTGTGATGGGCGCTTTGGTTCTTTGCGGAGCTATTCCGGTTTATGTGAATCCCGACTGTGACGAACGGCTGGGGATTCCGCTGGGAATGAAGCTTTCAGATGTTCAGGAGGCAATCCGTCAAAATCCGGATGCCAAAGCCGTACTGGTCAACAATCCTACTTATTATGGTATTTGTTCCGATCTGCGCGCTATTGTTAAAATTGCCCACGAGAATGGGATGTACTGCCTTGCAGATGAGGCACATGGCACCCATTTTTATTTTGGAGAAAATCTTCCGGTATCAGCAATGGCGGCTGGTGCCGATATGGCAGCAGTTTCCATGCATAAATCGGGCGGCAGTCTGACACAAAGTTCCTTTCTGTTGGCCGGCCCTGCGATGAGCGAGGGACATGTGCGTCAGATTATTAATCTTACTCAGACAACGAGCGGATCCTATCTTCTCCTGTCCAGTTTGGATATTTCCCGCCGCAATCTTGCAATCCGCGGCAAGGAGGCTTTTGCCAAAGTAGTAGAACTGGCGAATTATGCTCGTTCGGAAATCAATGCGATCGGCGGTTATTATGCCTTTGCCGATGAGTTGATAAACGGCGACAGTATCTATGATTTTGACCGTACCAAATTGTCTGTTCATACGCTGGATATGGGACTTGCCGGCATTGAAGTGTATGATATTCTGCGCGATGAGTATGATATTCAGATTGAATTTGGCGATCTTGGAAACTTCCTCGCCTACCTTTCAATAGGTGACCGTCAGCGGGAGGTAGAACGTTTAGTCGCTGCGCTGGCTGAGATCCGCCGGCGTTATGAGCGGGACAGCATGGGAATGATGAGTCAGGAGTATATTGCTCCGGATGTAGCGGTGTCGCCGCACGCCGCTTTCTATGCTGATAAGGAGTCTCTTCCGATTGAGGAAACCGAAGGGCGCGTTTGCAGCGAATTTGTAATGTGCTATCCACCCGGCATCCCGATTCTCACTCCCGGTGAGCGGATTACCCGTCAGATTCTGGATTATATTCGCTATGCCAAAGAAAAAGGCTGTTCGATGACCGGTCCCGAGGATCCGGAGATCACCCGGCTCAATGTCCTGAAAGGAGCATAATATGGAATTTTGGTTCTCCGAAATGCATACCCCAAATGTTAAACTTTCTATTCGCGTTGACCGCCAGCTTTATAGCGGTCAAAGTGACTTCCAGCGGATTGACGTTTTTGAATCACCGGAATTCGGGCGGTTTCTCGTTCTGGACGGCTATATGATGCTGACCGAAAAGGACGAATTTATTTATCATGAGATGATTGTCCATGTGCCGATGGCGGTGCATCCCCATGTGCGGAAAGTTTTGGTGATCGGAGCAGGGGATGGCGGCGTTATCCGGGAACTTTGCCGCTATGATGATATTGAGCAAATCGATATGGTGGAAATTGATCCGCAGGTGGTGGAAGTTTGCCGGGAATATCTGCCGCAGACAGCCTGTTCCCTCGACGATCCCCGTGTGAAAATTTATTATGAGGATGGTCTCAAATTTATTCGTTGGTGCAAGGATTGCTATGATCTGATTATCGTTGATTCAACAGACCCCTTTGGTCCCGGTGAAGGACTGTTTACCCGTGAATTTTACGGGAACTGCTTCAAGGCCCTCAAAGAGGACGGTATCATGGTCAATCAGCATGAAAGTCCTTTTTATGAAGAGGATGCCATCGCTATGCAAAAAGCTCATAAGCGAATCGTGGAATCTTTCCCGTTCAGTCGGGTATTCCAGGCCCACATTCCCACCTATCCGTCCGGCCACTGGCTGTTCGGCTTCTCCACTAAAAAATATCATCCGCTCAAGGATCTGGATGAAAAACGTTGGAATGACCGCGGCTTAAAATGCCGATATTATACCACAACACTGCACAAAGGCGCGTTTTATGTGCCTGCATATGTAGAGGAGTTATTGAAAGATGTTGAACCCGAACGTTGAAACCTATCTTTGCTGTGATGCGGACTATGAGGACGCGAAAATCGTTCTTTACGGCGCACCATTTGATTCGACTACGTCCTATCGTCCCGGAACTCGATTTGGAAGCCGGGCCATCCGCAGTGAAAGCTACGGGCTGGAAAGCTACAGTCCCTATCAGGACAAGGATTTGCTGGACTGCCAGATTTTTGACAGCGGCGATCTGGAACTTTCCTTCGGTAAACCGGAGGATGCATTGGCCGATATTGAAGAACGGGCAGCCACTATTTTGGCAGATGGCAAGCTTCCGTTTCTGCTCGGTGGTGAGCATTTGGTGACGCTGGGTTCATTCCGGGCAGTTCACGCGAAATACCCGGATGTGGAGATTATCCATTTTGACGCTCATGCCGACCTGCGGCAGGAATATCTGGGCGCGGAATTGTCCCACGCCTGTGTTCTGCGGCGGTGCTGGGAACTGATTGGAGATGGGAAAATCCATCAGTTCGGTATCCGTTCCGGTGATCGAGAAGAATTTCGCTGGGGAAAAGATCATGTGAACACGCACAAGTTTGATTTGAACGGTCTGGCGGAAAAAATTGCGGAACTTGGTGACAAACCGGTTTACTTCACATTGGATCTGGATGTACTGGATCCCTCCGTATTCCCGGGGACCGGTACGCCGGAACCTGGCGGAGTGGACTTCAACACGCTGCGTGAAGCGGTGACGTTGGTTTGTTCCAAGGCCAATATTGTCGGCTGTGATGTTAATGAGTTAAGCCCCCCCTATGACCAGAGTGGCGCTTCCACGGCGGTTGCCTGCAAGATTGTCCGGGAAATGATGTTGGCTTTATATCAATAAGGTTGTTTTTACTGGGAGGTATTTTCATGGAAAATCAGACTCCGGTAGTTCTGCCCACACACATTGTGGCAGTGGGCGGTGTTGTAAAAAACGAAAAAAATGAGATTTTGTTGGTTAAGCACCATCGGAATGGCTGGGTATTTCCCGGCGGAATCGTGGAAGTGGGAGAAAACTTAATGGACGGGCTGAAACGGGAGATTCTGGAGGAATCCGGTATCACCGCCGAAGTGGGCGAAGTTTTCTGTATTGCTTCCAATACCGGGAAACATCCCGGTTATAATGGGGTGAAGGAAGTCCCCACCAAGTTGATGCTGGACTTCTGCTGTACCGCTACTGGCGGAGAACTGCGGGGTTCCGATGAAAACGACGAGTCTGCTTGGGTTCCGGAAGATCAGGTATTGTCTATGATAACTGCTCCGGCCATTCGGGAACGGTTTGCCGCTTACCTGAGCAATGCGGAACGACCAGTTTATCTGGAATATATCACATACCCCAACTATGAGTTGAAACTGAAAACAAATTTCTGAAAAATCATTCCATTTTGAGACTGATTGTGGAGGAAGAATTGATGTATGCTGTATGTGATTGACACTTTTTCCGACATAAAGCTCTGTTTCCCTTCCGGACAGTTTTCTATGAAGTACTGGCAGAAATATGCGGTAAATATAGCAGAAGAATTACCAAACAAAATAAAGAATGATATCTCTGGGTATCCTTTTGAAGAGAAGGTGCTTCCGATTGTACAGGATGTGTACACAAATTGGGATAAACTAGAGCTTGCGCACTCCTCATTTCAATCTGCTGTTTCTAAAATTTCCGAGCAGCTTACTCGAAAATTTCACACGGATTTGGATATCTGTACTGTCTTTTATCTGGGACTGTGCAGCGGTGCGGGATGGGCAACAGAATTGAACGGAAAACCGGCAATTCTGTTGGGCGTTGAAAAAATTTTGGAACTGAAATGGTATGACTATGACCGGATGTTTGCTCTCATTGCGCATGAAATCGGACATATCTGGCATCAAGCTATGGGTGGCGCATTTGGACAAGCCAATACTGTGGATGAGAGAGCTGTTTTTCAGCTTTTCAGTGAAGGCGTTGCCATTTGGTTTGAACAATCTCTGTATGGACAGAATGATTTTTATTTGGAAAACCATGATGGCTGGCTTGACTGGTGCATAGCACACCACACCGAAATCAAGAGGGAATATTGGCGGAGAATCCAGCAAAAAGAAAGTATTCAAGACTTTTTTGGTGATTGGGAACGATACCAGGGATATTCCGATGTCGGATATTATTTGGGAACCCAGTTTTTCCGGTGGCTTATAAAAAAATATTCTGTTGAAGAAGCCGTTTGCCTGCCGATTTTCAAAATTAAGCAGGAATATCAGATTTTTTCTGAATCATAACAAATATTAAAATATAGGAGGACTTTATCATGGCAAAAGTTTTAATTATTGGTTGCGGCGGCGTTGCGTCCGTCGCTATCCACAAATGCTGTCAGAACAGCGAGGTTTTCACCGAAATCTGCATCGCTTCCCGGACCAAATCCAAATGCGATGACCTGAAAGCCAAACTGGAAGGCACCACCAAAACCAAAATCACCACCAAGCAGGTGGATGCGGACAACTTTGACGAACTGTGTACTCTCATCAAAGAATATAATCCGGATTTGGTCATGAATATCGCCCTCCCTTATCAGGATCTGACCATTATGGATGCTTGCCTGGCCTGCGGCGTCAACTATCTGGACACCGCCAACTATGAGCCGGAAAACCTGGACGATCCGGAATGGAAAGCCGCTTATGAGAAACGCTGCAAGGAAGAGGGATTCTCCGCTTACTTTGATTACAGCTATCAGTGGGCTTACAAGGAAAAATTTGAAAAAGCCGGTCTGACCGCTCTGTTGGGCACTGGTTTTGACCCCGGCGTCACCCAGGTATTCTGCGCTTATGCTCAGAAACACCTGTTTGACGAAATCCACACCATCGACATTCTGGACTGCAACGGCGGCGACCACGGCTATCCCTTTGCCACCAACTTTAACCCGGAAATCAACCTGCGGGAGGTTTCCGCCCCTGGTTCTTACTGGGAAAACGGTCACTGGGTAGAAATCCCGGCCATGAGCATCAAACGGGAATACAACTTTGACCAGGTTGGCCAGAAAGATATGTATCTGCTGCACCATGAGGAAATCGAGTCCCTGGCGAAGAACATTCCCGGTGTTCAGCGCATTCGTTTCTTCATGACCTTTGGCCAGAGCTATTTGACCCACATGAAGTGTCTGGAAAACGTTGGAATGCTTTCTACCACTCCCATCGAATTTGAGGGACATCAGATTGTTCCGATTCAGTTCCTGAAAGCTCTGCTGCCGGATCCGGCTTCCCTTGGCCCCCGTACCGTCGGCAAAACCAACATCGGATGCATCTTTACCGGTATCAAAGACGGCAAGGAAAAAACTGCTTACATTTACAATGTCTGTGACCATCAGGAATGCTACAAGGAGGTTGGTTCTCAGGCTATCAGCTATACCACCGGCGTACCCGCGATGATTGGTGCTATGATGATGCTCACTGGTAAATGGACCAAACCCGGTGTTTATACCACTGAGGAGTTCGATCCGGATCCTTATATGGAAGCACTGAACAAATGGGGCCTGCCTTGGCAGATTCAGGACAATCCGACTCTGGTGGACTAAATGGACAAAAATGAATTTTTTGGGGGCGGGGTTCCCACCCCCTTTTTTCTGGTTGACGAGAAAAAACTGCGGCAGAATCTCGAAATCCTCCGGGATGTACAGGAACGGGCAGGCTGCAAAATCCTGCTTGCCCAAAAAGCCTTCTCGATGTTTTCTGTTTATCCGCTTTTGCGGGAATATCTCGCTGGTTCCACTGCCAGCGGCCTTTATGAGGCGCGTTTGGGGCATGAGGAATTTGGTGGCGAAACTCATGTTTTTTCCCCTGCTTACCGTGAGGTGGAATTCAAAGAGCTTTTGCAGTACGCTGACCACTTTGTATTTAATTCCTGCCGACAGTTGAAACTCTATGGGGAACGGGCGAAAAAGGCCGGAAAACAGGTTGGCTTGCGGATAAATCCTGAATGTTCTACCCAGGAAGGTCACGCCATTTACGATCCTTGCGCACCTGGATCCCGACTGGGAACAACATTGGCTAATTTTGATCCCGAAATTCTACCCCTTCTGGATGGTCTGCATTTTCACACTCTTTGCGAACAGAATTCTGATGATCTGGAAACCACTGTGGCAGCCTTTGAGGAAAAGTTTGGGAAATATATTCCTGGCCTGAAATGGCTGAATTTAGGTGGCGGTCATCATATTACCCGGGAGGATTACGACCGGGAACGGCTTATCCGTATTGTGAAGGGATTGCGGGAACGCTGGAATGTAGAAGTCTATCTGGAACCCGGTGAAGCAGTGGTATTAAACGCCGGATATTTGGTTTCCAGCGTGCTGGAAACATTGGAGAATGGGATGAATCTGGCTATTCTGGACACTTCAGCAGCCTGTCATATGCCCGATGTGCTCGAAATGCCTTACCGTCCGCCTGTTTTGGAAAGCGGACAGCCTGGCGAAAAGGCGTACACCTACCGGTTCGGCGGTCCCACCTGTTTGGCTGGGGATATTATCGGGGATTATTCGTTTGATTCACCCTTGAATCCGGGAGATTTGGTGATATTCGGGGACATGGCTTTATATACCATGGTTAAAACCAATACTTTCAACGGAATGCCCTTGCCCTCGATTGCATTAAAAACAGAGTCTGGTGAAATTCGTTTAGTAAAGCAATTCGATTACGAAGATTTTAAAGGCCGGTTATCTTAATTTCATAAAAATATAAGCACAGGACGCCTCATCAAGAGGGCGTCCTGTGCTTATATTTAGGATAAAACGAAATATTGAGAAATCTGATTTTGCTCTAAAAGCGAGATCTGACTGCTGGTAATGACTGGAATTAACAGATCTTTCGAAGTTTGAATTGCTTGGAGAACGGCGTTCTCCTGTCCTTCCGGGAGGATCGGCGCTGCTTCCTCTGATTGAATCTGATCTGGTGAACCACCATACAGAGCATCATTTTCACCCAGATAACCTTCGGCCATATAAATAGGAATGATCGTGGAATCATGGGCAGCAGTTGCTGACTCCATTCCATTCAGAGTTACCTGTAAAGCTTCTGTAAGTGTCATAGAGGATTGATTAGGACCATATCCCATTTGTTGTGGATAACGGGTATCTGGATATTGCATGCCAGCCGCAAAAATGCGTTCAAATCCGGCTTGTGCAATTTCTTCGACAATAGCGTCCAGATATTCCTGTGTGGCAGTCATATAAGGGTTAAGCCAAGAACGTCCTCCCTTATCCGCAGCTTGATCTAGCCATGTGATACCTGTCTGATTTTCGTAAAGATAGGAGGTACCATATGTGGCATGCGAGGCCAAATCATCTTGTAAAGTATAGATTCGTGCCGCTGGGACAAATCCTGCAGCGCGAATGGAATCTGCTGCCGCGGCAAGTTCTTCCAGAGAAATGGCATCTGTTGAAACGGCACCACACGAAGTAGCAAGCGGCACTTCAGAACGATAAGCTAAATTTCCAGTGGAATTCTTTAAGTCCAAAACAACGGTATTATAAACTTCCGGGTCAACGGTCGGCAAAAAAGTTTCCAGAGTTTGAATGTTTGGAACTAGAATTGCGCGGATTTGTTCTGCCTGTACTTCACTTTCTGAGGAAGAGAGATTTTCCTCACTGCTTTCTTCGGAACTTTCTGGATTGGATAAAGTGCTGCTTTCTGCAATCCACGAAGACTCTTCCTGTTGAGAGGACTCGCGATTTTCCGAGAGTTTGCCGATAGATTCTGCAACACAATATCCTAGAAAAATCAGAGCAGCTAGCAGCAGAAGAAACAAAAAGATTTTAATTATTTTTCCTCTTTTTCTCCGCCGGTTAAGCGAAGCATAGCTGTAATGTTTGATTTTACGTTGTCTGGGCATAACAAACCTCCCGTCTCGAGATTAGATGGACAGCTCATGACCAATTAAGCCATAGAATGCAAGGGATAGGATGCCAATATAAATCAAGGTGATTGGAAATCCACGAAATGCAGAGGGAATTTTATCGCTGCTGAGGCGTTCATGTCCTAGGGCAATCAGATAGGATGCCAGTATAAATCCGATTCCCGTGCCCAGTCCAGTAGCAATGTGTCCTAATAGATCATCATTTCTACTGAGAAGCAGAGATCCAAATACCGCGCCATTGAATGCCGACAAATGAATCATAGGGATAATTTGAGAACGATAATGGGACGGGAGTTTGGAACAGCCAAGCAAAAAAAGAATATAAACCAATCCTACAATCCAAACATAAAGAAATGGTGCCCAGCTGTAAGTAAAGATTTCCGTCTGGCGGATTCCCTTGTCTGCAAAAAAGACCAGAATCGATGAGATGGTTGTAATACCAGTTAAAATCAATCCGAATAGTAGACGATTATAATGTTTTCGAATAATAAATAGTGAAGCACTTGTTCCCATAGCGCGGGTAAACAGAATATTTTGAACAAAAATTGCGACTACCGCAATGGATGTCATTTCTGCGATAGAATCCCGCAGCATTTCCCAAAAATCAGACATGGTGAGTCTCCTTCCGTTGTTTTCTGCGCGGTGGCTTTTCTAGATAAAGTCGAATTTTTTGAAGAATTGCTGCTAAAAAGCCAAGCAGTAAAAAGCCGCAGAAGGGGAGAAGGAGAGCTGGGGTGGTAATTTGAATTCCATTAACAGCAATTCCAAATAAAGTACCTTTCCCAAAAAGTTCCCGTACCAATGCAACCAGAAATGCAGTGACAGTGAAGCCAAGACATGCAGAAAGCAATTGAATCAACATAACGGGAAATGATTCGTGATGATAGCGGGATTCACTTTTCTGTACAATTAGGGAATTTGTCGCCAAAAGGGGAAGATATACACCAAGGCTGAGAATCATTTCTGGCCATTTCTGACGAATCAGCAGCGAAAGCGGGATAAACAGAAACGTTGCGATTGCTGCATTCAGGATAACGCGGATAGTGTAAGGAAGTTTTTTGGGGATAAAAAATGTGATACAAATGGTAAAAACTGTAATAATGGAAAAGGAAGCGGAAAGAAAAAGAGCATTCCACAGGCTGGTACAGGTAACCACAACCGGTGCCAATACCAAACCGCGTTCCAGTATAGGGTTACCAAGTAAAAATTGATCCAATTTTTCCAATTTTACTCGATGATTCTGATAAAATCGCCGCAGCATCATTTTTCCCCCTTTCCTGCGTTATTAATCCAATGATTCAGCCTATCAGAAAGATAAGTTCCTGCTGCAGCCGCAGCATGGCGGACAGCATTAGCCGACAGAAGCGCCCATTTTTTGGATTTCTGAAGGGTTGCTCTTATCAGTTTTCCGATAGTGGCAGCATAGGCGTCACAGCGATGATCGACCGTATTCATGATTATAATAGCAAAGGGGGAGACAAGTTCAATATAGCTAAGCTGGCGGAACAATACAATGATCCCGCCAAGCATTAGCCCGTAAATCCATTTACCAGCTGATGTCTCCATTTCATCATTGTCCATAGATGCAATGAATAGAATGGAAAACAGTAGAACACCGGAGGTCAGTTCCATCAGAAGGGACACCATGCGACTCCCATTGATACGAGGAAAGAACCATGCAAAGAAAGCAATAAGAGATAGTGATGCAACTGGAATTTGCCAGAGAATTGTTTTACGGAAAATCAGATAAATGCCACAGCAGAGAAGAACCAGAGTACAGGTTGTTCCCATCGGGCCAATAAAATTTCCCAGCATTGCATCCAAAAAGTCCACATTCATTCCGCCGCCCAGCATCAGCCGATAAGCCGGTGAATCAAAAACGGGTACATCCACGGTAGGAGTAAGCGGAAGTGATTGAGAAATTTCTGGGTATTTGGTTACCAATCCGTTCCAACAGATTACTACAAAAGCAAACGCTGTTAGGGAAGGATGAAACAAAGTATGATAATATCCACCGAAAGGATGCCGTACTACTAATATGGCAAATAATGATCCAAATATAACAAGCCAGTAAGGTGCAGAAGCTGGCAGAAGCAGGACATAGGTAAGTCCGATAATAAAAGGGGAGAAATCATACCGTTTCCACCATTTCTGACCTTGAAAGAGTAAACAAATATAATCCGCTATCCCTGCTGTGGCAATGGAAATTGCTGCCATAATTAGAGTACGAGCCCCATAATTATAATATGCCATAAAGAGAAGCGGCAGAAGCGTAATAGAGGTATCAATCATCTGCCGGCGATATTTTGTATCAGAAAGCACGTGAGGACACATCCTTTGCAGAATCATTGCGCAAAGAGGCGATTGCTGCAGCAGCATTTTCTGCCCCGAATACATAAGAACCAGCAACCAGCATATCCGCTCCTGCTTGACGGCAAAGTGTCCCCGTTTTTTCATTAATGCCGCCATCCACATTGATAGTAAGCTCGGGAGCTGCTTTCCGCAGGAATCGAATTTTATCCAATGCGCAATCCATGAAACTCTGTCCTCCGAATCCGGGCTCTACGCTCATTACCAGCACAAGATCCAATTGATCCAAATATGGCAACAGAGCTTCAGCCGGAGTTTTAGGGCAAATGGAAAGGCCAGCCTTTTTGCCAGCTTGATGAATCGCTTGAATTGTTTTGAGTGGATCCGAATGGCTTTCAAGATGAAAGGTAATCATTTGGGCACCTGCTTTGGAAAAGGCCTCAATATAGCGGAGAGGATCCATAATCATTAAATGTAAGTCAAATGGAAGGGCTGTGACCTTGCGGATAGATTGTACAACCGGAATGCCGAATGATAGATTCGGGACAAAAATTCCGTCCATAACATCCAAATGGATACAATCTGCCCCAGCTTTTTCTACGCGGGCAAGTTCACGGTCAAGACAGGCAAAATCTGCTGCCAGCAGGGAAGGAGAAATTCGGATTTGACTCAAAACAAGTACCTCCAACAAAATCAAACTAAAAAAGGGGAATTCTCCCCGCATTATACATTCATTGTACCGGATTTTCTGCATTCCGTCAACCTGTAATTTATGAAGAAACACTGACATTTCTGCTGAATTTTTATGCAGGATAGCGAGAGGATTTTGTCGAAAAACCTTTTCATATGTCGGAATTTATGTTACAATAAAATCAGTTTATGGATTGGGAGGATTCTTATGAAATCAGCAAAATTTCGTATCTGGCCGATACTCATTCTAGTGATGTTCTGCTGCAGTTCCTGCCTGTTTCAGCCGGTTGGGGACGATGCCCTGCAAAGCAATACAGGAGGATCGGATATAGCGGCAATGCTGCCAATTTCCAGTGAGTCGGAATCTAGTGAATTGGTATCCTCAGAACCGGAAATTCCAGAGCCTGTGGTAATCCGTCTAAAAGCTGTTGGGGATAATCTGATTCACAGCTCGATCTATGAACAGGCAAATCGTCGTGCAAATGGCGAAGGGTATGACTATCAATATGCATATGAGCATGTGGCGGATATGTTTTCGGATGCGGATATTGCTTCGATCAATCAGGAAAGCATCATAGCGCCCGCTTTTGGCCCCTCTACTTATCCGATGTTCAATGCAACACCGGAATTGGGCGATTTGATGTTGGAATTGGGCTTCGATGTCTTTAATCTTGCCAATAATCATTGCCTAGATAAAGGAGAAAAAGGCGTTTTTTCAAGTTTGGATTACTGGGCAGAACGTCCAGAGGCGGTAACAACCGGAGTTTACCGAAATCAGGAAGATTATGAGAAGATTCGCACCATGACGGCGAAGGGGATTACATTTAGTTTTGTTGGAATTACAGAACTGACGAATGGGCTTTCTTTGCCGCAGGGATCGGAAGCGATCGTGCTGCTTGGTTCGGAAGAGGATAAAATTGAGCAGAGAATCAAAGCGGCAAAGGAAATCTCCGAAGTCTGTGTGGTTAACATTCATTGGGGAAATGAGTATACTCATGTTCCGACTGAGCGTCAGCGCTATTTGGCACAAAAGCTTTCTGAATGGGGCGCTGATATTATTATCGGTCATCATCCGCATGTCATTCAGCCGATCGAATATATTGACCGTGCAGACGGCAGCCGGACGTTGGTGGCATATTCCCTTGGAAATTTTATATCAGCGCAGGATCGCGGAGTTCGGATGATCGGTGGCATGCTGGATGTGGACATTACTAAAAATTTTGAAACGGATACCATTTCCGTTACTCGTTGCGAGTTTGTTCCAATCATCACCCATTATGACCGCGGATTTGCAAACAATCGGCTTTATCCGCTGTCCGAATATACCGAAGAACTTGCCAATTCTCATGGTGTACGGGCATATAGTCCGGAATTTTCACGTGATTATATTCTGCAAACCGTTCGGGACGTCATCGATGCAGAATTTTTACCAAATTTATCTTGAAAAAAAATCAAAATTGCGTTATAATATTCTGAAAAGAGTGCTTCTTTATGTTGGATGAGAAGGAGAATGAGGTATGGAAAAGAGAACGTATAAAAATACGGAATTGAAAATTTCCCTGTTGGGTATGGGATGTATGCGTCTGCCCAAGATTGATCCGGATAAAAATGATATTGATTATGAAAAAGCACAGGAAATTATTGATTATGCATATGCGCATGGCATCAATTATTTTGATACAGCTTATGGCTATCATGGCGGAGAATCCGAGACTTTTGTCGGACATGCGCTGAAAAAATATCCGCGTGAAAGCTTCTTTCTTGCCAGCAAAATGCCGATTTGGTGTGCGGAAAAACCGGAAGATGTTGAGAAAATCTTTTTCGAACAGCTGAAAAAATGTCAGACCGAATATTTTGATTTCTATCTGTTCCATTCCCAGAATGCAGCAAACTTTGAAAAATGCCAGAAATTCGGTGTCTATGAATTCCTTTCCAAGATGAAAGCCGAAGGAAAAATTCGTCATTTGGGATTCTCTTTCCACGATAAACCGGATGTTCTACGTCATATTTGTGATACTTATACGTGGGATTTTGCTCAGATTCAGCTGAATTATCTTGACTGGGAGATGCAGGATGCCAAACAGCAGTATGAAATTTTGAACGAGCACGGCATTCCTGTCATTGTAATGGAACCGGTTCGCGGCGGTGCGTTGGCGAATCTCTGTGAGGAATCCAATGAGATTTTTGCCGAAGCTCGTCCGGGCAAGAGTGTTGCGTCTTGGGCAATCCGTTATGCAGCTACTCTGCCTAATGTGATGACTGTTTTGAGCGGCATGTCCAATATGGAACAGATTCAGGACAATATTGCCACTATGACGGATTTTGAGCCCTTGACTGAGGCGGATTATGCGACAATTGAAAAGGCTGTGGCAGTGTTCCGGGAGAAAAAGACCGTTCCTTGCACCGGATGCCGGTATTGCATGGATTGTCCGTTCGGTGTGGAGATTCCCAAGATGTTTAAGATGTATAATGACTATGCTATCCATAAGGATGAACATCGTTATTGGAAGTCTTACCATGAACAGCCAGAATCAGAGTGGGCGGATAAATGCCAGGCATGCGGTGCTTGTATGGAACAGTGCCCGCAGCATATCCAGATTCCCGATAAGATGGCGATGATTAAAGAGCTGATGAACGGCTTTGACCAGAAATTTTCCAAGTAAGAAGGTTACCAAAATGAATTATCAGTTTGCAGACCGTATCAACAATTTAAAACCCTCCGCAATCCGCGAAATCCTGAAAAATTCTGACCCAAATGTCATTTCACTGGCAGCCGGCAATCCGGCAGTCGAGTCTTTTCCGGTTGCGGAAATGCAGGAAATTGCGAACCGCATTTTTCAGGAACAAGCAGGCGTTGCATTCCAGTATGGCATCACCGAAGGTTATCCCAGACTGCGGGAACTGATTCGGAAGCGTCTGTTCGAAAAGTTTGGCATGGGTACTGAACATGATGAACTTCTGATTGTATCCGGCGGACAGCAGGGAATTGATCTTGCAACCAAGGTTCTCTGTAATGAGGGCGATGTGATTGTCAGTGAAAATCCCTCCTTTATTGGCGCGCTGAATACGTTCCGATCCTATGCAGCTGTTCTGAAGGGTGTGGATGTGCTGGAAGACGGCATGGATTTGGAAAAATTGGAGGAGACCTTCCGGAATAATGATAAAGTAAAAATGCTTTACATCATTCCTTCCTTCCAGAATCCGCTCGGAACCTGTACTTCGTTGGAAAAACGCAAGGCAATTTATGATCTTTGCGTGAAATACGGCGTGATTATCCTGGAAGACAATCCGTATGGTGAACTCCGGTTTGATGGGGAGGATATCCCGACCCTCAAATCGATGGATACCGAAGGAATTGTCGTTTATTGCGGCAGTATGAGCAAGGTTATGAGTGCCGGAATCCGAGTTGGATTTGTGCTGGCGCCGAAGGAAATTGCTGCAAAGATGACGGTCGGCAAGCAGGCAAGCGACGTCCACACCAATCAGTTCTTCCAGATGCTGATTGCAGATTTTATGGAACATTATGATTTTGATGCGCATATTGAGAAAATCCGTGCGCTCTATAAACATAAGAGCGGCCTGATGCTGGATACGATTCGGGAATATTTCCCCAAAGAGGTGAAGTATACTACGCCGCAGGGCGGTCTCTTCCTCTGGTGTACCCTTCCGGAAGGTGCGGATATGCTGGAATTTGTCCAGTTCGCCAAGAGCAAAGGTGTAGCCGTTGTGCCGGGTGTGGCATTTAATGTAGAAGAAGGTACGCCCAGCCGCTGCTTCCGCCTGAATTACTCGACACCGACCGACGAGAAAGTGGTGGAGGGTACCAAAATTCTCGGACTGGCGCTGCAGGAATTTTTGGCAAAATAATGCTTCTTGACATTGGCGAAAAGAAGTGCTATACTGAGTTCATATAAAACCGATGACTGAGAAGAGTACCCGGTGCAAACTTCCGATACAGAGAGCTGCCGATGGTGGGATGGCAGCAGGGAAGGCAGTGGGGAATGGACTCAAGCAGGGCGGGAAGAAAGGTCAAAAGGACTGAGTAATACCCGACGGGAATCCCTCCCGTTATCCGGGGAAACGCATCAAACCGGTGCGGATGAGCGGATGCAGTGGATGCATCAATTTGGGTGGTACCGCAGAAGTTTCGGCTTTTGTCCCATGGAGAGATTCCGGGGACAAAAGCCTTTTTATTTTCCGACCGGTGATTCAGGAAAGGAGAATTTACAATGGAAGAACAGAAGAAAAAAGTGATTTTGAGCGGCATTCAGCCGACAGGTGTATTTACATTAGGCAATTATCTGGGGGCAGTGCGCAACTGGGCGCAGATGCAGGAGGATTTCCACAGCGCTTATATGATTGCGGACCTGCACGCTCTTACCGTGCGTCAGGAACCTGCTGATTTCCGGAAACGGATTTTGTCCTGCTATGCCTTGTTGCTTGCCTGTGGTGTGGATCCGGAAAAGAGCGTCGTCTTTATCCAGAGCCATGTGCCGGCACATTCGCAGCTCGGCTGGGTGCTGGCCTGCAATACACAGTTCGGTGAACTGTCCCGGATGACTCAGTTTAAAGACAAGGCTGCCCAGCATGCAGACAATGTCAATGCTGGTCTGTTCACCTATCCTTCGCTGATGGCAGCGGATATCCTGCTGTATCAGGCGGATTTGGTTCCAGTTGGAGTGGATCAGAAACAGCATCTCGAACTGACCCGCGATGTCGCAAACCGTTTCAATGGCGTTTACGGGAATACTTTTACCATTCCGGAACCCTATATTGCCAAGGAAGCTAAAATTATGTCGCTGGCGGATCCCACCAAGAAAATGTCCAAGTCGGACCCCAATCCCAACGGCTGTATCACGATTCTGGATGAGCCTGCTACCATCGTCAAGAAGTTTAAACGTGCTGTTACAGACTCGGATATGGAAGTCTGCTATAAAGAGGGCAAAGACGGCATCAATAACCTCATGACGATTTATGCTGCGGTGACCGGTTTGACCATGGATCAGATCACAGCGGATTTTGCCGGCAAAGGGTATGGAGACTTCAAGGCGGCAGTCGGGGAAGCAGTTGCAGAACATTTGCGCCCTGTGCGGGAACGCTACAATGACTTGATGAATAACAAGGACTATCTGGCTGAATGCTATCGCAAGGGTGCGGAACAGGCTGCCAATATTTCCCGCCGCACGATGGATAAGGTCTATAAAAAGGTAGGTCTCCTCGCCAAATGAGAAATTTCGGGATACGCAAATTTTTAACATTCGCCGTATTGGTGTCTGTTCTTTGCACCGGATGCGGTGCTGCTACGACAGGATCGGAATCGTCAGAAACTATAATTTCGAATGAGGTTTCTGAGCAGGAGATTTCTTCGTCAGGAGAACTGGATTCAGAGGCGTTTCTGGAAGATTACGATTATTTCTGGACGATGCTTCGGGAAAACTGCCCGCTTCTGGAACCGGCGAAGCGTTCGGGGATCGATGTGGACCAGATGGAAGCGGATTATCGGACAAAAGTGGAAACATGTCCCAATCTGGAAAAGTTTATGTGGATCATGGGGAAGATTAATAACGATTTTGATGGATTTGGACATATCTGTGTTTTGGACTGGAGTCAGTATCAGACTCTGCGGGAATTGTATCTCAGTGGAGGGGAAAGTCGTGCGATACAGAATGAAATCCTGAATCGGGATGATGTGAAGGAAGTCTATAAGGAATTCGGAATTCCTTCCAATCATGCCAAAGTGGAACCGCCAACACTTCTGCTGTCGGCCAGTACCGGGGTTCCTGCCAGTTCATCGCAGGTCACTGCAGAAGAAATTTCTCCCGAGACGCTGCTAGTAACGATTCCGACTTTCAGCAGCGATGCTGTGGAATTTGATGGTGAGTTGCTGCGGCAGATCTACACGAAGGCCGCGGCTTCCGGAAAAGAAAATCTGATTCTGGATCTGACCGAAAATGGCGGCGGCAGTGATTTGTATTGGGAGCAAAATATTGTCGGACCCAACATTACGGATCCGCAGTTGATCGACACCTATGCTCTTCTGCCCATGACGGAATTTAATACCGCTTATTATGAAGCATACGGAATAATGAAATACGCCCATCCGATTTCGGAACTGCCGGATTTTCCCAATCTGAATCCGGATGATATCGCGATGTGCGATCAGTTTGTATACTTTCAGACACTGGTGGAGCCGACAGAAGATGCACCGTTGTTTGAGGGGAAAATCTGGGTGCTGACAAGTCCCAAAGTGTTCTCCGCGTCCGAAAGTTTTGTGCAATTCTGCAAACAGAGCGGTTTTGCCACTTTGGTTGGAGAACAGACCGGTGGGGATGGAGTAGGGATCGGAGATCCGTTTTTGATGGAATTGCCGAATACCCATCTGGTTGTCCGTTATACCGGCGCATATGGCCTGAATGAAGATGGATCATGCAATGCGGAAATGGGAACGCAGCCAGATATCGTGCCTCAGGAAGGAGAAAGTTCGCTGGATGCCTGTCTGCGCGCGATTGCAGAAACCTCGGAATAAAAAACAATCCCACGTTCTGATGAAGGACGTGGGATTTTCTGTTATCGTTTTTGCAGGACAATGCCGATCAAATTCATATAATTTCCTGCGCCGGCATTCATGGAGGCACGGTCGCCGACTGCATGCGGATTCTGATCACAGGCCAGCCACTCTGCCCAGGCCTGCTCAAAACAACAAAGTTCGGTTATGGTCAGGATTTCTGCCTGCGGTGCATGCGAGAGCATATCGCGCCAATGCGCGCAATCATGCATGGTATCCAGATCCTCGGGAGTCCAGGAATGCAGCATTTCCGGCGGAATCTGTCCGTCAAAATCACGTTTCAGTCCCGGCACAGCCAACAAGATCAAGCCGCCTTTTCGGACGAAAGGAAGAAGGGAGTCCCGCAGATAGTCTGGATTGTATCCGAAATAATGGAAAGAATCGATGCTAACAACTGCATCAAAAAAGCCTTCCGCATAAGGCAGTTCATGTGCTTCGGCGTGAATCGGGACAATTTCTGTCTGGGTAAATCCCATTTCGGAAAATCGTGCCAGATTTTCTCCTGCCGGAATCCATAAATCGGTGGCAAATACGGTACTCTTTGTTTCTTTTGCCAGATACATGGAGGTCAGACCGCGGCCGCAGCCGAGGTCGAGGATCACAGATTTTTCCGGAATCGAGAAGAGACTGAGCATTTCCTCCAGAATTCGGATTGGGTTCGGTCCCATAATATTTTCGCGCAAATAAGTTTCTGTAAATAATGGATGTTTCATTGTGAATTTCCTTTCTTTTTTGAATTATTAAATGTGAGAATGGAGAAAGGGAACGCATTCTGCAAAAAAGGCGGACAAAATCCATTGCCCGCCTGAAATCTGTGGGATGGTTCTGAAAAATACGCACACAAAAACAGAGGTTAGCCGCTGCCACCCCTTTTGCAGATGCGTTCCTTACAGAACAATCGTCAAACAGACACTTCCTTTTACTAAGTTACCCAAAGTATAACAGAAAATATTGTCGTTGTCAAGAAAAAAGGGTTGACAGGAGAGGTTTGTTGTGATAAACTAAAGGCAGAAAGAGAGGTTTGTTTGCACAAACCAACCGAAGAGGGGTGAAAAAATGGAAGAAATGAAATTATTTGAAGCGGAATATCGTCTCATGGATATTATCTGGGAAACGGAGCCGATCAATTCAACTGAACTTTCGCGCTTATGTCAGCAAAAATTAGGATGGAAGAAGCCCACAACCTATAATATGATCCGGAAATTAGCAGAACGGGGGATTCTTCAAAATGAGAAGGCGACTGTCCGTTCGTTGGTCAGGCGGGAGGAAATCCTGCGTGCGGAAGGAGAGGAACTGGTAGAGAAAGCGGGATCTCTGCCCGCATTTCTGGCAGCCTTTCTGGATGGACGAAAGATTACTCGGACGGAAGCGGCAGAATTGCGGCGGATGATTGAGGAGGCGGAGGAAGATGACGGAACTGTTCATTGAAGTATTGAATTGCAGTTTTGCCGCATCAGTAGCTGGATTGTTCGTTTTGATTTTCCGTCAACTGCTGCGGCGTGTACCTCGAAAATTCAGTTATCTGTTGTGGGTTGTGGTGCTCTTTCGAGCGCTTTGCCCGTTTTCTCTGGAAA
This sequence comes from Candidatus Merdivicinus sp., assembly GCA_050943495.1. Classification (GTDB taxonomy): domain Bacteria; phylum Bacillota; class Clostridia; order Oscillospirales; family Ruminococcaceae; genus Merdivicinus. The sequence continues at coordinate 316,434 of JBMNPH010000001.1, forward strand.
GTGTGCTCAGTCTGATGCCGGTACAGAGCCGCCCGATTGAACAGGAAATTGTATATCAGCAGGTTCCGAGGATTACAACCGGTGTGACAGCAGCGGATCATGCGGCAAACTACGTTTTGCAAACTGTTGTGCCGACTCCTGAAATCGGCGCAAGTGTCAATCCAATGCAGATCATTCTGGAGGTTCTGGCATTTCTGTGGATTTTCGGTGGGATTTTCCTGCTGCTTTGGTCTGGGATTTCCTATTGGCGACTGAGTCGAAAGCTGAAAACAGCGGTTCGTCTGGAGGCGAATGTCTGGGAAAGCGATCAGATCGGAACAGCATTGGTTGTCGGATTTTGGCGCCCACGCATCATCCTTCCGAATGGGCTTTCAGCGGAAGAACGGGAGGTCATTCTCGCACATGAACGGGTACATATTGCCCGCCGTGACAATTGGATCAAAATGCTGGCATTTCTGGCAATTTGCGTTCATTGGTTCAATCCGTTTCTCTGGCTGTGCTGGCGGCTCGCTCAGAAGGATATGGAAATGAGCTGTGATGAGGCGGTTCTTCGGAACATGGAAGGAGATCCGCGAAAATTCTATTCGACAACCCTCCTGAATTTATCGGAACGGCAGGCGGGAATCTTTTCGCCGCTCGCCTTTGGAGAAAGCAATGTGAAAAGCCGGATCCGGAATGTCCTGCGGTATCGGAAACCAATCCGGTGGATTGCAATTGCTGCCGGTATTGCGGCGGTGGGAGTATGTGTGGGATTGCTGCTGAACCGTCCGGCAGCGGAACAAACATTGTCTGAATTGGATGCCGCATTTGATCTTTCTCAGCGGGAATACAGCCGAATCCAAGTGCGAAATGGTGCGGCAGTTTTGGCGCGGGAAAAGAAAGAGGCCTTCGATCTGGAGGAGTGGCTGGAAACAGTTCGTGTTTTCCCGCAGGAAATCGATCAGGACCGTTCGGAAATCCGTCCAATTGAGTACCGGTGGACGATTTTTTGGATGAACGACGGGACAGAATATCAAGCCAGTGCCAATTTTTATGACGATTTCCATTATGTCTGGCTCGATAATGAAGTCAAACCCAGTCTGACCTATGAGGTTGCCAATCCGGAAGAGTTGCAGAAACGGTGGCAGGAAATTTACACGGACGCAGTGGGAACAGCCGGCGTAACTTTTACGCAAATTCAGAACGGAAAAATCCTGATGGGAACCGAGTTTGTGGATTGGAAATCTGCCTCGCAGGTTACGCAGCATCTTCTGTCCGGCGAACCGGAAGGAGAGGAGGTCCATTGGGATGTACCGGAAGTATCGGAATACTTGAAGATTGAAATTGGTTTTGATAGAATTTATTACGTATATGAAGAGAATGGCGCCTATTGGGCAGAGAGTGCGAAGAATGCCGATCGTCACCAAATCCCGGGAGAAGATTATTGGGCACTTATGAGTATGGGCGGGAGACGTCCGCTCCATGCGGAATCAGGGGACTATTCGGTCGTGTTGAATCCGCTCCCCGATGCGGAATGGGACAGCCAGACCAATTCTCTGTACGGCAGTATGTGGATCTATCTTCGGTATCAGGACGAATTGATCGCCAAATCTCTGGAACAATTGAACCTTCAGGTAGGCGATCATTTTTTGCTGGAAGATGTGCAGATCGGCGATCTGACGGGAGAAGGTTCGGTTGAAATGGCATTACCGCTTTCCGGCGGCGGATACCGGTTGTATCGGACGTCAGACGGCCAATTACAGAATATGGGTGATTACAGCAGTATCAGTCCTTTGGTCAGAAGCAGCGTAGATTTGGAAATTAGCGGCGCATGCGGCCCGGAAAACCAGAATCAGGGATTGAAAATAGTCTTATTGCCGGGAAGTAATGTGCCGGAAGATGCTTTATTCCACATAGAGGCAACACAGGGAACTCTTTATGTGACAGAGGACGGAAAACGCTCCGGAAAAGCAGAGGGGGAATACCCAACAGGAACGGAATTTGAATGGGTACCGGAACAGTTTGTCTATGGGGCGAGAGCAGATATCCGATTTGATTGGAAGGAAAGCCATCAAGGTTGCAGCGGCGTTGTTGTGCTGCGTTGTGGAGAAGATCAAACTTGGCGCGGAGATACGGAAAACCTTCCCAATGAGGAAATTATTTCACCGATTTCCGTCGGGAAGCTGCAGGTAGGGGAAAATGTCGCGGAACTCCTGCTGATAGAAGGATCCATTCTGAAAGATCAGCCGCTCGGCGGAGGTACCTATGAAACCAATTATCAGGGGGAATATGTTCTGCGCCTGTCCCGAAATAGCCAGCAGTTATCGGAATTGGTGCTGGGAACGCGGAATTTTCCGGGCAGTTTTACGATCCGCTCCGCTGATTATGACGGCAATGGTCAGACACCGGAATTTGCAGTCGGGCAATGGGCGGGAAGTAATCAGAAAGCCTATGATATTTTTTCTATTCGGGAAGATCAGCTGATTTTCTGCGGCAGTATCATGAGTTCGGAATTTCCGGAAGATTTTTCGCCGGTATTTCAAAGTGAAAATGGGGAAATCCGGACAACGCTCTATGATACAGAAACCGGAGAAATGGAGAATGTCGTTTGGTCTTATGAAGAAGATCGTTATATACAGAAATAATGTGTGATAGTAAAACAGACGCACCCGCTTTCGGATGCGTCTGTTTCTTTGTCAGAATTTGAGAATTTGATCCTGTCTTCCGCGAATATTCCGAAAATCGGGAACATCCATAGTGCGGCCGCCGTTTTGGACGGAAAGCGCTGAAAGAATGGCAACAGCAGACCATTCACAGGCGTCATAAACATCGACCGGAGGACGGGTACCGTTGCGGATTGCTTGAATGAAGTCTTCGATAATGAAGAAGTCGCCGCCCCAATGTCCGGCAGCTTTTTGTTCTGGAGTAGCGTTCTGGTAACGTTCCGGGAGATATTCGTCAAAAAAGTCAGAAAGCGGACGCCATTTTGCCTGTTTTGTATTTGGCTCCATTCCTTTCAGCCAGATTTTATGGGAATCACCCAAACCGCGGGGAGCCTCATAGGCGCCATTGGTTCCTTGCAAAGAATAGTAGGTCAGATTATGCGGGCGTTCGGAGATACAGTCGGTACGGAGTTTGATTAATCCGCCGCTTTTCAGCTGGCACAATGTTAAGGTGGTATCCTCCTGCCTTAAATCCGGTGCCGTATTCCATCCGGTACCGAAGCAGCTGACAGAGGTGACTCGATCGCCAGGAAACCATTGCATGACTGGCCCAAGACTGTGCGTCGGATAAAAATTGCCGCGCGTTCCCAGCTGCCAGAATTTGCGCCAGGAAGTTTTACCATTGGCATAGCGCTGCATATCTTTCAACTCGTGCAGATATTCGCCTTCTCCGAAATAGGATTTTCCGAATAATCCTTTCCGAACCATGTTGTTGAGAACCTGATTTTCCGGGATATACAGATAGTTTTCCGCCATCATATAGACTCGATCGGATTTTTGCGCAGCCTCAACCAGCCACCACAGTTCATCCATTGTAACGCCGGCTGTTACCTCGGAAAGAACGTGTTTTCCCGCTTCCAGCGCCTGAATAACCTGCTGAACGTGAAGCTGCATCGGTGTTGCTACTACAACAACGTTGATATCAGAGGCAAGCATATCCTCATAAACCCGATAAGTATGCGGGATGTTGTGCTTTTTGCTTTTTTCTTCCAAAAGTTCCTCATCCAGATCGCAGAGCGCTTCCACCTTGACATTGGGAATGGAATTGAATCCTAATAACGTTGACAATCCGCGTACGCCAACAATGCCAACTTTCAGTTCGCTGGAGTCCGGCGTGTATAAAAGATCATCCCGAGTAAATCCGAGTGATTGATAGACATGAACAGCGGCCTCCCGCCAGTCATCGGTTTCCAATACAATCCGTTCATAGCCGCGGTTTACCATATACTGCATGGCCGCGATTACGACAGCTTTCCCCAAAGAGCGCCCCCGATAGTCGGGATGAGTCGCTACCATATGCAGGTAGCCATAACCCTTTTCGGAAATTGCCGTGGCTGTTGCAACCGGCTGATTCTGTTCATTGACGACAAAAAAGATACTGGCTGGACAAATCCCTGCGCGTTCCAGCATTTTTTGCTGAAAGTCGCCCGGTTTCCAGCTTTCTGTATTCAGATTGGAACCGGTACAACAGTAAAACCAGCCTGCTTCATCCCCCTCCTGATAGGTGCGGATCGAGAATCCGTTGGGAAGGGTGCAGTCGGGTAAGGGGCGAATATGCCAGGTCATATGGAAATGTGCCATGATCGTGCCTCCTCATATTGATGAATCGGATAAAATATTTTTCGGCATAGGTATTTTCCAATGCCGATATTTCATGCAATGGAAGGGGATTGATAGCGTTTTCTGGCAGGTACGGTATTTTCCTGCACAGGAATTGGAATACCGAATCGACGGGTACGCTTTAAGTCAAGATAGCGCTGATTACGGCTTCCTCGGAATTTCAGGGAAATATCCCGTTGATCCAACAGAAATGGTCCATCAATCAGATAATCGCAAAGCTGAAGCAGTTGGTCTGCATGAGGCAGCTTTTGAAGCTGTTCCCATGTATAACCGGAATAAACTGTAATGTCCAGCTTTTGGGGGAGTTCCCGGATTTTACGGGCAAGAGCAGTAAAGGCATCGATTTGAGCAAACGGTTCTCCGCCGGAAAATGTCACGCCCTGCAGCAGCGGATTTTTTTGAATTTCCTCCACCAGTTTTGCGATGGGGACAGATTTGCCGCCTGCAAAATCATGTGTTTGAGGATTATGGCAGCCTGGGCAGTGATGAGGACATCCTTGCCCAAATACGACAAAACGCAGTCCTTTTCCATCAACGATGGATTCCCGAATAATTCCTGCAATGCGGATGGTATCCGGCATATTGTTCTCGTCCTCTCTTATGATAAATCTTCCATGGATCCGATTTGATGCTTGACGCGGTCCTCCACTTCTGCGCGTTTGGCGTCATTGAAACGATCCAAAGTCCCGACCAAATAGCCGGTTATGCGGCGAATCCGTTCAAAAGGCGCATCGGGAGTTTCCTTGCGGTGACATTGTGGGCATTCTTCCCCGATGATTCCGGTAAAACCACAGACCGGATCGCGATCAACCGGATGATTGACCGAGCCATATCCAATACCGGATTCCTTCATGCAGCGGATCACTTGCTCAAAAGCGTCTAGATTTTCACAGGGATCACCATCGAGCTCAATATAAGTGATATGTCCGCCATTTGTGAGGGCATGATAAGGCGCCTCCCGCCGGATTTTTTCAAAAGCGGAAATTTCGTAGTAAACCGGCACATGGAATGCATTTGTATAGTATTCCCGATCTGTAACACCCGGGATTTCACCGTACAGTTTGCGGTCAATCTTAACAAAACGTCCAGAAAGACCTTCTGCCGGTGTACCGATCAGCGAAAAATTCAATCCGTATGTATCCGAAGCTTCATCTGTTTTTTTGCGCATAAAGCCGATAATTTCCAGACCGAGATTCTGTGCTTCCATACTTTCGCCGTGATGTTTTCCGATCAAAGCTTTTAATGCCTCTGCCAAGCCAATAAAACCAACAGTCAGAGTGCCTTGTTTCAGCACTTCTCCGACCGGATCATTTGGCTTAAGCGAATCGGAACCCATCCAAACTCCTTGTCCCATCAGGAATGGATAATTTCGTGCCAGCTTTGCCGATTGGATTTTAAAGCGTTCCAGCAGCTGTTCGATCACCAGATCGACCATTTGATCCAGAGATTCAAAAAAAGCATCGACATTCCCTGCGGCTTTGATTGCGAGACGGGGCAGATTGATGGAAGTGAAACTTAAGTTGCCTCGTCCGGTAACAATTTCATGTTCCGGATCATAGGTGTTTCCGATTACGCGAGTGCGGCACCCCATATAGGCACATTCCGTATCTGGATTTCCTGGCTTATAATATTGCAGATTAAAGGGCGCATCCAAAAAGCTGAAATTGGGGAACAGGCGTTTAGCGGAAACCTTCATCGCAAGCTGGAATAAGTCATAATTTGGATCACCAGGATTATAGTTGATACCTTCTTTGACTTTAAAAATCTGAACCGGAAAAATTGCGGTTTTTCCTTCGCCAATTCCTTTTTCTGTCGCTTTCAGTAAGCATGCAATAACAAGCCGTCCCTCCGGTGAGACATCGGTTCCGTAGTTAATGGAGGAGAAGGGAACCTGTGCCCCTGCCCTGGAGTTGATCAGATTCATGTTATGTAGGAATGCTTCCATGGCCTGATAGGTTTCATGAGCGGTTTCTTCCTCCGCATGAGAGGCAGCGAATTTCTGAATTCGTTCAATTTGTTCGGTCTTCAGTCCAAAAGAAAGCAGCGCTTCCCGTTCGGCGTCCTGATAGCGGATCAGATTACCCATAGAAAGGGTTTCGGAAATTATAAAACCGATAGGTCCATCCAGACCGCCTAAAAGTTCCAATGCATTCGCTAAGTTTTCGCGATAATGCCGGACGTAACTTTTTGCGACTCCCTCCGCCATATAATAGTCAAAGTTCGGGACACTTTGTCCGCCATGTTGGTCATTCTGATTGCATTCAATCGCGATTTGAGCGAGCGCGGCATAACTAGTAATGGTTTCCGGTTCCCGAACAGATCCATGGGCGTTGGAAAAACCTCCGTGGAAAAGTTTTTTCAGATCAATCTGACAGCAGGTCGTGGTCAATGTCAGAAAATCCATATCATGAATATGAATATCTCCGTTGATATGAGCGCGGGAATGATCCGGGGAAAGAATAAAAAGTTCATTGAAGCGCTTAGCCCCTTCCGAACCATAACGGAACATAGCGCTCATTGCGGTATCCCCATCAATATTAGCATTTTCACGTTTGATATCATTTTCTGCCGCGGAATGGAAGGTCATATTTTCATACAGTTGCATGAGACTAGTATCCATTTCGCGGATCCGATTACGTTCTGCGCGATATAGAATGTATTCTTTTGCAGTACGAGCATGTCCGTTTTTGACCAAAATTTTTTCGACCGCATCCTGTACTGCTTCGACTGTGGGAGTATCCGTGATTGGCTGAGAATCCAGATATTGGGCGACCTGTTGAGCCAGATCAAAAGCAGTATGAAAATCCCGTCCTCCACAGCTTTGAGCTGCTTTGAAAATTGCATTGGCAATTTTCTCAATATTAAAAGGGACTTCTCTGCCATCTCGTTTCCGGATTTTGGTAATCATGAATACTGTCCTTTCCTTTCAGCACCGTTAATTAGAAAAACGGCATATCGTTTGGGTATATTTTACAAAAAAAAATAAAACATTATAATATCTTGAAGCATAATGCAACACTAAAGTACATTATAGCATGGGATTCTCCTGCTTGTCAAGAAAATAAAAACATAAAAAAACGGACCCTTTTCGGGCAATTTTTCTCGATAGGGCCCGATTTCTTGTGTTTTTGCAGAAATCAAATTTTCTTAAAAAGCTTCTGTTCGGCGTTGCTTCCGAATCGCATCCCGTTTGATTGCACATTCATATTCGAATTGTTCTTCCATTGTTTCGGGTTTGATGGCAGGAACCGGAGTGGGACGTTCTTGCTCATCAATGGCAACCATTACAAGATAAGCACGATTAATCAATTTCCGCATTCCATGAATATCCTCTACAAAGGTGAGAACCCGCACTTCCATGGAAGTGCGTCCCACATAGGTGACTTGTCCTTGCAGAACAATCAAGTCATTGACGTGAGCAGGTGCTTTAAATAGAAGATTATCAATCGATACAGTGGTAATATTTGTTTCACAGTGACGTCTGGCAACGATTCCGGCTACAATGTCAATCCATTGCATGAGCTGACCACCAAATAGACGATTATATCCGTTGATATGTGCCGGCATGATAATATAACTTTGTTCCGTACGGGAAGCTGCTACAGTTTTGAAAGGACGGTTATTATCAGTCATAATCAAACTCCTTGTAATTCATGTTCGAATTCAGCACGTCGATTCGGGCATTTGAGTAAAGGACAGTATCGGCAATTTTCGTAATGCTGTCCCGAAGAAAAAAAGAATCCCGAACCGGATTTTGCTGGAAGAATTAGGCAGGATTCGGTCAAATAAGCACCAATGTCGGGAGTTACCCCTCCTAGAAGAGCAAACAGCGGACGCTGCTCTGTCAGTGGCCATGCGGGAAGGGATCCAGGTGACATTGCAGAGATATCTCCTTCTGAATAATAACGGCGACGGACTTCCTCTTGGAGAGATTTGCGAATCTGTCCCAAAAGTTGCAATTTGATGGCATCTGCCCAAAATTGTGTAAGCGGATCGTTTTGATAGGAATAGGACCATTCTTCCGCTTCCATTCCGCAGGTAACGGCAAAGGGGATGATACGACTGGTTTGCTGTAGATTTTTGCTGACTAATGAAGAGTGAAAACGCACACCTTCCACTGTAACGCCATCCGCATCTCGGCTTTCAATCTGAGCAGGGCCGAAGATTGCTTTGGGTTTTGAGACAGCAAGTGCTTCTTGCAGCATTTGTGTAATCAATGCAAGATCCTCGGGATCGGATTGGTCGTCCATATGCACGGCGCGAAGCAGATCCTCAAGATGAATCTCAGGTTTTTCGATTGTGATAATTGATTTTTCCAACATGATGATTCCTCCAAAGCAACTATATGCCAAAAAATCATTCATAACTTCTCTTGCTATTATACCACAATTTCAGAAATCTGGAAAGGAGATTGATAAAATTCAGCATTTTGCAGAAAAACATAAAAGGCAAGAAAAAAGTGTCGGAAGGTGTTGCATTTTATCCTGGAATCATGTAAAATAAAGATCGGATGTAATCGTTTGCATACATGAATCAAGGAGATGCTGGACATGGAAAACAGAACCTATGGCGTGGTATTGATCGGCTGCGGCCATATCGGTGAGTCCCATATCGAGGAGATCTATTATCGGGACGGAATTCGGATTGTCGCGACAGTGGATTTCCATGCAGAAGCCGCACAGTTGTTTGCACGGAAGTATGGGGCAGAGGCATGGGGAACAGACTACCGTCCGTTTATAAAGCGTGCAGATGTGGATATTGTCATAATTGCCACATATGCAGATTCTCATTTACCCATACTACGGGATTGCCTGAAAGAAGGAAAGCATGTCATTTGTGAAAAACCTATGACGGAAGCAAATGAACAGGATGCGGAAGAGTTTTATCGGTTGGCAAGCCAGTCGTCCAGTAAAGTGTTGATTGCACATATTCTGCGGCATAATGAGACCTATCAGCGGGTTCGGCAGATGATCCAGGATGGGATGATAGGAGAAGTTCGCTTAATGCGGATGGTGCAGAATCATCACATCATGAATGCCGAACGATATGGCCGCTTGATGGAAGATTGTCCGCCATTCGTAGATTGCGGGGTACATTATATTGATGTTGCACGGTGGTTTTCAGGCCGGGAGATTGTTTCGGTTGGTGGAATCGGCAGTCGTGTGTGTGATCTGGTGCCAGAAGGAAAGTTTGATCATGGTATACTTACCATGAAGCTTGATAATGGTGCTACCGTTATTTATGAAGCAGGATGGGCAGAGACCATTGCAGCGGAGAATACCAAGGAATTTATCGGAAATAAAGGGCGAATTCGGATTACGTTGCAGTCTGATCGGCATGCGGATCGAGAAGAAGGCGATCTGATTGAATACTACAATGCGGAGACAAAAGAATATCGGACGATCAACAGTCCCAGTATTTATAAAAATATGTGGGCACAGATGCAGTGCCTAATCGATATGATAGATGGAAAAAGCGAGGGTTCTCCCACCTTAGAGGATGCATACCGAGCTTTCCGCATTGTGTTGTTGGGATGGCGAGCTATTCAGCAGGGGACTATGTTGCAGGTCCCGTCAAAATTTTAATATATATATAAAATGAACGGACAGGCGAAATCGTCTGTCCGTATTTTTACATACTCAAATGACCAGTGTACCATTTTCGTCAATCATGAGAATAAGCATCTGTTCTGCAGCACCTGTATCCGCATTGATATAAACTAGCAGTTCGTCCTCCTGATCGGAAATGCAGTGGAACTCATAGCAATATCGTTCCTGCTGTCCATCGGAGGGGATTACTGCAAGGCGAGCATCTTCAATGGTAAGTGCTGAACTAACCGATTTTTTGGCTTCTTCCTCAGAGATCTTAGGTGCGGGAAGATTGCGCTGGTAATTGTTGGTGAGATAGGAACGGGCATCAAATCCCAAAATGCCCCCATCGTCCATTGCCACACTAATTTTAATTAAATCCGTGTAAAAAAGGACATCTCCTTCGGTATATGCAAAATTCGCCGTCAGGATATTGTCTGCAATTTCATAGTAAGTGAGTTCCATATCGGGAATTTTTAACCAATTGAGGTAATTTTGAGCCTTTGCAGTTGCTTCCTCAATAGTGAGAATGGTTTCAGAAGGTTGACGTGGGTCAGTGAGATAGCTTAGATAGCCGCCCTGCATGGTGATGGCTGCGGATCGGTTTTCGAAAGAAAAGGTATAGGATGGCATATTGCTGTGTTCTTCTGATTCATTTGCCATCATTCCAGAATCAACATTGAAAGCTTGGGCAGCCTTTTCCCGAGCATCTGCTAGAGAAATTTTTTCCGCATCAGCAAGCCGCTTAGGTTCGACCTGAAGTAAATGGTCAGAGAATGGCCCATCATAAATTAGGGTGGGATAAGCAGTAAAGCCTTCTTCAAATTCTGCTAGATCTTCTGCGAGATCGGGCGCTGCATTGGTTTGCATATCGGATGCCATTGTTTCTGCGGTACCAATTGTCATGCGGCCATTGCGTACTTCATCTTGAATAATAAGCATACTTTCTTCCAGCTGATCTGCATAATTGGAGAGGGTTAGAAGATTTTCACGATCCTCATCTGATAATTTCTGTCCATTTTCGGATTTTTTGCCAAGAGAAATGGCATATTCTCCGACTTGGGCAAGAAATTTGTAAGTGTTTTCGAGATTATAGCGGCTGGTAGGAATTTGAGCTAAAACTGCTTTGGCAGACGAGGAATCTTTCCATAACTTGGCAGTTAAGGTATTCAGTTGAGCTGGTGTGCCCGCATAGCGGCTTTTTACTAGGGTAGTCGATATATTTTCGGTAAAAGTCGATAAATCCTCCATGGCTCGGAGGTAGGAAACCTCCAGAGCTGTTTTATATTGTTGGGCTGTTTGATAGTTTTGGTATGCCATTCCGGCGCAAAGCAGAATTGCGGCTGTGATGAAGGTGATGAGCCGAACACGCGAGCGGATGTTGGTCATAGAAATCCTCCTTTAGCGAACTGATTTGCCAGTAGTATATCCTGGATTGGAAAAAATATACCGCAAAAAAGGAAAATAAAACCACCAGCGCCGCCTTTTCCAACGAAAGGCGGCGCTACATCTCGCTATTCAATATAATATATACCTCCACTGACATCTATCGGAATTTTTGAATTTCCATGGGACTCACTCCTGATTTCCAATTCATTTCCATTTCATCAAAATTTCTGCTCAACTGTATTGGGATATTTTCCAAACAGGCTATGAAATTTCAATTTTATAACGGAAACAATCCATTTTAAAACAATACCATCAAATTCTTGTTTGTAAACACATCACTTTTACACAACGAATTTTCTGCATCGACAAATTCATTTTATCAAATGCCTTCGGTATGTTACAGGATTATCTGAATTTTTATGGTTTTACGGAAGAAACATTCCTGCTAAAACCTTCAGGAAAGATTATTTCATGGGACTCACTCCAGAATCAGAATGTTAATAGAATATCATTGGTACGATTAGTTTTCACACTCACAAAACGGACTTACCGTTTCATGGGACTCACCCCTATACTTGATTAGAATTTTTTCAGTCCACTTTCATGACCGAAAAACAGGGGAGAAACTATTTCATTGGACTCACTCCTATAAATTGGAATCCACCTATTTGTTATCTTCCCATTCGGAAAGAATATGACGAACAACGTTCCAATATTTTTGTTCAGAATTACGAATGAGAACAGTTGTTATTTTCTCATTGTCATCATCTTACAAACAGATGTATTAACGAAAATAAAGATTCCTTTCCATGGGACTCACTCCTAAATGAATATCTGATTCCAGTCTTCCGATTGTTAATAAACAAATGATTCAATTGTAAGTTTAGGTGTCATCCAGATCAGGCGGATTATTTCAAATAGAAAATAATCAAACGGTGTTCGTAAAATTCAAATGAGGAAAGTCCTCTTACATGAGATGTCATATAGAATTCTTTTCCATTCGTAATTGATTTAAAGAGGTCAAAAGACTTTCATCAATTGTAGAAAATCGGTCAAATTCTTTCAGAAATCCATATCAAAAGGTTTTACGAATGTTTTCCGCTGATCCGGATAAACAATGTTCAATACTGTCCATCGGAATCACCCTTTCTGCTTCATTGAAGATATTTGATTATCTTCTATGGTTATATAATAGCATGAAATTGGTGCTTTGTCAATAGTTTTTTCAGAAAAAGTTAAAAAAATATAGTTCATTTTCTCAAAACAAAAGCTTTACAAAATTCGCTTGACTTTCGACTGGATCCGCGATACAATAAAAGTATCGGCGTGCGCAAAACGCCTGAAAATGTCATCCGTCCCGCCCGGGATGGGGTTAGGAGGATCCCTGTGGCAGAGAATTACGATGAAGCGAATCTCTATACCCTCGTTGATGAGGAGGGCGTCGAGCAGACATTTGAGATGCTGGACACAATGGAAGTAGATGGGAAACAATATTTTGCAATGATTCCGGTCTATGATGATCCGGAAGAGCAGCTGGAATCAGATGGTGAACTGATTGTGTTGACTTCAGAGACCGTTGATGGGGAAGAATATCTTGCTTCGATCGACGACGATGAAGAATATGAAAGAGTCGGCAATCTGTTTATTGAACGTCTGAACAGCCTCTATGAAGACGAAGAAGACGGGGAATGAGAACTGTCTGAAAAGTGAAGTCCGGGGCCGAAAGGTTCCGGACTTTTTTGTGATTTGTGATGGATAAAGGAGGTCCTTGTATATGAAACAGCCCAATATTCTGCTGATCCATGCGGATCAGCTGCGGTATGATTGCATTTCTCCTTACGGAAACCAGGATGTAAAAACGCCGGCTTTGGAGGCTCTTGCCGGAGAGGGTGCCGTTTATGAGCGGCATTATTGCTCTTATCCGGTTTGTACGCCCTCTCGTTGTTCGCTGCTTGGCGGACAGTATACCCACCAGCATCTGGGGTGGGGAAATCATTGTACGTTCCCGTCTGGACTGCCCTCTTTCCCAAAAGTTCTGCGCCAGAATGGATGGCAGACCGCTGCTGTCGGAAAAATGCATTTTACCCCGACTTATCTCGATATGGGATTCGATCGGATGACCTTGTCGGAACAGGATGGAGATGGGCGTTTTGATGACGATTATCACCGCGAATTGCGGGAACATGGCCTAATTGACGATATTGATATCATTGATCAGCGCCGTGAATATCGGGCCCATGCTTCGCGCGAGTATTTTGAAAATTATGGTGTGGAAGTTTCGGATCTTCCGGAAGAATACCATTCCACAACGTGGATTACCCGTCAGGCTGTAAAAGAAATCAGCAATTGGCGGGAAGATCGCCCCAATTTGTTGATGGTTGGCTATATTAAGCCGCATCACCCATTTGATCCGCCTGCACGTTATGCGGAGATGTATGATCCGGATGCGTTGACGTTGCTGCCCGGCATGACCGAGGCGCTGCTCGATCAAGATATCAAATTCCGGCCGGGTTATTTTGATTATACTGGTCTGGACGAGCCAAAACTCCGCAAAATGCTGGCGTACTATTATGCCTGCATCACCCAGATTGATGATGGAGTAGCAGAAATGATCCGTCTTTTGAAGGAAAAAGGCGTGTACGACAATACCATGATTATTTTTACAAGCGACCATGGTGACTTTATGGGATTCCATCATATGGGCTTGAAAGGCAACCATATGTATGAGCCGCTGGTTCATATCCCATTGGTGATTCGGTATCCCGACGGCGCAAAAAAAGGCCGCTATGATGGCTTAAACAGCAATGTAGATGTTGCCGGAGAAATCCTCCGTACCTGCGGACTGCCCATCAGTCCGTTTATGGCGGATCATCCGCTGGATCAGGGACGGCCGTATGTTTTGGCAGAACAGATGTATCTCACCGAAACCGATGCGACATATTTTTATATGATTCGGGATCATCGTTATAAATTGCTGGTAGAACGCAACCTGAAGAATGGAATGCTCTTTGATTTGGAAGAGGATCCGAATGAGTTGAACAATCTCTGGGATGATCCCACATTGTCGGCGGTTAAAATGCAGCTTTATGCCGATTTGCTGGAAGCGCTGGCATTTGACGGCGCTGCCGGTATGAATCTGGATGAGGATGCGCCGGTGAACTGTCCGGAAAATGCACGGAATGAAGCAAAGCGGCAGGAGATGCGAGAGTATTTTTACCGAACTTCCCGAGTGGGAACACTGGTGGAGAAAGCCCAAACCAAATAAGAAATAGTTTGTTCATTGGGAATTTGCCGATAATTTTGAAAAATCCCTTGACAAAACAGTCTAAAGTCGCTATAATAAATTTCAGTTAAATCGTCTGCCTTGTTCGAGCAAGTACAGCCAGTTTAAATCCGAACACTGATATATTCGGGAATCTTGACTCCGTATGCGGGATGCAGACCTCCCGGTCATCGCAATTTGCCGGTGATTGGACGAAGGGAGCGCGATGTATATGGGCGGATACCCACCTGCTGAGAAGCGGGTTTATATCGCTGTACGACGGCAAGGTGGAGTATTAAAAAAATCCTGCTTGCAGGTGAAAAGTCCCTCGCTTCAAGCGGGGGACTTTGTTTGTTAATCGGAGGCATTTTCATGGAACATTGGCTGGACCGACAAAAACTGTTGATAGGAGAATCCGCTTGCAGTAAGCTCACACAATCGAGGGTTGCCGTGATAGGATTGGGTGGAGTTGGCGGCGCCTGCGCGGAAGCCCTTTGCCGAGCAGGAATCGGTGCTTTGTTGTTGGTGGATCATGATACGGTTTCTGTGACGAATTTAAACCGGCAGCTGCTGGCAACCCGAGAAACAATCGGGCTGGGAAAAGCAGAAGCGGCACAGCAAAGAGTTTTATCCATCAATCCGGAATGTGAAGCGGAAGCGTTGCCGATTTTTTATAGCGAAGAGACCGCAGAACAGATTTTTAAGTTTCAACCGGATTATGTGGTCGACTGTATTGATACCGTCACAGCAAAATTGCATTTAGCGGAGCAGTGCCGTGCACGCGGGATCCCACTTCTGATGGCGCTGGGTACCGGAAATCGTTTGGATCCATCTTTATTTCGGATCGGGAAGATCGAGGATACGGCGTCCAATGGCGCCGGATGCGGCTTGGCGCGTGTCATGCGGCGTGAACTGAAAAAACGAGGAATTGACCATCAGACGGTTTTATATTCATTGGAACCTGCCGCGAAAACTGTGGTCGCAGGTGACGGACGTTATGCACCGGGCAGCCTCTCCGTATGTCCGCCTGCTGCCGGATTCCTAATGGCTTCCTATGTGATCCGCTCGCTGGCAAATCTTTGACTGGATGGATTGGAAAGGGGATTCTTATGTATCGATTGCTGGCAACAGACTTGGATGGCACCTTGTTCACATCCGACACCACAGTGTCAGAGAAAAATCGAAAGGCAATTTTAAAGGCTTCTGAAAGAGGCATTTCGATTGTTCTCTGTTCCGGTCGTGCACCCTATGAGGGGGTTTCTGCCCTCGGAGAGAGTTTGGGGCTGAATCGTCCCGGAAATTATTATATTTGCTGCAGTGGTGCTCTGATTGTAGATGCTGCTACTTTGGAAATTTGTGCCGGAAATTTCCTCCCCAAGAATACAGCGGCAGAGCTGCTGCATCGTGGAGAAGAATTTTTTGTTGATATGGGACGCGCTGCTATTCGATTGCATACGACCCGACAAATGTATGCGCGGTATCGCGAGGTTTGGGATAATGATATTGAGCGGCGGACCGGCAAACATTTTCTTCCGCTGCCGGAGGATATTTCCGCAGTAGAAGGAGAAATCACAAAAATTCTGTTTCTATCGCCTCAAGATGGATATGCAATGCGTTTTTATGATCGGATGGAGGAGGTTCTTCCGAAAGGTGCGTTGGGGTATCGAATGCCTCCTGCGTTGGCGGAATATGTGGCAGCGGATGCGAATAAAGGTCATGCTGTGGAACAATTGGCCGAAATTTTGGGCCTTTCTCCTGAAGAAACGGTCTGTGTCGGCGATGGTTGGAATGACATTTCAATGCTGACAGGGAAGGGACTGGGAGTTGCCGTTCGGAATGCGCCGGAGGAAGTCGCCCGACATGCAGATGTTGTTTTGGATCGTTCCAACAATGAGGATGCAATTGCAGCAGTACTGGAACGATGGTTTTAAAAAAGAAGCCGTTCAGATTCAGAACGGCTTCTTTTTGGTTTTTATTCAGCTGTTTCGCGACGGACTTTTTCTTTTAATTCAACAAAGTTGCGAATTAATTCGACAGTACCGTCAATTCCAAGAGTGGCGGTGTTGATTGCGAGATCATAATTTTCTGCCTGTCCCCACTTCATACCGGTATAGAAATTGTGATAAGCAGCCCGCTTTTTATCCATTTTGGTCAACTTTTCTTTAGCATTTTCAGGAGATAAGCCATAGTAGGTTGTAGCGCGTGCGATGCGGTCATCCATATTGGAATATAGATAAATGTTGACACAATCCGGACGCCCACGCAAGACATATTCGGAACAGCGTCCGACAATGACGCATGGCCCCTGATCGGCCATTTTCCGAATTGCATCGGATTGAACCAGAAAGACGCGGTCACTGAGCGGCAATTCCGGTGCCACCGTGCCGCCCCGGAACAATCCTGCGTTTAGTGAAAGACTATACAGCAGGCTGTTTGTAGGCTTTTCTTCCAGCTGCTCGAGTACCTCACGGCTCAGGCCGCTTTCTTCGGCAGCGCGAAGGATAATTTCTTTATCGTAGAAAGGAATGTCCAGAGCCTCGGCTAATTTACGGCCGATAAACCGTCCGCCGCTTCCGTATTGTCTGCTGATCGTAATAATTGTTTGCGTATTTGCCATATTGGATCACTCCGTTCCCTTCAGTATCACAAGAAGCATTTCTTGTACTATTATTATATACCATATACACAAATAAGTCAAGCGATTCACAAAATATGTAAAAAATCTTCAAATTTGCATGAATTTCTCTTGTCAATCTCGAATGGTGCTGGTATACTGTCAAAATAGAAAGGATGTTGTGTATGGAATGGATTTTACAAATGGACAATGCAATCCTGAATGGAATTCAGCAGATCCGGACAGGCTTTGGAGATTGGTTCATGCCGCTGGTAACAAAGTTAGGAGATGCTGGAATTATATGGATTCTTCTGACAGTGGTGCTGCTATGTTTCCGAAAGACCAGAAAAGCAGGAGTTGCGATGGCAATCGGGCTGATTGTAAATCTGATATTCTGTAATTTGCTGATCAAGCCGTTGGTGGGAAGAATCCGCCCGTTTGAAGCGAATGGATTTACAGATTTACTGGTATCTCCGCCAAAAGATCCTTCATTCCCATCCGGCCACAGTTCTGCATCTTTTGCCGCCGCTTCCGCGTTATTTTTGTATTACAAAAAGTGGGGAATTGCAGCATTGCTGCTTGCCAGCCTGATTGCCTTTTCCCGGCTTTATTTATATGTGCACTATCCCACGGATGTTTTTTGCGGAATCCTTTTGGGGATCGTTTCAGGACTGTTAGGCGGGTATGTTCAATACCGGTGGTATCAATTCCGTCAGAAAAATGCCTCGAATTTGTAAACAAATCCTGAATAATCGTTTGATTCCCTTGATTTTTTAGGAGGGGGGACTATAATAAAAGGGTAAGATATTAGCACTCAAATAAATCGAGTGCTAAAAACAACAGAAAGGCATGATGAAAATTATGGCGACCAGAGAATTTAAGGCGGAATCCAAACGTCTGTTGGATATGATGATTCATTCGATTTACACCCATCGGGAAATTTTTCTCCGCGAGCTGATTTCGAATGCGAGCGATGCAATTGACAAACTGTATTATCGCGCACTCAATGAGAATATTACCGGACTGAATCGTGACGATTTTACGATTCGGATTACTCCGAACAAGGAGGCGCGTACGCTGACCATTTCGGATAACGGAATCGGAATGGATGAAAATGATCTGGAAAATAACCTCGGTGTGATTGCGCAGAGCGGATCTTTAGCTTTTAAAAAGGATAATGAGCAGAAGGAAGAAATTGACATTATCGGTCAGTTTGGTGTCGGTTTCTATTCTGCGTTTATGGTAAGCGATAAGGTGACGGTAATTTCTAAACCGTATGGATCCGATAAGGCGTGGAAATGGGAATCTGAAGGTGCGGAAGGCTATACCATTGAGGAAGCAGAGAAAGCCTCTCATGGCACCGATATTATCCTGACAATCAAGCAGAGCACCGAAGAAGAAAATTATGATGAATTTTTGGAAACCTACCGTTTGCAGGGTTTGGTAAAGAAGTATTCGGATTACATCCGTTATCCCATTAAGATGCAGGTCGAACACAGCCATCTGAAAGAGGGAACCGGCACCGAGGACAAACCCGCGGAATATGAGTCGGTCGTTGAGGATGAGACGCTCAACAGCATGGTTCCGATCTGGAAAAAGAACCGCAATGAATTAAAGCCGGAAGATTATAACAATTTCTATAAAGAGAAATTCTTTGATTTCCAGGATCCGCTCGCTGTGATTCATTCCAGCACCGAAGGCGCCGCAACCTATAATGCACTGCTCTTCATCCCTGCCCGTCCGCCCTTTGATTTCTACACCAAAGAATTCCAGAAGGGACTCCAGCTGTATGCCAGCGGTGTGTTGATTATGGACAAATGCGCGGATCTTCTGCCGGATTATTTCAGCTTTGTGCGCGGTTTGGTGGATTCGCAGGACCTTTCGCTGAATATTTCCCGGGAAATGCTGCAGCATGACCGCCAGCTGAAATTGATTGCAGATCGTCTGACCAAGAAGATTAAGAGCGAACTCAAATCCATGCTGGAAAAAGACCGTGAAAAATACGAGACCTTCTTCAAGGCGTTCGGCTTGACGCTGAAATACGGCGTATACAGCGATTATGGCGCCAATAAGGATACCCTCCAGGATCTCCTGCTGTTCTATTCTTCTTCCGAGAAGAAACTGGTTACTTTGGCAGAGTATAAAGAACGCATGAAAGAAGAGCAGAAGTATATCTATTATGCATGTGGTGATTCGGTTGAGAAGATTGACCGTCTGCCGCAGACCGAACTGCTGAAGGACCATGGGTATGAAATTCTGTATCTGACCGATGATGTCGATGAATTTGCCCTTAAGATGATGCGTGACTTTGACGGAAAAGAATTCCGTTCGGCTGCTGACAAGGATTTGGGTATTGAAGAGACCGCAGAAACTGAGGAAACCAAGGCGCGCGCTGAGGAAAGCAAGGAATTACTGCGGATGATGAAGGATTCTCTGGAAGGTAAGGTCAAGGATGTCCGGCTGTCGAGCCGTCTGAAGAGTTATCCGGTCTGCCTGAGTGCGGATGGCGGCGTATCGCTCGAGATGGAGAAAGTTTTGAACGCGATGCCGGGCGATCAGAAGGTACAGGCAGAACGTGTTCTCGAATTAAATGCAGATCATCCGGTTTTTGCGAAGCTGAAAGATTTGTTTGCATCCAATCCTGAGAAAGTCAAAACATATGCAGAGCTGCTTTACAATCAGGCACTGCTGATTGAAGGCTTGCCGGTAGAAGATCCGGTTGCTTTCTCTACTGCAATTTGTGAACTGATGGCAGAGTAATAAAAGAATCAAGAGAAAATTTATAAGATCCGATCCCTTTGCGGGGATTGGATCTTTTCTTTTTCAAAAAATATTTTCCAGTGTAGGAAGCTGCTGATGCAGCAGATTTCGGACAGCATAAATACTGCGCTGTACCTGAAACCGAAATTCTTCCGAATTATCATTTTGCAGCAGCAAAACACAGTCGCTCAGTTGTTCGCTGACATCAAGCAAAAGCTCTTCATGGACAAATAGTCCGATTTTTGGTTCTGTTCGATCCCAATATGCCTGAATATCCAGGATCTCCTCTAATGCGGAAACCGGATCATTTTCGGATAGTGTGAGTACAGCGGAAAGACGATCACTGATGCGATCGGTGCATTCTGCCAGCCAGAATAGGGACCAGACTGCCATAGCAGTTGTCAATGCCAGAATGGTGAGAATAACTCCCAGACGTTTCATTTGCTGCCTCCTTTTCGAATTCCTTCTTTTGGAACAATTGTGTATTGCCGACTGCTGTCCGCTGTCATCAAGAAAACATCGGTAGGATTGAGTGCTTGCCCGCGTAAGACAGAAAAAATCCATTGTTCATTCAGACCGCAGGCTTCTAACGCAGAGGAAAGGATCTGACCATCGCTAATGACAATTGTCGGTGGATTCGCGTCGTTTCCCTTAAGTTTAAGCATGCCGGCAGTAGCAGACTGCGCGGCAAATTTAGGATAGACACTCACTTGTCCGGTTGTTTCAACAATGGCAAATTGAACATCTTTGGGGTCAAAAATAGATTTTCCCCGCAAAGATTCCATCAGATCATCAATTGAAAAACGCAGTTGCCGCATTGCCTGTTGATCGATTTTCCCATCCCGGATAATAATCATCGGGCGTCCCGAAACAAGGGTGCGGAATCGTTTGGATCGCAGGGAAATAGTTGAGGTTATTAATTCGAAAGCCGCCAAAACGATAATAGGCACCACTCCCATGGCCATTGGAATGGAGTTGTCTTCGATAGGCAGAGAGGCGATGTTGGAAATTAGGATAGTAATGACCAGTTCGGAAGGCTGCAATTCACCTAATTGGCGTTTTCCCATCAGACGGAGGCAAAAAATAATCAGGAGATAAAGCAGAACGGAACGAATCAGTACAATCATTGGCGGTAACCCCTTTCTGACTGCATAAAGCCGGAGTAGACGGCGCATACTGTTTGCAGCGATATCAGTAGTATAACGCCGGCAGGGAAGAATATGCAAAACCGACGAAAAAGGAGAATGCCCATGCGCACCAGTAAACCGCGTCCATCACAATCGCCGTCTCCATCCCCGCAGACGGAGGGTAAACGATTGACAGGTCACCTTTCAGAAGATTTAATTTCCATTCGGACGCTTGCTCACAATACTGCGGATCTGATTACCCGTCCGCTGACAATCTGTGGAATTTCCATCAATCTAATTATGATGGAAGGAATGGTGGATTTGAACAAGCTGGATCAGGCAGTCATTCGCCCGTTGCTTAGCCGATCTTTTTCATCAGCAGAGGCGGTATTTGACTGGGTAGAGCAAACTGCAGTTGTCGGCGATGTAAAGGATGTTTATGAATACGAACAGATCTTATCGTTGGTTATGACCGGATTTCTGGCTTTTCTGGTGGACGGCGTGCCCCGTGCGATTATTATGGGGATACAGGGGTATCCTTACCGATCCATCTCTGAGCCAGGCAGTGAGGTCAATGAAAAGGGGTCCCGGGAGAGTTTTACAGAACCGCTGAAAATTAATTTGACCATGATCCGACGTCGAATGCGTTCCGGAAGTATTTGCTTTGAGAATATCGAAATTGGAAGTGACAGTCACACGTTGGCTGCCATGGTTTACAATCCCGCTCAGGTCAGTCCGGAATTGCTGCAGGAGGTTCGAAACCGCCTAAGAAGGATTCCGATGAAAATGGTACTGGATAGTGGATATCTGCAGCCATTTCTGGAAGGGCAGACGACCTCCTTGTTCAGTGAGGTTGGTATGAGCGAACGTCCGGATACGGTTTGTGCCAAGGTGTTGGAGGGAAGAATTGCGATACTGGTGGATGGAAGCCCCTATGCCTTGATCGTTCCATACCTGTTTATTGAGAATTTCCAGAGTTTTGATGACTATTCAAGAAGACCATATTTTGCCGGTTTTATTCGGCTTTTGAAATATATTGCTTTTTTTATCAGCATTTTTTTGCCCGGAATTTATGTTGCTGTTGCAACATTCCATCCGGCAGTGCTGCCGCATGCTCTTCTATTTAACATCGCATCAGCAGAAGAAACAACTCCGTTTCCATTAGTATTTGAAGCGCTGATTATTCATTTTCTATATGAAATCATGCGGGAAGCAGGATTGCGGCTGCCACGTCCGGTTGGGCATGCGGTAAGTATTGTAGGTGCACTCGTAATTGGAGATGCGGCTGTGACGGCTGGGATTATTGGGGCACCAATGGTGATGGTAGTTGCTCTGACAGCGATTAGTTCCTTTGTGGTGCCGTCCCTCTATGAGCCGACAGCAGTATTACGGTTTATTTTTATCATATTAGCTGGTCTAACAGGGTTGTATGGAATGGCAATTGCAGGAGGTGCCTTGCTGATTAATATTTGCCGGATTAATAGTTTGGGGATTCCTTATACTGCACCGCTTAGTCCCTTTACCCCCAAGGCCATGCGGGATGTTTTGATACGGTTTGGTTGGAAGAAAATGGCGGGAAAATCTGCTAAAATACAGGATTTAAATGGTTCCGATCTGTAAGGAGGAATGAGATGCAAAAAGGACAAATTTCTGCGGCGCAGCTGGTCTTCACCTTATTTTTGTGCCGGTCATTTAATCTGTTGAGCGCTGAAATCCTCAATGTGACTGGACATTATGGAATGGAACATATTGTGGCAATTCCATTGGCCTTGGGAATCCAGGCTCTGCTAGCTGTACCGGCTTTTTGGCTCATGAAGCGGAATAGCCGCGGAATGAATGAATCTATGCTCTGGACATTGGGAAAGGCTGGGATTTTGTTTCCAATATGCAGTTGTATTTACCTGCTGCTTGTGGCAGGAATTACGGTGTATAATTTGGCTGCTTTTCTGGCCAACGCTATTTATCCAGGCTCTTCTGCCATTTTTTTTGTTATCACACTCATTATTGCTGCGATGTATGCGGCCTATCTTGGTTTAGAAGGAATCGTACGGGCTTCTGTGATCTTGTTTGGGGCTCTAATTTTGTCCCTGACCCTTACCTTTGTAGGCGTTGGAGAGCGGATCAACCTAATCAATATTCGTCCTCTGATGGAAGGAAGCATGCAGACAATTCTGGGTGGAAGCTGGCGGATTGTTGCGCGGTCGTCCACTGTTTATCTATTTTTATTGTTATGTCCAAAGATTCGATCGCATGTAAAGCGGGGATTCATTTGGTATCTGGCAGCAGTGGGAATTTTGATGGAGACAGTGGCGTTCTTTGTATCAGCAGTTTTGGGTGAATTGGCGGTGCGAGAGGCATATCCGTTTTTCATGCTTACAACTATTGCGCAGATCTCAATCTTTCAAAGGATGGATGCGCTGCATGTGACCATTTGGGTATTAGTATGTCTGGTACGGGTAGCCATATTCCTATGGCTAATGAAGGAACAATTCCAGAAATGTTTACCATTACGCGCCCAGCAAAGCCAAAGAATCCGTTATTTACTTCCATTTTTTTCGGTTCTGACGGCCGCAACTGCAGCAGTGATGGTCGGAAGCCGTGAGGCGGCAAGTGCATGTTTGACGCTGCTAAGCAGCGGTATTCCGGTAGTATTGCTGATGGCGGGCTTCCCACTGGTCGGTTTGATTGTCGGAGAGGTTCGACAACGTTTCCAAAAACGTTCTGATCCTCCAAAGGAGGGAGCACGTACATGAAAAAAGCGGGAATATTGACAGCGGTATTCTTGGTAATTGCAGTATTATTGAGTGGATGTGGAAACGGTTGGATTCGAATGGTGAATCTACAGAATCGTGCTATTGTACAGGGTGTGGGGATTGATTGGGATGGCGAGAATTTCCAAGTAACGATGCAGGTTTTCAGCCCGGAAGGCTCGGGCGGTCAGACTATGGTCGATGCTTCCAAGGAAAATGCGAGAATTATCACTTGTACTGGAGCCTCCATAGCAGAAGCTGTTGAGAAGTCTGCATTGAATCAGGGAAAAGAATTTTATTTAGGTCATAACCGAATTGTCATTTTAGGGTGGGATACCCTTGATCAGCCATTGGATGGGTTATTGTCCTATTTTGTAAATAGTCTTGATTCCCGCCCGGATGTAAGTTTGCTGGCAACAAAAGGAAAAGCTTCGGATATTATTTCCGCTAATATTAGTCAGTCCATTTTACCCGCTATGTCCATTGAAAATACGGTCAGTAATGCAGAACGGAATGGATTGGTAGAGGAGGTATTTTTGATTGATGTATTGGAAGCACTGTCACAGCCGCATCGTGGAACGGTGATACCCTTTATTGAGACAGTAAATGAGGAAGATGACGATGAGAAAAATTTACGAAGTATTCAAATTGATGGATTGGGGGTGTTCCGGCAGGAGGGGTATGTTGGTAACTTAACCGGTTCGGAAGTACGAGGGTTATTATGCTTACGGGATACCTTTTACGGAGCAGTTTATACGTTGGAAAGCAGTGTATTTGAACGGGCAGCAGTGCAGTTATATCACAGCAATACACGCATTCTTCCCAATTTAGAAGGAGAAACACCGACATTTCAGGCAGAAATTCGAGGAGAATGGACTTTGACCGAGAAAAAGCTGAAGCCAGGTTGTGAATTCACCGAAGAATCTCTCAGAGAGTTGGAGGAAATTCTGGAGGAACGAATCGCTGCAGAATGTGAAATGGCATTTCAAAAAGTGGTTCATGAATTTCAAAGTGATGTGTTCTATCTGGGAGATTTGGTTTGGCATAACCAGCCGATGTTGTGGAAAACACTTCGGGAAGAATGGCCGGAAGGGATTGCAGATTCAACCTTGCAATGTGATGTTCACGCAGAAATTGATCGCACCGGCTTTGAAGGAGTCAGTAGTAAAATTAATGGAATGGAATAAAGCAATGCATATTTTGTCCTGCTTGTCAATAGATTTATAATAAAAAAACTTTAATAAATGTGCCATGTTCGTCAAAAAATGTTTGATTTTTTGCGCGAAATGTGGTATAGTAGATGTAGTTTTGACGCTTTTGTGTTGACATGACTACCTGACGGTGATGAAAGGACGATCAATTTATGGCGAGACTTTTTGGAACAGACGGGGTTCGCGGTGTTGCGGGCACCGAATTAACTGCTCAGATGTGTTTTGATATCGGTCGCTCGGCTGCGATGGTGCTGACTGCAAACTGTACGGAAAAACCAAGAATTTTGGTAGGACGTGATACTCGTATTTCTGGAGATATGGTGCAGGCGGCTTTGACCGCTGGATTTTGTGCTGCCGGAGCAATTGCAATTCCGGTAGGTGTTATTCCGACTCCTGCACTGGCATGGTTGACTCGCGAATATAAGGCGGATGCAGCTGCCATGATTTCTGCCTCCCATAATCCGATGGAATATAACGGAATCAAGTTTTTCAATCAGGACGGATATAAACTGGATGATGCGTTGGAAGATCGGATTGAAGCGATGGTTCGCGGCGCCGTACATCCCATGGATCTGCCAAATGGCGCGGCAGTCGGAACAGTAGAACCGGTGGATACCGCAGTTTCAGATTATATCAGCTATATTCTCACAACAATTGATACTCGTTTGGACGGAATTCGGGCTGCTGTGGACTGCGCCAATGGCTCTGCCTCTCTGACTGCACCTCCCACATTGAAAAAGTTGGGAGTCGATGTAACGGTGATTCATCAGGAACCAAATGGGATTAACATTAACGCTGGCTGCGGTTCGACGCATATGGAGGATATTCAGCGGCTGACAGTGGAGAGCGGCGCAGATATCGGCCTTGCATTCGATGGGGATGCAGACCGTCTGCTTGCAGTGGATGAAAAGGGAAATTTGGTCAATGGCGACCAGATTATGGCGATCTGCGGCACATATCTGAAATCACAGGGCAAGCTGAAAAACGATACCATTGTGGCAACTATCATGAGCAATCTTGGATTGTTCCAAATGGCTGATCGGGAAGGAATCCGTATTCCTAAAACGAAAGTAGGAGACCGGTATGTATTAGAGAAAATGCTGGAAGAAGGCGATGTTTTGGGCGGTGAGCAGTCCGGACATGTGATTTTCCTCGATCATAATACAACTGGAGATGGATTGATTACAGCGTTGCAGCTGTTGTCGGTTATGAAGCATACCGGCAAAAAGCTTTCGGAACTGACTGAAATTATGACGGTTTTGCCGCAGGTTGTCGTGAATGTTCCGGTAGAAAATGAGCGGAAGTACGATTATATCGATGATGCGGAAATTATGGAGACAATTCGCAGGACTGAGCGTCTTTTTGAGGATAGCGGTCGGGTATTGATTCGTCCGTCCGGTACGGAAGCGATGGTTCGGATTATGATTGAGGGACAGGATCTCGCACTGATGAAGGAAAAAGCAGAAGAGATTGCAGCTGTTATGAAGAAAAATCTGGAATAAAGAGAAATCGTCCTACCTGTTGAATGCAGGTAGGACGATTTTTAGTTGTCGGGGAGAATTACTGCACCGCAGCTGCGCAGGCAACCAGAATAGTTCCCTGCTCGGAAGCGATAATTTCAGCTGATCGGATAGATTTACCGCTTTCATTGATCCACTCCCAGCCATAGAGAGTGAGGTCTTCTCCGGCTGCATCTTTACCTTCCAGAATGGGATCCGAAAAATAAGTTGCTTGATATCCGGTGTGGCGGTAATAAGCATATGGCATAGGGGTGGCATAGGGGCGTCCGATGAATCCGATTTGTTCTCCGTAACGAATTTCAGCAATATCGTGAGATCCGTCTGTATAGGTTATCATAAGTTTTGCAATTAGCGGCGCAGCTTCCCATGGTTCTTTGAGAAGGGGGGTGAACGCTGCCATTCCCAGAATAAGACTACGCACCTTTCCGTTCGGGAAGATTCGAACGGGGCGGCAGAAGGAAGCGGCAACTGGATGTTGCACAGATAATGTAGCATGGCGATATGACAGATATGTTTGTGTGTAAAGTCCCGCCAGGATAGAATTCGGGATCAAGGCTGAAGAGCCATTCAAGGAGAGCTGAACAAGTGCAGCTGTCGGATCCAATGAAGGAGAAGGGATTCCATGTAATGCAGAACGAATGGCGGGCAGAAGGCGACAGACCATTTGATTCCATGTGCCGCGGATATCGGATCGATAGGCTCGGGACCAGAGCATATTGGCGGAAAAGAGGAGATCATACAGTTTGCCTTCCCGACCGAGTATTTTTTCATCAGAACGGCACCAGCAGGAAAGCTGAGCGCCGATTATTCCGGGCTTTGTAATCCGGCTTTCATAGCGGGGATAATGGCTGGAATACAAATTTCCCATTACGACGGGGAAATCATAGCGAAGCAGATTATCTTCCAGATCCTTTTCTGGATGAAAATACCAGATGAAGTCCAGCATGGTAATATCCCGCGGGATTTTATCAATGGCAGGAGGAGTTTGGTATCCGCTGTCAGGCTGCAACATGTCTGCCCACATCATCATTTTGTATCCTTTTTGTGCCAGATAATCATGAACACGATTGATGTGAAGAGCCAGAAGATCCGCTGGATTTTTCCCACGGCATTTGGGACAAATACCAATTTGATAGACTTCGTCATGTCCCATATGAACATATTCTTTTGGCTGAATCACTTCTGTGACCTCATCGATGATGTCGAACAGAATGCGGTAATAATCCTCGTTGAGCGGGCAGCAGCTATGCTTATAGAAGGAAGCAGGGAGCTGGTCAGCCAACCGTGTATCCAATTGGGTATCAGACTGCTTCTCAGGATCTGTTTCAGCTAGTTCAGGATGTGCGAGAGTTATGTACTGGACATGACTGAGGGAATGGATTTCGGGAATCACTTCCATTCCGAAACTGCGTGCGTAATCAACCAGATCCCGCACTTCTTGTTTGGACAAAATACAGCCATCTGCTACCATGTCACCATGAGGCAACTTGGGCCATTCTCCGTTTTTGGAATGTGTATTTGCAGTAAGCCATGCTTCATTGATTTCTGGATGGCGGTCATAACGCATGCCAGCTGTCACTTGAAGAAACAAAGTGTTGTAGCCCATTGGAACCAGAAGGGAACGAATCATTCGCTTAAAAAAATCGAAATCTTCCCGCGGCGGCAAACCCAAATGAAATCCTCGAAGAGATGTACGGGGGGCATCCTCAATCTGACAACAGGGAATCTCTTCCGCTGAGAGAAGCTGGATGAGGCGTTCCATTCCATATAGTAATCCAGCTCTTGTTGCAGCATTCAGCTGACATTCGGTTTCATTGACGTGGATTTGGTATCCCTCCGGATCCGGTATATTCATTTTTTCCACCCGGATAGGCAAGCCGTCTAAGTCTGTCTGGAGGGAAATATGGCGATGCGTTCGTTCCGACAGCTGGCTAGCCAACTGTTTCTGAACAAAAAGAAGATCAGAATCATTGGTGTTATTTATAGCAACACGTGTGAAGTTGATTGACTTTACACGCAACTTTTTGTCAAATTCTACTTTTTGCGGTACAGGATACAGCAGTGGTGTGTCCCAAACAGATCCTGTCAGATTTAATGATTCAATTTGGATATCTTTGAGACATGCATGCAGTCGGATACAGATGCGAGAAAGCCATTGTCCGATCCAAAGGACCACCGGTTTTGACGGAGAATGATCCGAAGCTGTCCATTTGCCGATCAGACGATAAGATTTTTCGGAATCAGGTTCGAGAACTTCCAGCGAAGTGATTGCAGATTCGGGTGAGAATATTATCTGCAGTTCGTCCAGATAAAAGTTCTGATCACCTTCTGCACAAAGATCAATGCCAGTATCCAGCAGAGATTTCCATTCCCAACCTTTCCCGTTTTCGGAAGTGGGTGGAAATGGCAGTTTGGAATCAATATGGAAAGCATGAAATTGAAATTGAACAGGAGACTCAGGAGACAGCAGAGAGCCAATGTACATAATCATCGCATCCTTTCTGATAATTCTAACCAAATTGTAGCATAAAAAAAGTGTATTTTGCAAGAGAATTTCTGGGAATCATAAGAATTGTGAAGAATATCAGGCGAAATTTGAAAGAATTTTCTGGAAGATAACCGGACAAAAATTTTTGGATTTAGGAATATTTTTCGACAATCAGCCGGAAACCTTGCCAAATGCAGGAATTGCGTATATACTTGATAAGAGAACTCATCATTTGGGAAGGGGATAACAAAATGGTTCGGCGGATACCGAGAATACTGCTTGCAGCTGCGGGAAGCGGCTGTGGGAAAACAACCGTTACCTGTGCATTGCTTGCAGCATTTCAAAAAAGAGGAATTCCGCTTGTGGGATTTAAGACCGGTCCGGACTATATTGATCCGATGTTTCATCGGAAGGTATTGGGAGTTCCGTCACGAAATTTGGATTTGTTTTTGTGCAGCCGGGAAAATGTTGCCCGGATTTTTGCGGAAGGCAGTCGGGAAAACGGTTTATCTGTGATCGAAGGTGTGATGGGCCTGTATGATGGACGATCTTTTACGGAAGATGATTGTTCGGCAAACCATCTTGCAAGGGAACTGGATGTACCGACAATTTTGATTTTGGATGTAAAGGGAATGAGCTTGTCGGCTGCTGCGGTTTTGCATGGATTTTGTACATTCCGTCCGAATCGCATTCGTGGTGTGATATTCAATCGGGCTTCATCCGGCATGTATCCATATTATCGTCAAATGGCGGAAGCAGAAGGAATCCGGTCTTGTGGGTATCTACCTTTTTTGCCGGAGGCTTCTTTGGAGAGCAGGCATTTGGGCTTGATTACAGCGGATGAAGTTGAGAATTTACGACAAAAATTGGAATATCTTGGCGATCAGGCAAGCGAAACATTGGATTTGGATGCTGTTTTGCAAATAGCCGACGAAGCCTCAGCCCAAGATTGGCCAGATCCTTTTCCGCAGCAAATATTGCCCAATCCACCTACTATTGCTATCGCAAGAGATAAGGCATTTTGTTTTTATTATGAAGAGAATTTGCGTTTGCTGGAAAAATTAGGGGCAAAACTGGTCGAGTTTTCGCCGCTTGATGATAGGGGGCTTCCATCGGAAGCGGATGGTCTTTGGTTGGGCGGCGGATATCCGGAGGAATTTGCCGAACAGCTTGCACAAAACAAAGATATGCGCATGTCAATTCTCAAAGCGATAAAGGCAGGCTTGCCGACAGTCGCAGAGTGCGGAGGATATCTGTATCTGCTGCAGAAAATTGCTGGGCGAGATGGTGTTTATCATGAGATGGTCGGGGCGTTGGAAGGATCAGCGCAGATGACCGATCGATTACAGCATTTTGGCTATGCCGTTTTGACAGCGCAAAAAGACAATCTTCTCTGTAAAAAAGGGGAAAGTATTCCGATCCATGAATTTCATTATTCGGCATCAACGGATGACGGCAATGATTTTCTTTCGGTACGTGGGTCCCGACAGCGGTTAACGGTTCATGCGTCAGAGAATCTGTATGCCGGCTATCCTCACCTGCATTTATATGGAAATCCGGATTTTGCCCGGAATTTTGTGCATAGGTGTGCGCAGTGGAAGGAGAAACAAAAATGACACTTGAAGAACAGCTTTCAAAAATTCAACCCGCCGATTCTCGCGCAATGGAGATGGCGAAAAAGCGGTGGGATTCCATTGCAAAACCGTTGGGGAGTCTGGGAAAGCTGGAAACGGAAATTATTCGAATTGCCGGACTGATCGGAGATTCGCATGTGGATCTTTCCAAACGTGCGGTTTTGATTTTCTGCGCGGATAACGGCGTTGTGGCACAGGGCGTTACGCAAAGCGGCAGCGAAGTAACCGCGACGGTATCGGAGAATTTTACACAGGGAAATACCAGTGTCTGCGCGATGGCACGGGCGGCAAGAACACAGATCGTTCCGGTCGATATCGGAATTGAACGGGAAATGCATGTTTCCGGTCTGATTGACCGAAAAATCCGGTTCGGAACGGCAGATATGACATTGGGTCCGGCTATGAGCCGGGAAGAAGCAATTCGAGCCATTCAGGTCGGCATTGATTTGGTGGGAGAATTGAAGCAGCAAGGCTGTCAGATTATCGCAACCGGCGAAATGGGAATCGGTAATACGACAACCAGTTCTGCGCTGGTGTCGGTTTTTTTGAATCGGCCGGTGGAGGAAGTGACTGGACGCGGTGCCGGATTGGATTCTGCCGGACTGCGCCGGAAAATTGCAGCAATTCAGAAAGCAATTGCATGGAATCAACCGGATCCAGCCGATCCGATTGACGTTCTGGCAAAGGTCGGCGGATTGGATATTGCCGGGATGGCAGGTGCTTTTTTGGGCGGCGCCATTCATCGGGTTCCGGTGGTTGTAGACGGATTTATTTCCGGTGCAGCGGCTTTGGTAGCTCTGCGGCTTTGCCCGGCAGCAAAATGTGCGGTGTTTGCCTCCCATGTTTCGGCGGAACCGGCAGGTCAGATGTTGCTGGATGCACTCGGATTGTCTCCGATGATTACGGCCGGAATGTGTCTCGGAGAAGGAACCGGCGCTGTTTCTCTCTTTCCTCTGCTGGATATGGGACTGGCGGTTTATCGGGAAATGAGCACCTTTGATGATGCCCACATTGAAACCTATACATATTTTGAGGATTAAGCGGATGTTTGTTTTAATAATTGGAGGCAGCGCGAGCGGGAAATCTGCTTTTGCAGAGGAGGTTTCCCAGAAATTGGGTGGCCGGAAACTTTATGCCGCAACGATGCAGCCTTTTGATGCGGAATGCGAACGGCGGATTGCACGGCATCGCGAAATGCGCCGGGAAAAGGCATTTGAAACTTGGGAGATTTATCGCGGACTGCAGACGGCGGAGATTCCAGGCAAATATGATACCATTCTGCTGGAATGTCTTTCGAACCTTCTTGCAAATGAGATGTATGGGCCGGAAGGCTGGCAAAAGGGGGATTTGGTATCCCGGATTTTGGATGGGATGCAGCGTCTTTGGGATGCCGCGCCGAATCTGGTAGTTGTATCCAATGAAGTGTTTCAGGACGGAGACCGGTATCATCCGGAAACCCTGCAATATATGGAATTTTTGGGAGAAATAAACCGTCGTCTGGCGGCGAAGGCGGATCTGGTTGCTGAAGTGGTCTGCGGGGTCCCGATTTTCCACAAAGGAGAATGGAAATGAAAAAACTCTGGTGCGGTCTGGTGACCGCTTTTTCGATGTATTCAGCTCTTCCCATGCCGCAGGTGGAGTGGACGGGAGATAGTATGAAATATGCACTCTGCTTTTTCCCAGCAGTGGGGGCGGCAGTCGGCGCTTTCTGCTGGCTGTGGGGCTGGCTGTGCGGGATATGGGCACTGTCCGGCTGGCTGTTTGCAGCAGGAATGGTGCTGATCCCTCTGCTGGTGACAGGAGGCATTCATTTGGACGGTTTTGTGGATACTTCGGACGGTCTGCATTCCCACTTGGAAGCTGCGCGTAAGTTGGAAATCCTCAAGGATCCGCACATCGGTGCATTCGGCGTGATCCGCTGTGGGATGTATCTGGTCGCTCTCTTTGCATTAGCTGGTGCGCTTTCGGAGAATCCGGCGGCTCTGCCTGTGTATGCGCTGGGATTTATGACGGCGAGAGGATTTTCCGCCTTTGCCATTGTAACATTTCCTGCCGCCAAGAATACCGGTCTTGCGCGGTTATTTGCGGATAATGCATCCAAAAAGACTGTCCGCGTTGTCGCTGTACTGGTGGTCTTACTGGGATTTGTCGGGATGGCGTATTGGAACCTCTGGCTTGGTGTCGGCACAGCGGCAGCATCTCTGTTGTTGTATTTCTGGTTCTATCGGATGTCCCGTCGGGAATTCGGAGGCATTACAGGAGATCTGGCCGGATATTTGGTTTGCCTGCTGGAACTGCTGTATCTGGCAGCCGCGGTATTGGGAGGAATTTTGGCATGAAGCTGTTGATCGGAGGAATATTTTCCGGAAAATATGAACGTCTGCTGGCGCTTGGCCTTTCGCCGGATCAGATTGCAGACGGATCAGAGGCTGCTTTTGCAGATGCATTCGCAAAGCCTGCTCTTTACCGCCTGAACGTGCTGATTCGCCGCCTGCTTGCAGCAGGAGTTGATCCGATGGAGTTTGTTTTGGAGAATGCTGTCAAGAACCCGTCTATTACCATCGCATGCGATGAGGTGGGAGGCGGAGTGGTTCCGATCGACCGGGAGGAACGCGAATATCGGGAAGCAGTGGGGAGAATCTGCTGCAAACTGGCAGAAAAGGCATCCCGAGTGGAACGAATTTACTGCGGCATTCCGACTGTGCTGAAAGCGGAGGATTGCGATGGCAAATAAGGTCGTATGGATCCGGCACGGAAAGACAGCTGGAAATCTCCGTGGCGCTTACATCGGACGCACAGATGAACCGCTTTGTGCGGAGGGAATCGAGCAGTTAAAGCAGAATTTTGCAAAGAAGATGTACCCTCCCTGTGATGGGAAATTGCTGGTGAGTCCGCTCAAACGCTGTGTGGAAACGGCGAAAATTTTGTTTGGCGGAGTGGAGGCGGAAACTGTTCCGGACTTTCAGGAGACGGATTTTGGGGATTTTGAAGGAAAATCTTATGCAGAATTAAATGGGAATCCGGCATATCAGCGCTGGATTGATTCGGGAGGAACAATCCCATTTCCCGGCGGAGAGGCGCCGGAGGATTTTCGGAATCGCTGTGTTCGTGCTTTTGCAGAACAGATGAAAAAGATACCGGATGGACAGACGGTTGTGATCGTTTGCCATGGCGGAACGATTATGGCAATTCTGGATGCATTTTCTTTTCCGCACCGTGGCTTTTATGAATGGCAGGTACGGAACGGAGAAGGCTTCTGTGGCCGTTATGAACCGGAAACCGGACAACTGGTTGAAATTACCCCCCTCATGGGGCAGGAGGAATAGGATTCAATGGAAATTTTACTCATGGTCGGGATTGGGTTTCTTATCGACTTGATTCTTGGTGACCCGCATTGGCTGTATCATCCAGTGCGGCTGATCGGACTGGGCATATCCAAAGGGGAAAAGCTGCTGCGGGCAATTTTTCCCAAAACCAATCGGGGAGAATTGGCCGCGGGAGCAGTGCTGGCAGTAATGATTCCGGCGTTGAGCTTTGCTGTGCCGTTGGTGTTGCTTTGGCTGGCAGGATTGGTACATCCGTGGCTTCGGATTGCGTTGGGCTCGATATTTTGCTACCAGATTCTGGCAACCAAAAGTCTGCGGGATGAAAGCATGCGGGTAAGTCGAGAGTTGGATCGAGAAGATATGGCGGGTGCACGCAAGTACCTTTCCTGGATTGTCGGGCGGGATACCGAACGGCTGGATGAAACGGGCGTTGTCAAGGCAGCAGTGGAAACGGTTGCAGAGAACGCTTCAGATGGAGTCATTGCGCCGCTTTTCTATATGATGATCGGCGGTCCGGCGCTCGGGTTTCTGTATAAAGGGGTCAATACACTGGATTCCATGGTTGGCTATAAGAATGACAAATATCTGTATTTTGGACGGGTTTCTGCAAAGGTGGACGATGTTTTCAACTTTATACCGGCGATTTTGTCCGCATGGCTGATGATTGCTGCGAGCGCGGTGCTGGGATTTGATGCGAAAAACGCCGTTCGGATTTACCGGCGCGACCATGCCAATCATTCCAGTCCCAACAGTGCCCGCACCGAATCGGTCTGTGCCGGCGCTTTGCGGGTGCAGCTTGCCGGGAACGCCTATTATTTTGGAAAACTGGTGGAAAAACCGACCATTGGCGATCCGCTGCGCGCTGTGGAACGGGCGGATATTCGCCGTGCAAACCGGCTGATGTATGGGACGGCAATTCTCGCGCTGTTCGTGTTCGGATTAGTTCGGTTGGGGGTGTGTCTGCTTGTATTCTGAAAAAAATCTGATTCACGGCGGCGATATTTATACGGATCGTGGTTTGAATACGGGGACTCCGCTGCTGGATTTTTCCGCCAATCTCAACCCTCTCGGAATGCCGGAGTCGGTCCGACAGGCAGCGATACAGGCCATTTCGGAAAGTGAGGCATATCCGGACCCTCTTTGCCGGAAATTGCGGGATGCCATCGCCCGGAAAGAAGGGGTTCCGGCGGAACGGATTGTCTGCGGGAATGGAGCGGCTGATCTGCTTTACCGGCTGGTATGGGAATATAAACCGAAATGCGGTCTTGTGCCTGCCCCAACCTTTGCAGAATATGAGCTGGCACTCCGAAATGCCGGCGCTGCAGTAGAAATTGCACCATTTTTCGAGGAAAATGGTTTCGTGCCAAATCAGGAGTTTATTCAAAAGATCGAAGATCATGTTGACATCGTCTTTTTCTGCAATCCCAACAATCCGACCGGATTGACGGTGGATCAGGAGTATCTCCGCAGCCTGGCAGAACAGTGCCGACAAATTGGGGCACTGTTGGTTGTGGATGAGTGTTTCCTTTGTTTTGTCCGCGGCGGAGAGGAAAAATCTGCAGTTCCGCTGCTTGAAGAATTTGAAAATCTGCTGGTTCTGAAAGCCTTTACCAAATTATACGCGATGGCGGGATTGCGGCTCGGATACCTACTTTGCAGTACCGGGATGCAGGCTGAACGGATTGCGGCAAGCGGACAGGCATGGAGTGTTTCCACTCCTGCACAGGCGGCCGGAATTGCTGCATGCGGAGAAGCGGAATTTGCGGAACGGTCACAGAATTATGTTGCAGAGAATCGGGAAATTTTGGCCGAGGTATTGCGGGAATGTGGGGCAAAAGTGTATCCGTCTGAAGCCAATTACCTCTTTTTCCGCTATCAGGATGTGGAACTGCCGCAAAAAATGCTATCATCTGGCATCTTGATTCGATCCTGCGGCAATTATCATACATTGAATGCGCATTATTTCCGGATTGCGGTCCGGACCTCAGAAGAAAATCAAAAATTTGCCGCCGCTTTGCGGATGGTTTCTGCTCAGAAAGGATGAATCGTATGGCTAAGGCGATTATGGTACAGGGGACGACCTCCAATGCCGGAAAAAGCTTTGTGGTAGCCGGCTTGTGCCGGATTTTCCGTCAGGATGGGTATCGTGTTGCCCCGTTTAAGTCACAGAATATGGCGCTCAATTCTTTTATCACCCGCGATGGACTGGAAATGGGGCGTGCACAGGTGATGCAGGCCGAAGCAGCTGGTATTGAGCCGGATGTCCGGATGAATCCGATTCTTCTCAAGCCAACCAGCGATATGGGATCGCAGGTGATTGTCAACGGCGAAGTCCGCGGAAATCTTTCGGCACGCGATTATTTTCGGGAAAAAACGGCACTCATTCCAGATGTTCAGAAGGCTTATGATAGCCTCGCCGCCGAAAACGACATCATTGTGATTGAAGGCGCCGGAAGTCCCGCTGAAATCAATTTGAAACAGCAGGACATTGTTAATATGGGAATGGCAAAACTGGCGAAAGCTCCGGTTCTCTTGGTCGGAGATATTGATCGCGGCGGCGTTTTTGCGGCTTTGGCTGGGACGATGCTGCTGCTGGAGGACGACGAAAAGGCGATGGTCAAGGGTACGGTCATCAATAAATTCCGCGGGGATGTCTCCATCCTCGAGCCGGGATTGCGGATGCTGGAAGACATTGTGCATGTGCCGACAGTCGGAGTGGTGCCGTATCTGCATTTGGATTTGGATGATGA
Organism: Candidatus Merdivicinus sp.; assembly: GCA_050943495.1. GTDB lineage: Bacteria > Bacillota > Clostridia > Oscillospirales > Ruminococcaceae > Merdivicinus. The sequence continues at coordinate 353,175 of JBMNPH010000001.1, forward strand.
GGACAGTCTGACCGATCGTTTTGTTCGCAAGAATGTCAAAGCTCCTGTCGATATTGCTGTGATCCGTCTGCCGCGTATTTCTAATTTTACTGACTTTAACCCGCTCGAATATCTGGATGGTGTATCGCTGCGGTATGCCGGATCAGTTGGTGAATTGGGCAATCCCGATTTGATTATCCTGCCCGGCACAAAAAATACAATGGGAGATCTTCAGTTCCTGCGGGAATCTGGTCTGGAAGCGCGGATTCTGCAGCACGCTGCCAAAGGGAAACCGGTCATTGGCATTTGCGGCGGCTATCAGATGCTGGGCTTGACCCTTTCGGACCCGCATGGAGTCGAGCATGGAGGAGAAATGGCAGGCTTGGGATTGCTGCCGTTCTCGACTATATTTGCCGAAAACAAGACCCGTACCCGCGTGACCGGAGAAATCCCGGTTGTGGATGGCATTTTTTCCGAATTGTCCGGTAAAACCTATGAAGGTTATGAGATTCATATGGGCGTGACGGATGCAGAGGGAATGGTAGTAAACAGCGGGAATGTATATGGCACCTATCTTCACGGATTTTTTGATCGGGAGGAAATTACCAAAACAGTTGCAGAAGCTCTTTTCCGGGAAAAAGGTTTGGATGCTGCTGCCGTTCGTGCCTTTGATATTGCCGCTTATAAAGAAGAGCAGTATGATAAACTTGCAGACGCACTCCGGCAGGCGCTGGATATGGATAAAATTTATCAGATTCTGGAGGAGGGAGTTCCGCAATGCCGCTGAAAATGGGATTGATTCACTATTATTACGGAAATGGCAAGGGGAAAACTACTGCTGCTATGGGCTTGGCGCTGCGCGCGATGGGAAATGGACTGCGTGTTCTCATCGTCCAGTTTTTGAAAAACGGCACTTCCGCTGAAGTGAAAATGCTCAAACAAATGGGTGCCAATGTATTGGCGGTTGAGGGAATAGCCGGGTTTTCTTTTCAAATGACTGAGGAACAAAAGCAAGCTTGTGCTGCTGAACAGAATCTAAATCTGGAAGCTGCAGCAGCTGCTGTGGCGGAAGGAAGCTGCGACGTTTTAGTATTAGATGAGATCGGATCGGCTCTCTCACTTGATATGGTCAGTCGAGAAAGACTGGAATCTTTATTGGAAAAACGCCATCCATCAGTCGAGGTTGTGATGACCGGGCATAAATTAGATCCAATGCTGCATGAGAAGGCCGATTATGTTACGCGTATGGAAAAGCAAAAGCACCCGTTTGATCGCGGAATTATTGCACGAAAGGGAATAGAATTTTGAGTTTTTTGAAATTGTAAGTACTCATAATTTATTAAAAATATCATCTTTTTTAGCTGTTTTGATTGACATTGCGGGGAATAAGCGGTATAATAATAACAGTTATTACCGTTTAACTGGTAAATTATTCCAGTTTTTTTCCAGAAAAGGAGTAAGACTATGAAGAGTTCTTCTCAGCCAATGAAAATCCTCATAGTTGATGACGCAGAAGTCAATCGAGCCATTCTTCAGGAATTATTCTGTTATGAATTTGATACAGAGGAAGCAGAAAACGGTCAAGATGCTATTCGTGTGATTGAACGTGATCATGCTCAGATTGCCGCCATTTTGTTGGATGTCGTAATGCCGGTGATGGATGGTTTTGGTGTACTGCATTACCTGAGTAAAAAAAATTATTTGGAAAAAATTCCGGTCTTTTTTATCACAGCCGAAACCTCTTCAGATGTTACGATGCAAGGGTATGAAAACGGCGTTGTCGATGTGATTACAAAGCCGATTGTGGATCCTGCAATTGTGCGGAAGCGTGTGAAAAATGCGATCGAACTGTTTCAGAATCGAAATAATCTGGCTTCATTGGTCGAACAACAGGTTCAGACGATTAAATCGCAGTCTGAAAAATTAAAATATACGAATGTTTCCATTATTGATATGCTCAGCTCGGTTATTGAGTTCCGAAGCGGTGAGTCTGGACAACATGTCCGCCGTATTCGGAAAACTACCCGAATTCTGCTGGCTGCAATGTCGGAGAAATATCCTCAATATCGTATGGATGAAGAGACAATCGAAATGATTTCCAATGCCTCTGCCATGCATGATGTTGGTAAAATTTCCATCCCAGATTATATTTTGAATAAGCCAGGACGCCTGACAGCTGAGGAATTTGAAGAGATGAAAAAGCATCCTTTATATGGCTGCAATCTTTTTGAAAAAATTCCCTTTTTTCAGGATGAGAGTATCTTTCAGTATTGCTATGAAATTTGCCGGCATCACCACGAACGTTGGGACGGCAAGGGGTATCCAGATAGATTGAAAAAGGATGAGATTCCGATTTATTCCCAAGTAGTAGCAGTTGCGGATGTTTATGATGCATTGGTTAGTGAACGCGTGTATAAAAAGGCGATTCCTCATGACAAAGCTCTTTCCATGATTTTAAATGGAGAATGGGGTGCTTTTAATCCGTTGTTATTGGAAGAGTTTCAAAAACAGGAACCGTTGTTGTATTCTCTGCTGTATTCAGATAATGAGATAACTGCTCATGAACGAGAAGCTCATATTGAGTGGGCAGCAAAGGTCAAAAGACCGGCGGAACAGCAGGTTCTTTCAGATCGAACTTTGGAGTTGCTCGAACGAGAAAGACGCCGATACAGCATCCTTTCCAAAATGTCAGGCGATATTCTTTTCGATTACGATAAGAAAACGGATACATTGGAGTATACTGAAAAATATCAGGAGATTTTCAACGGAAATATTCAGATTGTACATGCAGCAGATTATTTTGCTAATACAGATCAAATCGATCGACAAGATTTTTTGCGAATTAAAAAGGCAATTCGTTCTTTGACACCTCAAAATCCGATTTACCGAACTGAAGTGCAGCTTCGGACAAAATCTGGCCAGAAGGAATGGTTTGAAGCTTATATTCAGGCTGCTTGGGATAGTGAAAACAGCCAGGACTTTATCGGCTGTATCGGGAAATTGACCAGTATTCATCAATTAAAAGCAGAATCGCTGCATTGGAAGCAGCAGGCAATGCATGACTATCTGACTGGACTTTATAATCGACAGGCGTTTGAAGGAATTGTGCATAAAATGCTCTTGACCGAGCCAGATACTCCTTTCAGCCTTATGTTTATTGATATCGACAACTTTAAGCAGGTCAATGACACCAAAGGACATTTAATGGGAGATCAGCTTTTGAAGCAGGCGGCCAAAACTCTTTCTGCTCTTCTGCGATCCACTGATGTGGTTGCTCGAATCGGCGGTGACGAATTTGCAGTGTTGCTGAGCGGCCTTGGCGACCGTAAAGTTCTTCAGAAAAAAGCAGATGCGATATGTGCGGCGTTTTCCAAGGAAATGGACCCGGTGTACCAGAGTGGTATTTCCAGCAGTATTGGGATTACAATCTATCCGGATGATGGCAGCGATTATCGACTTCTGCTCCAAAAAGCAGATACTGCGCTTTATTATGTAAAAAATCGAGGAAAAGGAGTATCCGCATTTTATCAAGAATCCATGGGACAGATTTCGGAACATACCAGCCTATCAGATGTAGATCAGACGTGCTTGGAAGAAGAAACGGACAATGAGAACCGCTGAAAGGAGCGGATTGATGTGTCGGAGAAGAAACGTGCTTTGGTAGACATTGAGCCCAAAAGGGAACAGCGTATTTCGCCGAATTTGGCCGGATATTCCGTTCCGACTGTTCTTGCGGGAAAAATTGTTGTCAATACTTCAGTGCCTGAATGGCAGCATCCTGTATATCAACTGCTTGCAAAATCATTTGATATTCAATTTTGTACCAATCGTCGTTCTTCAGAATTCGTTTTTTATCCGGTTCCTCAGTTTGCCATATTTGCAGTGGACAGCCAAAATGGGTGTCTGGGAACAATCGGAGGCTGTGGAAGTTTGGAGGATGACCGTTATCCGGTTGGTTATGTAAAGGAAATGACCGGATATCAAGTTGCGAAAAATTTGCGGCGCTTTTTTGAAATGGTTACGGTATGCCCCTGTTGGAGAGAGGCAATTGTTGCTATACGGAATCGACAGCCGTATGATTTTGTGCAAGCGAAAGAGCAGTATGAAAAAGATTTTCCTGATTTTCGAGATGCTTGTCGGCAATTGGCAGATTTTCTATCTCTGCGTCCGTCTATGCATGTAGCAGAGACGCTGCAAACTTGTGTGGAAAATACAGAAGCATTATTTGTTTATCCTTCAAGAGAAGCTGCTTCCCGTATTCATACTTTTCAAGAAATAAATTAAAAACGCCGGCACATGCCGGCGTTTTTAATTTAGATCCAATCAGATGATTTCCAGATAATCTTCATCCGGCAAGGAGGGAAATGGTACTGTAGGAAGAGTTTGATACCAATAAGCAACAGAGGCAATATCGTCCTGAAGAGGCAGATAACGTCCGCCACTGCGCCAGCCCAGAGCCTGAATGGTTACTTTCAGATCATTTTCGAACCGAATCGGGTCGGTGATGTGGAATCGGTACATAGAGAACCGTTGCTGTGAACGATAATGGCCATCTCCTTTTAAAATCTGAGTTAGACCAGTATAGGGTGTTGTAAATTCACGATACTGTTCTTCTACATCGAAATCGTAAGAACCACAGAAATAATCTTCAGTACCAGTACCACAGATCGTGGGGTATTCGCTGTCTCCATCAATATAAAATTTAATCTCTCCTTCTCCCCACCATCCATTATTATTGACACCCCATGCCAGGTAAGTACCAACATAATGTCCTTGACCCTGGACACCGTCCAAAATGGTATAGACGTCTTTATAGGGCAATGGATTGACGCGTCGAAATTGTGCGTGGAAATAAGCAGCATCCTCTGGGACTTCTGTAAGGGTATAGTCAATTTGATAATAGATTGTCGTTGTCTCAGCACCGCGATTTTCCAGAGTAATCCGACAGGATTTCCGGAAAGGCATCTGCCAGTAGCAATTGAAGGCACTGCCTGGATTTACGCAAATAGGAAGGGAGGATATTTGTCCGAATACTTGCCAACCGGATGCAAAAAAATCACCGAGCGGACATTCTACTGAAGGCACTTCCTGTCCATCCCAATAAATCCGAAGGATTTGACTGCGCCATTTTTTAGTCGGGGTCAGCCAGATATGCTGAATACAACCGGGACCTTCGATTTCGCCCAGAACAATTGTTTCGCCGGGCTGAACATGCAGAAAAGGATTTACTTTCCATCCTTTTCCTAAATCACGGGCGGCATTGCGTGCGGTACCTTCTTCCAATTCACAGGTACCTCCCATGCCTTTTCCACCTGTGCGGTTTTCAGGTGAGATGGATCGGGTTTTGGCATGTGAAAGCCTTGTAAGATCATTGAGTCCATTAATAATGCCATGAAATGTCTGCTGCATAGAAATCCTCCTTTGACGAAATATTCTTTGTCAAATGTGTAAAGTAAGATTTGGTTTCATTATACCAAAGAAAGCTAGTTTTTCTAGGATAATTTTTAGAATTTTAGCATTTTTTTACGCAAAGTATAGAAGCCTTTGCAAAATTTCATAAATCATTCATTGACATGATAAAAGAAAACGAGTATAATAAATTAGTAATCATTTATTGACTATTTTGGAGGAGAATATGGCAGACGGAGACAGCTGTCCACAGCGCAGAAAATTATATGTGAAGTTTGTGCTGTATTTTTATCAGTATTTTGCTGGGTCCATGGCAGATAGTTTTGCGGGAAATTTGACTGCTCATCAGGTTCGGATGTTGAGCTATCTGGATGCATTTGGCCCCGCATCTGTGCAGCAATTGGCACGAGTCCTGCGGATGCCGAAGCAGCAGGCAAGCCGAATTGCAGATCAATTGGTAGAAGAAGCTTTATTATTCCGACGAAAGGATCGAAATGATCGTAGAAGATTGTTGTTGGTCTTGACCTCCAAAGCAGAAGAATTGCTTGATTCCGGTTGGAAACAGTTCGAACGTCATCTCATGGCGAAAATATCGGTACTGCCTGAGGAACACAGGCGACAGCTGCAGCAGGCAATTCAGTTTTTTGTGGGATCCTTTGCTGATTCTGTGTTGCCGGAAGAAATAGAACCGGAATCAGCGGCACTTTCAAATTTGATCGGAAAGGCAGGAATATCTATGGCAAAGAATCGTGACTTTTTTGAAATTACACCTGAAATTCGCAGACTGAGTGAGCTCTGTGAGCAAAAGGATGCGATTGATCCCTCTCTGTATGCAAAATATAATGTAAAACGCGGACTTCGCGATTTGGATGGTAAGGGTGTTGTAGCAGGATTGACCGAGATTTCAGATATCATTTCCAGTAAAACGGTAAATGGGGAAACAGTTTCCTGCGAAGGAGAATTGTATTATCGCGGAATTGATATCAAGGAACTAACGGGCGGATTTATTAAAGAGAATCGATTTGGCTTTGAAGAAACCGTTTATTTGCTTTTGTTTGGTAGCCTCCCTAATCAGCAGGAGAGTGAAGACTTTAAAAAGTTGTTGGCAAAATATCGTACACTACCCACCAATTTTGTGCGGGATGTTGTGATGAAGGCGCCAACTTCGGATATGATGAACACACTGGCGCGCAGTGTCCTTACCCTGTATGCCTATGATGAGAAAAGCCAGGATACTTCATTGCCCAATATCCTCCGGCAATGCATTGAGATGATTGCGCTATTTCCCCAGCTCGCCGTCTATGGATATCAGGCTTATGCCCATGATGTGGATCCGGAAAACTACAGCTTTTTCATTCACGCGCCGCGTCCGGAATTATCGACTGCCGAAAATATTTTGCATATGCTTCGCATAGATAACAGCTATACCAAGCTAGAGGCAAGAATTTTGGATCTGGCTCTAGTATTGCATGCAGAACATGGCGGCGGAAACAACTCCAGTTTTACGACGCATGTGGTTGCCTCTTCTGGTACAGATACTTATTCGGTAATTGCGGCTGCGCTTGGTTCTCTGAAGGGACCGCGACATGGCGGCGCTAATATCAAGGTGATGCGGATGTTTGAGGACATGAAGGCAACACTGAAGGATTGGACAGACGAGGAGGAAGTGGCTGAATATCTTCGGAAACTTTTGCACAAAGAAGCTTTTGACCGATCTGGATTAATCTATGGAATGGGTCATGCAGTTTATTCACTGTCGGATCCTCGTGCAGATATTTTCCGAAGCTTTGTGAAATCACTTTCAGAGGAAAAGGGATTGACCGAGGAATATCAGTTATACTCTCTGGTAGAACGTCTAGCTCCCCAGATTATTTCCCAGGAACGAAAAATTTATAAAGGAGTTAGTGCGAATATCGATTTTTATAGTGGCTTTGTTTATCATATGCTCGGCTTACCCGCAGAATTGTATACACCGGTATTTGCAATGGCAAGAATTGCCGGATGGAGTGCCCATTTGATGGAAGAAATTATCCATGCAGGAAAAATTATTCGGCCTTCATATACCAGTATTGGTGAACGGCAGCCCTATATTCCTCTGAAAGACCGGACGTAAGAATGATAAAAAACGGCAGCAAATTTAGCTGCCGTTTTTTATATATTTCCGAAAACAAACGCCAAAAGAATTATAATCCGTTTTGTTTTGTATAAATTTAATAGTTTTTCAATCACAGTTTATAAAAATATATTTGGCGGTTTTTTGAATGATTCTTGCAATTATACCATATTTATGTTACAATTATTTCGATTAGATAAGCAAGTGGGGGTGGTAAAATGCAGGAAGATTTAATGGAAATTCGGATGTTCGGCGGCTTTTTGATGAAATGGAAAGGAAGACAGCTTGCCAGTACACCCCGTACGAAAAAGGTTTGGCTTCTGCTGGAATATCTTGTGTTAATGCGCAATCAGACAGTACAACAGGAGGACCTGGCGCATCTTCTGTGGAATCAAGAAGAGTGTGACCATCCAGCTACTGCTTTGAAAAATTTGGTTTATCGGGCGAGAAATTTGCTGAAGATATTGGATCCAGATGTTTATATGGATTTTATTCTTTTTCAGGATGGCCGCTATTTTTGGAACCCTCATTATCCCTGTGAAATTGATTGCGAAAAAATGGAATCCTTATATCTCCAGAGTCAGGAGGGATTACCAGATCAGAGAATTGAGAAATTACAGCAAGCAATTGATTTGTATCAGGGGGATTTCCTCCCATTGATGAGTTATTCAGAATGGGCAACTGTTCAGCGAAAGTATTTCGAACGTATTTATCTCAATTGTATACTGAGGCTGGGAGAACTCTATCAGCAGCAACAACGAATCAACGATTGGATTCAGTTGGGAGAATGGGCGGTTCAATTGTATCCGAATCGAGAACAGATTCAGATTATGTTAATGCAGTCTTACTTGAATGCAGGAAATCGTCAGAAAGCTTTGGCATATTATAACACTATAGCACATCATGCAGAGAATGACCATACATCAGCGAAATTGCAGAATTTATATGCAAATATCGTTGCTGAAAAAAATAATATTGAATTTGACTTATCATCCATTCGTGAAATTTTGCATCATGATGAGCAGGAAGTAGGTGCTTTTTATTGCACGTTTGATATTTTTCGGAATATTTATCGACTTCAAACGCGCGTAATGCTGAGAGAAGGCAGGCATCTCTATATCGGTTTATTGTCGATTGGCTATCCGGATGGATTGCAAATTAATAAGGAATCGAAACTTCAAGTTATTGAAGCAGTAAAAGAAACCCTTATAGTAGGGCTGCGGCGTGGAGATGTCATTTCCCAATATACTGAAAATCAATTTGTTATGATGTTGCCATTGCGGGATAAATCCTATGGAAATCTAGTAATGGACCGGTTGAAGAAAAATTTTTTCGCCATTTATCCAAGCATGCATATTGATTGGAATGTTTGTTTCAGCCGAATGGAACCGATAGAAGAGACAGGGGGAGAACAGTAAAATGAAAATAGTAGCAATTTTATTGGCAACAATGATGCTGTTGGTATCTTGCGGCTCTGAGACACAAACCATCGAGGAATCCACTGCAGATGTAACAGTCTCGGAAGTACAGGAAGAAATGGCACCCGAATATATCGTGGATGAGGAAACCCCGTTGGCTATGCCGGGGGCGGATGGAAGTTATGCGGGAACCATTAATATTGTGGAAAATCAGGCACCTGGTACGGTACTGTATCAGAAGGGTGGTTCTGCAATTGATGCCAGCAATGCTTCTAAAGGCTATGTCATGGTGAAGCAATCTGGGATTTCCAGTAAACTGAAAGTACAGATTGTCAAAGATGATAAAAAATATAATTATGATTTGAATAATGCCGGGAATTATGAGGCATTTCCGCTTCAAATGGGAGATGGTACCTACAAAATCCGGATTATGCAGAATAAGGAAGGAAATAAGTATTTTGAGGTATATTCGGCAACAATCGATGTCAAGCTGGATTCCGCAAATGCGCCTTTTCTTGCCCCAAGTCAATATGTGAATTATAATGCCAATTCTGCGGTTGTACGCAAATCATTTGATCTTTGTTCCGGTGCAACCAGTGAGTTGGACAAATTGGGGATTATCTATACATGGGTCATTGAGAATATCACCTATGATAAGCAGAAAGCAGCAACTGTCCAGACAGGATATCTTCCAAATCCGGATGCTATTTTGAAAGCGAAAACAGGAATCTGCTTTGATTATGCGGCAGTGATGGCTGCTATGCTGCGGGCACAGGGGATTCCGACCAAATTGGTAGTGGGAACGGTTTCAGCAGCGGATCTGAATCACGCATGGAATGAAGTGTATCTGCAGGGCAAAGGATGGGTAACGGTTCGAGTCTATTTTGAAGGATCAAAATGGGAAAGAATGGATCCGACTTTTGCAGCATCCGGCAATGCCGGCATTGAGCAGTATATCGGAGATGGCAGCAACTATACCACGCTGCGGATCTACTAATCAGAATCAAGGAGGGAAAACCACGGCTGTTTTGGAACAGTCGTGGTTTGTGTACATATGAAGAACTATACAAAGATGCTTCAATCAGAGGATCTGGCACTTTTCTGCGCACAAACGGCCTTGTTGTTGAAATCCGGAATCCCGTTGGACAGTGGGCTGGAGACGATTAGCGAAACCCTTCCGCCGGAAGGAAAGCCGCTGGTAGAGCAGCTGCGGCAGGATTTTCAGGAAACCTATTCGTTGGAAACCGCTTTGGAGAAATCCGGTATTTTTCCGCCCTATTTGGTACAGATGGTTGGAATCGGAGAGCACTCAGGAAAACTGGAATCTGTCATGGATTCGCTGGCAATTTACTATGAACGCGAAGCAAGAATGAAAAAACAGCTGCGGCAGGCCGTTTTATATCCAATGATTTCGGTCTGTGCAATGGCAGTGGTTGTGGCAGTGTTGGTCTGGAAGGTTCTGCCTATTTTTCAGGATGTTCTGCAATCGTTGGGCGGACTGGGAAAAGGAACCGATATGATTATGAAAATCGGCCCTGTCTTGGGAGTTGTGATCTTATGTTTGCTTGGAATTATCATTTGTTCTGCCGCTGTCATGGGGATTTTGTCCAAGTTGGGAAAAGGAGAGGCGATTCGCAGGCTGCTGATTAAAATTCCTCCGGTCAAGCGGACACTGGAGAAGATCTCCGCTGCAAGATTTGCTTCCGTTCTCGCAATGCTTTTGGAAAGCGGTTATCAGATGGAAGAAGCGTTAGAGTTTATGCCCTCGATTCTTCCGGATCCAGTTTCGGCAGAGAAGGTGCGTCGGATTGGCGTGCGCCTGGGAGAGGGAGAATCGCTGTCGGATGCGGTGGAACAGGAAGGAATTTTTCCGGGATTGTACGGACGTATGATCGGAGTCGGTCAGCGGGCAGGATCTATGGATTCGGTTATGGCGAAACTGGCGGAAATTTATGAAGAAGAAGCCAATCAGGCGGTGCAGTCGCTGATTGGTACGGCGGAACCTGCAATGGTAGGAATATTGTCCGGTGCAGCGGGTCTGATACTGCTTTCGGTTATGCTGCCGCTACTTGGAATTTTGTCAACACTGGGATAGGAGGATGCGGAATGCGGTTGTATCCACATCGAAAAGCGGGATGGAGACAGTTTTTGGGGATTGGCTGCGGAATTGGATTGATGCTGGTATTGGGAATTTTTTTGGTTGCCATGCAGAATGCGGCCGGACAAATTTCAGCAGAACAGATTCGAATGACCGAAGATGCCATTCGGCGGGCTGCCATCAGTTGCTATGCCATTGAAGGAAGTTATCCGCAGAATCTCGAGGATTTGATGGAACGTTATGGCGTTCAGATTGATGAGAAAAAGTATGTGGTGGAATATAATCTGATGGGATCTAATACCATGCCGTATATCGAGGTCGTACCGCGGGGTGGTCGGAGTAAACTGGATACCAATTGGGAGAAAGGCGGCGGAATTTCGTGAGAACTGTGAAAAAACATTCCGGCGAAACGCTGCTGGTTCTGGGAGTTTTCAGTCTTTTTGCAATCCTTGCGGTTCTGCTGACGCTGATGGGCGCTAAGGTTTACCGTGGTATTTCGGAACGCATGGATGCAAATAACAGCCTGCGTTCTTCGCTGTCCTATGTTGCCAATAAGGTGCGCGGAGGCGATATGGCAGGAAGCATTTCCTTGGAAGAGCGGGAGGGAATGCAGGTTCTTTGTCTTTCGGAAGAAACCGGAGGAACAACATTTGAAACACTTCTGTTTTTTTCGGATGGTTGGCTGCGGGAATATGCTGCTGTAAGCGGCGCGGAATTGTATCCGGACAGTGGGGAACCGATTGTGGAATTGTCCGAGTTCCAGATGTCTCGGGAAGGAGATTTGCTGCAATTTTGGGCACAGACAAAATCCGGACAGAAAATGGACCTGCAGATTGCGGTTCGCAGTGAGGAGGATGCCGCTTCATGAGCAGGATATCACGGATTCAGACGTTTTTCTTGGAAATGGCAGTAGTGCTTCTGGTATTTTCAGCGGCGGCTGCCATTGATTTGAAGCTGTTTGCCGAGGGAAGCCGATTGAGCCGGCAAAGTGAGCAAAAAAATGGCGCTGTTCTTACGGCACAGTCTATTGCAGAACAAATTGCAGCAGAAGAGAATCCGGTTTCTGCATTTACCGTCCGGCTGAATGCAGAATGGAATGCAGTGTCAGAGGAAGAAATACCGGTTTATCTGGCGGAAGTAAGCGTTGAATCGGAAGAGGCGGGGAAAGGCGTTCTCTGTCAGTATGAAATCCGGATAACAGATGCGGAATGCGCTGAATTATATATCTTGCAGACATCCCATTATTGGCAGGAGGTGGATTCATTTGAACCATAAACAACAGGAATCCCTGCCTTTTGGAACCGGAATTTCGACAATGCTGATGGTGTTTGTAATCCTTTGTCTGACAGTTTTCGGAATGCTGGCATTCCTTACAGCGCGGGCAGATAGCCGCTTGACAGATCGGATGGCAGACTCTGTTCAGGAATATTATGCGGCGGATGCCAGAGCAGAAGAACTTCTGGCAGAAGTAGACGGAATTTTGCTTTCCGAACCAGATACTGCAGCATGGTATGCTTCATTGGAGGAGATCGGATTTTCGATTGCTGAGACAGAAAAAGGAACGACGGCAGAAATCCGAATTCCGATCGAAGGAACGCGAATTTACCGGATGCAGCTACTTTTAGGTGAAAAAAGCAGGTATCAGGTGTCTATCCGGCGGGTAGAGGATGAAGCGGTTTGGGAGGAAGAAGCCCTAGATGTCTGGGATGGGCAGTAAGAAAGGATGAGAATCATGACAGAGATACAGCAGGCATTGGAACTTGCAATTGAACGTAAAGCTTCGGATATCTTTATTGTATCTGGTTTCCCGATGGCATTTAAAATCAATGATGTAATTGATCCGATTGACAGCGAACGCCTTATGCCGGATGCAACAGAAAAACTGATTACGCAAATTTATGAGCTGGAAGGTAGCCGCAGTATGGAAACACTCCGTCAAAACGGAGACGATGATTTTTCCTTTTCGATCAAGGGATTAGGGCGGTTTCGCTGCAATGTTTATAAACAGCGAAACTCCTTTGCAGCAGTTTTGCGGGCAGTTTATTTTAATTTGCCAGATTATCGGACTCTGCATATTCCGGAAACAGTGGTGGAGTTATCGGCTCGTAAAAAAGGGTTGATACTAATTACCGGGTCAGCTGGAAGCGGGAAATCGACAACACTTGCCTGTATCATTGATCGAATTAATCATACCCGTCGAAGTCATATCATCACAATAGAGGATCCCATTGAATTTCTGCATTCCCACAACCAGAGCATTGTGAGTCAACGGGAAGTTTCCCATGATACGCAAGGATATGCGGAGGCACTTCGCGCAGCACTGCGTCAGTCGCCGGATGTGATTTTATTAGGTGAAATGCGGGATTTCCAGACGATTCAAACTGCATTAACTGCTGCAGAAACTGGACAATTGGTTTTGTCTACCCTGCATACCATTGGGGCAGGAAAGACGATTGACCGTGTGATTGATGTCTTTCCAGGTGAGCAGCAGCAACAGGTCCGCATACAACTTTCGATGGTATTGGAAGCGGTTGTTTCCCAGCAGCTTATCCCATCTGTAAATGGCGGATTGGTGCCGGCATTTGAAATTATGCTGGTTAATAGTGCTATCCGGAATTTGATCCGGGAAGGGAAAACGCATCAGATTGATAATGTGCTTTTTGCCGGGACGGCAGAAGGGATGCGGACCATGGATGGGGATATTCTGCGCCTTTATAAAGCTGGGATGATTTCGAGGGAAAATGCTCTGCTTTATTCTGTGAATCCGGAACTTCTCGCAAAGAAGCTATAGGGATTGGAAGAATCCTCTTCTTGACAAGTTTCAAAAAGAATTGTATACTATACTTGAAATGTATAATATTGCAATTTATATTCAGAAGGGAGGATTTAAATGGAATCTTTATTATGGGCAGGTGCGGGAACAGGTTTTACATTTTTGATGACGTCCTTGGGTGCGGCAATGGTATTTTTCTTTCGGAAGAATGCGGTCAGTCCGTCCGCACAGCGCGGATTTTTAGGATTTGCTGCCGGAGTGATGACTGCCGCATCCGTGTGGAGTCTTTTGATCCCCGCAATTGAAGAGGCAGAAGCGCAGGGAGGTTCCGGCTTGTTGCCGGCTGCCGGTGGTTTTATATTGGGCGTGCTGTTTCTGTGGGGATTGGATACGCTGCTGCCTCATCTGCATCCGGATTCTAAAAATCCGGAAGGGATATCTGCTTCTTGGCAGCGGACGACCATGCTGTTTACAGCAGTAACACTGCACAATATTCCGGAAGGAATGGCGGTTGGATTAACCTTTGCGCTGGCAGCGCAGCATAGTCAGGATCCGGGAGCAGTAGCTGCGGCGATGGCGTTGGCGTTAGGAATGGGAATCCAAAATTTTCCGGAGGGTGCAGCATTATCTCTGCCATTGCGGCAGGAAGGATTTAGCCGGACCAAATCATTTCTGTTCGGAAGTTTATCAGGAATTGTTGAACCGATCTTCGGAATCCTTGTCGTACTCGCGGCGGGAAGTATTCAGCCGTTAATGCCATGGCTTCTAGCCTTTGCGGCGGGCGCTATGATGTATGTAGTAGTCGAAGAGCTGATTCCAGAGGCGCATCTCGGAGAACATTCCAATCTGGGAACTATGAGCGTGATGGGCGGGTTCCTGGTTATGATGATACTGGATGTTGCGCTTGGATAAAAAGAACCGGAAACGGATATTTCCCGTTTCCGGCTTTTGATTTTTAAGGGTTATTTTTTGCGTAGCCAGACGCGCATTTCGCCTTTGCCGCGGTTATTCCACGCATAGTAGGGGATCAGGCGGATCGAAACTGCTTTCCATTCTTCTGAATCGGATGGATGGTATAGATCGTCCGCATCCCATTGGGAGGTGAGCCGTTCTCCGTCTGCCGTAATGGTTACGACACCATTCAGAAGATCCGGTTCCCATTGTGCGGATAATTTTCCGTTGGGAATCAGGCGCAGATTATGAAGATCCGTACCATTATCAGCTTCTTCTGCGCAGTAAACGACAGGACCGCGCATTACTGCAAGCATTCCGGCTGTTTCGCGCACGCGGGGATTAGCTGCAATCAGAGCGGGGGTCATATCAAGGGTAAGAACCAGTTCCTCTCCGGCAATCCAAAGACGGCGGAGATAGAGGTATCCGTCTCTTTGTTCTCCCTCTGTGTGCTTTCCATCTACTGTGACCTGATAATGACGGCACCATCCCGGAATCCGGAGTGCAGCGGTGAATTCGGTCGGCTGATCCGGAGTGAAACGGATTTTAATGGTTCCATCCCACGGATAATTGGAATCGATCACCATGCCGGTTTTGCAGCCGTTCAGTTCCAATTCTGTGGAACAGCCGGTATAGAGGTGAAGGAAGACTGCATCATTTCGAACCGTGCTGATGTATCCGCCTAAAGAGCTGACAAGACGTGCGAGGTTGGGCGGGCAGCAGGCGCATCCAAACCATTTCTGACGTTCTGCTTTGACATGATGCAGGCGGTCATCCTGTTCGCAGGCTTCCGGAACCACTTCCAGAGGATTGACATAGAAAAATTTGGTGCCGTCCAGCGACATACCGCTGATCGTTCCGTTGTAAAGTGCGCGTTCCATGATATCCGCATATTCTCCCTTGGGTTCGATCTGAAGCATCCGATGCGCAAAGAATACAAGTCCAATGGAAGCACAAGTTTCCGCATAAGCGGAGTCGGAAGGCAGGTCGTAATCATAGGTAAAGGATTCTCCAATATGACTGGAACCGATGCCGCCGGTGATATACATGCGGCGATGTGTCATGTTATTCCAGAGACGGCGGCAGGCATCTGCCAGAGTGTCATCCTGGGTTTCGCGTGCAACATCTGCCATACCGGAATACAGATAGGTCGCCCGTACCGAATGTCCGTGAGCTGTTTGCTGTTCCCGAACCGGCGCGTCTGCCTGATAGTAGGAAAGCGTGTCCGAGAAACGATTGGGTTTTTGAAGCGGCATGGGTACTCCGTTGTTGCGTTCATATTCTTCCGCGAAATACGAGGGAGATTTTCCCCGTTCGTCAATAAAATAACGGGCAAGCCGGAGGTGTTTGGGATCTTTTGTAATTCCATAAAGCCGGATCAGCGCCATTTCAATGACTTCGTGTCCGGGGTAGCCGTGCAGTTTTCCTTCTTCCGGCCCGAAGATTTGGTCAATGCAGTCAATATATCGGCAGACTACATCCAGCAGTTTTGTTTTGCCGGTTGCCTGATAGTAAGCAGCTGCTGCTTCGATCATATGTCCCAGGCAGTAGAGTTCATGATTGTCCTTAAGATTTGTGAAGCGTTTTTCAAGTCCGTTCAAAATATAATAGGTATCCAGATAACCATCCGGCTGCTGTGCCGCTGCAATGATGTCGATGAATCCGTCAACCGTTTCCTCCAATTGGGGATCGGGGTGGCAGATGAGGGAAAATGCAGCCGCTTCAATCCATTTTGCGGAATCACTGTCCTGGAAAACGCATCCCCCGAATGGACCGTCTTCCATACCGGCAGCAGCTTTGAAGTTGTGGACACAGTAACTTTTGGCAGCGCCTTCAATGCGGTCATTTAGTGCCTCCCATTGGTAGGGGATTACACTGGTGCGGACAGTTTCCTGAATTTTTTTCCAGAAAGGATCGGTTACGGTCATCGCGGCAACAGAAACGGGTGTGGAAAATTGGGTGGAATCCATACAAGAACCTCCTCTGACGAAAATCTTTACAAAATTGCCGGATTCAGGTAAGATAAGAATAGGCCGGCTTGGATGATTTCATTATACGTTGCTTTTGATCTGCCGGCAACCGATAAATTATCAGAAAGGGTGGACAAATCTCACATGTTATGCGGTCTTTCCGGGAGCAGGGAACCGGTTCATTTTTTATCCTGCGGGAATTTGGTACATGGAAAAGGCTTTTTGCATCCGCGCCGCAGATTGTCTTCGGAAGTACTGCTTTTTGTCCGGCAGGGAGAGATTTATCTGGAACAAAACGGACAGGAATTTTCGTTGAAGCAGGGGGAAGCTGCGATCCTGTTTGCAGGATTGGAACACGCGGGCAGCAGGCCCTCAGAGGGACAGGTATCCTACTGCTGGGCGCATTTTGAACCGCCTGCGGATCGAAAACTGCTGGAATGGGACGAAGCAAAAATTTATTTGCATGCTAAGGAAGATATTTCGGAAGGATACGTGCTGCCGGAATATCTGAGTGGATTTTCAAGCGGGAAAGCCAGTCTGTTTTTCTCTCAGCTATTGGATTTGGCACAGGAAAAGGGATATTCTTCCCGGATTTTGGACTGTGCGATGAGCACACTTTTGTTGGAAATCAGTCAGAAAACCCTGCTTCAGGCTGGATTTTTGGAAACAGGATGTTCCAGCCGCGCGATGGGACGCATTATGGAATGGGTGGAATTGCACCCGGAAATGCCGATGACGGTACGGATGCTGGCGGAACATTTCGGCTATAACGCCAACTATCTGTCCAGCGCTTTTCACCGGGAAGCGGGAATTTCTCTGATTCGATACATCAATCAAGTGAAAATTGCACGCGCTTGCCGTCTTTTACAGGAAACCTCTCTCCCTGTGGGGGAAATTGCACGTCAGTGCGGATACCGGGATGAAAAGTATTTTCTGCGGGTTTTCCGCGAACAGAAGGGCATGACGCCCGGTGAATACCGGCGCACCTTTTTTCGCCGTCACTTAAATAATAGCTGAAAACTAGCATAATATATAGAATTTCTTTGCGAAAATAGAGAAAATAGAACTTGACATCCAAATTGATGCATGATAGAATAAAGGCATAAGGCAAAGCGAAACGTTTCGCTTTGCCTGTATTCGGAAAGAAAAAACGGATGAAATATCCGTAAAAAGCGAAACGTTTCGCTTAAGGAGGGTTTTTCATGGAAAAAGTTAAAGCCTACTTGAAAACAATTGATGAAGTGATTGCAAAAGGCCCCTATAAGGATGATTGGGAGTCATTGTGTCAGCATACCCTGCCGAAATGGTATCATGATGCGAAATTTGGTATTTTTATCCATTGGGGCGTGTATTCCGTTCCTGCATTTGGAAATGAGTGGTATCCCAGACGGATGTATAAAAAGGGTGATGCCTGTTATACCCATCATATTGAGACTTACGGACCGCATAAACAGTTTGGATATAAAGATTTTATCCCGATGTTCAAGGCGGAAAAATTTGACGCGGCAGAGTGGGCGGATCTTTTTGAGAAGGCTGGTGCAAAATTTGTCATGCCGGTAGCGGAGCATCATGACGGTTTCCAGATGTATGACAGTGATCTTTCGGATTGGTGTGCCGCGAAGATGGGACCGAAAAAAGATATTGTCGGGCTGCTTGGCAAAGAGTTGGAAAAGCGCAATATTACGCTGACAACCTCCTCCCATCGAATTGAACATTACTGGTTCATGTGCGGCGGCAAGGAATTTGAGAGCGATATGCCGCAGGAAGTTCCGTATGGAGATCTGTATTGGCCGTCCGTCAAAGAACCGTTCGAAGGACCGAATAATCCGCAGGAAAATGTGAGTGGCTTTGATGTGGATCCCGCTTATATGGAAGACTGGCTGGCACGCACTTGTGAAATTGTCGATAAATATCGTCCGAAGATCATGTATTTTGACTGGTGGATTCAGGTTGAGCCGATGAAGCCGTATCTGAAGAAATTTGCGGCTTATTACTATAACCGTGCGGCAGAATGGGGCGAAGAAGTCACCATTAACTATAAGTATGATGCGTTCATGTACGGATCGGCAACCCGTGATATTGAACGCGGCCAGCTGGCAGATATTTCGCCGGACTTCTGGCAGAATGATACTGCAGTAGCGCGTAATTCGTGGGGATATACCGAAGGCAACGACTATAAGGATCCGAATGATATCATTGCAGATTTGATTGATGTGGTGAGCAAAAACGGGTCCCTGCTCCTGAATATTGGACCAAAAGCAGACGGCACCATTCCGGAAGAAGACCGGAACATTCTGCTGGAAATCGGAAAATGGCTGGCAGTTAATGGGGAAGGTATTTATGGGACTAATCACTGGAAGAAATACGGGGAAGGTCCGACCGTTACACCGGAAGGATATTTCACCGACACTTTGCGGAAATCCTTTACTCCGGAAGATCTGCGCTTTACATGGAAAACAGGTGCTCTGTATGCGTTTGTCCTGAAATGGCCGGAAGATGGTGTTGTGCGGATCCGTTCGCTGGGTAAGCATGCGCGAAACGCCCGTAATTTCAGCGGTGTCTTGAAAGGTGCGGAAATTTTGGGATATGACGGAGAAGTGAAAACCATTCTCTGTGAAGATTATCTGACTGTCATTGCAGACGGCATTACCAGCAAGACACCGGTCTGCATTAAGCTGTCGGTTGAATAAGGAAAGGAAGATTCAGAATATGCCATTGGTGACAAGTAAGGAAATGCTGCGAAAGGCACAGCTGGGTGGTTATGCAGTCGGAGCATTCAATGTGGAAAATATGGAGATGGTGCAGGCTGTAATTGCTGCGGCAGAGGAAATGCATGCGCCGGTAATGCTGCAAACCACTCCGTCGACTGTAAAATATGCTGGGCTTTCGCTTTATTATGCCAATGTTGCAGCTGCCGCAAAGGATGCATCTGTTCCGGTTTGTCTGCATTTGGATCATGGCAGCAGCTTTGAATTGGCAATGCAGGCGTTGCGTACCGGTTATACATCCATAATGATTGATGGCTCACACAATGTTTTTGAGGAGAATATTGCGATTACCCGAAAAGTGGTCGAAGCGGCAGTTCCCAATGAGATTCCGGTTGAAGCAGAATTAGGCAAAGTTGGCGGCAAGGAAGATGATTTGGACGGCGGCAGCGGCGGCTATACGGATCCGGAGGAAGCGCGCGAATTTGTGGAACGCACCGGCGTATCTTCCCTTGCAGTCGCAATCGGAACAGCTCACGGTGTCTATAAAGGAGAGCCGAAACTGGATGTGGAACGCCTGAAAGAGATCCGCAAGGTCGTTTCGGTTCCGCTGGTCCTGCATGGTGCCTCCGGTCTTTCGGATGAGAGTGTTCGGGAGTGCATCCGAGAAGGAATCTGCAAGGTGAATTTTGCAACAGAACTGCGGATTGCCTATTCGGACGGCGTGAAGGAAGTTTTGGCAGAGAAGCCGGATACCTTTGATCCAAAGGCTTACGGAAAAGCCGGTCGGGAGAAGGTCAAAGATTTGGTGAAAAATCGGATGGCAGTCTGCGGATGTGCCGGAAAGGCATAAGTTTTGATCAATCAGGAGGGAAATTATGGCGGCAACCATCAAAGATGTTGCGGAAAAGGCAGGATTGGGGCTTGCTACCGTTTCGAAATATCTGAATGGTGGGAATGTCCGCCCGAAAAACCGGGAAGCTATTGAACAGGCGATTGCGGAATTGGATTTTACCCTCAATGAATACGCGCGTGGCCTGAAAACCCGCCGTTCTCATACAATCGGGATCATCATACCGGAACTCAGCAATCTGTTTATCACTTCGATCATCACAGTAATGGAGGATATTCTCCGGCAAAAAGGTTACGGAACACTGGTTTGCGACTGCCGGACGAATGCGGAACTGGAAGAAGAAGCAGTATCATTTTTAATGAGTAAAATGGTGGATGGAATTGTCGTGATGCCTGTTTCGCAGAATGGGGAATTTCTCAGACCGGCGCTGGAACGCGGCATACCGATTGTGTTGATTGACCGGCTGCTTCCGGATTTGGAAGGAAGAGCGGATATGGTGCTGGTGGACAACGAGGAGGCCGCTTATCAGAGTATCCGAAAGTTGATGGAATTGGAACACCGAAATATCGGAATCGTGGTGGGTCCATCTGGTGTCTATACGTCCGAGGCGAGACTGCGAGGGTACCTGCGCGCCTTTGGTGAAAAGCTTCCGCTGGAAGGAAAGTTGGTTGCCCATGCTGATTATACGGTGCAGGGCGGTTATCAGGCGGTTAAACAGTTGATTTTGGAACAACCGGAAATGACAGCACTGTTTGTAACGAATTATGAAATGACATTAGGCGCGATTCTGGCGGCAAATGAACTGCAAATCCGGATACCGGATCAGCTTTCGCTGGTAGGATTTGATAATATGGAGCTGGCGGGAATCATTTCTCCGCAGCTTACCATTGTCATTCAGCCATTAGAAGCGATTGGAAGAGAGGCAGGGCAGCTGTTGATCAGCAGATTGGAAGGGCAGGATTTTCCGGCAAAACAGGTGATATTGACAACTTGCTTGCAGGAAGGAGAATCCACAGCGCTGTTCCGAGGATAGATCGAATGAAATGAGGAGAAAAGCATGAGCAGAACGTTATTGCTGGGAATTGATATCGGCACCTCTGCATGCAAGACCGCATTGTTTACACCGGATGGGGAACTGTGTGCGCAGGGAAGCGCGGAATATGCAGTTTACTATCCGCAGGCAGGATGGGCGGAACAGGAACCGGAAGAATGGTGGCAGGCAGCATGCCGTGCTGTCCGCGGAATGCTGGAGAAGTATGCCGTTTCACCGGAAGAGATTGCGGGAATCGGGATTGATGGACAGAGTTGGTCTGCCATTCCGATCGGGAAAGATGGGGAGGTTCTGGCTCGGACTCCCATCTGGTTTGATACAAGAGCATCCGAAATCTGTGAAAAGCTTGGACGGGAAATCGGGGAAGAAGAAATTTTTAAGTTATGTGGAAACCCGCTCAAGCCAAGTTATTCACTGCCGAAGATTGTTTGGTTCCGGGAACAGATGCCGGAGGTCTACCAGAAAGCCGTTTGTTTCCTTCAATCCAACAGTTTCATTGCATACCGGCTGACTGGCGTATTCAGTCAAGATCGTTCGCAGGGATATGGACTGCACTGCTTTGATATGAAAAACGGCAGTTGGAATGAAGAAATGTGCCGGAAAATGGGAATCCGTCCGGAACTGCTTCCACCGATTTATGACTGCCATCAGATTGTCGGCAGAGTCACCGCGAAAGCAGCAGCGGAAAGCGGTTTGAAAGAAGGAACGCCGGTTGTGGCAGGCGGCTTGGATGCAGCATGCGGAACGCTGGGAGTCGGAGTGATTCACGACGGTGAAACGCAGGAACAGGGCGGTCAGGCAGGTGGCATGAGCATTTGCACCGAAAGCTATCGGGCAGACCCCCGGCTGATATTGAGCGCTCATGTGGTTCCCGGCTGCTGGCTGCTTCAGGGCGGTACCGTGGGCGGCGGCGGAGTCTGTAAGTGGTTTGAGCAGGAATTTGCCGCGCAGGAACGAATCCTTGCCCAAGAAAACGGAACCAGTTCCTTCCGGGAAATGGATAAAGAAGCAGCTGTTATCCCGGCGGGATCAGACGGAGTTATTTTCCTGCCTTATATGGCGGGAGAACGTTCGCCAATCTGGGACGAGAAGGCAAAAGGCGTCTATTATGGTCTGGATTTCTCCAAAACGCGTGCCCATCTCATCCGAGCTAGTCTGGAAGGAGTAGCCCTTTCACTGATGCATAATCTGGAGACAGCGAAGGAAGCAGGTGCACAAGCAGAAGTCCTGCGTGCGATGGGCGGAGCTGCAAACAGCAGTGTCTGGACGCAGATCAAGGCAGACGTCACAGGACGGAAGATTCTGGTTCCGTCATCAGATACGGCAACAACGCTGGGCGCTGCGATCCTGGCAGGAGTCGGAACAGGGGTCTACGCAGACTTTGAGGAGGCGGTTCAGCGGACAGTTTCTGTTCAGCGAGAACATCTCCCTAATATGGAGAATCATCGGATTTATCAGAAGGTTTATTCAAAATATCTAGCATTATATCAGGCCCTGAAGCCGGTTATGGCGCAGGGAGAAAAGGAGTAATCAGAAATGAAAGCAGCGGTACTCTATGGCAATGAGGACATCCGTTATGACGATTATCCCACACCGGTAACCGGTCCGGGAATGGTGAAAGTGCGCGTTCGTGCAACTGGAATCTGTGGTTCGGATGTTCCGCGTGTGCTGCACAACGGGGCGCATTTTTATCCGGTTGTGCTGGGGCATGAATTTTCCGGTGATGTTGTGGAAGTGGGAGAAGGCGTCACCCGCGTTCAGGTGGGAGATACAGTTTCCGGCGCGCCGCTTCTGCCCTGTATGAAATGTGACGACTGCCAGAAAGGAAATTTTTCACTTTGCAAGCATTATAGCTTTATCGGATCGCGGGAACAGGGCAGTTTTGCCGATTATGTCGTGATGCCGGAACAGAATGCGGTTCGTTATGATCCTTCCATTCCTTATGAGCAGGCGGCAATGTTTGAACCGTCTACCGTTGCGCTGCACGGATTGTTCTGCAATAATTATCAGGGCGGCGAATATGTTGCTGTACTGGGCGGTGGCACAATCGGTATGTTTACTGCACAGTGGGCCAATATTTTCGGCGCGAAAAAGGTTGTCGTATTTGATATCGTGGATTCTCGGCTGGAACTTGCAAAGCGGCTGGGTGTTCAGGAAACGATCAATACCAAGGAACCGGATTTCATGGAAAAGGCGATGGCGCTGACCGGGGGAAAAGGATTCGGATATGTGTTTGAGACAGCCGGAAATCCTATTACCATGCAGATGGGGTTCCAGCTGGCAGCCAATAAGGCGCACGTCTGCTTTATCGGCACCCCACATGTCGATATGACTTTCACGCCCAAGATGTGGGAGAATATGAACCGGAAAGAATTCCTTCTCACAGGATCTTGGATGAGTTATTCGGCGCCGTTCCCGGGCCGGGAATGGGATTTGACCGCCCATTATTTTGCGACAGGTCAGCTGAAGTTTGATCCGTCGCTGATTTACAAGACCTTCCCCATGTCTGAAGCAGATCAGGCCTTTGCTCTTTATAAGATTCCCGGCGAGGTAAAGGGGAAAATTATGCTGGTAAACCCGGAGAAATAGGATACCGGGAATTGATTGATAAAGGAGAATGACCATGGAAAATTTTATTGATCCGAAATTGGTTCCGAAACGCCGGCTCTATACCGGTGAAGAAATCCCCTGCATTGGAATGGGGACATTTGGTTCTGACCGTTTTAATGCGGAACAGGTATCCAATGCAGTCGCAGGTGCAATCCGCTGCGGGTACCGCCTGTTTGACTGTGCCGCCGTCTATGGAAATGAAGACCTGATCGGCAAGGTTTTTGCACAGGCATTTGCAGAAGGCGTGGTAAAACGGGAAGAATTGCATATTACTTCGAAGGTATGGAATGACATGCACGGAAAAGGGGATGTGCTGCTTTCTCTTGCAAAAACGCTCAAAGATCTTCAGCTGGATTATATCGATACTTTCTTTGTGCATTGGCCTTTCCCGAACTATCATGCACCGGGATGTGACGGTGACTCCCGCAATCCGGATTCCAAGCCGTTCTCTGTGGAAGAATTCATGTCAACTTGGCGTCAGATGGAGCGCATTCACGATATGGGTCTGGCCCGAAATATCGGAATGTCGAATATGACCGTTCCGAAATTGGAGGCAGTTCTGCCGCTTTGCCGTATCAAACCGGCTCTGATTGAGATGGAACTGCATCCGTGCTTCCAGCAGCCGGAACTCTATGATTATTGTGTGGAACGCGGTATTCAGCCGGTAGGATTCTGCCCAATTGGTTCTCCTACCCGCCCGGACCGCGATAAGACTGCCGATGATATCGCAGATATCCAAGTGCCTGAACTGGTAGAAATCGCAAAGGCGCACAATGTACACCCGGCAGTGATCTGCCTGAAGTGGGCAGTACAGCGCGGTCAGGTTCCGATTCCTTTCTCAATTTACGAGAATGAATACGTCAGCAACCTTCGCTGCACGGTGGAAGATCCGCTCACCGACGCGGAGATGGCAATTCTCAAATCTTTGGATAAAAACTGCCGTCTCATTAAGGGACAGGTATTCCTGTGGCCGGGTGCAACGGATTGGCAGGATCTTTGGGATCTGGATGGAACCATTACGAAGTAAAGGAGAATTGTTATGTTAAAGAATATTCCGAGCATTTTGAGTCCAGAACTGCTGAAAGTTCTGATGGAAATGGGACACAGCGATGAACTGGTCATTGCAGACGGAAACTTTCCGCGCAATGCGCATCCGGAACGTGTCATTCGTCTGGATGGTCACGGGATTCCGGAGATTTTGGATGCAATCCTGAAATTCATGCCGCTGGACAGTTATGTGGAACATCCCATGATTCTGATGAAGGTTATGGACGGCGATCCGTATGTGCCGGAAATCTGGGATACCTATCGTGAAATTGCGGCAAAATATGAGGAAAAAGGTGCGCGTGAACTGCCGATTGACCGGTTTGAGTTTTATGAGCGGGCAAGAAAGGCATATGCAGTCATCACCACCAGTGAAGCAGCGTTGTATGCCAATATTATCCTGAAAAAAGGCGTTGTCAAAGAATAAAGATTTGTATGAAAAAACCATCCGTTCTGCTTGTTAGGCAGGCGGATGGTTTTTTATCGCAGCATGGAGCTGTTGTTGACGATCCAGGTGCTGTACAGGAAAAGAACATCCTGGTCAGTAAAGGTGAGATAATCGGGAAGGGCACTCGAGAAAAGGAATCGCAGATCCACCAGCGTGATGGTCTGATATTCTTCTAATAGGAGTGGCGCAAGGCTGCTCGCAAAGGAATCCCGGAAAATTACCAGTTCCCGGCCATTTTGAAGATTCGGGTTCTCAATGGTAATGAGCGGGCTGACTCCGGATAAATAGACATCGTAGGAATTTTCCGTTTTCAGCTTTTCCAGATCATAAACGGTGTGAATTTCCGGGTGCTGAAAATTATCCGATACCGCAGAATCGGTGGAAGAGTTGGTAAGATAGACGAGATTTTCTTCTTCCTTCTGTCGGATCAAATATTCCGCATAGGAACCGGAAAAAGGGGAGAAGGTGTTGGCAGTAAAATCCGAAAGACGGATGGAAAAATCCATCTTGTCGCCCAATGCATCCAGAACTGGCTGAAGCGTTTCTTGCCGCCAGTGCCGGTCAGAACGGTAGTAGTTGTCGAGATTCAAGACAGAAGAAAGATCAATTTCCGTAAAATCGCCGCTTAAATTCTGACGAACGATTTCCAGCAGTTTTTCCTGATCGACCGTTTGATATCCTTCCTCCCGGACATACCAGGATTTGTCCGGAATCACCGCATAATAACAGTAGTTTTGATCCGTAAGCAGATCCGTTTGGATTTTGTCCATTTTGGAAGCAATTTGAATCACGGATTTTTCGTTTAGTTCCGGCATTTCTTCCAGCCAGTGATCGCCAACAGAATACATACCGTTTTCATCGGGAAGATGAAAAATCTGACGATACAGGCGGGTAAGCGGATGGATGGATAAGAGAATTACGGCAGCCGCTGCCAGAAAGATTCCTACGGCTGCCGCAATTTTTTTGTAGCGGATGTTCATTTTATTCAGCGTCCGCAAAGGCGGCGTCAAAGTTTGCTGCAATGATATCTGCATTGGAAGCGCTGGTCATGATGAGCAATACCAGATCGTCATGCGTTTTTACCATCATTTTTTCCGCTTCAACACAAACCCATTTGCGAGGATTGGCATTTTCTTCCACTTTGGCAGCGAGATCTTCTGCTTCCTCAGCGCTGTTGGCACGAAGCAACACAACGGAATGTGCGATAGCACTGATTGCTGCTTCTGAAGCAACGCCTTCCTTGAAATCAGACATGGGAACTCCCGCCATATACTCCGCATTTTCCTCGGTGAGGGGAGTAGTCATTATAGCAGGCATTTCCTCTTCCGGAATTCCTTCATATAAACTTTCCACCAGAGTCTGCAGTTCACTGGCTTCTGTATTTTCGTCCGATTCTTCCGCAGAGGATTCAGTGGTAGAAGATTCGGGTTCTGAAGATTCTACACTGGATTCCACCGAAGATTCCGGAACAGAAGATTCTGCCGGAAGATCATTTCCGCTGTTGCAGGATGCGAGGAATGTCATGGAAGTAAGCATCGCCATCACGATAGCAAGTTTTTTCATATGTTTCATTACAGAAATTCTCCTTCGAATTTGGAAATTTGCGGGGCTTTTTTGTCCCTGCATCTATATTGACCTAAAAAAGGGCAGAGTATTGCATCAGAAATGAAAATAATTTGTGAACAGATGCATTTAATGAGAACCCAAATGAATTTCGCCGACAAAATCTGCGTTGAATATTTCACGAACCAGCGCCAAATCTTCAGTTTGCCCAAGTGCCCACATCAATTTTGTGACTGCGGCTTCGGTTGTCATATCTCCGGCGGGAATAACACCGGCATCCAGAATTTTGCGCCCTACTTCATAGATGGAGAAATCGCTGCTGTCGTAGAGGCATTGGCTGCAAACAACGACAGCAATTCCTTTTTGAACGAGATGGCGTATTTTTTCAGACAGATCGCGTCGGATAAAATGGAGTCCGCCCGCACCGAATGCCTCCAGAATAATGCCGCGATAGGACATTTGCCCCAACATATCAAAGACAGCAGGATTCGTTCCCGGAATCAATTTGAGGAGAAAAACATCATTGCAGAGATTGCAGTTGAGTGCTGTTTCACCAGTGGGAGCGGGAGTATGGTCATAAATATGCAGGCCGTCTGCAAAAACCTCGGCTCGAACAGGGGAATTGACACTGGCAAAGGCATCAAATCCCATGGTGCGCACCTTAACGGCGCGGCATCCCCGGATAATTTTATGATGGAAGGCAATACTGACACCCGGGATTCCTGCTTCCGCCGCCGCAAAAGCGGTCGTAAGATTTTCAATAGCATCTGACAGCGGAGAGGAAATAGGGAGCTGGGAACCGGTCAGAATGACAGGCTTTTGTAAATTTTCCAGCATGAAGGAAAGCATGGAAGCTGTGTATGCCATGGTATCTGTTCCATGTGTAATGATGATTCCATCATATGCCGGAAGGGCATCAAAGACCGAATGGGCGATCAACTTCCATTCCTCCGCTTGGATATTGGAAGAATCCAGATTCAGAATATTTTTGCAGGTAATTGAGTAGTGAGCCGAGAGATTTTGAATTGCATGCATGAGAGCAGGCGGTGTGATTTCAGGTGTAAGACCATCATCACCAGATACGGACGCAATGGTACCTCCAGTAGTCAGAAGAAGAAATTGTTTCATGGTAACTCCTTGAGAAAAGAAAGGCGCGCAATTCGCTGCGCGCCGGTTTGAGGAATAACTTATTTAAGCTCTGCAATAGTTACACCGTCTTCGCCTTCGCCGTAAACGCCGAGACGGAAGGTGCGAATACTCTTATGCTGTTTTAAATGTTTTTGAACTGCCGCGCGCAGAGCACCGGTTCCGCGGCCATGAATGATGGTAATCTGATGAACATGAGTGAGGACAGCATTGTCGATGAAGGCATCCAGAACAAAAAGTGCCTCATCAGTTGTCATGCCGCGCAGATCACAGTCCGTAGCAGCGCTGCGTCCAGTGACATTGACAGACTTTTTGACAGAACCGCGTGGCTGCTTGGAAAGATTCGATCCGTTAAACTGAACTTTTTTACGGTCAAGCAGGCGCAGATTTTCAATCTTGGTTTTGGTTTTGATAATGCCAGCCTGCACCAGAACCATACCGGATTTATCGGGATCCTGTACCACAGTCCCTTCTTTATCGATATCGACAATTAAAACCGCATCCCCTTTTTTCAGAGGCCGGGGCAGGGTATAGCCATCATTACTGGCACGCTGTGAAACCGGATTGGCAGTATCATGCATCTTATCCAGCCGGGATCGCAGCTGAGAACGAGCGGCAAGCGCCTTTTTGGAAAATTCCGCCCGATCCTGTTCTTTGCGGATTTCATTTAGTTCATCCATCAATGCGTTTGCCTGTCCCTGCACTTCTGATACAATGCGCATCGCCTGCTGTTTAGCCTTTTCAACTTCGGCTGCACGTTCTTTCGCCAGTTTCTGCTGATACTCGCGAATTTCCCGACGGGTACGTTCGATATCTGCCTGGGCAATTTCTACCTCGCGTGTCTTATTCTCATACTCCTGACGGGAGGATTCCAGCGAATCAATGACATCCTCGAAGCGTTTGTTTTCACTTTGAACCAGTTCTTTTGCGTGTTCGATAATATCTTCGGATAAGCCGAGTTTCTGGGAGATGGCGAATGCATTGGAACGTCCGGGAACACCGATGAGAAGACGGTAAGTAGGTTTCAGACTTTCCACATCAAATTCGCAGCAAGCATTTTCGACCTTTTCTGTCTGCAAAGCATACATTTTCAGTTCGGCATAGTGGGTGGTTGCCGCGACACGGCAGCTGCGGTTACGGAATTTTTCGAGAATGGAAATCGCCAGCGCAGCGCCTTCGATAGGGTCGGTACCGGATCCCAATTCGTCAACCAGAACGAGAGAACGGTAGTCCGCCTCCTCCAGAATGGAGATCAGATTGGTCATATGTGCAGAGAAGGTGGAAAGAGATTGTTCAATACTCTGCTCGTCACCGATGTCTACCAAGATACTCTCAAAGGTCGAGACGGTGGAACCGGAGGCAACTGGGATCAACAGGCCACACATTGTCATAAGAGTCAGTAAACCGATCGTTTTCAGGGTGACGGTTTTACCGCCGGTATTCGGGCCGGTAATAACAAGACAGGAAAAATCACCGCCAAGATGGACGTCAATCGGTACGACCTTTTTGGGGTCAATGAGGGGATGACGCGCTTTTCTTAAGTCAATGTAGCCGTTTTCGGTTACAAGGGGCATAATTGCATTCATTTTAGAGGCCAGACGGCTCTTAGCGAACAGGACATTCAGTTCCATCAACTTGCCGAACAGATGAATGACTTCCTCGCCGCATTCTGCACAGCGGGAAGAAAATTCGGCCAGAATCCGCTCAATTTCCTCCTTTTCCTTGGCCTGGAGGACACGGATTTCATTGTTGGCTTCGACAACGCCCATCGGCTCAATAAAGTAGGTAGAACCCGATGCCGAAGTATCGTGCACCAGACCTTCCACTTCTCCACGGTATTCGGCCTTGACCGGGACGACAAAACGGCCGTCACGCATAGTAACAATTGAATCCTGCAGGTATTTCTGATGGGTGTTGGAGTGAATCAACTTGTCCATCCGTTCCCGAACCTTCAGTTCTGTTTGCCGGATCTTGCGACGGATGGCGAGCAATTCGCCCGAAGCGGTATCCGCAATTTCTTCTTCACTGATAAAAGCCGCTGAAATATCACGTTCCAAGCTTTGATTGGTATAGAGGGAAAACAGATCCTCTGTAATCGAGTTTTCTTCCTCTTCAAATTGATGCGCCCATTGCAGAAGAGAACGGGACTGGCGGAGAACCGCGCCGATGTTCAGCAGATCGCGCGGAGAGAGGACACCGCCGGCCATTGCAACTTTCAGTCTTCCGCCCGGATCCCGCAGGCCGCTGAAGCCAGGTGTACCGAAGCGTACGGAAAGATTGAAGGCATCATCCGTCCGTTTGAGAGAACGGGTTACTTCATCAAGATCGGTTTGAGGCTGAATTTCAAGTGCCATTTGACGGGATGTTTCGCAGCAGGTTTCCTCTGCGAGCATCTCGAGCACCTTATCCAGCTCGAGCACTTTTATATATTTTTTGTGTATCATATGGAGTTACCTCAATAAATGTTAGCGAAACAAGCTTTTTGCCTGTTCATATTGTTTTTTAGAAACATAGAAGATGTATTCGAGTTCCGTCTGCAAATTTTCGCCGAGCGTTCCGGTACTAGTACGGGAACTGACTGCAAGGGGAGAGGGACTCTTTCGATTGACAGTTTTGAGCGTGTATTCGATATTGTTTTTCGAAAGAGTTTCGCGGATTTTGGTTTGTTCAGCCATGGAAAATGTGGCGATCAGTTCCTTGCGATTAAAGATGTTCATACAAACTCCTCCTATTCAGGCAAGGTCTTATAAAAATCCAGCGATTTGAACTGACCAGCAGTCTGGCAGAGGGTAAAATATTCCGTTGCGATTCCCAGCGCCTTTTCACTATCCGGATTCAGGCGAAAGGAAAAGAGTTTTTCGTCTGGTGCCTCACAGATATACCGCATGGCCAGAAAAACAGGTTGTGGAAGCGGCATACGGGGACGATCAGGTGGCATGGATCCAACACATTCGGTACAGAGCAAAGTGCCGTCGAGGGGGAAAAAAATCAGATTGTTTTCCTCACCGCAGCGGACGCAGCCGCTAAAATCCGGTGCAAATCCGGAAAGTGTTAGTAGCCTCAGTTCATAAACGGCTTTGAGGAGGCTCGGAGAACGCTTTCCCTTCTCTAGCAACCAGAGGGTATTGAGCAGCAGTTTCAGGCAGGAACCGCCGTTGTCGCGGTCTGGAAGAATGAAACGGGTCAATTCACAGAAATAGCTTGCAAGGGATAGTTTGGTCAAATCCATCCGAAGGTCATAAAAATTTTGTAACAGATCAGCAGAATTAACGATGTAGCCGCCCTTTCCTGCATACAGGCAGAAATCACTGTATGCCAAGACTTCTGCGGCAGCAGAAAGGGCAGAACGAGCGCCGTTGACCTTACGTGCAATGGCTTCAATGAGGCCCATATCCTCGGTGAGGATGAGAAGTTTTTTGTCCTGATCCCGCATAGGAATCTGTCCGAGGACAATTCCCCGGGTTTTGACCGTCAAGAGGTGTGCCTCCTTCCAGTTCTAACGACTTATAGGCAAGATAATCGGCAATAGTACCGGTTTGTTCAAATTGTTTCCAGGCGTTTTGTATCGTATTGTATTTCATAGAATCAGTCCTCCGGCAAAGATATGGAACACTCTCTTTCTATCATATCCATGGAAGAACTTTTTAGTGATGGAAAAATTATGGTGAAATCTCCTCCACATAAGAAATTAGGTCAAGCAAATTGTGGATGATAAATATTCCATTATTTTTTTCTGTTCGATCTAACCAAAAGGAGGAAAATCCCTGTTCTCGAGCGCCATCCGCTTCAGATTTTGTGTCGTCGACAAAAATGCTTTCTTTTGCCGTAACACCCTGCGCACGAAGTGCGGCATTAAAAATAATGGAACTGGGTTTTCCGGCGCCTGTCAGCGAACTTGCCGTAAAGGAAGAGAAATACCGATGAAGCCCGCAAGTTTTCAGTGTCATTTCCAAAGAGGGAGGACAGTCGCTGATAACCCCCATTTTATAGCCATGGGACTGAAAATATTGCAATACTTCTTCTGTTTCCGGAAATGGCTGTTTTTTTAGATACCAGAGATGTTCCGTTAAAAAATCGGCGCGTTCTGTTGTCTTTTCTGTAATTCCAAGTTCTTGAAACGCAAACAAAAACCATTGCCGAAAGAAAAGAAGTTCTTCCTCCACTGTTTGGTACGGTGCAAATTGAAAACCACCCTGGATTACCTTTTGAAAATTTCTCATGAAAAAATCTTCAGAATCGGCAAAAGGCTTTCCGCTCCATTCAGTAAGGCAGCGGATCCGTAAATTTTCCCATTCAGGGTCGTTTTGCGTTAAAGTGCCATCCCGATCAAAAAAGATTGCCCGATATTTATTCATCGTATCGTAGCCCTACCTGCTTGATAGCATTTTCATTGTTGCGCCAGTCATCGCGAACTTTAACCCAACATTTCAGATTAACTTTGACATCGAGGAATGCTTCCAAATCCGCCCGGGCATCCGAGCCGATTTTTTTGAGCATGGCGCCGCTTTTGCCGATAATCATTCCCTTATGGCTGTCGCGTTCGCAGTAAATGGTTGCCTCAATGTCGAGAATGCCGCCTTCGGGACGTTCGCGCATTTTTTCAATATCCACAGCCGTTCCGTGCGGAATTTCATCCCGCATATTGCGCAGGATTTTTTCGCGGATAATTTCGGCAGCGATGGCGCGTTCCGGTTGGTCGGTCAGGGTATCTTCCGGGAAGAAATGCGGTCCTTCTTCGGTATTGGTGCGCAGTTCCTCCATCAGAGTGTCGATCGCATCGTTTTGCGCAACGCTGACCGGGACGACCGCAGCAAAATCATAGAGAGGACTCAGCTCGGCAATGCGGGCGAGCAACTGATTTTTGTCAATCAGATCAGTTTTATTGATGACCAAAATTGTCGGCAGGCGGCGTTCCTGAATTTGTGCCAGAAGGGAAAATTCTTCCTCATTCAGTTTGCCCATTGGTTCTACTACAAAGAGCACAAGATCCACGTCTGCCACGCTATTGGTGACAACCTTGTTCATGTGTGCACTTAATTTGGTTTTGGGTTTGTGAATACCGGGGGTGTCAAGAAATACCCACTGATAAATATCTTCGGTCAGCACGCCGGTAATTCGGGTGCGGGTAGTTTGCGGTTTGGATGAGACAATGGCAATTTTTTCTCCCAGCAGTGTGTTCAAAAGGGAGGACTTTCCAACGTTTGCCTTTCCAACAATCGCAACAAATGCAGATTTTGTATTCATAATTTCTCCTTTAGCTATATAAAAATCCGACTGGAACTGCTATGATTTTTGCGTTCCCATGCTCAAAATAGCGAATGAAGTCCAAAAAGAAACCTAAGATAGAATTTGGCAGTAATGAAGCGCCTTCCTTAATCTCGGAATAAGCGGTTTCCGCAAAAAATAAACCAGATTCCTGCTAAAATCAGCAGGAGAAATCCAGCCGCCAGCAGAGGAGTCTGCAAAATTAACATAACCGTCAGTACCAAATGTTTCCATTTTCCAAACAGGCAGATTCCAACTGTTACAGCTGCACATGCTGCAACCAGAACAGCACCTGCCGCGACATCTTTCGCGATACGGGCAAGATTGTGATAGGCAGGACTTGTCAGATTCACCAGAGCTTCCAGTGCCGTATTAACTGCCTCAAGCGAAATGACTGCACCCATAGCCAGAAACAGTACCGCATATTCCATCGGTTCCAAATGATAGACAAGGGAAAAAGCGGTGACGATAATCGCCGCCGCCAAATGGATGCGCATATTTCGTTCGTTTTTTATGCAGAAACGGATCCCGTGAAATGCATACAAAAAGCTTTTAATGAGTGCCCGCGTTTGTTTTTCAATATCGTTCTTCATTCTCCCATAACATAGCTTGCGCCGCGGGGGATGCCAAGCATGGTGAGGACAGTTTCCTCTTTTTCACGCATCCGAACAGCTGCAAGTCCGCCTTCTTCATGGTCATAGCCAAGCAGATGGAACATGGAATGAACGGTCAGAAAACCGACTTCCCTCTGAAGGGAATGGCCAAATGTATTGGCTTGTTCCACAGCCTTGGGCATAGAAATTACAATATCTCCTAATAATAACGCACCGGTTGTTTCGTTGCGGTCATATTTGCCGTTTTCTCCAAGAGGAAAACTAAGAACATCAGTCACCGCATCTTTACCACGATGTTTGGCATTAAGTTCTTTGATTTCCTCATTGCTAACAAAGGAAACCGAAATTTCGGCATCTTCCGTAAAATTTTCCTCCCGGAGAGCAGCATTGCAGCAACGGCGAACCAACAGACGAATGCCGGTTGGAATTTTTACATCATTCTGGCGATTAGCGATCACAACTTTTACTTTGTTCATGATTTTGATTTACCCTCCTCATAGTATCTGTCATATGCTTTAATAATATCCTGTACCAATTTGTGCCGAACGACATCTTTGTCGCTGAATTTTACAATTGCGATATCTTCCACATTGCGAAGGACGCGCATTGCTTCAACCAACCCGGATTTTTTGTTATCCGGAAGGTCAATCTGCGTAATATCGCCGGTGATGATGATTTTGGAACCGAATCCCAAACGGGTCAGGAACATTTTCATTTGTTCCCGGGTCGTATTCTGCGCTTCATCCAGAATAATAAAAGATTCATCCAGGGTTCGTCCGCGCATATACGCCAGCGGTGCGACTTCAATGCTGCCGCGTTCCTGATATTTTGCGAAATTTTCCGCCCCTAAAAAATCAAACAGCGCATCATACAAAGGGCGTAGATAGGGATCCACCTTATTCTGCAAATCCCCCGGAAGGAACCCTAGTTTTTCACCTGCTTCTACGGCAGGACGTGTCAGGATGATGCGGGTAACTTCACCCGCACGAAATGCATTGACAGCCATTGCGACTGCAAGATAGGTTTTACCGGTGCCGGCAGGACCAACTCCCAGTGTAATGGTATTTTCCTGTATCATTTTAATATAGCGTTTTTGCCCCACCGTTTTGGGATGTACCGGCTTTCCTTTTTGAGTGATGCAAATTGCGCGTTCTCCTAGCGAAGACAATTCCCGTTCATGACCTTCACTAACCAGCGAAATGGCGTACCGTACATTCAGCTCATCAATTTCTTTTCCCTGCGCAGCCAGCGGCAAGAGAGCTTCAATTGCTTTAGTGCAAAGTTCTACCTGATTTTCCTCGCCAAGGATTTTCAGATCACATCCGCGCAAAATGATTTCAACCTGATATTCTTTTTTTAAGATTTCTAGATTTCGATCGTAACTTCCGCAAATTGCGATCGCTTCCGGAGTGCTGTTTATTGTAATCAGCTGTTCTGCCAAGCCGGATACCTGCCTTTCTGGATCAAGTAAAATAATACAGGACATTCTGAAATTACTAGTATTATACCATAGAAAAATAACTTTGTATCTATGCGAATTCAACAAATTTTTTCGTTTTTTTGTGGTGTGATACCGTTTGCTTATTACTATTTACAGATTCTTGAGGGGAAAATTACAGATCCTCGTTGCATTTTTCACAAATGTGTTGAATTTTGCACAGAGATGTCGTCAAATGTTCTCCACAATTGACAAAAGGGAAGAAACCCGTTATACTTGAGTAAAAAGGGGGTAGAGCGCATGAAAATGGGGTTTCAAATTTCCAGTGTACGGGCATATTTGAGCGAGCCGAAGCAGACTCAGGAGACGATACAGAAACTGGCTTGTATGGGCTGGAAAGAGATGCAAATGCAGTGGATTGCACCGGAGGTTCCGGATGAAGTGGTAGCGGAGTCACTCAAACAGAACGGAATCCATGCAATCGGGGTGCAGGATAAAACAGATGCAGTGCGGCAGAATCTGGAACGGATGATTACACAGAATCACCTGTGGGGAGGTCGGTATCTGACAACAAGTGGGATTCCAGCCGATTGTTTTACGACAGAAGGATTGAAATGTTTTGCAGAGGAATTGCAGAAATTGGAGCAACGTCTGCAATCGGAAGGCATGCTGTTGACCTTTCACCCGATTTATTCAGATTATGTGCCGGTGGATGGAAAGCCGGCAGCGGAAATACTATTGGATTTGATGCCGGAAATGCAGCTCACACTTTGTGTCTATCATGCGGTGAAGGGGGCGGTAGATCCCTGCCGGTTGCTGCGGAAATATGCGGGACGGACAGATATTGTTCACCTGAAGAACTCGGTTGTCCTGTCAGACGGACGGGAAGCACTAATGCCGGTGGGACAGGGCAACATTAATTGGCCTCCCATTTTGGACGTCTGCCGGGAAACCGGTGTGAAATGGGTGCTGGCAGAACAGGAACGATGGGAAAAAGATGCGTTTCTCTGTATGAAGGAGAGTTATGACTATCTGAAGGGTCTGGAACTGGAATCATAAGAAAGAACAGGAGAATTAGGATTGATACTGCTTGCAGCGGAAAACATAAAAAAACGATACAGCGAGAAAACCCTGCTGGAGGGCGTGAACCTGAATCTGAGCGAAGGAGAAAAGACCGGTCTGATCGGTGTGAACGGAACCGGAAAAACCACATTTTTGCGGATTATAGCCGGAGTGGAGACGCCGGATAAGGGAACTGTGTCCCGGTTTGGAAAAATACGGGTGAGCTATTTGCCGCAGAATCCGGACTTTCAGCCTGGCTTGACAGTATTGCAGCAGGTAGAACGTGGGATTTCCGCAGATGTTTCGGAAAGTGTCGGTTATGAAGGAAAGGCGATGCTGACCCGGTTGGGCATAACAGATTTTGATGCGGAAGTTTCTACCTTATCCGGCGGACAGAAAAAGCGGGTTGCAATTGCGGCAGCATTGGCACATCCCTGTGATATTTTAATTATGGATGAGCCAACCAACCATTTGGACAGTGAAATGGTGGCATGGCTGGAAGAATATCTCCGGAAATTTAAAGGCGCCTTGCTTCTGGTTACCCATGACCGTTATTTTTTGGATCGTGTCACCAATCAGATTGCCGAACTCGATCAGGGATTTTTGTATCTGTATCAGGCAAATTACAGCGGTTTTCTGGCGTTGAAGGCGGAACGGGAGGAAATGGCTGCGGCATCGGAACGGAAGCGGCAGAGCCTTCTCAAAAA
The DNA here is from genome assembly GCA_050943495.1 of Candidatus Merdivicinus sp. Lineage (GTDB taxonomy): Bacteria > Bacillota > Clostridia > Oscillospirales > Ruminococcaceae > Merdivicinus. The sequence continues at coordinate 390,392 of JBMNPH010000001.1, forward strand.
GGAATTGGAATGGGCAGCGCGCGGTGCACGGGCACGCGGAACGAAAAGCCAGTATCGTCTTGACCGGCTGGAGGAGTTGAAACAGGGAGGCATGGCAATGCCCTCGGGAGAATTGACACTGGAATCCATTGCCTCGCGGCTGGGACGTAAGGTGATTGAGGCGGAAAATATTTCCAAAGGATATGGCGCTCGGATATTATTTTCCGATTTTGATCTGCTGATTCAACGGGATGCGCGGATTGGCATTATCGGTCCAAACGGATGCGGGAAATCTACCCTGATGAAAACGCTGGGCGGCCTGATTGCGCCGGATACTGGAAAGGTAGAAATGGGAGAAACCGTAAAAATCGGATTTTTTTCCCAGGAGTCGGAAGAAATGGATTCTTCCCTGCGTGTAATTGATTATTTACGCAGCTTTGGGGAGATTTTGGAAACTCCGGATGGGAAGATTACAGCGAGTCAGATGCTGGAACGTTTCCTGTTTCCGCCGATTCAGCATTATACGGAAATTTTTCGCCTTTCGGGTGGAGAACGCCGTCGGCTATTCCTGTTGGGAATCCTGATGGGAGCACCCAATGTGCTTTTGCTGGACGAGCCGACCAATGACCTCGATATCAGTACATTACGTATTTTGGAAGACTATCTGGAATCCTTTCCAGGTGCAGTTCTGGCAGTCTCGCATGACCGGTATTTTCTGGATCGGGTTGCAGACGAAATTCTCAGCTTTGAACAGGGAACGATCTGCCGTACTCTGGGCGGTTACACCGATTGGCTGGAGAACCATCAAGCATTGGAGGCTGAGAAAACTCCGGTAAAAAAAGAGACTTCCCAGCAGCAGCGGAGAAGCCGAGAACAGAAGCTGAAATTTACCTATAAAGAACAGAAAGAATACGAAACCATCGATGCGGACATTGCTGCATTGGAACAGCAGATTGCGGAAACCGAAGCGGAAATTGCCGCAAAATCCAGTGACTTCAGTGCCTTGGAAGAACTGCTTGCTAAGAAAGCAGAGCTGGAAGTGGCGTTGGAACAGAAGACAGACCGTTGGCTGTATCTGACCGATCTGGCGGAGCGGATTGAGGCACAGAATAAATAAAGTGGAAGAGGTGCGGGTTATGACAGAAATTCAGGCACATCGGGGTGCAAGTGCTGAATGCCCCGAAAATACGATGGCAGCATTTCGGCGTGCAGCGGAATTAGGTGTCAAGGGGGTGGAATTGGACGTATATTTGCTACCAGATGGAAATTTGGTAGTCCACCACGATGATAAACTGGGACGCTGCGAGCTGGAAGCGGAAGGCAGCATCTATGAATATACAGCAGCTCAACTGTGCAAAATGGATGTTGGAACAAAATTTTCGCCGGACTTTGCAGGCGAACATATTCCCACCTTTCGGGAAGTGCTAGATTTTCTGGTGAAGACACCGCTCTTTCTGAATGTAGAAATTAAAGCAGCAACCGGCTTTCTTACCGGAATAGAGGATCATGTTCTGAAACTCCTCCGGGAATACGACATGGAAAAACGCAGTATGATTTCTTCGTTCCACCATTTCATTTTAACAGAAATTCGAAAAAAATACCCGGAGATGCCAGTAGGGGCACTCTATTCGCGAAATTATGGGATCGATATGGTGGAATATGCCTGCAAATGGGGATTCCATGCGCTTCACAGCAAGTATCCGCTCGTTGATGCGGAGTTGGTAAAGCGGGCGCATGAGGCAGGACTTGCCGTCAATGTGTGGACAGTCGACCAACCTGACGATATTCAGCGGATGCTAGACATCGGCGTAGATCATATTATCAGCAACAATCCGGCGCTTGCACAAGAGATTGCCTCTAAGCAAGGTTCGCCAGCATGCCGAGAATAAAGAAAAAGAGATAAAATACAACAAATAAAAATCCGAATATGATACAGCCTCCGACTATCAAAAGATGAAGTGTGCGCTGAGACGGATCCTGTTTTCCGGTGGGATTATGAAACTGCTGGAAAACAGGAGGACGATTTTGTTCCTGAACAGAAATCGGCGTTTTGCAGAGCGGGCAAATATTTTCGGAAGTTTGATAGCCGCATTTGGGACAGAACATAAAAATGTCTCCTTTTGTAGAAAATGGAAAAAATTTATCTAATTATTTGTTTGAAAGAGAATGAATTTGATTACTTGTCATAAGTATATAATATTTTTTCGTTGAAATCAAGGAAAATTTGAAAAATTATATAAATATGCTTGACAATTCATAAAAAAGAGTGTATGATATTGTTATCGCAGAAAGAACAGGTGAAAACCCGGATGAACGCATGGTCTCAGAAATCTGATGTAGAATTGGTGGAACTTTATCGCCAACGGAATAGTGAGGCACTTGCCGAATTGATGGGGAGGTATTTGCCGGGAATTCACAAAAATGCGATGCAGTATCAGGATGTTCTTGATTTTGATGACTTGGTCCAGGAAGGTTGTATTGGCCTTCTGGATGCCGTCAGAAGCTTTCACCGTGACAATCACACTCAGTTCAGTACGTATGCTATGGTTTGCATCCGAAATCGAATGCGGAAAGCTGTTGAGAAATGTCGGAGTAATAAGGCACGTCTTTTAACAGAAAGTCTTCCGCTTGATGATGCAGCAATTCGTCCCGATTCTTTGACGCCCGAAAAAATCTGTATGGATAAAGAAACTCTTGCTGCAGTTATGGAGGCTGTTCATACAGAATTATCACTATTGGAACGTCAAATTTTGTTCGCAAGTCTTTCGGGAGAGAATTACCAGACAATAGCAGATTGCTTGAATATTTCGCCCAAGTCAGTTGATAATGCTCTGCAGCGCGTCCGCCGAAAACTAAAATCGATCCATCGGCCCTGATTCGTTGTCGTTATGCCCCAGTAGCTTAATCGCAGAGCGTTGCTAGTCAAAGGTGACGGTGCAATTCCGTCGGCGGGCAAAATATTTTTATCCTAAGCGAGGTATATGATTATGTTCGAAGACAAAACCCTGAAATGCAAGGAATGCGGCAAAGAGTTTGTTTTTACCGCCGGCGAGCAGGAATTCTATGCAGAGAGAGGCTTTGAAAATGAGCCCCAGAGATGTAAAGAATGCCGTGCTGCACGGAAGAACAGCACCAAAACCCAGAGAGAGATGTATGTAGCTACTTGTGCTGCATGCGGCGCTGAGGCAAAGGTTCCCTTCAAACCCCGTGAAGATCGTCCTGTATATTGCAGTGAATGCTTTGCGAAAATGAAGGAAGAGGCATAATTTTTGCTTTAATCCCCAATTGTGCAAATAATGAGAGGACCGGTTCAAAACCGGTCCTCTTTTTTACCAGCAGATACGATCCATCATGCCATTCATATAGGCGATAGCAATGCCAAAATTGGTAATGGGAACTTTGTAGTGCTGCGCTTCACTGAGGCGGGAAAGCATATTTTTTCGGTTAATCATACAGCCGCCGCAGTGCAGCGCGACTTTGTAGTCCTGAAAATTTTCAGGAAATCCGGGACCGGAAAAAACATCAAAGGCAATAGGACCGCCGACATATTTTTCCAGAAGCTTCGGTAATTTCTGGCGGGCGATATCTCCTTCGAGAGCGTGGTGAGTACACGCTTCCAAAATAAGAACACGGTCTCCCGGTTTAAGAGTGCGGAGAGCTTTCGCGCCTTCCAAAAAGGTCGTAATATCCCCTTTGTTCTGGGAAAGGAGGACAGAGAAGGAGGTTAGGGGAATGTCAGATGGGATCAATTCATTGACCTGGCGGAAAATTTGGGAGTCCACGATCACCAGATCCGGTTTCTGATTCAAAACAGCCAGCATCTCAGAAATTCCGTCCGGAACAACTGAGATTACCCGGCAATGTCGGTCAAGTAATTCCCGTGTCATCTGTACCTGCGGTAGAATTAGCCGCCCTTTTGGTGCTTGAATGTCTTGCGGCATGACCAGCATGACCAGAGATCCTTCTGGTATCAGATGTGCGGTCATATAAGGAATTTCGAAATCTGTAGGGGCATTTTGAATGAGGAATTTTTTAAAAATTCCCATATCTGCCGGATTGGAAGCATCAAGGGAAAGCGAAGGAATTTCAAATGGGAGGGGAGAGGGCGTTTCTGTCCCAAAACAGTTTTGGATACAGATTGTTTTGACCTGATATTTTTGAAGGAGGGCAAGATATTTTGTTTCCTCCGTAAAATCTTGAACGCGGGAAGAAACGACTAGAACCGCTAAGTCCGTTTTCCGCATGACTTCATCTGTTTTCTGAGTACGCAAAGTGCCTAGTTCTGTGCTGTCATCCAGTCCAGCTGTATCAATGAGGACAACCGGTCCGATCGGCAGTAATTCCATCGATTTATAAACCGGATCTGTTGTGGTGCCGGAAATTTCTGAAACAACGGAAATTTCCTGTCCGGCAAGTTGATTCATCAAAGTGGATTTTCCGCTGTTGGTACGGCCAAAAAAGGCAATGTGTAGTCGATTGGCACGAGGGGTTTCCTGCATGAAAAGAACTTCCTTTCTGTTACCAGCATAGCTGGCGAAATTGTTTCAGTGTATCATGACGTGCTTTCCAGTCAGGCAGAATCCCGGCCAGAGCACTGTAAAAGGCGGCAGAATGATCAAAATGAAGCAAATGACACAATTCATGCGCCGCAACGAATTCGATACTGGCAAGCGGCGCTGCCATCAGCCTCCAAGAAAAATTGAGGGAGGATTTCGCCGAGCAGGATCCCCAACGTGTTTTGGCGCCGGTAATGCGGATTCCTTTGCACTCCACACCAAGTTTGTGGGAGAATTGCGCAATGAGAGGCGGAATATATAACTTGGCTTGCTGTCGGTAGAAATTTTCTGCTGCTTTACGGATTTCTGCATCATTTGCAAAAGGAGAAAGTGGGAGGATCAGTTTTCCATCATAAATGCCGGCCGGAAGATTTTCCCGCAGCCGAAGAGAATATTCGGTACCCAGAAAAGGCAGGCGGACTCCTTCGCCCAGATGTTGGGGAATTGGCGGAGATAACATGAGATTTGCCTCAATCCAATCGGCTTTCTGTTGCAGAAATTGTTCGATTTGAAGTTTGGAAAGTCGAAGCGGCGCTCGTACTTCCACAATGCCACCCGGCAGAATGCGGACTGCCAGTGTTTTGCGTTTCGACCGGATTAGAGTATAATTCATGCGGATCAAGTGCCTCCATTAGAAAATTGCAGCCATCCATTCGAAGATAGGATTCGCGAGAAACAAACCAGCTGTATAGCTGGCAACATTTGCGCAGATTGCACAGAGAACCCGTCGCGTTTTACCTTTTTCCGGCAGGAGTTTGTAAAATACGAAGGCTTCGATCGCAGTGATCACAAGTTCTGCTGGAATCTGGTAAAGCATGTCAATGATAAAAATTTGGGGCGCACCAGCTGTTTTTATACTCCAGATCAGGAGATACAGTAACAGTTGGGTTGCCGCATTGAGCAGCAAAAACATGCCCCAGTGTCGCTTTAAGGAAAAACCGAAAAGCAGAAAAATGATACTTTCCAGGATCAAAGTCGGGATCAGTGTACTCAGATATTGGAAAGGGTAGGCAAGCTGCCACGGAACTTGAGAAACTTCACCGGTTTCCGCGTCAAAACGGATGGTCGTCCGAAAAACATGGACATTTACAACATCGGAAACGACCGTTTTACCGCCTTCTGCGGCTAGAATAATACGGAACTCATCCGGCGGAAGGTAACTAAAGATATGTACCATCTCAGTGCCATCTAGTTCTCCGGTGAGAGATCCTCCCAACGGTGCAGAAGAGGCATCCAAAAGAGCAGGATTCCATCCTTGATCTGATAGGGATCGCAGTCCCGCCAGCAATTCCGGATCTGCATTGGCCAACTCCTCTTCCGAAAGGTTTTCATAATGTCCCGGCTTTCCGGTAATTAATAAATCCAGATAATAGGTTCCTTCCGGAGGATTTTTTACCCGGATTGTCACCATTGGCTTTGGTCCCATATCTGCGGAGACGGGACACGAAATGGAGAATGCGAGAAGAATGCAGAGGAAAAGCGAGAAAAGAAACTTGTTTTTCATCACAATCATCTCCTTTTTTTCAGTATAGCATATTGCGGCAGGATTTGCAAAACATTTCCCAGAAAATCTTGTATCCCGGAAAAAAATATGGTACAATACCAAAAAAGGAGTTGATCATCATGCTGAGAGGAAAAACTGTTTTGCTGGGCGTTTCCGGCGGGATTGCGGCTTATAAAATTGCGAATTTGGCCAGCATGCTCAAAAAAGCGCATGCGGATGTCTATGTTTTAATGACGGAAAATGCAACGAATTTTATTACGCCGATTACTTTTGAATCGCTGACCGGCAATAAATGTGTGGTGGATACTTTTGACCGGAATTTCCAGTTTAACATCCAGCATGTATCTCTTGCCAAAAAGGCGGATATTGTGCTTGTGGCACCAGCGACAGCCAATGTGATTGCAAAAATGGCGCACGGTCTGGCAGATGATATGCTGACAACAACAGTGCTTGCCTGCCAGTGTCCGAAGATTGTCGCACCGGCGATGAATACCCGGATGTATGAGAATCCGATCACGCAGGACAACATGAAAATTCTGGAAAAATACGGTTTTACGGTAATCAAACCGGCAATTGGTCATCTTGCGTGCGGGGATACCGGCGCAGGCAAAATGCCGGAGGCAGAGGAACTTTTTGACTATATTTTACAGGAGATTCAGTTCCGGAAAGATTTGCTGGGGAAAAAGGTCTTGGTGACAGCCGGTCCTACTCGGGAAGCATTGGATCCGGTTCGCTATCTGACTAACCGATCCTCCGGGAAGATGGGGTATGCGGTGGCAAAAGCGGCGGCAAGACGAGGTGCAGAAGTGACATTAGTAACAGGTCCGACGGACTTGCCGGATCTGCGTTTTGCCAAGACTGTGCACATTACCAGTGCAGCGGAGATGTTTGCGGAAGTATCCTCTCGTGCTGTAGATCAGGATATTATTATTAAGGCGGCAGCGGTTGCAGATTATACTCCGGCTGAGGTTTCAGGAGAGAAGATTAAGAAGAAGGAGGGGGATTTGTCAATCCCGCTCAAACGGACCGTAGATATTCTCGCATGGCTGGGGGAACATCGCCGGGAAGGGCAGTTCCTCTGCGGATTCTCGATGGAAACGGAACATGTTCTGGAAAATTCCCGCGCAAAACTTGCCCGCAAAAAGGTGGATATGATTGCGGCAAACAGCTTGCGGACAGCCGGTGCAGGCTTTGCAGGGGATACGAATGTGTTGACTTTGATTACAGCGGATTCGGAACAGGAGTTGCCGCTGATGAGCAAGGATGATGCGGCGCATCGGCTTTTGGATGCAATTTTGGGTTATTTCCCGCAGAAATCATAAGAGTGAGTGGAAGGGAGCGGTCTTAAAATGACGCCATTTCGTTTTGCGATCATCGGTGCCGGAAAAATCGCGCATAAGTTTTGTGACGCTGCCCGGATGGCAGGCTGTGAAATTGCGGCAGTTGCCAGCAAAAGTCAGGAACGGGCGGCTGCGTTTGCCGAGGAGGAGGGGATTCCTTCCAGCTTTGGGGACTATGCTGTGATGTTGGATACAGTCCGGCCAGATGCCGTTTATATTGCGACAACCCATAATTTTCATTATGAGAATCTGAAGCTTTGCTTATCCCGGAAAATTCCGATTCTTTGTGAAAAGCCGATGACCTGTACACGAAAAGAAGCCGAGGAAATCTTTGCGGAAGCAAAAAAACAGGGCGTTTTCGTGATGGAGGCCATGTGGTCGCGCTTCCTGCCGCATATCCAGCGGGCGAAAAAGTGGATGGAGGAAGGAAAAATCGGAACTCCGCGCTTGGCTACATCGGTAGTGGCATTCCGTGCAGACTATGATCCAGCGAGCCGGCTTTTCAATCCTGCGCTGGCAGGAGGCGCCATGTGGGATGTCGGCGTTTATGCAGTGGAACTGCTGACTTATTTACTGGGTGAACAGCCCTCCCAGATAGAAGGAATGATCTTCCCGGCTGAAACAGGTGCTGATCTTGCGGCCACAGTCAATCTGAAATTTTCTACCTGCTTGGCTAGTGTGCAAACCTCGGTAGTCACCTGTACTGCAGAAGGGATCACAATCGGCGGAAGTGAAGGTTATATTTGGATTCCGCATGCGAATATCGGCCGGGAGGCGTTTTTGTATGATCGAAAAGGTCAGATAGCGGAACATTTTATCCAAGATTATCCGAATGGCTTTGTGTGGGAAGTAGAGGAAGCGGTTCACTGTATCCGGGAAGGATTGTTGGAAAGTCCTACGATTTCATGGGAAGATACATTGGGCTGCGCGGAAATATTTGATCGTGTGCTGGGAAATCAGTAAAAAATAGAATCCGCGTAAGGAGAAAAGCGATTATGAAAGTTGTCGTGTTAGACGGATATTTGGTAAATCATGATGCGATTCGGTGGAAGGTTGCGGAGGCATTTCCGGATTTGCAATGGTATGAGGAAACACCACCCGATCAGATTGCAGCGCGGATTGGCAATGCAGAAATTGTATTTGCAAACCGTGCCATGCTGAACCGGAATACTCTGCAAAGCTGTCCGAATCTGCGGTATATCGGCGTATTTGGGACGGGATACAATATTGTGGATTTGATGACCGCAGATCAAATGGGAATCACAGTCTGCAATATTCCATCGTATTCATCCCGCGCAGTCGCCCAAAGCACTGCTGCTTTGATGCTGGCAGTTTCCAATCAAGTTGTGGCTTATGATCGGTTTATGAAAGCTGGAAAATGGCAGAATGCGGCCGATCGTGGAGTTACTGCTATTTCTACGATGGAACTGTCCGGAAAGACGGTGGGAATCCTTGGCTATGGAGAAATCGGGCGCGCCTTTGGAGAGATTTGCCGTGCTTTCGGAATGCGGGTACTTGCATATCGACGGAATCCCGTTCCAGAAAAAGGGGTCTCCTTTGTGAATCTGGAAACATTACAAAGAGAATCGGATATTTTATCGGTGCATTGTCCGCTGACGGATGCTACACGCGGAATGATAAACCGTTCTTTTTTGGCGAAGATGAAAAAGGGTGCTGTGCTGCTGAATACAGCACGAGGCGCGATATTAGATGAATCCGCGGTAGCGGAGGCGCTGGATAACGGGCAGCTTTCGGGCATAGGATTGGATGTGTTTGCGAAAGAACCGGCTGGATTGGATAATCCGCTGGTAGGGCATCCGAAAAGTGTTGTAACGCCGCATGTTTCTTGGGCTGCCCGGGAAACTCGGGAACGGATGTTGGAAATAGCAGCAGAGAATTTATTCGCATTTTTAGAGGGACATCCTCAGAATGTGGTCAATCATCCGCAAAAATAAGAAAAAGGCGAAGCTGATTTTATTAGCTTCGCCTTTTTCAGTCTATAAAAGAACGAGTGTAATGCCTTGATTCCGACGTTCCAGATCAGAGTCCTTTCGCAGATCCCCGCAGACTAGGAAAGCCTGACGGGTATTTTCATTAAAAATCGAAAAATCTTCGCCTGGAATCACTGCCTTGATTTGCCCTTTACCTGCCATATCCGTCAATTTTTTTCGTGTTGCGATGCGAATTTTTCCGCCGGTTCCGGATGATCCGTATCCGTGGATCAGTTTCAAAACTGTACACCCTGTGGAACGTGCATGCCGGATTTCAAAGGAGAGATGTTTGAGAGCAGCTTCTACCGTAGGGCGTCCCATTTCCAGATTTGCTGTGCTCAATTTGCAACCCAAAGCAACATTCCCCCTTAGGACACATCCAAATTTGATTGTAGTACTTCATCTTGTTTTGGAAATTTGCGTCTTGCAATCAGGAAACAGATGATATGAGCTAAGGCGGTTACTCCCCATGATACAGGATACGATAAGAAAAGAATATCTATTGTATGGTTTGCGGCAAAAATTGTAAAAATCCAAATGATCCGCAACCCACATGCACCAGCCAGAGAAACGATCATGGGAAGAACTGAATATCCCAACCCTCGCATACTGCCGACCATGGTGTCCATAATTCCGCAGAGAAAATAGGGCATACAAACCATCCGCATTCGTTCCAGACCATATGCAACCACTTCCGCTTCGGAGGTGTAGATATGAAGCAATGGATTTCCCAGCAGGGTAGCACCAACTCCCAAAACAATTCCGATGGAAGATACTACACCAATGCAGATTAAGGTAATACGGTTGATTCGGCTGAATTTTTTTGCGCCGACATTCTGACTGGTAAAACTGAGATTTGCCTGGTAGACGGCATTCATAGAAGTGTAGACAAAGCCTTCAATATTGCTGGCAGCTGTACTTCCGGCCATGACAACAGAGCCAAAGGAATTTATGGAAGACTGAATCAGAACATTAGAAATCGAGAAGATCGCTCCCTGTAAACCTGCGGGTAGACCAATTTTAGCAATATCGATCAGTTTATCTCGATGGATTTTTAAATGCTTCCAATAGACTTTATACATGCCATCTGCACGCAACAGACATCCCATAACCAGAGCAGCGGAAATTACCTGGGAAATAACTGTAGCAATCGCAACACCGGCGACTCCCATGTGAAAAACAATGACGAAAAAGAGGTTGAAAATTACATTGACGACGCCTGCGATTATCAGGAAGAAAAGAGGTCGCTGAGTATCTCCGAATGCCCGGAGAACAGCAGAACCAAAGTTATATAGCATAAACGCCGGCATTCCGACAAAGTAAATTCTCATATACAGAGCTGCCTGACTGAGAACGTCATCAGGAGTTCCCATCAGAGTCAGAAGAGGCTCTGCCAGAAAGAAGCCGACAAAAATCATGAAAGTGCCGCAGATCAGACTGGTAAGGATGGAAGTATGTACTGTATCACTGACATTTTTGACATCCTGTGCACCAATATAACGCGCAACCATGACATTGGTACCGATAGAAAGGCCAATGAAAACATTGACCAGCAGATTAATTAGAGAACCCGTGGAACCTACGGCAGCCAGAGCTTCTTTTCCTGTAAACCGGCCGACCACGACAATATCCGCAGCATTAAAGAGAAGCTGGAGGATACCAGATAGCATCAGCGGGAGGGCAAAACGAAGAATCTTGCCGAGCAGGGGACCGTTACACATATCAATTTCGTATTTATTTTTTGCCATTGGAGTAAATTCCTTTCTGTTTGGAGGGAGATGCAATTAAGATAAGGGAGACAGCGCAATTTGGACATTCGGACAGTCGCCAGAAAATGTTGACTGTGGATATTGAAAATGGAAAGCAGGCAAATCCGTATCCAATTCCCAGACGATTTTATGGGGAGTATTGCGGTAGCGGACGGTGATTTGCAGTGTATGATTTTGCCAGCCACCCGCCGCACCGACATCGCAGGTCATCGGTTCGATTGATGCATCCACCATATCAGGGAATACCGGACAGGAGAGAAGCCGACTTGTCTCCCAATGATTGGTTTTAAACGGAAGATTATTTTCTCCCCATTTGGTCTGAAGCAGGAGATTCCCACCTTCAAAATCGCAATAAATTTTCAATCCCAGGATTCCCCATTCGTTAGGAGAAGCCTGATAGCTTGCTTCGAAACAGCGTCCGGAAAGATGTGGGATTGGAGCACAGAGATGATCCGGCACTGGCGAATTGCCTGCCGGATGGTCAAAGGCCGGCAGCAGATGTTCCCAGAAAGCGTCCAGTATATCCTGCATACAGACGGTTTGGCTGAAAATGACCGCAAGGGCATTTTTTTGCGGAACAGCAATCATATATTGCCCGAAAGCGCCGTCAAAGCGGAAACAATCATGCTGACAGCGCCAGATTTGATATCCGTATCCCTGCCCCCAGTCAATCTGAGAATTGGGAGCATTGTCGATTTGTTTGGATGTTGCAGCGTGAACCCATTCTTCTGATAGAATCCGTCGGCCATTGTAGATACCGCCGTTGAGATAGAGCAATCCGAGTTTTGCAATATCCTCTGCGGAAACATGGATTCCCCATCCACCACAACAAATTCCCTGCGGAGAATGATCCCAGTGAATGCCGGTGATTCCGAGCGGCTCAAAAAGACGGGGCGTAAGATAAGTAACCAGATCTTCGCCAGTCTGCTTTTTCAGGATGGCAGCCAGTATATAGGTTGCCAGCGAATTATAAGCAAAGTGCGTTCCAGGAACATGTTCAACTGGATAAGAGAGAAATCCGCGTACCCAATCTACATCTGTCCGGGTCATAACCGGCGGTTCGGTGTGATGACCCGTTCCCATTCGGAGGAGATCCCGCACGGTCATTGCTGCGAGATTTTCAGAAATGACAGCGGGACATTCCTCTGGGAAGAAGGAGATGACCGGATCGGACAGGGAAAACCTCCCCTCCGCTACAGCAAGTCCCACAGCGGTAGCAGTCCAGCTTTTGCTGATGGAGAAAACATGCCGTTTGTCCTCCTTTTGATAAGGATCAAAATATTGTTCGTATGCGATTTTTCCGTCACGGATGAGAAGAATGGCATGCAGATCGTTTCCCATATTTTTGCTGGCGTCAAGAAAATTCTGAATACCAGTGGGATCAATCCGGGCGGCGAAAAGAGTGGTTTTCGGCAACATATGGATTGACAAGACAGAACACCTTCCTTCTATTCAGCGCGGAGAATTCGAACAGCATAGATAGGAAGATCCAGCACATCACGGATTTGTCCGCCGTTCTCCATATTGCAAAACTTTTGACCAGCAGGAAGAATGATGCGCTGCGGCTGTTCGGTAAAGTTGAGGAAAAAGTAGTACCGTTCTCCATCTCCCTCCCGCAGGGTCATGCTGACACCTTCTGGCAGGTCAACCGGCAGACAGGGATGCACATCTGCTTCTGGCAGAATCCCATCATAGAATACATTAAGAAAATCCTGTCCGACAGCAGCTGCAATGTAGTAGACTCGCCCTTTTCCAAGGGGATGGCAGGTGAGTACCGGCATACCGGCATAGAAATCTTCTGTATACCGTGCCAGAACTTCCGTGTCCGCGGCAGGATGTACAATTTCACGCATCTGTCCCAATGCGTAGGTGCCGTTTAACCCGAGATGATTTTCAGTATAGACGGCAAAATTTTTGTCTTCCGGATACACGGTATCAATATCCTCTGCCCAGATTCCGGCTGTATCCATCAATCCGTCACCGGGGAATCCACCTAAGAAACAGAGGTCGTTTTCGTTGACATAACCGGTCAGGTGTGTGAGAACAAGAGTACCGCCGTTTTCTGCAAATTTGCGCAATTTTTCCGCTACACCGGGCCGTAGGCTGTACAACATCGGGGCAGCCAGAAGCTTGTATGCGGAGAAATCGCTGTCTTCGCTTACAATATCCGTTGAAATACCCGCTTTCCACAGCGGACGATAGTGGGCGAGACAGGTTTCGACATATTGGCGGGACTGCTGGTTTAAAGTTCCTTGGAAATCCTCAACAGCCCAGCGATTCTCCCAGTCATACAGAACAGCCGCTTCCGCTTTGGTTGTAGTGCCGGCCACTCCCGGAATCTTTTTGAGAAGATCCCCGACGGATTTGACACCCTGAAATTCCATGGTATCAGTTCTTCCGCAGTGGTCGACCACCGCGCCATGGAATTTTTCCGAAGCACCGCGTCCTTTACGGAACTGGAAGTATTGAACCGAATCGGAACCATGCGCAACAGCCTGCATGGAGGAGAGAAGGTGCATTCCCGGCCGTTTCAGTTTGCAGACGGGATGCCAGTTGGTCTTGCTGGGTACACTTTCCATCAGCAGGAATGGTTTTCCATGCTTGAAGGAACGATTCATATCATGGATAAAAGCGGCATGCGAAGCAGTTTCCCAAGTTGCTTCCTGATCATTGCCCCAGAACGGATAGTTATCCCAGCAGACGCGGTCGAGCACATCGACCATTTTCCAGTAGTTCAGACCATCATAAAATCCCATATAATTGCAGGTGATGGGAATATCCGGCGTGATTTCGCGCAGAGGGGCAATTTCATTTTTCAGAAAGTCGAGGGTTTGGTCGGTCACGAAGCGCTTCCAATCCAGATTCATACCGTGAACGGCATTCTCACCCAGCGGGGAGGGAGATTCGATCTGGTCGAAGGAGGTATACCGATGACTCCAGAAATAAGTCCACCATTCGTGGTTCAGCTTTTCAATGTCATTGTCGTATTTTTTTCGTAGCCAATTGCGGAAAGCTTCCTGACATTTCGGACAATGACATTCACCACCGTATTCGTTGGAGATATGCCACATCATCAGAGCAGGGTGATTGCCGTAACGTTCTGCAAGCAGACGGTTCATTTCCTGTACTTTTTGGCGGTAAATAGGGGAGGTATAGCAGTGATTGTGACGTTTGCCGTGCAGATTTTTGCTGCGGTCGGCGTTGACGCGCAGAATTTCCGGATATTTTTCGTCCATCCACGCCGGACGGGCACCAGACGGAGTAGCCAGAATGATGCGGACACCAGCTTTCCAGAGACGGTCGAATGTCTCATCCAGCCATTCAAAATGATAGACACCTTCTTGGGGTTCCAGCGCAGCCCACGCAAAGATGGCGACAGAAGCGCTGTTGATTCCGGCGAGATTCATAATCCGGACATCCTCTTTTAAAATATCCGGATAATCGAGCCATTGGTCAGGGTTATAGTCACCGCCGTGAATAAGAGCGGGCATTCCAGGAACGATGGGAGGAAATTTCTCTGGCACAGCAAATCATCCTTTCTCTTCAATAAAACGATGCGGGAGCAACTATTCTATTTGGTATTGTAAAACTTTTTTCGTCAAAATGCAAGAGATTCCGTAAAATCCATGTAAATTACTGAGGGACAATCAGCGGAAAACAACAGCAGAGCGCGGAGGCAGGGTAATATCAATATATTTCCCCAGAATGCCGCTTTGCACTGTACGGGATTCTGGACCATCCGGCAGATGACCGCCGAATTTTTGCCATTCGGTGTTGAGGAGGATGGGGCAGACCCGTTCGCAGGAGGTTGCCAGCGAAAGGCGCTGAACTCGGGTCGGATTGAAATTGAAAGCGAAAGTATATCCGCCTTTGTGGAAAACCATTAACTTTGCATCATGGTTGATGAATTCCAGTTCTGCAGCGGGATGCGCTTTAATATTGAGCTCTTTAAGCAGAGCAATCATCGCTTCGTCAAACCAGAGCAGATTCCGGTAACGAAGATACCCATTGTCGGCCAGACTCCATTGCCGGCGCGCATGCTGATAACTCCAGTTGTTGCCCTCGCGCGGAAAGTCAATCCATTCCGGATGACCGAATTCATTTCCCATAAAATTCAAATAACCTTCGCCTGCCAAGGCACCCGTGACCAGACGAATCAGCTTGTGATAGGCGATAGCCCGTTCAATAATCGGGCTATTGGAGGCATTGTCCATATGCCAGTACATTTCCTTATCTGCCAGCCGAAACATAATGGTTTTATCACCGACCAATGCCTGATCGTGCGATTCACAGTATCCGATATTGGGTTCACCGGGCCGCCGGGTCGTTAATTGATACCACATCTGCCCCAGATCCCAGTCTTCGTCGCGTTTGGATGTAAGGGTTTTGATCCAGAAATCCGGTACTCCCATTGCCAGTCGATAATCAAATCCGATCCCGCCTTCCTCAATCGGGCGGCACATTCCTGGCATTCCGGACATATCCTCCGCAATTGTGATAGCGGAGGGCTTTACCTCACGGATCAATGCGTTGGCAAGCTGAAGATAGGTAACTGCTTCTGTATCAGTTGCCATGGTGAAGTATTTTTCGTAAGAATCAAAAGCTTCTCCAAGACCATGGTGATGATACAACATAGAGGTAACGCCATCAAAGCGAAATCCATCGAAATGATATTCATCCAGCCAGTATTTGAGGTTGGAAAGCAGGAAATGCAGGACTTCGTTCTTGCCATAATTGAAGAGTTTAGTTCCCCATGCAGGATGATTTCCCTTTTCTCCGGCATGGAAAAACTGATAATCTGTCCCGTCGAAGTCATTGATTCCCTCATTCGTATTGGGGCAGGCGTGAGAGTGAACTAAATCCAGCAGAACAGCAATCCCCATTCCGTGCGCGGTATCAATCAGTTCTTTCAGCTCTTCCGGCGTCCCAAAACGGGAAGAAGCCGCGAAGAAATTCGTAACCTGATAACCAAAGGAAGCATAGTAGGGGTGTTCCATAATCGCCATCAATTGAATGGTATTGTATCCTTCTTTTTGAATGCGCGGGAGAACTGTCTGCGTAAATTCGCGGTAGGTGCCGATTCCTTCCCGCTCAGTTGCCATCCCGATGTGCGTTTCATAAATCAGGAGGGGACATTCCGGCGAAGGAGAAAAATCGGGATACTGCCATTGATAAGGATCAGCCGGATTCCAGAATTGTCCGGTGCAGGATCCGTCCGGGAACTGATGAATGCGATGGATGTAGAGAGGGATTCGGTCAAAACTCCGGCCGTGCGAGGTGACACGGACTTTTACAAAAGATCCGTGAGGAATGGTATTTTTTCCCCGGACAAAGACTTCCCAATTTCCGTTTTTCAGCTTTTTCATCGGATTTTTGGTGGGATCCCAGTCGTTGAAGTCGCCAACCAGCGACATTTTTTCCGCACCAGGTGCCCATTCCCGATAGTACCAGCCAGTTCTGCCGGGTTGAAATCCGTAGTACAGGCTGCCGTTTGCAAAATCTGCCAGCAAGCCATCACCGGCCAAACGATTTCGTGTTGTATGATAAAGATGCATACGCAGCTGCAAATCACCCGCAAAGGGAGCAAGAGCGGGATCCGTTTGAAGAATTTTCAGAGAAGATTTTTTTTCTGAAATC
The DNA here is from genome assembly GCA_050943495.1 of Candidatus Merdivicinus sp. GTDB lineage: Bacteria > Bacillota > Clostridia > Oscillospirales > Ruminococcaceae > Merdivicinus. The sequence goes on from JBMNPH010000001.1 coordinate 407,168, forward strand.
AGTTTGTCCGACATAAAGAATCTCCTTTCCAATGCAATATCTTCTGCCTATATTGTATAATTTTGTGACATATTTGTCAATAGAAGTTGATAAACTATATAAATTAAATAAAAAGCAGAAATAGTTGGATTTTTGTCGGAATCCCTTTTCGTATCACGAAAATTATGGTATACTGGTACTACCGCAATGGAAGAGGGGAGTTTTATGCAGAATCAAACAGAAGAAGTGCTTTCACAATTATTGGCAGCAGCACGAAAAGACAGCGGTCTTCGCAGCCGATTGCTGGCGACACGGCAGGCAAAGGATCCGTTGGATTCCTTTTGCAAAGAAGCGAAAATGGCTGGTTTTCCAATAACTGTTGGGGAATTGGTTGCAATCGGGGAAGAATATAGTTCCAATCTGCTGAAAAGCGTAAACGGCGGCGCGGAATATCCAATGGAAGGCTGGGATGATGCCTACGAGATGTTTTTGGCTGCTTTGTTCTGACAAAAAAACAGACGGCAAAATGCCGCCTGATCGGATTCTTCATTAAGAATTAACGGGCTGATATTCCGGAATAGCAGCCTGCAAAACTGCGCGGATTTCCTGCGGAGATCCGTTAATCGCATTTTGGAGGCAGCGTAAGTGTTCTTCGAGCGGAAAAGATGCCGCTGGAGACGGTTGAGTGCGCAGAATACCTCCGCTGCGGGTTGCAGTCAGTTTTTCCTCGCCGGTCAGCAGCTCTTCGTTTAGTTTCTCGCCGGGACGCAGTCCGGTGAAAACGATGGGAATTTCGGTCCATGGAACTTTGCCTGCTTCCCGGATCAGATGTTCTGCTAACGCCAGAATGGAAACGGGTTCGCCCATATCCAGAACGAAAATTTCTCCGCCTTCTGCGATATGTGCAGCCTCAAGTACAAGAGAGGCCGCATCTGGAATCGTCATGAAGTAGCGGGTCATACGGCGGTCAGTGACCGTAACAGGGCCGCCATCTGCAATTTGCTGTTGGAAGAGCGGGATAACAGACCCGGCAGATCCAATCACATTGCCGAAACGGACAGCCGTGCAGATCATGGATCCGTAAGAATGTTCCACCATTCGTTCGGTAAAACGTTTGGTTGCCCCCATGACACTGGAGGGACGGACAGCCTTGTCAGAGGAAATCAGGACAAACCGTTGAACACCCGCTTTCTGCGCAGCTTCGAGGGTATAGTAGGTGCCAAAGATGTTGTTTTTGACAGCTTCCTGTGGATTCTGTTCCATTAAAGGCACATGTTTGTGGGCAGCTGCGTGCAGAACCAGATCTGGTTTGCAGTCCAGCATCAGCTGAGAAATGCGCGCTTCATCCCGGATTGAACCGATTTCCACTGTAAAGGGAAGGGAACTGCCGTATTGGCGCCATAATTCCTGCTGAATGGCATAAGCGTTGTTTTCGTTGATTTCAAAAATAGTCAGGTTGGCAGGATGCTGAGCAGCAGCTTGTCTGCAAAGTTCGGATCCAATGGAACCGCCGCCTCCGGTTACCAGCACCCGCTTTCCGTTCAGATAGGGAATCGGATCGGATTTTTCGGAATACATGAAGGAACCGCCTTTCCGATAAATTTAAGTTAGTTTTATCATAGCACAATTCAGAGAAAATTGCAATTTTTCGAAGGATATTTCACGAGGAGTGGATGAAATGTATTACATCGGGGTAGATATCGGAGGAACCAAATGTGCCATCACAGTGGGAGATGCAGCATGCCAAGTGTTGGAAAAGACTGCGTTTCCGACCGAAACGGAAAAAGGACCGGAATATGCGTTGGGCAGAATGGAAAAGGAGATTGCGCGCTTTCTGGAAAAATACCGAGATGTAGGCGGAATCGGCATTAGCTGCGGTGGACCGTTGGATGGGGAAAAAGGGTTAATTTTGTCACCGCCTAATCTGCCGGGTTGGGACGAACTTCCCATTATAGAGCGTTTTGAAAAACAGTTTCATGTACCGGTCAGGCTTTGTAATGATGCGGATGCATGTGCGGTTGCAGAGTGGAAATTTGGTGCTGGCTGCGGATGCCGCAATATGATTTTTCTCACCTTCGGAACCGGCATGGGTGCAGGACTGATTTTGGGCGGAAAGCTGTATACTGGTGCCTGCAATATGGCAGGTGAAATCGGACATGTACGGATTGCAGAAGGCGGACATACCGGCTATGGGAAAGCTGGATCATTTGAAGGATATTGCAGCGGCGGCGGAATTGCTCAGTACGGGAAAGGCAGTGCCAAGGAATTGGCGCAGCGTGCAGCAGAGGGGGATGCCGAGGCTTGTGCGCTTTTTCGAGAAGTGGGAACGAATCTCGGCCGAGGATTGGCGATTCTGATTGACCTTTTGAATCCGGAAGCTATTGTAATCGGCAGTATTTTTACTCGGTGTCAGAAACTGCTGGAACCTTCCATGTATGAAGTATTGAAACGAGAAGTGCTGCCGCAGAGCCTTTCTGCGGTTAAGATTTTACCAGCCGGATTGGGAGAGAGTATCGGAGATATTGCAGCTCTCAGCGTTGCGATGGGCGGATTTTAAAAAAAGAATGACGTACCGGATTTTGAAGCGGTACGTCATTTTTTATATGTTCCAAAGAAGTTTACTGCTGGTGGAAACTCCGGCGGCGCCTGCGCTCAATGCTGCAAAGATGTCCTCCTTTTCCGAAATCATGCCGCCCGCAATGAGCGGAATCCGCATCTGATGATGCAGTGCCTGAATGATTCGGGGGCAGATTCCCGGCATGATTTCCGCCATATCCGGACGAGAGGCGGCAGCCGTTTCCGCAGTAGTTGCAGCGGATTGGGAATCCAACAGGAAAAAGCGCTGAACGGTCAGCAGTCCGCGCTCTTTGGCACAGCGGATCAGCTGACTGCGAGTGCTGATAATGCCATCCGGCTGGACGGATTTTGCCAGAAATTCAATTGCCGGCGCATCCCGTCCGATACCACCCAGCAAATCGGTATGAATAAACACCAGCTTGTCCGCCTGATGGAGAAGGGCAACATCTTCCTGAATCGTCAGAATTTCCCCGCATAACAAAAAGACAACCTCGCAGGGAGATTTTGCAGCGTGTACGATTTCCGAACGTTGCCGGACAGCCGCAATGACTGGACTTTGTTCCAAACGATCAAGCAGGCGATTCATGAAAAACTTCCTTTCCGAAAAGTGGATATTACCATAATATCATATCAGCCGACAGAAGACAAGGGTTCCGATCAGGGGAGTTGGCGGAACTGGCTGGGCGGGAGTCCGAATTTTTTGCGGAACATCCGACTGAAATAAAATTCATCCCGAAATCCACAGCGTGCGGCAGTTTCGTGAATGGACGCGGATTCGTTCAGCAGTATGGCGCGCGCATGGTCAAGCCGAAGATTCAGAGAATATTGGATAGGGGATTGACCGGTTATCAGCTGAAAATTGTGGATGAGATAGGATTTTTTCATGCCGGTGACCTCACACAATTCCGCGATGGTGACAGGTCTGTCCGGATTTTGATGGATGTAATCGATCGCATTTCCGATTCTGCGCCGGCTGCTTGGGGCGGCTGCATTGTCCGTTTCTCGGAAGAGCTCCAGCAGCAGGCGGGAAAATGCGAGATCAGCAGCCCAGTCATCCAAATATCCCTTGCGGTTCCAGAGGCGGACGATTTCTTCCAGAATCGGGGAGAATTTGCGAAAATTTCCCCATTTTGTAACATCGCTGAGGGGCAGTTCCTGACCATTTTCCGGCGAAAAGTGAATACCGCAAAATACCGCCGGATGTTCCGAAGAGGTTTTGAGACTGTGGGGACAATGTGGATGAAAATAGAGAAGGGTGCCGGGATCGGCGCAAAAGTTTTTTCCTTCGAGACAAATTTCCATTTGTCCTTCTAAGATAAAAACCAGTTCATGATTTTCAATGGTACGGGTTGGAATTTGCCATCCGGCCTGTGTATGACGGAGAACAGCGTAATCCACCGGGAAAAAATAATGATTCAATAGCAGCACCTCTTTGTGGAAAAATATCCAGAATCAGCACAAAAATTCATGGAATATCGGGAGAAAATCCTATATACTGAAAGCAACAATCTTCATGGAGGGATTTAAAATGATTTGGAAACGAGAAGAATATCTGGCACATATGCGGTTTGAATATACAGGTCGGGAGATGTTCACGGAACTTTTCGGGCCGCTGATCGGACTCGAGGATGAGTGGCGGGCACAGGGTGCAACTCCTTCCGAATTGGATCTGTCCGCATTCGGATGGGATAGTGTCGACTATGCATGGATTCCGGCGAATACCGGGGCAATCACCGGGATTGAGCCTCGCATTCTGGAGGACACTCCATCTTATACGATTTCCGTTGACCGTTACGGACGGAAGGAAAAACTTTGTAAAGGAAGCGCCACCATTCCGCTGCCTATGGATAATCCGGTCAAGACAATGGATGATTGGCTGAAAATCAAGCATTGGTATGAATTCCGGGAAGATCGGGTGGATATGGAAGCGCTGCGCGAATTGGCAAAGCGTCAGAAAGAAGGCACTCTGATTTTGGGTGGAATGCCCGGTGGATTTGATGAGCCACGTCAGCTGATGGGAGAAGAAGGACTGTGCATCGCCTTTTATGAGCAGCCGGAACTGATTGAGGATATTCTGAACACGATTGCAGATACAGCGCTGAAGGTATATGAACGGGTAAGCAGCGTGTTGACAGTCGATCTGCTCAGTGTTCACGAGGATATGGCAGGCAAGTCAGGACCGCTTGCAGGCCCGGCGCAAGTACGGGAATTTATCGGACCGTATTATCGTAAGATTTGGGATCCACTGCACGATGCAGGTGCAACGCTCTTTTCGCAGGACAGCGACGGCAATATGAATGCAGTTATTGAGCCGTTTATTGAGGCTGGTCTGAATGTGCTGTATCCCTGTGAACCGGCTGCCGGTATGGATATTGTGGAAATTCGGCGGAAGTACGGGAATCGAATAGCACTCAAAGGCGGGCTTGACAAACATGCACTGCGCGGCACAATTGAAGACGTCGAGCGGGAACTGACACGAAAGATTTGTCCCGAAACGCTGGGCGGCGGCGTAATTTTTGCTTTGGATCATCGGATTCCGAACGGAGTCTCCATTGAAAATTACCGGTATTATGCGCGACGCGGCCGGGAATTGCTGGGATTGCCGCCAGCAGAGACATCTCCATTTGTCCGGATGGCATTTTGATCCTATCTCTATTTTAGCATGATAAATTTTTATTGACAAGAATGAATGAGAAAAAACCTTCCGGTTCTGGAAAAACAGGACCGGAAGGTTTTTTGTTTTGTTGTAAAATTACACCATTGCACCGGATGCACCGACATAATATCCATCTGGAGTTGTTGTATTCGCGGCCATTGCACCGTCTGCATAGAAATAATACCATTGATTACCAATGAGCTGCCAGCCATTTGCTTTCATTGCACCGGAAGAATTCATCCAGTACCAAGTATTTCCAACCTTCTGCCAGCCGACCGACATGCCGCCCCAGTTTTTGAGATAGTACCAGCTGCCGTTGTCGAGAATCCAGCCAGTAGCCATAGCACCGCTGCTCTTTAGATAATACCAACTACCGTTATGGAGTAGCCAGCCAGTCTTCATAGTGCCCTGGTTATCAAAAAAGTAATAGGTTCCATCAATCATACGCCAACCAGTAGCTGGCTTCCCACTAATCAGGAAATTCCAGGTTCCGTTTGTGTATCGAACCCATTCGCCGCTCTGATCCTTCGAAAAATATCGGGATGTAACGCCGTCGGAGGGAACCTCCGGCTGTTCAGGTTCTACCGGCGTTTCCGGTTCAGAGGGTTCTACAGGCGTAGCACCTGTTACGTAAGTGTCTTTATAAAACTGTTCCAGTCCGGGAACTGAGAGCAAGAATTTGTAGCGGAAATGAACTTCGCCGGTAATTTCCGGAATCTTTGCATTCAAGGCTACTTGATCCTGAATGGCTTTAATACCATACCAAGGACTGGAAGAACTGGAATTGCCGGCTTTATAGTCTGCCATACCGATATAAAGTTCGACATCCGTGCCTTTTACAACATCAGCCCACCAGTAAGCAAGTGTCTGATAATCAGCGAGATTGTGACCGATTTCCCAGTAAATCTGCGGACAGATATAATCGAGCCAGCCTTCTTTTACCCATTTCCGAGTGTCGGCATAGTGAGAGAAGTAGGTCTGGTTACCGTTTGTGTTGGAACCGCCCGACATGCCTGAAGCATTTGCCCAGATGCCGAAGGGACTGATTCCGAATGAAATATCCGGATCCAGCTTGTGCAGTGTGGAATCCAGTTCCTGCACCAGAAGATCAACATTATTGCGGCGCCAGTCGCCGATGCTGGAAAATCCTGCACCATATTTGGCAAAGGTATCCGCGTCATCGAAATTGGTGCCCGGATAGAAGTAGTCATCCATATGAATGCCATCTACATCATAATTACGGACAATTTCTGCGGCACCGTCCACAACTAGCTGACGGACTTCCGGAAGACCGGGATCCAGGTAATAGTTGCCGTCGGTATGCTTGACGACCCAATCCGGATGAAGAAGTGCAGGATTGTTAGCGGCGAGCGAATTATAATCGGCATCTTTGGAACGGGTCACACGGTAAGGATTGATCCATGCATGAAGTTCCAGTCCGCGCTTATGTGCTTCTGTCACCCAGTATTCCAGCGGATCAAATCCGTTCTGAGGCGCTAGTCCCTGTGCGCCGGTCAGATGTTGACTCCACGGATAAATTTCAGAGGGATAGATGGCATCGCCGGAAGGACGAACCTGCAGAATTACGGCATTCATCCCCATGGCAACACAGTTATCAAGAATGAGGTCTGCCTGCTGTTTGAGCTGGGCAGGATCGGTTGTAGTTTGGTTTGGATAATCCAAGTGGTTGATGGTGCTGACCCAAACGGCGCGAAACTCTTTCGGCGTAGACCCGGCCGCAGAAACCGGCAGGGGCAAGACGGTGAGCACGATCGCAAGGCTCAGAAACCATGCACAGATGTGTTTCAGATGTTTCATGGCACAATCCTTTCTTTTAGACATGGGAAATTTGCTTTTCCAAAAAAGTATACCACAGAAATTTTGCATTTTCAATTGTTTGCAGATGGAAATTTCTGTTTTTCTATAAAGAGAGTGGAGAATTTTAATGAAATTGTTGCATTGCTGCCTTGATTTTCCGGAAAAAAAACAGTATAATAGAAAAAGCGCCCTGCATGGTAAATAAAACCGGCAGGGAGAATTTCTTTATTGGGGGAAATTATCACCTATGACAAACTTTTTGCTGCATACATTTGTGAAAAATTCGGAAAATGTCAAGGATCCAGATGTGCGGGCCAGTTATGGCCGTTTCGCCGGAATAGTGGGAGTCTGCTGCAATGTGTTGCTGGGCGGCGGAAAAATGCTGGCTGGTCTGCTGTTTCAGAGTATTGCCGTTTTGGCAGACGGTATCAATAACCTGTCGGATGCGATGTCTTCCTTGGTGACACTGATTTGCTTTAAAATGTCTTCGCGTCCTGCCGACAAGGAACATCCCTTTGGTCATGCCCGTATGGAATATGTTTCCGGACTGGTTGTTGCAGTTTTAATTCTGATGGTAAGCTTTAATTTGATGAGCTCTTCCTTTGAAAAGATTATTCATCCGGAGGAAACCCCGTTCAGTTGGATTTCGATTGGGGTACTGGCAGTTTCGATTGCGGTCAAAGGATGGATGATGCTTTTTAACCGCAAATTGGGAAAGATGATCGATTCTACCGCATTGGAGGCTACAGCGATTGACAGCCGAAACGATGTCATTGCGACATCGGCTGTTCTGGTTTCCACTCTGGTCGCAAAATGGAGTGGCTTAAAACTGGATGGTATCGCCGGAATGCTGATCGCTTTGTTTATTCTCTGGTCTGGAATTAACCTGATTCGAGACACTCTAAGTCCGCTGTTAGGCGAAGCACCGGACCGGGATCTGGTCAAAAAGACAATGAAGCGTCTCCGTTCTTATGACGGTGTATTGGGAATCCATGATCTGATGGTGCACGATTACGGTCCGGGCAGATGCTTTGCAACGGTTCACGTAGAAGTGGATGCCCGGGAAGACGTTATGGTAAGCCACGATCTTTGCGATAATATCGAACGTGATTTTTTGGACAGCGGTATTCATCTGGTGGTGCATATGGATCCGATCATTACTGATGATGAGGAGTTGAATGTGCTCCGGCAACAGGTAGTGAGCATTGTTGCTGGAATGAATGAGGGAATAACCATGCATGATTTCCGGATTGTGCGCGGCTACTCCCATACCAATGTGATTTTTGATATTGTGGTTCCTTCCGGCTGCAAACGTTCGGAGGACTCCCTGAGGCAGGAAATTCAGGAAAAAGTGTCCGCAATTGATCCTGCTGCGCATTATTTTACGGTAGTGAGCATAGACCGGAATTATACGGAATTGATGTAAGGGGGAGTTCTCACGAAAAAAGGATTGGTATTAGCAGGCGGCGGATCACGCGGTGCTTATCAGATTGGGGTATGGCGTGCACTGCGGGAATTGGGCATTTCTTTTGCTGTGGTAACTGGTTCTTCGGTCGGTGCTCTTAACGGTGCCATGATGGCACAGGGAGATTATGAAACCGCAGAATCGCTCTGGCTTTCCCTATATACAGCGGATGTAGTGGATTATCCAGATTTTCCCCGCGAAGTGGATTACAGCAAAAATGGTTGGGAAGGGGATGTCTGGAAGCCTTTTATTCGCCGTGCAGTGGCATCGGAAGGGGCAGATTTTGCGCCTTTGGAAAAGCTGATCCGGAAACAGGTAGAGGAATCACGGGTACGCCATTCAGATATTCGGTTTGGATTGGTGACGGTGGAATATCCGTCTATGAAGGCAGTGGAACTAGGAATCGATGAAATTCCGGAGGGAAAACTGTGCGATTATATGGTGGCTTCTGCAGCTTGTTTTCCGGCATTCCGCAGCAAGGAAATCGACGGGACGCAGTATATTGACGGCGGGTATCACGATAATATGCCGATCAATCTTGCAGTTCGTCTGGGAGCGGAAGAGATCTTGGCGGTGAATCTTAACGGCCTGGGAATCGAACGCAAACCGAAAGATACCTCCATTCCAATCACCGCATTGGGAAGTTATTGGGATCTGGGGCCGTTTTTATGGTTTGAACCGGGTCTTTCCAGCCGCAATATGCAGCTTGGGTATCTGGATACCATGAAATTGTACGGAGAATATGAAGGATGGGCTTATACATATTTTCCGGGTGTAAGGAAGGAACTAGCGAAGTTCTGGAATCGGAAGTTGGATCATTTTGAACAGTCTCATGGAATGATACGGAATGGAAAAAGTCTGGCACAGAAAGCTGCTTGGAGTAGAATCCTCCGAACATTAAAAAAGAAACGCAGAATCCAACATGAGGTAGAAGCTCTGTGGCTGGCCGCCGCAGAAATTGCAGGAGAATATCTTGGTGCGGATCCGCTCTCGGTGTATGGTGCTGCGACTTATTGCGCAGAAATAGAGAATGCGTGGGAAAAAATGGATCGTGCTGTGGAACATCCGGATGGATGGCAGGCGATTCTTAGTTTGCGTAAGTTGATTCAGAATTGGAGTCCGGAAGAGGATGGCGGAATGTGGGGGGCAGCACTGCTGTCGCCGGAGGCCTTTGTGACAGCTGCAATTCTGGAATTGATTGCAGAATAAATAAACAAAAATGAAAAGAATACGGTCGTTTCTGCTGAATTTGTGAAAAATCCAAAATTTTATGCAATATAGATTCCGAAATTTTTACGGGATCTTTCTTGACGAAAACAGATGAAATCCGTTATAATAGGAATGTAAATTGTTAGCCGAAGCTGAAAAGCAGAAAGAGGGATTTAATATGATCAAAGCAGCAATTGTTGGATACGGCAATATTGGCCGTTATGTGCTGGAGGCGATTGAAGCTTCTGGAGATATGGAGTGCGTCGGTATCGTGCGCCGCCATCCGGATGGTGAACAGCCTGCGGAACTTGCGGGATACGAGATCAAAGCATCGCTGACCGATCTGTCTGTCAAACCGGATGTCGCTATTTTGGCAACTCCGACCCGTTCGGTGGAGAAATATGCTTTGGAAGCACTTGCAGCCGGCATTTCAACGGTTGACAGCTTTGATATTCATACCAGCATTTGGGATCTGCGGACAACATTGGGAGAGGCAGCTAAAAAGGCTGGCAAGGTTTCCATTATTTCAGCCGGTTGGGATCCCGGTTCTGATTCTATCGTTCGCACCTTGCTCCAAGCCTGCGCTCCCAAAGGTCTGACTTACACTAATTTCGGACCCGGAATGAGCATGGGCCATACGGTGGCAGTCAAGGCAATTGAAGGCGTAAAGGGTGCACTGTCTATGACCATTCCGCTGGGAACTTCCATTCATCGCCGGATGGTCTATGTCGAGATCGAAGAGGGGCATACCTTGGAAGAGATTACCGCCAAAATCAAAGCAGATCCTTACTTTGCAAACGATGAGACCCATGTGATTCAGGTGGATGATGTCAACGAAGTGATCGACATGGGACATGGCGTTAATCTGACCCGTAAAGGTGTTTCCGGTAAAACACAGAATCAGCTCTTTACATTTGAAATGAAGATCAATAATCCGGCACTTACCGCACAGATTCTCGTTTCGGCAGCGAGAGCAGCTCTGCGTCAGCAGCCTGGTGCTTATACCATGCCGGAAATCCCAGTAATGGATTTGCTGGAAGGGGATCGGGAAACACTGATTCGCCATTTGGTATGAGAAATCCTTGGCAAATAAGGCGGAAATATTGAGATATCTTAAAAAAATCCGGTGAAAATGCTGAATTTTTTCAAAAGGTGTAAAACATCTTGCGAAAATAGCGGAAATGTGGTATCCTGTAATAGATATTGTTCCGCCTGTCTTTGGCAGGTGGGGATTAATGTTCTATTACATTAAGGCGGATAGTCCTCTGCACAGGGATTTTCCTGCATGCATGAATATCTGAAAACCAGGAGGAAATAACATGGATGCTTTGAAACTCATCAGCCAGTCCAGCATGAAAGCTGACAAACCGGAAATCCAGATCGGTGATTACGTCAAGGTCGGCGTAAAAATCCGTGAGGGTGACAAAGAAAGAGTTCAGGTTTTTGAAGGTACTGTTATCGCACAGAAGCATGGCGGCATTTCTGAAACCTTTACCGTTCGTCGTGTTGCTTACGGCTGCGGTGTGGAACGCGTGTTCCCGGTTCATTCCCCCAATGTGGAATATGTAGAAGTAATGCGTCACGGCCGCGTTCGCAGAGCAAAACTCTATTACCTGCGCGAGAGAGTCGGCAAGGCTGCAAGAATCAGAGAGAAAATCTAAAGAAACCAGAAGTGCGGAAAGGGACGGTAAACGTCCCTTTTTGTGCTATTTAGAGCTGGAAAGGGAGCGTTGTTTATGAATGAAAATCAGCCTCCTCATCATTCGGATGCGGAAATTGACGCAATTCTTTCCCAACTGGAAAAGCTGGATCGTGAAACAACTTGTACAGTAGCAGTCGATTCTCAAAAAATACCTGCCAAGCATCTTGTGAAAACAGAAGTGGCAGAATGGATTCGCTCTTTTTTGATTGCGGGTGCTGCTGCATTTTTAATTTTCGGCGTGCTGCTCCGCTTTGTAATGGTAGATGGTATCTCTATGGAACCTACTTTGCAAAATGGGGATCAACTTTTGATGTATACCTTTTTTTATCAGCCGGAAGCTGGCGATGTCGTCATTCTTTCTGAGAAAACAGGGTTGGATAAACCCTTGGTAAAACGGGTAATCGCGACTGCCGGTCAGACAATTGATCTGTCGGGCGGCAGAGTTTGGATCGATGGCGAGGCATTAGAAGAGCCTTATGTAGCTGAAAATTGGCAGGATAGCGGAGATCTTTCTTATCCCTTAACTGTACCGGAAGGATATATCTATGTGATGGGTGATAATCGAAATCACTCCACAGATAGCCGTTCGGAACGGATTGGTCTGGTTGAGGAAAAAGAGGTCTTGGGGAAAGTCCTGTTTCGCATTTTTCCGATTCGGCGGTTAGGTTTGATCAATTAGTATGTTAGCTCAACAAGCGAAGGAGAAAAAGCAATGGCAGAACAGACAGTTCAAACAGAAAAAGAGCCGTTTAACCTGAAAAAGGAACTTTTGGAATGGGTAAAAGCAATTTTGGCTGCAGGTGTAATTGTCTTTATCTTATTCAATTTTATTATTCAGGTGGTTACGGTTGATGGATCCTCCATGTGTCCTACTTTGTCGGATGGAGATCGCCTGATTATCTCCAATTTGTTCTATGAACCGGCGAATGGGGATATTGTGATTTTATCTGAAAAAACTGGACTGGACGAGGCGCTTGTCAAACGCATAATTGCATTGCCGGGACAGACAGTCGATATCAATGAAAATGGTGAAGTTCTGGTAGATGGGAAATTGATTTCCGAACCATATATTATGGAAACCATTCAGGTAGAAAATCGCGGTGATCACACATATCCGGTAACAGTGCCGGAAGGGTGTGTGTTTGTGATGGGGGATAATCGGAATCATTCGACAGACAGTCGTTTTTCAGATGTAGGGTTTGTGGAGGAAAAAGAGATTCTGGGCCGTGTTTTGATCCGGCTGCTGCCGCTTCAGAAAATCGGTCCGGTGGAATAAGGAGGGCATATGGCGCAGACACCGAATATCCAATGGTTTCCCGGGCATATGGCTAAAACCCGCCGTCTGATTCAGGATCAGGTAAAGCTGGTGGATTTGGTAGTGGAACTGACGGATGCCCGGATTCCGCAAAGTTCTCGGAATCCGGAATTACCAAAATGGATCGGGGACAAACGTCGATTGCTTCTGCTGAATAAAAGTGATGCGGCTGACCCCAATATTACGGCACGCTGGCTGCGGTATTATGAGAACCTTGGGATACCGGCACTTGCGATTGATGCAAAAAGCGGTAGGGGTGTAAATCAGTTTTTGCCGAAAGTGCGCGAAATTTTGGCAGATATTACGGAACGCCGTGCGCAGAAAGGAATGATTGGCCGCCCAATTCGGATGATGATAGTGGGAATTCCGAATGTTGGAAAATCTTCCTTTATTAATCGGGTAGCGAATGAAAAACGGGCTAAGGTCGAGGATCGGCCGGGTGTTACGGTCGGCAAGCAGTGGGTTGCTGTCGCAAAGGATGTGGATTTGATGGATACCCCGGGGGTTCTCTGGCCGAAATTTGAGGATCCTGCGGTCGGAGAAAAACTCGCCTTTACCGGTGCAGTTAAAGATCAGATCTTGGATGTGGAACTGCTGGCAATGCGCTTGCTTGGCTGGCTGCGGGAAGGGTATCCGCACTTGCTTTCCGAACGTTACAAATTAACTTCCAATGATACCGACCAGCTCGAAGATTATGAATTGCTGGAACTGGTGGGAAGAAAACGCGGAATGCTTATCAGCGGCGGCGAAGTCGATACATTGCGGGCTGCAACGATGATTCTGGATGAATATCGGGGTGGAAAATTGGGCCGGTTATCATTGGAGGCGCCGCCTCGGGAGGAGGGCGCAGTATGACGTTGTCCGAATATGACCGCTCTCTTGGAATTGCACAGTTTTGCGGAGTGGATGAGGCAGGACGCGGCCCGCTGGCAGGAGATGTTTATGCAGCGGCCGTTATTCTGTCGCCGGAGATTGAAATTCCGGGACTCAATGATTCGAAAAAACTGACCGAAAAGAAGCGGGAAGCACTTTTCCCGCTGATTCAGGAAAAGGCCGAGGCATGGTCGATTGCCTCTGCCTCGGTGGAGGAAATTGACCGGCTGAATATCCTGCAGGCTACTTTTTTGGCAATGCGCCGCGCTGTTGAGGGGTTATCGGTGAAGCCAACCTTCGCTTTGATTGACGGTAACCGAAATCCACAGGTTTCTGTCCCTTCCCGCTGTCTCATAAAGGGAGATGCGACTTCCGCTTCAATTGCGGCGGCCTCTATTCTGGCAAAGGTGGCGCGGGACCACAGTATGAAAGAGCTCGCGGAGGCATATCCGGAGTATGCGTTTGAGAAGCATAAGGGATATGGTACAAAGGAACATTACGCTTGTCTGGATGCCTATGGTGCTTCACCGGTGCATCGGATGAGCTTCTTAAAAAAATATTTTGCCGAAAAGGGAGAAACTCCTTCTCTGCGGCATGGTATGACAGGCGAAGCGGCAGCGGCAAATTTTTTGGCCCAGGAGGGATATTTGCTGTTAATGCAGAATTACCGTTGTCTGGGCGGAGAAATCGATTTGATTGCGGAAAAAGATGGATTTTTGGCCTTTTGCGAGGTAAAAGCCCGTCAGACGAATGATTCTCAGTTGAATGTACCGGCAGAGGCTGTGACGCTTGCAAAGCAGCGGCGGCTGATCCGGGCGGCAATGTGCTATATACAGGAACATCCATCGGAGCTTCAGCCCCGATTTGATGTGATAGAAGTCAGGTTATCTCCATGCAGCGGAACGGTAGAAGCGGTTTCGCATCTGCCCGGTGCGTTTGCATTGGATGAGAGAAATGGAGGCAGAGAGTATGCGGCATTTTGATTTACATTGCGATACTTTAGGTCGCTGCAGAGGGCAGAAGCAGAGCCTGATGCAGAATGACGGTGCAGTTTCTGTCGATCGAGGCTTGATTTTCGATCAGTGGGTGCAGGCATTCGCTGTATTTATCAATGATGAAAAACGTGGGATACGGGCTTATCGGGATTTCCTGGCGCAGGCGGAATTGCTTCAGAAGACAATCGAAGAGCATGAGGAAATTGTTGCGTATGATCCGAACAATGTGCGCAATCATATCTGCAATGCGATGCTGACTGTAGAGAACGGTGCCGCCTTGGGCGGAAAGCTGGAACATATTGAGGAATTTGCCCAGATGGGCGTTAAAGTTTTTTCTTTGGTGTGGAATGGCGAAAATGAGCTGGCCGGCGGAGTTCATAGTGAGATCGGACTGACAGAATTCGGGAAAAATGCCGTGCGGGAACTCGAAAAGAATCGGATCATTATTGATGTTTCTCATTTGAATACCCTGGGATTCTGGGACTTGTGCGAGGTGGCGGAACGTCCTTTCATTGCAACTCATTCCAATTGTTTCGAAGTCTGCCCGAATCGTCGCAATCTGGATGATCTGCAGATTCAGGAAATTATCCGCCGAAAAGGTCTGATCGGCATCAATTTCTTCCCGGTCTTTATCAATGGGGAGAGCGATGCGACTTTCCAGGAGATCCGCGCACACATCCGCCGTATTATCGCACTGGGTGGCGAGGATTGCATTGCGGTTGGTAGTGATTTTGACGGTGCAGCCATGCCATCCCGTCTGGATCGGATTGAAAAGATTCCGGACTGGCACCAGAATCTGCTGAAGCATTTTGATCCGGATTTTGTAGAAAAAATTACATTTGGAAATGCACAGCGCTTTTTTAAAGAAAATCTTTAAAAAGATTGTATAGAATAACGCCGTAAAAGGGGAGTGTCACATGTATTACAACAGCACACGCGATAAATCCTGCCGGATTACCGCGGCGCAGGCCATTGCGAGAGGAATTTCTGCGGAAGGAGGACTTTTTGTTCCGGAAGAACTTCCGAAGTTTGATGTAGAGAAGCTGAATGCACTGCTCGGAAAGAGCTACGCGGAAAAAGCGGAAAAAATTCTGGCCGAATTTTTGACTGATTTCACATCAGAAGAACTTTCCCGCTGTGTAAATCGTGCTTATACAACGGAGAAGTTTGACTCAGAGAATATCGCAGAAATTTCCAAAGTCGGAGAAAATAATTATTTATTGGAACTCTGGCATGGTCCTACCTGCGCCTTTAAGGATATGGCACTCCAGCTTCTGCCGCATTTGATGACCGTATCGGCGGCCAAGACGGAACCGGGCCAGGAAATTGTAGTTCTGGTTGCCACTTCCGGAGACACCGGCAAGGCGGCGCTGGAAGGCTTCAAAGATGTCCCCGGTACCCGGATGCTGGTCTTTTATCCGGAAAACGGCGTCAGCAATATGCAGAAACGTCAAATGACGACGCAGGAAGGCAAGAATCTCGCGGTTTGCGCCATCCAGGGGAATTTTGACGATGCCCAGACCGGCGTGAAGCAGATCTTCACAAATCCTGCTATTCAGGAACGACTGGCTGCAAATCATCAAAAATTTTCCTCCGCCAACTCGATTAACTGGGGACGGCTTGTTCCGCAGATTGTGTATTACATTGCAGCTTATACCTCCCTTGTGGATCAGGGAGAAATCGAAATGGGAGAAGTCGTCAATGTTGCAGTGCCGACCGGTAACTTCGGCAATATCCTGGCTGCGTATTATGCCAAAAAGATGGGGCTTCCGATTGGAATGCTGATCTGTGCCTCCAACCGGAACAAAGTCCTCACTGACTTTATCCAGACGGGTACTTATGACCGCAATCGTGATTTTTATACCACGACTTCTCCGTCCATGGATATTCTGATCTCCTCCAACCTCGAACGTCTGCTTTATGATCTCTGCGGACAGGACGATTTGATGATTCGGGAGTGGTTTGGCGAACTTTCCCGCAATGGCAAATATACGGTTTCTGCGGATGTGAAAGCAAAATTGCAGGCGGAATTTGCGGGTGGTTTCTGCGATGATGAGCAGACTGCGGAAACCATTGGCAATACTTTCCGGGAGTATGGATATCTTTGCGATACACATACTGCTGTTGCGGTCAAAGTTTGTGAAGATTATCGCCGGAAAACCGGAGATACACGCAAGACAATCATTGCCTCCACCGCATCACCATATAAATTTACTGCCGACGTGCTGAAGGCTGTAACAGACCGTCCGATTCCGGAGGATGATTTTGAGCAGGTTGCACTGCTGGCAGAAATTTCCGGCATGACGCCGCCGGAATCGCTGCTTGCACTTCGTGATAAGCAAATTCGCTTTACGGGAAGTGTTTCGAAGGAAAATATGGTTTCCAGTGTGCTGGAACTCTTGAATCAATAAGATGTAAAGGCGCAGTCCGTTCCGACTGCGCTGGAGTGATGTGCGGAACCCCAACTTTTTCCGCGAAACTCCCTTGAATTTTTTCATCTAAAACTGTCAATACAAACTTAAAATGGGGGAGGGGTCCCCCGCCAGACATCGAGTGGGAATCCGGGGCAGTTGCCTGCCCCTTCCGACAGGTTTCTGAGCCGTATTCCGATAGGAGAAATTATTTTGCGCAGAAACTCTGGCAGACGGTCTCAGAGCAGGAACAAGCAGATTGCGGACCGATTTTGATGTTGGAAGCAGTGCAGCGGCACTGATGGTTGTTGTGGATGCAGTTTGTAACGTCGCATTCGACGCAGGAAATGGTGGGATTGTTGTGACCAAGATTGGACATAATAAAAGCCTCCTTATGCGAATGAATGTGAAGATGAATTGCCGAAAATTTTGGAAAACGGGAAACAGTTTTTCCAAAAGATCCGACGGAGGTTTCCCTCCGGTTTTTAGTGTGGCAGAAAACGGGTTCAATATCCCTGGTAAATTTTTATCAAAGGAAAAATTATGAGTTTGTTTGCAATTGCGGATCTTCATCTGTCGCTCGGGGTGGAGAAGCCGATGGACGTTTTTCCGGGATGGGAAAACTATGTCGAGCGGCTGGAACGCAATTGGCGTGCAGCGGTTAAGCCGGAAGATGTGGTTGTCATTGCTGGAGATATCTCGTGGGGATTGGATATTTCGGAGAGCCGGGAAGATTTTGCTTTTATTGATCGACTGCCTGGAACCAAAATTATATTAAAGGGAAATCACGATCTTTGGTTTTCTACAAAAACAAAAGTGGAAAAGTTTTTTACCGACAATGGTTTTTCTACTTTAAAAATCCTGTTTAATAATGCCTATCCTTATGAAGATTTCGCCCTCTGCGGGACACGAGGGTGGATGAATGATCAGGCAGATAAAAAAATTTTGCTGCGCGAATGCGGTCGGCTTCGGTTATCATTGGAAGCTGCTGCAAAACTTGGAAAAAAGCCTGTAGTGTTTCTGCACTATCCACCGATATACGGTTCCAGCGAATGTTATGAAATCTTAGAAGTATTGCACGAATATCAGATCAATCAGGTTTATTATGGGCATATACATGGGTATTCAGCAGGATATGCTATTAATGGGGAACGACTTGGAATTAATTTCCGATTAGTTTCTTGTGATTTTCTCCAATTTACTCCGCTAAAAATCGGGTAAGATGTGGAAAAATGAAAAAAAGAAAGAAATTGTAGCAAAAAAGGTCAAGATGTGCTATAATGAAAAAGTCTGAAAAGCTTTTTTTGCTTAAAATGAATCCGAACGCCGTTTTTCGGCTTTTGGAAGGAATAACAGGAGGATGTTTCATGAGCTTAGTATCGAAAAACAATGTGGCTACCAATAAGTTCGAGTTGGAAATTAAGGTTTCCGCCGAGGATTTTGACAAAGCATGCCAGAAGGCATACCAGAAACGTGTGAAAAAAATCGAAATTCCCGGTTTCCGGAAAGGAAAAGCTCCCCGCAAAACGATTGAAAAACTGTATGGAGAAGGCTTCTTCTTTGAGGAAGCTGTAAATGACGTATATCCCAATGCGATCCAGTCTGCAGTGGAAGAATCCGGTCTGGAAATCGTTTGCCCCCCTTCTGTCGATGTAACCGAAGTTTCCAAGGAAAACGGCGTTACTTTTAAAGCTGTCTGCACCGTAAAGCCCGAAATCAATGTGAAAGATTATAAGGGCATCAAGGCTTCCAAGAATGTGAAGGAAGTAACCGATGAGGATATCAATGCGGAAATCGATCGGATGCGCGATCGGAATGCACGGACCATTACTGTCGAGGATCGTCCTGCTGCGAACGGCGACACCGTTGTGATTGACTTTGAGGGATTTGTTGACGGCGAAGCTTTCGAGGGCGGTAAAGCAGAAAAATTCAATCTGACTCTTGGTTCCGGTCAGTTTATCCCCGGCTTTGAGGATCAGGTTGTAGGTCATAATACCGGTGATGAGTTTGACGTGAATGTTTCCTTCCCGGAAGATTATCATGCCGAAGCACTGAAGGGCAAACCCGCTGTATTCAAAATTAAGCTGCATGAAATCAATGCAAAGGAACTTCCCGCAGCAGATGACGAGTTTGCAAAAGATGTCAGCGAGTTCGATACTTTGGCTGATCTGAAAGAAGATATTCGGAAACGTCAGACAGAAGCGAATGAGAAGGCTGCTTCTGATGAATTTGAAAACAAACTGATCGATGTCGTGATCGAAAATATTGAAGGCGAAATTCCGAACGAAATGTACGAGGTTCGGATCGATGAAATGATTCGTGATTTTGAATATCGTCTGCGTTCACAGGGACTGGAAATGGATATGTATCTCCAGTATACCGGCATGAATCGCGAATCTTTCCGTAAGACTTTTGAAGCACAGGCAAAACGTCAGGTGCAGATTCGTTTGGCTCTGGAAAAGATTGTGGAACTGGAAGGCATTTCCGCAACAGAAGAGGAGATCGAGAAGGAATATGCTCGTCTCGCAGAAGGCTACAAGATGGATGTAGAAAAGCTCAAAGGTCTTATCCCGGTTGAGAATATTTCTGCAGATGTTGCCGTTAATAAGGCAATTGATCTGGTCCGTGACAGCGCGGTTGCAGAGTAATTTTTGATTTTCCATCAATTCATGAAAAGGTTGCAGATCGGACGTTTTGCGTTCACTTTTCAGGTCTATACTAAAATGTGACCGGCTTTACTGCAAAAGTCTATCCGCACATAAACGCTTGGTGACAGCTATTGAGCGGAGCATTTATATGCCTGCTCAATAGTTGTTCGCGTTTCTGTTACTTTTTGAAATGGAGGTCTCAGAATGAGTTTAGTCCCAATGGTAGTGGAACAGACCAGCCGTGGTGAACGTTCCTATGACATTTTTTCGCGCCTGCTGAATGACCGGATTATTATGCTGTGTGAGGAAGTGAATGACGCTTCTGCTTCTCTGGTTGTGGCGCAGCTTCTTTATTTGGAAAGCCAGGATCCGGATAAGGATATCAGCTTGTATATCAATAGCCCCGGTGGTTCTGTGACAGCTGGTATGGCAATTTATGATACTATGCAGTTTATTAAATGTGATGTATCAACGATTTGCGTTGGTATGGCAGCTTCCATGGGTGCATTTTTGCTTTCGAGCGGTGCAAAAGGGAAACGGATTGCGCTGCCGAACAGTGAAATTATGATTCATCAGCCCTCTGCTGGTACGCAGGGACAAATTACAGATATGGCGATTCATCTGAAACGTCTTGAAATTGTGAAAAATCGGATGAATCGTATTCTTTCGGAAAATACCGGACAGCCGTTGGAACGGGTAGCGGCAGACTGTGAGCGTGACAATTTCATGTCAGCACAAGAAGCGCTGGAGTACGGCCTGATCGATAAGATTATTACGAAACGCTGACCCTTCCGGCTGATTGAAGGAGGCTCTTAATTTTATGCCAGAAAACAATGATGTGCGCTGTAGTTTTTGCGGTAAACCGGAACATAGTGTAGAACGGATGCTTCATGCTGCAAATGCCAATATATGTGACAGCTGTGTTGCGTTATGCTATGAAATGTTAGTTGAGGAAGGTCTATTTCCTGCTCCAGAACATGGGTATACCAAAAATGCATATTCAGATGAGAATGATGACCATGAAATTCATTTGTTGAAACCTGCAGAAATTAAGGCGGTTTTGGATGAATATGTAATTGGTCAAGATAAAGCCAAAATTGCATTGTCAGTTGCAGTTTATAATCATTATAAGCGTATTTTTATGGATGTGCAGGACGAAGATGTAGAATTGCAGAAAAGCAATGTCCTGCTGCTTGGTCCCACCGGAGTCGGTAAAACGATGCTCGCCCAGACATTAGCTAAGGTGCTGAATGTTCCGTTTGCTATAGCAGATGCAACTACGCTAACCGAAGCTGGTTATGTCGGAGACGATGTGGAAAACGTACTGGTTCGTCTGATACAAGCAGCAGATTATGATGTGCAGGCGGCAGAACGCGGCATCATTTACATTGATGAAATCGATAAAATTTCCCGTAAATCCGAGAATCCTTCTATTACTCGCGACGTCAGCGGCGAGGGAGTGCAGCAGGCTCTGCTGAAAATTTTGGAAGGCACTGTGTCCAATGTTCCGCCGCAAGGTGGACGGAAACATCCACATCAGGAGTTTATTCAACTAAATACAAAGAATATTTTGTTTATCTGCGGTGGAGCCTTTGAGGGAATCGAGAAGATTATTGAAAAGCGTATGGATTCTTCCACGATGGGATTCAACGGAGATGTCAAGAAGAGGGATGATAAGAGTAAGGGAGAACTTCTCAAAAATGTTATCCCGCAGGATTTGGTAAAATTCGGTATCATTCCGGAATTAATCGGACGTCTGCCTATCATTACGACTCTGGAGGATCTCGATGAAGATCAGTTAGTTCGTATTTTGCGGGAACCGAAGAATTCTCTTTTCCGTCAGTATAGCGCATTGTTTAACC
Source organism: Candidatus Merdivicinus sp. (assembly GCA_050943495.1). GTDB lineage: Bacteria > Bacillota > Clostridia > Oscillospirales > Ruminococcaceae > Merdivicinus. Next base: position 428,678 of record JBMNPH010000001.1, read on the forward strand.
TGGATGGTGTGGAACTGGTCATGGATGATGATACCATGCATGCAGTTGCACGGCAGGCGATGGAACGGAAAACTGGAGCGCGCGGTCTGCGTAATATTATGGAAGATACATTATTGAATCTGATGTATCTAGTCCCTTCGGATGAAAGTATTGCAAAGGTTGTAATTACACCGGAAGTGGTAGAAGGAAAAGAATCTGCAAAAGTGCAGCGCCGTAAAAAGTTGCCGCAATAATAAGGAAAAAAGAGATGGTCTGGCTGCCATCTCTTTTTGTTGTTTTGAAAGAGAAAAGCGGCCCTGGATTAGTCAGGACCGCTTATAAAAGTATTAGAATTACTTAATCAGGTTGACCAGAGCAGATGCAGCGGCATTGAATGCTGCACGCTGAGATTCATACTGGAATTCACCAATCTTGGTTTTTTCGCCCTCATTTTCCAGTTCAGCAAGACCTTTGAAAACACTGAGGTGAGGCTCAACCGAAACAGCTTTGCCGCCCATTTTTTCAAAGCGATCGAGCAGCTCAGGAAGATGTCCGGCACCCATGCCAGCAGGAACAACAGTGCCGTCATCACGGACGTCTTTGATGTGGAGGTATTCCAAGTAGGGTTCCAGCATATCCCATGCACGAAGAGTATCCTGTTTGCACTGGAGGAAGTTTGCAGGGTCAAATACACCTTTCAGATCCGGGAAGTTTTTCAGAACATCCAAGCAGCGGTCAGCGGTATCGCCATAGATGCCTTTTTCGTTTTCATGGCAGAGGAGAATGCCGCTGCCTTTTGCAGCTTCGCAGAATTTGCCCAGACGATCAAATACGATTTCACGGCAGAGGTCTGCCTCACCTTTCGGGCAGAAGAAGCTGAACATCCGGATATGAGTAGTATCCAAAACTTTTGCCAGTTCCAGAGTATGTTTGAACAGGTCCAGATGCGGAGCAAATTCATCACCGACGCTGATCTTGCCGAGAGGAGAACCAATTGACCAGACAGAAATACCGCCGTCATCGAGTTGTTTTTTCAATTCCTTTGCTTCTTCAATGGTGAGGGCAGTGATGTTCTTGCCGTTTACGCCACGGACTTCGATGTGGGTAAAGCCATTGCCTTTGAGGGCATCGATCTGTTCGCTGACAGCAGAACCTGCTTCATCTGCAAATGCGGAGAGAATAAAGTTTTTCATGAGTTTTTCATCCTTTCGATTATTCAGCAATCAATTTTGCTACATTGTCATGGAAGATATTGCAAACGAGCTGGATGGCATATTCGTCATCCATGAACTCACCGTCTTCAATCCACTGGCCGACAACCGAGCAGAAAATTCGACGGAAATAGTCGTGACGGGCATAGGACAGGAAACTACGGGAGTCAGTGAGCATGCCGAGGAAAGTGCTGATGTCAGCAGTCTGGGCAACATTGACGATTTGATCGATAATGCCCTGTTTGTGGTCGCAGAACCACCATGCAGCACCGCAGATAACGCCACGGAAACTTCCTGCAATGGTCGAAAGAGTGGGACATGCGGTCGGATTGAGAGAGTAAAGGATTGTCTTAGGAAGACCGCCTTCTGAATCCACCTTGTCCAGAATGGCAACAACATCATCAGACGGAATAGCGTCGCGAATGGAGTCACCGCCGCAGTCCGGGCCTTTTGCAGCAAAGAGAGTAGAGTTCGTATTGCGTTTTACCGCGATATGCAGCTGCATAGTCAGATTGCGTTTCTTATATTCTTTTGCCAGCCAGCAGTAGCACCAGCCGAGGAATTTATTGTATGCGCAGCCGCAGATTTCCTCACCGCGGATTGCTTTGTTGATGGTTTCTGCTGCTTCCTCTTCGGTTCCGATTGCAGAGGGGAAGGTTTCAATGCCGACATCGGTGAATTTACAGCCCATGGTGCAGAAGAAATCGAGCCTCTTCAGAACAGCCTCTTTCCAGGAAGCAAAATCCTGAATGGCAACACCGGCAGCTGCAGAAAGACGGGACAGATACTCACCATAGGTGGGTTTGGTAATCATCATAAGGGTATCCGGACGGAAAGCAGGGGTGACCTTGGTTTCAAAGGTGGAATCCGCTGCAATCAATTTATGATATTCCAGAGAATCTGCCGGATCGTCCGTAGTGGAAAGGTATTCTACATTGGAAGAAGTGATCAGTTTGCGGGGAGAGAGATGTTTTTCGCGAATAATTGCATTTGCTTTTTCGCGGATGGAAGCTGCTGTTTTGCCGTTCAGGGGAGTATCAATTCCGAAGAAAAGGCGCAGTTCCATATGAGTCCAGTGATAAAGAGGATTGCCGGCAGCAGTAGCCAGAGCCTCTGCATATTTCTGGAACTTTTCGCCCCAAGAAGCATCACCGGTGATGTATTTTTCATCGATACCATGGCATCTCATCAGACGCCATTTATAGTGGTCACCACCCAGGAACATTTCGCCGATATCGGTAAATTCTTTGTCCTCATAGATTTCCTTGGGAGAAAGATGGCAATGGTAGTCAATAATGGGGAGGTGTTTGCAGGCATTGTAGAGACGGACTGCAGTGTCATTGGACAGCAGGTAGCGGGGTCCCATAAATTCGCTCATAAAATCGCTCCGTTCTTTGAAAATTTTATCCGCTTTTGCGGTTATTTTCATTATAGCGCAGATTTTTTCACAATACAATTGTCAAAATCAGCAGAATCGATTGTAAAAATAGCGGTACTTCCCACTTTTTTACAATCCGAGAAAAGGTAAGATTGTTTGATATGCCTGCACTAAATCCGGAAGACTTTGCCGACAGTTTGCTGCGCTGGTAGAGGGCAGAGCCATCGCATCACGGCAACAAACAGGATGGATATAGCGCTGATAAAGCCGATAAGCAGTTGTTCCGGTAGTAAAGATTGCCTGAATCGGTGCATTTTCCAGAATCGGGCGGATATCATTCGGAATCGGGCTGCGGATACTGCTGTCGCTGGCACCCTCGATTTCGCAGCTTTTTAGAACATCCCAAAGTGCGATCCCATGTGACCGTGCGAAAGCAAGGCGTGCTTCCCGTTCTTCGGGAACCTCTTCTTTAAAAAGGCAGCCTAGTATTTTCCAGAAACGGTTTTGTGGATGTGCGTAGTAATATCCAAGTTCACGCGAACGAGGACTCGGCATGGTCCCCAATATCAGAATGCGGGAGTGGGAATCCCATATAGGTTCTAGTGGGTGAAGGATTGTCTGCGGCATTTTTGAGCCTCCTTTCCATATTTTATGATACCCACCGGAATGCAGCTTGTCAAGAGAAAGAGATTCTGTTAGAAAAGCTGAATTTTTGTAAAATACGCTTCTTTTGCCTCCGAGTCCTTGTCAAAAACGGAAAAAAGGGGTATAATATTACCGTATTTTGTTTTGAGATGGGAAGGACGGTTGTGATGAACAGGATTGGTTTTGACAATGACAAATATCTCGCCATGCAGTCGGAATGCATCCGCAAAAGAATCGCGCAGTTTGATAATAAACTGTATCTGGAATTTGGCGGCAAGCTTTTTGACGATTATCATGCATCCAGAGTTTTGCCCGGATTTGCACCCGACAGCAAAATTAAGATGCTGATGCAGATGAAGGATTCTGCCGAGATTGTGATTGTCATAAATGCCGCGGACATTGAAAAAAATAAAGTGCGCGGAGATCTTGGCATCACTTATGATGTGGATGTGCTGCGTTTAATGGATGCATTCCACAGTATCGGAATGTATGTCGGCAGCGTCGTGATTGCACAGTATTCGGGACAGCCGGCAGCAGATGCTTTCCGGAAGCGGTTGGATGCGCTCGGGGTACGGACCTATCTGCATTATCCGATTGCCGGATATCCGGGAAACATCCAGTTGATCGTCAGTGATGACGGCTATGGCAAAAATGAATATATTGAGACGACTCGTCCGCTGGTAGTGATTACTGCACCCGGTCCCGGAAGCGGAAAGATGGCGACCTGTTTATCACAGCTTTATCATGAGTATAAGCGCGGAGTTAAAGCAGGGTACGCAAAATTTGAGACATTCCCGATTTGGAATATTCCGCTGAAACATCCGGTCAATCTCGCCTATGAAGCAGCAACGGCAGATTTGAATGATGTCAATATGATTGACCCGTTTCATTTGGAAGCTTACGGGAAAACAGCAGTCAACTACAATCGGGATGTGGAAATATTCCCGGTGTTGAATGCGATTTTTGAGAAGATTGCGGGAGAAAGTCCGTATAAATCTCCGACTGATATGGGCGTCAATATGGCAGGAAATTGTATTACTGATGATGAAGCAGTTCAGGATGCCTCGAAGCAGGAGATTATTCGTCGGTATTATCACACTCTATGCGATCAACGGACAGGTCGCGGTGAGGCAGAGGCTGTTTATAAAGTGGAGCTTCTGATGAAGCAGGCCAAAATTGATTTGGATCTGCGTCCGGTTGTGCGTGCAGCTGTTTCTCGCGCCGAAGAGGCTGGAATGCCTGCTGCTGCGATTGAACTTCCGGATGGAAGGATTGTGACCGGAGGAACTTCCAATTTGCTGGGTGCCTCTTCTGCTGTTTTGCTCAATGCCCTCAAAGCAATGGGGAACATCCCCAAGAATGTTCACTTGATTCCGCCTGAGACCATTGAGCCGATTCAGAACCTGAAGGTGAAGCATCTGGGCAATCACAATCCTCGCCTGCATACGGATGAAATCCTGATCGCTCTTTCCATCAGTGCTGCAACCAGTGAAACGGCTGCGCTTGCTTTGGCACAGTTGGAAAAATTAAAGGGATGCGAGGCTCATTCTTCGGTAATTCTTTCTCAGGTTGATGATGGGGTTTTCCGAAAACTGGGAATTAATCTGACCTGTGAACCGGTGTATCAGACAAAAAAATTATATCATAAATAATCGTAAAAGGGTGTCCTGCTAAAAAGCGGACATCCTTTTTTTGATGGCAAATGCGGTTGTATTTTTTGGCAAAAGGGGACGTTGTTTTTTTCACGGAATCTCGTATAATGAAAAATAGAATTGTGCGTATGCACCAAAAAGCGAGGGATTTCAATGAAAATTATCCGCATGAAGACGAACCATCTGACAAATCCGTTGGGATATCGGATGGAAAATCCAACATTCAGTTGGGTGGCAGAAAGTGACGGAATTTATCAGAAATGGGCGAGAGTGGAGATAGCGGCAGATGCAGACTTTCAGCAGATTCTCCATGATAGCGGGGAAGATGCAGACATCTCCGGAACTGGCTATACACCAGAATTTACGTTGTCTCCTGCAATCCGTTATTTCTGGCGTGTCACCGTAATGGCAGATAATGGTGATTGTGCAACCAGTGAACCGGCATGGTTTGAAACTGCGATCGATTCTGCGGATTGGAAAGCGGTTTGGATTGAACCGGATCTCGATAAAGAAATTAGTCCGATTTTCCAGAAAACTTTTTCTGCTGCTGATGTGTCAAATGCCCGCCTCTCCATTTGTGGATTGGGAATTTATGAGGCTTATCTGAATGGACAGAAAGTAGGCAATGAGTATCTGCTTCCCGGTTTTCATGCATATGATTTCTGGCAGCAGTTCCAGACCTTTGATCTGAGCGGGCTTTTAAAGGAAGGCGAGAATGTTCTGTCAGTACTGGTTGGAAACGGATGGTATAAAGGACGTTTTGGCTTTACCAATGACGGCGGTGAGCGGTACGGCAACCGATTCCATTTGATTGCGCAGATTGATGCAGGCGGAAAAACAGTGCTGTCAACGGATGACAGCTGGAAATGCACAGCCGGCCCAATCGGTGAAAATAATATTTATGACGGCGAGTTTTATGATGCAGCAAAAGAGATTTCCGGCTGGAATCAAGTTAGCGGAGAAGCTGGCTGGCAGGGAGTCCGGTTATCGGACATGGATCGTAGCACACTTTCTCCTCGTTTAAGTCCGCCCATTACCGAGCAGGAACGATTCTCCGTTGCAGAGGTAATTCACACACCTGCCGGAGAAACTGTCTTCGATTTCGGTCAGGAAGTGACCGGATGGGTAGAATTTACCTGCCGGGCACCCAAAAACGAATTGGTAACCATCCGTCATGGGGAAATTTTGCAGGGTGGTAATTTCTATACCGATAATCTTCGGACAGCAAAAGCTACCTTTACTTACCGGTCGGCTGGAAAAAATGAGAAAGTCCGGCCACATGTGACCTTTTTCGGATTCCGCTATATCCGGATTGACGGAATTGAAAACCCGGATCCTGCTGATTTTACTGCCGTTGTGATCCATTCGAATATCGAGCGGATCGGTGATATTCGCACTTCCAATCCGAAGATCAACCGGCTCTTTTTGAATGCACTGTGGGGACAGAAGGGAAATTTCCTGGATGTTCCGACCGATTGTCCGCAGCGCGATGAGCGGATGGGCTGGACGGGAGATGCGCAGGCATTCTGTTCGACGGCGAGCTTTAATATGGATACAGCGGCCTTTTATGCGAAATATATGCATGATATGGAGTTGGAACAGCTTGCGCAGGATGGTGCGGTTCCACATGTTGTGCCGGTTATCAAGAAGACTATATCCACTCCTTTCCTCGGAAGTGATTCCTGTGCATGGGCAGATGCCGCGGCGATTATTCCATGGACGAATTACCTGCATACCGGCGATAAGGCTTTGCTGGCACAGGAATATCCTTCCATGAAACTTTGGGCGGATCATCTGTGCAAAATTGACGCGGAAAATGGAGAGAAACGCCTGTGGCTGACCGGTTTCCACTTTGCTGACTGGCTTTCCCTTGACAATTATAAGGAACCCAAGTCCAGTTTTGGCGGAACCGATTGTTATTATATTGCTTCTGCATTTTATGCATATTCGACTTCTCTGACTGCCAAGGCAGCTGCTGTGCTGGGGAAGAAAGAGGATGCGGAATTTTTCGCCAAACGTTCGGAAGAGGTAAAAGAAGCCTTCCGAAAGGAATTTTTCTCTCCCAACGGACGCTGTACCTCGAATACGCAAACCGCTTATGTCGTTGCCCTGTATATGGATCTGCTGCCGGAAGAAATGCGTCCGCGCCTGATTGCGGAACTCCGCCGGCTGCTGAAAGAAAACAATATGCACTTGACAACCGGATTTGTGGGAACTTCCTACCTGTGTAAGGTACTCTCCCGCTATGGCGCAGATGAGGATGCATACACGCTGCTCTTGCAGGAAGATTATCCAAGCTGGATTTATGAAGTCAATATGGGTGCGACGACCATTTGGGAACGCTGGAATTCCGTTTTGCCGGACGGAAGTATTAGCGATACCGGTATGAACAGTCTGAATCATTATACCTACGGTTCCATTGCGGAATGGATGTACCGTTATATGGGCGGCTTGAATCCGATTGAGGAGGCACCCGGTTTTGCGAAAATCGCATTAACCCCTCGTCCCGGCGGGAATTTTGACTGGGCAGAAGTATCTGTGAACACGGCTTCCGGACGTTATATGACGCGTTGGGAAAAGAAGGATGGAACGATTGTATTTCGGTTTGAGGTTCCGTTCAACTGTGAAGCAGAACTGACTTTTCCGGAAAACGCTGTTGTAGACGGAATTTCGCTTGCGGCTGGTGAAGCACGAATTTTGAAAGCCGGCTGCCATACTGCGGAATTTGTGCGCTGAATTTCCATATATTGATCGAAAAAATGTCCCTCTGTATCCGATTTGTTGGTGCAGAGGGATGAATTTTTCAATGTGCGGTAAAAATTTTATGAGAGACATTGATTTTTCATATAAAATGTTGTATAATGAAATCCATGTGAAATATTATTTGGAAAGCGAGGATTCAACATGGATTTTTCGATTGACAACAGCGATAAGGCAATCTTGCGGGAACTTCAGGCGGATGCTTCCATTTCCAATCTGGAATTGTCCAAAAAAATTGGCTTATCTCCCTCTGCTTGCCTGACACGTACGAAAAATTTGCGGGAATCAGGGATTATTAAGCAGTTTACTACGATCGTGGATGAACGGAAACTTGGAATGGAGATGCAGGCATTTGCATTGGTGAATCTTGTTTCCATGAAACAGGAAAGTATCGAAACCTTTATGAAAGATGTAAACAGCTGCCCGCAAATTCAAGAATGCTATACTTTGACTGGAAGTCATGATTATTTATTAAAAATTGTATCCAAAGATACACAGTCCTATCGCGATTTTGTGATCAATTATTTAACAGCCAATGCGTCTGTTGATTCAGTGGAAACTTTGGTGGTTCTGGGCGTAGAGAAGCGTACCACAACCATACCGGTTGATCTGATCGAAAAGACCAAAGGGGAAAAATAAGAAAGTTCGAAATCTGCCATGCAGTCGACAAGGCTGAGGCAGATTCCATTTTTGCAGGATGCGGACTAAAAAGAATGCATGATGCATATCCTGATAGAAATCAACAAACGGAAAGAGGCTCAGATATGGTCTATCAAAATGTTCTGGCAGCAATGGGGAATACGCCGCTGATTCAGTTGAACCGGCTGAGTGAACCGGACGCTGCACGGATTCTAGTGAAGTATGAAGGGTTAAATGTCGGAGGATCCATCAAAACTCGTACAGCTTTTAATATGATTGAGGAAGCAGAGAAAGCAGGGAAGATCGGACCGGATACCATCATAATAGAACCGACCAGCGGAAACCAAGGAATTGGACTGGCGTTGATCGGTGCAGTACGGGGTTACAGAACCGTGATTATTATGCCGGATTCAGTGAGTGAAGAACGGCGGAAGCTGGTGCGCCATTATGGTGCGGAAGTAGTTTTGATTCATGATGAAGGAAATATCGGAGCCTGTATTGATGAATGTATGCGTACAGCGGAGAGAATGGCTGCAGAAGATCCGCATGTTTATGTTCCCCAACAGTTTTCCAATCCTGCGAATCCAGAAGTTCACCGTTTTCACACAGCCCTGGAGATTTTGGAACAGGCAGCATGTCCTATCGATGGATTCTGTTCCGGTGTAGGAACCGGCGGTACAATTACCGGCATCGGTGAAGTACTGAAAGCGCAGAATCCTCAGATTGAAATTTGGGCAGTAGAACCGGAAAATGCAGCGATTCTGGCAGGCGGAAATGTGGGAACACATTTACAGATGGGGATAGGGGATGGTTTAATTCCCGAAAACCTGAATCAGAGTATTTATAGTGAAATCTGCATCATTTCGGATGAGGAAGCCATTTCCACAGCCAAAGATCTCGCACGTTTGGAGGGACTGATGTGCGGAATTTCCAGTGGAACCAATGTAGCAGCAGCTCGTCGGCTCGCTCGCAAGCTGGGGCCCGGAAAAACAGTTGTTACGATCCTTCCGGATACTGCGGAACGTTATTTCAGTACCCCTCTGTTTGAAAATGAATAAAAGAAGATCCCCGGAAAAATCCGGGGATTTTTTATGTCTTGGAAAAGGCCGGTGTTATTTCAAGAGCGCGGATTCGCTGCATTTCTTTTTGTATCAGGATGAATGCCAGAATTGCCGCAGCAAGGTCCGCAATCGGTCCGGCAAACATGACACCATCTATTCCAAAAAAGATGGGAAGAATAACAATAAGAGGCAGCAGGAAAAGAAATTGTCGGGTAAGGGCAATTAGGATTCCCTTATATGCTTTGCCGATTGAGCTGAAGAAATCCGCTGTCATAGGCTGGATACAGTTGAGGAAGGTAAAGAACAGGAAAATTCGAAAGTAGCGTTCCGCAAAACGGAAATACTCTTCGCTGCCGCTTCCGAACAGACTGATAATCTGTCGTGGGAATAACTGGAAGGCGAGAAAAGAAAAAATGGAAATGATTGCGGCCGAAGTAACAGCAAGACGATAGGCTTCCCGTACACGGGCATATTTTTTTGCGCCAAAGTTGAATCCTACAATTGGCTGGAATCCCTGTGCAATACCGATTACCATAGAAAAGAAGATCATATTTACCTTTGAAATGATACCAGAACAAGCAAGCGGAATTTCGCTTCCATAAATAGATAGAGCGCCATAGTAAGTCATGGTGTTATTCATAACGATCTGTACAACCATCATGGCAATCTGGTTACAAAATTTGGAGGCGCCCAGTGCGGCAATTCTTGCAGCGCGCTGTAAGGACGGCATAAAATGCTGTCGGAGAAGCGGAACCGTTTTGAAATGAAGGAGATAGCCAAGCACCATGGAACCGGAAAGAATCTGCCCGATTACAGTTGCCCATGCGGCAGAGGCGATTCCCATTCGAAATCCAAAGATAAAAAGCGGATCCAGAATGGTATTAACAATCGCGCCGGAAAGCATACAGAGCATGGAATAACGAGGGCTTCCATCTGCCCGGATCAGCGCGCTTCCGCCTGAGGAGAGAATTAGGAACGGAAAGCCGATTGCCGTAATACGGGTATAGCTAAGAGCATAAGGAAGAACATCGGGTGTTGCACCAAATAAAATCATTAGTGGACGGAGAAAAATTTGGACAACGATGCAAATTAGAACGCCGGCACTGATTAGCAGTGTTACAGAATTGCCTGCAAATTTTGCAGCGTCTTCCTTCTGACCGGCACCCATACGGAGATTAAAATTACTGGCTCCACCGACTCCTAGCAGAAGAGCAGTTGCTGTACACAAAGTTGTTAAGGGAAATGCAACATTAGTAGCGGCATTGCCCAGCATTCCGATTCCCTGTCCAATGAATAGTTGGTCTACAATATTATATAGGGAACTCACCAACATCGAGATGATACTGGGAATTGCATATGTGACCAGCAGTTTACTGATTTTTTCTTCGCCAAGTGAGTGTTTGTTTGCGGTCATTCTGATTCCTCCGTTTTTGAATTGCTGTGAGAAAGGTCAGTTGTCAAGGCTGCCGCCTTTTTTGCCATAATCTCTAATTGGGATAGAAGAAGAGTTTTTTGTTCCGGAGAAAAGTCCCCGAGCAAAGTGTCCCACCATTGATCCAGAGCCTGAATCAGATCCGGAATAATGGCACGCCCTTCTGAGGTCAACCATAAGGCATATGCACGCTGATCATTTGGTATTGAGCGCCTCTCAATCAGATTTTGTTTCTCTAGTTTTCTCATGGAACGTGTTGCCAAAGCGGCATCAATCATTAAAATTTGGCAGAGTGCATTTTGCGTGCAGCCTTCCTGCTTGGAAATGTAGAGTAAAAACAGATATTCAGAAAAGCCGAGTCCATAATGTTCCAGAGCACGGCATACAAATTTATGTTTTTGGCGATGAATGATGGACATGTATTTGCCAAACAATTCGTTCATAACAATCCTCCATATTCGTTACTGAAACCAGTATAGGAGGATTTCGTTGACAAGTCAATAATTAATCCGGCTTTTTTTGTATTTTAACACCAGTTTTTCTATTTTATCAAAAAAATCCTCGATTTTCGACGATGAGCCTGTAAAATTCGCCTGCGGCAAAGGAAAGGGGAACATTCTGTAGACGGCACAGTCCAATGGAACGCGGAGGCAAAGGCACGGTAAGAGGAATCTCTGCAAGAGCATTCTGTTCCATGGTTTCGGCGGCAAATTCTCGGATGACACAGGCAATCCCCAGACCGATTCCCGCAAAATCCAACATGAGATCATAGGAACAAAGTTCGATTTCCGGTTGGAGTTCGACACCATATTCACGGAAGTGACGATCTACCTGTCGACGGGAATTAGACATCTGTTCCAACATAATTAATGGCTGAGCAGCAAGCTGCTGGGGTGTAATTGGCTGGCGAGTGAGATGGGCAAAGCGCGTGCCAGCAACAAAGACATCATGGACATCCATACAGTGTTCCACTAGAATCCCCTCTGAATTGATGGGCAGATTCGCAAATGCGAGATCAACAGCACTGGATTTCAGTAAGTCAATACTTTGCTGACTGGTACGGTTGATGACCTGAATGTGAATTTCCGGATGCATTTCATGAAAACTGCGCAGATATGGAAGAAGAAAATGACGGGAAATTGTATCTGCAGCGGCAATTTTAACTTCACCTTTCAGAAGTTTTGCCATTTCCGTTAATTTTTCCTCACCGGTTTCGAGCAGGGCAAGTGCTGGTTCGACATAATCGGCCAGTAGTTTTCCCTCCGGTGTGAGGGTGACTCCTCGGGCGCCGCGGATAAATAGCGGTGTACGCAAAGATTCTTCTAAATTGGCGATAGCCTGACTGACGGCAGGTTGGGAAACATATAATTCTTTGGCAGCACGAGAAAAAGACTGACAACGTGCAACAACACGAAAAATTTTATATTGTTCCAGATTGGTATCCATAACTTCTCCTTATAGCTGGAATAAAAAATAAAAGCTTTACGTTTGGCTGATTTTATTGTATAATAAATTCGTTAAGAATGCAACTGGTCACCTGAGTGAAATGCTATTTCATCGGGTTGAAACTTATCAAAAAGAGAGGGTATCTATATGGAAAGATTGGTAGGAACTGTATCTCGCGGCGTTCGTGCACCTATTATTCGGGAAGGGGATGACATGGCGCAGATCGTAGTGGATAGTGTGATCGCAGCCTCTGAATCGGAAGGGTTTGCCCTCCGTGATCGTGATGTAGTAGGTGTGACCGAGGCAGTTGTTGCTCGTTCGCAGGGTAACTATGCTTCCACAGAAGATATTGCTGCGGATATCCGAGCAAAATTCCCGAGCGGCCATATTGGTGTCATTTTCCCTATCCTGTCCCGTAATCGTTTTGCAATCTGCCTGCGCGGTATCGCAAAAGGTGCCAAAAAAATCACATTGATGCTCAGCTACCCGTCGGATGAGGTCGGCAATCATTTGGTTACCGAAGATGAGTTGGATGAGAAAGGTGTCAATCCTTGGACCGATGTTCTGGATGAAGCAAAATACCGGGAATTGTTCGGTTATAAAAAACATACTTTTACCGGTGTGGACTATGTAGAATACTATAAAGGCTTGATTCAGGAAGAAGGCGCAGAGGTAGAAGTGATTTTTGCGAATAACTGCCGTGCAATCCTTCCTTATACAAAGGATGTCCTCTGCTGTGATATTCATACCCGTGCCCTGACAAAACGCCGCCTGAAAAAAGCGGGTGCCAATATTGTTTTGGGCCTTGATGAAATTATGACAGCACCGGTAAATGGAAGCGGTTATAATGCAGATTATGGCCTGCTTGGTTCCAATAAAGCGACTGAATCGACCGTAAAACTTTTCCCGCGGGATTGCAAAGCTTTTGCAGAAAAGGTACAGAAAATGTTCCTGGATCGTACCGGTAAATGTCTGGAAGTTTTGGTTTATGGTGATGGTGCATTTAAAGATCCGGTCGGAAAAATTTGGGAACTGGCAGACCCGGTTGTATCTCCCGGTCATACAGATGGTCTGATTGGCCAGCCCAATGAGCTGAAGCTGAAGTATTTGGCAGATAATGATTTCGCAGATCTGAGTGGAGAAGCATTGAAAGAAGCAATTTCGAAAGCAATCGCTGAGAAAGATGCGAAAAATGCAAGTTTGGTTGGTACAATGGCTACACAAGGAACAACCCCTCGTCGTCTGACTGATCTGATTGGTTCTCTCTGTGACCTTACATCTGGTTCCGGAGATAAGGGAACGCCGATCATCCTGATTCAGGGATATTTTGATAACTACGTAAAAGAATAAGGAAACTAAGATCCCCCGTCGCAGTGCGATTACTGCGGCGGGGGACTTTTGTGTACGGAAATATGATTGGTTTCATGCAAAAAATTTTGTGAAAATAGAGAAAAATACTGTTTTGTGTTGCGAAATGATTGGATTTGCGGTAGAATAGGAGAGGTCTTGAAGATTTATAGAATCGGGAGGAATATCTATGCAACACAAAAGAGGCCAGTGGGCGACCAATATTGGATTTATATTGGCAGCAGCCGGGTCTGCGATTGGCTTAGGAAATATCTGGAAGTTTCCAGGGAAAGTCGGGGCATATGGCGGAGGTGCCTTTATTCTTTGCTATATTTTGATTGTAGCTCTGATTGGTTATCCGGTTATGCTGGCAGAATTGTCCATTGGACGGAAAACTCAAAAAAATGTAGTCGGAACATTCCGGCAGTTAAATCCCAAATGGACGTTTGCAGGCGGGATTGGTGTCCTGACACTTTTTGTTATAATGTCCTATTACAGCGTCGTGGGCGGTTGGGTATTAAAGTACATGTGGATTTATCTGACGGGCGGAAATTTTGGCACGGGAGAAAATCCTTATCAGAATTATTTTGTGAATTTTATCTCAGAACCGGTCGAGCCGCTTCTTTGGGGCGCTGTATTTTTAGCTGTATGTATTTATGTCGTAGCACGCGGCGTGTCGGCAGGAATTGAAAAGGTCAGTAAGGTGCTGATGCCGGGATTATTTGTTTTGCTGGCAGCAATTGTTATTCGAGTATTGACTTTGCCCGATGCTTGGGAGGGAGTCAAATTCATGCTTACCATTCCAGAAGGAACCTTGAGCGGGAATACGCTGGTCGGCGCATTAGGACAGGCGTTTTTCTCTCTTTCGGTTGGAATGGGAATTATGTTGACATATGGATCATATGTTCCGAAAGAAAAGAATCTGCGAAAAAGTGCGGCAATTATTTGTACATTGGATACTTTGGTTGCTATTTTAGCAGCTTTTGCGATTGTTCCGGTCGTATATATCACACTAGGAAAAGATGGGCTCGGAATGGGCGGCGGATTTGCCTTTATGGCGTTGCCGGAAGTATTCGGAGGGATTCCCGGAGGTGCGATTCTAGGCTTCCTGTTCTTTACGCTGCTGTTTCTGGCTGCGCTCACAAGTGCAATCAGTATTCTGGAAAGTTGTGTAGCATTTTTGACGGAAGAATTTGGGCTGAGCTGTCTGAAAGCTGCGATCTTTCTTTCGATTCCCATGACACTTTTGAGCGTAGGCTACTCCTTATCACAGTCAGAGGCGCGCGGAATCAATTTACCATGGTTTGATTTTGCCAATGGGGTTCAGATGCTGCCGATGAATGCCGTGATGGAAAAGTTTACAGATAATCTGATGATCCCTTTGGGGGCGCTTTGCTATTGCCTTTTTGTGGGATGGTCGTGGGGAACGAAAGCTGCTGGCGATGAAATTACTTCAGATGGAAAATATTCTTTTAAAATGTTCCGTTCTTGGTCATTTATTATCCGTTTCCTGGCGCCTGTGGTAATTCTGGGGATTTTGTATTTCACCTTGGGAAAAGGGCAGGGCCTTTCTTGAAATTGAATACAGCAAAAGCCGGCTTGTTTAAGCCGGCTTTCCTTTATGCAAAATATTCATGCAGATCAATCATTCGCTGGTTGCTGCTGCCGCGGAACAAGAGATCGATATCTCTTAAACTCTCTACATAAGGGCCATCCACCAGTGTGTCACATAGATGAAGTAATTCTCCAATTGCAGGACGTTGTTTGGATAACTCCAGAAGCTGTTCGATCGTATAACCAGAGTAGGCAAAAACGGTTTTTCCCATTTTTCGCACTTCCTGAACCAGCGGAATCAAGGCTTCTGGCTGGCAGAATGGCTCTCCGCCCGAAAGGGTAATTCCTTCCAGCAGAGGATCCGCCTTGATTTCAGCGAGCATAGCGTCCAAATCGGCTTCGTATCCACCTGCGAAATCATGAGTTTGAGGATTATGGCAGCCGGGACAGTGATGAGGGCATCCTTGTGTAAAGATGGCATAGCGGATGCCCGGTCCATCCACGATTGACTCTGCAATAATACCGCTTAACCGCAGCTTAGATGCAGTGTTTGACACGATCTTTCTCCTCCGCCCGTTTTGCGTTGTTAAAACGTTCGGTTGTGCCGACCAGATAGCCAGTGATGCGGCGGATCCGCTCAAAAGCAACGCCTTCGCCGATGGATTTTACTTCCTGAGTGTTCTTGATTTCGGTCATAATAAAAATCTCCTTTATCAAAATGTAAACAGTTTTTAGTGAGTGCAGTCGTAATGAAGAGGAACATCCGGATATTTTTTACGGAGTTCATTGAGACGTTCGATGCTAACTGGTTCTCCTTCACGACGGCCGCAGCGAGGACAGACATCATTGATTACACCGGTAAAGCCGCAAACCGGGTCACGGTCGACCGGATGGTTAACGGATCCGTAGCCGATGCCAGCTTCTTTCATACAACGGATAATGGATTCAAAAGCTTTCAGATTTTTACAGGTATCGCCGTCCAGTTCCACATAGCTGATGTGTCCTGCATTCGTAAGAGCATGGTAGGGAGCCTCAATCTGAATTTTCTGGTATGCTTTGATATTATAATAAACGGGTACATGGAAGGAGTTGGTATAATAATCGCGATCCGTAATTCCAGGAATTTTGCCGTAAATCTTCTGGTCGATGCGAACAAAACGTCCGGACAGGCCTTCCGCCGGTGTTGCCAGCAGCGTGAAGTTCAAACCGGTCTTTTCGGATTCCTCATCCATTTTGCGGCGCATGTAGGAGACGATTTCCAAGCCAAGTTTCTGGCTTTCCGGACTCTCGCCATGATGCTTACCGGTCAAAGCCTTCAGAGTCTCTGCCAATCCAATGAATCCAACGCTCAGAGTACCATGTTTGAGCACTTCTGCAACGCTGTCATCCATGGATAGTTCATCAGAATCAATCCAGATTCCCTGTCCCATCAGGAACGGATAGTTGCGAACTTTTTTGGTGCACTGTACTTTGAAACGATGGAGTAGTTGCCGAATAACAAGTTCAATCCGATCATCCAGAATCTGATAGAAGCGATTCAAATCACCCTTTGCCTCCAGCCCGATGCGAGGGAGATTGATGGAGGTGAAACTCAAATTACCGCGTCCGCATGTGACTTCCTTGGTGGGGTCGTAGTGATTGCCCATTACCCGGGTACGGCAACCCATATAGGCTACCTCTGTATTGTAATCGCCGGGTTTGTAGTACTGCAGATTGAAAGGTGCATCAATGAAGCTGAAATTGGGGAAAAGACGTTTGGCCGAGGTGCGGATTGCGAGCTGGAACAACTCGTAGTTGGGATCACCCGGATTGTAGTTGATTCCTTCTTTTACTTTGAAAATCTGCACTGGGAAAATTGGAGTTTCCCCGTCGCCGAGGCCAGCTTCGGTTGCAAGAAGAAGGTTCCGAATTACCATTTGTGCTTCCGGGGAAGTATCCGTTCCATAGTTTACCGAGCTAAAGGGAACCTGTGCGCCTGCACGAGAGTTCATAGTGTTCAGATTGTGAACAAAGGCTTCCATGGCTTGGTAGGTGCATTTGTCTGTTTCACGATAAGCAGTTTCCGCAGCGTAAGCATGAGCCTGCGCAGCCATTTCAGGGGAAATTTCCTGGAAGCCATTTTCACGCTGATGAGCTGGCAGAACCTGTTCCAGCTTTTTACCGAATTCCGGGGCGTTGCCGATAGAAACAGGAAGGTCGATTTTCTGTTCCATTGCTTTGCAGAGGTTTTGCGCATCCGAGAGGGACATATCGGCCTTTAGCTGAATAAACTGTGCCAAAGCCTTATAGTATTCCTTACGGTATGTTTTGGCGACGCCGGGCGCCATGGAGTAGTCAAAATTGGGAATACTCTGGCCGCCATGCATTTCATTCTGATTTGCCTGAATGGCGATACAGGCAAGAGCCGAGTAGCTGATAATCGAATTAGGTTCCCGCAGACAGCCGTGTCCAGTAAAGAATCCGTTGTGGAAAAGCTTGAGCAGATCGATCTGACAGCAGGTTTCGGTCAGCATATAGAAATCCTTGTCGTGGATATGGATGTCGCCATTGATATGGGCGGCAGCAATATCCTTGGGCAGGATGTAGTTATCCATAAAATATTTGGAACCTTCCGAACCGTATTTCAGCATGGTTCCCATCGCGGTATCGGCATCAATGTTTGCGTTTTCGCGTTTGATGTCGGCGTCCTTAGCATAGGCAAAGGTAAGTTCTTTGTAGATATCCATCAAATCCGCTTCGCTTTGACGGATTTTGGCATGTTCTGCACGATAAAGGATATAAGCTTTAGCGGTTTTGGCGTAATCGGCAGCGATGAGCGCTTCCTCAACCTTATCCTGAACCTGTTCCACGGTTGGAATTTGATCCTGCGGGAGACTGGCAACAATTTCCTTAGTCAGTGATTTCAATTTTTCAGAGGGAATTTTTTCATCCTTGACCGCGATACTGGCCTTATGGATAGCTTCCTCAATTTTTTCGGGACGAAAAGGAACCAAATCTCCGTTTCTTTTTTTGATTTGCGTAATCATCTTGATCCACATTCTCTCTTTCCCGGAAAGGGAGTGGCAAAAAAACCGCAAAATATTACAGGAATTCACAGTCTTGCGGGAATCCCTGTTTTTCAACAATATATTGTGGTTTTATTGTCAATCCATCCCCGTATGTTGTATCATTATCATAAAACAAAATAGCCCTGTTGTCAAGAGGCTGAATTTGATTTTTTTTTTCTACTATTTAAGCTAAAGTTTTGCAGCTTAGGAATTATACGAATCTGGTAAAGTAAGGGAAAAGTTCGCAAAAAATCGAAAAAATATTTGTCAAGACAGCATTCTTGTGTTATAATGAAGATTGATTTGAAAGAATGACGCAGATTAAGATCGAGAGGATTCTGCTTTGAAAACGAGAATTTTAGGGATAGACCCCGGTTATGCCATTGTCGGATGTGGTGTGTTGGAATATGACGGAAGATCCTTCCGGACATTGGATTATGGTGCGGTGACGACCCCCGCAGGTGTGGAATTTACCGCTCGCCTGATGGCAATTTATGAGGGCGTAAGCAGCCTTCTGGAACTGTATCATCCGGATGCAATGGCAATTGAAAAGCTTTTCTTCAATACTAACCAGAAAACGGCCATTGATGTAGCGCAGGCGAGAGGAGTTATTCTGCTGGCTGCTAAAAAATTTGATGTACCGGTTTATGAATATACGCCGTTGCAGGTTAAGCAGTCAGTGGTGGGATACGGTCGAGCAGTCAAACAGCAGGTGATCGAGATGACGACCCGCCTTCTGAACCTGCAGAAAGCGCCGAAACCGGATGATGTGGCAGATGCGCTGGCGATTGCCGTATGTCATGCTCATACCGGATGTTCTCAGTTGGGTAGTGTTTATGGAAACGCCGGTGTCAACAGACTTTGAGAGGAAGGAAACAACCAATGATATATAGTGTCCGCGGTAAGCTGGCCGCAGTGGAACCCAATTTGGCGGTAATTGAATGCGCAGGAGTGGGATATGCCGTCCGTACTTCTTCAGTCACAGTTTCGCGGCTTCCTTCGATTGGGGAGGAGGCAATCCTTTATACTTATCTTCATATTTCGGAAAATGCACTCGATTTGTTTGGATTTTACGATCAGAATGAATTGAGCTGTTTTAAAATGTTGATTTCGGTGACAAGGGTGGGGCCGAAAGCGGCACTTTCCATTTTATCTAATGTGACACCGGAACGTTTTGCACTCTGCGTGGCCTCGGGGGATGCCAAAACCATCTCCAAAGCCCCGGGAATCGGCTTGAAAACGGCGCAGCGGATTATTTTGGAATTAAAGGACAAAATGTCCAAAGAACAAGCTGCCGTTGGATTTACGGATGCGGCGATGCCGGTGGTTTCGGATAGTTCAAATGCTGGGGAGGCAATTGCTGCATTGGTTGTATTAGGGTATTCCCAAAGTGAAGCTGCCGCGGTTGTCACGAGACTGGATCCGGCTTTGTCGGTAGAAGAGATGATTAAGGCGGCTCTGCGCGCATTGGCGATGCAGTAAGTAACAGGAGTTTTGCTATGTTTGAATCACAGATCGATCGCGAGGAGATGGATTTTGAAAACCGGATCACCTCGCCGGATTATAATGGCAGCGATGCGGATGTCGAATTTTCCCTTCGGCCGCAATCCCTCGCGGAATATATCGGGCAGGATAAGGCAAAGGAGAATTTGTCCGTCTATATCGAGGCTGCAAAACGCCGTGGAGAGGCATTGGACCATGTGCTGCTTTACGGACCTCCCGGCTTGGGAAAGACAACGCTTTCCCAGATTATTGCCAATGAGATGAACGTCAATTTGAAGGTTACATCTGGACCCGCTATCGAGAAGCCGGGAGATTTGGCGGCATTGCTGACCAATCTCGGTGAACGGGATGTTTTATTTATTGATGAGATTCATCGGATGTCTCGGGCAGTAGAAGAAGTGCTGTATCCGGCGATGGAAGATTTTGCGCTGGATATTATTATCGGAAAAGGCCCGTCTGCCCGTTCCATCCGGTTGGATTTGAAAAAATTTACGCTGGTGGGAGCGACGACCCGTGCCGGTCAGCTGACCTCGCCGCTTCGTGACCGTTTCGGCGTCCTGCTGCGGCTGGAACTTTACACGCCGGAACAGCTCTGCGATATTATTATGCGGAGTGCGGGAATTTTGGAAATTCCATGCAACCGGGAGGGTGCTTTGGAACTGGCGAGGCGTTCCCGCGGAACGCCTCGAATTGCCAACCGTTTGCTGAAGAGAGTGCGGGATTTTGCACAAGTCATCGGCGATGGGACGATCACTAAGGAGATTGTCGCGACAGCGTTGGAACGGCTGGAAGTGGATGAACTGGGACTGGACAACATCGACCGCCGACTGCTGACCATGATGATCCGGAATTATAACGGTGGTCCAGTGGGCTTGGAAACAATGGCGGCAGTGCTTGGGGAAGAGGCTGTTACAATTGAAGATGTTTATGAACCGTATCTGATGCAGCTGGGATTTTTGTCCCGTACACCGCGCGGACGGTGCGTCACACCGCTTGCATACCGGCATTTAGGAATTGAACGGCCGGATGGTCAGCAGATGTTATAGGAAATGAAGCAATAAAGGAGAATTGTCATACATGAGGATCGCAGCAGACTGGAATGGATATGAGATGTTGGATACCTCCGGCGGGGAAAAACTGGAACGCTGGGGAGAAATCCTGCTCATCCGTCCCGACCCGCAGATTATTTGGAATACCCCGAAACTGGATCCGCGCTGGAAACAGGCGCATGCGCATTATTTCCGTTCGGAAAAGGGCGGCGGACATTGGGAAAATTATCGAAAAGTCCCGGAGAATTGGAATCTGCATTATCGAGATTTGACCTTTAAAATTTCTCCGACCGGTTTTAAGCATACCGGCCTTTTTCCGGAACAGGCGGTTAACTGGGATCTGTTCCGGGAACTGATTGGAAAAGCAGGCCGACCGATTTCGGTACTGAATCTTTTTGCCTATACTGGCGGTGCAACGCTGGCCTGTGCAGCAGCCGGCGCGTCGGTCTGCCATGTGGATGCCTCCAAAGGTATGGTCGCGTGGGCAAAGGAAAATGCAGCTCTTTCCGGTTTGTCTGACCGTCCCATTCGTTGGATTGTCGACGACTGCGAGAAATTTGTGGCGAGGGAAATTCGCCGCGGACGCCGTTATGATGCAATTATCATGGATCCGCCTTCATATGGGAGAGGACCTGGCGGGGAAGTGTGGAAGCTGGAAGAATCGGTTTACGGTTTGGTTGATCTTTGTGCGGGCGTGCTGTCCGATCAACCGTTGTTTGTCGCGCTGAACTCCTATACGACCGGTCTTTCCCCCTCTGTTATGGCATATTTGCTGGGGGTTACGGTAGGAAAACGTTTCGGAGGATCGGTATCAGCAGATGAGATCGGGCTGCCGGTATCCGTGCCGAATCTGGTATTGCCCTGCGGTTCGACGGCACTTTGGACGGAACGGCCGCTTGAAACCCGCTGAGAAAGGATGTTTTCTGGATGATGGAACCGATTATCAACGCCAGTCAGGTGTTTTTTGAATATCAGAATGAAGAAGATGGAACAGTCTTTCCGGTGCTGAAGGGAATTAATCTCAAAATTCGGGATGGCGAATTTGTCGCGGTACTCGGTCATAATGGCTCAGGAAAGTCTACTTTTGCGAAGCATTGCAATGCAATCCTGCTGCCGACCAGAGGAGATGTCGAGGTTGCCGGCATCAACACCAAAGAGGAAGATCGCCTTTTTGATATCCGGCAGAATGTGGGAATGGTTTTCCAGAATCCCGACAATCAGATTGTGGCCACCATTGTGGAGGAGGATGTGGCATTTGCCCTTGAAAATATGGGGGTAGAGCCGGCAGAAATTCGCCGCCGCGTCGATGAGGCGCTCAAACAGGTGGAAATGTATGAATATCGGGAACATGCGCCGCATCAGTTGTCCGGCGGACAAAAACAGCGGGTCGCCATAGCGGGAATTCTGGCGATGCGTCCTCGCTGTATTGTTCTAGATGAGCCGACAGCTATGCTGGATCCTAAGGGGCGCCGCGAGGTTATGAAAACGATCCGGCAGCTTAACCGGGAACATGGAACGACGGTCGTGCTGATTACCCATTATATGGAAGAGGCAGCTGTATCTGATCGAGTTGTCGTGATTGACGGCGGAGAAGTTTTGCGGGACGGCACACCGAAAGAGGTTTTTTCGGAAGTGGAACTTCTCAAATCAGTAGGCCTCGACGTTCCGCAGGTTACCGAACTGGTTTACGAACTTCGCAAAGAAGGCGTTCCGCTTCCGCAGGATATTTTGACGGAAGAGGAGTGCTATGAGGCCCTGAAAGGGCTTTTTGACAACAAAACCCCGGAAGGGAATGATAAAGATTGATGATAAAAATTGAAAACCTCACCCATAAGTATTCGGTGGGGACACCTTTTGAAAAGGTGGCGGTCGATCATGTCAACTTGGAGATCGAAGGCGGCGAAATTGTCGGTGTAATCGGACATACCGGTTCGGGAAAATCAACGCTGATTCAGCATCTGAACGGTTTGTTAAAACCATCTGAGGGAAAAGTTTACATCAACGGACAGGATATTTGGGCTGATAAAAGCAAAATGCGGCAGGTTCGCTTTGACGTCGGCTTAGTTTTTCAGTATCCGGAGTATCAGCTTTTTGAGGAAACTGTTTATAAGGATATTGCGTTTGGTCCGCGGAATATGGGACTGAGTGAGCAGGAAATTCATGACCGTGTCCTAAAAGCGGCGGAATTTTCGGGACTAAAACCGGAATTGCTGGAAAAAAGTCCTTTTGAACTTTCCGGAGGACAGAAACGCCGGGTTGCAATTGCGGGAGTCATTGCGATGGAACCAAAGGTGCTGATTCTGGATGAGCCGACAGCTGGACTGGATCCTAAGGGACGGAATAAAATTCTCAATCAGATCAAAAATTATCACGATCAGGTGGGAAATACCATTTTGTTGGTATCGCACAGCATGGAAGATGTCGCCATGTTCGCGGACAAGGTTCTGGTAATGAACAAGGCCAAACTTTTCGCGTATGATACGGTGGAAAATGTCTTTGCGCGTAGTGAAGAACTCAAAGCCATTCGCCTGTCAGTGCCGCAGATTACGAATGTATTCCACCGCTTGAATGAGGAAGGCTATCCGGTGCCGCGCAATGTTTATACGGTCGCCTATGCCAAACGTAAATTGCTGGCGGAACTCGAAAGGGAGGGCAAGCTTCATGCTTAGAGATATTACCATCGGGCAGTATTTTCCCGGACATTCCGCGATTCACCGGTTGGATCCCCGTGTGAAAATTATCCTGGTAATGGCTTACATTGTGCTGCTCTTTTTTGTGAAAACCTATGTCGGATTTGCGGTTTCGATCCTGTTTCTAGGAATTTGCTATGCGATTGCACATATTCCATTGAAAATGATTCTAAAAAGTTTAAAACCCATCGTTCCGATTCTGATTTTTACCGGATTACTGAACATGCTGTTTATCAATACCGGCAAGCCTTTTTTCAAATGGGGAATCATTTCGATTTCATGGGATGGAATTGATATGGCAGTAACGATGGCAATCCGCGTCATCTGCCTGATTGCCGCTTCTTCGCTGCTAACTTATACGACCTCACCAATTGCGCTGACGGACGCGATCGAACGTCTGCTCAAGCCGCTTAAGGTGCTGAAATTTCCGGTACATGAACTTGCCATGATGATGTCGATTGCGCTGCGTTTTATCCCGACACTGGTCGAGGAGACAGATAAGATCATGTCAGCACAGAAGGCTCGCGGTGCTGATTTGGAGTCTGGCGGCTTGATTCAACGTGCGAAGGCCTTGGTGCCGATCCTGATTCCGCTGTTTATTTCGGCGTTCCGCCGGGCAGAAGAACTGGCGTTGGCAATGGAATGCCGCTGCTATCACGGAGGCGAGGGGCGTACCCGTATGAAACAGCTCCACATGGGAACAGGAGATGCAGTGGCAGCAGCTATTACAGTTGTTGTAGCAGCTGCCGTCATCGTGCTGAATTATCTGCCGTTTATCTGGTGAACACATGCGGAAATTATTGTTTGAAATTGCCTATCAGGGACGAAATTATCACGGATATCAGGTTCAGGAGAATGCTCGAACGGTTGCGGAAACCTTACAGGATGCCATTGAAATGGTCTGGAAAAAGCGGGAAGATATTGTCGGATGTTCGCGCACAGATGCCGGGGTTCATGCCAATCAGTATTTTTTTCATATGGTAACGGAACATACCATTCCAGTGAAGGCTGCGGTGATTGCCTTAAATAATATGCTGCCGGATGATATTGCGGTGTTAAGCTGCCGGGAAGTCCCAATGGATTTTCATGCACGGTATAGTGTAAGTGCAAAGGAATATTTATATAAAATTTGGGATGCACCGGTTCGGAATCCATTTTTGGATGGGCTTGCTCTACATTATCGTCATCGTTTGAATGAAGGGCTTCTGCATCAATGTGCCCAGGAATTTTTGGGCGGCCATGATTTTATCGGCTTTTGTAGTGCTGGCGGTAAAACGCATGATACATTCCGTCATATTTATGAGACTTCAGTAACTCGTCAGGGCGATTTGGTGGAGTTTCGGGTAAAGGGAGATGGGTTTCTTTACAATATGGTTCGGATTATGGTGGGAACGCTATTGCTGGCGGATTTGGGCAAACTTCAGCAGGGGGATATTACACGGATTCTTGCAGCAAAAGATCGTACTGCGGCTGGAATTACGGCATCTCCGGCCGGTTTATATTTGAACCGGGTGTTTTATCCCGCGGAATCTCTGACAGGAGGCTGTTGTGAAAAGGAATCAACAAAAATCTGATGAAAAAAAATATGATATCGAGGAATTCCGGCGAAAAAAGAAACGAGAAAAACTGTTGCATCGTCTTATTCGAGCAGCAGTGATTCTTCTGTTATTAGGCGGTGCAGCGGGATTTCTATATGCTTATGAGAAATACGATTTAGGTGGGCTTCTCGATTCTGCACAAACGCCAAATGCGCCAGTATCTCAGTCTACAACGATGCAGACAGGTAGTTTTCCTGTCTGGCTGGATGCCACAAATCCATTGGATATGGAGATTTTTGGGTCTGGTATGGTTCTTCTAACGAATGATGAAGTTGCTGTGCTGGGATCCGATGGCAGCGTTTCTTCTCAGTATGTTCATGGCTTTACCAATCCCGTTCTTCGGATTGGAGATAACCGTTATCTTTTGTATGACCGTGGCGGATATGGTTACCGCGTCGAAAACCAGTTGGGAACAATTGCTGATGGGCGATCTTCTAATACTATATTGTCAGGTACCAGCGGTCATACTTCCACTTTTGCTTTAGTGACAACGAAGGATTACTATGCGGGCAGTATAATTGTATATGGGAAAAATGGACGGGAATTGATGACCTGGGACAGCACGGAACAGATTGTCGATCTGGCTTTTTCTCCAAATGATCGATATTTGGCAGCTGCCACTGTTATTTTTGAGACATCGGGTGTTTTGAGTGCCCGGGTTCATCTTTTTGATACGGATAAACAGAAAGAAATTGCAGTTGCAGATTTTTCGGATGCCCTTCCCATTGCCGTGAATATTCTGGAGGACGGAACCGTTCATTTAGTAACAGATCAATTTTTGGGAATTTTGACAGAGGATTTTTCCGAACAATCGAAAGTACCCTATTTACAGCCGCTGCGAAAGTATCAGTTTAGCCATCAGAACACTCTGCTGGTGACTTCAAGTGCAAATGAAGTGTCTTCTACCCTTTCGCTCGTTTCCAAAAATGGAGAGAAACAGGATCAAACTATACGCAATTCTATTACAGACATCTGTCTGAATGAGGAAGGATTATGTGTATTAGCAGGCGGCAGCATCCGCACCTACTCTCTGAAAATGGAAATGCTGCAAACAGAGCAGGTTGCCAGCGATGTTTTTCAGGTTCTATATAACAAAGGAGAGGTCTATACAATGAGTGCCAGCTGCTTGGATAAGCTTTCGCGTCAAAAGGCTGCTGAGGCAGAATCCTCCCTGCCTATGAATGAGGAGGTATCGGAATGAATATTCCATCAATTTTATTAGATGTTATTTTTGCGGTGACCGTGATTTGGATTATCTATACGGCATATCGGCAGGGATTTTTGCAGAGTGTTGTTCGAACCCTTGGATATTTGGCGGCAGTTATCATTGCATTTTTCGGTGGCCGAATGCTGTCAGAAGCTTGTTATCAGCTATTTTTTCGGGATAGGCTGCGTGCAAGTCTGGAAACTGCTCTTTTGGAATCTGCAGAGGGGAATAATTTTTCGGAAAAGATTTCTGCTACGATAGAAGCTTTACCCAAGTTAGTACAAAATTTGTTGGAAACAGCTGGAATGGGGCCGGATGCGTTGGCAGATCGTCTGTCCGGTTCAATGGAACAGTCTGCTCACGAATTAAGTGGAATGATTTTGGAAACAATTTTGCATCCCCTGATTGCTACTTTACTGTATGGCATCTGTTTTCTGGTATTGTTCAGCGCAGTGATGATACTGGTTCGTTGTCTGGCAAAAGCAGCCCGCGGTGTTCGTCATATTCCGCTGGTCGGATCGGTTAATTCGTTGCTCGGTGCTGCAATGGGATTGATTCAAGCTTTGGCAATATGGTTTGTTATTTCGGCCGTACTGGAATTTATCATTGGTATGACAGGCGGTACGGAGTGGTTGAACCGCCAAACAATATCTGATAGTTTTCTGTTCGGTAGATTTTGTGAATGGACGGGCAGTATTTTTCCAACGTTGAATGAAATCACATCTTGGAGGTAATATCCCCATGAATATTCCCAATAGTTTAACTGTGATTCGGATTTTACTCGTGCCGCTATTTATTTGGACTTTTTTTCATCTTTCGCCTGAATATGCTTATGTTCCGGTATTGTTGCTGCTGTTATCCGGATTGACGGATATTGCGGATGGATTTATTGCGCGGAAATTTCATATGATTACTCCTTTAGGACGGTTTTTGGATCCAGTGGCAGACAAACTGACGATCTGTACCGCAATTATCTGTTTGTCGTTGCGCCATCAAATTGTTTGGATTCTCGTTGGAATTTATGTTGTCAAAGAAGTAACATTGGCTTTGATTGGATTGGCAAGGCTTAAGAGCTGGCGTAATTCCATTGCAGCAAAGTGGTATGGAAAAGCTTCTACAGTTTTGTTATACATATTGATGCTTTCGATTATGTTATTTCCCACCATTTCAGACCGCGTGATTTTGATTTTGATGATTCCGCCTGTGATTTTCATTATTTTGTCATTTATTTTTTACCTGAAAGAGATTAACATTCATAAAAAAGAGTTATAATAGAAAGTATGGATATCCGTACATAGATTGCAGCGGTTATCCAAGAAAGGAAAACACGATTAATGATGGATATGATGTGCTGTAAATGTAAGAAGCGTCCTGCTATGCTCTTTGTTGCAAAATTTGACGGAAAAGAGATGGTAAATGAAGGGTATTGTCTCAAATGCGCTTCTGAATTGGGATTACCCCAGGTAAAGTCCATGATGGACAGTATGGGAATTACGAAAGAAGATTTGGATCAGCTGGATGAGCAGCTGGATTCTTTTCAAAATATGGAAGATGGGATGTTTGAGCCAGGCGGCGCCGAAACGATGACTCCTTTTTTGCAGAAACTGTTTGGCGGGCATCCGTCAGAGGAAGGGGAAGAAGGGGCGATTGTTCCTAGCGGAAATTCGGATGAAAAGACCAAAGAAGGTGCATCCTATTCGGGATCTTCCAAAAAAGAAAAAAATAAGAAGAGTTTTCTCGAAAATTTCTGTGTTAATCTGACCGAAAAAGCACGGAATGGTGAGATGGATCGCATTATTGGGCGAGACAGCGAAATTTATCGTGTCATTCAGATTCTGAGTCGGCGCCAAAAGAATAATCCTTGCTTAATTGGTGAACCAGGTGTCGGTAAGACTGCAATTGCAGAAGGGATTGCACAGCGGATTGTTCAAGGAGATGTTCCTTTCCGCCTACTGGATAAAGAAGTGTATTTGCTGGATTTAACAGCTCTAGTAGCAGGAACTCAGTTCCGTGGTCAGTTTGAAAGCCGCGTGAAAGGACTCATTGAAGAAGTCAAAAAGCGTAAGAATGTTATTCTCTTTATCGATGAGGTCCACACACTGGTTGGAACCGGCGATGCAGAAGGATCTATGAGTGCTGCCAACATTATGAAGCCGGCTTTGTCGCGCGGCGAAATTCAGGTGATTGGTGCTACCACATATGGAGAATATCGCAAATATATTGAAAAAGATTCCGCACTGGAACGCCGTTTTCAGCCGGTTAAGGTCGAGGAACCGACGATTGCGCAAACGATTGAGGTTTTGAAGGGAATTCGGGAATATTATCAGAATCACCATAAAGTTCAGATTCCGGATGAAATTCTGGAGGCATGCGCTCATTTGTCTGAACGCTATATAACCGATCGTTTCCTGCCGGATAAGGCAATTGACTTGTTGGATGAATCGGCTGCTTGTGCTTCTATTAAGAGTACCATTCTGACTGATTATGAAAAACTCAACAAGCAATTGAAAACACTTCTCGATCATCAGCAGGAACTGGAACAGCAGACTGAGAATCCGGATTATGAAGCAATTGCCAAAGCACGGGCTGATGTGATTGTTGTGAAGGAACGGCTCAAGGAAATCGAACCGAAAATTCAGGATGTTCGAGTAACAATGGATGATGTTGCCAAAGTTGTGGAACTGTGGACCGGCATTCCGGCTGAAAAGATCAATGAGAGTGAATTTGCGCGGCTTGCTCGTCTGGAGGAAAACCTCAAAGCACGTATTATCGGCCAAGATGAAGCAATTCAGGCTGTTACTGCTGCTATCCGCCGTTCGAAGGTGCATTTAAGTAAGAAACGCCGTCCGGCATCTTTCATTTTTGTCGGGCCGACTGGCGTCGGAAAAACGGAACTCGTCAAGGTGCTGGCAGAAGAACTTTTTGATGATAAAACCGATCCATTGATTCGAGTGGATATGTCGGAATATATGGAAAAGCATGCGGTTTCCCGTCTGATTGGTTCACCTCCCGGTTATGTTGGTTTTGATGAAGCCGGACAGCTAACTGAAAAAGTCCGCCGCCGTCCATATTCAGTGGTTCTGTTTGACGAAATTGAGAAGGCCCACCCAGATGTGATGAATATTCTGCTTCAAATTCTGGATGAAGGACGCATTACTGATGCGCAGGGAAGAACTGTTAATTTTGAAAATACGGTTGTTGTAATGACGTCCAATGCCGGTTCCAATGATAAGACGGGCATAGTTGGCTTTAATCAGACCGAAAAGAGTGCGGCAAAGGAAAAAGCTATGAAAGGTCTGTCTGCATTCCTACGTCCGGAATTTATGGCACGTGTGGATGAAATTGTCGTCTTTAACCCGCTGACACAGCAGGATTTGGAGAAGATCGCAGTATTGATGTTGGATGAGATGAAAGAGCCTCTGGCAGAAATCGCTTTATCCCTTGCGTATTCTCCGGAAGTTCCGCAGCTGTTGGCCCGAAAGGCGGAAGGCGGCAAGTTTGCCGCCCGTGATCTGCGCAGCACTATTCGGCGAGAGGTTGAGGATAAGGTGGCAGCATTGTTGACCAGCGTTTCTTCGGCTGGAAAGACCGTCTATCTTGCAGCTGAAAATGATGAAATTGTTGTTTCGTTAGGTTAAATTGAATGAAAACCGGTTGGATCCAAAGTCCAACCGGTATTTTTTTGCGATAATGTGAACATTTCGGAAAAGAATTTCGGAATGCATTGACAGAAGAGTAGAAATTCGATAAACTATTTAAGTAACCTAATTAAGTAAGATAAGTATATAGAAAGGAGGATGAAAATGGATCAAAATAATCAGTGGATTGGGTTATTCCAATCAATTGATCGCTTACGCCGTACGTGGCGTAATTTAGCCTTGGAGGAACATTCGATCAACAAGTCACAATTGTTTACTCTTATCAATCTGCGGTACAAGGGAATTTCCTGTTTGAGCGGATTGGACGAAAGTGATCCATTTGAACCCATGACCTTGTCCGGGTTAGCGCGTGCAATGGGACAGACCATGCCGGCGCTCAGCCAGAGGATATCACAGCTGGATCAGATGGGGTACGTGGCCCGTACGCAAGATCAGAATGATAAGCGGACAGTCTGGATCCAGTTAACACCTGAGGGATTGGAATTGATTCAGAAAATACAGAAGTATTTTGCAGAACGTCTTTCACAGGTGACACAGATTCTGGGAGAGGAAAAAATGATGCAGATTCAGGGGGATTTTCATAGCCTGGCAAGTGCAATCGAACAGGTTTTCCTTACAGAATGAGAACAATAGCAGAGGAGAGAATGGAATGCTGAAATTGAAACGATATTTGAAGCCCTATATTGGCTTGTTGCTGATCGGAATTGCACTGCTATTCGGGCAGGCAATGCTGGAACTGACTCTGCCCAATTATATGAGCGACATTGTCAATATTGGACTGCAGCAGGGCGGAATTACTCAGGCGGCTCCGGAGGCAATTGATGAGCAAAATATGCAGTTGATGCAAAGCTTTATGACAGCAGAGGATCAAGCTGTTGTACAGGAAGCTTATACGGTCTATAATGAGGATGCAGCAGATGTGTTGAAAAAATATCCTGCCATCCAGCAGGGCGATTATGTATTAAAGGAAGCAACAGCCGATGAAGTAAACCTTGCGTTTAGTCGTGCTTCTTATGCCTTAATTCAGTTTATGCAGCAGCTGGCATCAGAAAATGGAACCTCAGCGGATGCAGCAATGCCGGATCAGGCAGAGAGCGGACAGATTGATTTGGAAGCATTGAATCAGTTGTCTCAGATGTTGCAAATTCCGGAAATGCAGCAAAAGGCACAAGATGCCATTCAGACGGCTTCTGTTACACCGGAAAGCATGCTTTCTCAGACTGGAGTGGTATTTACCCGGGCATTTTATCAGCAATTGGGGGCAGATACCGATCAGATTCAGACCAATTATATCTTGAAAATTGGGCTGCAGATGCTCGCACTGACGATTCTGCTAACCATTTGTGCAATCAGTGCTGGATTCTGTATGAGCCGTTTGGGTGCAGGTGTTGGACGTGACCTTCGGCGGGATGTTTTCCGCAAGGTTACTTACTTCAATAGTCGGGAAATGGATCAGTTCTCCGGTGCAAGCCTGATTACCCGGTCCACCAATGACATCATTCAGATGCAGAATTTCCTGAGCATGGGACTGCGGATGCTGTGCTTTGCTCCGATTATGGGAATCGGTGGTCTGATTATGGGCCTTTCCAAGTGCATCAGCCTGGCGTGGGTTTTGGCTCTGGCATTGATTTTGATGTTAGGATTGATCTTAGTTCTTTTCTCGGTGGCAATGCCGCGTTTTAAGAAAATGCAGCATTTTATTGACCGTCTGAACTTAGTCAGCCGTGAAGAATTAGGGGGAATGATGGTCGTTCGTGCCTTTGCCAATCAGCCTTTTATGCAGAAACGATTCGACCAGGCCAACCGGGATTTAACGGGGAACACATTGTTTGTCAACCGCGCGATGGCAACTATGATGCCGTTTATGATGCTTGTCATGAATGGAATTTCGCTGCTGATTGTCTGGTTCGGCGGAAAGCAGATAGCAGAGAGCAACCTGCAGGTTGGAGATATGATGGCATTTATCCAGTATGCTATGCAGGTCATTATGAGTTTCCTCTTTATTAGTATGATGTTCATTATGGTACCGCGTGCTTCTGTTTCGGCGGAACGAATCAACGAAGTTTTGGAAACGAAAAATGCCGTGGCAGATCCTTCCAATCCAAAACATTTAAGTGAGAAAATGCAGGGAACCGTAGAATTTCACGATGTATCCTTCCGTTATGAAGGTGCAGATACCGACGTATTGGAACATATCAGTTTTACAGCCAAACCTGGTGAAACAACGGCATTTATTGGTTCAACCGGCAGCGGAAAATCGACATTAATCAATCTGATTCCGCGTTTCTATGACGTGACAGCAGGTTCTGTTACGATTGACGGAATTGATGTACGGCAGCTGCCGCAGCAGGAACTGCGTGAAAAGATCGGATATGTTCCGCAAAAAGGATTGCTGTTCAGCGGAACCATCGCATCCAACCTCCGCTACGGAGATCAAAATGCGCCAGATTCTCTGCTGGAGAACAGTGCAGAGATTGCGCAAGCCGCTGAATTTATCAGCAAATTGCCGGAAGGGCTTCAGACAGAGATCAGTCAGGGTGGTACCAATGTTTCCGGCGGACAGCGTCAGCGGCTTTCTATCGCACGTGCGTTGGTGAAGCAGGCTCCCATCTATATATTTGATGACACCTTTTCCGCATTGGACTTCAAAACGGATGCTGCGCTGCGCAAAGCTTTGAAAGGATATACGGAAGACGCAACGGTACTGATTGTTGCTCAGCGTGTATCGACCATCATGCATGCCGAACAAATTGTGGTGTTGGATGAGGGACGAATTGCAGGAATCGGTACACATGAAGAACTGCTGAAAACTTGCAGTACCTATCGTGAAATTGCAGAGAGTCAGCTGTCGAAGGAGGAATTGGCGTAATGGCACAACCAGCAATGAAAGGTCAAGGTCCCGGCATGAGAAGAGGTCCGGTTGGTCATGGTCCGGGCGGGATGATGCCCGGCGAAAAAGCCAAGGACTTCAAAGGAACCATGAAAAAATTGATTTCCTATTTGAAAAAGTATCTGCCCAGCATCATTCTAGTATTAGTTTGTGCGGCAGCCAGCACGGTATTTTCCATTTTTGGTCCCAAAATTTTAGGTCAGGCGACAACCAAACTATTTGAAGGATTAATTGCAATGTTGACTGGTACAGGTAGTATAGACTTTACTGCTATCGGTCAGATTCTCCTGTTTTTGGCAGCCTTGTATGTGGTCAGCGCTCTGCTCAGCTACGTACAAGGGTGGGTGATGTCCGGTGTTGCAACCAAAATTAGTTATTCAATGCGTTCGGATATCAGCAATAAGATTGACCGACTTCCTCTCGCTTTTTTTGACCGTGTCCCGCATGGCGAAGTTTTAAGTCGGATCACAAACGATGTGGATACAGTAACCCAAACCCTGAACCAGACACTTTCCCAGATGGTGACTCAGATTACCATGATAGTCGGTGTACTGTGCATGATGTTGTCCATTAGTCCCGTGATGACATTAGTGGCGATTTGTATACTTCCGATTAGTGTGGTGCTGGTTGTCAATGTAGTCAAACACAGCCAAAAATTTTTCCGCAGCCAGCAGGAATATCTCGGTCATGTCAACGGACATGTAGAGGAAATGTATGGCGGTCATACGGTTGTCACAGCCTTCAACGGTCAGGAGGCCAGCATTCAGACCTTTGAGGAAATGAATCAGAAGTTATATCAGAGCGCTTGGAAAAGTCAGTTTCTGGGCGGTATGATGATGCCTTTGATGAACTTTGTCAGTAATCTGGGGTATGTAGGAATTGTAGTTTTGGGTGGCTTTTTAAGTCTCAATGGTAAAATTACGGTCGGTGATATTCAGGCATTTACCCAATATGTCCGGCAGTTTACCCAGCCGATAACCCAGATCGCCAATATTTCCAATGTGCTGCAGCAGACTGCAGCGGCAGCGGAACGTGTTTTTGCCTTCCTGGAAGAAGAGGAAGAGGTTCCGGATCCGGAACAGCCCATTTCTGCCGATCATATTACCGGCGCTGTCAGCTTTGCACATGTGCACTTTGGATATGTTCCGGAAAAAACAATTATTCATGATTTTTCCGCAATGATCCAGCCCGGAACGAAGGTCGCAATTGTTGGGCCTACCGGTGCCGGAAAAACAACCATTGTCAAGCTGCTTATGCGTTTTTATGATGTCAGCGAAGGCGCTATTTTGCTGGATGGTTATGATGTCCGACAATTTGCCCGCGGAGATATGCGGGATGCTTTTGGCATGGTTTTACAGGATACTTGGCTGTATAACGACACGATTCGGGAAAATATCCGATTTGGCCGCTTAAATGCAACCGATGAGGAAGTGATTGCTGCTGCGAAAGCGGCACAAGTGGATCATTTTGTTCATACTCTTCCTCATGGTTATGATACCGAATTGAATGAAGAAGGTAGTAATGTCAGCCAAGGTCAGAAGCAGCTGCTTACGATTGCCCGGACGATTCTTTCGGATCCAAAGATTCTAATTTTGGATGAAGCGACGTCCAGCGTCGATACCCGTACGGAAGTTGCGATCCAGCGTGCAATGGATGAGCTGACCAAAGGACGTACCAGCTTTATTATTGCGCACCGCCTTTCTACCATTCGAAATGCCGATTTGATTTTGGTGATGAAGGATGGAGATATTATTGAAACCGGTACGCATCAGGGGCTGCTCGAAAAAGGCGGATTTTACGCCAATCTGTATCAAAGCCAGTTCGCCGATACGACCGTATGATGAAAAAATCCGATGCTTTTTGCATCGGATTTTTTTTGCAATATTCTATTGACAAACAATATTATATGATTTATAATATAGACAACGGAACATGCTATATGAAATATAATATTAGAAGAAAGAGGGGATACTGTGGCATTTCAGATTGGATCCAGCCTGCTGGATGCATGCGTACTGTCGGTATTGGACAGCGGAGACGCCTATGGCTATCAGCTGACACAGCAGATTCGAGCATTATTTGATATTTCCGAATCTACTTTGTATCCGGTACTGCGGCGACTGCAGAAAGAAGGGGCACTCGAAACCTATGACGAACCCTATCAGGGTCGAAATCGCCGGTATTACCGCCTGACCGGAAAGGGAAGGGGATTGTCGGAAGAATATTGCAGAGAATGGATGCAGTTCCGGGAAAAAATCGACGGATTTCTCGCAAAGAGGGAGCAACATGACAAGGAATGAATATCTGGAAGCGCTGCGGAAGGGGCTGTCGTCGCTTCCGTTTCAGGAACAGGAGGATGCGCTGCAATACTATACCGAATACTTTGATGATGCTGGCGTTGAGCAGGAACAGCAGGTAATTGCAGAGTTAGGTTCACCGGAAGAGTTGGCTCGGAACATTATTCAAAATTCGATGTTCAGTCTGACACGCAATTCAGAGGAATCGGAGGAATCAAGTGAGAAGACAGGGCGACAATGGAAGGCCTTTGAGCGGGCAGAAAAGTCCGCATCTGCTGTAAAAAATTCGAATCAGGCATTATTTTGGGCATTAGTTATTCTATCGTCTATCATTTGGATTCCCCTGCTATTTGGTGTGATTGTAACGGTACTTTCTATACTAATTGGTGCAATCGCGTTATTGGGAGGATTGGGAATTGCAGCATTGGCAATGCTAGCTGCTTCAATTTTCTGTATTGGTGCAGGATTTCCTTTATTGGCAGTTTCACCGGTAGATGCTTTGTTGTTGTTTGGTCTTGCATTGATGTATCTGGCTGGTGTAGTGCTTTTCGTGGTATTGTGTATCGCGAGTGTGAAACTTGTAATGTGGTGTTGGAAGCAGACCACTCGCTTCTTCCGGTTTCTGGGTCGGAAAATGCATGATTTTTTGAAATAAGGAGGGTATGTTATGAAAAAGCTGATTGGGACTTTGTTGGGAGTTAGCCTTGGTCTTGTGGTAATTGGCGGCGGAATGTACGGAGCAGCAGTTGTATGTGGTGCAAAAGGATATGAAACGAAAATCGGAAATATTTCTCTGTCAGCGACACCGCAGGGATTTCATTTGGGTTCGGTAAGAGAAGAGTGGGAGAATCAGATAGAAAAAGATCCTGAAATGGAGAATTCTCTTTCGATTTCTTCGCAGATGCCAGACGGAGATGAATGGCAGACATTAACGGCTCCATTTGGCAGTGCAGACTGGCAGGGAGAAGCACCAGTTGAAATCCGTGCAGACTTGAAAATGTGTGATCTGGATATTGAAATTGGCAAAGATTTTTATTTGGGCGGTGAAGAGCTTCTCAAAGAAATGCCGATTTCTTGGAAAATTGAGGACGGTGTATTGTATCTCAAACAGGATGAAGGTTCCGAATCTCTGTGGAATGCGTTTATCGACGATGTGGATGCAAAAATCCGTGTCGTATTACCGGCGGAAAATTCAAAACAATTATCTGCTGATATTTCGCAAGATATCGGCGATGTCGAAATTAAATCGGGCGAATGGACTTCCTTGAATGTTCGGATTGGAACTGGAGATCTCGAGATCGACAGTAGTAAGATTGATATTGCTGAAATTTCGATCGGTGCCGGAGATGTGGATCTGGAAAAGAGTTATATTTCCAATCAAATGACGGTGGAAAATGGTACTGGAGATGTAGAAGTGCATGCACAGGTTGCAAATGGAATATTTACATTGGGAGTGGGAGATTTCCAGTATGTGGATGGTGTAGGAGAACCGGAAAACCTTCAAATCGAGAGCGGTACCGGTGATATTTCTCTCCAACTTAAGGGGGATCTGACCGAATATTCTTTTGACTGTAAATCCGCACTTGGCGAAATTAAGGTGAACGGAAAAAATTCTATGGGAACTTATCAGGAAATTCGGGAAAATGTTTCGTCGATAGTCGCCGAAACGGGATTAGGAGATATCTCCATAAAAACACAGTCATGAAAAAAGGCTCAGCCAATAAGGCTGAGCCACTAATTTTTTGTGTTATTCTGTTGTTTCTCCTGAGAGATGTGAGAGAAAACAAATTGCTGCAAATCCAGCTGCTAACATTAACGGGCACAGCAGCCAATTAATTCCGGATGGAATTCCAGGGAATACTTCTGGCAGAGATCCCAAGAGAAATCCAATAATAATAGGATAAGAGATCTGCGGAAAATCGACCATTGCTTTTTCCAAAACTTTTATCATAAGCAGCGTACCGCCCAGCATACCAATTCCCATCGGAATTAAAAAGGAAAAATCCAATGTAGAAATAGCAGTCATTGTTGGTTCATAAAGATCAAATACCAGCAGCATATAGGAGATGCTGATCCCAGGCAAGATCAGAGCAATGGCACACAATATACCGGCAAATAAAAGGGTCAGGATATAAGCGGGCATATTGGAGGAATCAACAGCAAAAAGATTATCCGGCCGGAAATACATACAAGCGACAATGGCAATTCCAAGCAAAACATATAGGGCTTGATGCGGATAAAGTTTTCCGTCTTGTTTAGCATTGTGAATTAATGCAGGGAGACCTCCCAATATCGCGCCCATAAAGAAGGAAAGCATCGGAAAATGAAATTGATTCGTTAATTGGAGGATAATTCGGGAAAAAAGGAAAACTCCCAACAAACCGCCTGCAGCAAATGTGAGAAGAAGGATTAGATGTTTTTTGACATCACGGAAAAAATGACTGACCGCAGTCAGCAATTTATCATATATATTCAGGATTATGGCCATTGTTCCGCCGCTTACACCGGGAATCAGCATCGAGGCCCCAATAACCAAACCTTTCAGACCATTGATTAGGTGAGCTTTCATAAAAAAATCCTTTCCAGAAAATTAGAAGGCATTTAATACTAAATAATTATTATACAATATATCAATTATTTTGGCAAGATACAACTGTAAAAATTCCGTAAATTGTACGAATGACCTTGCTGTTGTATCGGAAATATGGTACGATAAATAGGTAAAATGAAGGTAAGGGAAGGGTATCAAAAAAATATGGCCATGTATTGGAACGAATTTATGGATTTACTGTGCTCGTCTCCTGGCTTAATTGTGGCCTCTGTGATGATTGTAATATTGATGTTTGTGAATGGTTGGACAGATGCACCGAATGCCGTAGCATGTTGTATATCTACCCGGGCACTTCCGCCGCGTAAGGCCGTTCGTTTGGCAGTAGTAATGAACTTTTTCGGTGTATTGGCAATCAGTGTTGTGAGCAGTACCATTGCAAAGTCTATGATACAGTTGGTGGATTTTGGAACAGGAGACGCTTTGATTACCTTGAAGGCTGGGATGGCAGCTGCTGTTATCTGGTCAATGGGAAGTTGGGTCATTCGGATGCCGACGAGTAAAAGCCATGCATTGATGGCTGGGATGACCGGTGCAGGAATTGCTCTTCAAAATAGCTGGAGTGGTATCAATGCTCAAGAATGGGGAAAAGTATTCTATGGAGTTTTGATCTCTGCTGTGGTTGGATTAGGCGGAGGATGGATCTTATCAAAAGGAATCGAATGGGCTGCTGGAGGATTGGATCGGAGGAAGGCGGCGCCATTTTTGAAGGGAGGGCAGATTGCTGCGAGCGCTGCAGTAGCTTTTCTGCATGGTGCTCAGGACGGGCAAAAATATATGGGAATTATGATGTTGGCCATCTTTTTATCTCAAGGAAAAGAACCGGTATCAGATATCAGCATTCCGATTTGGCTGATGATATTGGCATCTGTTGCGATGGCGCTGGGCACCTCAATGGGAGGTTATCGGATTATACGCACACTTGGTTTTGACTTGGTAAAAATGGAAGTTTATCACGGATTTGCAGCAGATGTCGCGGCAGCAGTCAGCTTATTTATTTCAACAGCCGCGGGATATCCGGTGAGTACTACACACACAAAGACAACAGCAATTATTGGAGTGGGAGTATCACAAGGATTGAGAGCAGTGAACTGGCGAATGGTTCGGGAAATTTTATGGATTTGGATCTTGACTGTTCCCTGCTGCGGGGTGTTAGGATATTTTCTGGCAAAATTTGTTTTCCGATTGTTATAAAGGAGACGGAAATGAAAACAACAAAAAGTTATCCTTATTATGAGGGATTTATTCAGGCAGTGGATTATGCATGCCAATCTGCAGAATTATTGTATATATCTCTGCAAAGCTTTGATGTAGAACAAGTTGAAGAGATGATGGTGAGTCTTCATCGGATTGAACATGCAGCAGATGAAGCAAAGCATCAAATGATGAATCAACTTGCGCGCGAATTTCTCCCTCCGCTTGCGCGGGAAGATATTGTTTCATTGGCACAGGAAATTGATAATGTCACCGATAGCATTGAAGATGTCCTGATGCGTATTTTCATGTTCCATATCCAGGTGATTCGTCCTGAGGCAATCTCGTTTGCTGATTTGATTCAACGATGCTGTATTCAGTTGAAACAGATTGTCAAAGAATTGTCCAATTTTCGAAAATCAACCATTCTTCCTGCTAGTATTATTGAGGTAAATCATCTGGAAGAAGAGGCGGATCAATTGTACTGCAATTCGATGCGGGCACTTTATGCCACGCGACTGGATCCAATTGAGACGATTTCTTGGAATGAAACCTTTGAACAGATGGAAAAATGCTGTGATTTATGTGAAAAGGTAGCCAATTTAGTAGAGACAATTGTAATGAAAAGTACCTGAAATGGAGGTAATCAATAAATTGAATGAGATAGAACTTTTGGAAAAGCAAAAAGAATATTGGATGTCTGGGAAGACGCGTTCTTATGCCTTTCGGAAAAGACAACTGGAACGACTTCTGGTCTTACTGAATGATTGGGAGTCACGATTGCTGGAGGCACTTTCACAAGACCTTGGCAAGTGTGCTTTTGAAGCTTATGCTACTGAAATCGGAATGCTGAAAGGCGAAATTCACGAAGCTCTTCGGCATCTAAAAAGATGGATGGCACCTCGAAAGATTGCGGGACCGATGCTGCAGTTTCCGTCTCATGGTTGGCGCTTTCCGGAACCCAAAGGTTGTGTTTTGATTGTATCGCCTTGGAATTATCCGGTTCAATTGACATTGGCACCTTTAATATCAGCCATTGCAGCGGGAAATTGTGCGATTCTGTCACTTCCTCCTGATGCTCCAAAAACTTCGGATATACTTGCGAAAATGATACAGGACGGTTTTACGGAAACCTACCTTGCCGCTAGAATCGGTACAATTCCATGTAATACGATTCTGTTCTCACTTCCGTTTGACCATATCTTTTTTACGGGAAGTCCCCGTGTTGGGAAAATCGTCATGGCCGCCGCTGCCTCCAATTTAACTCCTGTAACATTGGAATTGGGTGGAAAAAGTCCCTGTATCATTCGAAAGGATGCTGATTTAAAGCTAGCTGCCAGACGGATTGTGTGGGGAAAATGTTTGAATGCTGGGCAAACCTGTGTGGCGCCGGATTATCTTTTGCTGGAAAAAGGAATTCGAGAAAAATTTTTGTACGAGATTGGGCAGGCAGTTCAGCGTATGTTTGGGGACAACATGATTACCAATCCAGAGTATGCCAAAATTGTAAACGAGAAACACTTTACACGTCTTTCTTCCATGTTGAAGGATCAGAAGATCTTATTTGGCGGCAATATCGGTGCAGAATCGCGCAAAATTGGTTTGACAGTTGTAGACAACCCACCGCTAGATTCCACTTTGATGCAGGAGGAAATTTTTGGGCCGATTCTGCCCTTGATTGAAATCGAAAATATTGAGGAAGCCATTCGATTTGTATCGCAGCGTCCCAAACCGCTTGCTTGTTATGTTTTTTCGCAAAATTTACGGGAGGCACGCCGTCTCATGCAGAATCTTTCCTATGGCGGCGGATGTATCAATGATACCATTGTCCATCTTACCTCCAGTAAACTTCCATTTGGTGGCATCGGAAACTCCGGGATGGGAAGCTGCCATGGCAAGGCTGGATTTGATACTTTTACGCATTGTAAATCCGTATTGGAACGTGGAACCTGGCTAGATTTGTCGATGCGTTATCCGCCATATGGCAGTCGGTTTGATTCGCTGAAAAAATTGATGCGTTAAATGATGCCGCACGGGGAAATAATCCGTGCGGCATTTTATGCTGAATTCTGAAAAAAATTGTTGTGAATTCTTAATAAAACGTTAAGCTTTGATCTTCAAAATCTATTGCAATGGCGGATTGGTTTATGATATACTGAGGAAGGATGATGGATGCATCCAAATACAGGCGAATGCCGCTGGTTATGGGGAGGATTCAGAAACACTAAATCTGATGTTAGGAGTTTAAAAATGAGTCTGATTTGTGTAAAAGATATTCGAAAGGTTTACCGGGTGGATCAGGAACGTGTTGTCGCACTGAACCGCATTAATCTGAATATTGAGCACGGCGAAATTTGCTGTATCTTGGGTACATCTGGATCCGGTAAGTCTACGTTGCTCAATATCATGGCTGGTCTTGAGAAGCCGACAAAAGGTGCCGTCCTGATCGATGGCCAAGATATTGCACAGATGAGTGAACGGCAACTTGCGTTGTTTCGGCAACTGAATATTGGGTTCATTTTTCAGTCTTATAATCTGATGCCAACGATGACTGCGATGGAAAATGTTGCACTGCCTCTCATGTTTAAAGGCGTCGGAAGGCGAGAACGGATGAAAGAAGCAAAGCGAATGCTGAAGCGGGTGAATTTGGGCAGTCGATTGTCCCATAAGCCCACCCAGATGTCAGGCGGACAGCAGCAGCGGGTTGGAATTGCTCGCGCATTTGTTGCAAAACCCAAAATAGTTTTTGCTGATGAACCAACAGGGAATTTGGATTCCAAAACAACAATCGAAGTGATGGAAATGATTGTTCGTATGGCACGGAAATATCATGAAACCCTGATTTTGGTTACGCACGACCAGGAAATAGCGGAATATGCGGATCGAATTGTTCATCTGGTAGATGGAAATATTGTGAGTGATGAATCGAATCAGTCGCTAATCCGTGCAGATGAAAAA
This sequence comes from Candidatus Merdivicinus sp., assembly GCA_050943495.1. Taxonomy (GTDB): domain Bacteria; phylum Bacillota; class Clostridia; order Oscillospirales; family Ruminococcaceae; genus Merdivicinus. Next base: position 470,482 of record JBMNPH010000001.1, read on the forward strand.
GCAGAGGATGGAAAAGCTGCGGGAGAATCTGTGGAGAAGAATGTAGATCTAGCCGGGGAGACGGCTGAATAAATGGAAAAGGAGGGTTTCCCATACCCATGTGGGGAACAGCGCTATGAAAAACACAATGAATAAACGAAGAATTATTAGTTTCATGACGGCAATTTTCATGGTAATATGCTTTATTGGTGCCGGTTTGCCAGTGTCTGCTGCTGGTATGAGTGCAGAATTTACGGTGTATCCCAAAACAATATCAGCTGGTGACAGCATCAGTGCGGATATTTCGATTAAAGGGGCTGCTGTGGGGAATGGAACTGCAACAGTAACGGTGCAGGGGCTTGGCTCTTTCAGCGGTTCGTATGAAGAAACAGATGTGCAGTTTACAGATGGTGCTGCACAAATTAATGTTCCAAGCGGAAATATCTCATACAGCGGAAAAGATTCTCCAGCGCATTTGCAGGTTTTGGTGGGAGGAGAAACCGTGACATCTCCGTCCATTTCCAATATTTCGCCAATTCCCGATGACAGCGGCGATGATACCCCTGCACAGCCGCCTGTAATTGCGGGAAATATCTTTACTATCGTTGAGGATACTCCGATTCCGACCGTTAATGCGGGGGAACAAATCGAAGTAACCTACCCCATCCAAAGCTCAAAACGTATTTCGGGAGATGTACAGATTACTGCAACTCTTCCAGATCAGGTGTATTTTACTACTGCCTCTTCTACACAGACATTTAGTTATGTGCGGCAGGATACACAAAAATATACAATTGGAATTTCAGCTGACTCTGAGATGAAATCCGGAACCTATCCGGTAACAATCAGCGTGAAGTATAAGTATGCAAGCGAAGCTAAGGAAGAAACCATCACCACTTATATTAAAGTAGTCGGCAAAAGCGGTGAAGAACAGCAGGGAGATCTTTTGGTAAGCGGATATAGTGTTTCGCCTATGAATGTAAAGGCCGGATCTAACTTTAAGCTCAGTGTTACAATACATAACAGTGGAAATAAGGCTACCGATAAAACCTTAGTCTCCCTAAGCGGTTCCTCTCTTTCGACAGAGGCTTTCACGATGAATGGTACTCTGGATTCTATGCAATTGGGTTCACTTTCTCCCAATCAAGTTCAGACGCTGACTTTCTCGCTTTGTTCCAATGAGAAGATGGAGACGGGAAACTATATTCTGGATGTTGTGATTGGAGAAGGGGAGACGGCGACAACTTCCAAAGTCTTTATTCCTGTAACCGGAAATCCTGAGGCAAAAGATGATGAAAAGAAAAATGAAAGTACTCCTCAATTAATCATTGATAGCTATAATTATGGTGAAGGTGTTACCTCGGTTACCGGCGGTGAAGTCTTTACTTTAACAGCTACCATTTTGAATACTGGTAAAACAGCCGTTAAAAATGTCAAAATGACCATTTCCTCTGCGGCAGATGAGGAAACGGGAGGGGCATTTTCGCCTGCCAATTCTTCCAATACTTTCTATATGGAAAGTATTCCCGCGGGAGGAAAAATTACGCAGACAATTGATCTTTTGCCCAAAGCTGACGCCAAACCGAAGTCCTACGGAGTAGATTTTGCTTTCAGCTATGAAGCAATTGTCAATGACGAATTGGTGACCAAGGATATTACCCAAACTATTGCGATTCCGCTTACCCAGCCCGACCGTTTCGAAGTAGCGGAACCACAGATGTATGGACCAGTTATGCAGGGTGAAACGCTCAATGGATATGTTTCCTATGTAAATAAGGGAAAATCCACCATCTTCAACTTGTCCATGAAAGTCGAAGGAGAAGGCTTTACTACTGCCGAAACAGAAACATATATTGGCAATGTAGAGTCCGGAAGTTCCGATGGATATGATATTTCCATTAATCCTACTCAGGCAGGTACAGTGAATGGTACCATTACCTTTACTTATGAGGATGCCAATGGAGATACGAAAAATATTGTGAAGAATTTCCAAGCAGAAGTAATGGAATACGTAGAACCAGAAATACCAGATACTATGGATCCTGATATTCCAGTTGAAGCGGAAGGCGGTATTCCAGTCTGGGGTTGGATCGCAATTGCCGGTGCCGGCGTTGTTGTATTGATTGTTGTGATTGTTGTGGTAAAAAAAGTAGTGAAAAAGAAAAAACAGGCAGCAATGGATGCAGAAGATGACTATGATGACGATGATAATACAGGAGAATAATCATGAGAATCGGTGATATGGTCCGCATGAGCCTGTCAAACCTCTGGAAACGGAAGGTACGGACCTTATTAACTTTGACAGGCGTAGTGGTGGGAACCTGCGCGATTGTGGTCATGATCTCCCTTGGCTTAGGTATGCAGAAAACACTGCGCGATAATCTGGCCCAAATGGGCGATTTGACCTTGATTAATATTTATAACTATCAGTCCAATCCGGATGTTCCTGCACTGGATGATACCGTATTGGATCAGTTCCGAAGTTTGGAACATGTTAAGGTTGTGACTCCTTCCTATGATCCGCAAAACTGGGGATTCTGTACCATCAAAAGTGGAAAATATCAGTATGATTCCACGATAATTGGTGTGGATATGAGCGCTTTGGAAGCTCTCGGATATGAAGTACAGGAAGGGCAGCTGCCACAGCCGAACGAGGATGGCACATACGATGGGATCGTGTTATTTTCTTCGGACTCTGTATATAATTTTTATAATCCCAAAAAGCGCAACCGCGGTGGAATGGTTATAATGGGCGGTATGGGCAGTAGCGGTGATACAGAAGAGCCGCCTGTAAATGTATTAGAGGATAAGCTGGAACTTGTGTTAAATAAGACAGAGGAATCCAGTAAAAAGGCGCCCGAATATAAAGTAACTTGTCCCGGAATTTTGGTAACCGATTGGAACAAACAACCAACACCATATGGGATTTTTATGGATGTCAACTATATCCGCAAGCTCGAAAAAGAGTATATGAAGCTGAATGGCATCAAAGAGGATAAGAATAAGAAGTTTTCTTATCAGAATGTTGTTGTCAAGGTGGAGGACATGAAATATGTTGCGGAGGTTGAAGAAGCAATTCAAGCGATGGGTTATACTAATACCAGCTCAATGGAAACAATTCGGAAGCCATTGGAAGAGCAGTCCCGTCAACAGCAGATGATTTTTGGTGGATTGGGTGCAATCTCACTCTTTGTTGCTGCGCTTGGCATTACCAATACCATGATCATGTCTATTTATGAGAGAACCCGTGAAATTGGCGTTATGAAGGTATTAGGTTGCGTCATTGGAGATATTCGGACAATGTTTCTGATGGAAGCTGGTACGATAGGCTTTATCGGAGGTGTCATCGGTTTAGGGATCAGTTATTTGATTTCATTCCTTATCAATTCGTTTGGTGGGGGCGGAGGTGGCAGTATTTACAGTATTGGCGGTATGGGAATCGGTGGAGTTTCCATTATTCCTTGGTGGCTTGCTCTGGGAGCTCTTGTCTTTGCGACAATGGTTGGGCTTATTTCTGGATTCTCACCCGCAAATCGTGCTGTAAAAATCAGTGCTCTGACTGCAATTCGACAGGAATAATTTTTAAAAAGGATTACTTATAATAAGTGATCCTTTTTCGTTTTGTTTTTTCTATTTGTCAAACTCTATATTGATCGAAAAACTGTTGTAATCTTTATGCATGTTGTTAAAAATTTACAAAATCTTCCGATTTTTTCCGGAAAAGGTCTTTTGTTTTCATAAAAAGTGTGGTATACTATAAATAATGCATTTGTAATTATTTCGCACCCAAAAGGAAAGGAGCAGGGGCTTGCCCCGAAATCAGTATGGAAATCAATAAAGCAACCGCAAATCCCGCCGTTACCAGCGCTATGGACGCCTTTATTAAGGAACAGAATCCACGTCATGAGCTCGATATGTTAACAGCTCTGATGCGTGCGCGTTTTATGTCTCCCGTTATTTTTTCTGAGCCTGTCATTGATGGAAAAGTTCCCAATGATTCTAAAATTCAACAGTATGTCATTACGAATAAAGAAGAGCAACGGTTCTTTTTGGCCTTTACAGACGAAGAGGCAATGAAAAAATGGGCGAAAGAAGAAAAAAGGGATTTTGTACTGCTCAGCCTTGCTGAAATTCTCGCTTTAATTAAGCATGCTGAAGCGGAAGAAATTAAGGGTGTTGTTGTGAATCCATATTCTCACAATGTCACCTTGACCTATGAGATGCTATTGAATATGCCTAAGCGTCATCAGCAGCTTTTGAAATCAGTTCCGCCACGTTTCCTGCTTGGCCGTCCAAAAGAAGAACCTGTCGAATTGGAAGAGGCTTTGCAGAAGTTCTTTAAGAAAAAACAAAAAGAAGTCAAAGAAGCGTGGATGCTGATGGCTTTGCGCGAAGGTACCAAAAAGCCACGGCTCATGCTGGTGGTAGACTATGATGGCGTCCGTGAAGATGCGAAAGAGCTGTTCCCTGCCATTATCGAAGAGGTTCGGGACTATCTTGACCAAGACGAAGGATTAGATATTGTTCGTCGTGATGGAAAATTTGCAGAAGAAGTTATCGCCAAAACAGAATCATTCTATCAGAGAAAATCGGGATTGTTTTGGTAAAATACAAACAGGACACGTCAAAAAGACGTGTCCTGTTTTGATTGGCGCCGAAAAAACAGTCTAAGTAAATACCCACAATACCTGTGATAGGTATTGTGGGTATTTTGGCGGAGAAGGAGGGATTCGAACCCTCGATGGGGTATTAGCCCATACACGAGTTCCAGTCGTGCGCCATAAACCAAGCTAGGCGACTTCTCCAAATTCACAGCGAAAATTATTATAGCACATCGAAGCTGTTCTGTCAAGCTTTTTAAAATAAAAACAGGAATTGACAAAAGGAATCAAATATGATATGATAATTTTGTTAGTTGAATATATGTGCGGAGAAATGGAGTCACAAAAACGTAGGGTCAAGTGCCCTTGAGTTTTTGTGGCTTTTTTGCGCAGAAAGGGAGAATTATGAGATACGACGTAGCAATCATCGGGGGAGGGGTCACCGGAGCAATGGTGCTTCGGCAGTTGATGCGGTATCAGCTGAAGGCCGTTCTGCTGGAAAAAGAAGACGATGTGGTTATGGGGGCGACAAAGGCCAATTCCGCAATCGTCCATGCGGGATTTGATGCGGAACCGGGAACGAATAAGGCTCGATATAACGTGGAAGGAAACCGCCTGATGGAAGAAGTGACCACAGAACTTTCGGTCCCGTTTTGTCGGAACGGTTCTCTGGTATTGGCATTTTCTGAGGAAGATCTTCAAACAGTCCAGAATCTTCTGGAACGCGGGAAAGAAAATGGAGTGCCAGGATTACAGCTGCTCACACCGGAGGAGGTATGGGCAATGGAACCGCAGATTACCCGGGAAATTAAGGGGGCACTTTATGCCCCTACAGGTGGAATTGTTTGCCCGTATGAACTTGCAATTGGCGGAATTGAGAATGCCATGGATAACGGTGCCGAATTGCGCACCAATTTCAAAGTGGAAAAAATTCAGGAAGAAGACGGCTTTTTTACGATACATTCCAGTAGCGAGTGCGTAGAAGCACGGTATATTGTCAATGCCGCCGGTGTGCATGCTGATGAAGTTGCACGAATGATCGGAGATGAAAGCTTTACGATTACACCGCGACGCGGTGAATATGAATTATTAGATAAAACGCAGGGCAAAATGGTGAAATGCACGATTTTCCAGCCGCCTACCAAAATGGGAAAGGGGATTCTTGTTACTCCCACAGTAGACGGCAATCTTCTTACCGGTCCCACATCTGAGAATATTTTGGAAAAAGAGAATACCGCGACAACGCCGGAGGGATTGGAAACTGTCCAGAAGCTTGCTCGGAAATCAGTTCCAAACATCAATTACCGCATGGTAATCACTTCCTTTACGGGGTTGCGTGCCTGCTCAGATACCCATGATTTTGTCATCGGACCGTCGGAAAAATCGTCGCATTTGATCCATGCGGCCGGAATCGAATCACCTGGCTTGACTTCCGCACCCGCGATCGGAAAAGCAGTTGTGAAGCATCTGGCAGAAGCCGGATTGGAACTGATACCGAATCCGAATTTCAATCCCATCCGCAAGCCGTTCCCCAAGTTCCGGGAAATGTCTGATGAAGAGCGTGCGGAACTGGTTCGGAAGGATCCGCATTTTGGACGGATTGTTTGTCGGTGCGAGGGTGTGACAGAAGGAGAAATTCTGGCTGCAATTCATCGGAATCCGCCTGCGAGAAGCGTGGATGCTGTAAAACGCCGCGCACGTGCTGGAATGGGACGTTGTCAGGGTGGATTCTGCGGACCGCAGGTCGTGGAAATTTTGGCGAAAGAACTTGGCGTCCCTATGGAAGAAATTACGAAGTCGGGCGGAGAATCCCGTATGTTAACCGGCAAGACAAGATCATAAATTGGAAATGGACAGGTGGACTATGGAACAGAAAGAGTTAGTCATTATCGGCGGCGGACCGGCAGGAATGGCGGCGGCGCTGAGTGCTTATGAGGAAGGGGTACGAGATATCCTGATTCTGGAACGGGAACATCAGCTCGGCGGTATTCTGGAACAGTGTATTCACAATGGATTCGGTCTGCATCGTTTCAAGGAAGAATTGACCGGGCCGGAGTACGCGGCACGGTTTTCGTCGCAAGTAATCAGCAAACAAATTCCGTACCTGCTCGATACTATGGTATTGGACTTGGAGACGGCAGCTGATGGAAACAAAATTATTACAGCGGTGAGCCCAGAAAAAGGTTATCTAAAAATTGCAGCACGTGCCGTAGTGCTCGCAATGGGCTGTCGGGAACGTCCGCGTGGTGCTTTGAATATTGCAGGTACCCGTCCAGCCGGAATTTATACCGCCGGTGCTGCGCAGAAGTTTGTCAACCGGAAGGGCGAAATGCCCGGCAAACGGGTTGTGATTTTGGGATCAGGCGACATTGGACTGATTATGGCGCGCCGCATGACGTTGGAAGGTGCAAAGGTAGAAGCAGTCTGTGAGCTAATGCCGTATTCCGGTGGATTGACTCGAAATATCGTACAGTGTCTGGATGATTTTGGCATTCCGCTAAAATTGAGCCATACAGTCGTGCGGATTCACGGAAAAGAACGAGTGGAAGGCGTTACGATTGCAGCTGTTGGAGCAGACCGGCGTCCGATTCCAGGAACAGAGGAATATATCGCTTGTGATACATTATTGCTTTCTGTCGGTTTGATTCCGGAAAATGAACTATCTCAGCAGGCAGGTGTGGAGTTGGATCCTGTTACAAGCGGCGCCGTTGTGGACGAATGTCGTCAGACTTCCATTCCGGGAGTATTTGCATGCGGAAATGTCCTGCATGTTCATGATTTGGTGGACTATGTTTCAGAAGAGGCAGAGATTGCGGGACGCTATGCCGCTCATTACCTGCAAAAAGGAAACTTGGATGGAGAAACCGTGCCGGTAACCGGAAAAGACGGTGTGCGGTATGTGGTTCCCCAAAAGATTCACCGCAATGCGGAACCCTTTGCAGTTTATTTCCGGGTAGGAGACGTCTATCGGGATGTTCAGATTGCGGTGGAATGTGACGGAAAGGTGCTGCTCACCCGCAAAAAGCAGAAAGTCGCGCCGGGAGAAATGGAAACGATTCCCCTAAAGGCGGAACAGATTGCGCAGATCAGCGGACCGGTGACTGTCCGGCTGATCCGGAAGGGGGAAAATTGAGATGGAAAAGCGGAATTTAACCTGTATTGTCTGTCCAATGGGCTGTTCGTTGGAGGTAATGCTGGAAGATGGAAAGGTTGTTTCTGTCAGCGGAAATACTTGTCCGCGCGGTGAGAAGTATGCACACGAAGAATGCACACATCCAACTCGGGTGCTGACTTCGACAGTACTGGTCGAGGGAGGAAGTCTTCCGGTTGCCTCGGTCAAAACGAAAGAACCCATACCAAAAGAGATGCTGTTTCAGGCAATGGAAGAAATTCGAAAGATGCGCGTTGCAGCTCCGGTGAAAATCGGGCAGATTCTCACGGAGAATTTATGTGGGACAGGAGTAGCGTTAACCGTTACCGGCGATGTAGAGGAAAGGGAGTAAAGTATGACCATTCAGCAGTATATTGGACATGAAATTGCCTGCCCGTGCGGGCGCGTACATACAACCGATATGAAAAAGGTGCTCATTTCGGCAGGTGCGAGTGATCAGCTTGTTGAGGTTCTGCACGAATTAGGACATGATCGTGTTTTCTGGATTGCCGATGAGAATACCTGGCCGATATTGGGTAAAAAGGCATCGGAACAGATGCGGGACGCCGGTATTTTAGAAACCGGTGTCGTACTGCCGGGAGATGTGCATGCAGATGAGCTGGGAATCGGCCGTGTTCTGATGCATATGGACCGGGATGCAGAGGTTTTGCTGACGATTGGAAGCGGAACGCTCAATGATATCGCCAAATTTGTCAGCCATCGGATGCATATTCCCTATGTGATTTTGGCAACAGCGCCGTCTATGGATGGATTTGCCTCCAATGTGGCCGCCATGACAACGGATAAGATGAAAACAACCTATGAGGCACACATTCCGGAGGCAATTCTTGCGGATTTGGACGTCCTGTCGCAGGCACCCATGGAGATGATTGCGGCGGGCGTAGGTGATATCCTCGGAAAATATAATGCTCTTTGCGACTGGAAAGTTGCCTCGATGATTACGGGCGAATATTATTGCGAATCGATTGTCAGCCTGATGCGGGAAGCGGTCGAAAAGGTTGTTGAGAATGTGCCGGGGCTGAAAGAACGCCGTCCGGAGGCATTTGCCGGCTTGACGGAGGCATTGATTCTGTCGGGAATTGCGATGGGATTTGCAGGAAATTCGCGGCCGGCTTCAGGAAGTGAGCATCACCTTTCGCATTTCTGGGAAATGCGTTTTCTGGCGGAAGACCGCAAGGCACTCCTGCACGGAACCAAAGTCGGTGTCGGTACAGTATTGTCCATTCGGATGGCAGAGAAGCTGCTGGAAATGCCGGTGGATTTTGGAAAAGCCGCGGAACATGCCCGAAATTTCGATTGGACAAAGTGGAGAGAGCAGGTGCGGAAAGGGTATGGCGCAGCAGCCGACGGTGTTTTTGCGTTGGAGAAAACAGCGCAGAAAAATGCCGTAGAACCGCATCGGGAAAGACTGGCATATATTCAGGAACATTGGACAGAGTTGCGGAAGGTCATCCGGGAAACGCTTCCGTCTTCCCAGAAAGTTGCCGGACTTTTGCAGGAACTTGGCGGCGCTGCGTATCCGGATGAGATCGGCGTTGAGCCGGAACTGGTAAAAGAAGCGATATTGTTGGCAAAAGAACTTCGGAACCGGTATACAATTCTGCAATTGCTGTGGGATTTGGGATTGCTGGATCAATTTGCGGAGGAATTTTCCGGGAAGGAAGGGTCCCATGCGTCCAATTGAGGAATTAAGTGCAACGCAGGCTTCCAAGATTCGGATTATCCTGCATGATATTGATGATACCATCACCAACAACGGGAAGCTGACAGCGGAAGCTTATACGGCTTTATGGCGTCTGCATGACACAGGATTTCGGGTCATTCCGGTGACAGGACGGCCGGCGGGATGGTGTGATATGGCTATCCGTCAATGGCCCATTGATGCAATTGTCGGGGAAAATGGCGCCTTCGTTTACTACTGGAAGGACGGGAAACCGGAGATGTTCCGGCATCCTTCCATTCCGGCAGAGAGTGTGGCGGATAAGCTGGACGCTGTGCGGAAAGCTTGTCTGGCAGGGGTGCCAGGCTGTCGGATTGCCAAGGATCAGCATTTTCGAATGTATGATTTGGCGGTGGATTTCCGGGAAGATGAGCCGAAATTGCCGCTGGAAGCAGGAGACCGAATTCGGGAGATCGCGGAGAGTATGGGCGCCGTGGCGAAGGTCAGTTCGATTCATGTGAACTGCTGGTACGGTAATTATGACAAACTGTCGATGACCCGTCTATTCCTGCGAGAAATTTATGGAATTGAAGATCCGGAAGAATGTGTCATGTTTTTCGGCGATTCCGCCAATGACGAGCCGATGTTCCGGGAATTGCCGCTTTCGTGCGGAGTGGAGAATGTGGAACCGTTTCTTTCCCGCATGCAGTATCATCCGGCCTACCTTGCGGAAGGGGAAGGCGGATATGGATTTGCGCGGGCAGCGGATTTTCTGATTCAGCAGAGATTAGGTAATTGTATCGGAAAAGAATAGAATGGATCCGATTGCAGGCGGGAGGAGACTCCTGCCTGTTTTTGTAAAAAAATTAGCGGGAACTCTTTTCAAATTCGGATAAATATGCTATAATGCCAATAAAAGTACTCTCGTATGAGAGAAAGGACGATTGGAATGAAAAAATATGCAATTGGTGTGGACTATGGCACTTTGTCCGGCCGCGCACTGTTGATTGACGTCGCGAACGGAGAAGAGCTGGCTTCTTCGGTTTACGAATACCCGCACGCGGTTATGGATCGGACTCTGCCGGACGGTACCCCCTTAAAACAGGATTGGGCGTTGCAGCATCCTCAAGATTACCTTGATGTGCTCGGGCACACAATCCCTGCGGTCTTAAAAGAAAGCGGAGTTTCTCCAAAAGATGTTATCGGAATCGGAATTGATTTTACTGCTTGTACAGTACTTCCGGTCCTGAAGGATGGCACACCGCTTTGCTTTTTGCCGGAATATCAAAACCGTCCGCATGCCTATGTAAAATTGTGGAAACATCATGCGGCGCAGGATAAGGCGAATGCCTTGAATCGGATTGCGGAAGAGCGGGGCGAAAAATGGCTGGCGAATTACGGCGGCAAAATTTCTTCGGAGTGGGCAGTGCCAAAAATCTGGCAGATTCTGGACGAGGATCCGGAAATCTATGAAAAGATGGATCGCTTTATTGAGGCTGCGGACTGGATTGTGTGGCAGCTTTGCGGAAAGGAAACCCGTAATTCCTGCACAGCCGGATATAAGGAAATCTGGAATAAAAAAGCTGGATTCCCGTCGCGGGAATTCTTTGCTGCATTGGATCCCCGGCTGGCAGATCTGCCGGATACCAAGTTTTCCCGGGAAATTACGCCCCTGGGTTCGCGTGCCGGCTCGATTACGGAGGCGGCAGCAAAGCTGACCGGTTTATGTGAGGGAACGGCTGTTGCAGTCGGCAATGTGGATGCGCATGTATGCGTTCCTGCTACAGGAATTGACGGCCCCGGTAAGGTTCTGGCTATTATGGGAACATCGACCTGCCATATTCTGATGGGTACCGAAGAAGTACAGGTGCCGGGAATCTGCGGCGTAGTGGAAGATGGTGTCATGCCAGGTTATTTTGGCTATGAAGCGGGACAGTCCTGTGTCGGAGATCATTTTGCATGGTTTTTGGATAATTGCCTGCCAGCATCCTATTATGAGGCTGCAAAGGCGGAAGGCAAGAATATCCATCAGTATCTGCGGGAAAAAGCACAGGTTCAGAAGCCGGGAGAAAGCGGACTGCTGGCGTTGGATTGGTGGAATGGAAATCGTTCGGTGCTGGTTGACGTGGATCTGACTGGTATGATGCTGGGAATGACCCTGCAGACCCGTCCGGAGGAAATTTATCGCGCTCTGATCGAAGCAACGGCTTACGGTACCCGGATGATTATTGATAATTTTAAAGAAGGCGGCGTTCCGGTTGAGGAGTTTGTGGCATCGGGCGGCATTGCGCGCAAAGACCCGATGATGATGCAGATTTATGCGGATGTGCTGAATATGCCGATTCGTGTCACTTCGACATCACAGGGCCCCGCTCTGGGATCTGCGTTGTTCGGGGCAGTGGCTGCCGGTAAGGCTGCGGGCGGATTTGACAGCATTTTTGAGGCTGCACGTGCAGTGGATACTTCCCGTGACATTCTTTACAACCCGATTCCCGAGAATGCGGCTGTCTATGAAAAGTTGTTTGCGGAATACAAACGCTTGCATGATTACTTCGGGCGCGGTGAGAACGATGTAATGAAACGCCTGAAATCGATCAAGGCGGAAGTCCGCGGATAAGGAGGATCCGATATGCTGGAAAAATTAAAGGAAGATGTCTGGAAAGCAAATTTGCAGCTTCCAAAGCATGGCCTGGTAGTTTTTACATGGGGAAATGTATCCGGATTTGATGCCGAAAGCGGATTGTTTGTGATTAAGCCATCCGGAGTCGAGTACGATGAACTGACGCCGGATGATATGGTCGTTATGGATTTAAACGGAAACAAGGTGGAGGGACGGCTGAATCCTTCTTCCGATACACCGACCCATCTGGTACTGTACCGGAATTTCCCCGGAATCGGCGGAGTGGTGCATACCCATTCCCGTTGGGCGACTTCTTGGGCACAGGCAGGACGCGATATTCCTGCCTACGGAACCACTCACGCAGATTATTTTTACGGTGCGATTCCCTGCACCCGCAAGATGAAGAGCAAAGAAATCGAGGGCGCCTATGAGGAGGAAACGGGAAATGTCATTGTAGAGCGATTCAATGGACTGAATCCGTTGGATATTCCGGCGGTTCTGGTACATTCTCATGGCCCGTTTACATGGGGAAAGGATTGCTTTGAGGCGGTTTATCACGCCGTTGTGCTGGAGGAGACCGCTCGGATGGCGGCGATGAGCGAATGGCTGGCACCTGGCGGACCCGGTACGCTGGATTCCATGCAGCAGAAATTGTTGGATAAGCATTATCTTCGGAAACACGGTGCAAACGCCTATTACGGGCAGAAAAAGTGAGGGATTTCCAATGAAATTTGCGAAAAACAGCAAAGTCGTTTTTATCGGTGATTCGATCACCGACTTTGACCGTGCACGTCCATATGGGGAAGGACGAGATACCAGTATTGGGAGAAGTTATGTCGGCTTGGTGGATGGATTTATTAAGGCTGCTTATCCGGATGCTCATATCCGGATCATCAATATGGGAATCAGCGGTAATACCACCCGGGATTTGAAAGACCGCTGGCAGACCGATGTGATGGATTTGAAGCCGGACTGGCTGAGTATCCTCATTGGCATTAACGATGTGTGGCGGCATTTTGATCGGCCATTTATAGTGGAAAGTCAAGTGGGAATTGCGGAGTACCGTGCGAATCTGGAAGAATTGATCGTGAAAACACTCCCGACCTTGAAGGGCGGACTAATCCTGATGACGCCGTATTTCATGGAACAGGATAAAACCGATGCCATGCGGGTTATGATGGATGAGTATGGGGCAGTCGTGAAAGAACTGGCCCAAAAATACGGGGCAGTTCTGATTGATTTGCAGGCCGAATTTGACCGGTATTTTGCGCATAACCATCCCATGTCGGTGAACTGGGACTATATCCATCCGGATATTGTGGGACATTCGATTATTGCACGTGCGATCTTAAAGGCAATCGATTACGAATGGTAAGAAAATACGTCCTCCTGTCGGAACGGGAGGACGTTCATTTTATACGGGAATTCAGCAGCAGCTGTCTTCTTTGTAGTAGTGGCCAATTGCATCTGCACCGACGATAGCAGCATAAACGCTTTCCGGAGTGACAGCGAAGGGCATATTGCCAAGAGTATCGGTATCTGCACAAGCGAGGCGGGCAACTTCCATCAGCTGTTCTTTTTTGAGCTCATGGATTCCGAGATCACAAAGGGTGGTAGGCAAGCCGACCGCCATGCAGAAGTTAATGACTTCCTCGATTTCCTCTGCGGGAGAATTTTCCAGAACCAGCTGTACCAGAGTTCCGAATGCCACTTTTTCACCATGATACATGCTGTGGGTTTCCGGAATTACGGTGAGGCCGTTGTGAATGGCATGAGCGCCGGCAAGACCGCCGCTTTCAAATCCCACACCGCTCAGGTAAGTGTTGGCTTCAATGATATTTTCCACAGCTTTGGTGCAAATTTTACGTTCAACAGCCAGTTTTGCCTTCAGGCCATCTGCCAGCAGAGTGTCATAGCAAAGACGTGCAAGCTGCATGGCAGCGAGGGTAGCTTTACCGCCCACGCAGTTGGTAGCATCCGAGGCTTTGCAGGCGCGCGCTTCGAAATAAGTTGCGAGGGCGTCACCCATGCCGGAAACCAGCAGGCGAGCCGGTGCAGCACTGACGATATCCGTATCAACGAGGACCATGTTGGGGTTGGAGGTGAGGAACAAGTAGCGTTCAAATACACCTTCATCCGAGTAGATTACCGACAGAGCCGAGCAGGGCGCATCAGTGGATGCAATGGTGGGGACGATTATGACCGGCACTTTTGCATAGTAGGCGGCAGCTTTAGCGGTATCGTGGATTTTTCCGCCGCCGATTCCGACGATAACGTCGCAGCCGGAAGCGCGGAACTGTTCCAGAATACGGTTGATTTCATTCATGGAACATTCGCCGCGGAAATTTTCGTAGGTAGCGGTCATATCCGTGCCGGAGAGGCTTTCCGAAATAGCACCTTCTACACGGGATTTTCCGGAATCACTGGTAAGAATGAAAAGTTTTTTGCCGAATTTTTCGACATGCTGTCCGAGGTTTCTGAGTTCGCCGCGGCCTTGTACATAACGGCTGGGACTTCCGATGATATTTGCCATAGAATTTGACATCCTTTCTTTATTTGTGATATTTTTATCATACACCGTTGGCAGAGAAAAATCCAGATCTTTTTTGTGAACATCCTGCCGGAAATCGCGGGGATACATAGCGGCCAACTGCTCGTTATATTGTCGAACCATTTCCCGAAAATTGCTTTCCTGTGGCATACAGATTTCCTCCTTTTTGATTGAGTATATGCAGAAAAGAAGCGGGTCATGCGGTATTTTGACTCGTATGATTGTAAGAACGTAGGAAATATGCTACAATATGGGAAAAGGAAAAACAGAAAGGGTGAAATTTATGTTAAAAAGCCAGCAGACAAGGGCGCTTGCTCCGGAAATGGATCCTCTTCGGATGGGAATGGGATGGAAAGCGGAGGATCTCGGAAAGCCACAGATTCTGATTGAGAGTACATTTGGGGAAAGCCATCCGGGAAGCGCGCATCTTCTGGAACTCGGGAACGCAGCAGCACAGGCTGCGGATCATGCAGGGGCGAAATCCGCCCGTTATTTTGCGACAGATATCTGCGACGGAATGGCGCAGGGACATGACGGGATCAATTACTCTCTGGCTTCCCGGGATACTATTGCAGACCTGATTGAAATTCATGCCAATGCAACCGGATTTGACGCAGGGGTATTTCTTTCAAGCTGTGATAAAGCCGTGCCGGCACAATTGATGGCAATTGGGCGGATTAATATTCCTTCCATCATGGTGACAGGAGGCGTAATGGATGCCGGTCCCGATCTTCTCACACTGGAACAAATCGGAATGTACAGCGCCATGCAGCAGCGCGGAGAAATATCAGAGGAACAGTTTACCTGGTACAAGCAGCATGCATGTCCGTCCTGCGGGGCATGTTCCTTTATGGGAACCGCTTCTACGATGCAGATTATGGCCGAGGCGCTGGGATTGATGCTGCCCGGAACCGCGTTGATGCCGGCAATGTGTGCCGATTTGAAAGAGGCAGCTTCGCGGGCCGGAAAACGTGCTGCGGCGATGGCGCGGGAAGGCATAACAGCGCGGCAGATTGTGACGAGGGAAAGCTTTGAAAATGCAATTATAGTGCATGCCGCCATCTCAGGATCAACCAACAGTCTGCTGCATCTTCCGGCAATCGCACATGAATTCGGCGTGGAATTGACCGGAGAGGATTTTGACCGTTTGCATCGCCGTGCGCATTACCTGCTGGATATTCGTCCTGCTGGACGTTGGCCTGCTCAGTTCTTTTATTATGCAGGCGGTGTGCCGCGCATTATGGAGGAAATCCGTTCTGCCCTACATTTGGATGTCATGACCGTTACCGGAAAGACGTTGGGTGAGAACCTGGATGAATTGCGCGAGAATGGCTTTTACGAGCGGTGTGAGCAGTATTTAAAGCCGTGGGGAATCCGGCGGACTGACGTCATCCGTGAGTATGACGATGCAATCGGGATGGACGGCGCCATTGCCATTCTGCGCGGAAATCTGGCTCCAGACGGTGCGGTAGTTAAGCATACGGCAGTGCCTCGCGAAATGTTCCATGCTGTTTTGAAGGCTCGTCCGTTCGACAGTGAGGAAGAAGCGATCGCAGCAGTATTGCAGAAAAAGATCCACCCCGGCGAAGCAGTCTTCATTCGATATGAAGGCCCGCGAGGAAGCGGCATGCCAGAGATGTTTTATACAACGGAAGCAATTTCCTCTGACCCGGAATTGGCGAAAAGTATTGCGCTGATTACAGATGGGCGTTTTTCAGGCGCTTCCAAAGGCCCTGCTATCGGTCATGTCAGTCCGGAAGCAGCGTCCGGCGGTCCGATTGCTCTGGTGGAAGAGGGGGATTTGATCGAATTGGATATTCCGGAACGGAAGCTTGCGATTGTCGGGATCCAAGGGGAACCCAGAACACCGGAGGAGATAGAAGAAATTCTTCGGCAGCGGCGTGAAAAATGGCAAACGCGTCCGTCCAAATATCAAACCGGTGTACTGAGCCGGTTTACGCGGCAGGCGGTATCGCCGATGCGGGGCGGATATCAGGAATAAAATAAGAACTTAAGGGAAAATTAAGGAGATCTTGCCTGTTTCTTGAGAAAAATGGGGTACTCTGGTTGCAGGAAAAGAAAATGAGAATTTTTGAAGGGGAAAGAAATTCTGCTTCGTTTTCTTATTCGAAACGACCATGAAAGCTCAACAGACAGGAGGAAATCCTTATGAAAATGATGTTGTCACTGTTGGCCGCGATGGCGTGGGGATTTAGCTTTGTATTTACTCTCTACGCAGGCTATAATTTATTGGTTGCTCTCGCAGGGTTAAAAAAGGAGAAGAAATTCGCTCCCGCTGCTGTGAAGAAACGCTTTGCGATGCTGATTGCAGCACGGAATGAGGAATGTGTGATCGGCAATCTGGTGCAGACGCTAAAAGAGCAGGACTATCCATCGGATTTGTACGACATTTATGTGATTCCCAATAACTGTACGGATGATACCGCTGGTGCTGCGCGGCGTGCAGGTGCGAAAATACTGGAATGTACGGTTCCGGTCAAATCCAAAGGCGAGGTATTGACCTTTGCATTTGACCATCTTCTTGCCGGAGTGAAACAGTATGATGCTTTTTGTGTCTTTGATGCGGACAATCTGGTGGATCCCGGTTTCCTGAATGCGATGAATGATGCGCTTTGCAGCGGTGCAAAGGCAGGCCAGGCTTATCGGGACAGCAAAAATCCCTACGATACTGCGATGTCAGGAAGCTACTCCATTTATTACTGGATGATTAATCGGTTCTATAACCGTTCCCGCTCGAATATCGGAATGACCGCCATGATCAACGGCAGCGGCTTTATGGTGAGCGCGGATCTGATCCGGGAAATGGGCGGATTCCATACATATACCATGACCGAAGATATTGAATTTACAACGCAGTGTGTTCTGCGGGATGTTAAGGTCGAGTGGGTTCCGGAAGCACACATCTATGACGAGCAGCCGCTGACCTTTGCCCAGTCATGGAAACAGCGCAAACGCTGGTCAACCGGACTTCTGCAAGGTTGTGCAAGGTATCTGCCTGCACTTGTGAAACGTTCGCTTACCTGCCATAGCCGGCTCGCGACGGATCAGATGATCTTTTTCTTAGCACCGGTGATGCAGGTAGTATGCTTCCTTTCGATGGTAATCAGTGCAGTCATGGCGCTGTTTTATCTCCAGATTGATCTCTTTCCCCAGACCGAAGTTTTCTGGAAACTGTTTTCGCCGATTGGCTTTTCTTTCCTGTTGACAACCGGATCATCGCTGATTACGCTAATCCTGGAGAAAAAGTGGAACTGGAAACTTTGGAAAGCGGCACTGCATTACTGGGTTTTTGTTATGAGCTGGATTCCGATCAATCTGGTGTGCCTGTTTAAACGCACGACTGTTTGGGATGAAATCAAGCATACACGCGCCATTGCGATGTCTGAGCTTTCGATTGAAAGCAAATAATTTAAAGTTGCATGACCTCTTATCTTGATCCTGCCGTCCGGTGTTGCCTACCGGACGGTTTTTTTATGATTAGGAACAGAACAGATGGGCTCCGATCCGTTTGATGACAGGACGGGTACGGATCCATTGATTGTCGGTTTTATCGGGATTGTAGTAGTAAATCGCACCGCCGGAGGGATCTGTTCCGTTTAAGGCATCACGCGCCGCACGATATGCGGAATCAGCAACCGGTTCATTAAACTGGCCGTCCGTAATGGCAGTAAAGGCACCGGGTTGATAGATAACACCGGAAAGTGTATCCGGGAAGGAGGGATGTTCGATTCGGTTGAGTACAACTGCACCAACTGCTACCTGACCTTCATACGGTTCGCCACGCGCTTCGGCAGAAATGATCCGGGCGAGAAGATTGACATTTGCCTCATTTGCCTGGGGGATACTGCCGACAGTAATTCCCAACTTTTTGAGAGTCTGAGGGCCTGCAATCCCATCAACAGCTAGTCCTTGCTGTTTCTGAAAACGTTTGACAGCGGCCTCGGTTTGGGATCCGAAAATTCCATCTACATTTCCATTGTAAAGTCCGCGGTCTTTGAGTTCCTGCTGAATCGCCTTGACTTCATTTCCGCGGGAACCGACTTTGGATAAGGTTTGAGTGGTCGGGATACCGTAGAAAAAGCATACGGCAACGACTGTGAGGATATTTGCCGTAACAGCGGCTAGAGCACGGAGAAAGGTTTGCCGAGTAATTTGCATACAATCATCCTTTCCAAGATTTTATATACAGATTACCCGAATTTTGGAATTTTATACGGGATTGAAATTGACCTTGACTTTGCAGCATGCTATACTAAAGAATGAAATCAAAGCAAAGGAGTATCTCAATGGATTGGAAGGGAATTATCTTCGACATGGATGGGACGCTGCTCGACAGTATGATTTATTGGCGGCGGATCGGATCCATTTGTTTAAAATATTTTGGAAAAGAGCCACGGGAGGCAGATTTTGACCGCCGGATTTACCGGATGAGTAATGAACAGATTATTCGGATTTTTGCAGAGTACGGAATGACATTCCAAAACCGACAGGATTATGTCAATACCTATTATGCGGCCATTAAGCCTTATTATGAAAAGGTGAAGCCATTGGATGGGGTACCGGAATTCCTGAAAAAAATGCAGGAAAAAGGAGAGCGGATGTGCGTAGCAACCGCAACGCGCTCGGATGTCGCCATTCCGGTGCTGGAACGGTTGGATTTGATGAAATACTTTGAATTTCTGCTGTGCTGCGATGATGTCGGGGCAGGCAAGGATAAACCGGATATTTATCTGCGGGCAGCGGAAAAGCTGGGGTATCCGGTTGCGGAAACGCTGGTTATGGAGGATGCACTGTATTGTGTTCGGACGGCAAAACATGCCGGTTTTCCGGTAATTGGTGTGATGGACCGCACGGCTGATCCGGAGGAAATCGCGGGAATGCGAAAAGAATCGGATCGCTTTATTGAAAGCTATGCAGAGATTTTGGAGGATCTGAAATGAAATGGTTACCAATAGATATGGACACTTATCCCCGACGGGAACATTTTGAACATTACAGCAAGCGTGTGCGCTGCGGATATGGCATGACTGTTTCCATTGAGGTTGGGAATCTGATTCAGCGCGCTCGGCAAGAGAACGTGTCCTTTTATGCAGCGGAAATTTATATGCTTTCGCATATTGTGAACCGGCATCCTGAATTTCGGTGCAGCTTGGATGGGGAGGGGAGATTGGGATATTGGGAATCTCTTTGCCCCTCATATACGATTTTTCATCCGGAAACCGAGACATTTTCTTCGATCTGGACGGAATACGAAGAAGATTTTGCGGCTTTTTATCGCAATTTTCAGAAAGATCGCAGTCAGTACGGCAGCAATCTTTCCTTTGAGGCGAAACCGGATACTCCGCCCCATATTTTGAATGTTTCCAGTATTCCGTGGGCAAATTATACGGATTTCCATCTGGATTTATTTGATGGCGGGAATTATCTGCTGCCGATTTTTACATTGGGAAAATATACAGAACAGAATGGAAATTGGCTTTTGCCAGTGACGGCGCAGGTACATCATGCGACATGTGACGGCTATCATGTATCACGCCTTTTCCAGGAAATGCAGGATATGGCAGACCATTGTTCTGAATGGCTGCATGGGGAGAAATAGGACAAAATGCCCAAAAGCAGATCAAAACTCTGGTGAAATTCCTACGGCAAATTATTTGCAAAATATGTCGAAACCCAGTATAATAAAAATATATGGCCGAATTCGGTCAATTTGATGTTCTGATTACGTAAAATTAGGAGGAATTTACTGTGCAGGAACAAATCCATGAGATTTCGATCCCAGTAGGTATGATGAGTCTGGTTGGAATGAAAGGCTGCGAGGAAATTACCACAAAAGTGGATAATTACTTGGTGGACTGGCGTTCCCAGCGGCACGGCGAATTTATGAATGATGCAGATTTTATCGGCTATTGTCGGGATACCTATCAACTCCGGGCAGAATGTCCGCGTTTTGGTACCGGTGAAGCAAAAGGTACGCTGAAAGAATCTGTCCGTGGACACGACCTCTATATTCTGACGGATGTGTTCAATTATGGTGTTACTTACAAAATGTACGGTATGGAAGTGCCGATGAGTCCGGACGATCATTATCAGGATTTGAAACGTGTCATTGCAGCAGTCAGCGGCAAGGCGCGCCGGATCAATGTGATTATGCCCATGCTGTATGAGGGCAGACAGCACCGCCGGACATCGCGGGAATCTCTTGACTGTGCCCTGTGCCTGCAGGAATTGGCAGATATGGGCGTGGATAATCTGATTACCTTTGATGCTCATGATGCACGTGTCCAGAACGCAATCCCGCTGAAGGGATTTGAGAATGTGCAGCCCACCTATCAGTTCCTGAAAGCAATGGTAAATACCATTCCGGATATTGAGTTTGACCGAGAACATCTGATGATGATTTCTCCGGATGAAGGCGGCATGTCCCGTTGTATGTACTATTCGTCCGTATTGGGCGTGGATCTGGGTATGTTCTACAAGAGACGCGATTATTCGGTGATTGTAAACGGCCGGAATCCGATCGTAGCGCATGAATTCCTGGGAGATAATGTAGCCGGTAAAGATCTGATCATTGCGGATGACATGATTTCTTCGGGAGAATCGGTTCTGGAAATTGCAGCCAAGCTCAAAAAAATGGGGGCTCGTCGTATCTTTGTATTTGCAACATTTGGTCTGTTCTGCGAAGGGCTGAGCAAATTTGATGCGGCATATGCAGCAGGGGATATCTCCCATGTGTTTACAACAAATCTGATTTATCGGACTCCGGAATTGCTGCAAAGAGAATGGTATACTTCTGTAGATCTGTCCAAGTATATCGCATATATTGTGGACAATCTGAATCACGATCAGTCGATCAGCAACCTTTTGAATCCAGTGCATCGGATCAACTTGTTGCTGGAAAGAAAGCGTGCGCAGAAGAATCAGAATGCGTAAAAAGTAAGGAATTTCGGGCCTTTTTCTACTTTGGAAGAAGGCCCGAAAATTGTTCCAAAAAAAATTGAAAAAATTTGAAAAAAGGTGTTGACAAACAAAAGGCAGTATGCTATAATAACATACGTTGCTGATACAAAAGATTGCAACATGAAGGAAATAAAGTTCTGTGTTTTCTCTTGCGGGTGTAGTTCAATGGTAGAATTCCAGCCTTCCAAGCTGGCTACGTGGGTTCGATTCCCATCACTCGCTCCAACCGTTTCGGTTATGCGCTCATAGCTCAGCTGGATAGAGCAACTGCCTTCTAAGCAGTAGGTCTCAGGTTCGAGTCCTGATGGGCGCGCCAACAATATGGTGGGTATAGCGCAGTTGGTTAGCGCGTCAGATTGTGGCTCTGAAGGCCGTGGGTTCGAATCCCACTATCCACCCCACTATTACACTGGGCTATCGCCAAGTGGTAAGGCACAGGACTTTGACTCCTGCATTCCGATGGTTCGAATCCATCTAGCCCAACCAAGTTCATATTGGGGTGTCGCCAAGGGGTAAGGCATCAGATTCTGGCTCTGACATTCCGAGGGTTCAAATCCTTCCACCCCAACCAAGTTATTTGGGTGGTTCGTTCCGGGTGACCGGGATGAACCAAAACCCAAATATTTTTTTGCCAGTTTTGAAATAAATAATTGAATAAGAAAAAAGATATTGGGGTGTCGCCAAGGGGTAAGGCATCAGATTCTGGCTCTGACATTCCGAGGGTTCAAATCCTTCCACCCCAACCAGATTCGACCGGGAGTAAGACATGCTCCGGGTCTTTTTGTTTTTCTAGGAGATTCATTCGGAACGCCTGAATTTTGAGGCTTTGAAAACTTAATTGTCGAAAATTGTTGAAAAGAGAAAAAATATGCGAATGACTTTAGAAGCTTTGTGAAGAGTGCAGATAGACCAGCTGGTCAATGTGTGTTATAATAAGAAACATGAGAAGCACATGAGAAAAATAAAGTTAGCAATTTAAAACAATTGGAGGCATTTTGATATACTATGATGAAGGCAGATAGCCGGCAGAAGATAATGGATGCTGCTATAACGGAATTCGCTACAAAAGGTTATGCCGCTGCATCGACCAATCGAATTTGCCAACAGGCAGCAATATCAAAAGGATTGTTGTTCCATTATTATAAAAATAAGCAGACTTTATATGAAGAAGTATTGGAACAATGTGTAAAGGATATGGAACAGGCAAGCTATCTGCCACGGGAACGGCTGTATGCTGCACCGGATATCCAAGAATTTTGTCGAAGGCAGATGAATTTTTTTGCCGAGCATTTCGAACATTATTCAATAATAGGGGATTTGCTCTGGAATGTTGGAAAAGGGGAAGATTCAGAACGTGAGAAATTGCGGGAAAAGCTGATATCACATAAAGCAGAACGCTTTCGCTGTTTTTTGAATCATTGTGCGCTGCGCCCGGAAGTGGATCGGGAAGTGGCGTTGGATTTAATTTTGAATGCGACAGATCAAATCCAGAAAAAATATATGCAAAAGATACATTGGCGTCAAGAAATTACGGAAAAGGCCCTTCAGGAATTTCGAGAAGAATATCATCAAATGCTGGGAATGCTTCTGAATGGAATGGTCATGCCGTCTGAACATAGAGCCGGGGAGGATACACATGCTGCGAGTGGGAATTGATATCGGATCGACAACGGTCAAGGTTGTAGTAATGCAGGATGAGGAGTTATTATTTAAGCATTACGAGCGGCATTTTTCACAGGTCCGGCAGAAAACAGCGGAAATTTTGAAAAATGCTTCACGAATTATCGGGGAAGAGGAGTTTGCTGTCGCATTGTCGGGATCTGCGGGTTTTGGACTGGCAAAAGCAGCGGGAATTGAATTTGTCCAGGAAGTGTATGCAACCAGTAAAGCGGTCACATTTTTCTCTGACCGCGTGGATATTGTTATTGAGCTGGGCGGTGAAGATGCGAAAATCCTCTTTTTAACCGGCGGCGTAGAAGAACGAATGAACGGGACATGTGCAGGCGGCACCGGCGCATTTATCGATCAGATGGCCTCTCTTTTGGATGTGACACCGGAACAATTGGATCAGTTGGCTTCCCGCCATGAGAAAATTTATCCGATTGCATCCCGATGCGGCGTATTTGCAAAATCAGATATTCAGCCGTTACTGAATCAAGGTGCACGCAAAGAAGATATTGCGGCCAGTATTTTCCAAGCAGTTGTCGATCAAACAATTACAGGACTGGCGCAAGGCCGTGAAATCAAAGGTCGAGTGGCATTTTTGGGTGGACCGCTGCATTTCTTTACTGAGCTACAAAAGCGGTTTACAGAAACGCTGCATCTGACACCCGAAGATGCGCTGTTTCCGGATTTGGGGCAGTTTTCAGTTGCACTCGGAACGGCGGTTTATGCAGAAAGTTCCGGAAGCCGGTTTACTTTGGAGGAATTGCTGCGAAGGATCGAAACAGCAAAGACAGATTTGTCGGCAAGCCGGCATTTGCAGCCGTTATTTGAAAATGAGGCGGAATATGAGTCATTTTTGGCGCGGCATAACCGTGCTTCCATACCCGAAAAAGATTTGGAAAAATATACTGGAAAGGCATATTTGGGAATTGACAGCGGATCGACGACAACCAAAGTTGCCTTGATCGCCGAAAATGGAGATCTGCTGTATCAATATTACGGATCTAATCGAGGAAATCCGGTTCAGATCATCCGGGATCAGCTTATCCGGATCCGAACTCTCTGCGGAGATCGGGTGCAGATTTGTGGAAGTGCCGCAACTGGTTACGGCGAAGAATTGATTCAGAATGCCTTTTCGGTCGATGCAGGACTTGTTGAAACGATGGCACATTTTCAGGCAGCACGCTTTTTTGAGCCAAAAGTCGATTTTATCTTGGATATTGGTGGTCAGGATATCAAATGCTTCCGGGTACGGAATCATTCGATTGATAGCATTATGCTGAATGAAGCTTGTTCATCTGGATGTGGATCCTTTGTGGAGACCTTTGCGCGTTCGATGGGCTGTGAAATTGCAGACTTTGCGAAAAAAGGATTATTTGCCCGTAATCCGGTCGATCTCGGATCCCGGTGCACAGTTTTTATGAATTCCTCCGTGAAGCAGGCACAGAAGGATGGCGCCGGAATTGAAGATATTAGTGCGGGCCTTTCGATGAGCGTCGTTAAGAATGCGATCTATAAGGTTATCCGCGCCCATTCTGCCAGCGAATTAGGCAGTCACATTGTGGTACAAGGTGGAACATTTTTGAATGACGCAGTGTTACGCAGCTTTGAACGGGAAATTGGCGGCGAAGTAATCCGCCCCAATATTGCCGGTTTAATGGGCGCGTATGGTGCCGCTTTGTATGCGAAAAATCTGCATTTGTCGCAATCTACTCTATTCAATTTGGAAGAATTGAAAAACTTTACCCATACAGCTCGATCGGTGAACTGCGGACTCTGTACAAATCACTGTGCGTTGACGGTAAACACATTTGCTAACGGCAAGAAATTTATATCCGGCAACAAATGTGAGCGTCCTCTTGGCATGAAAAAAGGGGAGAAGCTGCCGAATATGGTGGAATGGAAACTCGAACGTATTCGCAGCCTCAAGCCGATTGCGGGAAAACGTGGGAAAATCGGAATACCGCTTGCACTGAATATGTATGAGAATTTGCCATTTTGGTTTACCTTCTTTACAGAACTTGGATTTGAGGTGGTCGTTTCTCCGATTTCGACACTGGACCTGTATGCAAAAGGCCGCTACACCATTCCCTCGGATACGGTGTGCTATCCAGCCAAAATGGTGCATGGGCATATCGAGTATCTGCTGGAAGAGCATGTCCCGGTGATTTTTTATCCCTGTCTGGCATACAATTTTGATGAGAAAAAGGGCGATAACCACTATAACTGTCCGGTTGTTGCCTATTATCCAGAATTGCTGAAATCCAACGTGACCCGTTTACAGGAAACGCGGTTCCTGTATCCGTATTTCGGGCTGCACCGGGAAAAGGACTTTGTAAAAAAGGCTGCGGAATATTTTGGTGAGCAGTTTCCGGACATTACAGCCAAGGAAATCAAAAAGGCTTCAACGGCGGCATATGCGGCTTACGCGGAGTGGCGGAATGCAGTGAAGGCAGAAGGAAAACGGATTTTGGATTGGGCAGAGCAAAATAACCGCCGGATTGCAGTATTGGCAGGGCGGCCATATCATATTGACCCGGAGATCAACCACGGAATTGACCGACTGCTGACCTCCCTCGGTATGGCCGTTGTGACTGAAGATGCCGTTTCCGATATGGTAGAACCACAGAAAGTACATGTGCTCAATCAGTGGACTTACCATGCCCGTCTTTATAATGCTGCGAAATTTGTGACAACTCAAAAGAATATGGAGTTGATCCAGCTGGTTTCATTTGGATGCGGCATTGACGCCATTACAACAGATGAGGTGCGATCCATTCTGGAGGACGGCGGAAAGTTTTATACACAGCTGAAAATTGATGAAATCAACAATCTGGGTGCGGTGAAGATCCGACTCCGCAGCCTGCTTGGCGCAATGGATGAGCGGGATGCCGCTGCGGAAAGGAGTTAACCCTACGATGGAACGAGTTATTTTTACCAAAGAAATGCGGCAGACCCATACGATTTTGATTCCGACGATGCTGCCGATCCATTTCCGGCTGATGTCGCAGATTTTTAATCAGCATGGCTACAAAACCGAAATTCTGTCAAATGAGAGCCAATCCGTCATCAATGAGGGATTGCGCAATGTTCACAATGACACCTGTTATCCGGCACTGCTTGTCATCGGGCAGATGATTGACGCATTGGAGAGCGGGAAATATGATCTGGACAAGGTGGCGCTGCTGATTACCCAGACCGGCGGAGGATGCCGCGCTTCAAACTATATTCATCTGCTGCGAAAGGCGTTGCAAAAGAGCGGTTACGGCAATATTCCGGTCGTATCGCTGACCTTTGCGGGATTGGAAAAGAATCCAGGATTTCAGATTACGGTGCCGATACTGATTCAGATGGTATATGCGGTTCTGTTGGGAGATTTTCTGACCCTACTGTCCAATCAGTGCCGCCCGTATGAGCTGCATTCGGGAGATACCCAAGCGGCGGTTGACCGTTGGGAGAAAAAGCTTCTGGAGGATTTTGCTAAGACTAAAATCGTCCGATACAGTCATATCAAACGCTTTTATCGAGAGATTCTCGATGACTTTGCAAAAATTCCAAAATCAGATCAGAAAAAGCCAAAAGTGGGAATTGTCGGAGAAATTTATGTCAAATATTCACCGCTCGGCAACAACAATTTGGAAGCCTTTCTTTTGTCCGAAGGTGCAGAAGTTGTCGTTCCGGGATTGCTGGATTTCTGCATGTACTGCGTCTTTAACGGAATGGAAGATCGGAAGCTGTACGGTGGAGATTTTTGGAAAAGTGCGGCTAACCATATCGTTTATCAATTTCTGCTCAAAAAACAGAAAGATATGATTGATGCAATTCGTGAACATGGAGTTTTTGCACCGCCGACTCCTTTTTCGACGACAGTGACACTGTCTGAGCCGTATATCGGACATGGCGTGAAAATGGGAGAGGGATGGCTGCTGACTGCAGAAATGGCGGAACTCATTCATCAGGGTGTTAAGAATATCATTTGTACCCAGCCGTTCGGATGTCTCCCGAATCACATTGTCGCAAAGGGGATGATTCGAGCAATTAAGGAAAAAAATCCGGATGCCAATATTGTGGCAGTTGATTATGACCCGGGCGCGAGTGCGGTCAATCAGCAGAACCGAATTAAATTGATGCTGGCGAATGCCAAAACAGAGTAGGGGACAAACGTATGCAGACAGTTTGTGAGTGGTTTTTGTACTTTGTGATATACAGTATTCTGGGATGGGCATGTGAAACGGTATATTGTTCGGTGATTCAGCGAAAACTGGTCAACCGCGGTTTCTTGAACGGACCAGTTTGTCCGATTTACGGATTTGGTGCGATTCTGGTCATTGCACTGCTTCAGTCGGTTTCAGATAACCTGTTGTCCCTGTTTCTGTCCGGAATGGTTGTTACGACTGTGTTGGAATATATTACCTCCGTAATTATGGAAAAGCTGTTTCACATGCGCTGGTGGGATTATTCCCATTTTCGTTTCCAGATCAACGGACGTGTGTGTTTGCTTAATTCACTGATGTTTGGCGGGTTATCCGTTTTTATGCTGGTTGTCCTACATCCTCGTGTGATCGCATTGGTGGATTGGATCCCGAAATCCTGGATTGGTTGGATTTCGCTTGGAATTTTGGGGATTTTCTGTGCAGATACGGTTGTAACCGTTCGTTCGATTCTGATTTTGAAAGGAAAGCTGGAAGAAATCCGTCGGATTTTTGCAGAACTACACGAAAAACAGGAAGCGATTATGGCACAGCTCAAAGAGGAACTTCAGGAGAAAACCGAGGGAATGGAGGCACTACTGGAAAAATACCGGTTGCCGGAAGGAGGATCTTTCCGGGAATTTTTGGAACAGCAGAAGCATAAAGTCCTGGAGATGGGGCTGGAACGAAGCCATTCGGTTCGTCGTCTGATTTATGCATTTCCGCACTTGAGTTCCACACGTTATTCAGAGGCTTTGGATAAACTGAAAGAGCGGCTGAAAAATATGCGGAAATAGATCAGAATGGATTGCAATTTTATACAAATATGATATAATAAAATGGTGTGAAACAGCGACGCTGTTTGGAACATGGAAAAGAAAGAGAGAGGAAGCGTTTAAATGAGCGAATGTACGCACAATTGCGAGACATGCGGCGAAAACTGTCCTTCCCGGAACGGGGGAACACCGACCAGTTTTCTGGAAAAACCGCATGAGCTGAGCAGTATTAAAAAAGTAATCGGCGTTGTCAGCGGCAAAGGCGGAGTAGGAAAAAGCCTAGTAACTTCGATGATGTCGATTTTGATGCAGCGGCGCGGATACCAGAGTGCTATTTTGGATGCAGACGTAACGGGTCCGTCCATTCCGAAGATTTTCGGCATGAAAGAGCGGGCTATGGGAGATGGAACTGCAATTTTCCCGGTCAACACCAAAACGGGAATTGAAGTAATGTCGGTTAATCTTCTGCTGGATGATGATACGACACCGGTTGTATGGCGTGGTCCGGTCATTGCGGGAACAGTGAAGCAGTTCTGGACAGATGTTGTCTGGAATGATGTTGACTTTATGTTTGTAGATATGCCTCCCGGAACAGGAGATGTTCCGCTGACTGTATTTCAGTCCTTGCCGGTAGACGGCATCATTATTGTGACTTCTCCGCAGGAATTGGTGTCGATGATTGTGACAAAGGCGGTGCGGATGGCCCAGCAGATGAACATTCCGATTCTGGGTGTTGTAGAGAATATGAGTTATGTCGTATGCCCGGATTGCGGAAAAGCATTTTCCATCTATGGTGAAAGCCATGTGGAGGAGGCAGCTGGACAGTATGGACTGCGTGTTTTAGGTCGTCTGCCAATTGATCCGAAGATCGCGAAAGCATGTGATAAAGGCACCTTGGAACTGTTTGAGGGGAATTGGCTGGATGCAGCTGCAGATACCCTTGAGGCTATGCTGCAGGAATGAGTACGGAAAAGAGAAAAGCAGAATTAGCACAGCAGTATTTTGAGCAGGGATATAATTGCTGTCAGTCTGTTGTGCTGGCTTTTGCGCCGGAGATGGGCATTTCTGAGCAGACAGCGACTTTGTTGACCGCCGGAATGGGTGGCGGTGTCGGACGTCTGCGGGAAATTTGCGGTGCGATATCCGGGTCAGCACTTGTACTTGGTATGATGCATGGTTCAACGGATCCAAATGATCGTGACCGAAAAGCAGCTCTTTATGCGGAAATTCAGCGACTTGCAAAAGATTTTGCAGAGCAGCATGGCAGTTATATATGCCGGGATTTGTTAGGCCTTCCGGAAGGAAGCGATCAACCGAAACCAGAAGCAAGAACTCCGGAATATTATGCGAAACGTCCTTGTGCCAAGCTGATTCATGATGCAGCAGCTATATTGGAACAATATTTATTATAAGAAAAGTCACTCTTCGAAAGAAGAGTGACTTTTTTGTTTGGTCTTATATTTGAAATGAAATAAACTAGTATGTAAAAAACGTTACTAACGATTTGTACAAAACAGCATAACCATTTTCCGGAAAAAATACCATTTTGTGACTGGCGTGTGACCGGTGTGTGCTATAATAATATTCGTAAATTAAATCCAATATGCAAAATGGCAGGAGCAGCCGCTCCGTATTTTGATAGATCAAGGAGGAAACAGTATGTACGCAAGAAAACACAGGCCGATGCAGAAACTGACAGCGATCTGTCTGAGTGTCAGTATCGCAGCGGCATCACTCCTGTCAAGTCATGTTTTCGCTAGTGATCAGGCAGAAGAGCCGAATGTATATTTAACCGGACAGTCTCTGTTGGATCATTTACGTGAACTAGGTCTTGACAGAGTTCCGGAAAATATTGACGATCTTGTGCCACCGGAGGCAATTTTGGTGTCTGAAATCAGTGGCGAGTCATCTGTTCCCACACAAAATGATGTGGAAAATAGTGTTGGAGGAAACGAGGTTTCGGAATCTTCTGAGACTGTTGAAAGTAGCGAAGAAAGCAGTGAGGTTTCGGAATCTTCTGAGGCTGTTGAAAGTAGCGAAGAAAGCAGTGAGGTTTCGGAATCTTCTGAGGCTGTTGAAAGTAGCGAAGAAAGCAGTGAGGTTTCGGAATCTTCCGAGGCTGTTGAGAGTAGTGAAGAAAACATCGAGGTGCCAGAATCGTCTGAACCTGTCGAAACCAGCGAGATAACGGAAGAAGATCTGGAAAGCGGTTTTACTGTTCGACATATCCGGCAGGAAATGACTTTTTCTCAGAACTTCGTACAGAATCGAACAATGGTATTGAATACGGAAAATGAGGTAACTGTTGAATCAGAAGATACCGAAGAACTAGTACCTGAGCCAGAATCATCGGAAAGCTCGGAATCTTCGGATGTAGTATCTGTGTCGGAATCGTCAGAAAGTTCGGAACCTTCGGATGTAGTATCTGAGCCAGAATCATCGGAAAACATAGAATCTTCGGAATTTCCAGTTGATCCTGTGGATCCCGGATTTGGCGTAGATCCGATTGACCCTGACTTTGGTGTGGATCCCAGCCAGCCAGTTGAGGAAATTCCTGACGAAAATGTCCCGATGACAACGGAAGAATATGCCCTGCTAGTTGATTATGTGCAGGCGCTGGAAGCAGAACAGATTGTATCGATTGACGAGGAATCTGATATCACGGAAGAAGAACGTGGTACTTTGTATGGAATGCTGACAGCAGATCAATTTTTCCAACTCGATGTTTACTTAAATCCACGGGAAGGAATCCAAAGTGTTTTAACACCTGAATCGTTAGTAAAGGAAGAATCGCCAATTAATATGATTCAGCGTGCGAGATCTGCTCTTTTTTCAATGCCGTTAAATCGATCTGTAACGGTTGAGGAAAAGGATGAACCAGGACTTCATACAAGCAAAACAGCAACTACAACAGATGGTGAGAATATTACCATTTCTATGGAAGCTTATGTAGATGGAACAATCGAAACTTCAAAGGAATCCGTTCCGTTGGATATTGTTCTGGTACTCGACCAGTCGGGTAGTATGGAAGACCCGTTTACAACAGAAGTTGCTCCGGACTATGTTTTATGGAAAGGAGTCTGGATTCTAACATACTGGAAAACATATGATACAATTGGTTGGGTTGATCGGCCGTTGTATTACAAACCGGATCCATCTGTAGAAAAGTATTATCAAGTCAATGTATGGCGAGAATGGATAGAGGGTAGTTTTATTCCTCCTGTTGCTCCCCATTGGCAAACATATATCGAGTATGTCGATGAAAATGGAAACACTCATCAAATTGAAGAAGGATGGGGACCAGAAAGAATAAAAAATTCTTATTACGTCAAAGAATACAGAGAAGAGGTTACAACGAAGTTAGAGGCATTGCAAGCATCTGTGAATAACTTTGTTTCTAATGTTCGTAGTGATGCGGAAGAAAATGATGTTGATCATCGTATTGCAATTGCAGGGTTTGCTTCCGAATCTGGTAATGGTAATAATACAGAAATATTGACACTACCAGGTGATAATACAGTTGTAAATGGATCAGATTCAAAAATAGGTGTTGCTTATGATGATTTGGAACAAACTGATTATCAAAATGCGTTACGCAATTGTACTGATTCAATAATTGATAAAGCAGTTAATTCTTTAGCTGCATATGGTGCAACCCGATCTGATTTGGGCATGGAAATGGCAATGAGAATTTTAGAGGAAAATGAGCCAGAAGAAGGTCGAAAACAGGTTGTCATAATGTTTACAGATGGTGAGCCAACTATTTCCAATCAATTCAGTCCATCAGTTGCAAATGGTGCAATTTCCAACGCAGAAAAAATCAAAGATGGTGGTGCCACAGTATATACAATCGGCATTTTTGATGGGGCAAAACCGTTTGAGGAAAACTCTGAACCATATGAAACCAATAATGTTAGCGATCAAAAAAATGCATATATGCATGGAGTTTCTTCGAACTATCCAAATGCATCTTCGTATACAAATTTGGGTAATTCCGTGAATACGCCTCCTAAATCATATTATTTATCAGCAGCAGATGCTGGGGAATTGAGTAAAGTTTTTGAAAATATTTCGCAGGAGATCACCAAACCGTCCATTGATTTGGGACAGGATACGGTAATGAAAGATACGGTTTCGGATTATTTTGAATTTCCTGCTGACTTTAATGCGACCAATGTAACAGTAGAAGTTTGGAGTGCAGGTGGTCAGGGGAATGACCCGACTTGGACAAAAGATACTTCTCATAATCTGATACCCGTGTATAGTAAGGAAACAAAAACGGTTTCACTTTCTGGGTTTGATTATGCTGCCAATATGGTTGGCAGAGATGAAGCTGGAAATTGGCGTGGTAAAAAGGTAGTGCTTTCCTTCAATGTAAAACGAAGGGAAGGATTTATTGGAGGCAATGCAGTTCCAACGAACGAGCAGAGTTCTGGCGTATATAAGCATGGAAACGAGCTTGTAGAAACTTTCCCGCGTCCGTCTGTAAATGTGCCAATCGAGTACGAAATGACGGCAAATAGCCAGACAATTTATCTTGGCAACAAAGCAGAGGTAAACAATTCCTATGAGACTCCAACATTTGATTGGCAGGATGATTTCGTAGAGTTTGGTTCGCCTGTGTGGAGCAAAGGTGGGTCTGAAGATTTCACAAATTGTGCTGAACATACTGTGAGTGTAACAATCAAACCTACAGAAGAACCCGTTGAACAGGATATTGAAAACAGTATGGACGGTGTGCAAGTTACACAATCAGTAATGGTTCACGTTCTAAAACCGGTGCTTACCTTCCAAGACAGTTACAAGACGGATGTCCCGGCGAAACTGAATGCAGATCAGATGAAAGCTCACTGGACAAATTCGAATTCTATTCAATGGCAGGATTTCAATTCCAGTCATGAATCCGGTGATGTGGTTGGAGATGTACCGACTGTTGCGATGGATTTCCATGTGATGGACGCTGATAGCAGTAAAGTAACCGTAGCAGACAGCATGTGGACCATTAGCGAGACAGCGAACTTCCAGATAAGCCTAACACTGACCGGAGATTCTAGCACACCAGTAATATGCAATGTTGGAGATGGCGATGTACAGGCAAGCGGTTCATTTGCCAATCCAATCAAAAAATTCGGCGTTATCCCGAGCTGCGGGCAGGAGGGGAATCTGACTGGGCTTTCAACGGATGAAATTCATCATCTGGAAGGACGACATTTTACAGTGCATCTGCCGAGTGAATTTGACCTGACGATTGCGAAAGCAGAACCTAACGGTTATGTTACCGGTGAAACTTTCCGGTTTACGGTGACAGGCCCGGATAACTTCCAGACCCAGTTTACACTTGGCGATACCGAGAACGGTCAGGGAAAATGGTCCGTAAAACTCACCGGCTTGAAACCAGGCGAATATACGATCATGGAAGAGCAAGGGTGGTCATGGCGTTATGACTGCACTGGAATTGAAGTGACTGGTGCAAATGGTGAGGATGAAATGGATCTTAGCACAGGTACAGTAACAGCAACCTTCTCGGGCGGAACAGCTGAAAAGCAAGTAACCTTTACAAATGGGAACAAGACCAATCAGTGGCTTTCGTGGGAAGATGCCATCCGGAATATCTTTCATTGATGAGGTGCCGGAATGAAGCAAGCGGCAAAGATACTTTATAATGCAATCACCACGGTATTTGTGGTAATTGCGGTTGGTTTGGCAGTATTGCTGGTGGGTGTCCGATTGATTGGTTTGACGCCATACTCAGTGCTCAGCGGTAGTATGGAACCGACCTACCATGTTGGATCACTGATTTATGTAGAAAAGGTTGATCCTTCGGAGATTGAGGTGGGCGACCCGATCACCTTCGTTCTGAATGAAGATCTGGTTGTCGCCACCCACCGGGTAGTAGAAATCGACGCAGAAAACGAGCATTTCTACACCAAAGGCGATGCCAATGAGAATCCGGATTCTGCGCCGGTCTACTATAAAAACCTTCTGGGCCGGCCAGTATTCACGATTCCATATCTCGGTTATGTAGCAGACTTCCTGTCCTCGCGGCAAGGAATGATCGTTGGAATCTGTGGGTTTATCATTCTGATTCTGCTAATGTTCTTCCCGGATATTATGCGAGCGGTGGATTCCCACGACAAAAAACACTCTGATAAGACAGATTCGGAGGTGAAATCATGAAAAAAAGAACAAATTCCAGAAAAAAATTACTGGCGGCGATTCTTTCGACAGCTCTGATCTGTGCGGTTGGAGTGGGCGGAACGGTAGCCTGGCTGCATGATGCAACGGAACCGCTCGTCAATACATTCGACCTTGCAAATCCCGATGGCGAGATTTCTGAAGAGATGGGTGCCACAAAAAAGAATGTCTTCATCAAAAACACTGGCGAAGTGGATGCGTATATCAGGGTTGCGTTAACTCCCATATTTCTCGATGAAGATGGGAATATTGCGAATGAACCAGTAGAAGCACCAACCAATTTAACGCAAACAACTTATAATGGTTATAGCATTAATTGGGGCGATACAAGTGATTGGTTCTATAATGGCGGATATTTTTATTATAAATATCCGGTTGAAGCAAAGACTGGTCAGACATCCAATTTGATTGATGAATGTACAGCTAATCCCCAAGATGGTTTGACCTTTGAACTCGATGTTTCTGCGCAGTTGATTCAATATCAACCCGAAGAAGCGGTGGAAAATAGTTGGAAGGTTGAGGTAGGTAACGGCGAGAATCAAATGAGTCCTACTTTTAAAGAGAATTAAATTTCGGACGGATCCGAGTTTAGAAAATGGAAAGCAACAAATTTTAGGAGGAAATAATTATGACAAAGAAGAAAATTGCAATCGCACTTGCTGCAGCAGCACTCGTAGGCACCTGTGCTATCGGCGGATCTCTTGCTTGGTTGACTGCAAATACCAATGAAGTGAAAAATACCTTTACCGTTGGTAATGTAACCTTGGATATTTCGGAAACCGGCGGAACATATAATTCTTCTACGGATAAATATGACTTTACAATTGTTCCTGGCGTTGCCTTTGACAAAGCACCTAAAATTACTGTAAACGCTAATAGCGTAGATTGCTATCTTTTCTCTTCTATCACCATTGTAAATGATGGCGATGACGTTGTTCTTCCGGAAAATTGGACTTTGGAAGGAAAAAATGGCAGTTGGGAATATGTGGCTAAAACTACTTCTGGGGAGTCTACCACTTATGTGTACCGTCAGGAAACAGTAGTATCGAAGAGCACAAATGATCAGGAATTTTCTCTTTTTGTCAAAGCAAAATTGAATGCTGATTATGATCAGGCTGATTATGTTGATGATCCTTTTGCAGGCGAAATTATTGTAAAAGGATATGCAGTTCAGGCTGAAGGTTTTACGGATTGGACAGGCGCGTATGATGCGATTCAGGTTGAAGCAGGCCTTCCCACCCGTTCTTAATTAAATTCTTGTTTAGAATTACAAATATTGACAAATACATATAGAAGGAGTAAAATATCATGAAAAACCTGAAAAAAGTAATCGTAGCAGCTTCCCTGTGTGCAGCAATCGGCGCAACCGCAGTTGCCGGCACTTTGGCTTATTTTACAGATGAATCCGAAACAAAGACGAACGTGTTTACAGTAGGTGATCTCGACATTACATTGAATGAAGTATGGAATGCAGAGGACGGAGTAAATATTGTTCCTGGCCGTGATATTGTGAAAACCCCGGATGTAACTTTGACAGGTGTGGATGGTTACCTTCGTGTTGATGTAGATATTACTGCTAAAAATTCTGAGCAGCAGGATGCATTAAATGCTTTGCTCGCCAATAATTCGATTAAAATCGATTATAACACCAATGCTTGGGAAAAAGTAGGAGACTATTACTACTATAAAACAGTTATGACCGCAGGTACTACAGAAGATTTGTTTACAAAGGTTGAAATCGCAGATGAACTGGATGATGAATTAGAGGGCATCAGCGGTGGATTTGATATTGTACTGAAAGCATATGGCGTTCAGGAGGAAGGTTTCGAAGCGTCCAAATATGAAGGAAATGTATTAAACGCCGCTAAAGCCGCTTTTGCAGCAACTTTTGATAAAGAGTAAAAATTATTCTGAAATTCGGTGCGGGAGGGGGACTTCCCGCACCGGAAATGAAACCATGGCCGCTGGCCTGTATCCTTGCGGAAGAAAAGGAGAAACAGTATGAAACGGAAAGTGATGCTTGTCGCAGTAGCGGTCATCCTTTGTTCCCTGATTGCCATGGGCGGCACACTCGCCTTTGAAACCATTTCCGGCCGCAACACCAATCAGGTATCAACCGGAAAAATCGCCATTACTCTGCACGAAGAGTATGAAAAACAGGAGAATCTTGTGCCGAATCCCAACAAACTGATTGAAAAAGAAGTTTGGGTGGAATCGGATGCCAGCGCGGGGGATGCTTATGTCCGCGTGCAGGTGAAAAAAGAATGGATCAGTGCCGGAGCATTTCCCGGCGAACCGCTGACAACCGACAATATTAAGCTGAATGTAAGCGAAAATTGGCAGTATCTGGATGGATACTATTATTACAAAGAACCCTTGAAAGCGGGCAGCAAAACAGTACCATTGATGGATGGTTTCTATTTTATGCCGTTAAGCGATGTGGATTATGAAGGTGCCCTCACCGATAATGATTATAAGGGATTGACCGCCAAGATTGATGTGCAGGCTTTTGCCGTGCAGGCAGCCAATAGCGCGATGGAATATGAGTGGAATGTTCGTTATGATGCGGAGACCAAGACCTTCGAAAAAATCGAAACTACCGATCCGGTTGAACCGGATGTTGAAGCATAAGGCGGAGGTGACAGACTGTGAAAAGCATTTGGAAACGCCTGTTCAGCGGGGTGCTGGCAGCAGCGTTAAGCACATCGCTGTTTGCGCTTCCGGCATCCGCAGAAGACGGGAAAGTCGGAATCACCTTTACGCGGAATGAGCAGGTCGTTTTTGACGAGGACGATGAGGCTGGACTTTTTCCGGAATTTCAGGATTTATTCCCCGGCGATCATCGGGAACAGGAAATTTATGTCCGCAACCGTTTCCGGGAGGATATCGGTGTAACGCTTCGGATTGAGAAATCCGCGCAATCTGAGACAGATGCCGAAAAACTTGCCAAAATCGACGAATTGCTTTATGGAAAAGTTAATTCGGATGGTTCCCGTACCCCGCTTTTAATGGCTACCATTTATAATGGTGAGAACAAGCTCTATGAAGGTACTATTGGCGGAATAAATGGTGCGATTGATTTAGGAATTCTCAATCAGGGGCACGGTGCGCCTCTAACGATTGTGCTTGATGTCAATGGTCCGGATATGGATGACTCTTATCAGGATTTATTAGCAGGAATTGATATTCTCGTGGAAGGCAGCTGGAATTTGCCGTATGTTCCTCCGACCGATCCGGATGAAAGTGATGAGGAAAGCGATGAGGAGATTGAAGAATCCAGTGTTCCGCTTACTAGCTTTCCCGAAGATCCGGAAATGAGCGGTGAAGAGGCAATTCCGATTCCCGGTCCTGGCGGTGAGGATGGCGAAACAATCGATGAGAACGAAACACCTTTGCAGCCACTGCCTGATCAGGAAAAATTGCCGCAGACTGGTGACGATTTCCCACTTGCAGCTGTTGGATGCGGTGTAATTTGTTTTGGTGCGGTCATTGCAATTATTGTTTTGACTGGGAAAAAGAAGAATACAAAATAATTCCTGAGGAGAGCAAGTTTTATGACCAACCTTCGTAAAATCATTCTTGCTCTGGCGCTTCTTGGATTCGTGGCCTGCGTGCTGATGTTGGGATTCTATTATTGGAATTCCGGTAAGGCACAGCGGGCCTTTGAACGTCTTGAGAACAACCGTCCGGTCTATCATCTTCCTGCTGTTTCGGCGCAGGAGAGTACAACAGAAGAGGAAAATCCATTGGATAATCCGGATTGTGTGGGATGGATCTCGATAGCAGACACGAAAATCAGCTATCCGGTGATGCAGAGAGCAGGGGAGAATACCTATTACCTGCGCCGCAATTTTGCAGGAAAATACTCGGAGAGTGGGACTCCGTTTTTAGATATTAAGTGCGATTTGGCGGTCCCAGAATCCCCCTTGTATATATTTGGCCATAATATGAAGAGTGGGACCATGTTTGCGGATCTTCTCCAATATCGGGATCCGGAATTTGAACAGAATCATGCGATAATTGAGTTAGAGACAGCGGAAGGAATCGAATATTATCAAATTTTTAGTGTATTGGAAACTTCCACGGGAACAGATGAATTGGGAATCTATGATTTTGCAGGGAATCCTGAACGCGATTTAGAGGAATTTTGCCAAAACTTACGTCAAAAATCTTTGTACGAGATGAAAAGTACAGCAAATGGGCGTCTATTAATCCTGATAACCTGTACAAATTCTTATGACGAGGCCGGAAGATTTTATGTTGCAGCACGTCAGATCGAAAAGGAAGATTTGAACAATTTTTAAGCGGAAAATTCTGGCGAATTCTCTACAAATTCCGAGAAAAGACGTTGACAACTTTCCGGATAGTGTGCTATACTATAAGAGCCGCATGTTCCGGGCATAAAGTCGGTTTGCCGCGCCTAGGAAGCAGCGAGTTTAGAGAAAAGGCAGGTGCCTAGTAGAATGTTTGCTATTATTGAAACTGGTGGAAAACAGTACCGCGTTCAGGCTGGTGATGTTGTTTTCATCGAGAAAATTGAGGGCGAAGCACAGTCTTCTGTAACCTTTGATAAGGTCGCTCTGGTTGGTGATGAGAATGGAACCAAAATCGGTACTCCTTATGTGGACGGCGCATCCGTTACCGCAACTTTGCTGAAGACCGGCAAAGGCAAAAAGATTACCGTTTGGACCTACAAACCCAAAAAAGGTTCTCAGCGCAAAATCGGTCACAGACAGCTTTATACGCAGGTGAGAATCGAAGCGATCAACGCCTAAGTCAATGATTGAGGCGGCGTTTCAATGCGCGGATTGCCGTGTAGCCGGTTTTATTGTCTCTGGACATGCCGGTTATGCAAATAGCGGAAAAGACATTGTCTGTGCCGCTGTTTCCTCGGCAGTACAGTTGACTGCAAATGGAATTACTGAAATTTTAAAATACCCGGCTGTCGTTAAGGTGGAGGGGAATGCAGTCAGCATCCAAACAGAAGGGGATCGGCCAGATGCTGTTCAGGCCATGCTGGATTCTTTCCGATTGCATATGGAACAGCTGGCGGAAATGTATCCCCGTAATATTAAAATCCGTTATCTGGAGGTGTAAGAAGATGTTAAAACTTAGCATGCAGTTCTTTGCTCATAAAAAAGGTGTTGGTTCTACTAAGAACGGACGTGATTCCGAGTCCAAGCGTCTGGGCGCAAAACGCGCAGATGGTCAGAAAGTTCTGGCTGGCAACATTCTGGTTCGGCAGCGCGGCACCCACATTCATCCCGGTGAGAATGTTGGAATCGGCAGCGATGACACCCTATTTGCTCTGATCGATGGCGTTGTAAAATTCGAGCGTCTCGGCCGTGATCGCAAAAAAGTCAGCGTTTACGCTGCTCAATAAGAGGAAACCCCGAGCAGTATGCTTGGGGTTTTTTCATGTATAGAATGAAAAAATACGGCAGATACTAATCCTGCTGGGCAGCCAGCGAGGTTTGCGTGCCGGAAATGACGTGCAAGTCCCCGTATATGGGAGAAAGGCAGGGTATCATGTTTGTTGATCGCGCAAAAATAAAGATTAAAGCCGGTGATGGTGGAAACGGCGCGGTTTCATTTCATCGGGAAAAATATGTAGCCAATGGAGGACCGGATGGCGGCGACGGCGGAAGAGGCGGCAATGTTGTTTTTGTAGCAGACCGTAGTATGGATACGCTGGTGAATTTCCGGTTCCGTTATAAGTTTGAAGCGCAGAACGGACAGCCTGGAGGTACGCGGCGTTGTTCGGGAAAAAGCGGAGAAGATTTAGTTATTCGAGTTCCGTATGGGACTGTGATTCGGGAAGCAGAATCCGGCCAGATTATGGCAGATATTTCAACGGATGAACCGGTGATTCTTGCACATGGCGGAAAAGGTGGTGCCGGAAATCAGCATTTTGCAACGGCGACACGTCAAATTCCGCGTTTTTCAAAGCCTGGACTGCCCGGAGAATGCTTTGAAATCTTGATGGAGTTAAAATTGCTGGCGGATGTCGGATTAGTTGGCTTTCCGAATGTCGGAAAATCTACCTTTATTTCTGTGGTTAGTGCGGCTCGTCCCAAAATTGCAAATTATCATTTTACAACATTGCAGCCTGTTTTGGGAGTCGTTCGGATGGACGAGGATACATCATTTGTGATGGCGGATATTCCCGGATTGGTAGAAGGCGCGAGTGAAGGCGTCGGACTTGGCCATGATTTTCTGCGTCATGTCGAACGTTGTCGATTGATTCTGCATCTGGTAGATGTATCCGGATCTGAAGGTCGTGACCCGATCGAGGATTTTGAAAAAATCAACTTTGAGTTGGCCAATTTCAGCGCGGAACTTGCGGAACAGCCGCAAATTGTGCTGGCAAACAAATGCGATTTGGCAACACCGGAACAGATTTCGATATTCCGCGAATATATTGAGAAAAAAGGCCTGCCGTTTTTTGAAATCAGTGCAGCGACTACGCAGGGCACTCGAGAAGTCATTCAATATGCTGCTCAAAGATTGCAGGAATTGCCTCCGGTTAAGCATTATGAACCGGAATTTGTAGCACCCGATCCGAACGCCCCATTGACCGACCGCAGCTTTACGATCCGGAAGGAAAACGGCGTCTATTATGTGGATGCACCGTGGCTGGAACCAATTTTCTCGGTGGTAAATCCGGAAGATTACGAGTCCATGCAGTATTTCCAGCGTGTGCTGCGATCCAGCGGCATTATAGCAAAGCTGGAGGAAATGGGAATCCAGGAAGGGGATACCGTCGATATTCTGGACTTCCAGTTTGACTTTATTCGATAAGGGGTCATTTGATGGAGATAGCTGACGCAAAACAATTAAGCCCGCTGACACTTGCTTTTCTGGGGGATGCTGTCTTTGAACTTCATGTACGAGAAAAGTTGGCAGAACAGGGGAGTATGCCGGTATCCGTTCTGCACTATAAAGCTGTTGCGATGGTGTGCGCACGTTCCCAAGCAAAGGCAGTGTCTTTGCTGGATGGAATACTAACAGAGGAAGAACTTCGTATTTTAAAGCGGGGGCGAAATACGCATTCTCATGTTCCCAAAAATGCGAATCCTTCCGAATATCGTTTCGCCACCGGATTGGAAGCTCTGTTTGGTTTTCTTCATATAACCGGCAATTATGCGCGAGAATTGGAATTGTTTGAACTGATTTGGAAAAATCGGGTGGAATAGGAGGAAGCTATGGGAAAATGCCGCCATTATCTGGACATTGCCGCAGATGCAGTTTTGATCTTGCTGGGAACCTTCATCTTTGCAGCAGGACTTTACTTCTTTATTGAACCATGTGAAATTGCTCCGGGCGGTGTCAGCGGTATTGCCTTGATTATTTCCCATTTAACCACTCTTCCAGTCGGTATGTTGACTGCTGCAATTAATGTTCCGCTGCTATTGATCGGCTGGCGGTTTATCGGCCGTGATTTTATGTGGAAAACTCTGCTTTCCGTAGGCAGTTTTACTATTTTTTATGATTATATTCTCTCTCATTTTCCCATTTATCAGGGTGAAAAATTGCTATCCTGCTTGTTTGGTGGTGTACTCTGGGGGCTTGGAATCGGAATCGTTTTTATGCGGTCCGGTTCCACTGGAGGGACAGACATTCTGATTAAAATGGTCAATCAGCGACGTCCGCATCTTCAGTTGGGAAAGGTGACATTTGCCAGTGATGTTGTGATTATCATTGCCTCGATTTTTGCTTTTGGGAGCTTGGAATCCGGATTGTATGCAATTATTACGATTTTTGTTTGCACCCAAATTATGGACGCCGTGATTTATGGCGGAGATCGCGGAAAACTAGTTTATATTTTTTCCGCCCAGAATGAGGAGATATCCAAACGGATCATGAATGAACTGGATCGGGGCGTCACTTTTTTTCAGGCCGAAGGAGGATATACTCGCAGAATGCAGAAAGTGCTGATGTGTGCCTTACGACGAAACGAGTACTATCCCGTAAAGCGAATTGTGCATGAAGTCGATCCGAATGCCTTTATGATTGCGGCGGATTCTTCGGAAGTTATGGGAGAAGGATTTCTGCCGTTGGACCATCAGAAATAGGCAAAAGAAAAAGGGCCTCCTAAAGAGGCCCCTGTGTTGTTAGCGACAATCAGTCGGATTGGAATGGTGGTCGCAATTTTCCGTTTTGGAAGTAGTATTTTTGGTGTTTTGAGCCATGGGATTGGTTTTCATGGTTTTTTCCTGATTTTTCATATTATTTTTCATTTGAATTTCTCCTTTCGATTTACGGAGATGATTCCCCGCTGGTGATAGTATCGCCGAAATTTTGGCAGATATACGAAGGATGGTGCGATTTTGTCTTGTGAATATTTTTGGGAACGTGAGAAAGCGTTGCTGGGGCAGCGATTGGAAGCGTTGTTTTGCTCAGCAACGGAAACTCCCGCACGTGGCCTGACTGTGAATCGTTTGCGTTGTACGCCGGAACAATTCCAGAATCTGTGTGGACTTTCCTTAAAGTCTTCTCCTTTTTGTAAAGAAGGATTTCTATTGCCAGAAGGATCGGAAAAACCCGGAAAGCATCCCTATCATCATGCTGGTGTTTTCTATTCACAGGAACCTTCTGCTTCTGCACCGGCTTCCCGGCTGCAAGCAACGCCCGGAAAAAAGGTGTTGGACCTTTGTGCAGCCCCGGGCGGCAAAAGCAGTCAGTTAGCTGCGGCTTTGCAGGGCGAGGGACTTTTGGTCAGCAATGAGTATGTACCTGCGCGTGCTAAAATTCTGGAAAGCAATCTGGAACGGATGGGTGTGCCCAATGCGCTGATTTTGAACGAAAACCCTCAACGGATTGCGGAAGTATTTCCAGGATATTTTGATTGTGTTTTGGCAGATGTCCCCTGTTCCGGCGAGGGAATGTTCCGGAAAGAGGAAGCTGCATCTGAACAGCATTCTCTGGCATTGGTAGAACAATGTGCCTCGCTGGGATCTGAAATTTTGGACGCAGCTGCGGTGGCAACTGCGCCGGGAGGGTTGTTGGTCTATTCCACCTGTACTTTTTCACCGGAAGAAGATGAACAGCAAACGGCGCGTTTTTTAATGCGGCATCCCGAATTCGAATTGCTCGAATGGGGCAGTTCTTATGGAAGTCCCGGCGAAGAAAATCGCTGCGGAGATATGTCTTTGGATGTTGGCAAAGTGTGTCGGATCTGGCCCTGTCATGGCGGAGAAGGGCATTATATGGCCTGTTTCCAG
Organism: Candidatus Merdivicinus sp.; assembly: GCA_050943495.1. GTDB lineage: Bacteria > Bacillota > Clostridia > Oscillospirales > Ruminococcaceae > Merdivicinus. Next base: position 514,096 of record JBMNPH010000001.1, read on the forward strand.
AAAAAAGGACATGCAGAATCATTTTGCAATGCAGCAAACAGAACCGACAAAAGTAAGGATTGTCCGGAGTGGAAAGATTTTGCACAACGTTATTTTCCCATGTTAACGGATCGTCCTGTTTTGCTGGATCGAGATCGTGTTTATCTTCCTGCATGTCCGAATCCGTTTGGGCTCCGGATCGTTCGCAATGGAGTTTTTGTTGGAACAATGAAAAAGGGACGTTTTGATCCAAGTCATCATCTATTTATGGCGTATGGTCAGCTTTGTAACAATACAGAACGCTTAACCCTTCGGGACCCGCGTGTGGAACAATACTTGCAGGGAATGACAATCCTTCCGGAAACTGCTTCGGATGGCTGGTGTGCAGTTCTGGTGGACGGATTTCCACTGGGAGGCGGAAAGGTGAATGGCGGTATTTTGAAAAATCACTATCCCAAAGGTCTGCGAATCATGGGAAGACTTGCATTTTAAATATATTTGTGCTATAATGAAATATTGGAGATTCTATAAGCAAATCTGAGGAGGATGAATATGTCAGGACATTCCAAATGGAATAATATTAAGCGGAAAAAGGAAAAAACAGATGGTGCGAAAGCCAAGGTTTTTACCAAAATTGGCCGTGAAATTGCAGTGGCCGTGAAAAGCGGCGGCGGTGACCCCAATGTGAATGGAAAACTCCGCGACCTCATTGCAAAGGCAAAAGCCAACAATGTCCCGAATGATAATATCGACCGAATTATTAAGAAGGCAATGGGCGATGGTGATAAAAACAACTACGAAACCATCGTTTATGAAGGATATGGTCCGAATGGTGTTGCGGTCATTGTGGAATGCCTTACTGACAACCGAAACCGTACTGCAGGAGATGTCCGGCATGTATTTGATAAATTCGGCGGTAATCTGGGTACATCCGGATGTGTGTCTTTTGGATTCCAGGAAAAAGGCGTTTTTGTGATTAATAATGAAGATGGCGATTATGACGAAGATAAAGTCATGGAAGATGTAATGGATGCTGGCGCAGAAGATTTCTCGATGGAGGATGACATGGTAGAGATTACCTGTGCACCTGCAGATTTTTCGTCAGTTCTATCAGCTTTGGAAGAAAAGGGATATTCTTTTGAAACTGCAGAGGTGCAGATGGTTCCGGATAACTATGTATCCCTGACTGACGAAGAGTCCATGAAAAAGATGTCTCTTCTTTTGGAAAAACTGGAAGATAATGATGATGTCCAGAATGTCTGGCATAACTGCGACAACCTACCTCAAGACGAATAAAAAGTAATTGAGATAGAGCGATCTGGATAAATTGTAATACGTTCGA
>JBMNPH010000002.1:0-300195 GCA_050943495.1 Candidatus Merdivicinus sp.
GGAGAGATGCTCAAGACGGACAACTCTGGGGCGATTCTATAAAAAATCCCCCTCACCAATCGGTGGGGGGATCTGTAATTTTATCAAATTATGCGAATTAGTATATTGTAAAATGTCTGGCACAACTGGGAAAATGAAAGCGATTATGAGGGTTAATCCCGAAATCGAAAAAATGTAAAAATGAATGGCTGTAATTTTGTATGAACCGGATGCAGAATTGCAGCCGTTTTCTATTATCGCAATCAGATACTTTTCTGATACTTGTGATTTTGGATGGAATGTGCTATAATAGAAATATTCACAAAAGAGGTGCAGAAAATGCAGGATATTCCGAATTTTCATTATTTTTATTCCGGTAATTCATTCAGTGGAAGTGCCGGAAAACTGCGCTATCGACTACAGCCGGCAGAAGATGGGTTGTGTGCAGTGGCGTGGTTTGGATCAAATTGTCTGGAAAAAACAGAAGAATCCGATATTCGGCAGCAAAATTTTTCCGCAGATGAAAAAGGATTAGCAGAAGCAATTCAATGGCTGGATCGGATCAAAGATGGACAGGAGTGAATTAACTATGAAATTTTCAAAAAAAATTGCGGCTGCTTTGTTGGCTGGAATGGTCGCAGGTGTTTCCGTGAGTACGGCGGCATTAGCAGGATGGCAGCAATCCGGTAATCAATGGAGATATCAGAAAGATAATGGAACAGGTTATTGCACGAATAGCTGGGAAAATATTAACGGATGCTGGTATCACTTCAATAGTCAGGGCGACATGCAAACCGGTTGGATTTTGGACGGAAATTGCTGGTATTATTGTGGCACAGATGGTGCCATGAAAACCGGCTGGATCTGGGATGGCAGTCATTGGTACTACTGTAACGGGAGCGGTGTGATGCAAACCGGTTGGCTTGAATTAGGAGGAACTCGGTATTTTTTGAATAATAATGGTGCTATGCAAACGGGGATCATTCAAATTGATGGAACCAATTACCGTTTTGATACCGACGGTGCGCTGATAGGGGAGAATGTGGGAGGATTTGCAGAGGCAGCATATACTTCCGCTGGTGTCCAAAAGGAACTGGTGGATCCGGTAAAAGATGGCACAACGGTACGAGTAACCATTTCAGAGGGGAAAAACGCTGGACAAATTGCAGAATTGTTGGAAGAAAATGGCGTTTGTCGGAAAGAGGATTTTCTAAAGGCACTTAATAGCTATCAGACCCAAACCGATATTTTCCAGGAATTTTGTGGCAATCCGAATTTGTACTATCAGTTGGAGGGGTGCCTCTTCCCAGATACCTATGAATTTTACCGGTATGAGGATCCGGAGAATGTGATTCGGAAAATGCTGATCAATTTTGATAGCCGACTGGATGAAAGCCTGCGGCAAAGAATGGAGAGCAAAGGGCTTACCTTGGTGGAAACACTGACATTGGCATCGATGATCCAGAAGGAAGCAGCAAAGCCAGAGGATATGGCGAAAGTTTCGGCAGTATTCTGGAATCGGCTGCAAAATGCATCCGTTTATCCCAAACTGCAGTCTAATCCGACTAAGGATTATATGAACCAGCAGATTCTGGCCGGTCTTGGTTACGGCAATTCTGCGGTAAATCCTGCAAGTTATGATACATATCAAACCAATGGACTTCCGGCCGGCCCGATTTGTAATCCTGGGCTGGAGGCCATAACAGCAGCATTGTATCCGGATGAAAACTGTGATGCATACTTTTTCTGTACGGATAAAACTGGCACCTTCTATTTTGCCAGCACCTACGCGGAACATCAAAAGAATGTCGAAACGGCAAATCAAGTAAATGCATCACTCAGTGCAGAATAATAGTCTTACCATATCCCCTGTTGCATGTCTGCGGCAGGGGATATTTTGAAAGTACGGGATTTTTGGGCGTTTTTCGGGGGTTGAAATGGATAACTATTGAATTTCGGGGAAAAACATGGTAAAATAATATTTTAGATAAAATATTATCGGAAGCTGAATGATCGGCCTTCCGGTTTCATACAGGAAGGCTGGGAGAAGGAATGTTGTTTTCAAAATGGAACTACCCGAAGATCGATCCGCAGCAAAGTAGGCTGTTGCAAAGAGAATATGATTTGCCAGCAATTGTAGCGGACATTCTGACTGCACGGGGTATCACCCCAGTAGAGGCAGAAGACTTTTTTCAAACAGATCACGAACCGGAAGATCCATTTCTACTGCCCGATATGGCACAGGCAGTGGCGCGTTTGGAGAAAGCATTGGCAGAGGGAGAACGCATCACGATTTATGGAGATTATGACTGTGACGGTGTGACGGCAACAGTAATTTTATACCAGTATCTGCAATCCATGGGTGCAAATGTGGATTGGTATATACCGGAACGTCTGGATGAGGGGTATGGTCTGAATCGGACAGCACTGGAAGAAATCCAGGCAAGAGGAACGACACTGGTGGTGACTGTTGATAATGGGATTTCGGCACTGGAAGAAGTTGCCTATGCGGGCGAATTAGGAATGGAGGTTGTAATTACAGATCACCATCAGGTAGGGAAAGAATTACCGGGCGCAGTCGCAGTCGTGAATCCGCATCGATCCGATTATGGCGGGTCATTTCGCAATTTGTGCGGTGCAGGAGTGGCATTCAAGTTGATTGCTGCAATGGAAGGCGGATATGAAATGGCGCTGGAAGAATTTGGCGCTGTGGCGGCAATCGGGACGATAGGAGATATTGTTCCGCTGACGGGAGAGAACCGCTGGCTGGTGTGTAAGGGTCTGGAATTGATGGAATATCCGAGTAATGCGGGGCTGCAGGCTTTGTTGGAAACAGCTGGAATGGCTGGTAAACCGGTTACTTCACAAAAAGTTGCGTTTGGGCTGTCTCCCCGCATCAATGCGGCCGGACGGATGGGAAGTGCGAAGCTTGCAGTGCAGCTGCTGCTTTCTGAAAATGCGGAAGAAGCGGCGGATTTGGCTGAGGAGTTGAATCATAAAAATTTATCACGGCAGGCCGAAGAAGAGGCGATTTTAAAGCAGGTGCAGGAAGCGATCGGTCGGAATCCGGAATTGTTATTGAATCGAGTGCTGGTTGTCGCAGCAGAGGGCCTGAATCATGGAGTAGTTGGAATTGTATCGGCAAAGCTGATTACATTATATGGAAAGCCGAACATTATCTTGTCAATTGACGGGGATACAGCGGTGGGATCTGCCCGAAGTGTGGAAGGATTTTCGCTGTTTAAGGCGTTGAGCGCCTGTTCCGATATATTGGTCAAGTACGGTGGACACAGTATGGCAGCGGGATTGACGCTGCGTACCAGCGATATTGCTGTATTTACAAAGCGAATCAATGCATATGCGGCGGAATTTCACGATCAGATGCCGGTAGTTTGTCAAAAAATTGACCGAGAATTGCATGCGGCAGATATTACTCTGCAAAACATTTCGTGTTTACAGCAATTGGAACCTTTTGGGGAACATTGCCCGCAGCCGTTGTTCTTATTGCGCAATTGCCGAATTGAGGAAATAATTCCCATGAGCGAAAATCGTCATCTGAAACTGAAAGTGCAGTTTGAAGGAAAGAGTATCTATGTCTTGTATTTCAAGATGAGTACCGATCAGTTTATTTATCCGATTGGTTCAGTTGTGGATATCTTGGCAAACTTGGAACTGAATACCTTTCGGGATTCGGTATCCGTAGCAATCCGGTTAAAAGATATCCGACCTTCCGGATTTCAGGACAGTAAATTTCATAACGCGCATCATTATTATGAAAAACTGCGCCGAAATGAAGCGGTGGAATCTCGGATTGTGGAAATTTCAGTACCAACAATAACGGAATTGCGTTGGCTTTATAAATTGCTTCGATCGAGAGGCGGTGCAGCAGTACATCTGGATTTATTTTATTTGTCGGCAGTTTCCGGTACCATGAATTATTGTAAATACCGGATCATATTGGATGTATTTTGTGAAATGAAGCTGATTTCGATACCGGCGGATCTGTCTTCTATCAAACTGTTGGAGACGGGAAAAGTGGATTTGGAAAAATCCGTGATTTTGAGGAGATTGCAGAATATGCAGCAGCATGCGGAAAGGGGGAATGAATATGGCAAGCACATATGAGGATTTGAAGCAGGCGATGCGGCAGAGTGATAAAATATATGAAGAAGAAAAAATTGAGCAGGCATACCAGTTGGCAGCTCAGGCACATGAGGGACAGCTTCGGCAGTCTGGAGAGCCGTATATCACGCATCCGCTGTCCGTAGCGGTTATATTGGTAGAACTTGGTATGGATACGGATTGCCTATGTGCGGCCCTTCTGCATGATGTCGTGGAGGATACGGATATAACGCTGGATCTGATTCAAAAGAAATTCGGGCATGATGTGGCACTGATGGTGGATGGGGTTACCAAGATCCGGAAAATACCGCTATCTACCAAAGAGGAAAAGCAGTCGGAAAATGTGCGGAAAATGCTACTGGCGATGAGCGAAGATATTCGGGTAATCATCATTAAATTGGCAGATCGTGTCCATAATATGCGGACACTGGGATTTAAGAATGAGAGCAAACAGCGGGAAATCTCGCTGGAGACAATGGAAATATATGCGCCAATCGCTCACCGGTTGGGAATCCGGGGGGTAAAAGAGGAACTGGAAGATCTATCCCTGCGGTACCTGGACCCCATTGGATATAAGGAAATTGAAAATACGCTGGCGCTGAAAAAGGCAGACCGCGAAAAATTCATTGAAGAAATCAAGGGCAGGATTTCCCGGCGGCTCAAAGATTTTGGCATGGAGACCCATATCGAGGGACGGGTGAAAAGCATTTATGGCATCTACCGCAAGGTCTATATGATGGGGAAAAGCTTCGAAGAGCTGTATGACATTTATGCGGTACGGATCATCGTGAATACTGTAATCGAATGCTATAATATTTTGGGAATTATCCATGACTTGTTCCGTCCAATTCCCAATCGGTTTAAGGACTATATCTCCACCCCCAAGCCGAATATGTATCAATCGCTGCATACAACGGTCATCGACAAGGAAGGAATTCCGTTTGAAATCCAGATCCGAACCTGGGATATGCATTATACGGCGGAATACGGAATAGCAGCGCACTGGAAATATAAAGCGGGTATACAGGGAAAAGACCGGCTGGAAGAACGTTTGGCATGGGTGCGGCACATCATTGAGAATCAGCAGGAAGCGGAAGGTGCGGAGGATATCGTTAAAAATATCAAGACCGACCTTGCCGTGGATGATGTGTTTGTATTCACGCCCAAAGGCGATGTCAAAAGTCTGCCGGTTGGTTCGACAATCATTGATTTTGCTTATGCAATTCATACAGCAGTCGGAAACAGAATGATCGGCGCCAAGGTGGATGGCAGATTAGTTCCATTGGATACACAGGTGAAAACCGGACAGATTGTGGAAATATTGACATCCAAATCGGAAGGTGCACCGAATCGAAACTGGCTATCGATTGCCAAAACGAGTGAAGCGCGCAACAAAATCCGTGCCTGGTTTAAAAAGGAACGTCGGGAGGAAAATATTGCCGAAGGAAAGGCAGAATTTGAGCGGGAGTTGCGGCGCAATCTGATCCATTTAGAAGGGGAAGAGTATCAAAAGTTGGTAGATAGCCTGGTCAAGCGGCAGCATCGGGAAAATGCAGACGATTTTTACGCGGCAATTGGCTATGGCGGGATCCTTCTCTCCAAAATTATGCCGCGGATCAAGGACGATTACAGCCGTCAGCAAAAGGCGCTGCAAGAAGCAGCACAAGCGGAACAGCAGGCGGCAGGGAATATTAAAACCACACCTTCCCGCAAGAGTAGCAGCGGAGTCATTGTGGAGGGAATCGATAATTGTTTGGTAAAATTTGCGCAATGCTGTAATCCGCTGCCCGGAGACGATATTATCGGATTTGTGACACGTGGATATGGAGTATCGGTACACAAACGCGACTGCGTCAATGTTACGGCATCTATGAATGACCCAGCGCAAGTGGATCGTTGGATTCATGTCCATTGGGCAGACAACCGAGAGAGCAGCTTTCGATCCACATTGGATATTGTGGCGCGGAGTGATGCGAGTGTATTGGCAGATATCAGTGTAGCATTGGCCAATATGCGGGTACCGGTTCATGAGTTCAATGCCAGAGAATTAAAAAATGGAAACCGGAACATTTTGGCAACGATCAGCACACAGGGGTTGGAACATTTAAGCAATATTATCCAAAAACTGAACAAGGTGCCGGGTGTGCTTTCTGTAGAACGATCCGGCAAATAGAGTAGGAGAGAATGACATGAAATTAGTAATCCAGCGTGTGCGTGAAGCATGTGTTACGTCCGAGGGGGAAATTCTCGGAAAAATCGGGCAGGGATTCTTGATATTGATTGGGGTAATGGAGGGGGATACACCGGATTTGTGTGAATATCTGGCGGGAAAAACGGCAGATTTGCGTGTTTTTACCGATGAACAGGACAAATTGAACCTTTCATTGAAGGATATAGGGGGAGAGGCTCTGGTGGTATCGAATTTCACCTTGGGTGGTGATTGCCGGAAAGGACATCGACCCTCGTTTATACGGTCTGCCAAGCCGCCGTTGGCCGAGGATTTATATGAATTGTATATGGAAAAGCTGCGGGAATGCGGAATTCCCGTGAAGTGCGGCCGTTTTGGGGCACATATGGATATATCTATGACGGCGAACGGGCCAATCACAATTTTGATGGATACGGATCAGATGAAGAAGAAGGGGCAGGATTGAGATGCAGCTGTATGTGATGCAGGTAGGGGCGATAGGAACAAACTGTTATCTGGTCAGTTCAGAAAGCGGAAACACTGCAATGATAGATCCCGGTGCACAGGCCGAAAAGATTATATCCGCGTTGACTGAGAAAAATTTAACCCCCAAAATGATACTCTTGACTCATGGGCATTTTGACCACATTGGCGCAGTAGAGGAGTTGCGGAAGCGGTACCAGATACCGGTATATATTCATGCGGAGGATGCGGAAATGCTATCAGATTCCGCTAAAAACGGCGGCATGGGGTTAATGGGGCAGCATGTCACAGCTTCTTATGACCATTTGGTAGAAGATGGAGATGGGATTCCTCTGGATGAATTAAATTTTTTTGTAATCCATACGCCTGGTCACACCAAGGGGTCGGTGTGCTATATGGTGGATAATGTTCTGTTGACAGGAGATACGTTATTTTGTCAGAGCATTGGACGAACGGATCTTTATGGAGGAAGTTATCCAGAAATTTGCCAGTCATTAAAAAAATTGGCGGATTTGGAAGGAGATTATCGAATTTGTCCTGGTCATGAGCAAATGAGCACATTGGATTTTGAACGAAAGAATAATGCATATCTTGGAAAGATGAGTTATGACGATCTTATTTAATGGAAATCGATTTAAGTATGAAATGGAAAATGTTGCCCGGCTATTTTATCCGCTGCGTCATTTTCAGTTCGCATATGAGCAATGTCCGCCGGAGGAGGACGATTATCTTGCTTTCACACGGCTGGAAAAAGAAGATGGCGCCCATCTTTTGGTGGATCTGAAAGAAGGGGAAGTGAGGGAACGTGCAGAAAGTTTCGTGGCAGCAGGAGAACGATATGAAAATCGGTGCGAGGAAGAGTTTGCGCGATTGCTGTATCGCATGCTGGAGAAGAAGACAGGTGTTCACCCTAAGTGGGGAATTTTGACCGGTATTCGCCCGGTGAGACGAATGCAATATGCCGAAGAGAACGGCAAATCAAGACGGGAAATAGAACGCGAATTTCGAGAAGATTTTTTGGTATCGGAAGAGAAAACCGGATTGGCTTTTCAAATTTATGAGAATCAACGTCCAATTCTTGCTGACATTTCCCCCAAAGATTTTAGTTTATATATCTCTATTCCATATTGTCCGTCTCGGTGTAGTTATTGTTCATTTGTTTCACATTCCATCAACCAGCCAAAGGCAAGAAAATTAATCCCAGCATATGTAAATTCTGTTGTAAAGGAAATTGAGTTTACAGCAAAAATAGCCTGTGATCTTGGGCTTCAGCTGCGATCCATCTATATAGGGGGAGGGACACCGACGGTTTTAGAACCTGATCAATTAAGGGAGATTACAAACTGTATAGCAAATAGCTTTACATTGAATTCGCAAATGGAATATACCATAGAAGCAGGACGTGCTGATACGATTACCTATGAAAAACTCAAAGTAATTCGAGAAGCTGGTGCAAATCGGGTAAGTATCAACCCTCAGACGTTTGAAGACGATGTATTGCGCGCTGTTGGGCGAAAACATACGGCAAATGAGGTTGTAGAGTGTTATAAATTGGCACGCGAATTTGGCTTTGATACAATTAATATGGATTTCATAGCGGGATTGCCGACGGATACATTATCGGGATTTGAGCGATCACTGGATCGAGCCATGGAATTAAATCCGGAAAATATCACGGTTCACGCATTGTCTGTGAAACGAGCAGCAGCCCTATATTCTGAAATGGATGGCAGTGAAGATTATACATTGGTACAGAAAATGGTTGATCATGCTGGACGGACACTTCCGGCGAATGGATATGCGCCTTATTATTTGTATCGTCAGAAGAATACAATCGGAAATCTGGAGAATGTTGGATACGCCAAACCAGGGCATTTCGGACAATATAATGTGTATATCATGGAGGAGGTGCAGCATATTCTAGCAGTTGGTGCGGGCGGTGTCAGTAAGGTTGTTCGTCCGGGGCATATTGATCGCGTTTTTAATTATAAATATCCCTATGAATATATTTCAGGTTTCTCTGATATACTGTCAAGGAAAGAGGAAATCCGCAAACTTCTGGAGGAGGTTGAAAAGGATGGTAAGTGATCGGAAAAAGCAAATAGAATTCTCCGAGTTGATCGCGGAAGCTGCAGATCCGGCCGGTTTGGCTGCACGATCCGAAACATATTATCGAGAGCAGGCAAAACAGGTTGCGGATTTGTTTTGTGAAAAATTTCCACAAAATCAAGTTATTCTTCTTGCGGGACCGAGCAGTTCCGGAAAAACAACCACTTCGCTGAATCTCCAGCATGAGTTGCAAAAACGAGGAATTTTTTCTCTCTCGATTTCGCTGGATGATTTTTTCAAAGAAAGGGAAGCAGCTCCTTTATTAGAGGATGGTTCCCCTGATTTGGAAACGGTCGAATTAGTAGATTTGGAGTTTTTGGATGCATGTTTTGAAAAACTATTTTCGTATGGAAGCTGTGATTTTCCGATATTCGATTTTGCGCATGGTAGGCGAAGCGAGAATGTTAAGCCATGCCAACTGGATGAACATACAGCAGTGATTATCGAAGGTCTGCATGCGCTAAATCCGTTGGTATGCAGCCGAAAATTCTGCAAAAATGCACTGAAAATTTACATCTCCATTAAGACGGAATTTTTTGACGGTTCACAACGGCTTTTTAGTACCCGAGAACTGCGGTTGGTGCGGCGAATTATTCGCGACTATAATTTCCGATCCACCTCTCCAGCGGATACCATGGCAATGTGGAAAAATGTTGTACGTGGCGAAGATCATTATATTCGGCCATTTCGTTTGGATGCAGACTATTGGCTGGATTCCGTGCATTATTATGAACCTTTTGTGTATCGTGACATTTTTTTGAATCTTACACAGGATGCTCTGTGGAAGGATACAGCGAATCGGGAAATTATGGAGAAAATGCGGGAAAATATGAGGAAATTTCCGGCGATTTCGACAAAATATGTACCAAAGGATTCCCTTTTGCGCGAATTCATAATTTTGCCTTGAATCAGCGCTGAAAATGGAATATAATGGAGATGAAAAAGCGGGAAACTCCCGTTCTTAAAGGAGGAATTTATGATGAATCGAGTGTTGGATGATTTGATTGCTTCCGCTAAAAATCTGGCGGACAAAGCAGGAAAGGCCACTGATAAAGCCGTCGAGTATTCGAAGCTGAAATATCAGAGTGTTCAGCTGGCGTCTGAGTTGCGGGGCTTATATGAAAAACTTGGTAACGCAGTTTATACCATGGTAAAATCGGATTTTGATAATAAGGATTTGATGGACTCCATTATCAGCGAGATTGACCATGTGAAAGATTCCTTACAGGACATCAATGTGCAGATTGCAGAGTATAAAAATTCCGTTGTCTGTCCAGCTTGCGGAGCAGTGAACGACAAGGATGCATGTTACTGCAATAAATGCGGCAATAAGTTTGTGCCCAAAACAGAGGAAGAAACCGTTTGTTGTGAGGAAGAGGATTCTTGCAGCTGTGGTGAAGAAACATGCGAATGTGGTTGTAATAGTGAGGAACCAAAAGAAGACTGTTGTTGTAAAAATGAGGGCAATGACTGCACCTGTGAATGCGAAAAAGAGGAGTCAAAACCGGAATAAGAAACATTTGACAGCCGAATTTTTGAGAGAGCATAGGAGTGTTGTGTTTGCAGGAGCGTAAGAGTCAGAGCCTGTTGCAGGGGGCATCCGTTTTAGCTGCGTCTATGATTATTGTCAAGTTGGTCGGCGCAGTATTTCGGATTCCGTTGGGCAGTATCCTGGATGGCGAAGGAATGGGATACTATCAGACTGCTTACAGTGTTTTTGTAATGGTGTATTCCTTTTCGACAGCCGGGTTGCCTGCTGCTGTGGCCAAAATGGTGGCAGAGCAATCGGTTCGTAATCGGTATCAGGATATCCGAAAAATCCGTTCCCTGTCAGTAAAGTTGTTCTTTTTTATGGGGCTGCTGGGATTTTTGCTGATGGCAATTTTCAGTAAGTTGTATGTAGACTTAACAAAAACTTCCGGCAATGCCGTATGGAGCGTTCTGGCCATATCGCCTGCGATCTTATTTGGTTGTATGATGTCCGCATACCGTGGGTATTATGAGGGTATGCGGAATATGACTCCCACGGCTGTTTCACAGGTAATTGAGGTACTGGCAAAATTAGTTTTTGGCTTGTCGCTGTCAGGCGGAGTATTCCTATTGGCAAACAAGCAGTTTGAGACAACGGGCATAGTCTTTGGGAATCCCGCAGCAACAGAAGCGGAAATGCGTCTGTATGCTTCACCTTATGCATCTGCAGCGGCAATATTGGGTGTAACGATTTCCACATTTGTCGGCACTGTGTATTTGGTGATTCTGCATAAGAGAAAAGGGGACGGGATTACCAGTGCAGAATTGCAGCATTCTCCCAAACCGATGCGCGGACGGGTCTTGATGGTACGGCTGATAAAAATTGCCATACCTATCTCGATCGGATCGATTGTGGTAAATGTGGGTCAGTTTATTGATACCTTTACCATTATGAACCGGTTGGACTATGCCTTTCGAACCTATCCTGATCAAATGACTGCAATATTTGGAGGATTGGTTCCGGATACGCAGATTGCAGTAGCAGGAGGCGCAGCGAATTTTATTTTCGGATCTTATAGCGGATATGCGCTTTCCGTTTTCAATCTGGTACCGGCATTTACGGGGATATTTGGGAAAAGTGCCTTGCCGAATGTGACGGCAGCATGGACGGCACATGATCGCCGTTCCACACGAGTAAATATTGAGTCGGTAATCCGAATGACCTGTTTATTTGCAATGCCTGCAAGCCTTGGCATATTGGCGATGGCAAAACCGATTTTGACTTTGTTATATCCAACGCGTGCCGCAGAAGTAGCAATTGCGGCACCAGTATTGAGTCTGCAGGGAATATCCTTAATCTTTTTAGCCTTGGCAACACCAATTTTTGCAATTTTGCAGGCGCTGGGCCGGGCGGATCTTCCGCCGAAATTCATGTTGTTGGGTGCGATTTTAAAATTTGTAGTCAACTGGGTGACGATTGGGATACCTCAGATCAATGTACAGGGTGCAGCTGCAGGTACCGTGTCCTGTTATGCTACGATACTCATCCTAAGTCTGATATGGCTGCGTAAAATTACCGGTTTTCCGATTCATTTTGTGCGGCTATCCTGGAAAACGCTCACAGCAAGTTTGCTTTGTGCCGGAACAGCCTATGGAATGTACCATTGGGTTCTTGGTGGATTTATGGGAGAGGGCAGCTTGAATACCCTGTTTTCGATTGGATGTGGAGCAGGAGTCTATGTGATTTTCCTCCTGCTGATGCGCGGAATCTCAAAAGATGACGTTTTAATGCTTCCAAAGGGAGAAAAATTTGCAAAACTACTTGCAAAATATCGATTGTTGGGTTAAAATATCACATATACGGGATTGAAAATGAGGGATCATTCTGGAATTTCAAAGAAAAGAACGGTATGGGATGGACGATCTGTTGAAGATCATGGAAATCCTGCGCGGAGAGAATGGCTGTCCTTGGGATCGGGAACAGACACATCAGACTATCCGCGGAAACTTTATTGAAGAAACATATGAGGCAGTCGAAGCAATTGATAAGCAAGATTCGGTTTTGCTTCGGGAAGAGCTAGGGGATGTCCTTTTGCAGGTGGTTTTTCACGCCCGTATGGAAGAAGAGGCTGGTTCTTTTGCATTCGGAGATGTCGTGCATGATATTTGCAGTAAGCTGATTATTCGGCATCCGCACATATTTGCAGACGTAACGGTGCAAAATACAGACGAAGTGCTTGCCAATTGGGAGGCAATCAAGAATTCTGTAAAAGGAACCAAAACACAGACAGAACGGTTGCGCGCCGTTCCGGCCGTGTATCCTGCCTTAATGCGAAGTCAAAAGGTCGCAAGTCGGGCAGCAAAAGCTGGATTGGATTATAGGAATCCGGAAGATGCGTGGAAGGATCTCGAAAGTGAGATTTCCGAGCTGAAGGAAGCAATTGCAGAAGAGAATGTAGCTCATATCGAGGAAGAAATGGGCGATTTGCTTTTCTCGGTGGTTAATGTATCGCGTCATATGAATGTGGACAGCGAATATGCGTTGACACGATCCTGTGAGAAGTTTATCGATCGCTTTGAGCAGGTGGAGTTGCTTGCCCAGCAGAAGGGAATTGCACTCAATGAAGCAGATCCGCAAACATTGGATGACCTGTGGAAACAGGCGAAAAAACTAATGAATTGCAAGGAAACTTGTGAATCGTAAAAAAATGGAGGTCAAAACAATGACAAAAACTGAACTGATCAATGCCGTAGCTGAAAAAGCAGAATTTTCCAAAAAGGATGCAGAAAAGGCTGTAAACGCAGTCCTGGAAAGTATTACCGATGCTCTGACCGGTGGCGAAAAGGTCCAGCTGGTTGGCTTTGGCACATTTGAGGTCCGGGATCGTGCGGAGAGAGAGGGCAAAAATCCCGCAACTGGCGAAGTCATCAAAATCGCAGCGACCAAAGTACCTGCTTTCAAAGCAGGCAAGGCGTTGAAGGATGCTGTCGCAAAATAAGCGAATGGAATGAATTGCAGGATCTTCTTTTCCGTGGAATTCGGAAGAGAAGATCCTTTGTATATAGGAGGAATTTAATATGCGTTTGGATAAATATTTGAAGGTGAGCCGACTGATCAAGCGGCGAACAATTGCGAATGAAGCCTGTGATGCAGGCAAAGTACTGATTAATGGGAAGCCAGCACGGGCATCATATGATGTCAAAGTAGGTGATATCATTGAGGTACAGATTGGCGTGCATCCACTAAAAGCAAAGGTATTGGATGTTGCCGAAGTAGTACGGAAGGAAAATGCCACTGGGTTATATGAATTGATGGAATAACCCTTCTAAAAAATCCCTTTCCAGCATATAAAATAACAAGTTTCAATTGGAAAGGGTGTTGAAAATGCCAGATGCAAAATCATTGCGGATGCCGCATAGCCTGATTTTAGAAGAACGGAAACGATTGCATGTTTCCGGTGTACAGGATGTGGATTGCTTTGATGAAGGAACGGTGATCCTGTATACGAATATGGGAAGACTCGTCATACGAGGGAGAGAACTGCATGTCAATGCATTGGATGTGGATACAGGTGAGTTCTCGATGGAAGGGGATCTGATTTCCTTTGCCTATGCTGAAGAGGAAAAACCCCGCTATGGAATTTTTTCTAAACTGTTCCGATAGCAGGAGGGGATTATGTATATTGCACCGGG
The DNA here is from genome assembly GCA_050943495.1 of Candidatus Merdivicinus sp. Taxonomy (GTDB): domain Bacteria; phylum Bacillota; class Clostridia; order Oscillospirales; family Ruminococcaceae; genus Merdivicinus. The sequence continues at coordinate 14,045 of JBMNPH010000002.1, forward strand.
AACGATTGTATTTGGCTATGCTTGCTGTATTGGCGTGGGGCTTGGAATTTATTATGATGTTTTTCGAGTACTGAGGATGTTGATAGGAAAAAGCAGTGGGATTATCTTTGTAGAAGATTGTCTTTTTGCGCTAACTGCGACAGGTGTTACTTTCTGGTTTGTACTAACGCATTGCAGTGGTTTTTTAAGGGGGTTTGTTCTGGTCGGAGAGGGACTGGGATTTGTAATTTACCATTTTACCGTGGGAGAATGTGTGATACGAATCTTTCGATGGATAATCGAATTGATTAAAAAGATTATTACAGTCATATTTCGTCATATTATTTTGCCGCCTATTCGCACGATTTTAAAAATATTGCACAAAATATTTGATCCATTTTCACGCAATCTACAAAAATTCAAAAAGTTCTGTTTTTCGCACAACTTTTCCTTGCAACTTCCCCGCAAAATATTGTATAATAAACATAATAAGCAGGGAAAGACAGAAAGGATGGCGGCAATACGGGATGAAAGTGAAGAAAAGTAAGGTCAATCGTATTGTGAATGTTGCAATTATTGCCTTAATTGGATATGTTGTAGTCTCCTTGTTTGTCTTGCAGGCGGATATTTCATCGCGTCGTCGTCAATTGAGCGTGCTGGAGGAACAATGTCAAGAACAGCAGCTTGAAAATCAGGAACTGGATAATTTGATGGAACGAGATTCTGATTTTGAATATATTGTAAAAATGGCGCGGGAAAAATTGGGGTTGGTCTTTCCGGAAGAGCATATTTTTTATGACGCTTCTGGAAATCAATAATGATATGTAGCAGTTTTAAGGAGGCTCACAAGACATTTATGCAGCTTGAAGTAGGAAAAATATATGAAGGCAAAGTGACCGGCATCACGAAGTTCGGCGCATTCGTGGATCTCGGCGAGAATCAAACCGGCATGGTTCATATCTCAGAAGTTGCGCCTACATTTGTGAAAGAGATAACGGACTTCATCTCGATGGGACAGACCGTAAAAGTACGGGTGTTGAATATTGGAGAAGAAGGAAAAGTGAGTCTTTCCATCAAGCGAGCGGTTGATACGCCTCCGAATACGCAGTCCCGTCCCCAACGTCCCCGTAATAATAACGGAAGTAATATGGACCGGCGTCCACCTCAAAATGACGGAAATTCGGGCTTTTCACGCGGTTCGCAGCAGGAAGGAAGCAAGAGCTTTGAGGATATGCTGAGCAAATTTATGCAGCGTAGTGATGAAAAGATGTCGGACTTGAAAAAGTCGATGGACAGCAAACGCGGATCTTATCAAAAGCGTCCCCGCTGAATCACATAAAATTAACCTGCGGCAGCGAAAATTCGGTGCCGCAGGTTTTTCGATAACAATGGAAAGGAGTGTTTCGGATGAAACTTCAGGAGTCCGGTGAAAATTATTTGGAAACGGTATTGATTTTGGAGGATAAAAATGGTGCAGTGCGGTCGGTTGATGTTGCGAATTATCTTGGGGTATCCAAGCCGAGTGTAAGCCGGGCGATGAATGTCCTGAAGGCAGCCGGCTACATTACGCAGGAAAGTTATGGGGACATTTATCTGACCGAGAAGGGAAGAGAACGGGCAGGTGCCGTATTAGAAAGGCATCATTTAATCGCAGAATTTTTGATCTTGTCAGTTGGAATTGATCGTGAGACAGCAGATCGAGATGCCTGTCGAATTGAGCATGTCATCAGTCCAGAGACGGAGGAAGGCATGCGTCGTTATGTAGAGCAAAACCGCCGTTAACTTTATAAAGTAAAAGTTTATGGTATAGAAAATTCCCGGATTCTTTGGATCCGGGAATTTTCTATACATTTTGTACCCATACAGGCGTAACAAATGCGCATGGATTGTTTAGCTGAGCAACTTCTTTTCAAAAGTTAAAAGGTAACAAGATGGCCTGAGTTAGCCTCTGCAACTTCTTGCCGGACAATCTCCCATTGATCATGATGATCAGCTGCACGGGCAAGCGCATTTTACTGACTGCCGTAACCATAGGTAATACCACAGTGCGAGTGAATATCCCCCTAGTAAACAGGCATGTCAAACTCTCCTTTTAGAATTGTTTTTGAGAAAGAAGCATGTGTTTGCAGTTCCAGCATTGCTCGGAAAGATCCACATAATAACGATGCGGATTTTCGAAACGTTTGACTTCATCCCACAAGGAATCAACCTGAGCAGCGCAGTAATCACGGATTTCATTCAGGGAAGGCATCTCATAAACGCACTTACCGTTTTCGAAAATGTGCTGCATCATAGGACGAAGTTCCACATCCTCAAAGGTTTTGGATTTCCAGGTTTCCAGCGGATCAAAGAGGGTAATGGGACCTTCTGCAGGCACTTCCTCCTCAAAGAGGGTGACATAGTCTGCAACTGCTTTGCCGCTGTCCTTTTTAAAGAGACGATATACCTTTTTAAGATTTGGTGTCGTGATTTTTTCTACGGTCTCACTGATTTTAATGCGTGGAGTAAAGACGCCGTTTTCTTTGACAGCAACCAGCTTGTATACACCGCCAAAGACCGGATCGCTCTTGGAAGTGATCAGATTTTCTCCGACGCCGAAAGTATCAACTTGTGCGCCCTGAAGAATCAGATCCCGAATTAGATATTCGTCCAGTGAATTGGAGGCAACGATTTTGCAGTCGGGATAACCAGCGTCATCGAGCATTTTTCGCATCTTTTTGGAGAGGTAGGCAATATCGCCTGAGTCAATGCGGACACCTTTGGGACGTACACCCTTGGGTTTGAGGACTTCATCAAAGCATTTGATGGCATTGGGGATACCGGATTTAAGCACGCTGTACGTATCCACCAATAGGGTACAGCTATCCGGATAAATCTCGGCATATGCCTTGAATGCTTCATATTCGGTATCAAACAGCTGGACCCAGCTGTGCGCCATGGTCCCCATCGCAGGGACTTCGAATTCACGGTCGGTGATCGTACAGGCAGTGCCGCTGCAGCCGCCGATATAGGCAGCACGAGCACCCAGAATGGCAGCATCATAGCTTTGTGCACGGCGGGAACCGAATTCAAAAACAGAACGGCCCTGTGCGGAACGGACGATGCGGTTTGCTTTGGTTGCGACGAGGGACTGGAAGTTGACGGTAAGCAATACCATTGTTTCCACAAGCTGAGCCTCAATAATCGGGGCGATGACGGTGACAACGGGTTCACCGGGGAAAATGGGGGTTCCTTCCTTCATCGCCCAGATATCGCCGCTGAAATGGAAATTGCGGAGATAATGCAGGAAATTTTCGCTGAAAAGCTTTTTGCTGCGGAGATAATCGATATCTTCCTCTGTAAAATGCAGGTTTTTCACATATTCGATCAGCTGTTCCAATCCGGCACAGATTGCGAATCCGGCTTGGTCAGGGATTTTGCGGAAGAACATATCGAAGACGGCGACCTCATCGGTGCGTCCCTGTTCAAAATAGCCATTGGACATGGTCAGTTCATAAAAATCGACCAGCATGGTAAGATTACGGTTATTGCTCCAATTCATGATAAAGACTCCTTATTGTTTTGTAGGCTGATAGTTCACAACCCGGACGCCATTTTCGGCCATGGAAAGCAGGGCGAGATCATGGAGAAGCTGAGCAGGGTGGCCGGGGGCGTCATAAGTATCCACGAGTTGGCGCGGGACAACCACATCCAAGGGAAGATCGCTCTGATTGGCAAAGGCTTTGAGAGTAACAGCAAATTGTGCGATGCAGATATCAGTGCAGCATCCGGTAATGACAACAACCTGTGCGTTCTGTAAAAGCTTGTCCATTCCGGGGGCAAAGAAAGCATTGGTAGAATTTTTCGTCAAGATTTTCCGAGGGAACTCCCAGATTTCAGGTGCGAGTTCTGGTTCTTCGGTATCATCCAGGCAGTGTGCGGGATAGGATGCGAGTTCCGCAGAATCCGGTGTATGGCAGTCGGTGACGGCTGCAATGAACAGATCCTTTTCTCGGCAGGCTTTCAGAAAATTACGTGTTGCAGGAAGAAGCGCTGCAACGCGCGGACTGGAAAGGGCGCCGGTTCGGGTAAATCCTTTGTTCATATCAATAGTAAAGATCCGAGCAGATTTTCCGTCCAGCTGATCCAGATTCCATTGTGGGAACGCATCCAGCTTTTCAGAAAGTTTTGCAAGGAAGTCGGCATGGCTCATAAAGATCCCTCCTTATCCTTTATTGTACAGGAAATCGAGGAATTTTTCAACGGGATTTTACGAAAAAGCAGAATTTTGCAGCAAAAAATTAGGAAAAGATATGCCGATACATCCGGGAAGGTGTCGGCTCACCGTCTCCCTGTACCATGCAGAAGAAATTCCAGCCATATCGTTCATAGAAAGAATCGTGGTCTGTAAGCAGGTAGAGGGTACGAATTCCCTTTTCGGCAAAGTCCTTGCAGACGAAATCGAGCATTTGTCCCGCAATTCCATGGCAGCGGAACGGTTCTTCCACAAAGACCGCACAGACATTCGGGGTTAGGTCGGGGCGGTTGTGGAAGTCGTTTTCGATCACGCCTAGTCCGGCGATAATGCTGTCTTTTTCCAAGACGACATACCATTGAGGTACTGCGGAAATGTTTTGAATGCACTGCGCCATACTTTCCGCATAAGCTTCCTGGGGGATTCCCCATTTTTTGTGGAACCATGCGGCGGCTCTGTCCACAAGTTCTGGATGTTCCTGTATTTTCAAAATTTCAACGGATTGCAGAAAATCAACCCCTCTAATCAGATTCTTGTATCAAGCAGCTTGACATATTTGTCGTGGAACTGCTGGAAGGTACCATTGTCGAGCGCCTCGCGAATTTTCTCCATGAGAGTATTGTAGAAATAAAGGTTGTGCATAACCGCCAGCCGCATGGCGAGCATCTCATTAGCTTTGAAAAGGTGGCGCAGGTAGGCGCGGGAGTGCTTTTGACAGGTCGGACAAGTGCATTGCGGATCAATTGGCTGATCGTCCTCTGCGTATTTGGCGTTCATAATGTTGCGGATACCGCTCCATGTGTTGAGATGACCGTGGCGGGCATTTCGGCTGGGCATTACGCAGTCAAAAAGATCAACTCCACGGGATACTGCCTCGATGATGTTGCCGGGCGTTCCTACGCCCATCAAATAACGCGGCTTTTCAGCAGGCATATAAGGTTCGACGGCGCTGATAATGCGGTACATGTCCTCAGCCGGTTCGCCGACAGCCAGTCCGCCGATCGCATAGCCGTCCAGATCGAGATCGGCAATTTGTTTCATGTGTTCAATGCGGAGATCATCATAAACGCAGCCCTGATTGATACCGAACAGCAGCTGATTTTTGTTGATAGTTTCGTCTAAGGAATTGAGGCGTTTCATCTCCTCTTTACAGCGGATGAGCCAGCGGGTAGTGCGGGCGCAGGATTGGGTGGAGTAGGCGAGGGTAGAGGGATTTTCCACACATTCATCGAAAGCCATGGCGATCGTGGATCCCAGATGGGACTGGATCTGCATGCTGATTTCGGGGCTCATGAAGATTTTACGTCCGTCGACATGGGAGTTGAAGGTGACGCCTTCTTCCTGAATTTTTCGGAGAACGGCGAGGGAAAACACCTGAAATCCGCCGCTGTCAGTGAGAATGGGGCGATCCCATCCCATAAATTTGTGGAGGCCACCCATCCGGTAAATGAGGTCATCGCCGGGGCGGACATGAAGGTGATAGGTATTGCAAAGTTCGACCTGGCATTTCAGATCCTTGAGGTCATAGGAGGAGATTCCGCCTTTGATGGCAGCCGAAGTGCCGACATTCATAAAAGCGGGAGTCTGGACAGTGCCATGGACGGTGATAAATTCGCCGCGGCGGGCGGAACCTTCTTTTTTGAGCAATTTATACATAATAGAACCTCTCTGTCGTTGGATTAAAGAATGAGCATGGCATCGCCGAAGCTGAAGAAACGGTATTGTTCGGCGACAGCAATTTTGTAAGCATTCATGGTGTGTTCGTATCCTGCAAATGCAGAAACAAGCATGATGAGAGTACTTTCCGGCAGATGGAAGTTGGTGATGAGACCGTCTAACACCTTAAATTGGTAGGAAGGATAGATGAAAATGTTGGTCCAGCCTTCCGCTTCCTTGATTTCACCGCAGAAGGTGGCAACGCTTTCCAAGGTACGGCAGCTTGTGGTACCAACTGCGATGACACGACCGCCATTTTTCTTGGTTTGATTGATCAGATCAGCAGTTTGCTGGGGGAGATGATAGTGCTCGGAATGCATTTTGTGGTCGAGAATGCTTTCTTCCTTAACGGGACGGAAAGTTCCCAGTCCAACATGAAGGGTAACGGTGGCAATTTTTACACCCATCTCTTCGAGCTTCTGCATCAGTTCCTTTGTAAAATGCAAGCCGGCGGTCGGTGCGGCGGCAGAACCAAGTTCATGGGAATAAACGGTTTGATAGCGTTCTTTATCCTGAAGCTTTTCGGTGATATAAGGCGGCAGCGGCATCTGTCCGATTCGGTCGAGCACCGTAAAGATATTTTCTTCACATTCAAATTCAACCAGACGGTTGCCGCCGTCCAGCACTTCCAGTACCGTGGCATGCAGCAGTCCATCCCCAAAAACAAAGCGGGTACCGACTTTGGCACGGCGGCCGGGTTTGACCATCACTTCCCAGCGCTTTTGTTCTTTCTGTTCCAAAAGAAGGAATTCCATATTAGCACCGGTATCCTCTTTTCTTCCGTAAAGACGGGCGGGAAGTACCCGAGAGTCATTGACGACCAGCAGATCACCCGGCTTAAGCAGCTCGGTCAGATCCCGGAAATGGTGATGGGAGATCTCACCGGTTGCGCGGTCAAGCCGCATCAGACGGGAAGAATCCCGCGGTTCCACCGGATGCTGTGCAATGAGCGAATCCGGCAGGTCATAGAAATAATCGCTTTTGTTCATCAGATTCATTGTATCATCCAATCTGCCGTGAAACAACGGCATTTATTTTGAGAAGGGAAACCCTTTTCTCAAGACAAGAATTAATGTTCCGAAATTTCAAAATTTTTAATTCAAAACAACGGATATTACCGCACATTTGCGCATAAAATTGCAAATTAACACAATTTTTGCATAAAATCGCGGAAGTTTGCAAAAAAGGAATTGACAGAGTGCATTGAAAATGGTATGATAAACACAGCCAACCAATATTCCAGTCAGAGGCGCGGTTTTTAAGAGTAAGCTGTCGGAGGTTTTCCGAGCCGTTGAGAACAGCCGAAAGGGAAAGCCGCCGAAGGGGATTGCCACGGAAAAGCATTCTGCCTGGCCCTGCGTTTAAGAGACGCCGGGTTGTCATCCTGCGTGATGGAGAACTGACGAGGGTACTGTTCCGGTTTGGAACTGCGCCAGACATCAGTATATCTATTATAATGCATGACAGACCGGTTTTCAACCGGTTTTTTTCATAATAGGACAGGTTTTTTCCGCATATACTGGAACGAGGCAGAAAATTAGCGTTTTCAGAATATCTGAAGACAGAGTGAAGGATGGGAATGACAATGCAGAATTATCGTGTAGGAATTATCGGCGCAACCGGAATGGTAGGACAGCGGTTTGCAACCTTGCTGGAGAATCATCCGTGGTTTCATGTGACTGCTCTGGCAGCATCCGAGCGGAGCGCAGGCAAAAAATATGCAGATGTATTGAAGGATCGTTGGCTGATGAAAACACCGATGCCTGCTTCGATGGCGGATATGGTGCTGCTGGATGCGACCAAAGATATTGAAAAAATGAAAGAACTGGTAGACTTTGTTTTCTGCGCAGTTAATATGAAGAAAGATGAGATCAAGGCGCTGGAAGAAGCATATGCCAAAGCAGAAATTCCGGTGGTATCGAACAACTCTGCTAACCGCGGGGTGGATGATGTCCCGATGGTGGTGCCGGAAATCAATGCGGATCATATTGCGGTAATCGAGGCGCAGCGGAAACGTTTGGGCACCAAACGCGGATTTATTGCGGTAAAATCCAATTGTTCGCTGCAGAGCTATGTTCCTGCCCTGCATCCGCTGAAAGAGAAATTTGGTCTGAAGAAAGTTCTTGCATGCACTTATCAGGCCATTTCCGGTGCGGGCAAAACCTTTGAGACTTTCCCGGAGATTGTGGATAATGTCATCCCGTTTATCGGCGGTGAGGAAGAAAAGAGCGAATTGGAACCGCTGAAAATCTGGGGAAAAGTGGTAGACGGTCACATTGTCAATGCAACGGAACCCTGCATCACGACCCAGTGCCTCCGGGTGCCGGTGAGCGACGGCCATACAGCAGCCGTATTTGCAAGTTTTGAAAAGAAACCGGAAATTGAAGAAATCAAGAAGATATGGGCAGAATTTGAAGGTGAGGCGCAGAAATTGAATCTGCCATCCGCACCGAAACAGTTCCTGCACTATTTTGAGGAAGACAATCGTCCGCAGGCGAAACTGGACCGGGATATTGAAGGCGGAATGGCCGTTTCAATCGGACGTCTCCGTCCCGACAGCCAGTATGATGTGAAGTTTGTATGTCTTTCCCATAATACCCTGCGCGGCGCAGCAGGCGGTGCTGTATTGATGGCAGAGTTGCTGGCGGCAAAGGGATATATGGATTAACCCCTTTCTTGAAGGAGATTATTGCATGAAAAAGCGTATTTTCACAGGAGCCGGAATCGCCATTCTGACTCCGATGAATCCGGATGGCAGTATCAATTTTCCGGAACTGGGCCGTATTATTGACTGGCAGATTCAGAATTCCACCGATGCGATTATTATTTGCGGAACCACAGGAGAAACGCCGACGCTTTCTCAGGAAGAACAGCAGCAGGCGATTCGGTTTGCAGTCGAAAAGACAGCTGGTCGGGTTCCTGTCATTGCGGGAACTGGAACTAACGATACTGCAAAAGCAATTGAGCGCAGCCAGTTTGCAAAAGAGGCGGGCGCAGATGGGTTGTTAGTTGTCACCCCATATTATAATAAAACTTCGCAGCGGGGCTTGGTTGCCCATTATAATGCGATTGCAGACGCTGTGGATCTGCCGCTGATTGTGTATCATGTGCCCAGCCGCACTGGCGTCACAATTGCACCGAAGACTTTTTATGAGCTTTCCAAACATCCGAATATCGTGGCAGTAAAAGAAGCCAGTGGGAATGTCAGCGCGGTAGCGGAAACTCGGTATCTGTGCGGGGATGATTTGGATTTCTATTCCGGAGAAGACGCTCAGATTGTTCCGATTCTGTCATTGGGAGGAATCGGAGTAATTTCGGTACTGTCTCACCTAATTCCGCAGCAGGTACATGATATGTGTGCCCTGTATCTTGGCGGAAAAGTCGCGGAAAGTGCAAAACTTCAGATTGAATATATGGATTTGATTCGGGCGCTCTTTATTGATGTGAATCCGATTCCGGTAAAAGAGGCTGTGAATTTGATGGGATTTGCGGCGGGGCAGTGCAGGCTGCCGCTTTGTCCGATGGCACCGGCGGATCGGGAAGTACTGATTCAGTCTATGAGAAAGCACGGTTTGCTGGGATAAGGCGCGCGAAAGGAATGTGAAAAATATGGTAGAAATCATGCTTTGCGGATGTCAGGGAAAAATGGGACGTGTAATAGCGGAATGTGTTTCTGCCCGGGATGATTGCCGGATTGTTGCGGGGGTTGATGTCCATACGGAAGAGAAACGGGAGTTCCCGGTCTATGCGAATCCGGCAGATGCCGCCGAAAAACCGGATGTGATCATTGATTATTCGCATCCCAGTTCGTTGGATGGATTGCTGGCTTACAGCCTTGCCAAACATGTGCCGCTGGTCATTGCAACAACCGGTTATAATGAGGAACAGATTGCAAAAATTGAAGCTGCCTCTCAGGAAATTCCGATTTTCTTCTCCTTTAATATGTCGTTGGGTGTCAATCTTTTGGCGGATCTTGCCAAAAAGGCCGCGCAGGTGTTGGGCGGACAATTTGACATTGAAATCATTGAAAAGCATCACAACCGGAAACTGGATGCACCCAGCGGAACGGCGTTAATGCTTGCGGATGCCATCAATGAAACGATGGGGAATCAGGAAGTATATGTGTATGACCGTCATTCTGTCCGGAAAAAACGTGAAAAGAATGAAATCGGAATTCATTCGGTGCGGGGCGGAACGATTGTCGGCGAGCATGAAGTGATTTTTGCCGGCCGGGATGAAGTGATTACTTTGAGCCATACGGCGATGTCTCGGGAAATTTTTGCAGTCGGTTCGCTGAATGCGGCGGTATTCATGAAAGATCAAAAGAAAGCCGGACTCTATCGGATGGCAGATTTGATTGCGGAGTGAAGGAGGGATCGCCATGAAAACAATTACCAGATTGGATGTTACGAATGATATTGCATTGGTAACGCTGAGCAAGGTGCCAGCCGGATCGGATTTTATTGACCGAATTTTTTCGGCGCTGACCCGGGCAGAAATCAATGTGGATATGATTTCCCAGACCGCGCTGACGGGGCCATATGTCTCGCTGTCCTTTACGGCAAGCGGCAATGATATTGGTAAAATCATGGAGATCACTGCCCGAATCCGCGAAAAATATCCGACGGTAAAACCTCTGGTGAGCAATAATAATGTGAAGCTATCTTTATTCGGGGATTCCATGCCGGAACATTATGGAATTGCGGCTGGTGTTTTTCATGTGTTGGCAGAATGTCATGCAGAGATTCTGCTGATTACGACATCACTGGTTGATATTTCTGTTCTGGTGAGTGATGCAGTAGCAGAGGATTGTATTGTGGCCTTGAAAAAGGAATATGATTTGTAAATTTTTTGTGAACCGCTTGCAATTGCAGGCGGTTTATGTTATGCTAATAAAGCATTACGCACGCACCTAAGTTTCCGCGCATGGTGCTGAACCGTGTCAGTTGCGCAGGAATCAGTGCGGAGGAGGGTCGGCCTTAACCGGCTCAAAAAACCAAATTTTTTAGGAGGTACTACCTTATGGCAGTCGTATCTATGAAACAGCTTCTGGAAGCTGGCGTACACTTTGGTCATCAGACAAGAAGATGGAACCCGAAAATGGCTCCTTACATCTTCACCGAAAGAAATGGTATTTACATCATCGACCTGCAGAAGACCGTTAAGAAGCTGGAAGAAGCTTATATGTTTGTCCGCGATGCAGCAGCAGAAGGCGGCGAAGTTCTGTTCGTCGGCACCAAGAAACAGGCTGGCGATTCCGTGAAGGAAGAGGCAGAGCGCTGCGGCATGCACTATGTCAATGCTCGTTGGCTGGGCGGTATGCTGACCAACTTCAAGACCATCCGCCGCAGAATTGAGCGTCTGGCTCAGCTCCGCAAGATGGAAGAGGACGGCACTTTCGAACTCCTGCCGAAGAAAGAAGTCATCAAACTGAAACTCGAGATCGAAAAACTCGAGAAGTTCATCGGCGGTATCAAAAACATGAACAAGCTTCCTTCTGTTATGTTTGTAGTTGACCCCAAGAAGGAAAAGATTGCTGTTGCAGAAGCAAGAAAACTCGGTATTCCGGTTGTTGCAATTGTTGACACCAACTGCGATCCCGATGAATTAGATTATGTAATCCCCGGCAATGATGATGCAATCCGTGCTGTAAAACTGATTGCTGGCGCAATGTCCAGCGCAGTTCTGGAGGGCCGTCAGGGCGAGTCCGAGGCTGCTGAAGAGGTTGCTGAGGAAGAAGTTGCAGAAGAAGCTGCGGAATAATCATTGGATAGAAATCAAATGCCCGAGCGAAAAATCTCGGGCATTTTGGGTGTGAAATACAGGAGGAATAAAAATGGCAAATTTTACTGCTGCTGATGTAAAAAAATTGCGTGAACAGACCGGCTGCGGCATGATGGACTGCAAAAAGGCTCTGACCGAGTCGGATGGCAATGTAGAGAAAGCTCTGGAATTCCTGCGTGAAAAAGGTTTGGCAGCTGCTGAGAAGAAGGCAAGCCGTATTGCTGCAGAAGGTCTCGTTGTTTCTATGGTAGAAGGCAACGTTGGTGTTGTTCTGGAAGTAAATGCAGAAACCGACTTCGTTGCTAAGAATGAGACTTTCGTTGAGTTCGTAAACAATGTTGCGAAAACCATCATCAAGAACAATCCTGCTTCTGTGGAAGAACTGGCTGATATGCACTGCGAAAACACCGATATGACCGTTACCGAAGCTCTGAATGACCGGATTCTGGTTATCGGCGAGAACATGAAGATCCGTCGTTTCACCCGTATGGAAGGCAACCTGGTTCCTTACGTTCATGGCGGCGGCAAGATCGGCGTTCTGGTAAACTTTGACACCGACTGCGCTGACAAAGAAGAGTTTGCAAACGTTGGTAAGGATGTTGCTATGCAGATCGCATTCTCCAACCCCACTTATTTGAACGAATCTGAAGTTCCTGCTGACGTTGTCAACAAGGAAAAAGAGATTATCAAAGCTCAGATGGATAACGATCCTAAGATGGCTAACAAACCTGAGAAGGTGAAAGAGGGCATCATCAACGGACGTCTGGGTAAAGTATTCCAGGAAATCTGCCTGCTGGATCAGCCTTTCGTAAAAGAGGAGAAACTCAGCGTAAAACAGTACGTTGAAAATGCAGCGAAAGAAATGGGCGGCAAGATGGAGATCCTGTCCTTCGTTCGGATTGAAAAAGGTGAAGGCCTTGAGAAACGTGAAGACAACTTTGCAGATGAAGTTGCCAGCATGATGAAATAAGGATATTGTTCGCAAAAGGACACAGAGGAATTGATCCTTTGTGTCCTATTTTTTGAATTTTTTTACTGGGATTGGAATGAATTTATAAAAAAATCTGGAATTTTCTCTGCAATCTCTTTACAATACCGCGCAAATAGGTTAGAATAAATGTGTATAAAATCGGAGAATGGAGTGTCGACATTGGAACCAAAATATAAACGAGTTCTCTTGAAACTCAGCGGTGAAGCACTTGCCGGTGAGAAAAAGTTCGGACTGGACTATAATGTTATTACTCCCATTTGCAATGCAATTAAAGAATGCGTTGACATGGGCGTGCAAGTAGCAGTCGTGGTAGGCGGCGGCAATTTCTGGCGGGGGAGAAGCAGCGGCGCGATGAATCGTACCCGTGCCGATCATATCGGTATGCTGGGAACAACGATGAATGCACTTGCCGTAGCGGATGCACTGGAAGAAACCGGTGCAATAGTTCGGGTGCAGACGGCTATTGCAATGCAGGAAGTTGCGGAACCGTATATCCGGAATCGTGCAGTTCGTCATTTGGAAAAAGGAAGGGTCGTAATTTTCGGCTGTGGAACCGGTAATCCTTTCTTCTCGACTGATACAGCGGCTTCTCTGCGTGCTGCAGAAATCGAGGCCGATGTTGTCATGAAGGCAACAATGGTCGACGGTGTTTATGATAAGGATCCGCATAAATATCCAGATGCGGTCAAATATGATACCCTGACTTTTACTGACGTATTGACAAAAAATCTAGCCGTAATGGATGCAACAGCTGCTTCTATGTGTAAAGATAATGGATTACCACTGTTGGTCTTCAATTTGGCAGATCCGCAGAATATCGTAGCAGCAGTTGAAGGAAAAAATATCGGCACTTTGGTTCTTCCCGAATAAAATATGTGAGAGAAAGGATACGAGATTATGAAAGAGCAATTGAAAAAAGCTGAAGAAAAAATGCAGAAATCACTGACCGCATTGGATAAGGAGTTTACATCTATCCGTGCCGGACGTGCAAACCCTGCTCTTCTGGACAAAATTACGGTTGATTATTATGGTTCTCCGACCCCAATCAATCAGATGGCTGCAATTTCTGTCCCGGAAGCACGTACTTTAATGATTCAGCCGTGGGATGTTTCGACTTTAAAACAGATTGAAAAGGCAATTCTCGCATCTGAACTCGGTGTAACACCTAACAATGACGGTAAGGTAATTCGTTTGAACTTCCCGCCTCTCACAGAAGAGCGCCGCAGAGATTTGGCGAAAGATATCCGCAAAATGGGTGAAGAATGTAAAGTAGCGGTGCGTTCCATTCGTCGTGATACAATGGAGAAATTGAAAGGCATGAAGAAAAACGGCGAGCTGACAGAAGACGATCTCAAAGATGGTGAGAAAGAAACTCAGAAGCTGACCGATAAATATGTCAAAGATATTGATGTCATGACCGAGAAGAAAGAAAAGGAAATCATGGAGCTGTAAGATGGCAGAACAGGAATTCCTTCCCACACATGTGGGAATTATCATGGATGGAAATGGCCGATGGGCGAAAAAGCGCGGGTTGCCTCGAAAGATGGGACATCGTGCCGGCGCTGAGGTGTTCAAAACCATCGTACGATATGCGAATCGTCGTGGATTAAAGTATTTGACGATGTATGTATTTTCAACCGAGAATTGGAAACGTCCGGAGGATGAAGTCGCTTCTATCATGAAATTGCTGCGGAATTATCTGGCGGAAGTAGATCAATATCGGGATGAGAATATTCGAATCCGATTTTTGGGAGATCTTTCGGTATTCGAGCCGGACATTCAGGCGCGCATGGAGGAAATTCGTGAAGAAAGTGCACATAATACTGGATTAACATTGAACCTTGCAGTGAATTATGGTGGGCGAAATGAGCTGGTATATGCGGCACGTCGGCTGGCAGAAAAAGTAAAAGCCGGAGAACTGGAACCGGAACAGATTACAGAACAGATGGTGACTGAAAACCTGTACGCAGGTGATGAACCGGATGTAGACTTGATTATCCGACCAAGCGGCGAGTATCGGTTATCCAATTTTCTGATTTGGCAGAGCGCCTATGCAGAGTATGTCTTTATGGATGAGATACTGTGGCCGGATTTCAAACCGGCACATTTGGATCAGGCTTTGCTGGAATATCAAAAGCGAAACCGCCGTTTTGGCGGCATCTGAGAAAAGGAGGACCGTCCGCCAAAAAGCGGTCCTCTTTTTCGCATATACATATATTTATTAGATAGCTCGTATGGAGGAAAAATTGATGAAGCAGCGAATTATTACGGCACTATTCGGGCTGGTTATTCTTTTTATTGTGCTCTTTTTTTATGAGACATTGGTATTTAATGCCGCAATTTCTGTGATTGCTGCACTGGCAGTCTTTGAGATCCTGCACTCTACCGGATTTGTGAAAAATAAGGTGATTTTGATATGCGCCATTTTGTATGGTGCAGCGATCCCCTTTTATGATAAATTGCAGAACAGTCGCACCTTTTTTTATGTGACCATTGCATACTTAGTAATCTTAATCGCCACCTTGTTGGCAGATCATCAAAAAACTCAGTTTTCAGAGATCACAACTGCAGCCTTTATCTCATTATCCGTACCGCTGGCATTCTCAATTTTATTGTATATTCGGGATCATGTTGGACATGGCTTATTTTTAACCTTGCTGGCTTGTGTAGCAGCATGGATTTCAGACTCTGCTGCATATTTTGTCGGAAGAAAATTTGGGAAACATAAACTTTGTCCCTTAATCAGTCCACACAAAACCGTGGAGGGGGCAATCGGTGGAATAGTATTTGCGATCCTCTTTTTTGTATTG
The DNA here is from genome assembly GCA_050943495.1 of Candidatus Merdivicinus sp. Lineage (GTDB taxonomy): Bacteria > Bacillota > Clostridia > Oscillospirales > Ruminococcaceae > Merdivicinus. Next base: position 29,559 of record JBMNPH010000002.1, read on the forward strand.
TTTTGTTGGGGATACAGCCTATTCCTGGCAGAGCAGGGCATAATTGTACAGGTTTCTTATCATTGGGCGATACTAATTGGTGGAGTGTGCTCTGTGGTGGGAATTTGTGGAGATTTGACTGCATCCGTTATCAAAAGGCAGACCGGCATCAAAGATTTTGGGACGATAATGCCTGGCCATGGCGGAATTATGGATCGTTTTGACAGCTTTTTGTTTGTCGTTCCGACGCTCTATTTGTTGATGAAACTATTTCCGATTTTGACTATTTTGCAGTGAGTGGGGAGGCAATACCATGCCAAAACATCAGATCAGTGTATTGGGATCAACAGGATCCATAGGTGTGCAGACACTGGATGTCTGTCGGACACACAATTTCCGAGTGGTCGGTTTGGCGGCTCATTCCCATGAAAAACTTTTGGAAGAACAGGCAAGAGAATTTCACCCGAAACAGGTCTGTATTTATCGGGAAGATCTTTGGCAGAGTTTGAAAACCAGGCTGGCTGATACAGATATCCGGGTAGTCTGCGGAATGGAGGGACTGTGTGAGACAGCAGCTCTTGCGGAAGCAGATCTGACATTGAATGCCGTGGTCGGAATGGTTGGATTGCAGCCGACATTGGCTGCAATCGAAGCAGGAAAAGTAATCGCGCTTGCCAACAAGGAAACTTTGGTGACTGGCGGAGAGCTGGTTATGCGTGCCGCACGGGAAAAAGGGGTCCAGATTCTGCCGGTTGACAGCGAACATTCTGCGATATTTCAGTGTTTGCAGGGATATTCGGGCAACCGCGTGAATAAAATATTGCTGACGGCATCAGGCGGACCATTTTTCGGCAGAACGCGAACGGAATTAGCCGATGTTACAGTAGAACAAACCCTGAAACATCCCAATTGGGATATGGGGGCCAAAATTACGGTGGATTCCGCTACTTTAATGAATAAAGGCTTTGAATGTATCGAGGCGGTATGGCTTTTCGGCGTGAAACCGGAACAGATTGAGGTGGTGGTGCATCGGGAAAGCATCATACATTCTATGGTGGAATTTGAGGATTACGCTGTGCTGGGACAGATGGGCGTACCGGATATGAAAATTCCGATTCAGTATGCGCTCACCTATCCGGAACGCAAGCCATGTCCAACAAAACGGTTGAATCTGTTTGAATGCGGAAGTTTGACCTTTGCAAAACCGGATTACGAAACATTTTCTTGCCTGCGGACTGCGCTTGCAGCGGTTGATAAGGGCGGATTGTATCCGACATTGGTCAACAGCGCCAATGAAGAACTGGTTCGTCTCTTTTTAGATCGAAAGATTTCATTTCTGCAAATTGGGGATACTGTGGAAAAGATGCTGGAAATTCCAGTGTCGGATGAAGTGACAGTTTCCTCCATTCTGCAGGCAGAACAGCAGGCGAGAGAATTGGTTCATCGTATCTGCGGCATCTGATTTTTTGGAGGGAAACATGTTAGGCAGTATCTTATTAACACTCGTTATATTTCTGGCTATTATTTTTATTCATGAGTTGGGACACTTTCTGGTCGCCAAATGGAGCGGTGTACGGGTCAATGAATTTGCATTGGGAATGGGTCCTGCCATTATTAGCCGGCAGTGGGGAGAAACGCTGTATTCGATCCGAGCATTTCCGATAGGTGGATTTTGCAGTATGGAGGGCGAAGATAACGGTTCCGATGATCCCCGCGCCTTTTGCAACATTGTGGTCTGGAAACGGATACTGGTTGTGATCGCCGGTGCTTTGATGAATCTCTTGCTGGGATTTGTATTGATTGTCGGAATTACGGCTGCATCGGATGTAATTACCTCTAATACGGTTGCAAGTTTTTCGGAGGGGGCTTCTTCGGAGGCTTCTGGTCTGCAGGCAGGCGATACGATTCAGAAAATCAATGGACGATCTGTACGGGTGGAAAATGATATTGCGTATGAACTTCTGCGAGATGATGATGGCGTTGTGGATATGACGGTGCAGCGGGATGGAAAATCTGTAGATTTGAAGAACGTTGTCTTTACCATGACAGAAGGAGAAGACGGAACAAAGAGCCTGACGATTGATTTCAAAGTGGTAGGACAGGAAACGAGTTTCGGAAATGTGCTGAGCTACTCCTTTCGGAAATCGGCCTCGGTTGCAAGACTGGTATGGATATCACTGCTCGATTTGGTGACTGGGCATGCCTCTTTGAATGACCTTGCAGGACCGATTGGGATGACGCAGGTTGTAGGGCAGGCAGCCAAGGTTGGTGCCTCCAGTTTGCTGTTGCTTGCTGCTTTTATCACGATCAATGTGGGGATTTTCAATTTGCTTCCCATACCGGCTCTGGATGGAGGAAGGCTGTTCTTCCTTTTGGTGGAGGTAATTCGCCGTAAACGGATCAAACCGGAATATGAGGCGTATGTTCATCTGGCAGGATTTGCGCTGCTGATTCTGCTGATGATTGTGGTTGCGTTCAATGATATCTGGCGGCTGATTTCATAAAGAAAACGGAAAAAGAGCAGGATTTCCTGCAAAAATAAGCGAGAATGTGGGACAGGAAATCTGTCCCTTTTTGCAAGTGAGGGATCATGATGAAAAGAAAGACGATACCAGTAAAATTAAAGGATTTGGTTTTCGGAAACGGAAAAATTTATATCCAGTCCATGCTGAATGTGCCCAGCACCGATATAGCGGGAAGTGTAGAGCAGGCGAAAGCATTGGAAGCCGCAGGATGTGAGATTGTCCGGGCGGCGATTCCGGATAAAGCAGCGGTGGCATTGATACCCAAAATCAAGGAATCGGTTTCCATTCCGCTGGTAGCAGATATTCATTTTGATTATCGTCTGGCGCTGGAATCACTGGAAGCAGGCATCGATAAAATTCGGATCAATCCCGGGAATATCGGGGAGGAAGATCGTATCAAAGCAGTTGCAGTTGCCTGTGCCAATAAAGGTGTCCCGATCCGGATTGGAGTTAATGGCGGTTCATTGGAAAAGCATATTCTGGCGAAATATGGTGCGCCGACAGCAGATGCATTGGTGGAGAGCGGGCTGTATAATGCGCGTCTGTTGGAAAAATTCGGTTTTGATCAGATTGTGATTTCCCTCAAATCATCCAATGTTCAGACGATGATCGAAGCATACCGGAAATTGGCGGCATGTTGTGAATATCCGCTGCATCTGGGGGTGACAGAAGCCGGAACAGAGCGGATGGGATTGATTAAATCTGCCATTGGAATTGGCAGTCTGCTTGCCGACGGAATCGGCGATACGATTCGGGTATCCTTGACGGCAGATCCGGTACGGGAAATTGCGGCGGCGCGGGATATTTTGAAAGCACTCGACCTCTGTCCGGATGCTCCTCAAATTGTCTCTTGCCCGACCTGCGGCCGGACGAGAATTGATTTGATTTCACTGGCGAATCAGGTAGAAGCGCGGCTGGCAGCAGTGAAAAAGCCGCTGAAAGTTGCCGTGATGGGCTGTGCGGTAAACGGACCGGGAGAAGCACGGGAAGCGGATATCGGAATTGCGGGCGGAGATGGATGTGCGATTCTGTTCAAGAAGGGAGAAATCCTGCGGAAAGTTCCCGAAGATCGGATTGTAGAGGAATTGTTTGCGGAAATCGAAAGGATGTAGGGGAGAAACTATGCAGAACAGTTTTGCGTATATTTTTGGAGAGTATCTGGAGGCACCGTATCAGGGAGTGTTTTCCGAGTGTGAAATTCTGCGCTTGGATGCAGACCGCGAGGCGCAGAATATCCGGATTACTGCCAAAAATGTTTGTCTGATCGATGCCGAAACTGTCCGGGAATGTGCAATGTCCATAGCAAAGCGCGCTTCCCTGAAAAAAGTTACCATTCAGATGAAATATCTGCCGACACTGCTCAGTCCGGATTATTTTCCCTCTTTGGTCATAGAACTCAAAGAACAATGCGGAGTGGTGAACGGCTTTTTTGAAGGTGCAGTTCCCGAACTGTCGGAGGAAAATCTGACCATTCGGCTTCAGAACGGCGGCCGGGATATTTTGACACAGGCAGGGGTCGACCGTCTGTTGGAACGCATTATCTACGACCGTTTTTCCCGGAAAGTCAACGTTTTGTTCGATGGAGTCTTAATGGTGGAGGAGAATCCTCTGCCGCAGGAACCACTGGTCATAAAGGCAGCGCCTCCGGCACCGGTACAACCAAAACCTGCTGCGGCACCCCGCTGGAATAATGGGAACAATGGGGGAGGATATTCGCGGCGCAGCGGAAGTGTCAAGGATTCCCCGGAAGACATTACCATTGATTTTGTGGCGATGCGCTTTGAAAAAGAGGCGAAGCTGCTGAAGGGAAAACGGATTGACGAAGAGCCGGTTCCCATGCGGGAATTGAATGCCAACAGTGGCACTGTCGTGGTGTGGGGAGATATTTTCGCTTCGGAATCGAAGGTGACGCGCGCCGGCGATAAGGTGATTTTAACCTGGAATTTTACCGATTATACTTCCAGCAATACGATCAAGATTATTGATTCGGTGGACAATGAAGAGAAGTACGGTTTGATGAAAAAGGGTGCAACGGTAATGGTGCGCGGAGATGTCGTCGATGATAAATATGATAAGGAAATTTCCATCAAACCATACGATATCATGGTCATCCATAAAATTCCACGTCTGGATCAGTCGGAACAGAAACGGGTGGAACTGCACTGTCATACTAAAATGTCCTCTATGGACGGTGTATCCGAGACATCGGATATCATTAAAACAGCGGCAAAATGGGGACATCCCGCTATCGCAATCACAGATCATGGAGTCGTGCAAGCATTTCCGGATGCAATGAATACAGTGGCGGACATCCGCAAGGAAGGCAAGGATTTTAAGGTCATATATGGCGTGGAAGATTACTTTGTCAATGACAGCGTGGAGGCTGTCACCGGGATGGATGATACCGCAATTGACGGGGAATTTATCGTTTTCGATACCGAAACAACCGGTTTAAGTGCCCAGAGTGAACGTCTGACAGAAATCGGTGCGGTATTGGTGGTGAATGGTGAAGTCAAGGATCGGTTTGATACCTTTGTAGATCCGGAAAAGCCGATCCCGCCTAAAATTACAGAATTGACCGGAATCCGGGATGATATGGTTGCGGATGCTCCGAAAGAGGGGCAGGCATTGCGGATGTTTCTAGAATTTGCCGGGAATCGTCCGTTGATTGCCCATAATGCGCCGTTTGACATGAGTTTTCTCAATGCAGCAGCGAGACGGAATGAAATTCCGCTGACCAATACATATTTGGACACGGTTGTGTTAGCGAGGGCGCTGTATCCCGAACTGAAGCGGCATAAACTGGATATTCTGGCGAAGCATTTGAATTTGGGGGAGTTTAACCATCACCGCGCTTGTGACGATGCGGAGATGCTGGCGAAAATTTTCCTGAAAATGCTCGAAAAGCTTTCTTCCGAAAAGAACGTCAAAGGATTGCAGGAAATCAACCGGGCAGCCGGCGGTGGCGATCCCAAGCAGCTTCGGAGTTATCATCAAATTCTGCTGGTGAAGAACAGCCTTGGTCTGAAAAATTTGTATCGGTTGGTTTCACTTGCTCATACGCAGTATTATTACCGTCATCCGCGTACGCCGAAAAGCGAGCTGCAGAAATACCGGGAAGGCCTGTTAATCGGAAGCGCCTGCGAAGCCGGGGAATTGTATCAGGCGATTCTGGCAGGGAAAAGTTTTGAGGAACTTTGCACCATCGCGGATTTTTATGACTATCTGGAGATCCAGCCGCTGGGAAACAATGAATTCATGCTGCGAGAAGGGACAGTTGCAAGCCGTGAGCAGCTGATGGAGAATAATCGGTTGATCTGTCAGATAGGCGAGAAGCTCGGAAAACCGGTTGTTGCCACTTGTGACGTTCATTTTTTGAATGAGCAGGATTCCATATTTCGTGCCATTCTGATGGCTGGCCTCGGCTTTAAAGATTCTGATCAGCAGGCGCCGCTGTTCCTGCGGACAACGGATGAAATGCTGGCAGAGTTCGCCTATTTGGGCGAAGAGAAGGCGCGGGAAGTTGTCATCACCAATCCGCAGAAGATTGCAGATATGATCGAACCGGATATCCGCCCGATACCGAAAGGAACGTTCCCGCCCAGCATTGAGGGTGCAGATGAGGATATTCAGAAAATCACCTGGGCGAAGGCAAGAGAAATTTATGGGGATCCGGTGCCGGAAATCGTGGGAACTCGCCTGCAACGGGAACTGGATTCCATTATCAAGCATGGATTTTCGGTTATGTACATGATTGCGCAGAAGCTGGTGCATTATTCGGTGGAACATGGCTATTTGGTCGGTTCGCGTGGATCGGTCGGATCCTCGTTTGTGGCGACTATGGCGGGAATTTCCGAAGTAAATCCGTTGGCGCCGCATTATGTCTGTCCGGAATGCAAACACAGTGAATTTTTTACGGATGGCAGTATTGGATCTGGATTCGACTTGCCGCCGAAAGATTGTCCGGTCTGCGGAACCCGGATGGATCAGGACGGGCATGATATCCCGTTTGAAACCTTCTTAGGATTTGACGGCGATAAAGAACCAGATATTGACTTGAACTTTTCCGGTGAGTATCAAAGCTATGTCCATCGCTATACAGAAGAATTGTTCGGTACCGATCACGTGTTTAAAGCAGGTACCATTTCGACGGTTGCAGAAAAGACAGCCTTTGGATTTGTGCTGAAATATCTGGAAGAGCGGGGAAAAGTGGCCCACAAAGCAGAGGAACTGCGTCTGGCGCAGGGCTGTACCGGTGTCAAGCGGACTACTGGCCAGCATCCGGGCGGCATGGTTGTTATCCCGTCTGATTATGAAGTCTACGATTTTACGCCGATCCAGCATCCGGCAGATAAGGCAGACAGCGACATTCTGACAACGCACTTCGACTTCCATTCGCTTCATGATACAATTCTGAAGCTGGACGAGCTGGGACACGATGTTCCGACCCTGTACCGGCATATTGAGGATCTAACTGGAATCAGTGTGATGAAGGTTTCGATGAGTGATCCGGCAGTATTCAGTCTGTTTACTTCGACGGAGGCACTGGGCGTGACGCCGGATGAGATATTCAGTGAAACCGGCACGCTCTCCCTGCCGGAAATGGGAACGCCTTTTGTCCGCGGAATGCTCTTGGAGGCACAGCCGAAGAATTTTGCCGACCTTTTGCAGATTTCCGGTTTGTCTCACGGAACGGACGTGTGGCTGGGCAATGCGAAAGACCTGATCGATGCCAAAACTTGTACGATTTCCAACGTAATCGGAACCCGTGACAGCATTATGACCTATCTTCTCCATAAGGGAATGCAGCCGAAACTGGCCTTTAAAATCATGGAAATTACCCGTAAGGGAAAGGCCCCAAAACTTCTCACCGAAGAAATGAAGGACGATATGCGCGCTCACGATGTGCCGGAATGGTATATCGACAGTTGCCTGAAAATTAAATACATGTTCCCGAAAGCGCATGCTGCCGCTTATGTCATTGCAGCCATCCGTCTGGCGTGGTATAAAGTTCATGAGCCACTTGCTTATTATGCGGCATTCTTTACAGTGCGCGGCGGAGATTTCGAGGTAGAGTCTGCGTTGGCGGGAAAAGAAGCGGTACGTGCACGGATTTTACAGCTGAAGGATATGGATCGCTCGGTGAAGGAGGAAGACGTATTCAATACGCTGCTGATTATCAATGAAATGCTCTGCCGCGGATATGAGTTTTTGAATATCGATCTGTATAAATCTCACGCAACCAAGTACCAGATTGAAGATGGTAAAATTCGTCTGCCTTTCAACGCGATCAAAGGATTGGGAGATGCGGCAGCATACAATTTGATGGAAGCAGGGCAAAAGGGAACCTATATTTCGATCGAGGAGGTTCAAACTCGTTCCGGAGTATCCAAATCGATTATGGAAATGCTCAATCAGTTGGGTGTCACAAAAGATTTGCCCAAATCCAGCCAGATGTCTTTGTTTTAACCGGTAAAAGCAAAAAAATTGAAAAAAGTGTTGACAGAATCGATTTGATATGATATCATATTAGCACGGTAAAGCAAAAGAGAGGGAAGATGTATGCTGAAAAATAAGCTAATTGCCCCGGAAGGAACGCGGGATATTTTATTTGAAGATTGTACGGCAAGACGTAAAGTGGAAGCCAAAATCAAAGATCTGTTTGTGTCGAGAGGATTCTCGGAAGTAATCACCCCCGGAATCGAATTTTATGATGTATTTAGTTCGGATGCACATGGAATTCCGCAGGAAACGATGTATAAGCTGGTAGACAGCAAGGGCAGATTGCTGGCATTGAAACCGGATTTAACGATGCCGATTGCGCGATTGGCGGCAACACGGCTGCGGGATCAGGTTCGCCCTCTTCGGCTGTATTACAGTCAGAATATCTATACCATTACGCCGGCTCTGACCGGACGAAGCGATGAAGTTCCGCAGATTGGCGTGGAAATCATCGGTGCAGCCGGCAAACGGACCGATTTGGAAGTATTGGTTTTGGCATTGGAAGCCCTGCAAAGCTGCAATTTAGATGACTTCCGTCTGGAAATCGGGCATATTGGATTTTTCAGCACCTTAATTCGAAAACTAAATTTGAATGAAGAGCAGACGGAAGAAGTCCGGACGCTGATTCAGAATAAAAACTATCCGGCATTGAATGATATGCTGGATCGGATGGAAGACAAAAAGACAGCGGCGAGTCTGAAAAAATTACCGGCATTGTTCGGAGGAGAAGAGGTGCTGGACGAGGCAGCGGAGACGTTGGATTGTCCGGAACTGATCCCTTATTTGGATTCGCTGCGCAGCCTTTACCAGTCCTTATCGGAACTGGGACTTGGGGATCGGGTATCGCTTGACCTCGGTATTGTCAATCGAACCGATTATTATACCGGGATTGTTTTCAAAGGATACATTGAGGGTCTTGGCACAACGGCATTGCAAGGAGGCCGGTACGATACATTGCTTTCGGACTACGGAAAAAATGAACCGGCAGTAGGCTTTTCCATCAATGTAGATGCTGTGGCGAAAGTTTTGATTCCGGCACTGCCGAAGAATCCGGTTCCGGATGTGCTGGTGTTTGCGGAAGAAGGCTATGAGGTAAAAGCACTGTTGGAAATCCGCAAATTGGCTTCTCATGGATTCTGTGCAGAGTTCAGCACCTTTGAAAGTTTTGATGAAAGCCGCCGTTATGCGATGAAACGGGGAATCCCGACCGTATATGTGGTAAATGAAGATCTGGTGGAGGTGCGTCTGTAATGAAACCGATTCGGATTGCGTTGACAAAAGGACGGCTGGAGGAATCTACGGTCCAGCTTTTTGAGAAGATCGGCCTAAATTGTGAGCAGCTCCGTAATAAGGGGCGGAAATTGATTCTGGAAGTCCCAGATGCCAATTTGGAAGTCGTGCTGGCCAAAGCTGCTGATGTTATCACTTATGTGGAACATGGTGTCTGTGATATGGGTGTTGTCGGAAAGGACACCATTCTGGAATATGGCGGCAGCTTTTTTGAGGTAGCGGATCTTGGTTTCGGAAAGTGCCGGTTTGCACTGGCGGTTAAAAAAGGAACCGATTTTTATGCCGGGTATAAGGTGAAAACTATTGCCACTAAATATCCCGGAGTGGCGCGGGCATTTTTCGCCGACAAGGGCATGGATGTGGAAATCATTAAGATTGAAGGATCCGTGGAACTGGCGCCGTTGCTGGGACTATCGGATGGAATCGTAGACATTGTCGAAACCGGCACTACGCTGAAAGAGAATGGGCTGGAAGTTACCGAAAATATCATCAGCCTGTCCGCCCGCCTGATTGTTAACAGTGCAAGTCTAAAACTGCGCAAAAAGGAATTGGAAGCAGTAATATCGAAAATTGAAGCTGCTATTTAATAGAAAGGAAGATCCATCATGCTGCCAATCGTGACTGCAAACGGTAAGGATGAAATCGCGCTTCTTTCCGCTCTTCGCCAGAGAAGCGGAGAGGTGGACAAAAAGGTGGCGCAGACCGTTGCCGAGATCATTGAGAATGTCCGCTTAAACGGAGATAAAGCCGTAGAAGAATATACGTTGAAATTTGACGGCAAATTGCCGCCTGCCATTGAGGTTAGTCGGGAAGAAATTAACGATGCGCTGACAGAAGCGGATCCGGATTTTGTTTCCACGCTGCTAAACTCCATGGAAAATATCGCCGAATTCCACAACCGTCAAAAACATCAGAGTTTTATTGATTTGAAGGAAAACGGAGTGATTCTTGGACAGCGTATCCGCGGCCTGAAACGAGTAGGATTGTATGTTCCCGGTGGTACAGCGGCATATCCTTCTTCTGTGCTGATGAATGCGGTTCCGGCAAAGATTGCAGGCGTGCAGGAACTCATTATGGTGACGCCTCCCACTAAGGAGGGAAAAGCCAACCCCGATATTCTAACGGCGGCAGCTGTTGCCGGTGTGGATCGAGTATTCCTGTTGGGCGGTGCGCAGGCGGTTGCAGCACTGGCTTATGGTACGGAAACGATTCCGAAGGTGGATAAAATTGTGGGACCCGGTAATATTTTTGTGGCCACAGCAAAACGCCAGCTCTATGGCACCGTTGACATCGACATGGTGGCTGGTCCCAGCGAAATTCTGGTACTGGCGGATGAAACGGCCAACCCGAAATATGTAGCAGCAGATTTGATGTCTCAGGCGGAACACGACCGACTGGCTTCCGCAATTCTCATTACAACTAGTCGGAAACTAGCGGAGGAAACCAAGACAGAGCTTGCGCGCCAAGTCGAAACCCTGTCCCGTAAGGAGATTATTAAGGAATCTCTGCAAAACTTTGGCGGCATTATTGTTTGCGATACACTGGATCGTGCTATTGAACTTGCCAACGAGGTGGCACCGGAACATTTGGAAGTGGCAGTTAAGGATCCGTTTACTTATTTGGGACGGCTGGATAATGCCGGTTCTATTTTCTTAGGTGAATATGCTCCGGAACCCTTAGGGGACTATTATGCCGGACCTAATCACGTTCTGCCTACGAGCGGCACCGCTCGGTTTTTCTCCCCGCTGTCGGTGGATGCTTTTGTGAAAAAATCCAGCTACATTTATTATACTAAGGATGCTTTGCAGGAAGCCAGCGCTGATATAGTTCGCTTTGCCAACAAGGAGGGACTGACCGCTCATGCCAACTCGATTATTGTTCGTTCCGAGGAGGGGGAAGCATGAGTAAAGGCTATGAACTCTGTGAAAAAGTCCGCAATTTAACGCCATATGATCCACTGGAAGGAGAGTATCGGATTCGGTTAGATGCCAACGAAAGTTATTTTGAGCCGGATGAAACGCTGCGGCAAGAGTTGGGACAAATTGCAGCCAAAACTGCGTTTAACCGATATCCCGATCCCTATGCGGTGGAGGTTTGCCAGGCATTTGCAGATTTGTACAGCATTCCCGAATCTTTGGTGACAGCAGGTAATGGTTCGGATGAACTCATCAGTATCATCTGCGGTACTTTGCTCCAAAAGGGCGATAAGGTACTGACTTTTGCGCCGGATTTTTCCATGTATCGCTTTTATGCGGAACTATATGAATTGGAATCGGTGGTGCTGGACAAGGAAGCGGATCTGACCCTTTCGGTGGATAAGGCCATTTCCTATATCAATGAAAACAATATTGCGGCAGTGATTTTCTCCAACCCCTGCAACCCCACGGGTCAGGGAGTTTCCCGTGATGAGGTGCGGAAGCTGGTTTCGTCGGTGAAAGCGCTGATTGTATTGGATGAGGCGTATATGGATTTCTGGGATCAGAGCTTTCTGTCGGAAGTTCAGGATCATGACAATCTGATTATTTTGAAAACCTGTTCCAAAGCTATTGGCATGGCTGCGGTACGGCTGGGATTTGCGGTAGCGAACCCCACATTGAGCATTGCGCTTCGGGCAGCGAAGTCGCCTTATAACGTCAACAGTATTTCCCAGGCAATCGGCGCCTGTATCCTTTCCAAAAAGGAATTGCTTGCCGACTGCCGGGAAAAATTGGTGGAATCTGCGCAGGAACTTTACCAGCGGCTGGACAAGCTGGCAAAGGAATTTCCCATATTGGAATGGGTTTATCCTACTTGCACCAACTTTGTTTTTGTCAAGACAGATGCCGCACGGGATATTTACGGAAAACTTCTGGATAAATCGATAGCGGTGCGTTGTTTTGGAAAATATCTCCGAATCACTGCCCCTTCTCCGGAACAGATGGAGGAATTATTTGCGGCATTGCGCGATATACTGGTAGAAATGGGGGAGAAGGCATGAGAATTGCACAGCTTTCCCGCACAACCAAAGAGACGGACGTTCATGTAACGTTGAATTTGGACGGTTCCGGCAAGGTGAATATACAGACTGGCATCGGATTCTTCGACCATATGCTGACAGCTCTGGGAGTACATGCTGGATTTGATCTGGAAATTACGGTCAAAGGTGATTTGGAAGTGGATTGCCATCATACCATTGAGGATACCGGCATTGTCTTGGGGCAGGCAATTGCCAAAGCGTTGGGAGATATTCCGGTAACACGGTATGGCTCTTTCTATATCCCGATGGATGAAGCGCTGGGCTTTGCGGCATTGGATATCAGCAAACGCCCGTATCTGGTTTTTGACTGTGAATTTTCGGCGGATCAGATCGGCGGCATGGATACCCAGATGGTGGAGGAATTTATGCGTGCCTTTGCCTTTAACGCCGGGATAACGCTGCATCTCCGCTGCGAATACGGCAAAAACGATCACCATAAGGCGGAAGCACTTTTCAAGGCACTTGCCCACAGCCTGAAACAGGCAGTGATTCCTGCCGGGAATGTGGTGCTATCCACCAAGGGCGTTTTATAATAGAAACAAGTAGGAGGAATCCTCTTTGATAACGATCATTGACTATGGGGCGGGCAATCTGTTCAGTGTTCAGAACGCGCTGAATTACTTGGGGTTGGAAAATCAAATCAGCCGTGATCCCGCTGAAATTCGTTCCGCTGATGGACTGATTCTGCCGGGTGTCGGGGCGTTTCCAGACGCCATGCGGATGCTGAATGCTTCTGGTTTGGCGGATATTATTCGGGAGGAAGCCCGCAAAAAGCCGTTTTTAGGTATCTGTCTTGGAATGCAGCTTCTCTTTGAAATCGGCTATGAGTTTGAAGAAACAAAGGGATTGGGTTTGCTGCCCGGTGTGGTCCGGAAAATCGAAACCCCTTACAAAATCCCGCACATGGGTTGGAATAGTTTGGATTTTCATAATCCCTGTCCGCTGCTCGATGGAGTTGCGGCGGGAGAATCGGTCTACTTTGTTCATTCCTTCCAAGCCCGGACACAGCCGGAGTGCCTGTATGCCACCTGTGACTACGGCACGGAAATTCCGGCTCTGGTGGGAGAAGGCACCGTGTTCGGCGCCCAGTTTCACCCGGAAAAAAGCGGTGAAACCGGCCTTACTATCCTCAGAAATTTCGGGAGGCTGACCAGATGATTATTTTTCCTGCAATTGACATCAAGGACGGCAATTGCGTCCGTTTGTATAAAGGGGAGTTCAGCACCGTCCATAAGGTCGCTGAAAATCCTCTGGAAACTGCCCGCAAATTTGAAGCGGATGGTGCAGAATGGCTGCATATGGTGGATTTGGATGGTGCCAAGGATGCCAAACCGCAAAATACGGAGATTTTCTGCGAAATTGCCCGGAAAACTTCTCTGAAAGTGGAAGTCGGCGGTGGAATCCGTACCATGGAAACCGTAGAATCTTATCTTTCCAAAGGGATCAGCCGGGTAATTTTGGGTTCAGTAGCTGTCCGGAATCCGGAACTGGTAAAAATGGCAGTGAAGGAATATGGCGATAAAATTGCGGTCGGCATTGACGCGAAAAATGGAATGGCTGCAGTTGAGGGCTGGTTAGACACATCGGAAGCTTACTATCTGGATTTAGCGAGAGCCATGGAACAAGCGGGGGTTTCTACGATTATTTATACGGACATTTCCAAAGACGGAACCCTTTCCGGCCCCAATTTGAGAGAATTGGAGGCTATCAATCAGGCAGTTTCCTGTAACATCGTGGCGAGCGGCGGGATTTCCAATCTGGATGATATTATTGCGCTGCGCAAATTAGGACTTTATGGCGCTATCTGCGGCAAATCCCTTTATCAGGGAACGCTTGATTTGAAAGAAGCCATCCGGGAAGCGGGGGAGGTGCAGAAATGTTAGCCAAACGGATTATTCCCTGTCTGGATGTGCGGGACGGCAAAGTCGTCAAAGGAATCAATTTCGTGGGGATTCAGGAGGTCGGCGATCCGGTGGAATGCGCCCGAGCTTATATGGAACAGGGGGCGGATGAGATCGTTTTTTTGGATATCACCGCAACCAGTGACAATCGGGATACCATCGTGGACGTGGTGCGGAAAACTGCGCAGCAGGTATTTGTCCCCTTAACCGTAGGCGGCGGTATCCGCAGTGTGGAGGATTTTTCCAAGCTGCTGCGGGCGGGTGCAGATAAGGTAAGTATCAATTCTTCCGCATTGAAAAATCCGCAGCTGATTGCCGACGCAGCGGACAAATTTGGCAGCCAGTGCGTGGTTGTGGCGATTGATGCCAAGCGAATGGAGGACGGTAGCTGGCACGCTTTTGTGGCAGGCGGCCGGAAAGACACCGGAATCGATGCAGTGGAATGGGCGGCAAAAGCCTGTGAACTGGGGGCGGGAGAAATTCTCCTCACTTCTATGGATGCGGATGGCACCAAAAAAGGGTTTGACTTGGATTTGCTCAATGCAGTGATTGCCCGGGTGAATATTCCGGTGATCGCATCAGGCGGTTGTGGCAGTTTGGAGCATTTTTCGGAAGTCTTTGAAAAAACCGGTTCGGATGCGGCGCTGGCAGCCTCCCTCTTTCACTATAAAGAACTGACCGTAGGGCAGGTCAAGGAACATCTGCATAGCCGGGGTATTCCGGTGCGGCTTTAGGAGGACGTATGGAACTGGATCAATATTTTGTAAAAGGGGAATTGATCCCCGCAATTGTCACCGAGGCAGAGACCGGTGAAGTTCTAATGTTGGCATATATGAACCGGGAAAGCCTGCAAAAAACGTTGGAAACCGGCTATACCTGGTTTTACAGCCGTTCCCGGCAATGTCTTTGGAATAAAGGTGCGACGAGCGGTCATTTGCAGAAGGTTGTGACCATTACAGCGGATTGTGATGATGATACGCTGCTTGTGAAAGTGCATCAAACCGGCCCAGCATGTCATACTGGCAGCCATAGCTGTTTCTTTAAGGAAATTTGGAGGAATCAGGATGAATGAAACATTAGAAGGACTGTTTGAAGTAGTCAAACAGCGGAAAGAACATTTTGAAGAAGGATCCTATACCTGCTATCTGTTCGATAAGGGATTGGATAAAATTTTGAAAAAGTGCGGCGAAGAGTGTTCCGAAATGATTATTGCCGCTAAAAATAACGACAAGAACGAACTTTCCAATGAGATGTGTGATTTGATATACCATATGATGGTGCTCATGGTAGAACAGGGCGTAGAACTTTCGGATATTGGCGAAATTCTCGAACAGCGTCGTCAGAAAATCGGAAATCTGAAAAAGTTCCATGTATCGGATCATAACACCTGATATTTTTGCCGGTATGACCCGGCCCGGATGTTGAAAGAAATTTTGCATGAAGGGCGGGGTTTCTATGACCGTTTTGGATCTGTTAACAGGCCCTGCGTTCCTGCTGTTTTTGGCAGGCGCAGGGATTTTCTTTACCGTTCGTCTGAAAGGAATCCAGTTTTTGAAATTTGGGCGTGTTTGGCGGGAGACTTTTGGAAATTTATCTGCGCGTTCCGTAGGAAATAACGGGGCAATTTCTTCCTTTCAGGCGACAGCAACCGCTCTTGCCGGAACTTTGGGAACCGGAAATATTGCAGGGGTTGCGACAGCAATTGTCGGCGGCGGCCCCGGCGCTGTGTTCTGGATGTGGATATCCTCATTGTTTGCAATGGCCTTAAAGTATGCGGAAATCGTGCTTGCAGTCCGGTTTCGCAGCACCAATGAGCGGGGAGAGCAAGTAGGCGGTCCCATGTATTATATGGAAAAAGGACTCGGATGTCGCTGGATGGCAATCTGGTTTGCAACTGCATGCGTATTGGCCTCCTTCGGTATTGGGAATATGGCGCAGGCAAATGCCGCGTCGCAGTCTTTTGCACAGGTGCTTGCGATACCGGAAGAGTGGGTTGGCCTGTTCTTATCGATTACGGTTGGATTTGCTCTGTTTGGAGGAATCCGACGGATTGCCTGTCTGACGGAACGGCTAGTTCCATTGATGGCAGCTGTCTATGTGGGGGCTGCTGCCTGGATATTGGTTGTAAATCACGCGGAAATTCCGGCTGTTATTGGAATGATTGTCCGTGATGCCTTCCATTTTTCCGCTGCAACAGGAGGAGTGACCGGATTTTTGGTAAGCCAGTGTGTTCGATTTGGAATAGCACGCGGAGTGTTTTCCAATGAAGCGGGGATGGGTTCCGCGCCAATTGTGCACGGTGCTGCCGATACATCATCACCCGGACAGCAGGGGATGTGGGGAATTGTGGAGGTGTTTTTGGATACGACTCTGATGTGTACCGTCACGGCGCTGGTAATTCTAACCAGTAAATTCGATTTCTGTCAGGCAGATGGATCCGCGCTGACGATATTAGCATTTGAAAGCGTAATGGGGAAAGGCGCTGGCGTTTTTTTGGCAATATCCATTTTATTTTTTGCGATGGCCAGTATCATGGGATGGAGTTACTGCGGTGAGAAAGCGCTGGAATATTTAAGCGGATCTCGTCGAGTACAAAGGATGTATCGAATCTGCTATCTTTTGGCAGTTTACATAGGAAGCTGTATTTCAATGGGAACAGTTTGGCAGCTTTCCGATCTTTTGAATCTTTGTATGGCGGTCCCCAATTGTGTTGCTGTTCTTCTGCTGAGTTCAGTTGTAAAAAAGGAGACGGCTGCTTTTTTGGGCGAAAAGTCACGTATTATCAAAAGATAACACGTTGTTTAGAGCGTTTTTATGCATAGAATCTTGAAAAAAAGGAAATATCGAGAAAATAGGAGAAAAACGACGAATTTATGCATAATAAAAGGATAAAGAGAAAATATGAGCAATTATGCGAATTGTCGAATGGAAAAATCCGTGCTATATTTGTATTTGATTTATTGACAAATGTGCTTTGTAGACGGATATACGCCGTACAAAGACACTTTGGTGAGATATGGAGGGAGATTCATGAGTGAAAAACCGCAGTATCTGATAGTCAGTGCGGATGTGTTGCCGGAAGTAATTTTGAAAGTAATGGAGGCAAAACAGCTGCTGTCGAGAGCACAGGCGAAAAATTCTTCAGATGCCTGCCGGATGGTAGGCATCTCGCGCAGTGCCTATTATAAATATAAGGATAATGTCCAGCTTTACGAAGAACGTGACAACCGGCAATTGGGAACCTTGTATCTGAAACTGTTGGACGAGCCGGGCGTGCTGTCCCGCGTATTAAAAAAGTTGTATGAGAAAGGTGCCAATATTTTGACGGTTAACCAGAATATTCCGGTTGACGCCGTGGCCATTGTCACCATCAGTATTCGGATTAACTGTGATGAGGTCAGCATGGAAGAAATTTTGCGCAATCTGTCTGAGATTGATGGCGTTGTATCGGTCAAGAGAATATAATAGGCAATGGAGGAGTTTGGAATGGCAAAGGTAGCAGTTCTTGGCCATGGTGTGGTCGGTTCCGGTGTAGTCGAGCTTTTTCACAAGAATCGGCATAGTATCGAATCTAAGGCCGGCCAGTCAATGGAAGTAAAATATATTCTGGATATCCGGGATTTTCCCAATTTGCCTTACAGTGACCGATTTACTAAGGATTTTAATGTAATTTTGAATGACCCGGAAATATCGGTTGTAGCCGAAGTAATGGGGGGACTTTCGCCCGCATTTGATTATGTGAAAAGTCTTTTGGAACATGGAAAAAGCGTGGTAACATCCAACAAGGAACTGGTGGCGGCCAAAGGTGCACAGCTTTTGAAAATTGCAAGGGAACATAATGTCAATTTCTTCTTCGAGGCAAGCGTGGGGGGTGGCATTCCGATCATCCGTCCTATGCATCAATGCCTCGCAGCAAATGAGATCAGTGAAATTGCGGGCATCCTGAACGGAACGACAAATTTTATCCTGACAAAAATGATCCATGAGCAGATGGGATTTGGAGAAGCGCTGAAGATGGCGCAGGAGTTGGGATATGCGGAACGCAATCCTGCTGCAGATATTGAAGGGCATGATACCTGTCGGAAGATTTGTATTCTGGCATCCCTGGCCTTTGGAAGTCATGTATATCCCAATACCGTCCATACGGAAGGAATTACCGAGCTGACTTTAGAAGATGTCGCCTATGCAGAAGATTGGGGCGGTGTGATCAAATTGATTGGACGTGCAAAACGCTTTTCAGAAGGACAGCTTTCTGCGGCAGTATTCCCGGCTTTTTTGGGTGAGCATAGTCAGCTTGCCAACATTGATGATGTTTTTAATGGTGTGATGATACGTGGAGATGCCACAGGGGATGTTGTCTTTTATGGACGCGGTGCCGGTAAATTTCCGACAGCCAGTGCGGTTGTGGCGGATATTATTGACGTTGCCAAAGCCAATACCACAAGCAAGTCGCTGTGTTGGGAGGATTCTGCAGAAAATCATGTGATCGACATTGAAACAGAGCCGTTCCCATTTTATCTGCGGCTGACATCTCCGCGAGGAGAGGAATTCCCGACAGCATTTCGAGCAGCAATTCCGGATATCGGGGAACTGAACCGGAAAAATCAACCGGCTGACGAATGGGCATTTGTTACCCCTGCCATGCCGGAAGTGGAATTAAAAGCACTGCTTGGGCAGCTGCTGAAACCCGGCGATAAACTACTCAGCCGGATTCGAATCCTTGACTATTGAGAATACTTGGAGGCTATCAGAGCATGAAATTGATCGTACAGAAATTTGGCGGCAGTTCGGTTGCGAATGCAGATCGCATCCGGAATGTGGCGCGAATTGTGACCGATACCTATAAAACAGGTGCAAATGTCGTCGTAGTCGTTTCGGCGCAGGGTGACACAACGGATGAGCTGATTGAAAAGGCACACGAAATTGATGCCAACCCCAGTAAGCGAGAAATGGATATGCTGTTGTCTACCGGAGAACAGATTTCCATTGCATTGCTGGCTATGGCAATTTCCAAGATGGGATATCCGGTTATTTCGCTGACAGGACGCCAGGCTGGATTTTTGACAGATTCCAATCATTCCCGTGCCCGCATAAAAAAGGTGGATACTGAGCGTCTGGAAAAAGAATTGGATCAGCGAAAAATTGTGGTTGTAGCAGGATTTCAGGGTATGAATCGCTATGATGATATCACAACGCTGGGACGAGGCGGATCGGATACTAGTGCGGTAGCATTGGCAGCAGAATTGAAAGCAGATTTGTGTCAAATTTATACGGATGTTGACGGTGTTTATACTGCGGATCCCCGTATTGTAAAAAGCGCGCAGAAACTGGAAGAAATTTCATTTGACGAGATGCTGGAATTGGCTTCGTGCGGGGCACAGGTTCTCCATAACCGATCGGTCGAGATGGCAAAAAAATATAATGTCAATCTGGAAGTTCTCTCCAGTTTGGAGGATAAACCGGGAACAAAAATCAAAGAGGTGACCAGAATGGAAAAACTATTGATTAAAGGCGTGGCAAAAGATGACGATGTTGTGCGGATTTCTCTGATTGGCCTGCCGGATTATCCGGGGGTTGCTTTTAAAATTTTCTCACTTTTGGCATCACGTAAAATTAATGTGGATATTATTTTACAGTCTGTCGGTCGGGATGGCACAAAGGATATCAGCTTTACGGTGCCGGTTGACAGCTGCCAGGCTGCGGTAGATATCTTAAAAGAAGAACGCGATCAGCTGAATAATTGTACGATTGATGTGGATACAGATGTTACGAAAATTTCGATTGTAGGATCGGGTATGCAGTCCAATCCTGGTGTAGCATCCAAAATGTTTGAAGCTTTGTATGAAGCGGATATCAATATTGAAATGATTTCCACTTCGGAAATTAAAATTTCGGTTTTGATCCGGAAAGATCAGGGAATTAAAGCGATGAATGCAGTTTCAGAGGCATTTATTAAGTAAATTTGATTGTATCAGGCGGCAATTTGCCGCCTTTTTATTTTGCAAATAGACAAAATTGCAGAGAAATGTTCGAAAATAAAAGCATATATCAGATTGAAATTTGTGTAAATCAGAAATAATCCGG
Organism: Candidatus Merdivicinus sp.; assembly: GCA_050943495.1. Lineage (GTDB taxonomy): Bacteria > Bacillota > Clostridia > Oscillospirales > Ruminococcaceae > Merdivicinus. The sequence goes on from JBMNPH010000002.1 coordinate 49,856, forward strand.
ATTTTTTTTGAAAACGTTTTGAAAAATGCGGAGAATGTGTTGATTTTTATGGCATTCTATGGTAAAATAAGTGATAGCCTTATGGCAATGATAACCCCAAAAGGAGGAAGCAGAATGGCTTACCAGCAGGGACTGTATCCGGTTCTCGCAAAAGAGAATCTGGCAAAGAATATTTTCAGTCTAACCATTCATTGTCCCGGTATTGCAAGCGAAGCAAAGCCAGGACAATTTGTACATTTGCGAATTCCCGCGCACATACTGCGGCGGCCGATTTCGATTGCAGAAATTGACCGTGAGCAGGGAAATATACGAATTATTTACGAGATTCGCGGCGAGGGTACCAAAATCCTTGCGGATCTGAAAGCCGGGGATATGGCTGATGTTCTGGGACCTCTGGGGAATGGATATACACTTCTGGAGTCCGGAAAAAAATGTGTCGTCGTAGGTGGCGGCATTGGCGTGCCTCCTCTGCTGGCAGTTGCAAAGCACTACGGTGTAAATGCTACTGCAATAGTCGGTTTCCGCAGCGCGCAGGCCGCGATTCTCGAGAAGGATTTTGAAAAAGCAGGAGTTCAAACAATCATTTGTACAGATGACGGCACAATGGGGCAAAAGGGATTTGTCACCACTGCGCTGGAGGAACTACTGCAGTCGGAGACCCCCGATATCATCTGCGCCTGCGGTCCGATGGTGATGCTTCGGAAAGTAACAGAGATTGCCAACTCACACGGAATTGCTTGTGAAATCTCTCTGGAGGAACGGATGGCCTGTGGCGTCGGCGCTTGCCTTGGCTGCGCGTGCAAGATCAACCGGAACGGAAAAGAATGCGTCCTGCATGTCTGCAAGGACGGTCCGGTATTCCAAGGCGAGGAGGTCGTGTTTTAATGGCGGATTTACGTGTTGAGGTTGCCGGTGTATCCTTTCAAAATCCGGTGATTCCTGCTTCCGGCGCTTTTGGTTTCGGTCGGGAGTATGAAAAATTTTACCCGTTGTCTAAATTGGGCGGTATTTCCGTAAAGGGAATGACCTTAAATCCAAAAGATGGGAACCCGGCGCCCCGAATTGCAGAGACTCCAATGGGAATGCTGAACTCAGTGGGACTGCAAAATCCCGGTATCGATGCTTTTTTGGAAAAGGAATTGCCGGATCTTGCCCAAAAGGGAACACGAATTATTGCAAATGTGGCGGGCAGTACCGTAGAAGATTGTGTGGAGATGATCCGCAAAATCGAAGGAACGGCAGTAGATATGATCGAACTGAATATATCTTGTCCGAACGTTAAGCAGGGCGGTGCCGCATTCGGCACAAGCTGTGAAAGCGCCGCGGGAATAACGGCAGCTGTCCGCAAGGCAACGACCAAACCTTTGATGGTAAAATTAAGTCCGAATGTCACCAGCATTACTGATATTGCGAAAGCGGTAGAAGCGGAAGGCGCGGACGCGGTTTCGCTCATCAATACGTTGCTTGGCATGAAGATTGATATCAATACACGCCGTCCGGTATTGAAAAATAATGTGGGCGGGATGTCCGGTCCGGCAGTTTTTCCGATTGCGGTCCGGATGGTTTGGCAGGTAGCCAATGCAGTAAAAATTCCGGTTATTGGAATGGGCGGAATCTCTTCCGGCGAGGATGCAATTGAAATGATGATGGCGGGTGCTTCTGCTGTACAGGTGGGAGCGGCGATTTTTACCGATCCCTATGCGCCTATTAAAATTATCGAGGGGATCAATAATTGGCTGGATGAACATAAAATTCAATCGGTTTCGGAAATCGTAGGGACCGTGCAGCCATGGTAAACCCGTTAGGAAAGGAATATTTATTTTATGAAAATAATGGCAGTAGATCTTGGTGACGCACGTACCGGATTAGCAGTATGTGACCGTACAGAATATCTCGCATCACCAGTTGGCGTGATTGAAGAGCGGGATTTCAATCGGATTATCACCAAGGTAGTCTATGCGGCGATGGAATTCGAAGTAAAGATGATTGTTGTCGGATATCCTCGCAATATGGATGGTTCGGCAGGCAGCCGCGCACAGAAGTGTGAGGAATTTGCTCAAAAGCTTCAGAACCTAGTTCCAATCCCGGTTGAACTTTGGGACGAGCGTTCCACTACGGTAATGGCGCATAATTACTTGAATGAAACCAATACACGAGGTAAGAAACGAAAAAAAGTAATTGATGAGGTAGCAGCTACGATTATTCTGGAAAGCTATCTTGCATACCGCAGAAATCAAAAAGGGGAAACGAACAATGGAAATGAAGGACTTTTATAAACAATTTTGTGAAGAAGGATTTGACGAAAACGGCGTATTGAACTACTTTAAGGTGAAGGCATCCCCTGATTTTAACTTTGCCTATGATGTAATTGATAAAATCGCAGAGATTGAACCAAACCGGCGTGCGATGGTCTGGACCAACGAAGCAGGAGAGGAAAAAATCTTTTCGTTTAAGGATATTAGCGTTTATTCCACAAAGGCAGCAAATCTTTTTGCTTCCTATGGAATTCAAAAAGGCGATACCGTTATGCTGATCTTAAAACGGAATTATCAGTTCTGGTTTGCAATCCTCGGTCTTCACAAGTTGGGGGCAATTGCAATTCCGGCAACCAATTTGCTTACCACAAAAGATATTGTGTATCGCTTTAAATCTGCATCTGTTAAAGCGATTGTCTGCACCAGTCAATGTAATGTCCATGCTTATATTGATGAAGCAGAAAAGAAATTGGGCATTGAAGTGATCAAATTCTCTGCAATGGGTCATTTTGATAATTATATCAATTTTGATGAAGAGATTGAAAAACAGCCGGATACGATGGAACGTGTTTCGGTAACAGCTACAGATGGCATGCTAATGTATTTCACCTCTGGAACGACCGGACAGCCCAAAATGGTACTGCATGGTTACGATTATCCGTTGGCACATATCATCACCGGTGTTCATTGGCATGATGTTGATCCAGATGGGTTGCATCTTACTCTTGCAGAAACCGGTTGGGGTAAGGCCGTCTGGGGCAAATTGTATGGACAATGGTTGGCAGGAACCGGCATCTTTGTCTATGACTTTGACAAATTTGTTCCCAATGATGTCCTGCATATGATCGAGAAATATAAGATCACTACTTTCTGTGCACCGCCTACGATTTTCCGTTTCTTTATCAAGGAGGGAATCGCCAATTACGACCTTTCTTCGCTGAAATATGCGACTGTTGCGGGTGAGGCGCTGAATGAGGAAGTCTTTAACAAATTCAAGGAAATCACAGGATTGTCTTTGATGGAAGGTTTCGGTCAGACAGAAACAACCTTGACCGTTGCAAATCTTCATGGCAGCACTCCCAAACCTGGTTCAATGGGACGTCCTTCTCCACTGTATGATGTAGATTTAGTGGATGAGGATGGCAATTCGGTCAGTGAAGGTGAAGTTGGTGAGATCATTGTTCGCTGTACGAAAGAAAATCATCATCCAGGAATTTTCCTCGGTTATTATCGTGATGAGGAAAATACAAATAAAGCATGGCGCAATGGCTACTATCATACAGGTGATACCGCTTACCGCGATGAGGATGGATATTACTGGTATGTAGGCCGGACCGATGACATCATCAAATCGAGCGGATACCGGATTGGGCCGTTTGAGGTGGAGAGTGTTCTGATGGAACACCCTGCTGTTTTGGAGTGTGCCGTTACCGGTACTCCGGATCCGATCCGCGGTCAGGTTGTAAAAGCGACCATTGTTCTGACCAGCAAATATACGGCTTCAGATGAATTGAAAAAAGAAATTCAGAATTTTGTGAAGAAGACAACTGCCCCCTATAAATATCCTCGTGTAATTGAGTTTGTAAGCGAACTTCCCAAAACAATCAGTGGTAAGATTCGTCGAGTTGAAATCGCACAGCGGGATAAAGAAAAAGCAATGCAAAAATAAAATTGAGTTCCCTGCCAGTGGCAGGGAATTTTTTTGCGGAAAAATAGAGGAATTTTGCTAAAATCAAATGAATCGCTTGACGAAATTCGGTAAGATCTTCTATAATAAAAGCAAAATGACAATTCCGTGAGGATTGTAAAAAGGAGGCAATCTCTATGTTTTACGAAAAGAATCAGCAAGATACACTTTCAGCAGAACTATTTCAGAATCCAACCTCCGAATATCGGGGCACTCCATTCTGGTCATGGAACTGTAAATTGGATAATGAGATCCTCGATGAGCAAATCGGATATTTGAAAGATATGGGTTTTGGCGGTTTTCATATGCATCCGCGTACCGGATTCGGTAATCCCTATTTAAGTGAAGAACATATGAATTTGGTCAAGCATTGTGTGGAACGCGCCAAAGAAGAACAGATGCTAGCATATCTGTATGATGAGGATCGCTGGCCATCCGGTGCAGCAGGCGGACTTGTGACAAAAGATATGAAATATCGTGCCCGCTATCTGTGTTTTACCATGGACCCATATGAATCCGGCAAAACAGGGGAGGCATTAGGGGCATCCGCTGCCGTAACACGTAGCGGAAACGGTACATTGCTGGCTTGTTATGATGTTTGTCTGGATCAGAATGGATGCTTGAAAAGTTACCGGCAGATTTCAGAAGAAGAGCCGGCTCTCGGAATGAAATGGTATGCTTATCTGGAAACGCCATTGACAGATGCCTGGTATAACAATCAGACATATGTGAATACCCTCAGTAAGGAGGCAATCAGTAAATTCATCGAAGTTACATATGAGACCTATAAAAAATCAATAGGGGATGATTTTGGCGGAGTTGTTCCCTCGATTTTTACCGATGAACCGCAATTTTCTCGCAAAAATACTCTGAACTTCCCGGAAGAAAAGAAAGATGTCATTCTTCCGTGGTCAGAAGATTTGACGGAGACATACCAAGCGGCATATGGAGAGGATCTGTTGGCGCATCTGCCGCAGTTGATCTGGGAACTTCCGGATGGAAAGGTATCAGAAATCCGGTATCATTATCACGACCATATTACCGAACGTTTTACAGAGGCATTTGCGGATAATTGCGGCGGCTGGTGTGAGAAAAACGGACTAATGCTGACAGGACATATGATGGAAGAACCGACGCTCCGCAGCCAGACAGCAGCATTAGGGGAGGCGATGCGGGCATACCGCAGTTTCCAGATGCCAGGTATCGATATGCTGTGCAATCATTTTGAATATACCACAGCAAAACAGGCACAGTCAGCAGTGCACCAGTACGGACGCGAAGGAATGTTGTCAGAACTTTATGGAGTGACCGGATGGGCTTTTGATTTCCGCGGCCATAAAATCCAAGGGGACTGGCAGGCGGCATTGGGTGTTACGGTCCGTGTTCCGCATCTGAGTTGGGTATCTATGGCAGGCGAGGCAAAACGTGACTATCCGGCATCTATTAACTATCAATCACCGTGGTATAAAGAATATCCATTGGTGGAAAATCATTTTGCGCGGGTTAATACGGCGATCACTCGTGGAAAACCGGTGGTTCGAATTGGTGTTATTCATCCGATTGAAAGTTATTGGCTGCATTGGGGGCCCTCTCAGCAGACGAGTCTCCGTCGTGAACAACTGGAGGAAAACTTCCAGAACCTGACCCAATGGCTGTTGTTCGGTTCATTAGATTTTGACTTTATCTGTGAGTCTCTTCTGCCAGAACAGTGTCCGAAGGGAAATGCACCGTTGCAAGTCGGACAGATGAACTATGATGTAGTCATTGTACCGGCATGTGAGACGCTGCGGGCGACGACATTGGAACGTTTGGAACAATTCCGAGAAAATGGCGGACGATTAATCTTTTTGGGAGATGCACCATGTTATTTGGATGCTAAAGAAAGTGATGAACCGGAACGCCTGTATGAGCGTTCAGAAAGAATTGCATTTACACGTTCTGCTTTGCTGGAGGCTTTGGATTCCATTCGGGAAGTTGAATTGCGTGCGGCGGATGGTTCTTACGTCAATCACATGCTGTATCAGATGCGGCAGGATCGAGATTGCCGTTGGTTGTTCCTGGCACAGGGGAAAGAGCCAGCTCTCAAGGATAATTCCCGCGCAGAGGAGATCCGTGTAATTCTCAGCGGGATGTATAAATTAGAATGTTACGATACCATGACCGGACAGATTTACCAGCTGCCGGCTGAGTATCGGGATGGAAAGACAGTTCTTTATCATACATTTTATAACCATGACAGTCTGCTTTTAAAGCTGATTCCCTTCCCAGAAGATGTAATTGATGCTTATACTTATCAAATAAAATCCTCCCATCGTTTATATGACCAAAATTCCTGGAAAGTACCGGAACTGGTGCCAGTGACATTGGAAGAACCGAACGTTTTACTGCTGGATAAAGCGGAATATGCGCTGGATGATGGCGAATATTTTCCAGCGGATGAGATTCTGCGAGCAGATAACCATTTGCGTGAAATGGCAGGATTCCCAAGTCGGCAGAAAGCAGTTGCACAGCCATGGACGATTCCGGAGGAACCCTTCTGTCATCATGCGCGTCTGCGTTTCACCGTTCACAGTGAAATTGAGTTGGAGAAGATTTATCTGGCAGTTGAGGATGCGGAAAGAGTTCAAATCCGTTGGAACGGGAAGGAAATCCCTTCAGAGATTGAGGGTTGGTATGTTGACCATGCAATTAAAACAGTCGTTTTAGGCGCGCTGAAGCATGGAGAAAATATTCTGGAACTCGTAATTCCGTTCGGAAAGCGTTCAGATCTGGAATGGTGCTATCTGCTAGGAGATTTCGGTGTTCGCGTGAACGGAGAACGTGCCACAATCATTCCGCCGGTACGGGAACTTGGATTTGGTGATATTACCGCGCAGGGCCTTCCATTTTACGGCGGAAATATAGTCTATCATCTGTCAGTTCCGAATGGAAAAACTTTGAAAATTCATCTGCCGCATTATCGTGGTTCTCTGGTAGGAGTTTCCGCAGATGGAAAACGTGTTGGGGAAATTATTTATGCGCCGTATGATCTGACTGTGGAAATGCCGGAAAGCGGCACATTGGATTTCACTCTGTTTGGAAATCGCAGCAATACATTTGGGGCTATCCATCGCCGTTGTGAGACCAATAATTGGCTTGGGCCGAACAGCTGGCGTACGGAAGGAGATGAATGGTCCGATAGCTATCAGCTGACACCAACTGGAATTCTTTCTGCTCCGATCATTCACTGTATTGAAAATAAATAATTGGATCAAAACCGGCGGGGATAGAACCTGCCGGTTTTTGCTTGTTCATGTATGAGAGAGAAATCGCGAGATATTTCCGTATAAAGGGAGTTATTGCGAATTTTTTTCGAAATAATAATAAAAAAGAGGAATTTTAAAGGAAAATGCAGAAATCCTGTTTACAAAACAGATAACGTGTGCTATAATACATATGCTGAATTGTCAGCAGAAAGGCAGTGAAGAATATGGATCACAGTCCGTATCCTCCCAGTAGAAAAAAATTGAATAGTGGCGGGTGCTGATTTCTGTTTTCTGTGTTCCGAATTAATCTCGGAATAGAGAAAGCAGAAACCGGCTTTGTGGAGTTGTGTCTGACCGCCGTAAGGAGGCTAACACAATGACCAACAAAGCTTTGGATCTTATTCGTGCTCAGAAATTCCATGATGCCAGAATGGTTCTCCTTGAGATGAATCCGGTAGACATTGCAGTGGTATTTGATGAGATGGAACCGGAAGACATCGTCATGCTTTTCCGTCTGTTGCCAAAGGAATTGGCGGCAGATACATTTGCTTACATGACACCTGAAGTACAGGAAAAGCTTCTTTCCGCTCTGACGGATGTGGAATTGCGTTTGGTATTGGATTCCCAGTTTATGGACGATACCGTCGATATGTTGGAGGAAATGCCCGCTAATGTAGTACGACGTGTATTAAAATTGTCAGACCCGGAAACTCGCTCTATGCTCAACCGGCTGCTTCAGTATGAAGAGGGCAGCGCCGGAAGTATTATGACAACTGAATATGTGGCGCTTAAAAAGGGAATGTCCATCCGGCAGGCAATTGATTATCTGAAAAAGAATGCAGTTGACAGCGAGACATTGTATACCTGTTATGTAACGGATCAAAATCGTATTTTGGAAGGTGTTATCACAGTTCGTGAGATGCTTTTAGCAGAAAACGATGCATTGGTTGGAGATGTGATGGAAGAGAAGCCCATGTCTGTATCAACTAACACGTCAGATGAAGAAGTCGGTCAGATGTTCCAAAAGTACGATATGCTGGCCCTTCCGGTAGTGGATGGGGAAAATCGATTGGTTGGCATCATTACAGTAGATGATGCGGTCGACGTCATTCAGGAAGCAAATACCGAAGACTTCGAAAAAATGGCAGCATTGGAACCGAGTGAAACGCCTTATTTAAAAACATCCGCTTTTACCCATGCGCGTAAGCGAGTTGTATGGTTGTTGTTTTTGATGCTGTCGGGCATTATAACCGGTCAGATTATCAGCCATTACGAGGATGCTTTTGCGGCGCTTCCGATTTTGGTATCCTTTATTCCGATGTTGATGGATACAGGCGGAAATTGTGGTTCGCAGAGTTCCACTCTTATCATACGCGGAATGGCATTGGAAGAAATTCGTCCACGCGATATTCTGAAGGTAATATGGAAAGAATGTCGGGTATCCGTGCTGGTTGGTGTGGTATTAGCACCTGTTAATATATTATGGATTTGGCTGCGGTATCATTCTTTGCCGGTTGCTTTTACTGTCGGAATCAGCATGTTTATTACAATTTTTATTGCTAAATTAATGGGATGTCTGCTTCCGATGATCGCCAAACGCTGCAAATTGGATCCTGCTATTATGGCATCCCCTTTGATTACTACCGTAGTAGATGCTTGTTCCATCTTTGTATATTTTAATGTTGCTTTATTGATTTTACACATATAAAAAATACCCGGCTGAATGGTTCAGTCGGGTATTTTTTGAAGGTTTGATTAAGCAGCTTTTTCAGAACGCAAAACTAAGATGAATCCAACCGCGAAGAGGGCAATTAAGGCTAAAATGCCGTAAGTGGAGGATCCGAATGCGAACGCACAAAAGGCGATAATCAGTGGACCAAAGAAATCTGCAAATTTTCCAAAAATATCGAAAAATCCAAAGTATTCATTGGATTCTTCTTTCGGAATCAACTTACCATAATAAGAGCGAGAAAGTGCTTGAATCCCGCCCTGACACATTCCAACAGCAACAGCGAGAACCCAGAATTCCCATGCCTGGTCTAGTTGATAACCAAAAAGGCAGATGGCAATATAACAGCATATAAAAATCTTAATCAGTTTGAGTGCACCATATTTTTTCGCCAGTTTTCCACTAAAAATCGCACAGGGGAAGGCAATGAATTGGGTAAGCAGCAGCGCGAGAATCATATTAGTATCTGAAATTCCCACTTCAGCACCATATGAGGTGGACATAGAGATGATGGTATTTACGCCATCAATATAACAAAAGTAGGCGATAATATAGAAGAGAAGACGTTTATTCTGGCGTATTTTTCCAAATGTTACACCAATTCTGCGAAAAACATGAGAAATTTTATCTTTACGATTTTCTAGAAAATAGGTTTGTTTATAACTACGAAGCAAAGGAATCGTTAATCCGATCCACCAAATAGCTGTAATTAGGAACGAAAGTTGCGTTGCAGTTTGAGTTGTAAGACCGAAAGGAAGCGTAAAAATAAGAAGAATGCCGAGAATAAAGGGAATACAGCTGCCGATATACCCCCAAGCAAAACCATGAGATGAAACCATATCCATTTTTTCGTCTGGAGTGATGTCGGTGAGCATGGAATCATAAAAAACATTGCAGGCTGTGTATCCGATACGTGCAATAACAAATAGTACAAGGAAGGCAACCCACTCTGTTGCGATGGAGAGGGAAAGCAGTCCGGCTACGCCAAGCAAGAGAAAAGAGGAAAACAGTTTTTTCTTCATTCCATTGTAGTCAGCCAAAGCGCCAAGAATTGGAGAAAGGACAGCCAGAATGAGTACGGCAATCGAAGTCACAGTCCCCCAGATTCCGGTAGCCTGTTCCGGTGCAAAACCTTCACTTTCCGCAAGACTGCGGAAAAAGATCGGAATCGTGGTGGAAACCAGCAGGATAAATGCAGAATTTGCTACATCATATAGAATCCAATTCTTTTCAATGCGAGATAATTTTTCTGAAGACATATGGAGACTCCTTTGTCAGAGAAATTTAACGTTATTTTAATTTTACATGAATTCCCTTTAAATGTAAAGAGCTTTTGTGTATAATAAAAATAAAATGTAGATGATATAAAAGAAAAATAGAGGAGGAAAGAAAAATGGCAGATTTCTTAACCCATAAATTATTCGGAGATATTGTAGGACGGGAAGCACCGATTGATGTGCGGCAATTGACAGAAATTTATCCGGAGGCATTTCGCTGGGGATTTCAAGGGCCTGATCCTCTTTTTTTTCGACAGCATTGGAAAGAAGGAGGCCGATATCATAAATTGGGGAACCGTATGCATCGAGAACATATAGATGAAATGTTTGATGCAATGGCAAATCATATCCGCCGACAGAGCGGGACAAAAAAAGAGGTACTGTTAGCCTATTTTTATGGTTTTTTATGTCACTATGCGTTGGACAGTGAGATTCATCCATATGTGTATGCACTCCAGAAAAAGGGAATGGAACGTAATCCGTCTGTTAGCGGAGGTGTGATTCACTGCCAGATTGAAACAGATGTAGATATTGCATTATATGAACGATGGGAAGGAAGGCAGATAGAAGAATTTCATCCCTATGAAGGGCATCACCTGCCTACTGGACAGAAATGGATGATCGGTGAATTGTACGAAACCGTGATGCTAGAGGTATATGGAGAGGTTTTACCAGCAGAAGAGATTGCACATTCCTTTGCAGACATGCTGCTGACTGAAGATTTTTTATACCGGCGTGGAAAAAAACTGGGGAAGGCAGCTTATCTTGCGGGCTTAGTACGGCCGGAATGGAGTGACTTTGTGAGTCACGCTAAAATTGCGGCACCATATTGGGATGCGCTCAACTTGAAAAAACGCGGCTGGCGAAATCCAGATGAGCCGGAAATGCTTCGCCATGAAAGTGTCCTAGAGATCATTGCAATTGCTGAGGAAAAGGCACTTCACTTAATGGAACGGTATGTTCGGATGTTTGCAGGAGAAGAATGGGGCATGGTGCATTATCCCGTTTCATTTGATAATGGAAATCAGCATATCCAGCAGGAGAATCGTGTCGAAGACTGTTAAAAAAATGATGGCTTTCTGTTGTCAGAATGGGAATCTTGTGCTATACTGATACTGTTATCAATCGAAGTAGCCGGTATTCCCATGCCGGCAGGGGAGGAAACATGAAGAAGGTTGTCAAATTCGGCGGCAGTTCTCTGGCCAGCGCGAGTCAGATTTGTAAAGCGGTTGAGATTATTCGTGCGGACGATAGCAGAAGATATGTGGTACCATCTGCACCCGGAAAGCGAACGGCAAGCGATGAAAAAGTGACCGATATGCTGTATCAGTGTTACGATGCGGCTGCAAGCGGAAAGTCCTATCGGAAAATTTTGGATCGGATTAAGGCGCGTTATCAAAGCATTATTGATGACTTAAAGTTAGATCTGTCCCTGGAAGATGAATTTAAGAAAATGGAAGAAAATTTTGTCGCACGGAAGGGAAGGGACTATGCAGCTTCCCGCGGCGAATATCTGAACGGAATTATTATGGCCAAATATCTGGGCTATCCTTTTTTGGATGTAGCCGAGGTAATCCGATTTGATGAACGTGGAAAATTTCTTTCGGAAGAGACAAACGAGGTTTTATCAGAACGGTTGTCGGATATGGAACATGCAGTCATTCCGGGATTTTATGGCGCAAAACCGGATGGAAGTATTCAGACTTTTTCAAGAGGTGGTTCGGATATAACCGGATCCATCGTGGCTCGTGCAGTTCATGCGGATTTGTATGAAAATTGGACGGACGTATCGGGATTTTTGGTAACAGATCCGCGGATTGTGGAAAATCCGGTTCCGATTGAGACCATTACTTATAAAGAGTTGCGGGAATTGTCCTATATGGGCGCAAGTGTTCTGCATGAGGATGCGATTTTTCCTGTGCGGAAAGAAGGAATTCCGATTAATATTCGGAATACCAACAAACCCGAAGATCCAGGCACATTGATTGTGGAAAGCACCTGTCGGAAACCACATTATACAATTACGGGTATTGCAGGCAAGAAAGGCTTTTGCGCGATAACGATTGAAAAGGCGATGATGAACGCAGAGGTGGGTTTTGGCCGGAAGGTATTGGATGTTTTTGAAAATTATGGAATTTCATTTGAACACATTCCTTCCGGCATTGATACAATGACTGTTTTTGTTCATCAAACAGAATTTGAGGCGTATGAGCAATCCGTAATTGCAGGGATTCATCGGGCAGTAAATCCGGATTCGATTGTTTTAGAATCTGATATTGCTTTATTGGCAGTAGTTGGTCGAGGAATGAAGGCAACTCATGGGACAGCAGGTCGAATTTTCTCTGCCTTAGCACATGCTCGAGTGAATGTTCGGATGATCGATCAGGGATCAAGTGAATTAAATATTATTATCGGTGTCGATGACGCTGATTTTGAAAAGGCAATACGTGCTGTATATGATATCTTTATTACTGCAAACGAGGAATAAAGAGTGGGCTGTATTTTGGATGAATATCCAGAATACAGCCTTTTTATTGACATATGAATTTCGGATAAAATAATGTGATAAATATATATTGTCAAAGCGAATGACAAATGATAAAATGAGGATAACCTTTACAAAAAAATATTTCAGAAAGGGACGATTTTATGAAACAGTTATCCCCCCGCCAGATTCATTTGGATTTTCACACATCAGAGAATATTCCGGGGATTGGTTCTACTTTTGACCCGGAGGCATTTGCGAAAACTGCAAAAGATGCCAGTATTAGTTCTATAACCGTTTTTGCCAGAGGGCATCATGGTTGGCTTTACTACCCCTCTAAAAAGTTTCCGGAATTAGTTCATCCAAATTTGGAATACAAAAATCTTTTGCTGGATCAAGTCCGCGCCCTGCATAAGGTGGGAATTAATGCGCCAGTTTATATCACCGTTCAGTGGGATTATCATCACGCCACCACTCGTCCCGAATGGTTAATTCGGAAAAAAGATGGTTCTCATGAGGGCGGTTCGTTTACGGAACCCGGTTTCTATCAGTCTTTGTGCGTCAATAGCGGCTACTGGGATTTTTTGAAAGAACAGACCATTGAGGTCTGTGAGATGTTGGGAGACGAGTTGGATGGCTTGTTCTTTGACATTGTAGGTATCCGTCCTTGCTGGTGTGCTTCCTGCCGTGCGGAAATGAAGAAATTGGGCATCGACGCTTCCGATGACGAAGCTGTCCGTGATTTCGCCAAGATAGTTATCGATCGTTTCAAAAAGAATATGACCGAGGTGGTACGGCAGTACAACAAGGATTGTACCATTTTCTATAATGCTGGCCACGTTGGCCCCTGTACTAAGGATAGTGCTGATGCCTACACCCATTTTGAGTTGGAAAGTCTGCCTTCCGGTTCTTGGGGCTATCTGCATTTCCCCCTAACTGCCCGCTATGCCCGGAAACTGGGCAAGGACTGCATGGGTATGACCGGCAAGTTCCACACCGAATGGGGCGATTTCCACAGCCTGAAAAATTTGGCCGCTTTGGAATTTGAGTGCTTCCGGATGCTAAGCTTTGGCTTTGCATCCTCGATCGGCGACCAGTTGGAACCTAATGGCACCCTGAATCCCGCTACTTATCGCTTAATCGGCAAAGTATATAGTCAGTTTGCGGAACGGGAAGAGTGGGCACGTCCTTCTGTGCCAGTAGTAGAGGCGGCAGTCGTTACCTCTGAATCTCCCCGGGTAGAACATCAGATTCCAGAAAGTCTCATGGGTGCAGTCCAGATGCTGGAGGAACTGGCAATTCAGTTTGATGTAATCGACCCGGAAATGGCGCTGGACGGATATAAGCTGGTGATTCTACCAGATGATCTGGTGGTCTGCGAATGCTTCCAGAAAAAGCTGGAGGAATTTGTTGCCAAGGGCGGCAAAGTAATTGCCTGCGCCAAAGGCGGCCAGAACAAAGACGGAAAATATCCCGCCTGCTTCGGCGCTAAATCCAACGGCCCCCGGAATGTTTATCCAGACTTTCTCATCGCCGATGGCAAGCTGGCAGAGGGGTTGGAACCGGAAAATGAGTATGTCATCTATATGCAGGGGGAAGCGTTGGAGTCTGCTGGTGCGGAAACCGTTCTGTCGGCCCGTGCACCTTACTTCAAGCGTGAAAAAGATTTCTTCTGTTCTCACCGCTACACGCCTTCTGCCAAGGGCGAGCCTTATCCGGCAGTGCTGCAAAAGGGCGGCGTGATCCTCTTTGGTCACCCAATTTTCGAGCAGTACCGAAAAAATGCTCCCTTCTGGTGCAAGAAGCTGATTTCCAATGCCATCGACCTGTTATTGGGTGAGCGTATTGTTCAACATGATGGTCCCTCCACTATGACCATAAGCGTGTTGGATCAGCCGGAGGAAAACCGCACGAATTTGCATATTCTTTCTTATGTGCCGGTGCGCAAGAGTGCAACGATTGACATCATCGAGGAACGCACCGTACTGCGGAATGTGACCGTCAAGGTGAATATCCCGCGGAAGTTCACTGAAGCGCGTCTGGTGCCGGAAAATATCCCTCTGGAAGTCAAGAACGGCGCAATCACCATCCCCGAAATCAACGGCTATGCGATTGTAGAATTGAAATAAGGGGAATATCATGAACGAATGTTATGCGCGGTATGATGAAAATACCGGGATCTTTTGTATTGGGAATAACAGAATTGAAAAAACCATGCGAATTCAGGGCAGTTTCCTTTGTACGCTCTGTGTGAAAGACTGTCAAACTGGTACGGAATGGACGAACAGCACTGCTTTATGGCAGCGCTGCCCAGTACTTGGCCAGAAGGAACAGCCATCTGTTCGGATGGAGACAACGGAACGTGAAATTTTGGGAATGCGGCCGCATCGAAAAGCTGTTCTGACTCTGGAAGGAAAAGAGGGGACAGTTTGGTATGAATTTCTGATTTTCCCGGATATTCCCTTTGTGTTCAGCCAAATGTTTGCGGAAAAAAGAGGCAGTATTCAGGTCGGACAGAAACAGTCGGAAACACTGTCCTGTACCGGCATTGAAAGCCAGTATGTGCAGACCGATAATGGAGATATTTTCTGTGATACAGATACTTTGGACTGTATTCCGCTCGGTACCCGTCATCTGGAAGTGGAAACATTTACCCTCTATGACAAGACCGACCGCAACGATTCGCTTCTGGAACGGCAGACAGTTCCAGTTTATCAAAACGGCTGTCTGCATCGGGAAGGAAATATTTTCCGAGTCAGTGATTATCCGCACGGAGATTCTCTGATGTTGGTGAAGCATTCTCCAACCCCGAGTTCTGCTCTGCATCGACAGAATGCAGATCTGCTGGTACAAGGAACTCGTTACGCAGCTCTTCTGGGAAACGGCATTGATTTTTCTGCAATGCCAGCCGGTAGAGTACCCAGCTATGCTTCTGCAGTCGGTGTCGGAAAAACAACAGATATTCTGGAAGAATTCTGGCGGTATAGCACTGCATTCAGCTGCGGCGATCCCCGTAAAAGCTTATTTGTCATGTCCAATACATGGGGAGACCGCAGCCAGGATATGGCAATCTGTGAAAGTTTTATCCTGCAGGAAATCGAACGTGCTCATGAGTTAGGCGTGGACATCGTACAGATTGACGACGGCTGGGAAAGCGGAATTACAGCAAATTCCCGTCGGAAATCGGGCGGTGTCTGGGAAGGTTTTTATGCAGATAACAACGATTTCTGGAAGGTCAACCCGGATCGATTCCCAAATGGATTGGAACCGGTTGTAGCAAAGGCAAAGGAATACGGAATTGAAATCGGTTTGTGGTTTGGCCCAGATTCTTCCGGAGAGTTCCGGAATGTGGAAAAAGATATTGAAACATTGTGGGGACTCTATCAGCGGTATGGAATTCGGTATTTCAAACTGGATGGTGTCAAGATCCGTTCCAAATTGTGCGAAATGCGGTTCATTCATCTGTTAGAAGAACTTACTCGACGCAGTGGCGGCGACATCCGGTTCAATTTAGATGTGACGGCGGAAGACCGGTTTGGTTATCTGTATCAGACACAGTACGGCACCCTGTTTGTCGAAAACCGTTATACAGATTTTGGAAATTATTATCCGCATAATACCTTCAAAAATTTGTGGAGTCTGGCAGCTGTAATTCCAGCGCGACGGCTTCAGATGGAACTGCTGAACAATCGCCGAAATCCGCAGAAATATGTTGGAATGCCGTTTGCGCCAGCGGAATATCGGATAGATTATCTTTTTGCAAGCGTGATGCCGGCTAATCCGTTGGTTTGGATGGAACTCTCCCATTTGGCGGAAGAGGATGCAGCTTTGCTGGCGAAGATCTGTGCGCTTCACAAACAATATGCAGCGGAATTATTTGAATCTCGTGTCATTCCGATCGGCGAATGTCCCAATGGGATGCATTTCCCCGGATATTTCTGCCGGAGTCGGGACGGAAAATCTGCCCATCTTCTGTTGTTCCGCGAACAAACGAAGGAAGATTCTTATACTTTTGCACTGCCTGCAAACTATTGTAACCCGCAAATTTCGGTCATCTACCAGAGTGATCCGGCAAGTTTCCATTTATCTGAAAAAGAAATTCAGGTTGATTTCTCAAAACAGAGATCCTTTATCTGGATAAAAATAATGGAATGAGGAGGGAATGTCCGATGAAATATTTTGGTGACGGACGAGACTGGTTTTTCCAAAAGCGGTACGGTCTGTTTGTCCACTGGGGACTTTACGCCCTCGGTGGATATCATGAGCAGGAGCAGTTCCGGCGTAATATTTCCCGTGCAGAATATGAGCAATATGCCGAGAGATTTAATCCGGTGAAATTTGATCCATATCGTTGGATTGCGCAGGCAAGAGAAGCCGGAATGGAATATCTGGTCTTTACCACCAAGCATCAGGATGGTTTTTGCATGTGGGATACCGAAACTACCGATTATAATATCATGCACACTCCATATGGACGCGATATTCTAAAAGAACTGGCAGATGCCTGTCATGCGGAAAATTTTCCATTGCTGCTATATTTCAGCGTTGTGGATAATCATCACCCTGCTTATCCGAATCGGGGACAATGGCATGAATTCGCCAGCCCGCTCGAAGGAGATCATCCAAATCGAGATATATTTCTGGATTATATGCGGGCGCAGGTAAGAGAACTTTGTACCAAGTACGGCAAAATTCACGGTTTTTTCTGGGATGCCAATCATCTGGACTATTATGATGAGGGTATCAACTGGATGATCCGGGATTTTCAGCCAGATGCTGTCATCAATGGGCGCGGATTTGATAGCGGAGATTACAATACTCCCGAACGGGAATACAATGAATCAGATTTAAAAGCAGCACGGCGATTTGTCACACCAACCGAAGATTGTCAGTCCGTAGGAATGCACAGCTGGGGATATAAGACTGACGAAGACTTTTACAGTACCAAGTTTCTGATGCAGAGCATCGACCGGGTAATGGCGATGGGAGGAAATTATCTGCTGAACATTGGTCCGACGCCGGAAGGGGAATTGGATCCTCGATGTCTAATTCGAATTGCGCCGATTTCTAAGTGGCTTTCTAAAGTAGGAGAAGCATTTTATGATGCAGTTCCAGTAGCTGATGCAGTCAATGATCGAGGGATTTTCCTCACCTGTAAGGAGAATGATGTGTACGTTCATTTCTACAAGGATCCGATCGGAGAATCTGTGGAGTTATCACCATTGGAGATGTGTCCGGAAGAGATCACTCTACTCAACAACGGACAAAAAATTCCTTTTGGACGGAGTCAGGGTACCAAATACTGGGCATTCCCGATGGAATATCTGCGGGTGCATAATCTTCCCACCGACCAGATGGCGGGGGAAGTAATGGTGCTGAAAATGCATTATAAACATCTTCCCAGAGCTATCCGTGAATTAAAGGATAGCTGGGAACTTCATGAACCGACTCCGATTCGTCAGAAAGAAGACCGTTAAATTTTCCATAAAATCTGAAAAGCCATTTTCATTTTTGTCTTTCTGTGCTATAATGAAGAAAAAAGTACAGGAGATGAAAGAAAATGGCTTTGATGCATGTGGACTTCTTTTCCAATGTATTGGGTATGTGCGTACAAGCGGATGTAATCATCCCACAGCGTACCACGGGTCAGATTGGTATGGAGGGAAAAGGCGGCAGTGAAAAATATCCGACCTTGTATTTGCTGCATGGAATGAGCGATGACCAGACGATCTGGCAGCGCCGTACCTCAATTGAACGGTATGCAAATGATCTGGGATTGGCAGTTGTCATGCCTACTACCCATTTAGCATGGTATACAGATACACAATATGGATACCGATATTTCACCTACATTTCCGAAGAATTGCCGCAAATTTGCCGCTCATTTTTTAACGGAATGTCCGATCGGAGAGAGGATACTTTCGCAGCTGGACTTTCGATGGGCGGATATGGTGCATTCAAATTGGGACTGCGGGCAAGTGAAACGTTCAGTGCCGTTGCATCTTTGTCAGGTGCTTTGGATATCCGCACCATAGGGGATCGGCATTCTGCTCGGAAACAGTTATTTGAAGGAATTTTTGGAGACTTAAGTAAAGTAGCCGGCTCTGAAAATGATTTGTTCTGGTTGGCAGAACAATTGGCCGCTTCCAACAAGCCAAAACCGATGATGTATCAGTGGTGCGGTACAGAGGATTCTCTTTATCCACAAAATTTGTTGATGCGGGATCATCTGATACAGTTAGGTTATGACCTTACTTATGAAGAATCCCATGGCGACCATCGCTGGGAGTATTGGGATGAGAAAATTCAAAGCGTCCTCCAGTGGCTTCCTATCCAGAAATAAAGTTTGATGAAATCTTTCGTGTCAAATGATGCGGAAGATTTTATTTTATAGACAAAATTTCGAAATTGCCAGTATCATTAGGAGAATCCCTCCGCATGCGGTACAGAACCCAGGTAATTTTCCAGCAGTCCGTTGTCCCAGAAAACAAGCAAGCAGAATAGCACTGGTATGCAGCAAAAGAGAACATCCAATTAGAAAGATGTAGTGATGCTGCAAAAAACCGCTGCCAAAACCAATACCAAAAGAATCCAGGGAAAGAACAGCACCGAGTGTAGCTGCCTCTCGCAGGGAAAGAGTTTTGGAACGGTCAAAATCCGCTTCTGTTTCATTCAGATAAACTGTCAGCGCAAAAGAAATCCCAGACCAGTGAAAATCCAACTGCTTGCGCGCATTTGTCTTTTTTCTAAGGGTAGACTTTAAAAAATTTTGCAGAGAAGAAAGCAACCCTATCAAAAAAAGAAGAAGATTCCCGATCAGAGAACAGATATGCGGCGATAAAATATTTTGAAAAGGAGTTGCTGCCAACATGGAAAGAAGGAGAATCCCAGTACCAATTCCGCTGATTAGTAAGGCGGATCCAAATGGAATTCGAATTTTTTCGGTACCATAGGCGAAGCAAGCGATAAAAGCGTCTGTAACCAATGCCAAAACGAGAAAAAAATCAGAAATCATGCAATCCCATCCTCTCTCCTATATCCTATGTAGTCAGAGGAAAATTGGTGCAAAACATTAAGTTTTGATGAAACAAGCAGATTTGATTGACGGTCTGCATAAGCTGTGATATACTCATTAAGGAAACTTTATAGGAAACGAGGGAATGTATTGAGCTTTTTGGAAATTTTGAAAGCAATTTTGTATGGAATTGTAGAAGGCATTACGGAATGGCTGCCCATCAGCAGTACAGGACATATGATTCTGTTGGACCAGTTTGTAAAACTGGATGTCAGTCCCGAATTCTGGGAAATGTTCCTTGTTGTCATCCAATTAGGTGCCATCTTGGCAGTTGTCGTGATCTATTGGAATAAAATATTCCCATTCCGTATCGGACAGCGTGACTGGATTGACAAGGACAAATTTGTTATGTGGTTCAAAATTCTGGTTGCTTCCATTCCGGCAGGAATTGTCGGAGTTCTCTGGGATGATGAACTGAATGCGATGTTCTATAATTATGTGACAGTTGCTGTTATGTTGATCTTGTTCGGTGTTCTTTTCATTGTAGTGGAAAATCTCAATAAAGGGAAATCGGCACGAGTTCATGACATCGCAGAAATCACTTATACAAGTGCATTGATTATCGGATTTTTCCAGTTAATTGCTGCGGTTTTTCCGGGAACATCCCGTTCCGGTGCTACAATTGTCGGGGCACTGCTGATTGGCATATCCCGTACAGCTGCAGCAGAATTCACTTTCTTCCTCGCGATTCCGGCGATGTTCGGGGGAAGTGCCATCAAACTGTTAAAATTCGGCTTTGACTTTACACCAGCGGAACTGGTGATCTTGTTTGTCGGGATGGCAGTTGCCTTTGTCATTTCAATTCTTGCCATCAAATTCCTGATGGGATATATTAAAAAACATGATTTCAAGGCATTTGGCTGGTATCGAATTATTTTGGGAATCCTGGTATTGCTATACTTCTTTGGAACGCAGATAATGCGGGTATCCTGAGATGGCAGTTTGTAAGGAATGCGCCTTTTCTCGGAAGGATGACCGGAAAACTGTTTACCGGCGGGAAGAATGTTGGTTTTGCGCAGCAAAAGGACCATATTTCAGCCGGAATTATCGCATAGGGGAAGGCACGCGGATAGATCCGCAGGCATCAGCCTGTGAAAGATATATTCCACGAAAAACAAACCGTTCCGAATAGTAAATCGGAACGGTCTTGTTTTTGAGCAGGAAATATGCTACGATTAAGAAAAAGGAGGAATTGGAATGGAATACCGTGTTTTTGGATCTGATCTTGCAATCCGTCTTGATGTGGGCGATGAAGTACTCGCTAGCATTGCGGATGTTTGTAAAAAGGAGAAAATTGCACTAGGAACTGTAACGGGTTTAGGTGCTGTGCGGCATGCCGTATTGGGCCTATATCTCGTCAGCGAACAGCGTTATTTGGAAAATGTTTTGGATGGAGATATGGAGATGGCGAGTTTGGTGGGAAATATCACCCAAAAGGATGGGGAACCGTATCTTCATTTGCATGCAACCTTCGGAAACCGTAAAGCGGAAGTATTCGGCGGGCATTTAAAAGAGGCGATTGTCAGTGTAACCGGAGAAATTTGGATTCACCGGATTGAGGGAAATATTGGGCGAAAACAGGATCCCGCTACCGGTCTGAATGTTTTTGATTTTCATGCATAATTACTCTTGAATCCCTGGAATTTTAGGAAGTCCATCAAATCCTTTCTGTAAATCCGCATCAGTCGGAATATAATCGGTCATGGAACCTTCCATATAAGAACTGTACGCTGTCATATCAAAATATCCGGTACCGGTGAGGCCAAACAAAATTGTTTTGGCTTCGCCGGTTTCTTTACATTTCAGTGCTTCATCAATTGCCGCGCGGATAGCATGAGCAGATTCCGGTGCCGGGAGAATGGTTTCCCTTTTAGCAAAAAGGACAGCTGCTTCAAAAACTTTAGTCTGCTCGACGGAAACCGCTTCCATATAGCCGTCATGATACAATTTAGAAAGAATGGGGGACATACCGTGATATCGGAGGCCACCTGCATGATTGCGAGAAGGCATAAAACCACTGCCAAGTGTATACATCCGTGCCATTGGAGTAATTTTTCCGGTATCGCAGTAATCATAGGCGTATTTGCCGCGGGTCAGAGAAGGGCAGGATGCCGGCTCTACCGCAATAATACGAGGATTGGCTTTCCCCAGTAAT
Source organism: Candidatus Merdivicinus sp. (assembly GCA_050943495.1). Lineage (GTDB taxonomy): Bacteria > Bacillota > Clostridia > Oscillospirales > Ruminococcaceae > Merdivicinus. The sequence goes on from JBMNPH010000002.1 coordinate 71,764, forward strand.
TTATCACGCATAAACGGCCCAATTAAACCGCCGAGATTAGAGCCACCTCCTGCACAACCGATTACAATATCCGGATATTCCTCAATCAATTCCATTGCACGGACTGCTTCCTCGCCGATAATTGATTGATGCAGCAGCACCTGATTTAGAACGGAACCCAATACATAACGACAGTTTGGAGTTTTGACTGCGGTTTCTACCGCTTCCGAAATGGCACAACCGAGGCTTCCGCTGGTGCCTGGATTTTCTGCTAAGATTTTACGCCCTGCTTCTGTAGTATTGCTGGGGCTGGGGATAACATTGGCGTCGAATGTTTGGATGACCGATTTTCGGAATGGTTTTTGTTCATAGGAACCTTTGACCATATATACGGTTAAATCCATTCCGAAAAAGGCGCACGCTTCTGCGAGTGCGGTTCCCCATTGACCTGCCCCAGTTTCGGTTGTCAGACTGGTGAGGCCCTGTTTTTTGGCATAGTAGACCTGTGCAACAGCAGAATTTAATTTGTGGCTGCCAGATGTGTTATTTCCTTCAAATTTGTAATAAATTTTTGCAGGCGTCCCCAGTGCTTTTTCCAACTGATAGGCTCGGATGAGAGGGGAAGGACGATACATTTTATAAAATTCTTGAATCTCTTCGGGAATATCAATATATCGGGTATTCGAATCCAATTCCTGGTGAGCGAGTTCTTTGCAGAAGACCGGATAAAGATCCTCTTCGGTAACTGGTTTCAAGGTTTGCGGGTTGAGCATAGGATCAGGCAGTTCCTTCATGTCAGCCCGGAGGTTGTACCACTGTTTCGGCATTTGGTCTTCGGTGAGATAGATTCGATGGGGGATGTTTTTCATCATGATAAGCGCTCCTTTCAAGCTTTGACAGCTCCGCTTATTGAGAAAAGAGGGAAAATTGTCGTCCAGTGGAAAACAAAAAGGCTTTTGTCCCACTGATTGGGACAAAAGCCTGTGCTTCTGCGGTACCACCCAAATTGACGTATAACGCCCACTTGTCTCATATACGGATTCATATATGCTCCCTTGATAACGGGCGGAGATCCCGTCAGGCACTACTTGGCCTCTGCCTTTCGTCCTGCCCTCCTGAGTCCATTCGCAAAGGCATCACCCTGCTGCAATTACACCATCTGCAGCTCTCTGAAAGGGGAAAATCAATTGTTACTCTTCTCAGTCATCGGTTTTATTTGGATTGAGTATATTTTAGCAGAGTAAAATTCGTTTGTCAAGAGTTTTTTTGAAATTTTTCAGATTTTTTTTGCGGTCTGAATCAGAAGGTTCAGTGCATTAGAAGCAGCAATCCAGCGGATATATTCCCGCGCGTCTTCGTCAGTACGTCGAATATGAAGTTCCAGCACATCGGAATAACGATCGCTGTCCACTCCGACATAAACCAGTCCAATTTCCTTGTTTTCAGAAGCAGAAGGACCAGCGTTACCGGTTATAGAGATTCCAATGTCCGCCCCGGAAAGACAGCGGACGCCTTTTGCCATTTCTGCGGCCGTTTCTTTAGAGATAGCACCAAATTTTTGAAGTGTTTCTTCTTGTACATGGAGAATCTGCGTTTTGATACGATTCGAGTAGCTGCAAATTCCGCATTCGAAGACTTCTGATGATCCGCTCACTTCGGTCAGACGTTTGGAGACAAGTCCTCCTGTGCAACTTTCCGCAGTTGCAACATGCAGTCCCTTTTCTCGAAGGAGACGAACAGCAGCTGTTTGCAGGTCACCGACATCAATGCCATAAAGGAATTGCCCAGCTTCTTTGTTGATTTCTTGGAGAACCGGCGCCATTAACTTTTCCGCTTCGGACTCATCGTGAACCGCTGCTGTGACACGAAGCATCACTTCCCCCGTTTTGGCATAAGGCGCAATGGTTGGGTTAGTGGATTTTTCCATTAAGGTACGCAGTTTATTTTCTAGAGCAGATTCTCCAATTCCAAAGAAATGTAAATTTTTGGAGACGAGTTTTCTGTCACTATTCTGGCGTAGGATGGGGACAACCCAGTGGTCGAACATTGGCTTCATTTCACGGGGAGGTCCTGGAAGCATCATCAGCATTTTTCCGTCTTGTTCAATGCAGCAACCCGGTGCAGTGCCGTTAGGATTATCAAACACAATGCAGTGTTCTGGCATAAATGCCTGCTTTTTATTATTTTCCGTCATTTCGCGGCCTGTTCTAGTAAAATACTCGCATAATTTTTGATAAGAAGGTTCATGCAGGACAAGTTTTTGACCAAAAAATGCTGCGATGGTCTCTTTGCTTAAGTCATCATAAGTAGGTCCTAGTCCTCCTGTTGTGATAACAATATCCGCCCGCGAAAAGGCCAAAGCAAGACTATCATGCAAACGCTGCGGATTATCGCCAACGACAGATTGATGATAGAGATTTACCCCTAATACTGCCAATTCTTTTGCAATATAAGCGGCATTGGTATTGACGATATTTCCCATTAAGATTTCCGTTCCAATGCATAAAATTTCTGCTGATTTCGTATGATGTTCCATAGTTCTCTGCCTTCCTTATATTTTTCTTTATTTTATCATACTTATGAGAAAATGTAAACGACGCTAAAATGTCGATTCAATGAAAAAAAGTGAGAATTTGAGTGGAAAAAATGACAGTTCGAATCAAATTAATTGACAGAATGCAGGAATTTTATTATACTGAAGATGTTCAATTGAACAAAGTATTTATGAGGAGGAAAGAGATTATGCCAACGTTTTTTACTGACAATCCATTTGTAATTCCGATTATCGTAATTGTAATCGTACTGCTTCTTCTGTTGTTGCTTTGCTGGAAGCGCGTACCAGCTGACAAAGCGATGGTCATTACCGGTTTGAAGAAGCGAGTTCTAGCCGGGAAGGGCGGCGTTCAGATTCCATTTTTGGAAACTGCCTGCACTATTTCGCTGGAATCAGTTTCGATGACTACCGATATTACGGAAGCGCCTTCCAAACAAGGAATTTTCGTGGATATTGCCGGAACAGCTGTCGTAAAGGTTGACAATGACCCGGCTATGATCCTACTTGCAGTAGAGCAGTTCTGCAATGGCAACACGGAACGTACGACTCAAAATATTCGTACGGTTGTCGAGCAGATTTTGGAAGGTAAGTTGAGAGGGATCGTATCAACATTAACCGTAGAGCAGATCAATGAAGACCGTGTTGCTTTTGAAACTTCGATTGAGGAAAGTATTACCAATGAATTGAAGGCGATGGGACTTCGGCTGATGTCGTATACCGTGCTGAAAATTGCGACACAGGGCGGCTATTTGGAAAACCGTGCAATTCCGCAGATCGCCCAGTCAAAAGCAGATGCGGATATCGCTTCTGCAGAACGCAAACGTGATACCGAAGTGAAAACAGCGGAGGCAATTCGTGAAGGTGAGAAGGCTAAACTGAGTGCGCAGGCGGAAATTGCGCAGAGTCAGCGCGATAAAACCATTCGTACTGAGCAGTATCGTGCTGAACAGGATAAAGCAAAGGCGGATGCAGACGTTGCTTATAAGCTTCAGGAAATCGAGAATAATAAACTGGTAGCAGACCGTCAGGCGGAACTTGCGCAAAAAGAAGCGCATGTTGTAGAAGAACGTCTGGTAGCCACTGTTAAAAAACCAGCAGATGCAGAAAAGTACAAAACTGAGGTAGAGGCAGAAGCAAATAAAGTCAAAGCGATTAAGGAAGCAGAAGCGCGTGCAGAAGCAATTAAGGTGGAGGCAGAAGCACGTGCAGAAGCCCGGCGTTTTGAGGCACAGGCAGAAGCTGATGCGATTAAAGCGAAAGGTGCTGCAGAAGCGGACGCCATTCGCGCGAAAGGTATTGCGGATGCAGAAGCAAAAGATCGCCTTGCAGAGGCTATGAAGAAATACGGAGAGGCCGCTGTAGTCGAAATGGTTGTAGAAAAGCTGCCGGAAATTATGGGTGCAGTTTCTAAACCTATGGAACAGATTGACAAGATCACTGTTATCGACAATGGCGGAAAAGATGGTGCTTCTAAAGTGGCCAAAACTGTTTCCAATGTGGCAATGAATGGTTTTGAAGTACTGAATGATCTTACAGGGATTGATCTGGCACAAATGATGCGGAATTTTGTGGAAAAATCAGATCCGAACCGTCCGGAACCACCAAAAACAGAAGAATAAACAGAATATAGGAAAAGCGCGCACGGAAAAAATTCTGTGCGCGCTTTTTTCTTAGATGGGATTAGTAAAGGACAGGGACGCCAGCCGCTGCGGATTTGTATGCAGCTTCCATCAAACGGCTTAATGCGACAGCATCTTCAACGGTAAAGGGCATTGCCTTTTTGTTACGCAGACAGTCCACAAAAAGCGGAACCGGTCCAAGAAGGTCTTCGCCCATTTCAGCTTCTTCAATCTTTCGAACTCCATCTCCAGTACTGAGATAAATTTCTCCTTTGAAAAGATCACTGACAAAAATACTGCCGCCAGTACCATTAATTTCCAGTGAGAAGGGGCACTTTTTGGAAACAAATGCTGTTTCAGAAGTAGCAATGGCACCGTTTTCATATTCCAATACAGAGATGCAGTTATCATCCGCACCTTTACCGGCCATTTCTGTAAAGGTAGAAGAAACCTTTTTCGGTTCCCCTAAGAAATACAAACAGAGATACATAGGATGGGCACCAAGATCCATCATAGCACCGCCGCCGCACTGTTTGATATCAAAGAAGGTAGGAGGAAGCCAGCCAGAAGATGCACCATCATGCGCATCACGGACACGGAGATGGGTAATCTGTCCGATCACACCTTCATCCAGCATTTTTTTGACATAAACCAGACGCTTTTCTGTCCGACGACGCAGAGAAATCAGGAACGGAACGCCTGTCTCATGAATGACATCCGCAATTTCTTGTGCTTCTTTAGCTGTAAAGCTCAATACCTTTTCGGTGAAAACAGCCTTACCAGCACGTGCTGCAGCAGTAATTACTTCTTTATGCATACCAGTAGCTGTGCATACGGAAACAGCGTCAACGTCTTCTCGTGCAAGTGCTTTCTCGAGAGAGGGCTCATACGCACAACCCAATTCATCCGCCCATTCTTTTCCTCGAATTGGATCTTCATCCCAAACAACTGTAATTTGCACATCCGGAATAGAAGCGAACTGTTTTGCATATCCAGCTGCATGAACGTGCCATTTACTTAATAATGCAACGCGAATCATAAAAATGACCTCCTGTAAAGACAGACAATTTCCAGCAATATACTGGATGAAATCGTTTTTATTATAGCACATGGGATTTTAAAAGGAAAGTCTTTTTTACAAATTTCACATAAAATTATGAAAAAATCCTCAAAAGCTGTTCAACCATAAAAACGACCGCAGTTGCTGCCAATGCAACTGTCAGCAATCCTTTTCGAAAATAAGCAAGAATTAGTGCGGTTATCATGCCGAAGATTGCCGAAAGGACAGAGGAGGTTGCAAATAAGATGGAAGGAAAAGTCATTGCGGCGAGTACAGCATATGGAACGTATCCTAAGAAAGATCGGATGAATGGATTGGATATTTTTTTTCGAAATAGAACCAATGGCAGCATTCGAGGTAAATAGGTTACCAATGCCATGATAAATACCGCTGCTAAAATATAAGGGTAATTTAAATTCATACCAGATCCTCCGTTGATTCTTCTGGATCCTTCATGGGAAATTTCCAGGCAGCGATTCCTGCCGCAAGAACAGCACAGATAATCATAACCCAGCCGGTTGATACTTGGCTAAGGCCAGGAAGGTAGTAGAAAAGACAACTAATTGCCGCGCTCAATAAGATTGTAAATAGAATGGGGCCAGATTGTCTAGCGGGAGGAACGATAATTGCAAGGAACATTCCATATAAAGCAATTCCAAGAGCACTTCGTACTGCAGCAGGAAGGAGGCCTGTCATCACCGCGCCGGAAAATGTTCCCAATACCCATCCGATATAGGGGGTAAAAATCAACCCTGCAAGATATCGGGCGGGAACTTGTCCGCGTTGCTGCATCGCAACAGCAAATATTTCGTCTGTATTTCCATGGGAAAGAATGAGTCTGGAGAGGATAGACATATGGGTATCAATTTTCTGAGATAGGGAAAGTGACATTAGCAAATATCGGATATTGATTACGAAAGTTGTGATACCGATTTCCAATAAAGATCCGCCGGCAAGAATCAGTCCAGTTCCTGCTACCTGGCCGGATGATGTGAGGTTTGTTACAGAAATCAATACAGCCAGCCAAACCGGCAAGCCGCCCTCGACTGCCATCATGCCGAATGCGAAGGATACTGAAAAATATCCAAGACAGATTGGGATTCCGTCCCGAAGACCTTTTTGAAAGGAGAGAACTGGGCCGACTGGTGGAGAATGTTGCGTCATGACTTGGCCTTCTTTCATGATATTTCATAAATTATTGGTATTTTTATATTATACATGAAGATTCCAAAAATAACAACACATTATGCAAGAATAAGACATTTTCTGCGCATAAATCCACAAAACTTACGAAACAATTACAAACTTTTTTGAAATCTTGTTGTGATTTTGATAAAATCGTGCTATACTGATAACAAATAACCTGATAAAGGAGAGTTTTTATGGGAATTATCCGTGCAATTGCTGGTGCAATCGGCGGTTCGCTTGCCGATCAATGGCAGGAAGTAATAGAAGCTGATAATATGGGAGATACAACTGTATTCTGTGCAGGAAAAACAGTTCGTAAAAATGATCGCCGCAACTCAAATCGAGAAGGAACCGCAGGCATTGTATCCAATGGTTCTGTTATCCATGTAAATCAAAATCAGTTTATGATTCTGGTTGATGGTGGAAAGGTAATTGACTTTACAGCAGAGCCTGGATATTATACGGTAGATTCTACCGCTTCTCCTTCACTTTTTTCGGGAGAATTTGGAGATGTTTTGCAACAGACCTTTGAACGGATCAAGTTTGGAGGAGTTACTCCCTATCAGCAGAAGGTTTATTTTATCAATCTGCAGGAAATCAAGAATATTCCTTATGGGACTGCCAATCCAATTAATTATTTTGATAATTTTTATAATGCGGAACTATATTTGCGTGCGCATGGATATTTTTCGATCCGAATTGTTGAACCGCTCAAATTTTTTGCGGAAGCAGTACCGCGCAATAAAGATCATGTAGATATTCGGGATATTTATCAACTTTATCTGTCAGAATTCATGACTGGTCTGCAATCCGCGATTAATCAAATGTCTGCGGATAATTTCCGGATTTCACATGTAGCATCGCAGGGATTAAAGCTGTCCCAGTATCTGGCCAATGCTTTGGATGAACAATGGACGCAGCTGCGCGGCATGCAAATTGAGTCGGTTGGAATTCAAATTTCCTACGACGAAGAGTCAAAGAAACTAATTAACATGCGGAACCAAGGCGCCATGTTGTCAGATCCTTCTGTTCGGGAAGGATATGTACAAGGCGCTGTGGCGCGTGGTATGGAAGCAGCAGGTTCCAACGCAAATGGTTCTGTAAATGGATTTATGGGAATGAATCTAGGAATGCAGCAGGGAGGTGGCTTCATGGCCGCAGCCAGTCAATCCAATCAATCCCAGATGGCCGCACAGCAAAATAGAACGGAAGAACCTCATTCTGATAAATGGGTGTGTGCATGCGGAAAAGAAAACAGTGGAAAATTCTGCGCCGAATGCGGAAAACCCAAACCCTCTGCGGATAATTATTGGGTATGCAGTTGTGGAAAGAAAAATGAAGGAAAGTTCTGTTCGGAATGCGGGAAGCCAAAACCTCAAGAAAAAACATGTCCGCAATGCGGACATAAACTTGGAGATGCTGATAAATTTTGTCCAGAATGCGGAACTAGGTTGTAAAATAGGTGGATTATGGCTGTTATCACATATCAATGCCCCCAATGTGGGGCGCCGCTTACATTTCATGAAGAAACACAGCATTGGGATTGTCAATTTTGTGGAGGATCCTTTGATTTAGATACTCTTGAAAATTCCAAACAGGATACAGAAGAGGCGAAAGGCGATTCGGATGAATTTGTATCAGAAGAAGATGTGTCCATGCGGGAGTATACCTGTCCTCAATGTGGTGCTCAAATTGTAACGGACGAAACGACTGCTGCAACATTTTGCATATTCTGTCAGAATGCAGCGATTCTTTCTGACAAATTGCGGGGAAGTTTCAAGCCGGAAAAAGTACTTCCATTTCAGAAATCCAAAGAGGATGCACAGGAGGCATTTCGAAAACTGTGTTCCAAAAAGCCTTTGCTTCCCAAGGATTTTTATTCGCCGGATCGGATTGAAAAGATTACCGGGCTTTATGTTCCATTCTGGTTGTTTGATTGTGAAACAGAATCTACACTTTCCGCATCTGCAACAAGAGTACATACATGGTCGGACAGCAAGTACCATTATACTAAAACTGATTACTATCACATTGAACGAGAGGGAAATCTAGATTTTGCAGCAGTTCCGGCTGATGGATCTGCCAAAATGGATAATGCCTTAATGGATTCGATTGAACCCTATGATTTGTCTCAAATGGTCGATTATACTCCTGCGTATTTAGCAGGATTTCTTGCAGAACGTTATAACGAGGATCAGAAGGCTGTCTTTCCTCGTGTAGAAGGCCGGATACAAGAATCTGTTGAACAGGCTCTTCGTAATACGATAGATGGGTATGCGGGAGTAATTGTCCAGCAGAAAAATGTGCAAATCCATAATTTACAAAGTCACAATGTTCTGTTACCCGTCTGGATGCTGATGAGCCGTTACAAAGGAAAGGATTATCTGTTTGCCATGAATGGGCAGACCGGAAAAATTGTAGGAGACCTCCCCATTTCAATAGGGCGGGCAGTTGCATATTTTTCCGGAGTTTTTGCAGCTGCTTTCATTTTATTATTTTTAGGGGGGTTACTGTTTTGAAACGATGTTGTTGCCTGATAATGTGGATGATTCTGGTGTTTTCTCTATTTTCCGGAGAAGTGTGCGCTATACAGTTGGATGTCGATCCTTCTCAGAAAATATACGATTATGCAGAGATTTTAACACCAGCAGAAGAGGAAGAATTAGTGGCAAAATCCGAATCCTTGACCCAGCAATACGAGATGGACTATGTAATTGTAACGATTTCAGATGATGAAGATATGAGTTCGGTGGATTATGCGCAGGATTTTTATGACTATAATGCCTTTGCACCGGACGGTCTATTGTTGCTAATTAATATGGATTACCGGGAATTGGTCATCTGCGGAACTGGTAAGGGTGAATATATTTATAACGAGAGCCAGATTGAAAAAATGCTGGATTACGTATATGAAGGAGCGGCAGAAGGCGATTTTTATGCTGCTTCCACAAGTTTCCTGGAACAAGCGGAGAAGATCGCAGCGCGTGCTGCGGAAACTCCACTTGAACGCAATATCCGAAGAATTCCATTTTTTATATTAGGTGGCGCATTAATTGGGGGAATAATAATGTCTTTTTTGATTTCCCCTAATAAGCTCAGGCGTACACCACCACATGCTTCCCACTATATGAATGGGAGACTTCAACTTACACACCACAGAGATCATTTTGTGCGATCAGCTGTTACCAGAACACCCCGGAATACCAATCACGGCGGAGGACGACATTTCGGAGGTTCCAGTGTCGGATCAAGCGGCAGATCTCACAGTGTCGGCAGACGCAAATTTTAAAAGGATGGGTGGTTATGAAAAAATATGTTATTGCTTTGGATCAGGGAACGACCAGTTCGCGTGCTGTAATTTTTGATCGGAATCAGAAAATTTTAAACATTGCGCAGCGGGAATATACCCAATATTATCCCAAGGAAGGTTGGGTCGAGCATGACCCACTCGAAATCTACGCTTCCCAATATGGCGTGCTGATGGATGTGCTGTTGATGAGCGGAATCCCGATGGAAGAAATTGCGGCGATTGGGATTACCAATCAGCGGGAGACAACGATTGTCTGGGAAAAAAAGACGGGGAAACCGATTTATAATGCAATTGTCTGGCAGTGCCGTCGAACTGCTGGAATTTGTGAAAAATTGAAAGAAGACGGATATGGAGATCTAATTCGGGAACGGACCGGATTGTTGCCGGATGCCTATTTCAGCGGAACAAAAATCAAATGGATTCTGGAGAATGTTCCTGGTGCCAGAGAGCGGGCGGAAAAAGGGGAACTTCTTTTCGGAACAGTGGATAGTTGGCTAATCTGGAAGTTTACAGGCGGCTTGGTACATGCTACTGACTATACCAATGCTTCCCGTACCATGCTGTTTAATATTCACACTTTGCAGTGGGACGAAGATATCCTCAAACTGTTAGAAATACCGATTGAGATGCTGCCATCAGTAAAGCCATCGAGCGGAATATTCGGGATGGCTCAGATCAATGGCTATGCAATTCCGATTGCAGGGGTAGCGGGTGACCAGCAAGCTGCGCTGTTTGGGCAGGCATGCTTTCAGGAAGGCGAAGCAAAAAACACCTATGGAACCGGCTGCTTTTTACTTATGAATACAGGCGATCAGCCAGTAACCAGCCAATCCGGATTGCTGACAACCATTGCCGCCAGCCTTCCCGGAAAGATCCAATATGCATTGGAAGGAAGTGTCTTTACCGGTGGTGCAGTCGTGCAGTGGCTGCGAGACGAGATGCGGTTTATCACAGATTCTTCGGATTCGGATTACTATGCTTCCAAGGTTCCGGATGCGGGCGGAGTTTATATGGTTCCAGCATTTACGGGGCTTGGGGCGCCTCATTGGGATATGTTTGCACGCGGTATGCTGATTGGTATTACTCGCGGTACCCGCCGTTCTCACATTATTCGTGCGTCACTGGAATCCATTGCTTATCAATCCAAGGATGTTCTCGATGCAATTGAACAGGATTCCGGTATTCATTTTACGGAATTGAAGGTGGACGGAGGTGCATCTGCCAATGAATTTCTGATGCAGTTCCAAGCTGATATTATCGGCAGACCAGTTGTCCGTCCTGTTGTACGGGAAACAACGGCATTGGGGGCAGCATATCTGGCTGGATTAGCCGTCCGTTTCTGGAACAGTTTGGACGAATTGCGGGAAATGGGGCAAATAGACCGTACCTATCAGCCACAAATGGCCGATGAAAACCGACAAAAACTACTGAAAGGTTGGCATAAAGCCGTAACACGCGCCCAACATTGGGTAGAATTGGATGACTGATTCTGAAAACAAAAACAGCGCCGCAAATGCAGCGCTGTTTTATTATACTTTTAAATAAGGAGATCCGCAACGTACAGTCCATTTGCAGCAGCTTGGGAAAGAGATCGGGTAAATCCGGCACCATCTCCAATTGCGTAAATTCCTTTACATCCGTCAATTTCAAAATTTGTGCAGCGGGGACGTGCAGAATAGTATTTACATTCGATACCGTACAGCAGGGTATCGTAGTTAGCCGTGCCGGGCGCAATATGATCGAGCGCATGCAGCGTTTCAATAATATTGTCCAGCTGACGTTTCGGCATACAAAGGCTCAAATCGCCCGCAACAGCGTTTAAAGTGGGACGAGTTGTAGATTGCCGGAGACGGGCAGCATCCGTTCTGCGTCCATTTTCCAAATCTCCCAGCCGCTGCACCAGAACACTGCCGCCGCTAATCAAGTTGGCAAGGCTTGCAACATGGCGCGCATATTCGATCGGTTCCCGGAAAGGTTCTGTAAAACGAATCGTGGACAAAAGAGCAAAGTTGGAGTTCTGTGTTTTTCGACATTCTTCCCGGAAAGAATGTCCATTAACAGTCAGTACCCCATCTGTGTTTTCGGTAACAACATGGCCCCGCTCATTGAAGCAGAACATCCGGGTTACATCACCATACTGTTTGGAACGATACCAGATTTTGGGCTCGTAAATCTTTTTAGAAAATTCTTCCCAAATCATGGACGGCAATTCTACCCGTACTCCAACATCAACCTGATTATTTTGCAGGGGAATCTGATTGGCTGCACACCATTTAGAAAAGAACCGGCTTCCGGCGCGACCAACTGCAAACAGAATGGTTTCTGCTGTCATTGATGCTTCGCTTCCACCTTTTCGATAAAAAATCGTATGATTGGAACGGTCAACATCTAAAACCTCGGTATTAGATGAAATGTCAACTCGTCCTTGCAGGGAAAGAATTAACTTGCGCATAGTATCATAGTTTGCATCCGTTCCCAGATGTTTCAACTGTGCCTGACTCATATGAAGATCGTGCTGAAGGCACAGCCGTTTTAGGTCATTGTTGGGCATAAAACGCTCTGTGGTGGCACCGAATTTAACCAGAATAGAATCCGCCTGCTCAATATAGCGGATTACGGTATCATTTGGCAAAAAGTCGGTGAGCCATCCACCGTATTCGGTAGAGATTACATATTTCCCGTCCGAAAATGCACCAGCACCAGCCATTCCCTCCATAATCGCACAGGATTTACACTTCACACACTTATCAGTCTTACCTGCAACAATCGGGCAAAGACGATTTTCCAGTGCATTACCTTTTTCTAAAATACATACACGAAGGGCAGGACGCATTTCAGCTAAATGATAGGCGGCCATAATTCCGCTGATCCCACCACCAATGATAGCAACATCATAATGTTTTCTCAGATCCATACGAAAAACCTCCAATTCACACGAAAAGAACCCCGATTTTTGAACGGGGTTCTTTTTACAAACCTATTTATTATACCATGCGGAAAAACTTTTGTCAACTATTTTTATCCAAATATGCTTTGTTATATACAGTCAAAAGATAATTTGCAAGATTTTCTGATCCAGCTTGTTTCACAGATTCTCGGACCGAATGTTCCAAAATGCGTTTTTCTTCAGGAGATTTTTGCTGGTATTCTTTGAAAACATGATACATTTCTTTGGCATCATAGTAAATATAACCATTCACTCCTGTACGCACCTGACCTTCATTAAGTTTGTCATATCGATGCACAACAGGCAAACCTGTTGCCATTGCTTCCAGCATGGAAATGGAGTTGGTATCTGACAAGGAGGCTGTTACATAAAGGTCACAGCTTGCATAATAAGGCGGCAGCTCGTTATTGGGGATAGATCCAGTGAAGATCACCATGTTTGTAATACCAAGACGTGCAGCTTGTTCTTCCAGTTCTTGTTTGCAGGGGCCATCTCCAATAATCAACAATTTCATTTTATCATCCGGTTTCACCGTTTCCGCCCAATAATCCAAAAGAACATCTACGCTTTTTTCACGTCCGATTCGTCCACAGAAACAAATCAGCATATCGTCTTCTAAAATACCGTATTTTTGACGGAATGCAAGCTTTTGTTCTTCCGTAATATTTTCCGGTTGAAATTTGTCCAACTCTACAGGATTGGGGATAACATTCACATTCCGATCCAATTTGCAGTCGTTTTGAATATATTCGGTACATTTCTGGGAAGGCCCTGTTATTTCAGTAGCTCGTTTTGCAAAAAGACGAAAATATCGATGTGAAATACGAGTCATCATAGGCACTAAATGTCGAGGTGCAATATAATAAATGTATTCATCATACATCGTATGGAGGGTATATACGAGCGGGACTTTCAGTGTTTTAGCGATGTGGATAGCAGAAAGCCCCACCCCAAATTCTGTATGAATATGAATAATATCCGGATGAAATTCCTGAATCATTTTTAGACGGCGATGTGAATAAGGAGCAGCCAGTCCATAATCATATATCCGTTTTAACGTTTTAGCCGGACAATGGAGGACGCCATCCCGAATATAATGATGACGGGTATCCGGATCTGCTGCAACAATCAGTACCTCATGCCCGAGTTTTTCCAATCCTTCTTTTAAAAGCTTTACATGTGTGACAACGCCGCTGATATACGGCAAATATGTTTCGGTAAATAATGCAATTTTCATACTCCCAGCAGTACCGAATGTACTGCCCCTCCCTTCGATAACAGACTTGCTTAGAAAACGAGGAAATCCTTCCATTTCCTTCACAATAAATGTTATCTAAAAATTAACAATTTCATTATACATAGAAAACAATAAAATGTAAAGGGGCAAAGAGAAATCTTTAGAAAATCAAAAGGTTTTTTATAAAAATCAAAAAAATTCTTCTAACCCTCTATCGAAATGGTCGATTTTGTGTTATAATAATTTTGTACGCTGTAAATTCATCATAGAAAGGAAACGATGAAATGACAGAGGAGATCAAACGACGGTATTTGAAGTTGATCAAGGAATTAAATTACCACAGCCGTCTTTATTATACATTGGATTCTCCGGAAATCAGTGATTACGAATATGATATGCTGATGCAGGAGTTGAAGAAAATCGAGGCAGAATACCCTGACGAAATATCTCCGGATTCTCCTACAGGTAGGATTGGCGATGAGAGCCTATTTAATACGTTTGAAAAGGTGGAACATGTTGTCCCGATGGGAAGTCTGCAAGATGTCTTCAGTGAAGAAGAATTGTTTGAATTTGGGCATCGATGCAAAACAGCTATTCCCGAAGCAGAATTTATTGTGGAACCTAAAATTGATGGGTTATCCGTATCGCTGGAATACCGTGATGGGAAATTCGTGCGCGGATCTACACGCGGGAATGGATTGGTAGGCGAGGATGTTACCTTGAATTTGAAGACCATTCGTTCAATTCCCATGATATTACAACAAAATCTGCCTTATGTGGAAGTACGCGGAGAGGTATATATGCCTAAGGCAGTTTTTGAAATGCTGGTAGCTCAACAGATTGAAAACGAGGAATCCCCCTTTAAAAATCCGCGTAATGCGGCTGCCGGCGGGCTTCGGCAAAAGGACCCTCGCGTGACGGCGGCAAGGAAGCTTTCAATTTTTGTATTCAATCTTCAACAGATAGAAGGAAAGGAAATATCCGGTCATAAGGAATCATTGGACGTTCTTCAGGAACTAGGGTTTACCGTTATTCCATCTTATCGACGTTTTGATAATATTGAAGAAGCCGTTGAGGAAGTCCGTCGTATTGGGGAGATGCGCGGCCAATATTCTTTTGATATTGATGGTGCGGTAATCAAGGTGGATAACTTTGCCCAACGAGAATTATTGGGTTCCACTGCAAAATTTCCGCGATGGGCAGTCGCATTTAAATATCCGCCTGAAGAAAAAGAAACCGTTTTACGGGAGATTTCCATTCAGGTTGGAAGGACCGGTGCTTGTACACCAACTGCCATTTTTGATCCGATCACATTGGCAGGCACAACGGTCAGCCGTGCGGTTCTGCATAATCAGGATTTCATTACGGAAAAGGATCTGCGGATAGGAGATACCATTTTGGTACGGAAAGCCGGAGAAATCATTCCAGAAGTATTGGGATCTGTGTGCCATCAAGATGGAAGCGAACCGTATCGAATCCCAATGGAATGTCCGGTTTGTCACAGTGAAACAGTAAAAGAAGATGCGGTAATCCGCTGTATTAATCCGAATTGTCCTGCGACTCTCCGACGCAACTTAATTCATTTTGCATCGCGAGCAGCGATGGATATTGAGGGATTGGGACCAGCCGCAATTGATCAGCTCTTAGAAAACCGAATGATTGAATCATCCGCCGATCTTTATAGCCTAACCATGGAACAGCTGACTGGACTGGAACGCTTTGCTGAAACTTCCGCCCGTAATCTGCTGGAAGCAATTGAAAAATCCAAGCAGAATCCGCTTTCCCGGCTGTTGTTTGGATTGGGAATTCGCAATATTGGGGAACGTGCAGCGCAGCTTTTGGCGCGGCAGTTCCGTTCAATGGATGCTGTGATGGAAGCTTCCCGAGATGATATTTCTCAAATCGATGGGTTTGGAGAAATTATGGCGGAGAGTGTGTTTGACTTTTTCCGGAAAGAAGAAACCCATGCATTAATTGAGCAGTTCCGTAAAGCAGGGCTGAATTTTACCGAAGATATAGTAGAAACCGGTGAGACTTTTGTGGAAAAAACATTCGTACTAACCGGTACGCTTTCACATTATACCCGGCAGGAAGCTAAAGCTCTAATTGAACGGAATGGCGGCAAGGTGACTTCCTCAGTTTCTAAAAAGACAGACTATGTGCTGGCTGGAGAAGATGCCGGCAGTAAATTGACAAAAGCACAGCAGCTTGGGATTACGATTCTTACCGAGGCGGAATTCCAATCACTGCTTTCATAAAATGGAGGGATACAGATGAATCTTGACATCAAACATCTGGCAAAGCTTTCCCGGCTGACCTTCAGCCCGGAGGAAGAAGCAAAATTTGAAAAGGAAATGGCCAATATCGTGGCGATGGTAGAGAAACTGCCCAATCTGGACGCCTCTGGTGCCCTGATTGATCCGGACAACCCCATGCAAATGCGCAAAGATGAGGTTATCAATCAGCCAAACCGCACTGAGCTGCTGCAAAACGCGCCCGAAGTGCAGGCTGGCTGCATCGTTGTGCCTAAAGTGGTGGAATAAGGAAAGGGGATTGTCAACTATGGAATTGTATCAGCTGACAGCGGAAAAACTTTCCGCGATGCTTGCTAATAAAGAATGTTCCAGCGAGGAACTTACTCGTTCGGTTCTGAACCGAATCGAACAAAAGGAACCGGAGATTGCAGCATATATTACCGTTTGTGGGGAAGAGGCACTCAAAGCTGCTGCTGCTATTGATGCCAGACGTGCGGCAGGGGAGAATCTGCACCCTCTGGCAGGTATCCCGCTTGGTATTAAAGACAATATCTGCACTCGGGGCATTCGCACCACATGTGCTTCCCGTATGCTGGAAAACTTTGTCCCTCCTTATGACGCTTTTGTAATGGAAAAGCTGAATGCAACCGGTGCTGTTATGCTTGGCAAACTTAATATGGACGAGTTTGCGATGGGATCTTCCACCGAGAATTCTTATTTCCAGAAAACCCGTAACCCCTTTGATACGGAACGAGTTCCGGGCGGATCTTCCGGCGGCAGTGCAGCAGCAGTTGCAGCAGGCGAGGCGATCGCTGCACTTGGTTCTGATACTGGTGGATCCATCCGTCAGCCAGCGTCTTATTGTGGTATTGTTGGCTTAAAGCCCACATATAGTTCTGTTTCCCGTTATGGGTTGGTGGCGTTTGCTTCTTCTCTGGATCAGATTGGACCAATGGGCAGAAGTGTCAAAGATGTTGCGATGCTGTACAGCGCCATCTGTGGCCGTGACAACCACGACGCAACTTCCGCGTTGCGGGAATACCCGGATTTTGCAAAAGAACTGACTTCTGATGTAAAAGGCTTGCGTATTGGCCTGCCCAAAGAATATTTTGGCGAAGGTGTCGCCACCGAAGTGCGGGACGCTGTTTCTAAGATGGCAAAAGTACTGGAGAATATGGGGGCAGAGCTGGTAGAAGTTTCATTGCCCAGTACAGATTATGCGCTGTCGGCTTATTACATCATTGCATCGGCAGAAGCGTCTTCCAATTTAGCACGGTTTGACGGCGTAAAATACGGCTATCGGGCGAAAGATTTTGCCAATTTGACCGAAATGTATGAAAAAACCCGCAGCGAAGGCTTTGGTGCTGAAGTAAAGCGCCGTATTATGCTGGGAACCTATGTGCTTAGTTCCGGTTATTACGATGCTTATTATAAGAAAGCAAAATTTACACAGCTGCGCATTCAGCAGGAGTTTGGGGAAGCATTCACAAAATGTGACCTCCTGCTGACCCCGACTGTTCCCGATACTGCGTTCAAACTGGGCGAAAATGTGGACGATCAAATCAAAATGTATATGAATGACATCTTGACTGTTACTGTCAACATTGCCGGGTTGCCCGGTATGAGCGTTCCCTGCGGTTTTGACAGCAAAAATATGCCCATTGGCGCTCAGCTGATTGGTCCGAAGTTCAGTGAATCGACCCTGTTCCGAGTTGCATCTGCATGGGAAACATCGGTTGGCGGCTTTGATTTGAGCCGGACACTTGCATAAGGGGGAGAACAGCATGAGACAGGATTATGAGATGGTTGTGGGATTGGAAGTCCACGCCGAATTGAATACTGCTTCCAAAATTTACTGCGGATGCCGCAATGCCTTCGGAAAAGAAGTCAATACCCAGTGCTGCCCAGTTTGTATGGGTATGCCCGGCACACTGCCGACCTTGAATGAAAAGGTCGTCGAATACGCTGCTAAAATGGGGTATGCGCTTAACTGTACGATCAATCCCATAAGCAAGCAAGACCGCAAAAACTATTTTTATCCTGACCTGCCAAAAGCCTATCAGATTTCACAGTTTGATATTCCGCTCTGCGAGCATGGTTATCTGGATATTTGGGTGGATGGCGCCGAAAAACGGATTGGCATTACTCGGATCCATATCGAAGAAGACGCCGGTAAACTGATCCACGATGACAGTTTTACCGGTACCCTTGTTGACTTTAACCGCTGCGGCGTTCCGCTGATCGAAATTGTTTCAGAACCGGATCTGCGGAGTTCAGCGGATGCAAAAGCGTATCTTGACACGATCAAATCCATTCTCGAGTATATCAATATCTCGGACTGTAAAATGCAGGAAGGCTCGATTCGCTGTGACATTAACGTTTCGGTTCACAAAAAAGGGGAACCGTTCGGTACTCGTGTCGAGATGAAGAATGTCAACACTTTCAGCGGTGCAGTTCGCGCTATTGAATATGAAGCAAACCGTCAGATCGAGGTATTGGAAAACGGCGGTACTATTTCCCAGGAAACCCGTCGCTGGGATGACCTGAAAGGTCAGAATTTCCTGCTCCGCAGCAAAGAAGACGCACAGGATTACCGTTATTTCCCGGAGCCGGATCTGCTCACGATTGTATTGGAACAGGACTACCTGGATTCCATCAAAGCTTCCATTCCGGAACTCCCCAATAAAAAGAAAGCGCGTTATATTAAAGAACTTGGCCTTCCGGAAGAGGACGCTTCCTTGCTTACAGAAATTAAGGAAAAATCGGATTTCTTTGAAGAAATTCTTAATGCCGCAAATATCAAGCCTAAGAGTGCATCTAACTGGGTGCTTGGCGATGTCTCCAGACTGATGAATGAAACAAATAAGCCGATTTATGATCTGGGAATTGATCCGAAACAGCTGGCAGAGATTATTTCGATGCAGGAACAGAATAAGATTTCCAGTTCCGCCGCAAAACAGGTATTTGAAGAAATGCTGAAAACCGGCAAAACTCCCGCCGAACTGGTAAAAGAGCTTGGATTGGAACAGGTTTCGGATACAGGTGCTCTACAAGCAATTGTAGATACAGTCGTTGCCAATAATCAGAAATCAATTGACGACTATCGCAACGGAAAGACCAATGCACTGGGATTTCTGGTCGGCCAGTGTATGAAAGCTTCCAAAGGCAAAGGAAATCCTGCCTTAATGAAGGAAATGTTGTTGAAAATTCTGGAAGGTTAAGATGAATGGTGCAAAAGCAGGGGTCAGGGGATCCCTGCTTTTGTCCAATAAAGGATTGGTGAAGAAAATGGGCAGAACATTGTCAATGGAACAGACAAATATGTGCATGATATTAGATCCCACAACAAATCGGGTCGTAGTTCAGAAGCGAGAAAAATATTGGACAGGATACGCTTTTCCAGGCGGACATGTAGAAGTAGGGGAGAGTTATTATGATTCTACTGTTCGCGAAGTGAAGGAAGAAACCGGTTTGAACGTTCAGAATCTTAAAATATGCGGAATGATTCACTGGGATTGTTTGGATGATGGAGAACAATATTTGGTTTATTTGTATCGAACAACGGATTTTTCCGGGGAACTTTTTGAGCGAACAGAAGAAGGTTCGGTTTTTTGGATGGATTTGAATGAATTGCAGAATCAACCAGATGAAAAGCTTTGTCCATATTTTCGAACCTATTTGCGTCTGTTTTTAGATGATACCATATTTGAGGCGCATGCCACTTATTCTAATCAAAATAATGACGAAAAGCCGTTTGAATTTCGCTAAATATTTTGAAGGGGGAAATTCTCTATGCAGATACAAGAGCTGGCAGCGCGTATTTCAGACTATTTGGAAACCTTGCCACAGGTTTGCTCTCATTCCTTTTATGGCAGTCTTCAATATGGGAATTATGATCAGTATTCTGATCTTGACATCCAAATTGATGTTTCTGGGATTGATAATAGTCGTTTCTTATTGGAACTACCTGGGTTGCTTTCCAAGCAGTTTTCCGTTATATTTTACGATTATGCGCCTAGTTTAGCACCTCAAAAATATCTGGTTACAGTTGCTGTTGATTCTCAAAATCCTTTCCTGTATATGGATTTCGCATGCATTGCCACACCACATTTTGAAACAGTATCCAGGCAGGATTTGCAGAAGCAGAACAATCCATATGATCACATGTTGAAATTGTTTGTGGCAAACCTGAAGCATTGGCTGCGTGGTGCGGATTGCCGCGCAGATATTGAGAAGTTGTATCTTAAAGTTTTTCCATCCGATCAAATGCCAGATAGCGAGAGCGTTTGCCTGCAAAATGTTTATTTCTGGTTACGCAACCATGCATTACCTAAATATCTGCCATATCTTGATTCCTGTTACCGTATGAGCGGTTGGGAATAACACTTTTTGACCGGCACACATTATTTCGCAAAATATAAATTTAGCGAAATAATGGCGCACTTTTTCAGGAGGAATTTCTATGTCCTATACCACCAGTGATTATCATGATTGTCCAGGATTTCTGCGGGACTACTTGTTTTATCTGCTGACGATCAAAGGCAGATCTAAATTAACCGTTGAAGGTTATTATATAGATTTGCGAACTTATTTGCGCTTTTTGCATTTGCAAAAAAATTTGGTTCCTCATAATACGCCATTGGAGGAAATAGATATTACAGACTCAACACTAGATTTAGTCGGATCTGCTACTTTGTCAGATGTATATGAATTTCTGAATTACGTTTTTTCTGCAAAATCCAACAATGCGAATACTCGTGCACGGAAAGTTTCAGCAATTCGCGGATTGTATAAATATCTTACCAACAATGTTCAATTGCTCTCTTCCAATCCAGTTGAAAATTTGGAATTGCCTGCAACAAAAAAAGCACTGCCCGCATATCTAACGCTGGAACAGTGCTATGAATTATTAGGGGCTTTCGATCCAAACGAACCACATTACCGCCGAGACTATTGCATGGTGATGCTCTTTCTGAACTGCGGAATGCGGCTTTCTGAGATGTCCGGTTTAAATTTAAATAGTTTTCGGGATAATACACTTCGCGTCCTTGGAAAAGGAAATAAAGAACGGATTCTTTATCTGAATGACGCCTGCATGGACGCATTAAAGGAATATTTGAATGAACGCAGTGAATATAAAAAAATTATTGATACCGATGCCATGTTTTTAAATAACCGCGGACAACGCATCGGCCAGCGACGGATTCAACAGATTATCACCGAATTGCTTCAAAAAGCTGGATTGTCCAATATGGGATTTTCCACTCATAAACTGCGTCATACCGCAGCAACGATGATGTACCAATACGGAGACGTTGACGTAAAGGTATTACAGGAAATTTTGGGACATGAGCATTTAAATACAACCGAAATTTATACCCATGTTGCCAATACACAGAAGGAAGATGCAATGTCCAGCAATCCCCTCGCCCATTATCATCGAAAGAAGAAAGAATAGACTACATTTTTGCGTATAAATCCGAGAAAATGGCATCTCGATTACAGAAATTTACATATCGGATGAAGTGGCGCTGCACATCGGTGCTGTATGTAAAAGAAGGCGTTAGAATCGGACTGGGAATCAACCCGCTCTGGAACCAGTCCGAATTGCAAATCCAGCCGATCGTCGCAATATCCCAAATAACTTTCGAATGGCAGGGATGCTGTTTCATATATTCGCGGGTAATTTCTAACAGATATTGCCCGCATTTTCCTTTCTCAGCCAGTTCCCTTTCCAATTCCGGAATTGTGATGAGAAGGTGGCTGATGACACCGGCACATGGCAGCAAAACAAGCGGAACACCACTATCCAAGAGAATTTGAGAGGCAAACAGATCCTGCTTCATATTAAATTCATCTGTTTTCGGAAAATGAAGACCATGGCCGCCAAGCCAAACGACAACTATTTTTTCACGAATTTTGGGTTCCATTAAAATGGCGGAAGCAACGTTCGTTGGTGCACCAATCGTTGCCACATAAAGAGGTTCATCCGAAGAAAGTGCGCGTTGAATGAGATCTCTGACAGCTGGTGAATCAACTGCATCATCCGGAGAGGTCATCCAGCGGCGGGATCCTTTGTATACCGGGAGATCCATTTCCAACAACTGCAAGATTTCCAAAATTTGCGCATAGCTGCGTTCCATACCATCTTCCGGGCCAGCAGAACGGTCATTATGAAAAGGTGCGGCATAAACGGCTTCCAACTTGATTTCCGGAGAGCAAAGAGCATACACCAATGCATACGGATCATCAATTTCATTGTATGTATCCGTATCCAGTACAACACGACAGCCTTTCGGCGGCTTCTGCAGCCGGGATACCAAAAGTTCCGGAGAAACAGGTGTGAATTTCATGGAAATCATCCTTCTTTCCGCTTTAAATTTTATTCTGAAATGCGTGATTCGCTGTATTTGGCGAGTACATCAATCAACGCATCCAAATCCGACAAGCTGGAGAGCGCTCCGCAGGCATTTCGGAATTTTGCCGCACCGGGAATGCCTTTGATATAATAAGCGGCAATTTTGCGGCTTTCCTTCATGCCGATATATTCCCCTTTATATTCTACAATCAATTGAATATGATGCTTCATCACATTTAATTTATCTTCCAATGTGGGAGGCGACGGAAGGGTTCCCGTTTCTAGAAGCTGTTCAATTTCACGGAATAAAAATGGATTCCCGTATGTTCCCCTGCCAATCATCACCAAATCGCATCCGGTTTCCTGATACATCCGAACGGCATCTTCCGCTGTTACAATATCCCCATTCCCGATCACCGGAACAGAAACAGCTTCTTTTACTGCCTTGATAATCGACCAGTCTGCGGAGGGACGGTACATTTGGCTGCGGGTTCGGCCATGTATCGTAATGGCATCTGCACCAGCTTCTTCCATCAACTGCGCAAAAGGAACAGCATTCACGGAATCCTCGTTCCATCCTTTTCGAATTTTTACTGTTACCGGCACCGTACTGACTTTTTTGACCGCCCGAACGATTTCTGCGGCAAGTTCCGGCGTTTTCATCAAGGCAGATCCTGCACCGCCTCCAACAACTTTCGGCACAGGGCATCCCATATTGATATCCAGAATATCTGGTTGATATTTCAGCGCAACTTCAGCAGCTTTTGCCATGTCAGACGGATCACTGCCAAAAAGCTGTGCTGCTGCAGGGCGTTCCATCGCGGAAAGCTTCAGCAATTCCTCACTTTTACGGTCTGAAAAAGTCAGCGCTTTTGCGGAAGTCAACTCCCCTACTACATAAGCTGCTCCATATTCTTTGCAGATTTCCCGGTATGCGCGGTCGGCAACGGATGCCATTGGCGCTAACGCTGCTGTTTGCTTTATTGTAACATTTCCAATCTGGATGGTTTTCAAATCAATCTTCCTTTTTTTCTTGTTGAGAGTGGTATGCATATCGAAAATTGATGGGAGGCGAAGTAACAGAAATATAGATAAATTCTTCCTCCATATTGTTCATAACACCATGAACATCTCCATCAGCAAAACGGACAACGTCCCCTTCCCGAAATTCCATGGTTTGGTCGTGATCTAATAATAATAATGTTGCTGTACCATGTATGGCAATCCAAATCTGTTCGGATTGGTCGTGCTTATGCCGCCTGTTTATTTTTCCGGGATGGACATGTACTTTGGTAATGGTAACCCGTTCAGATAAAGAATTTTCACTCCACAACAGTTGATGAGAATCTTGAAAATCACTGGTCAGTACCGTAATATCCTCTTTACGAATCATTTCCATTGAAAACGTCCTCTCGATCAGTCGTCCTTTTTAAAATATTCAATGCCCATAATCACAAGGCCCAACAGAACAAATAGAATGGAGATAACAAACGGCAGTGTCATATCAAGTTCCAGAACACTGGTTAGAAATCGTCCAGGCGGCGTAGGCCAAGAAGACACCAAATTATTTCCTACAAATAGAATCACTGCAAGTCCCCAGATTGTTCCCAGAAGAGCTAAAAAGCCGCCAATTATCGTACGCTTCATTTTTCTCCCTCCGTTGTATCCGTATGCAAAATGTGTTATAATACTATTATTATAAAAAATGCGATTGCTCTTGTCAAGGAACTGACCTTCACGCATTTGTGAAATTTTTCTAGAAAGGATTATTTCCATGAAAATTCTTGCTATAGATTTTAATTCCCTGATGAATCGCTCATTTTATGCGATCCGCCATCTTTCCACGCGGGATGGAATGGAGACAAATGCTCTCTTTGGATTTACGAAAATCTATCAAAAGTTATGCAACACCCATCAGCCGGATTTGGTTGTTGCCGCCTATGACCTGCGTGCGCCCACTTTCCGTCATAAGATGTATGATGCCTACAAAGGCAATCGTTCCCCAATGCCGGAAGAACTCCGTCCGCAAATGCCGCTTGGCCGGGAATTTGTCGATCTTGCTGGCGGAACCGTTATCGGTATCGAAGGATATGAGGCTGATGATATTCTGGGAACCATTGCGAAATATGCAGCAACTCATACGGATGTGAACTGCGTCATTGCGACTGGCGACCGGGATTCCCTACAGCTGGTATCGGAAAAAGCTTATGTCTGTCTGGCTACCAATCAGGGAGATGTGCTTTATACGCCTGAAAAAGTAAAGGAAGTATATGGTCTTGAACCGCATCAGCTGATTGAGGTAAAATCGTTGATGGGAGACAGCTCGGATAATATTCCGGGTGTCAAAGGAATCGGAGAAAAGACAGCACTTGCCCTCATTTCTAAAAATGGAAGTTTACAGAATATTCTGGATCATTTAGATCAAATTGAAGCAACGCCTCGTATTAAGAAACTGATTGCGGAACATCGGGAGGAAGCAATTCTGAGCCGTACTTTAGGCGAAATCTGCTGTGATGTTCCGATGGATTTCAATCCGGAAATTTTGGCAAAAAAGGAATGTCAGACGGAAGCATTGGAAGAATTTCTGCGCAAATATGAGCTAACCTCTGTTTTGGAAAGCTTTGGTTTCTCGAAAAAAGAAGAGCAGCTCACCTTGACTACCCCACAAATTGCCGATTGTGAAATAATGGAGAATCCGCAGAATCTGTGTGATTTGGTAAAAAAAGCGGGACGGGCGTTGTTCCTGCCGGAATGGAATAAAAATGAATTAAGTACCCTTTATATTCATCTGGGCGAGCGCAAATTTGTGCAGGTTACAGAAAAAATAGGTGATGTATTAGCCGAATTATTAGCTCTTCCCCTTCCCAAAATCACTTTTGATGCGAAACCAGTCTATCGGTATGCCATGCGGAATCAGATTGCATATACGAGCGAATTGGAGGATGTAAAGCTGCAGGCGTATCTGCTCAGCAGTTCGGAAAAAAGTTATTCCATTCCGGATCTGGTTCCAATATACTGCCCGGAAATCGGAGAATTCCCACAAAATGTACGAGATACTGCCGCTTTAGGATCACTCTATGATGCAATGAATCGGATTCTTTCGGAAAAGCAAATGGATTTCTTGTATCAGGAAATAGAACGTCCGCTCTGCGAAGTTCTGGCTTCTATGGAAGAAGAAGGATTTCTGGTGGATGAATCCGGTATTACGGAATTCGGAGAAATTCTTGATGCCCGAATTGAAACTATTCGGGAAGAATTGATGGAACTGGCTGGTCGGGAATTTAATCCGAATTCTCCCGCTCATCTTTCCGAAATTCTCTTCAATCAGCTGGGACTGCCTACGGGAAAGAAAACCAAAACCGGTTATTCCACTGATGTAGAAGTTTTAGAGAAGCTGCTTCCCTATCATCCGATTGTAGGCAAAATTCTAGAATATCGCAAGCTTTCCAAGTTGTCCAGCACCTATGTGACAGGGTTGAAAAAATGCATTCAGCCTGACGGACGGGTCCATTCTACCTTTAACCAGACAGAAACCAGAACGGGACGAATCAGCTCTTCGGATCCCAATGTACAGAATATTCCGGTGCGAACCGAATTGGGTTCGGAAATGCGGAAATTTTTTGTGGCGAAAGAGGGATATACGCTGGTAGATGCAGACTATTCTCAAATTGAGCTGCGTGTTTTGGCGGCAATTTCCGGCGATCAGAATATGATGGAAGGCTTTGCAAAAGGCGCAGATATCCATCGGATGACTGCTTCGCAGGTGTTTCACATCCCGTTTGACGAGGTGCCTTCTGAGCTGCGCAGCCGATCCAAAGCAATCAATTTTGGAATTGTTTATGGAATTTCTGCCTTCTCTCTGTCACAGGACATTCATGTAACGGTTAAGGAAGCTAAGCAATATATTGAGGATTATCTCCACACATACAGCGGAGTGGATGCCTATATGAAACGGACTATTGAGCAGGCACGTGAAAAAGGGTATGTAGAAACAATTTTCCATCGTCCGCGTTATCTGCCGGATATTCATTCCAAAAAGCCGGCACTGCGCGGATTTTCCGAGCGGGTCGCCATGAATATGCCGATTCAAGGAACGGCAGCTGATATTATCAAGCTGGCAATGATTCATGTCTATCGTCGGCTGCGGGACGAAAAATTAGAGTCTAAGCTGATTTTGCAGGTGCATGACGAATTGCTGGTAGAAGCAAAAGAATCCGAAGCGGATTATGTGATGAAACTGGTCAAGGAAGAGATGGAACATGCTGCCCAGTTATCAGTGCAGCTGAGCGTAGACATTCATCAGGGAAAAGACTGGTATCAGGCAAAAGGATGAAGTAGGATGAAAATAAAACGCCTGACAGCAAAGGAACTTCCTGAAGCGCAGAGGCTTTGCCAAGATGTGTTCTTGGAATTTGAGGCACCGGAATATCCGAAGGAAGGAACGCAGAGTTTTCTGGAATTTTTGAATTTGCAGCAACTGAATCGAATGCTTGTTTGTGATTTACTGCGTTTTTGGGGAGTATATGAGAATTCTATCCTAATTGGCGTGGGTGCTTTGCGGGAGCAGAAGCATATCTCCTTGTTATTTGTCAAAAAGGAATATCAACGACGGGGAGTCGCTTCGTTTCTGATGCAGGCTATGCTGAATGAGTGCTGCAAAGCGAATATTTCCACTGTAACTGTGAATGCGTCGCCATATGGAATCCCCTTCTATTTAGCGATAGGTTTTAATCCCCTTTCAGAAGAACAATGTCAGAATGGAATCCGCTTTATACCGATGGAAAGGACTTTATAAAATGATTACGATATGCCCGTTAACAGAAGAAGATATTCCGGCAGCAGTAGAATTGGAGAAATGCTGTTTTTCAGATCCGTGGAGTTCCAAAGGATTGCGGGATACCTTGCACGAAGATTGTGCATGCTTTTTTGCGGCAAAAGATGAACAGGGTATATTGTGCGGGTATTTGAATGCCACTTGGATTCTGGATGAATGCAATCTTAATCGGATTTGCGTTCATCCAGTATTCCGGCGAAATAGAATCGCAGAAAATTTACTGACAGCTCTGAAAGACTTTTGCCGGAAGCATAACATTTCTCACATTTTTCTGGAAGTTCGCGAATCCAATCAAGCTGCACGTGCATTATACTGTTCCAATCACTTTGTGGAGTTGGGACGTCGACCTCGGTTTTATGAAAAACCGGAAGAAGATGCGATTTTAATGGAATGGACAGAAGAATAAAGGAGTACATCATGGAAAAAGAAGTAAAAATATTGGCAATAGAAAGTTCCTGTGATGAAACGGCTGCTTCAGTCGTAGTAAATGGACGAAAAATTCTTTCCTCCATTGTGGCTTCGCAGGTTGAAGAACATCGAAAATATGGCGGTGTCGTACCGGAAATTGCTTCCCGGCGGCATTGTGAAAATATCTGCTGGGTAGTCGATGCTGCTATGAATGAAGCGTCTCTTTCTTTTGCAGATCTGGATGCCATTGCCGTTACATACGCACCCGGCTTGATTGGTGCCCTTCTGGTTGGCGTTAATTATGCAAAGGGACTTTCGTTAGCGACAGGGAAACCTTTGATTCCGGTCCATCATATTCGGGGACATATTGCAGCAAATTATATTGCCCATCCGGATTTGGAACCGCCTTTTCTGTGTATGGTAGCCTCCGGCGGGCACAGTCACATTGTAGAAGTACTGGATTACACCAAGTTTCATGTAGTCGGTCGCACTCGCGATGATGCAGCAGGTGAAGCGTTCGATAAGGCAGCCCGCGCGATGGGATATCCATATCCCGGGGGTGTAGCCATTGATAAGGCAGCACAGATCGGAAATCCCAAAACATATCCTCTTCCCCATCCTCGGGTAGACGGCAGTCCCTTTGATTTTAGTTTTTCTGGGTTGAAAACTGCGGTGCTGAACACATTGAATCATGCAGCACAAAAAGGAGAATCTGTAATCAAAGAAGATCTATGTGCATCCTTCCAACAAACAGTTTGTGATTTGATCGCGGGAAAACTAATGCTCGCAGCGGAAGAATTCGGTTACAAAAAAATTGTCTTTGCCGGCGGTGTTTCAGCAAATTCCGGCTTGCGTGCGCGGCTGACTGACGAATGCCAAAAGCGCGGCTATGAATTTTTTGTTCCTCCCCTTTCCTTGTGCGGCGACAATGCGGCTATGATTGGGGCACAAGCTTACTATGAATATCTGGAGGAGAATTTCGCAGGTGCTGATCTGAACGCGGTGGCAAGTAAAAGCATCGAATAAGGAGGCTTTCCGTATGAAAAAGCGGATATTTGTGGCTCTTCTGTTTCTGATGGTTACTGTTTCGATTCCATTTTTGACGGCACAAATGATTGATTCACAAGTGCGTGATTTAAAACGTTTTCTAAAAGAAGAGGGATACGCCCTATCTGTAACAGATATTCCCCACCCGAATGCTTTTTCTGCTGATAGCGCCTGTGAGATCAGGCTGGAACCGGAAAATGGCGTTTTGCAAATTTTGAGTTTTTCTTCTCCCCAAAAACGGGAAAGTGGGGTAATACAATGGCTGGATTTCTGGAACATTCCGCAAAATGTAACGGCTCAGGCAGAATTCCTCCATCTGTATGAAACTGAAAACACCCTGATCTGGTACCGATCCGGAAATAATCCAGTCGCAATACAGGATTATCTGGAATCTGTTTCTTTGTATTCTGCTTCTTATATCAGTACTCCCCCAGCGCCGGCGGCACAAATCGAAGTGCGGGATATTCTCCATGACCTGCAAGAGCTGGGATATCAGACAACGAATATTCAGACCGCCGGAAATGGCACAGAGGAATATGAGGAAATTACTGGAACAAGCACCCATTTTTCTGCGGATGCGATCTGTGTTTTGGAACTAGAACCGGGAGAAGGAAAGCTGCTGTTTCATGAATATGCCTCTCCGGAATTGCGGACAGAAGGTGCAAAGGCACAGCAGAATTTTTATGCGCTGGCATTGCTAGCTTCTGGCGTAGAATTCTATGAAACCGAATATACTCTTGTTACCTTCTTAAGTCCGCCGGAACAGGCAAAATACGGCGACCCGGTACGTGAATATTTTGAAACCCTTATGGAGGAATTGTTACAGAAATGATATTGATCCATACATCAGATTGGCATATCGGACGGAGTTTGTGCGGCGTTTCCCTTCTGGAAGATCAGCAATATTTTCTCAGCCAGTTCATCTCTTATCTTTCTAAAGAACGACCGGATGCAGTATTAATTGCAGGAGACTTATATGATCGTCCAGTTCCTTCCGCAGAGGCCATGACACTTCTGGACGACTTTTTTTCGCAAGTTGTTCTGGAACTGAAGATTCCCGTGCTGGCAGTCGCCGGTAATCATGATTCGGGTCAACGCCTTTCTTATGAGCGGGAATTTTTGGCGAAAGCAGGACTTCATATTGCCGGTATGATTAGCAATCCGGTTGAAGTAGTTTCCCTTTCGGATGAATGGGGCAAGATTGGTTTTCATTTGTTGCCATGGTTGGATCCTGCGGCTATAAACACTTTATTTCCGGAAGAAAATCGCGTCCACACCATGCAGGAAGCCTATAACCGTATTATCCCGCTCATTCGATCCAATGCAGAACATTTTAGTCGGAACGTTCTAGTCTGTCATGGATACTTTGAAATGAAAAATTCCTTCTTGACAAGCGAGGAGTTGGGTGGAGCGGAATTGGTGAATCTTTCTGCGTTAGAAGATTTTTCCTATATTGCGGCTGGACATATCCATCGCAAAATGTCTATCATATCCAATTTGCGCTACTCTGGTTCGATTCTCAAGTATTCTCCTAATGAAATATCTAATTATCCGACCGTCAGCAAAGTAGAAATCGATGCAGAAGGGAAATATCGTCTGGAAGAGATTTCATTTTCTCCGTTACGGGATATGCGCCGAATTACCGGAAAATTTGCAGACCTTCTGGACATGTCGCCAACAAATGATTATATTTTTGCGGAATTAACCGATGAGGAACTGGTTTTAGATCCTGCAAGGCGCTTAAAAGAAAAGTTTCCCTATCTGCTGGGTGTATCGTATCAGCAAAGAGAAACCTCTCAATCCGCATTCACAGTTCAGACAGAGGATGTCCGTTCCATGTCTGTTTCGGATTTATTTTCTCGCTTTTATGAGGCAGTTACTGGTGTGGTATTGTCGTCGGAGGCACAGGATTTTGTGCGAATTTCTGCGGAAAATGCAGCAAAGGAGTGGCATACATGATACCTGTACGGTTAACATTGGAGGCATTCGGACCGTTTCGACATAAACAGGTGCTGGATTTTTCCGAATTAGGAGGAAATCGAATCTTCCTGATTACCGGGAAAACCGGTGCAGGAAAAACAACGATTTTTGATGCAATCTCCTTTGCTCTTTATGGAGAATCAAGCGGAGAACTTCGCCGGGCTGATCAACTAAAAAGTGATTTTGCCAGTCCGGAAGAACGCTGTTCTGTAGAATTTACTTTTGAAACTAATGGGAAATGTTATACCATAATGCGATCCCCTCCCCAGCAAGTTGCGAAGCTACGGGGCGATGGAGAACGTACGATTTCTGCATCGGCATTGCTACGAAATGAACAAACCGGCGAAGAAATATCCGGCATCAATCCGGTGAATACTGCGATATTAGAGATTCTTGGAATCAACAGTGAGCAGTTCCGAAAAATTGTTTTGCTGCCGCAGGGAGAATTTCGGCGTTTTCTGGATGCAGATTCCAAAAAGCGTCAAGAGATTTTCCGTTCAATTTTTCATACGCAGGTTTTTGAACAATTTACGGAAGATTTGCGCAGCAGCGAATCTCAGCTGCAAGAAAAATATCGGGAATCCATTCAAACTTTATCCGGCTTGACTCGGGTCATTCCTCTGCACACTCCGGATCTGGATATGCTAATTTCACAGACTGAACCGCCTTTTTCCAGAATTGCAGATGAATTAGAGGCACAAATTGCAGTAAATAAAGAAAATCTAACTCAATTGCAATCCAGGCATCAGATGCTCTTGGAGAAGAGACAAAATATTCATCTTGAAGAAGCCAAAGCAGTAAATCAAAAACTTGCGGAACGAGATAAAGCTTTGGCAGAATGGGAGAATTTGGAAACACAACGCTCTGAGATGGATCAGGAAAAACAAATATTGGATCGCTTAGCGCAAACAAAAATTTTAAAAATGATGGAAGATGAAGTTCTGGAAACAGAAAAACGACTTGCTATCATTGAAGCTGAAATTCATCAAACTGCGAGGGCATTTCGGCAAGCTCAGCTGCGTCTGAATGAAACACAAATTCTATTCGAGTCCGCCAAAAAGAAACAGGAACAATTGCCTGTTCTGCATCAGGAAGAAGCAAATCTGACACGTTTATCGGATAAATTCCTTTCTCTGCAAAAAAAAGAGCTGCAGCAAAAAGAATTCTCTGCCAAATGGCATCAATGTCAGCGGCGCGATGAAATTCTTCGATTATTCAGCGAACGTGCACAGCAAAATGAAATCCGTATCCTACTGACTACTGCGATCGACTGCGGAATCTCTCTCCAGAATTCTTTGAATGAATGGATATCTCAAAAAACACAGCATCTGTCTGCAAAAGAAACTTATTTGTCTGCTTATGAAGAGTTTTTGAAAGGACAAGCCGGATTGCTTGCGCAGAAGCTGCAAGATGGTATTCCATGTCCTGTATGCGGTTCAATCACCCATCCACATAAAGCGATCCTAGCTTCCGGTACTCTTCCCCAAACCCAAGTAGATATGCTGCGCAAACAGGCAGAACAAGCCGCTGAACGTCTCTCCGCAGCTGAATCGTATGCAGCAAAAGAATGGCAGCGATTTGCTTCTATACTGGAGAAAATAGATCAAACGCCACCCGCATTGGAAGCGCTCATTTCTTTGCCGGAAACTCTTTTGGAGTGTCTCCGTCCTATCAAAGAACAAGTAAATACTGCCGCTTCAGAACAACAGCGTCTGGAAGCTGCTATTTGTGAAAAAGGTGTGGATATCAAAATTTTGGCTGATAAAAAATTTTTGGACCAAAATTTTTTGCAGCAAAAACGAAGCGAAATACTACGGGAAACTGCAGAATATGAAACAGCTCTGCATTCCGCTGAAACAGAAGCAGCTCAACTGCTTGAGGATATTCCGGCAGAATATGATAGTCTGTCAACACTTCAGCTGCGTCAAAATCAAATCAGTCAGGAAATTTCTGCGATCGATACAGAATGGAAGGAAGCAAACCAGAAAATCCGTCAGGCAGAGTCGGAGATCTCTGGTATGAATGAGCGCCTGCAGGCAAAAAAAGTACAAGCAGACACAATGGAAAAAGAACGAATTACCCGCCAGAAAGCCTTTGATGATCAGCTGAAAAAATCCGGTTATCTAAATTTAGATGCATATCGGATGGATTTGCTGGAATTGCCGACATATGCATCAAGGCAGGTAGAATATGATGCCTACCAGAAAAAGTGGATTCAATATCATGCTATTGCGGAACGCTTGGAACAAGAAACCCATGGTCTGTCCCCCTATCCTTTGGAACAAATGACTCTTCAAGCAGCAGAATTGGATCAGACTATTCAGAAAACTGCACAATCGATTGCAGCAGATTCCGCAGCCTTGAACTCGGCCGCAATCCTTCTTCAAGAAATGCAACAGGAACTGCAAAAATTGGAACGAATTTCCAATAAACTGCAAATGGTATCCGCAATTGCTCGGACAGCACGCGGAGAAAATGCACAAGCGATCAGTTTTGAACGATATGTTTTGAGTGGATTTTTTGATCAAATTATTGAAAGCGCAAATCTCCGCCTCTTTAAAATGAGTAATGGACGCTATTCGATTGCACGCAAAGGAGAACGAGGAAAAGGCAAACGCAGTGCAGGACTGGATTTAGAAGTATTGGATGCCAATACCGGAAAATATCGAGAAACCAATACCCTGTCGGGTGGAGAAAGTTTTCTGACTGCTCTTTCCCTTGCTTTGGCAGTTGCTGAAATAATTACCCGTACAAGCGGAGGGGTCGAAATCAATACCATGCTGATTGATGAAGGCTTTGGCAGCCTAGATTCAGATTCTTTGGAAATTGCAATGGATTCTCTTCAACAGCTGCAAGCCTCCAATCGTCTGATTGGAATTATTTCACATGTAGAAACACTTGCTCATTATATTCCGGCAAAATTAGTCGTTACCGCAACTGGGCAAGGAAGTTCTGCAAAATTTTTTGCTTGACGAGGATAATTGAATGAAACATTGGGAAAATAAACTATCTGCATTCTTACTGCTGATTGCAGGAATTTGCCTCGCCGGAATCTTAGTATATAATCTTTGGATTTCTCCGCCAGGTTCTGGAATCATTTTACAGGAAACTGTATCCGAACCAGACGTGTTGATGTCCATGCCTGAAACACTTCCGGTTAATTTGAATACTGCTACCCTCGAAGAATTGGATACCTTGCCTGGTATTGGAGAAGTCATTGCCGGTCGGATTATTGCATATCGCGAACAACATGATGGCTTTACAGATATCGAAGAATTGTTGGAGATTGAAGGAATCGGTGAGAAAACATTTGAAAGTTTGAGACATCTTGTAAGTTTGGATAACTGAGATATTTGAAGAATTTCATAGTTCACATTCAGATTTTTATAAAATTGGGAAATATTTGAATGGACAAAGTGTTGAAAATCGTATATGATAATAGATAGAATATAATTTGTAAAAGAATAGAATAGGTGATAGAAATGTCTCAGGCAATTAAAGTGGCATCATTTAATTTAAAACATGATTCTTTTCTTGCTAGAAAAAATGCATGGCAATATCGCAGAGAATTGATTAGTGAACTGATTCGGCAATCCAATGCTGCTATAATCGGCGTGCAGGAATTGATTCCTTCTATGCGTGAAGATATTATGGCGCGATTATCCAACTGTTATAGCATTCGGGGGTTGGGAAGAAGTAAGAATTTGGAAGATGAACAATCTGCCATTCTGTTTAAAAATGATAATGTCAAAATTTGCAGTGATAAAATTTTTTGGCTTTCCAAACATCCGGAAAAATTAGGCAGCCGTGCCTATTATGCTTTTTTTCCAAGAATTTGTACGGTATGTGAAGCCTTTGTCGAAGAATTAGGAACAAAAGTGCGTGTTTTTAACACACATTTTGACCATATTTGTGGTATGGCACGCGTATTGAGTGTCCGCATTATCTTACAATATATGCATGAGCTCAACCAGATTGAAAAACTGCCAACAGTTTTAATGGGCGATTTGAATGCTAAACCGAACAGTAAACCAATTCGAATTTTATCACAAAATCTTCATGATTATCCGGACATTCATCTGACCAGTATTTGGCAAGATTTTACACAGCAGGAAATTTTTAACACATATCATGGTTTTCGTGGCAAACGAAAGGGAGATCCCATTGACTATATCTTCCTGAGTGATGAATTCGAACTGGAGGATGCCTATATCGATCAAACAAATTTCAATGGCAGGTATCCTTCTGATCATTATCCACTGGTCGCAATTTTACGCCTGAAAAAATAGACAGCAAAAATGGGGAAGTCAAAAGACTCCCCCATTTTTTAAGTTTCTAACGAATTTGACGGCATTCCAAATAATACCGCTTATCATTTGCCTCTCCCATCGAAAATGTCTTGCGGGGAAGCGCACCTTCCCGAAGGACTGTCTTAAACAAATCATCTTTCTGCATGGCTGGAAGCAAAATTCCAACAGCACCCTTTTGCGCGAGATCTCGAATCACATCTTCACCGTGAATGTAATCTACCCTTCCGGGCTGTTCTGCAAAATACTGATCCAAAAAATCCTGAATACTTCCGACTGCAAGCGTTCTTTCAGGATGGGGAATGCATAATTCCTGCTCACCATGCTGTGTTATAATCCGAACAGTTTGGGGAGATTGTGTTCCGTGTTGTTGACTAGCATACTTTTCTAGTTCTGTAACAAGATCATCCGGATTAGGGACAAATGCGGCCCGATGAATTGCTTCGAACTGAAGGGATTCATCATGCAGATTATTGAGTTCCACTAACGCATATCGAGCCGGATGCCGTTTTTGCTCTTCCGGAGTAAGAAATTCCTTAATGTTTTCCCAACATTCCTTCGCAGCCGCCAAAGAATGGTTACCATCCCCTACCGCATATAACAAGACATCCGCATCCGGTATTTGATAGCGAGCAGTAAAAGCGTCCGGGTTCGCAAGTTGCGCTAAAGCATCTGCCACATAAGCGTACAGTCCCCTCTCAATCCGCCAGCCTGTAAT
This sequence comes from Candidatus Merdivicinus sp., assembly GCA_050943495.1. Taxonomy (GTDB): domain Bacteria; phylum Bacillota; class Clostridia; order Oscillospirales; family Ruminococcaceae; genus Merdivicinus. The sequence continues at coordinate 107,565 of JBMNPH010000002.1, forward strand.
ATGTCCACCATTCATCATAAGATCAAAATCATATAATTTCTCACAAGAGTTTTTTTGTGCGGCAATCGGTTCAATAACAGTACGCTGCGGATCATCAATCAAAACCAGTATATGCGGTATTTCAAGCGGAGCATTCTCTCGAATTTTAACACGCGCCGGAATTCTTGCCAAAACTGTTCCTTCCGTCGCTCGTACCAATGAGCGGGAATCTTTTCGATAGTCATATTCTTCGAGATCTAGAAGTCCGAGTAATCCTTTCCGAACAGAGCCATCATGAAGCGTACGTTCCACGTAAAAAATGGAATCCGGATAACGGGTAAACAAATTCTGTTTCAGATACCGATACATGGAATCATTGATTTGGGAAATTTTTTCATTAAAGTCGATTTTTTCGAGGAATGCTTCCGGAAAAATCAAATTACCAGCAGAAGGTTTTCCAGCAATGATTTCCCCTACCTCCTGCCAATACTCCGGCTGCGAAGTATATTGGTCACATGCAACAACACTCCATGTTTCAAGCTGACAATTCGGAAGCAGGATTTCTCCCGGATAAAATCCAATATTTGGCATAACGCACGTCCTTTCCGTCGGGATTGGCATTCTTACAACCTATAGTATTATAGCACTTTATTTGGAAAAAGTCATCGCTATTTTAAAAATTTCTTTTCTACATTGCAGTTTTTTGATAAATGTGGTATGATAATATAAAATTCATGTATACTTGTATTGTATAAATCAATAATATGAAATGGGAGGATTTTATATGACAGATGTTTGTATTATCGGAGCTGGACCGGCTGGATTTACAGCCGCCATATATGCAGTTCGCGCAGGATTGTCTGTTCGCCTGATAGAAGGTAGTTTGTACGGAGGACAAATCGTTAATACGCCAGATGTTGATAATTATCCGGGGCTGCCAGGAATATCTGGTGTAGATTTTGCTATGAAATTATATGAACACGCGGCTCGTTTGGGAGTAGAACCGGAAACATATTTGTTGACTAAGGCGGAGTTATCTGGCTCAGTGAAGAAATTGTTTGCAGAAAAAGAGGAAATCTCCTGCCGCAGTGTGATTATTGCCACTGGTGCCTCGCATCGGAAATTGAATTGTCCAGGCGAAGAACGTCTTATTGGCAAAGGCGTTTCCTATTGTGCTACTTGTGATGGGGCATTTTTCCGTGGGAAAACAGTGGTTGTCAACGGAGGTGGGAATACCGCATTAGAAGATGCTCTTTTTCTTTCCAATATGTGTGAAAAAGTGTATTTAGTTCACCGTCGCGAAGGATTTCGGGCGGATAATGCCAATATTAGTGCAGTCAAAGCCCGAGAAAATATTGAGCTGGTTCTCAATCGTACAGTAAAGGAAATTCGGGGAGACCAGAAAGTGGAAAGCGTCCTGCTCTCCAGCACAGCTGGTGAAAAAGATTTGGAACTGCCAGCAGCTGGAATTTTTATCGCAATCGGATTTCATCCTAACACTGACCTCTTTGAAGGTCAAATTGAGCTTGAAAATGGATATATCAAGGCTGGAGAAAACTGCCATACAAGTCTTTCGGGAGTATTTGCAGCTGGAGATGTCCGAACGAAGGAAGTGCGCCAGTTAATTACAGCAGCAGCGGATGGTGCTATTGCTGCTGTAGAAGCCGGAAAATATTTGGCATAAATTTGTGAGGGATATTCTTCTTCGATTGGTTTATTCTATATTTGCGGTGTGATCCGCAGAGGAGGATGAGTATGAAAAAGAAAAAACAGAAGATATCCCGGCAAAAAATGCAGCAGTCACAAGATTATCACCAGCTTCCTACACCCGAATATCTGACCAATCCCCTGACTTCCTATCGAATTGAGACAGTCAATGGAAACCAGATTTTGGATCTTCCAGATCAAAATGTCTTACGAATGCGGGAATTTGACATTGAAAACAAGAAATAGCCGTTGACAAATTCACCGAAAAATGCTATGATAAAAGAAATAACAAAACGTGATGAAGGAAAGAGTACCTTCTGTTCGGACGCGCAGAGAGTTTCCGGCTGGTGTAAGGAAACGGGATGACAGGAGGGAACATGGTTCCGGAACGGTATGTTCGAGGCTTCTGCCCAGGGCATAACAGGTCCGCCTGTTACAGCGGTTTGAGGTTTTCCGGTTTTCCGGAGAACGAAGCGAAGTGGTACCACGGTTAATTCCCGTCTTCTGCAAAGAAGGCGGGTTTTTTATTTGATAGTCCGGAATGGACTGGAAAGGACTGAGAGTATGGATTCTAAAAAATTCTACATTACAACGGCAATTGCCTATACTTCCCGCAAGCCTCATATCGGCAACACCTATGAAATTGTGTTGACCGATGCCATCGCCCGGATGAAACGTATGGAGGGCTATGATGTTTTCTTCTGCACCGGCACCGATGAGCACGGCCAGAAAATTGAGGAAATCGCCAAAGAAGCCGGCATCACCCCTAAGGAGCATGTGGACAAAATTTCCGGGGAAGTCCGTCGTATTTGGGACACCATGAACACCACTTACGATTATTTTATTCGTACCACTGACGATTACCATGAAAAAGTGGTGCAGAAAATCTTCAAAAAACTTTACGAACAGGGTGACATTTACAAAAGCGAATATTCCGGAATGTACTGCACCCCCTGTGAATCCTTCTGGACTGAAAGCCAGCTGAAAGATGGCTGCTGCCCTGACTGCGGACGTCCGGTAAAACCCGCCAAGGAAGAAGCCTATTTCTTCCGTATGAGTAAATACCAGGACCGGCTCATGAAGCACATTGAGGAGAATCCGGACTTTATCGTGCCGGAATCCCGCAAAAAAGAAATGATCAATAACTTCCTGAAACCCGGTCTGCAGGATCTCTGCGTTTCCAGAACTTCCTTCAAATGGGGTATCCCCGTTGATTTCGATGACAAACATGTGGTTTACGTTTGGCTGGACGCCCTCACTAACTATATTACCGCTCTGGGCTATGATCCCGACAACATCGGAGAAAATTACAAGAAATACTGGCCGGCTGATGTTCATGTCATCGGTAAGGATATTCTCCGGTTCCACACCATTTACTGGCCTATTTTCCTGATGGCGCTGGATCTGCCCCTGCCGAAACAGGTATTTGGTCATCCGTGGTTGCTGTTCGCCTCAGACAAAATGAGCAAATCCAAGGGCAACGTTATTTACGCCGATGATCTGGTAAAACTCTTTGGTGTAGACGCAGTTCGGTATTATCTGCTTTCCGCTATGCCTTACGCACAGGACGGCAGCATTACCTACGAAATGTTCATCACCAAATACAATGCAGAGTTGGCTAACACCTTGGGCAATCTGGTCAATCGTACCGTTGCTATGGCCAACAAATATTTTGGCGGGGAAATTGATGCAGCTTCCATTGAAAATGAACTGGACGAGGACCTGAAAAACACCGCTTTGGCCGCTTTGTCCGGCGTTGTGTCCGCTATGGAAGAATACAAAACCGCAGATGCTCTTCAGAAAATTATTGCTCTGGCGCAGCGCTCCAACAAATACATTGACGAAACCATGCCTTGGGCTCTGGCCAAGGATGAAGCTCAGCATGCTCGCCTGAAAGTGGTTCTGTCCAACTTGATGGAAGCCATTCGCTATATCGGTGTGCTGCTTCTCCCCTTCCTGCCGGATACCTCTGCTTCCATTCTGGAACAGATCAACGCTGCTGGTTCCGATCTGGCTTCTCTGGAGAACTTCGGCACTGGCGCTGCACGGAAAGTCAACACCGCTAAAGCTCTGTTTGCCCGTCTGGACGAAGCGGAAACCCTGAAACGGATTGACGCAGAAATTGTTCAGCCCCAGATTGCCGCCGCAAAAGCAGAACAGAAATCTGAGGAAAAACCGGAAGGTGTTGCCCTCATCGGAATTGAAGATTTTGCCAAAGTGGAACTCCGGGCTGCAAAAATTCTTACCTGCGAAAAACTGAAAAAATCCAAAAAACTTCTGAAGCTCATGGTCAATGACGGCGAAGGCGAACGCCAGGTTCTTTCCGGCATTTCTCAGTGGTATGCTCCCGAAGATCTGGTCGGAAAAACGATTGTGCTGGTATCCAACCTGAAACCCGCCAAACTCTGCGGAGAGGAAAGTAACGGCATGATTTTGGCCGCTGATTGCCCCAACGATGACGTGAAGGTGCTGTTCCTGGATGATTCCATTCCTGCCGGCGCAAAAATCCGCTGATAAGGAGAATTTCCCCAATGCAAGGCAACGTACTTTATAGTGGAATTTTTGATTCCCACGCTCATTATAATGATGAACGCTTTGATGAGGACAGGGAGGCTATACTGGCTTCCCTGCCAGATCAGGGGGTCTGCGGAATTGTCAACTGCGGATGTAATGTGGAAACTTCTCGAATATCATTGGAATATGCCCAAAAATATCCATATATTTATGCTGCTGCTGGATTTCACCCGGAACAGGCAGATGAATATTCGGAAGAAGGAATGAATACCATCCGAGAAATGCTGAAACACCCCAAAATGGTTGCAGTTGGTGAAATCGGACTGGACTACTATTGGCCGGAACCAAATCGTCAGATTCAAAAGGATGTTTTGGAGAAACAACTCATTCTAGCCAAAGAACTGGATTTGCCAGTGATTATTCATTCTCGAGATGCAGCAGAAGACACCATTCAAATCTTGAAGAAGTATCCTGGAGTCCGAGGTGTCATTCACTGCTTTTCCGGTTCCGCTGAAACAGCAAAAATTTTCTTAAATATGGGCTTTTATATTGGATTTACTGGTGTCTTAACTTTTGCAAATAATCGGCGATCTGTGGAAGCATGTAGAATTGTTCCGCTCGATCGGCTTCTTTTAGAAACGGATTGCCCATATATGGCACCAGTACCTTGCCGTGGAAAACGATGCTGGTCTCCAATGATTGCCTATACTGCAGAACGTATGGCGGAAATTAAAGGAATATCTGTTCAGGAACTTTTGGATATTACTCGGCAAAATAGCTATACATTATTTTCGATACACTGAAAATGAAAATGGCCTCCGCTTAATGCGAAGGCCATTTTTGTATTTTATTTTTGATTGGAAACAGGAAGAATCGTTATTTCAACCTGCCTTACCCGCTGTTCCTCAACTTTACGAATGACAACTGAAATATTGGAGTCAACAAAAGTTTCTCCTGGATCCGGGACCTTTTCCATTTTTTCCATTACCCAACCGCTGATAGTTGTCGCATCCGCCAATTCTGGTATATAATCAGCTTCGACCTCTTGAAAGAAATCTTCCACTTTCATATCACCATTTACTAAATATCGATTATTTCCAATTTTTGTATATTCTGCGACAATTTCCTCATCTTCATCCCAGATTTCTCCTACCAGTTCTTCCAAAATATCTTCCACTGTGATAATACCAAGTGTACCGCCATATTGATCTGTTACAATTGCCATTTGTGCTTTTTCTTTCTGGAAATCTTTTAGAAGTTCGCCGATACGCTTTTTAGGCGGAACAAACAGGACATCTTGTATCACTGTTTGCAGCTCAAAATTGGAATCTCGAAGATATTCGCGGAAAAAGTCTTTATCATGGATTATTCCTAAAATATTATCGATACTTTTATCATAGACTGGGATTCTTGTAAAACGCTCGGATACAAATAGATTCTTAATTTCTTCAATGGGAGTGGTTTTCTCTATCGCAACGACATCTACTCGATGTGTTAAAATTTCACTGACGGTAATATCATTAAAATCCATGGCAGATTGAATGAGTTCACTTTCATGCTCTTCCAAAACACCTTCGTCTTCGATTTCCTCAATCATATATTTCAATTCCTCTTCGGTGATGGAAGGGGTGTCATCATGAGAATGGAAAAATTTCATTGCAACTGTTTTTAGTTGAACGAAAAACCAAACGAGTGGTTTGAAAACAGTCATAATTCCTAATAAAAGTGATGCAACTCCCAATGCCATGGGTTCTGCATTTTCTTTTGCAATTGTTTTGGGAAGAATTTCACCAAAAGTGAGTACAAGTAAGGTCATTACTACTGTTGAAATGGTAGGACCAAGACTCTCCCCAAAGTATAGTGTACAAATTGTTGTAGCTAAGGAAGCAGATCCAATGTTTACAATATTATTGCCAATCAAGATTGCGGATAATGCATCATCAAAACGATCCAATATACGTAGCGCAGTTTCAGCACGCTTATCCCCATTTTGTGCCCGATATTTTAGGCGAATTCGACTTACGCTGGCGAAAGCCGTTTCTGTACCGGAAAAAAAAGCGGAACAAGCAATTAAAAATACAACTACTACGTATAGAAATGGGTTAACCAAAATTTTTACACTCCTTTAAAATCTTTCCTGTTTTGCGAAGAATTTCTCAGCATTTGTTTTGCTGTTTCCATTGCTAATTCACTTACCTGATCTGTTGCCATGATCCGTGCAATCTCTTTTACACGACCTTGAATATCCAAAAGAATTACCTCTGTATGTGCTCTGTCCTCCTTTACTGTTTTTTGTATTAAAAATTGTGAATGACCAAGAGCAGCAATTTGTGCGGAATGTGTGACGCACAGTATCTGCCGATTTTGAGCAATTTCACGCATTTTTAATCCGATTTTTTGAGCGGCACGTCCGCTAACACCGGTATCAATTTCATCAAAGATTAATGTATCAATTTGATCTTTTTCAGCAAGCGCACTTTTGATAGCCAACATAATACGGGACAATTCTCCTCCTGAAGCAATTTTTGAAATGGGTTTAGGAGGTTCTCCAGGATTGGTTGAGATCAAAAATTCAACAGCTGTATCTCCGGAAATAGACAGGCGAGCAGGAGTGAATGCAGCATCTAACTGTAAATTAGGCATTTCCAAAAAACGAGCTTCTTCACTAACACGCGCAATTAAACGATTTGCTGCCAGTTTGCGGTGATCCGTTAGCTGATGGGCTAAAATGGCAGTCTCTTTTTTAAGTTGAATCGCACGTTGATTCAATTCTCGGATTTTTTGATCGGATGATTGCATCATAGCCAATTCTTTCTTCCAATCGTCCATATAGTCCAGAATTTCAGAAACTGTTCCACCATATTTCATTTTTAATCGATTGATTAGACTAAGTTTAGCTTCAATCAAATCTGCTTCCTGTTGATCATATTCTAACGAGGCCAAACGATTATATAATCCAGCTGCAAAATCGGATAATTCTAAAGATAAATTTTCCAAATTATCTTTTGCATCAGAAAATTCCGGAAAATCCTGTAGTAATTCCAGTTCATCTTTTGCAGTAGTGACCAAATCAACAGCGCCCTGCATCTCATTGTCATCCCCCAGCAGAGCAATACACGCATTTTCCAAAGCACGGGCGATTTTTTCAATGCTGCGATAGCGACGCGATTTTTCCGTCAATCGTTCTTCAATACCTGGAGTAAGGTGAGCCTCTTCAATCTCATGAATTTGAAATTGTAAATATTCCATCCGTTTTTCACGGTTTTCTTCCCGAGCGGTCAGGTTTTTCAATTTTCGGATGGTTTCTCGTAATTCTCCAAATTTTTTCTGATAGGATTCTAGTTCAGCATTCAAGTCCCCAAAATTATCCAGGATTTCCAAATGCCGCTCAGGCGAGAGCAAAATTTGACTATCATGCTGGCCGTGAATATTAACAAGACATCCACCGATTTCCCGTAAAAGTCCAATGGGAGCAGGCCGCCCGTTAATTCGAGCATTGCTTCTGCCATCTTGATGAATGCTTCGCTCAATCATCAATTCTCCAGACTCCAAATTATATCCATTACTCTTAAGAGATTGACAAATTGATTCTGGCAGGTTACGAAAAATTGCTGTAACACAGGCCTTTTCAGTACCAGAACGAACGATTTCACGACTTGTGCGCTGTCCAAGACAAGCGTTAATGGCATCAATAATAATGGACTTTCCTGCTCCGGTTTCTCCGGTAAAAACACTAAAACCAACAGGAAATTCTATATATGTTTTTTCAATGACCGCAAGATTCTCAATATATAATGCCGACAGCATATTCCACCTCTTATTCGGTTTGCGCAATCATATGCTGAATTCGCTGTGTCAAATGACCGGCCAATTCTTCCGTTCTCATTAAAACGAAAATGGTGTCATCTCCTGCAAGAGTTCCGACGATTCCTTCCATTTCTGCCATGGTATCCAGCGAGGCACATGCAGCATTTGCCATACCGTTATGACATTTGATTACCACAGTATTCAATGCGTAATCGACTGAGATGACAGATTCCATAAATACCGCCCGGAATTTTTTCTCCATATTATCTGTTTGTTTTTTTCGGGAGGTAGTATATTTATATTTCCCATCCTCTGTCACCGTTTTGATGAGACTCAGTTCCTTAATATCTCTTGAAATAGTTGCCTGTGTTGTAACAAATCCCTCTTGTGCTAAAAGAACCAACAAATCTTCCTGGGTATAAATTTCATGTTTTTCGACTAATTCGATAATTTTGGCCAGCCGTAATGCTTTCATTCGAATCCCCCACTATTCATACGCCCTTCGAAGGAGTTTATTGTTCAAAACTTCATAGAATTGATTGCCTGTCAAATTGATCAGCGGAATTTGACGTGTACTTCGCTTAACTGTGAGAAGATCTCCATATCGAAATGGTCCACCTTCTTCTCCATCAATGGTTACAAACAGTTTCTGATCCGGTATGAGCGGTCGAATCTGAATGACACTATCTCCGCTGAATACAATCGTTCTGCTGAAGAGAGAATGCGGACAGATTGGTGTCATTGAGATTCCATCAATACTGGGATCCATAATTGGTCCGCCGGCAGAAAGCGCATAGGCAGTAGTTCCAGTTGGTGTAGCAAGAATGATCCCATCTGCTCGATAATTGCCTACTAATCTCTCACCGCAACATACCTGTATATCAACAATTTTAGCCATTTCCGCCTTAGAAACAACCGCATCATTTAGAGCCAGAAAGGTTTGATCGGTTCCATTTGAAGTATAGATTATCTCCAGCAACATCCGCTGTTCCAATTGGTAATTCCCTTCCGATAATTTTGAAAGCAGCTGCAGTTGATTGCGTTCCAATGTTGCCAAAAATCCTAAACGCCCCATGTTGATCCCTAAGACAGGTTTGATATCGGGTATCATACATTTTGCCGCATGTAAAATGGTACCATCTCCACCGATTGCAATACAAATATCAGTTTCCGGATAAATTTCACGCGGTGATCCGAAGTGAATCCCTTTGCAATGAGAAAAGTGTGGGAATAATTGTTCTTCCATCAGCGGGATCATTCCAAACTCCTGTACAAGGAGGCATACCTTTTCTGCACATTGTGCAGCGCCCGCCTTATCCAGATTGGGTTTAATCAGTAGCTTCACAATCCCCATCCTTTCGATCCAAAGCCAGGTGGGATTCCTTTACTAATTCCTCCAAATCTTTGGAAGTAAATACCGTTGATTCATCTGATTTCTGAAAGTAATATAAGTATTCAATATTGCCTTCGGGTCCTTTGATTGGAGAATAATGGATCCCCTTGATACAAAGCCCAAGCTCTCCACAAAATGTATAAATTTTTTGCAAAACTTCCAGATGAATTTCTGGTTCCCGAACGACACCTTTTTTTCCAACTTTACCTTTTCCCGCTTCAAACTGCGGTTTTACCAGACAAATTCCAGTTCCGCCCTCTCGTAGGAAGCGATAAAGAACCGGAAGAACTAAAGTCAAGGAGATAAAGGAAACGTCAATGGATCCAAAGTCCAATAATTCTGGTATTTGTTCTTCTGTTACATATCGAATATTGGTGCGTTCCAGATTGATTACACGTTCATCTGTTCGCAACTTCCATGCTAGCTGTCCATAACCTACATCAATTGCGTATACGCGTTTTGCCCCATGCTGCAGCATACAGTCAGAAAATCCGCCTGTCGATGCCCCAATATCCGCACAGACATAACCTGTTAAGTCTAGATGATGTGCTTCAATTGCTTTTTGCAGTTTGAATCCGCCCCGACTAACGTATGGCATTTCTCCGCCAGTTACTTTGATGTCAGCCTCTTCCGAAACTGTAGTGCCGGCTTTGTCAACTTTTTCCCCATTTACAAAGACAACTCCAGCCATAATCAGCGCTTTAGCCTTTTCACGGCTTGGGGCCAATCCTCGTTCTACCAGAAGAATATCCAGTCTATTTTTTGTCATAATGCCAGTTCCTCTCGCATAATGGATGTCATGGATGATTGATCCAATTGATAAAAAGCCAATATTTGTTGTACTTTTCCTTGTCGAATAAAAGCGTTGGGCAATGTATGCATATAAAATTTCCCGCTGTATCCGTTTTGAATCAGTTGATTACATAAATGTTCGCTAATAGAGCCATTTTGTTCTGCTTCTTCAAAAAAGATAATCCGTTCATAGGACATTAGTTTTTGAAGAAGGGAATCCGAAAATGGATAAATCTGATGCAGCTGGATGACAGAAGGCTTTATTTCTAAATTTTGCACTGCATGATACACAGAATCAAAAATGCGGCCATAGGATAAAACCGCACAGGAATTTTCCCCATTCCAAGAAGTATAGTCTGCTGCCGGATTTACGCCGGGAATCAATAGTTCCGGCTCACTCCCCTTGGGATAGCGGATAGCTACTACTCCCTTTGTTTCATAAATTGCGCGTTTTAATTGAATTTCCAATTCTCGAAATGTCGCTGGTGAAAAAATGGTGATACCTGGGATACTGGTTAAATAGGCTATATCATAAATTCCCTGGTGTGTTTCTCCGTCATCTCCAACCAATCCAGCTCGATCAACGGCTAGCACAACATGAAGCCGATCAATTGCAGTATCATGAAGAATTTGATCATAAGCCCGCTGCAGAAAAGTCGAATACACTGCAAATACTGGCCGATAACCCTTTGCAGCTAACCCGGCACAAAAGGTCATGGCATGTTGCTCTGCGATTCCGACATCATAAAAGCGGTTTTTATGTTCTGCTGCAAATAAGGATAAACCGGTGCCTTCCCGCATAGCAGCAGTGACCGCACAGATTTTTTCATCTTCATCCGCAAGATGGGTCAGAATATTGCCAAATATTACCGAAAAGCTGTCTGCAGCTGCCACATCCGGATTTCCGGTTTCAATGTCAAATCGACTAACTCCATGATATGCCATTGGACTTTTTTCGGCATATTCATATCCTTTTCCTTTGATTGTTTCAACATGGACAAATGCGGGCCGATGAAGTTCTCTTGCACGTCTCAAAGTTTGTTCCAGTTCAGGAAGATTATGTCCATCAACCGGCCCATAATATGCAAATCCTAATTCTTCAAAAAAGGTGGAATGATAGAGCAAAAATTTAAGTAGTGATTTAGAAGAACGCAGCCATTCTTTCATGCGCTCTCCCACCAATGGAATATTGTCCAGAATATTCTCGATGTGTTCTTTCATCTGAAGATAAGAGGGTTTAGATCGTATAACGCTTAAATAGCGAGCAAAAGCTCCTACATTTCGACTGATGGACATAGAATTATGATTAAGGATAATCACCAAATTGTTTTTGCTGCGTCCAGCATTATTCAGGGCTTCATAGGCCATGCCGCCAGTAAAGGCACCATCACCGATTACAGCAACCGCACAGAGATCATTACCACTCATTTTATTCGCACAGGATGCAGCATACGCTGCAGAAATGGAAGTAGAGCTATGTCCAACAGTAAAGGCATCGTAAATACTTTCGGAGGGTTTTGGAAAACCTGAGATGCCATTTGGCTGGCGCAAAGTCGAAAATAATTCTTTTCTGCCAGTAATAATTTTATGGGTATAACATTGATGGCCAACATCCCAGATCAAAGTATCTTCCGGGGTGTGGAAAATACGATGAATGGCCAATGTTAATTCCACAGTTCCCAAATTAGATGCGAGATGTCCGCCCGTTTTAGAAACATTTTCAATTAAAAAGGTGCGAATTTCTTTGCAAAGTTGTTCCAGAGCCGGATAATCCATCCCACGGATGTCCGCAGGAGTGTGAATCCGGTCAAGAATAGGATATTGTTCCATTATTCTGCGCTCCTCATGCGACAGGGATTAGAAAGGCCAACACTATTCCCAAAATTGCACCGGCAAACACTTCCATCGGGGTATGTCCCAGAAATTCTTTCAGGGAACGCTGTGCCTCTGCCCAATCATGTTCCTGCATCATTCGATTCAGCACTTTGGCCTGTTCTCCGGCTGCACGGCGCACACCGGTTGCATCATACATTACGATGCATGCAATCACAAAAGCAATGGCAAAAATCGGTGAGGCTAAACCGTATGTACGTCCCACTGCAACAGTTAAGCCGCAGACAGTTGAACTATGGGAACTGGGCATCCCACCGGCACCAACCATCCGTTCAAAACTGAAGCGATGATTCCGAATTGCATCGAATAACACTTTGAGAATCTGGGCGGCCAGCCAGCACAGGATAGCAATTTCAAGGACGCGATTCTGCGCCAGATCAGCAAAAAAGTTCATGTAGTTACCTTCCAATCCTCAATAATTTCGCAAAAGAAGCTGTTCTGTCAATTCCATTAAATTCTGATTATCAGAATATCCGGAAAGAACGGTGAGCGCATTTTGTGTATATTTTGCAGCCATTTCACGTGCCTTTTCCAATCCATAAAGACTTGCAAAAGTCACTTTCTCATTTTCTGCATCACTTCCCACTGGCTTCCCCAGCAATTTTGTATCTCCTGCGATATCCAAGATATCATCAATAATTTGAAAAGCAATTCCTAAATTTAATCCATATTCTCGAGCATACCGTATATCAGATTCTGTACCGTTTGCAGCAATTACGCCTAACACGCAAGAAGCCTGCAGCAATGCTGCCGTTTTCAAACGACAAGTTAACTCTAATATGGACGCGGTAGGTGCCTGTTTTTCATTTTGCAGATCGATTACCTGTCCGCCGACCATTCCATCGATTCCGGCGCAGCGCGAAAGAACGGAAACAGCCCGTATACATTGTTCAGCAGAAAGATGTGCGGCAGCAATTGTTTCAAAAGCTTTAGTTAAAAGAGCATCCCCTGCTAATAGAGCAGTTGCTTCATCATATTGCTTGTGACAAGAAGGCTTTCCTCGGCGGAGATCATCATTGTCCATACAAGGGAGATCATCATGAATCAACGAATAGGTGTGGATCATTTCCACTGCACATGCTAGTGGAAGGGCTTTTTCAGGATTTCCGCCCAACATACGACAAAATTCTAATACAAGCAGCGGGCGGATACGTTTTCCGCCAGCTTCCACACTATATATCATTGCCTCTGCTGTACGACGATAAGGCATATCTTCCGCCATAAGATATTGATGCAGGGCTTCTTCTATTTTTTGAATCCACTCATTGGTCATGATTTTCTTCCTCTTCTTTCTGATCTGCCGGATGGAGTTCACGAATGCGAAGTGCTGCGCGATTTAACTCCTGCTCACAATAGGCGGAAAGAGAAACCCCTTCTTCATATAATTTTAAAGATTTTTCAAGTGGCAGATTCCCATTTTCTAGTTGGGAAACGACTGCCGACAGTTTTTCCAATGCTTTTTCAAAAGTGATGGTACTCATTCCGTATCCTTCCTGATAATATTTTTGACCGCGACTTCTGCCTGTCCATCTGCAAATTGGATGGATAATTGATCCCCCGGACAAATCTGCGTGACCGATGAAACGACCTTTTTATCCAAGAACACTGCCGAATAACCACGTAATAAAACTTTTAAAGGATTCATTGCCTCTAGCGCCGCAACATTCTTTTTTAGTTCCGCGTGTCGCTGTTCCAGTATATAAGATCCTTGCCGGTTCAGTCTGGCAGATAGCTGATGCAATCTTTCTGTAACGGAGGCCAATCGATTTTCCGGCGAATTCTTTTTCAAAGCGAAAGCAAACTGTAAATATTTCTGTTGCTGCTGGATTACAATTTGCTGTATGGATTGATCCATACGATTTTGAAGATCCTGAAGCATGTCCAAAAGAGATTGTTTGCTGGGCGCAACCAATTCAGCAGCTGCAGATGGTGTTGGTGCCCTAAGATCTGCTACTTCATCCGCAATAGTGTGATCCGTTTCATGACCAACCGCAGAAATAATTGGAATTCTTGAATGATAGATTGCCCACGCGACTCGTTCATCATTGAATGCCCACAAATCCTCCAGGGAACCGCCTCCCCTGCCAACTATCAGTACATCCAATGAAGCATTCTGTGCCTGTGAGATCGCCTCACAGATTGAGGCTGGTGCATCTTCTCCCTGTACCAATGCTGGAATCAAAATTAACTCGGCAATCGGATAACGGCGGCTCAAAATTTGGCAGATATCTTGCAGAGCAGCCCCATTTTTTGAGGTAACAACTCCGATACGCCTGGGAAGAGCAGGTAAAGGTTTTTTATGTGACAGATCGAATACCCCTTGCTTTTCCAATTTTTGCTTTAGCTGCTCATAAGCGAGGTAAAGAGCACCAAGTCCATCTGGCTGCATATCCATGCAATTAATTTGACAAATCCCATCCCGTTCAAACAGCTGAATGTTGCCAAACAGGATCACGTTCATTCCATTCTGTGGCAAAAAACGAAGATGCCGCGTATTCCATTGAAACATAATGGCTCGGATGGCTGCATTGCGGTCTTTGAGAGTAAAATAAAAATGTCCTGTTTTCATATGATGGGTAAAATTGGAAATTTCCCCACGAATAAATATATTTTTGAAAGCGGACTCTTCATCCAGCTTTTGTTTGAGCATCGCATTCACTTCTGAAACAGTGTGAATTGTGTTCATAAAGTACCGCCTTTTTGATAAAGAATAGACGCTAAAATGGCAATTCCAGCCGCATTGTCGGATGAATACTGTGGCTGTGCAAAAACGCCACCAAAATCCTGTTCCATCTGTGGCCGGATTATGTCACTGGCCATAACACCGCCAGCATACAGGATCGGTAGTCTTCCAAACTCTTTCCATGCATGCACCGTCATTTCCGCTAATGCAGCCCGAATGGACTCCAAACAGTATCGTGCAATATAGGCTTTGGGACGGCCTTCTTTTTGAAAAGCAGCACATTTGTTTTCTATGCCAGATAAACAGCAATCCAACCCTTTCAATACAGGCTTAATCCGAATAGGTTCTGTCCATTCTGCCGCAAGTGCACTCAATTGTGGTCCACACGGGAATTTTAAGCCAAGCATCAACCCAACTCGATCGACAGCCTGTCCTGCCTTGAGGTCCAAGGAACCCGCAATATGCTGAATGGTAAAAAAATTTTCATCTGGCTGTACCAAAAGGAGATCCGTTGTACCACCTGATACATGGAAAGCCAAAAAAGGCTGATGAATCCAATCCATGTGATTGGCACTGTAAAGGGCAGCCATGATGTGCCCTTCCTGATGAGAAAAACGATACAACGGAATTTGATTGACTGCAGTGTATACCTGCATTGAAGTTTCACCCACTAAGAAACAAGGCATGTAAGATCCATTTTCACGGCGGGGAAAAGCAGATACACCGGCAGCTTGAATTGGTAGATTGCCAATTCGATTAAATAAGCGTTCTGTCACCACACCTAGCTGCTTTACATGGGCAAATACAGCATCACTTTGTCGCAATCCCAGCGCACCATCTGCTGTAGGCAGCAGTTGTTTTTCCATTTCTATTTCAGATGAATCGGTAGAATATACGGCAACAGATGTGGTATAATTACTGGTATCTACCCCGATAAAATTCATGCTTTTTTCCGACTCCGTACAATATTTCCCAAGACTCCATTTACAAAAGCCACATCATCCTCATGTGCAAAGGTAGTGGCAAGTTTGACACATTCACTGACAATAATATCATCCTCAACCCCGGTTTGATATATCATTTCATAAACCCCCAGTCGCAGGATGGCAAGGCTCACTTTAGAAATCCGATCTTTTGTCCATTTTTTCAGATAAGGTTCCACTGTTGTATCAATTGCTTCTAGATTTTGCTGCACACCGCGGAACATGGTTTCCACTTCTTCTGTGATTTCCATTTCCTCACATTCGCGTGCAGTCTGGAGAATTTCTTCTACTGAATCCTCTGTGAAAATTTTTTCAAACACCAAAATGAAAGCATTCTCTCTCATTTGGTGACGGCTTATTTTTTTCATGTTGTCCTCCCAGGCGGATTACTTATTCCGTTTCTTTCATACGGATGTCTGCGATCAAAACATTGACCCGGCTTACAGCAATACCTGTCATATCCTGAATCGTGTCTTTTACACGGACTTGAATTTGCTTCGCGACATCTTTTAATCTGCAGCCATAGCAGCAATTAACCGCTACATTGACGACTGCAATTTCAACATCCAAGGAAATTTCAATCGGCATACGGAACCCTGCACCACACGCAGAGCATGCTGCAAGCGAATGGACACCTTCTATCTCACTTAAAACATTTTTTACAATAGTTTTGATCACATTCACAGAGATTTTCATGCTGCCGCTGGTTGTATTTTTCTGATCCATAAACCAAACCCCACTTTCTGTTTCTCTTAAAGAATGCTGTTAATCATTTTATATTATACCATAATTTTGCAAAGAAACAACCGTTTTCTGAAAAAAAATCCTGTCTTTTGAATTTTTATGAAAAAATAAACGGTTCACAGGTATTCTGCGAACCGTTGTAATTTTTTATTGCACCTCACCGACGGAAACATTTTCTGCTAAAACATCGGTCTCTTCTAAAATAATATTCTTGATTTGAGCGGCCTGTTCCGCACTTAATCCTTCTGTTTTGACCACAACCTTCACACTGTCATCGCTGACAATTGCCAGACAATCCTCAAATCCTTTTGCCTTAACCAATGTCTCGATATTTGCTTCGCTTTCCATTTGTTTGGAGACTTCCAGTGCTCGTGCGGTTGCTAATTCTTTTTCATCGTCACTCAATTCAGTATTCTGAAGAGTATTTGCCAGGGTTTCGACTGCTTCATCTCGATTTTTTTGTCGTTCCAAGCGTGCTTCCACAAAATAATTTCCTTCTTCTGTCTCTGTAGAAGCGCTGGTTAGCTGTGCTTCCCCGTAATGTTCTGGTTCTTCACTACCGGACACATTGGCTGCTGTTGTAATGTCGTATGGCTGCCCAGTTTGTGAAAACGTATAATTTAAATAAACAGCCGCGCCCAGCACCAGCACCAGTGAAGCTAGTACAATCTGTTTTTTCCCCACGATCATATTCAGTTTCATCAAAAATTCCTCCTATGCTAATTTTGTTATGCAGACTTTTGCAGAACTGATTGCCAGTGCTGTCGTGACCGCATCCATGATTCGGCTGACTGTCACAGGATCCTCCCCTCCCTCACAGACAATGATCACCCCCTTTATTACCGGTTCCATCTGTGTTCGGACCAGAGCTTCCCGCCCGTCTTTTCCATCCACCAGCACATAACTTTCAGCGCGACTTTCCCGCTCTGTTACGGCAGAATCCGCCGAATGAGTGGAGTCAAATTCCGTTTTCTGTTCCCGGACATATAATGTTTCTCCGTTATTCTGCAGCGTCACCATAACCTCTGTTTTTCCAGCACCGCTAATTTTGCCGATAATATCCGTCAGTTCTTTTTGAAGGGAAGAAATATAGGCAGCTGAAGTAATTTGCGGAGATATGGTTTGCTCAGGTTCTTCCTGCTTTTTTCCGGCAAATTGAGAGAGAAATAGCAGGAAAATTCCGATCATCCCAATGACGACAATCCATTTCACACGCTTTTCGGGATCTTTCCAGATTGCGAAAAGTGAAGGAAGCCGCAGTTTTTTTTCATCCATTTCCTTCTCCTCCTGTTTGTTTCTGAACTGTAACTGCCTGAACAGTCAGTCCGAATTCTTCTGCGATTAAGTTTTGTGCTTTGGATATCTCCTCATTCGATTCTCCCGCCTCCAATACCACTTCAATGTTAGTAATATCTATGCGTTGTTCGTCCGCAATATGTGCTGTTACTTGGATTTTTTGTACTGCAATCTTGTTTTGAAGCAGTAGCGACACTCCTTCCTGTTCTAAAGTGGACGTAAAATTTTCCAAGAGCTGTTCTTTCGCTAATTGTTCCATATCTGCAACGGATTGTTCTATTTGTTTTTGATAGGAGGTATTGTCCCATTCTGCTGCGATCTTACCATTCCGAAAAGGCAAAATAAGGCAGAGAAGCAAAAATAGTCGTACTCCAAAGCGGGCATATCGATTCCAATCCCCTGACGGGAGCAGCATATGGAAAATCCCAGATATCACTAATGTAACACACAATGCAGCTGCAGCATTTTGAATTTCTTCCATATATCCCTCCTTAAACAGGCATTCCCATCCAGAGCAGAATTGCAGTCGAGGATAGGATCATCATACCATAGCACAGAATTAATCCGCCTAGAACAGCCACGGCAGAAGAAACCGAACGAATCATTCCGGAAGCTCTAGTCTCCCCCAATAAATCTCCTACAGCAGCAGAGATATTTAATGCAAGCATTGTCAGTCCGATTCCAGCTAAAACCGGAATAAATACAGCTGCCATGACTGCTATTCCAAAAACACCAGCTGCATTTTTAACAAGTAACATGCAGCCAGACAGGGAACTGTACGCTTCACTCAAAGCACCTCCAACTACCGGAATTGCAGAACTAATGACAAATTTAATCGTACGGTTTCCCACTGTGTCCGCCGCCCCTGCAGTCAGGCTCTGTAAGGTGAGTAAAGCAACAAATATAGTGAGGCAGAAACCAAGAATCCAACCAGCAGTATTTTTGGCCGCCTGTGCAATTCCCTTCACATCGATTCCATCTGTTACAGCCCCGGCTGTGCAAACTGCGAGAAAAATTCCAAGCAGTGGAACGATAAAATTTCCGGCTACTTGCGCAAAAACCTGTGCAGCCGCAAATGTGACCGTTTGATATGCCATAGCTGTTGCTGGCCTTCCCGAAACAGTTACGACTCCAGAGAACACCGGAATAAAGCTGATCATAAAGGTCGTCATTTCATCAATTGTCCGTGCTGCCTCCTGAATCAGTGGAACAACCTGTGTTACAAGCGCAGCTGAAATACATAAGGCACTGGCGGTTGTAAATGCTTCGCTGCAACCGTTGCTTTTGATTCCTCCGCCGAAAGAATTCAGCAATGCAGACAGCAGAAGGATACCGCAAAGTGTCCCTGCCAACTGAAATGGCGTGGAAATTTTCGATCGGAATGCATTCAAAATCCAAGAAAATGTCTGCTCAAAAGTCCAGTTGCTCAAATCACCATTTTGCAACAGCTCATCCTCAGCAACCTCCTCTCCGCTCTCCGGAATGAGCGGAATTAATTCCTGAATTCCGCTTTTAGCCAGCTGATCCTCTGCCTGTTGTGAAATATCATTTTCTGCTGCGCTCGCGTACGGCACAAATAGACAGGACAATAACAACCAGAAGAATAGAGCAGCAGCAAAACGTTTCATTTGATCCCCTCCCTATAATTGAATCAGAGAGAGTGCTGTCCGCATCAATTCTTCAAACATGGGCAGACACAACACAAGTACTGAAATTCGTCCGGCCAATTCTATTTTGGAGGCAATTGCGTTCTGACCGGATTCCCGACAGATCTGCCCCGCGATTTCGCTCAGATAACAGACACCAAGGCACTTTACCAGAATTTGCAGTGCTTCTGCAGAATAGGAACTTTGTTCCGCAAGCGTCCGCATAGCAGTCAATGCCGGAAGAATTCCGGCAAGGATCCATACAAATAGAACTCCGGCTGCCGCAAGTGACAAAAGCATGGCATATTCAGGCTTATATTGCCGCAGAAGGACGGCGGCTGCAGCAGCTACCAGTCCGGCACCTGCAATGGCAATCAGATCCATGTGATCGCCTCCTACCATAAACCGAATAATTGTTTGATCGTGTCAAACAATGCGCTGATTTGTGTGATGACCATCATCAATACAACAATCAATCCTGCCAAAGTCGTCATCATGGCTTGTTCTTCCCTGCCAGAACGAATCAGAACCTGATTGAGAACTGCCACAATGATTCCTATGGCAGCAATCTTGAAAATCAGATCAACATCCATTTGTTTCCGTCCTTTCCTTTAGAGTGCCAGAATTGCAAAGAGGATCCCGGCCAGAATTCCCAGAGAACGATAGAGCCGTCCTTGTGTCAAATAACGCTGTTCTGCATCATCTAACTGCCTGTCCAGACGTTCGTTTACTAGAGTTAGTGCAGAGGTCTGGCTTTCCCAATCGCTTTCCCCTATAATTCCGCCCAACTCTCGGATTAGTGATTTGGTGTCCGGTAATTTTGTCAGGCATGTCTCTTCTTCCAGTGCTTCCTCCCATAAAATGGATACCGGCTGTTTTCCGGTGAATCTCTGTGCGGTTTTTCGTAAAAATCCCAACGGCTGAAAATCACTTTCTTTCGCCAATCTTTGCAGCAATACAGCGGTTGGCAGACGGCTGACCCTTATTTCCCGATCAATTCGCAACAACAGAAGTTTGAGGCATTGCAAATATTGGCACTGTTCTTTTAGTTGTGTGGCCATATTTTGACCGATCAGAAAACAGGCGATGGATGCAAACAGGATTCCGAGCCATTTCATGTTATGTCCTCCTATTTAGCCAGTCGATTTGGAAATTCCGATCTTGCTGGAGAAAAACTACCACCTGAAATACATTCCATTTGAGAAAATCGGCAATGACGGGTCTTTTTTCCAGACTTTCCAAGGAATCTCCATGAACCGTTGCTAAAATAGGAACGCCGGCATTTACGCATTCCATAACTGCAGAACTTTCTTCTCGGTTTCCTAGTTCATCACATGCGATCAGCTGAGGAGAAAGCGTGCGCAAAGCGATTTCCATTCCGGGTCCTTTGGGGTAACCGCTTAATAAATCAGTGCATTTTCCTAGATCAAATACTGCCGTTCCGGGATCCGGGTTCCCGCCCAGCTCTCCCCGCTCGTCTATTGCGGAAATCTGCAGTATTTTACCGCCTTCTCCATCGGATAAACGCCGGATCAGATCCCGCAAAACAGTCGTTTTTCCGCTTCCGGGTGGTCCTGCAATTAGGACAGAGGGAAGCGTTCCGGTAGAATATAAAAGCTGCGGCAGATTTTTTGCGGATCCGAGAACCTGCCGTGCAATCCGGAAATTCAGGCTGGCTGCTTCCCGCAGCTTTAGGATTTTTCCATTTTCTACCGCAACATTTCCGGCTACTCCAACCCGATGCCCGCCATATAGAGTGCAATATCCGCGTGTTAGATTTTCTTCGCAACTTTGCATGGAATAACCGCATACACGACGAAGGCAGTTCTGTATTTCTTCCGCAGAAACTTTTCTTGACAATCGATCCGGAAAACTGACGTCTGCTTTATGAATGATTGCAATTGGCCGCCCCAATCGCAGTCGGATTTCCCATACATCTGATCTTTGAATACGTGGATATTGTTCCAGCACTTCCCGAATCCAGCCATCAAAATATGGTAAAAGCTGTTCATACTCGTCCATTTTTTTCACCTTCCTTTGCGATACTTTATCCTATGCGGAAACACTTTTTATTAGAACAGATTGACAGATGATTGACAAACTTTGCAAAATATCGTATCATGAAATTATCATTAGGAAGGGAGAGATCTTTATGATCGTAACCATTCAGGATAAAATGGGAAACTCTGCCTCCATTCAAACGCTGGGAGCAGAATTAAAATCCTATCGGGTAAATGGAACGGAATACATCTGGCAGGGATCTCCTCATTTTTGGAGTGAAAGCGCTCCATTTCTGTTTCCAATTGCAAGCAATGTCCGAAATGATACCGTGTATATCGAAGGAAAACCGTATCACATGCCTATGCATGGCTTTGCGAAAAATCTGGAATGGACACTTTCCGAACAGCAGGAAAATTGTGCTGTCTTTATTCTTCAGGAAACACCAGAAACTTTGCAATCTTATCCTTTCCGTTTCCTGCTCACAGCCACGTATTCCATACAAGACGGTATCCTGAATCTGACCATAAAAGTCTGTAATCAAGATAATCGGCAAATGCCATATTGTTTCGGAACGCATCCGGCATTCTGCGTTCCGTTTGACCCAAAATTTGGCAGTAAATTTACCGATTATCAGATTGTCTTTGATAAGGAAGAGGAAAACAGCAGTCCGCTTTATGATGGGACTGCACGCCAAATTGATATTGCAAAACGCGAATCCTTTCTGGAATCGGATAACCGCACATTATCGTTGAATTATGAGACTTTCCAGCGGGTAGATACCATTTTGTTTGATCGGATGAATTCCCGGCGGGCAGATCTTGTGGATACCGTTACCGGCCGCAAACTGACATTGGAATATCCGGATTTTGGATATTGTGCGATATGGACAACTCCTGGCGCGCCTTATGTCTGCATTGAACCCTGGCAGGGACTCTCTACTTGCAGTGATGAGGATGACCAGTTTATAAGCAAACGCGGCGTAAAATGCCTGAATCCGGGCGAAGCAGAGGAATATATCCTTCGCTTCTCGGTTACAGAATAAATTCATTTCCGAAAGGGAGATCTTTTATGAAAGAAATTCAAATTGGTGCAAAATTGAAGGTAGATAGCAAAGCTGCAGAATCACTGCTTGCTTGTGCAATGGGCAGCGGAGAACTGCCAGTATATGCAACCCCTGCAATGGCTGCCTTGATGGAAAATGCGGCTGCCACTCTTCTGAAAAATTTCTTGGATGAGGGGGAAACTTCTGTTGGGATTCGTCTGAATCTTGCTCATACCTCTGCAACTCCAAAAGACGCAAAAGTTTGGGCAGAGGCGGAAATTACGGCAGTTGACCGCAAAAAAGTGACCTTTTCCGTAAAAGCATATGATGAAACAGGTGAAATTGGTTCTGCTGAACATGATCGATTTGTGGTTGACGCGGAAAAATTCCTGGCGAAAGCCAATGCCAAACTGCAGTAAAACCTGTGTTAAACAGGAAAACCGGAGAACGGCTTGATTCCGCTCTCCGGTTCTTTTTTTATTATATTATTACGCGTGCAGATTTCCAAAGAATCCACCCGGACGTCCGACATCCTTTTCTGCCCACTCCCGGTTGAATCCCAGAATTTTGATTCCTTTTTCCACAGTATTCCGATAAATCGTCTCCATATCGTTCAAATGCGGCTGTGACATGTTAATTCCGGTTAGATCCGGAATTTCACAAAGTGCTTTCATATAATGATCGCCGCGCCCACAAAAGTGAACAACGCCTCCTTCAAAATGATGTAACAGCTGTGCATCATACGGTTTAGCATATTCCTCATATAAAGCAGGAGAAAGATTCATGGCACTATCATCCCGCAGCACAATTTTGCCATGATGCATAAAGCTTCCCCAATGACAGTTCATTTCCCGGCTGCACGGATACATGGCAAACCATTTTTCCATGAATGCGATATAAGTTTCCGTAACAAGCTTCAGCAATCCGTGAACCAGTTCCGGTTCATCATACATCGCATAAAACATCTCACCGCCCCACAGCAATTCGCAAATGTCCAGAGGGCCTTGTGTATCCGGATGATAGACCGTGACATACTTGGAAATCTTGGGATATTCTGCAAAAACTTCTGCAAAGATCTCTCCCATTTCAAAGACTTTTCTGCCAAATCCCCCCATCAAATCTGGCATACCTTTTTCCAAAATTTCATGGATGATATCGGTGTTATTAAAAGAATGAGTGGTTGGAAGTGTATTCATCTCATAGGGCATCGTGAAGATTTTGGCACCAAACAGCGCGGTCATGATTCCTGTACCATAATTTGTGCGAACAGATGGAATTCCAGATGTGCCGGATAAGATATGAGAAACACCCTCCATTTGGCTGACTAGCATTTTTTCATAATCTTCGATCGCATCGTTAATGTTGATATTTTGGTATGGAACGGTGGCTTCACTGACTGTTTTACGGCAGGATGTAAAAATCTTTCCGTCAAACTTTCCGTCTAGAAAATCTTTCCATTGTTTTTGAACATCGTCCTCTGCTTCCGGATCGATCCGATTTTCAATATCTTCGAGAAGTGCGCGGGTTTCTTTTGAAAGTTTCAGCATATTCGTCACCTCAGATGTTAAATTACAGGATAATTTTTCAGAATTATCGGATTTTATTTCATTTTAACAATAATTTAGGTGCAAGTCAAACTCTTTTGTGGTATAATCTATTCCAGAAAGGAATGAATCATACCGTGGAATTAGATTTATTGCGAAGTTTTTTAGCCATCGCAAAAACGGAAAGTTTTTCGCATGCTGCTGAAGAGCTTTTTCTCAGTCAGTCAGCTTTAACTAAACAGATGAAACGTTTGGAAAAAGAATTGCAGGCTACGTTATTCGAACGATGCGGACGTAATGTTTGTCTGACTGCCGCAGGACGGGAACTCCAAAAACGTGCTCCAGCTTTTTTATCGGAATATGATGAGATTCGTGCTGCAGTTTCTCCTGCAATTAGGCATCTTCGGGTCGGTGTTTTGCCGATCGTGGAGTATTATGGGATTATGGGAAAATTATCCGCATTTTCACAGGCATGTCCCAAAATTGCATTGGAATTGGAAGAAGCCGAAAACGTATTTCTTTCTGCCGGCTTGGAGGAAGACCATTATGATATGGTAATTATGCGGCAAACAGGAAATACTCATCCGGGATGGAAGTATTTGTCTTTAAATACAGATGAATTGGCATTAGTTTTACCAGCCGCTCATCCACTTGCAAAAACTCGTGAAGTTATTAGCTTGGCTAACTTTTCTAATGAAAATTTTATATTTTTAAGTAAATCTACCCACCTATATGAAAGCTGTGTTCATGCGTGCCGTTCGGCTGGTTTTGAGCCACATATTTTTTATACAGGTTCATCAGCGGAAAGTATAGTACGCTTGGTGCGAGAAGGGGCCGGAATCGCCATTTTTATGCGTCGTGTTGCTATGGCGTGCTGTCCGGAAGATTTGGCTGTTTTGCGTTTCCGTGAAACATTAACTACAGAACTAGTTTTAGCAACTACCCAAGATAAATTGAATTCCCCTGCTGCTAAATTATTATGGTCCTATCTCTCTGAGAATTATTAAGAATCAAAACCCGCCGTACCAGACTGGACGGCGGGTTTTTTACTCTAATATAGATCCTTTTTCATTGGTTATTAAGCAGGCTCCTGAGGGAATTTGCATGCGATTATTCTCATTTAGATAATAAAGGTTGCCATCAATTCGATGCAAACCGGTCAACATAGCGCCATCTTCCCCTAACCGATACCACCAGTTTCCGGTACGCACCCACATGTTTTTTTGCATTTGACCGAGATCATACCAATGCCAGACTCCATTTTCCTTTATCCAACCATTAGGACTGCGATAAGTGCCAACTTTGTTTGGAATTCCCAGATAAATTGCTGGATTAATCCAGTTGCGATTATCTGATTTGCGAACTTCAAAATGCAGATGAGTACCAAAACTGTATCCGGTATTTCCCATTACGCCAATCGGATCCCCTGCTTTGATCTGCATTCCTTCTTTGACCGATCGGCTCGCAAGATGACAGAAATAAAGTCGATTTCCTTCTAAATCATCTATCCGCACATAATTTCCCCATTCCCAGGTTGCATTCTGAGAAGATTTGGGAAGTGCAGCAGCCGAAGTTTTAACAATACCTTCTACTGGCGAATATACCACGGGATTATCCTCCCCTACCAGGTCAATCCCGTTATGATCTGGCCGTTCCGGCAGCCGGTATCCACTAGTCAGGCGATTTCTCTCTCGAAATGGCAGAAACAAGACGACTCCTCCTTAAGATCGAGTATGACATGTCACATTCTATCTTATGATGTCGAATGCCAAACGGAGACACAAATAGTATTTATCATATTTTTAGGGAATAACCATCTGTTTTTACAGATCCCGAAACAATTCCCGCAGCATATGAGGATAGTCGTTCAGGAAATTTCGTGTTAAACGATAATGTTCGGTCTGTTCATAGGATACTTTTTCAATTCCGTTCTCGGAAAAGTGGTAGAGAATGCTGTCTGGATATGCCATCAAGATAGGCGAATGAGTTGCCAAAATAATCTGTGAATCCGCTTGTATCAGCCGATGCATTTCTCTGAGCATCGCAATCTGATGCGTTGGAGAAAGTGCTGCTTCCGGTTCGTCAAAAAGATATAGTCCTTTTCCGCTCAAACGATTTTGCAAAAGAGCAAAGAAACTCTCTCCATGCGATCGTGCATGGAGATTTCCACCATAACTCTCTCGAATTGGACGTCCTAGTCCTTTAAATGATAATCGTTCTACCTCTGTTGAAACATTGTAAAAACTTTCCGCACGAAAGAAAAAGCCATCCGACGGCCGATGAATGCCTTTAACCAGAGTCAGATACTCACTTAATTCGGAATGAGAGGAATATGTGGAAAAATGAAAATTTCGAGTTCCTCCTTCCGGATTAAAACCGAAATTTACTGCAATTGCTTCCAAAAGAGTTGATTTTCCCGTTCCATTTTCTCCAATCAAGTAAGTAACTTTTGGATGAAGCGAGAGTTCATTCAAAGATGCAATTGCGGGGATTGAAAATGGATAGGTATCAAAATTTGGTACAGCAGTACGTTTCAGACGAATACTTTCAATATAATTACTCATAATCAGAAATGCAGTTCCAGCATTTTTCCACTTGGTTGATATGGCCGACAAGTCACTCCTGCTAAATCAAACATCCGCTTAGAAGCAATAACCGAATCTGTATCGGCATATTTATCTTGCCAATACACAACCTCCCGAATACCGCTTTGAATGATTGCTTTTGCACACTCATTGCATGGAAAGAGTGTGACATATATGGTTGTCCCCTTAAGCGAGCCGCTGTCATTATTCAGAATGGCATTCAATTCCGCATGACAAACATACAAATACTTTGTTTCGAGCGGGGCACCTTCTCGTTCCCATGCCATTAAATCATCGTGACAGCCGGTCGGCATCCCATTATAGCCGACAGACAGAATTTTGTGATCATGATTAGCAATACAGGCTCCTACCTGAGTTGAAGGATCTTTACTGCGCTGTGCGGACAACATTGCAATCCCCATAAAATATTCATCCCATGTCAGATAATCTTGCCGTTTCAATTGTGATTCTCCTTCCCTATCTGGTTTTTTCGATATTCACGCGGCGTTACGCCAAATTCATCCCGAAAAACCCGGTAAAAAAAGCTGGAATTATCATATCCAACCGCTGTGATGATGTCTGTTACCGGTAGCGTTGTCTCCCGGATCAGGCGCGCTGCCTGATGAAGACGCTTTTGCTGCAATAATTCTTTAAAGGTGGAACCAGTCTCCATTTTTATAAGCTTACTCAGAGCGTACACCGGCTGATTCAGGCGTTCCGCCAATTCTGAAAGCTGTCCTCCAGCATAATGGGCTTCAATATAGGACAGGGCTTCCATTACCAGACGGCTTCGATTCTGCGCACTGGTTCCCGCTTCCATAGTATCGGTATGTCCGGATAGATACAAAAGCAACAAACCCATTGTAATTTGATTCGTGCGCCTCTGATCCGGTTGGCGATTGATGAGCGACCAGATCATATTCTCCGCCAAATTGAGTACCGGAAGCAATTCTCCGGCATGAAAATGCAGATACTGTCCCTCTCCTCCATTTCGGCGAAGGGTACTCATTAAAAATTGATAAATTACATTTCCCTTATCAAGCATCTCCTGCGCCGTATCGAAAAATTCCGGAAGAACCATAAAATTGACTGCAATATCTTCCTCACCTGCCGGCAGAATTTCATGGACAGAAAACTGATTCAAAAATAACAGATCTCCTGCCTGGAGTTCCACTTTATGGCGACGATCAATGATATGCGTTAAATGTCCTTCACACATCAGAATGATTTCGATATAATTGTGACGGTGTTCCGGAAAACGCACAAATCGCGTATGTGGACGGACGTCGATTAATTTGCCCTTTTGCAGCATTTTCTCACTGTCAATTGTAAAATCGCGTGCACCGGTATAGAGGGTACGATCAATCTGTGATTCGCCGGCGAGAATTCTTTTTTCCTCTTCGGTAATTCTGCGCAGATATTCCATCAACTTTTGATTCATATACGTCCCCTCCTCCTTTTAAGAGTATCAATTTCATTCGAATTTGTCAAGAACTCTGTATTTTTTTCTGCAAACCTCTTTACAAGAACAATTGTTCGTGATACACTAATAGATAAGAATAAATGTTCGGGTGAAAAATATGGATTTAATGCAAAAACTTACGATTTTAAGTGATGCCGCAAAATATGATGCAGCTTGTACTTCCAGCGGTCTGGATCGGAAAGGTTCCCCGCATGGAATTGGAGACTCTCATGCCTGCGGAATTTGTCACAGCTTTTCGGCAGACGGACGGTGCATCTCCCTTCTCAAAGTCCTGCTTTCCAATGCCTGCATCTACAATTGTCAATACTGTGTGAACCGAATAACCAATGATACTCCTCGTGCGACTTTCTCGCCCAGAGAACTGGCAGATCTCACCATCCAGTTCTATCGTAGAAATTATATTGAGGGATTATTTCTCAGTTCCGGAATCATCAAAAATCCGGACTACACCTGTGAACAGATGATTGAGACTATTCGAATTTTGCGCGAGGAGTACCGTTTTTATGGATATATTCACGCCAAAGCGATTCCGGGAGCGGATCCGGCTTTAATCGCACGCTTGGGGATTCTTGCGGATCGTATGAGCGTCAATATCGAATTACCTAGCGAACAAAGTCTACAAACCCTAGCGCCCAATAAGAAAAAATCAGCCATATTGACCCCTATGCGCCAGATCCGAGACGGAATTACACAAAACCAAACGGATCTGGTTCGATACCGCCACGCGCCAAAGTTTGCACCAGCCGGCCAAAGTACGCAGATGATCGTTGGTGCTTCGCCAGAAACCGATTTCCAGATTCTCACTCTTTCCGAAGCACTTTACCGCAAATATTCTCTGAAGCGAGTCTTTTTCTCAGCATATATGCCAGTTGTTGAAAGTTCGCTTCTCCCCTCTTTGGATACGAAACCGCCTCTTCTGCGGGAACACCGTCTCTATCAGGCGGACTGGCTGTTGCGTTTTTATGGATTTGAGGCAAAGGAAATCCTAGATGAAGCACATCCCAACTTCAATCCTTTTCTGGATCCAAAATGCAATTGGGCGGTTCAGCATCCCGAATTTTTTCCGGTTGAAATTAATACCGCTGATTACGAAGTCCTGCTGCGAGTTCCGGGAATCGGCGTGCGATCGGCAAAACGTATACTTTCTGCAAGACGATTGGGATCATTAAATTATGATAGCCTTAAAAAAATTGGAGTTGTTCTCAAGCGAGCACAATATTTCATCACCTGTCAAGGAAAACGTGCAGATACAGCCAGACTTCGTTCGGATTATATGATTCAGGCGGTTTTATCTGATCGAGCAGCCAATCTTCTGGAATTCGAACAGGCAGAACAGCTGTCCCTATTCCCCAATTCAAATCTTCCCACGCGAGAGGATGTGGTAAAATGTCTGACCGGCGAATTATGATTCAATATCAATATGATGGCAGTTTCGACGGCATGCTCTGCTGCATTTTTGAAAGCTTTGTCCGTAAAGAAATTCCTCTGGATATTTGCACGGATCAATCAGTACAAACTTCCCTCTACCCAGTCCGGATTATTGAAACCATTCCGCACCACGCTCGTAGAGTATTCGTATCCATCCCGCAAAAAATATCTCCGCTTGCTTTGGATTGGGTGAGAAAAGCCTTTTTAAGCTGCCATCCTCACAAAGAAATGCTGATCCTGGAATTTTTGCGGAAAGCATATCCGAAAGGTCCATCCATTCTGCGAATGCTTCAAGATGATACCATTGCATCTTTATTTCAAATTGTACAAGCAATCGATAATGAATCTCATCTATTAAAAGGCTTTATCCGATTTGTGGAACGAAATGGCGTTCTGACATCGGTGATTACCCCCAAAAATCAAGTCCTTCCACTGATTGCCCGACATTTTGCAGAGCGTCTTCCACAAGAAACCTTTCTGATCTACGACCAGGCGCATGATATGGCGTTGTTTCATCAAAATGGACATCTTCAGATATTTCCGGCAGGTAATATTGAATTCGCACCGGAATCTCCGCAGGAAGTAACCTATCAGCTACTTTGGAAACGTTTTTATCAAACCATTGCAATTGAGGGGAGAGAAAATCCTAAATGCCGTATGACACATTGCCCGAAACGCTATTGGCAAAACATGACCGAACTATGCGATCAAATTTTTGTGAATTCTGTGCAAAAACACTTGAAAAATTCAACTTCTTCCGCTATAATGAAAAAAGATAGTATGCGGCAGTTAACTGCTGGAAAGGTTGAAGTTTATGATTTACACGTTGAAAACAGACGCGCTTCAAATTCAGGTGAGCACTCTGGGAGCGGAGTTGCAGAGTGTCCAAACTACAGACGGTTTTGAATATCTCTGGCAAGGAGATCCGAACTATTGGACCGGACGTTCTCCG
Source organism: Candidatus Merdivicinus sp. (assembly GCA_050943495.1). Lineage (GTDB taxonomy): Bacteria > Bacillota > Clostridia > Oscillospirales > Ruminococcaceae > Merdivicinus. The sequence continues at coordinate 138,037 of JBMNPH010000002.1, forward strand.
ATTCTTTTTCCCATAATCGGCGGTCTTCCGAATGAAACCTATACGTGGAGAGACCAATCTTATCAGATGGGTTCTCATGGATTTGCACGGAAATCCGAATTCGTATTGGCTGAACAGACCGATCATTCCCTATCTTTCCGCCTTTCAGACAACGAGGAAACAAAAAAGCAATACCCTTTCTCCTTTGATTTTTATGTGATTTACACCATTCGGGGGAATACTTTGACTGAAGGGTTCCGAGTGGTAAACAAAAATGATGATGTTATGCCCTTTTCGGTTGGAGGGCATCCGGGATTCAATTGCCCAATGGATGAGGGAAAAGACTTTTCCGATTATACTATAATCTTTGAAAAGCCTGAAACAGCTCGCCGTAGAATCAAGGCGAATAAGCTTCTTACAGGAGAAACCCAACCTTTCCTTGCTGCGGAAAGTGAAAAACATCTTGGTCACGAATGGTTTTATAATGATGCAGTCATCCTTCATGGCCTGAAGTCCCGGTGGCTGGATTTATCAGCAGGCGGCAGAAGTGTACATATGGATTTTACAGGTTTTCCGGATTTCGGTATCTGGTCGGCTGCAAATGATGGCCCATATGTCTGTTTGGAACCGTGGTTTGGTGTGGATTCCACCAAAGGCGATTCCGGAAAATTCGAGGACAAAGAAGGAATGGTGTTCCTTCCGGCAGGCGAAACTTTTGAAGCAGCTTTCCACATGACTCTTCGATAATATACAGAAAACCCGCAGGCTTTAAAGCTTGCGGGTTTCTTTCTGCTCTAATTTTGTTTTATTTCTTTGATAAAAATATCCCCCGATAAAGGCCATAACCACCAATATAAACCCCAACAACTGCAATGCTGTATTGGATACCTGTGTGACTCCGTCAACCGTAGGACTGAATTGCGCTACCACACTGACGGTCAATGGCGTCAAAGATGCCGAAAAGTACTGCGCTGCCTGCTGTAGCCAGTTGATTTTGTTTGTAGTAATATATTCCTGCCAAAGATAAACTGCAATGGAAAGAATTCCAATGCTATTTCCAATTAGAATTCCTATCACTGGATTTGATATCCGACATGCATAACGCTTACCGGCCCAAAACCATCCCACAAACAAGAAAATCGGCGCCAAATAATACACAAAAGTAAATGCTGCTGGAAAATAAACAGCTACTGCATTAAAAAGCCATCCCAATAAAGATGGATAGATCAAATAGATTGCACATTCCAGAAGTCCCATTTCCAATGAATCCCTCCGATTCTTTCTTTGCAATCATCATACCATGATCCCCGCAAAAAAGCAAGTAATATTATTTTTGTATGGTTACAATCACACCACCCATATTATCGCCAGATGTTGTATAGTCACCATTTTCTGGAACAGCAACACGATAGTCGCCTTGCGGAGTTTCCTGTGCTTCTTGCCAACAGATTTCATAAGTATCTGTTTCATAATGAGTGCCATTTACTGGATATTCTTTCAAAAACTCCAGGTACTCTTCCAAGCAGATCCCCTTTTCCATGATGATTTGAGAATGAGGCGTTCCTACATACCGGAAATGCCAAGGTTCATACTCGATACCGGTTTCTGCCATCTTATCTTCCGGATAGCGCAGAATAAATCCATATTCTCCACAGTTTTCGTTAATCCAGCTGTATGCCCCCTGCCCATCGTAACTCCGACCAACACCTTCGATTTCCGGCAGAAGTCCCAAATCCAATGCCAATCCGGTATGATGCTCACTGTAACCTGGCTTCGCAACCAATGTAGAACTGTTTTGCCCGGTTTCCAAAAGATCATCCTGATAAAGCGTATCCTGCTTGTCTACTCCCCGCCATCCGCTGATAATCATGACATCCGATAAGCCGGTTTTTGCATAAAAATCATCAAGCATGGCATTCAATTGTTCCGCTACTTTTTCCTGAATGGTAACCAATGTATCCTTTACCTGGTAGGATGCTGTTTTTACATCATATATGGATACTGTTTCCGGTGCCTCTCCCTCAAATGCTGTTTGATTATTCACAAGAATCAATTCGCCCTGATGAAGTTTTTCTTTAGACAGATTGATCCATTTCCAGCCTTCCGGTAAGAATTGCTCCGCTTCCGAAACTTCTGAAGATTCCGTAACAGTAGATTCTGTCACAGCAGATTCCTGCACACTTTCTTCAGCTTGGGATTCTTCTGCTGCGGAAGGAAACAATGTATGAAAGGAATCCTGTACCAAATATGCTGCTGTAGCAACCAATCCTCCGGCTATGATAACCGCAAAAATTCGATTCCACCGTAACCGGCGGCGATATCTTGACATTCGAATACACACTCCTGTAGTTTTTAAACTTATTTTATCAGATTCTTCGATGGAATGGCTTCAGAAAACCATAAGAATTTTAAAATTTCATATGAATTATTGATATGATTTATCAAAAAATGCCACTAATTCTTCTACTTTGGCTGTATCGCCTTCTTCTACTGCTTTCCGGACACATGCTTCCAAATGTGCTTTTAACACTTCCTTATTGGCTCGCTTCAGAACTGCATCCGCTGCCATGATTTGATGAGAAATATCCAGACAATACCGGTCTTCTTCAATCATTTTTAAAATACCGTCAATTTGTCCTTTTGCAGTTTTTAATAGACGTGTCATTTGTTTTTTATCAGCTTGCATCGAATTATCCTCCATTTATGAAATATCCAGTACCGTATAACCAGCATCTTCCACAGCATTCTTCAACTGCTCGTTAGAAACAGTCTCCGGTACGGTTACATTCGCTGTTCCATTTTCCAGACTTACTTCCGCTTTTACTCCATCCAACGATTCCAAAGCCTGCAAAACCCGATTGACACAATGCTCACACATCATGCCTTCAATTTTAAGAAATTGAGTTCGATTGACTGGTAGTGCTGATTCTTCCTCAATTTTTGATTCAGCCACAGGCAGTGGGCAGGCGGAAGGAAGAGGCTTAAAGAATCGCAGACGTAATGCATTGGTGACAACACAGACAGAGCTTAAACTCATTGCTGCAGCGCCAAACATTGGGTTGAGTTTCAGCGCAAACGGGATGAAAAACAGTCCGGCTGCCAGTGGAATCCCCAATGTATTGTAACACAGTGCCCAGAAAAGATTTTGTTTAATATTGCGGATGACTGCGCGGCTTAAGCGAATAGCTGTTACAACATCACGCAAATCTCCCCGCATCAAAACAATATCCGCAGATTCAATTGCTACATCTGTTCCGGTTCCGATTGCAATTCCGACATCTGCGCGAGCAAGCGCCGGAGCATCGTTAATCCCATCACCAACCATAATTACCTTTTTGCCCTTCTCCTGGAATGCTCGAACATGTGCTTCTTTTTCATCAGGAAGTACCTGCGCAATTGCTGTTTCAATACCGGCGCGCTTTTGAATTGCTTCCGCTGTTCGCTGGCTGTCACCGGTCAGCATCACCACATTTAAACCCAGATCATGCAGTTCCTGCACCGCCTGAGCACTGGTTACCTTGATAGCATCCGCTTCTGCTATCATTCCCAGAATCTTTCCGTCTTTTGCAAAAAACAGCACTGTTTTTCCGTCTTCTTCCAATTGTACCGCATTTGGGAGGTCCTTGGCAAGAGAAATTTGATTTTCTTCCATAAATTTTCTGTTTCCCGCAAGATAAATGCTTCCCTCCCGGTGGGCACGGATGCCCTTTCCCGGTATCGATTCCAGCGTTTCCATAGAAACTGTCTGCAATTTGCGCCGTACAGCCTCCTGTACCACCGCCTCTCCAAGCGGATGTTCGGAATGTTCCTCCATTCCGGCTGCTAAAGCAAGAAACTCCTGTTCCTTTTGTCCGGCGAGAGGAATGATATCGGTAACTTGCAGCTTTCCTTCCGTAACCGTTCCGGTTTTATCCAGCACAACGGTATCTGCCAAATGTGCCGTTTCCAAAGCTTCCCCAGACTTAATCAAAATTCCGTTTTCTGCACCTTTTCCGGTTCCTACCATGATAGCAGTCGGCGTTGCCAATCCCAATGCGCATGGACAGGAAACAACTAACACTGCAATACCAATGGAAATTGCAAAAGCCGGTTCATATCCAAGCAATAACCAGATCAAAGCAGATACCAGCGCAATTCCGATGACAATCGGCACGAATACCCCGCTCACACGGTCTGCAAGCCGCGCAATTGGTGCTTTGGAAGCACTGGCTTCTTCTACAAGCCGAATGATTTGTGCCAGAGTCGTATCTTCTCCAACCTTTTCAGCCCGCATTTTAATGAATCCATTTTTGTTGACAGAGGCTCCAGTCAGATGATCGCCCACTTGTTTATCTACCGGAATACTCTCTCCTGTCAAGGCAGATTCATCGACCGCAGTATTTCCTTCGACTAAGATGCCGTCGACCGGAATGCTTTGTCCCGGCTTAATATGGAGAATATCTCCTCTTTGGACTTCTTCTGTGGGAATTTCTATGACTTTTCCGTCTCGCTCTGCAAATGCTGTTTTCGGCGCTAATTCCATCAGGCGGGTAATCGCTGCGGATGTTTTTCCTTTTGCACGGCTTTCCAGAAACTTACCGAGCGTAATGAGAGTGAGAATCATACCGGCGGTTTCAAAATAGAGATCCATCGCATAATGATGGACCATTTCCCAGTCGCCATGCCCCATTCCCCATCCGATTTGGTAGATTGCCCAGACTCCGTATACAACAGCCGCTGAGGATCCAATGGCAATCAAAGAATCCATATTGGGCGACCGATGCCACAGTGCAAGGAATCCTCCAATAAAATACTTTCGATTGAGTATTAGTATCGGCAGGCAGAGTAAAAACTGTGTGAATGCAAATATCATCAGATTTTCGTCTCCCAGCATGATTGCGGGAAGCGGCCACCCCATCATATGGCCCATTGCAAGGTAAAAAAGCGGGATCAATAAGGCAAAGGAACCAATCAAACGGACTTTCATTGATTTTGATGCCGAATCGCTGGATTTTTCCGTTGATGTGCCAACAGATGCAGATCGTTTCCCTTGCGGGGAGTCCGGCAGTGCGCCGTATCCTCCCTGCTGAACCGCTTCCATAATCTGATTTGCGGAAACTTTTTGTTCATCATATTGTACTGTCATGCTGTTTGTAAGCAAACTGACCGTTACTTCTTCAATGCCCGGTAATTTTCGAACCGATTTCTCCACATGGGATGAACACGCCGCACAGGACATTCCAGTTATTCTAAATTTTTGTTTCATGATAATCCTCCTAACCTCCCCGGTGGGGTGTGGTATTATTATACTCTGATTGTGTATTTTTGTCAATATACGAAAAAGATTATTTTTCCAAGATAATTGACAGATTGACTGTTTTGGGGTAAAATATAGGCATTCCATTGTATGTTCATACCAAATATAAATGAGGGGGAATGTGAGATCATGAAAATTCTGATGTTGGATTTGGATACTCTGCGCCCTGATCATATGGGATGTTATGGTTATTTTCGCAATACTACTCCGGTATTGGATCAGGTTGCGGCAGAAGGTGTTCGCTTTACCAATTATCACTGTTCGGATGCTCCCTGTCTGCCTTCCCGTGCGGCACTTTGTTCCGGTCGATTCGGATTTCATAACGGCGCAGTCGGGCATGGCGGCTTGCCGGCTGACATGCGTTTGACCGGCATCGAACGCGGTTTCAATGATCAGCGAGATTGGAATAATTTTTTCCACCTCTTTCGAAAAGCAGGCATGTATACAGCTTCTATCAGTCCCTTTGCGGAACGTCATTCTTCCTTCTGGTTTACTGCTGGATTTAATGAAGTTTACAATACTGGAAAATGCGGAGGAGAATCTGCGGAGGAAATTCTTCCGGTTGCACTGGATTGGGTAAAACGAAATGCTGCCTCCCGGGAAAACTGGTTTTTGCATATCAATTTTTGGGATGCCCATACCCCTTATCGAGCACCTGCCGAATTTGGAAATCCCTTTGAAAAAGATCCCATTCCAGATTGGATTACCGATGAAATTCTCAAAGAACACAATCATCTGACCGGCCCGCATGGTTCTATGGAAATTGGTATGTATACCGACCGGGAAAACCCTAATCTTCCTCGGCATCCGGGCAAAGTGACCGATCAGGCAGGATTGCGCCGCTTTTTTGATGGATATGACTGTGGCATCCGTTACATGGACAGTATGATCGGCAAACTCTTCGATGCACTCAAAGCGGAAGGTGTTTTTGATGATCTGGCAATTATTGTCACTTCCGATCATGGTGAAAATCTTGGTGAACTCGGATTATATGCGGAACATGCAACCGCTGATGAAATCACAACCCGTATTCCAATGCTGATTAAATGGCCTGGCATAAAGCCAGGAACTGTCCTGGATGGCTTTTATTATAACCTTGACTTAGTTCCAACAATGGCGGATTTGCTTGGCCTGCCTCATTATGAAAAGTGGGATGGCCAAAGCTATGCAAAGGATTTGATATCCGGCGAAGATCACGGACGGGAATATCTGGTAGTTTCCCAGTGTGCGCATGTCTGTCAGCGTTCGGTTCGTTTTGGCGATTATTTGTATATGCGTACTTATCACGACGGATATCATCTTTGGGAAAATGAAATGCTGTTTAACCTCAAAACAGATCCTCATGAACAGGTTAATCTTGCAAAAGAGCGACCGGATTTGTGTGGAACAGCCTGCCGTTATCTGGTCGAATGGGAACATCAGATGCGTTTAACCGCGGATTCGGATGTGGATCCGCTGATGACCGTACTGCGCGAAGGCGGGCCATATCATGCAAAAGAAGGAGATCTTCCGGCATACTGCAGACGTTTGGAAGAAACCGGCCGTGCAGATGGTGCAGTAGCACTTCGTAAAAAATATCCAGAAAAATTTGAACGGTCTTGATCCGTTGGGGAGAGGGTTCCTATGAAGTTAATTGATTTCCATACGCATTGTTTCCCAGACAAGCTGGCTGAAAATGCTCTTCATCATATAAGCGGGATTTCTCATGCCATTCCCTGTACAAACGGGACATTTTCTGATTTGCTTGCTAAAATGGATGAATGGAAGGTTGACATGGCAGTCTGCCTGAATATCGCAACCGCACCCAAACAGCAGCATAATGTGAATGAATTTGCTCTATCTATTCAAGATGGAAAGCGGATTTTTTCCTTTGGTTCTGTTCATGCGGAGAATGCAGATGCGGTTCACGAGATTTATCGAATGCATGAGGCAGGTATAAAAGGAATCAAACTACATCCGGATTATCAAAATGTGGAATTAGCCGATCGGCGGATGTTTCCAATTTATGATGCCTGCGCAGAATTGGGAATGTTTTGTGTGTTCCACAGCGGATGGGATCCTGTTTCTCCCGATAATACAAGGGTGACCCCCGATAAGGTTTTGCGACTTCACAAACTGTTTCCGCGCTTCCGAATTATTTTGGGCCATTTAGGCGGATTAAGCCTTTGGAATGAAGTAGAAGAAAAATTAGCCGGCACTGGTATTCTAATGGATACTGCCTATACACGCGGCATGATTTCTCCCGAACAGTTTACACGAATTATCCAAAAGCATGGGGCGGAGAATATTGTCTTCGGCAGTGACTGTCCTTGGCAGAGTAGCCGGGACACAGCAGATTTTATTGATAGTCTTCCAATTTCTTCCCAACAAAAAGACAAAATCTTTTATCAAAACGCGCTGGAATTATTACAGATTTCCTGACCTTGGCACGTCCGCTCATTTGCGGACGTGCTTTTTGGGATTTTTTGAAAAAATAAAGAATTCATAAAAAACCCTTGCATACAAATGAAAAAACATGTATAATAAAAAGTAATTGGGTACTTTTGCTTGGCTCAAAAAAGTATCGAAAAATATACGCCGGTATCTTCCCGGCATGGGGTGAGGAACCCCTGAAAGGAACGGTCAATCAAAGATGGGATTTGTTGAAAAACTCTTTGGATCCTACTCCAAACGTGAATTGAAGCGTATTAAACCGATTATGGAGAGTGTTCTCGCTCTGGAAGACCAATATAAACAGATGTCAGAACAGGAACTGCGTGGACAGACAGATTATTTGCGTGGGAAACTGGAGGATGGCGAAACACTGGATACCATTTTGCCAGAAGCTTTTGCTGCTTGTCGAGAAGCAACTCGTCGTGTTTTGGGTACCCCTCACTACCCTGTTCAGATTATCGGCGGCATTGTTCTGCATCAGGGACGTATCGCAGAAATGAGAACCGGTGAAGGTAAAACGCAGACCTGTCTCCTTCCCGCCTATTTGAATGCGCTGACTGGAAAAGGTGTTCATATTGTAACAGTTAATGATTACCTTGCAAAACGTGACTCGGAGTGGATGGGGAAAGTTTATCGTTATATGGGCCTGACGGTCGGCTTGATTATTCATGATATGGATAACGATGCCCGTCGAAAAGCTTATCAATGCGATATTACCTACGGTACTAATAACGAAATTGGTTTCGACTATCTTCGCGATAACATGGTTACCTATAAGGAACAGCAAGTTCAGCGCCCGTTTAACTATGCGATCGTGGACGAAGTGGACTCTATCTTAATCGATGAAGCAAGAACTCCTCTGATCATCTCCGGTCAGGGCGATAAATCCACTCAGCTCTATCAGATCGTCGACCGTTTTGCCCGGATGCTCAAGATGAACAAAGTGACGGAACTGGATGATAAAGTCGATAACGATAATCTCGAAGGCGATTATATCGTCGACGAAAAAGCCAAAACTGCTACTTTAACTCCCGCAGGCGTTCGGAAAGCCGAAATGGCTTTCAATATCAAAAACCTGATGGATCCGGAAAATATGACCCTTCTCCACCATATCAATCAGGCGATCAAAGCACATGGTATCATGCATAATGAAGTGGATTATGTGGTTAAAGACGGAGAAGTTATCATCGTTGATGAATTTACAGGACGTCTGATGTATGGCCGTCGCTATAATGAGGGACTTCATCAGGCAATCGAAGCAAAAGAAGGCGTCAAAGTTGCTCACGAATCCAAGACTTTGGCAACCATTACCTTCCAGAATCTCTTCCGTCTGTATAATAAACTGTCCGGTATGACCGGTACTGCTCTGACAGAAGAGGGCGAATTCCGTGAAATCTATAAGTTGGATGTCATCGAAATTCCGACCAATCGTCCGGTACAGCGGATTGACCATGAAGACGTGGTATATAAAAATGAAAAAGGTAAATATAATGCTGTCATTGAACAGATTATTGAATGCCATGCAAAGGGACAGCCGGTATTGGTAGGTACGATTACCATTGATAAGTCGGAACTGCTGAGTAATATGCTCAAAAAACGCGGGATTCCCCACGAAGTTCTGAATGCAAAATATCACGAAAAAGAAGCGGAAATCGTTGCCCAGGCAGGTAAAAAGGGTGCTGTTACGATTGCAACCAATATGGCTGGACGCGGTACTGACATTAAGTTGGGCGGTAATGCGGATTATCTGGCAAAGCATGAGATGCAGAAAATGGGATTTGATGAGGAACTCATCAATGAGGCAGATGCGTTTGGTGAGACCGACAATGAAGAAATTCTGAATGCCCGCAAAACTTTCAATGAGTTGGTAGAAAAACATAAAAAAGTGATTGCCGTAGAGGCAGAGGAAGTTCGAAAGGCTGGCGGTTTGTTTATTCTGGGAACAGAACGTCATGAATCCCGTCGAATCGATAATCAGCTGCGTGGACGTTCCGGACGTCAGGGTGATCCCGGTGAAAGCCGATTCTTCCTTTCTCTGGAAGATGATATTATGCGTTTGTTCGGCGGTGAGCGTATTCAAGGTATGATGGAAGCGCTTAAAATTGATGAAAATCAGCCGATTGAAACCAAGATGCTGACCAACTCCATTGAATCAGCTCAGAAAAAGGTGGAAGGCCGTAACTTTGCAATTCGCCGTAGTGTCCTGCAGTTTGACGATGTAATGAATCGTCAGCGTGAAATCATCTATTCTCAGCGTGGAAAGGTTCTGGATGGCGAAAATCTGCGCGGTTATATCATGGATATGCTGAAGGAAAATATCACCGAAACCGTCAATCAATACCTGTCTGATGAAGTGATTCATGATAACTGGAATGTAGAGGGTCTGCGAAACCATTATCTGGGCTATTTTACAGAACCAGAAGATTTCCATTATACGCCGGATGAATTGGCAAACATGGAGAAAAAAGATTTCGTAGACGCGCTTTATGAAAAGGCCGTCAAGAAATACGAAGAAAAAGAGCAGGAAATTGGTCCGGATCGCATGCGCGAGGTAGAACGTGTTGTTCTGCTGCGGAATGTCGATACCAAGTGGATGGATCACATCGATGCAATGGACGAACTGAAGAAAGGCATTTATCTGCGTTCGTATGCACAGCGTGATCCGGCTGTCGAATATCGAATCGAAGGATTTGACATGTTTGATGCCATGGTAGCTGCCATCCGTGAGGATACGGTAAAAATGTTGCTGACTGTCCGTCTGCGTAACCCCAATGAGGAAATTAAGCGTGAGCAGGTAGCAACTCCAACATCGGAGTCGCATGGTGACGACGATCAATCTGTTTCGAAGCAGCCTGTCCGCAAAAAAGCACAGGTTGGACGAAATGATCCCTGCCCTTGTGGAAGCGGAAAGAAATATAAGAAATGCTGCGGTGCAGGTCAATTCCCTGACGATAACGACTAAATCCAAAATACCCGATGTCAAAAATGGCATCGGGTTATTCTTTACAAAAAATCCCCCTGTTCAAGTTCAGAACAGGGGGATATATCTGCATCTATTAGATTTCAGGAATATCAATGGCAACTTCACGGCCAAGATTTGCAGATTCTGCAATGCCGGAGAGAATCGCCTGATTGTAGAGAATCTGGCTGGTAGGAACCGGTGCAGGAGTACCATTTTTGGCAGCATCCAGGAATGTACGAATCTTACGATCAAACAGGTTTGCATCTTCTTTAATAATCGGAATTTCTGTTTCAACCTGCGCACCAGCAACTTCATGATAGATTTTCATCGGACCACCAACTGAGCCATTCCAGCACTCAGTCGAAGGAATACGAAGACCACCTTTGGTTCCCAAAATAATGGTATCACCGGGAGTGTCCATATTCATTGCCCATGCAATCCGGAAGTCCAAAATAATGCCGCCTTCCAGACGAACAAATGCAGCAGCAAAATCATCTACGCCAAACAAATCTGCATATTCCGGATGAGTCGGATAATAACTGGGCATCTTGCCAAAGAAATCCGATTTATAACCAGTAACTGTCAAGGGCTTCGGATAACCAATCGCATTCAGCACCATATCCAACGAATAGCATCCGATGTCAGCCAATGCACCGAGACCAGCAGTTTTTTCTTCAATGAAAGTTGTGCCGAACGGAGTCGGAATACCACGACGACGACCGCCACCGGTCTGGATATAATAAATCTTACCCAGTTCTCCGGATTCCACGATTTTTTTGATCATTTTCATATTGGCGTCAAAACGAGGCTGGAAGCCAATCGAAAGAACTTTTCCGCTTGCCTTCTCCGCACGGCAAAGGTCAATCGCTTCCTCCATTGTTACGCACATCGGTTTTTCCAGCAAGACATGAACGCCCTTTTCCAGAGCATATTTCGCACAAGGCACATGCTGACGGTTATAGGTGCAGACACTAACTGCATCCAGTTGCTCATGATCCAGCATTTCCTTATGATTGGGATAGCAGCGAACGCCTTCTACTCCAAAACGTTTGAAAAATGCTTCCGCTTTACCCGGAATCAAATCGGCACCCGCTACGATTTCAACGTCAGGCATCCGCTTATAGCTTTCAATGTGCGCTTCTGCAATCCAGCCGGTTCCGATAATACCAATCCGCAATTTTTTGCTGGTATCAACAGCAGCTTCTTCTTCTTGATTAGTTTTAAACTTGTTGAGAATATCCTGTTCCCTCTCAGCCATTGGTAATCTCTCCTTTAATAACAGTTTATTGTAAACAGAGCGTCATACGCCCAATGTTTTCAGATAATCGCGGCTCATTTTGGCACATTCCATCGGCGTTTTGTTCATGGAAGGACGATCCTGCTCGACAATCACCCAACCAGCACCTGCCTCTTCAGAAGCCTTCAGAATCGAGGGAAAATCTTGCATTCCATAACCAACCGGACGGAATTCAAAGACATTTTCTCCTCCTGCTTTCTGGTCACTGCCGATCAATTCATAAAAGGGAGTATCCCCTGCCTCATCCCGGCTGCTCAAATAAAAGTCTTTCAAATGAACGATCGGTGCACGGCCGGCATATTTCCGAACATACGCAGATGGATCCTCTCCTCCGACATTTACCCAACAAGTATCCAACTCTGTCTGCAATAAATCCGCCGGTATTGTCCGATACATATAATCTAATGCGTACTCTTCCCCCACTTTTTTGAACTCAAAATCGTGGTTATGATACAACATGACCATACCATTCTTTTTGGCTACTTCGCCCAACATGGCAATTTCCTTCAAAGTCGGTTCAAATCCTTCTGTATCCGAACGACGTTCTTCCGACAAATATGGCACGGCAACATAAGAACATCCGATTTCTGCATAGCCTTTCAGCACACCTTCCGGATCCGCCAGCATCTCATCCAACGGGACATGGGCAGAAATCGGTTCCAATCCAGCTTCCTGAATTGCTGCGCGCATTGCTTCATATGAATTGCCATATAGACCTGCTAATTCTACACCATCATAACCCATTGCTTTGATTTTTTGCAGTGTCCCCTTCAAGTCTTTTTCCGCATCATCGCGGACAGAATATACTTGCAGTCCCACTTTGAATGCCATATCTGAATCTTCCTTTCTGAAATGTAATCGTTTTCTTTTATTATATCGAAATGAATCTTGTGCGTCAAGTTCTATATTTCCTATATTTATATCAAAATTATTGTTTATTTTGCTAATATATTTTAGCAAAAAAGATGCCGCAGTTCATGTCCACGGCATCCTTTTTATTCGACATCTTCCATTTGCACCGGCTGAACAGCCACACCCCGACTGTCTCGGTATTTTTTAGGAGAAATTCCCACCATTTTTTTGAATACTCTGGTAAAATAACTCTGATCTTCAAAACCACAAAGATTTGCAATATCAATCAGACTGACTTCCTTGTCCAGCAGCAAAACCTTACTTTTTTCAATTCGAACACGATTGACATAATTGGTCAAGCTTTCCCCTATTTCTTCCTTAAAAATACTGCTCAGATACGCTTTACTTAAAAACGCATTGCGGGCGATCTCATCCAGTGATAATTTTTTATCGTAATTCGCACGCACATACTCCATTGTTTTATACACCGCATCAATGTGTTTGATACGGGAAAAATCAAAGGTATAATCAATAAATCGGTGCATGATACCGGTCAACCAAACACTCAATTCTTCAATGGAGGAAAACTGCTCAATTTTTTGAATATATTCGTTGTTAAAACCAAAAATTTCCTGGACATCTGCGCCAGCATCGATACTCGCCCTCGAAATCAGGACGACTAATTCCATAACACGGGCTTTGATTTCGTCTAAATTGAAATTGCTTAGGAAAAAAATCTCACCTAAAAGCTGATTTAACAGTTCTCGGGATCCGGCTTTATCACGGCTGCGAATCATTGCCTGCAACTTCTTTTCCGACTCAATCGGATACGGCATCTCTCCATCATGAGAAGCATACCGTTCCTTTACGTCATAAATCGCATTCAGCAAACGTTCCTGCTCATATACAAAATTCCCGGCTTTACTGTGCGGAATACCACTGATAGCCGTTGTGACTGCTGCCAGAATTTCCGACAAATCCGTCACCTGTCTCGGTGCCATTTCCGGCAATTCAGAAAGACAGGAAGCCATCTCTCCGCAGGGTAACTCCTGTAAAGTATCCTGAATATTTCCCATGATAATGGGGCCGGCGATCAATCCTCCTGCAAGATTGCCAGTTTCGTCTGATACAGAGGAAGCAACAAACACCAGTCCTAATGGGCAATAATAAATATACCGACCATTCCAACGATATGCTTCGGAACATCCATAGCAATGAGTATACTGACGCATTTGATTATAATTGGAACAATTTTTACAGAAAATACCAGTTGGGACTTCCGGTTCCAGAAAATCATGGATTGACATGTCGATAACCGAACATTCCACGCCGCACAGACCTGAAAAATGTCCACTATATTTTAAACAACGATCCTGCAGTGATTTTTCCACCCGGATACCCTCCCTGTTGCAAAGACTGCAAATTTAGTATACCATAAAATCCGATAAATTACAACTCAGCTGCTGTAAACATCATGGATTCCATATACTGATCGCTGAAGAAGGGGTTGGATGAAAGGTCAACTGTTTCCATACGGTAAGCAATCTGCTCTGATTCCGCGTAAAAAGCCTTCCGTTGCAGAATCATTTCTGCGCCCTCCAGCGCAGCATTGCCCAAAACTTCCGCTTTTTCCGCTAATTCGGCAGGATACAAGCCAATTGCAGCAGCATTCTCTACATTGATATGGCTGCCGAATCCGCCCGCAATTACAAAGCGTTCTACATTCGCAGGAGTCAGGCCTGCTTCATGTAGCAAGGTACAAATACCAGCGCAGATAGCGGCTTTTGCAAGCTGTACCGCACGAATATCTTTCTGGGTAAAAAGTGTTTTTTCTCCGAATCGGAATGCCAGGGTGTTTCCTGCATCCTGAATATTTTCGATATAATCGTGATCTTCTTCTAAAAGCAGACCGGTTTCATCGACTGCGCCGATTTTCAGAAGAAGCGCCATCGCATCAATAACACCGGATCCACAAATTCCGGTATCCGGCAAATCTCCCACGGTTTCACAGCAGATCTTTTTCTCTGCATCCAGCCACACCCGACGGATTGCACCGCCCAGTGCAGGCATTCCCATATAAATTCCGGCACCTTCCAAAGCCGGACCTGCTGCTGTCGAACTGCAATACATTTTTCCATCGTGAATCAGGGCAATTTCACCGTTCGTTCCAACATCAATCAAAAGTGCGGTCTTATTTTCTTCGGTAATGCCACTTGCCAGAACTGCTGTTGTAATATCACCGCCTACAAACGCTGAGTTGCATCGTGTCAGATAGCAGCGAGCAGCAGGCGCTGTCTGAAATTGCATCGGAAATTCTCGTCCAAACAATTCATCCGCATCAAAAGGAGCGTGAGACAGGCAATCCACATCCCGATTGGTAAGCAGGTAAAGCATCGTGGTATTTCCGGTAATGATGATTCGAGCAATCTGATCGCCAGGCAATCCGGTTTTTTGACAGAGTTCTGTTAACAAACGCTCGATACACTCTAAGATACAGACCGAAAGTGCTTCCCGATCTCCCGCAAGGGAACGTTCAATTCGAGAGATTACATCTGCCCCGTATTTCTCCTGGGGATTCTGCTCGCAGGCAGAAGCCAATTCCCTGCCAGACGCACATTCCACCAGAGTTGCCGCAACCGTTGTCGTCCCGATATCAATACCAACGCCATATCCTTCTGTCTGGTCTCGCTCAAAATTGCGGGAAACAGCATCTGTTTGAATGACGGAAATATTGCTTTTATTGCTGAGTGTTACCTCTGCATCTCCTACAATCTTTGTCCGGCATGCGAGACGGATCCCAGCAGTAAGATCTTCCGATGTTAACAACTTTTCTTCTTCTGGCGAAAGGGGCGACAACGCACCACTTGCTTTTACGCGGCATTTTCCGCAGCGTCCGTTTCCGGCACAAGGCAGATCCAGGGGATGTTCATGAAGTGCCAGAATTTCAGACAGATAGGCGGGCTGTTCTACCGAAAAAGTTTGAGATCCCTCACTGGTATGTACGGTCAGTGTCATTTTGTTTCCTCCTTTGACTGAACAGCATCCTCGAATAGACACATTCCGAAATAGGTAACCGTATTGACGCCGTTAATGTATTTCATATTGACGCGGGGAGCAAGTTGAGAAACAGCCACGCCATATGCTTCCAATGAAGCAAGCGCCTTATCTGGAAAACGGCAGGGTTCTTCATCCAATTTGGAACAGCGTTCACAATTATGACAACCGCCGGCAGATAAATGCAGGAAATTTCCTTTCCAGTTCGCAGCAGTTTTTTCGATAAAATCTCTTGTATTTTTGTTGTGATTGGCAGCGACTGCCATCATTCCTTCAAAATCGTAGGAATCCTCGATTTCCCCAATGGTTTGATAAACGATAGCATAGGGGTATTTTTTTGCCCGTGCAATCAATTCTTCAATGGGACCCACAGAAGGCGGACAAGTCCAGCATTTACCGTATTTTCCACATTGATTTGCTTCACATGCCTTGCGAAAAACCGGATCAAATGGGATACGGTCTATTGTAATCAGTCCGGCATTTGTAAAACCGGATTCTTTTGCTAGATCACATAAAAACGAAAACTGTTCCATATTGCTGCACTCCTTTATATCAATTGCAGATGCACAAAATAATATAATTCTATCATATTCTTTTCCATTCAAAAGGTCTATCATTTTTTTTGAAGTTTTTGAATTTTTTTACAAAGCTGTTTTTTACGCTATTTCCACAGAAGATTGGTGGAACTACTTGTATTTTTTTTTGCGATTCCGTATAATAGAAAAAGCGAAAGCGTAATATTCCACTAACAGAAAGGATTTTGGCCTATGGCTTATTGCTACAAAAATGCACGTCAACGGATTCATCCGCTGATGAGAAAATTGGAAACAGCGTATTCCACACGGATTGCTCAGCTGCATTGTACTGCTTATGTCACACCGGAACCAGTACCGTTTGCAGAGCGCACTTCCGGCGAACCAAAAGAGTTGACCGTTGGAGGCCGCTGGGGAAATCTTTGGGATTGCGCTTGGATGCATTTTACCGGAGAAATTCCTGCGGATCTGAAACTTGAAAAAGATGAGACACTGATTCTGCTCATTGATGTCAACGGTGAAGGGCTGCTTTACGATCAAGATGGCACTCCGATTATGGGCCTGACAACCGGAACAAGTGCTTATGAATACGGAACCTGTGCGAAACGAACCATCCCGGTTTCTCTATGCGGTGCAAAGGACGGGAAAATTGATATCTGGGTAGACGCCGGCTGTAATGACCTGTTCGGACGTTTCGTCGGAAGCGGAACACTGGAGGAAGCTTCTATTGCAATCCGGCATGAACAGCTGCGTAGCCTTCATTACGATATTCACGTTTTGGCGGATGCTATGGAAGCACTTCCGGAATCCTCCGTGCGCCATCATAGCATATTGCGTGCTTTGGACGCTGCAGCGAACTGCTTGTGTGACTTCACCACAGAAGAAGCAGTAAAAGCACGTGAGATTCTCAAAAAAGAATTGGATAAACAAGGCGGTGACCCTTCCCTGCATATTGCAGCAATCGGTCATGCTCATATCGACTTGGCATGGCTGTGGCCTATTCGGGAGACCATCCGGAAAGGCGCCCGTACCTTTTCTCATACACTGCGCCTGATGGAACGGTATCCGGATTATAAATTCGGTGCCAGCCAAGCGCAGCTTTATGACTGGATGAAGCAATACTATCCCACAATCTATGCAGACATGAAGCAGCGAATCCGTGAAAAACGCTGGGAAGTACAAGGTGCCATGTGGGTAGAACCGGATACGAACGTAACCGGCGGCGAATCACTGATTCGACAGATTCTGGTTGGTACTCGATTCTGGAAAGATGAATTTGGGGTGACGGTCAATAACCTCTGGCTCCCAGATGTATTCGGATACACCGGAGCCCTTCCACAAATTCTGAAAAAGAGCGGCATCGACTATTTCATGACGCAGAAGCTTTCCTGGAATGAACATGACTCATTCCCGCACCATACCTTCTGGTGGGAAGGCATTGACGGCAGCCGGGTACTCACCCACATGCTGCCCGAAGAAACTTACAATGGACCGGCACTCCCCCATTCGGTCACAACCATGGAAAAGAACTTTAAAGAAAAGGGACTTTCCGAATACGCTCTGATGCTGTTCGGTATCGGAGACGGCGGCGGCGGTCCCGGTGCATATCATTTGGAACGGCTCGATCGTATCCAAAATTTAGAAGGCTTCTCACCGGTCAAACAGCGTTTTGCTCGTGACTTGCTGGAAGATATTTCCCGTGAAAATGCAGAATTCTCCACATGGAAAGGCGAACTTTATCTGGAAAATCATCGCGGAACTTATACTACGCAGGCTAAAAATAAGCGTTATAACCGCAAATTGGAATATGCACTGCGCAATCTGGAATATCTGGCAGTTCTGGCGGAATCCCGTGCCGGTATTCCCTATCCTGCTGAAGAACTGGATAAAATCTGGAAAGAAATCCTTTTGTATCAATTCCATGATATTCTTCCAGGCTCTTCCATTACACGGGTTTATACCGAATCCCTTGCTCGATATGCTGTTTTGGAAGAACAGATTCAACAGCTGACCAATGTCCGCCTTGCTGCACTGACCGCAGAGAAGCCGGCACTCTACAACACATTGAGTTTTGAGCGTACCGAAATGGTTACTCATAACGGGGAGACACGCCGTATTACCGTTCCGGCAATGGCTGCTGTCTGCTGGGAAAACGGACAGCCGGTTGCTGCAGATGAATTAACGGCCTCGGAAAATCTGCTGGAAAATGAATGCCTTTGTGCCAAATTTGATGAAACCGGCGCGCTGATTTCATTGTTTGATAAAAAGAATCAGCGGGAAGTTCTTGCTGCACCTGCCAATATTTTGCGGCTTTATGATGACAGCAACGGAAATGCATGGAATATTGAGATCTATTATGAGGACAAGCCTGTTCAGCAGATGCAGCTGAAGAGTGCTCGTGCTTATCTGGAAAATGGCGCAGCTGTTCTGGAACAGCATTATGTCACGGAAAAATCTTCTTTGATCCAGAAAATTCGTCTGGAAGCCGGCAGCGATCTGCTTGTTTTTGACACAGAAGCAGATTGGCATGAACATCTGAAAATGCTCCGTACCTCCTTCCCAGTCGATGTCTACTCGGATGAAGCAATCTGTGACATTCAGTTCGGCAATCTGCACCGTTCGACGCATCGCAATACTTCATGGGATGTCAGCCAGTTTGAAATTTGTGCGCACAAATGGGTGGATCTCAACGACGGCGGTTATGGTATTTCCTTGCTGAATGACTGTAAATATGGTTACAAAGCAGAAAACAACATTCTGGATTTGAATTTGCTTCGCAGTTCCAATGATACCAGCGAACGCGATTCCCAGCCGCTGGATCAGGGCGTTCATCACTTTGCTTATGCAATCTATCCGCATAGCGGGGATGAAAAACAGGCAAAAGTGGAACAGAAAGCGCTGGCGTTTAATATTCCCCTGCTCTTCGCAGAATGCGGTACCGCAAAGCATCTGCCAGAGGAAAACTTCGTGCGTGTTGCAGCTGAAAATGTGGAATTGTCTGCCGTTAAGCGTGCGGAAGATGCAAGCGGTGTCATTGTACGTCTATTTGAGATATTCGGACGGAAATCTGAAGCGGAAGTCACACTGCCGGCTGGAACTTCCCGCTGCTTCCTATGTTCTTTGACCGAAAATGAGGAACAGGAACTGACAATCCGGGAAGGAAAAGTACTCCTGCCTTTCCACCCCTTTGAAATTCAGACCTTAAAACTTCAATAATAACAGAACGGGGACGATGAAAATTCATCGCCCCCGTTCTGTTATTACTTTTTCTCCATCAATTCAACCATAACGGCTTTCTGTGCGTGCAAGCGGTTCTCGGCTTCGTCAAATATTTCATTGGCGTGCTCTTCGAAAACCTTCGCCGTAATTTCTTCCTCGCGATGTGCCGGCAGACAGTGCTGCACCATTGCGCCGGGATTGGCTGCAGCCATTACACTGTCATTTACCTGGAATCCGGCAAATGCTTTCTGACGAACTGTTGCTTCCCCTTCTTGCCCCATAGAAGCCCATACGTCGGTACAAATGACATCCGCACCTGCTGCCATCTCCAGAATATTATCCGAAATGGAAAAATTCTCTCCGTACGCTTTGGCGAAATCTAATACAAACGGATCCGGTTTATAGTCATTCGGACAGGCAATGGACACTTTCATTCCGACTTTCAGACCGCCAACAATGTAGGAGTTTGCCATATTGTTTCCGTCTCCGATATAGCAGAGCTTCAATCCTTCCAAACTGCCCTTATGTTCCCGGATTGTCATAAGGTCTGCCAGAATCTGACAGGGGTGGCAGTAATCGGTGAGTCCGTTAATAATCGGAATAGATCCGTATTGGGCGAGATCCTCCACTTCTTTCTGAGCAAAGGTCCGGATCATAATGCCATCCAGATAACGGGACAAAACACGTGCGGTATCCTGAACCGGTTCTCCGCGTCCGATTTGCAGATCCCGGCTGCTGAGGAACAATGCCTGACCGCCGAGCTGATACATTCCTGTTTCAAAGGAAACACGGGTACGGGTGGAGGATTTCTGGAAAATCATTCCGAGTGTCTGACCAGCAAGACGATGGTGGGAAATGCCGTGTTTCTGCTCATATTTCAGTTGATCCGCCAGATTCAGGGTTGCCAAAATCTCTTCTTTTGACCAATCACTAAGTTTCAGTAAATGTTTCATGGGGTTCTCCTCCTATCTTTACGCCAGCACATCCCAGAGAATTTGCAGGCCCTGCTTCATCTCTTCATCGGTAATCGTCAAAGGCGGCAGCAGCCGAACTTTATCTTTTGCAGTCAATACCAGCAGTCCTTTTTCCAGACAGCTTTTTGCAACCTCTGCAGCAGTTTTCTTTTTCAGCTGAATTCCGAGCATCATGCCTTTTCCGGTTACACCGGCAACATCCCCGCAGACAGAGAGGCATGCTTTCAATTTTTCACCCTTCGCCGCTACTTCCCGCAAAAATCTTTCATTACAGACGGTACGCAGTACAACATTCGCACCGGCACATGCAATCGGATTTCCTCCAAATGTGGATCCATGGCTGGAATATCCCATAACGCTTTTCAGACGTTCTTCCACCAACACAGCGCCGATCGGCAATCCGCCGCCCAACCCTTTTGCCAATGTGGTGATATCTGGATGAACGCCGTAATGCTCCGATGCCAGGAATTTTCCGGTTCTGCCGACACCGGTTTGCACTTCATCGGCAATGATCAGAATATCCCGTTCCCGGCAAAATGCAAATAAATCCCGGACAAATTTCTCATCCAGCGGAATAACGCCGCCTTCTCCTTGGATAAACTCCAGCATGACTGCACAGACAGACGGATCTACTGCCTGCGAGACCGATTCCATAGAATTGGCTTCGGCGTACCGGAATCCCTCGGTAAACGGTCCAAAATACTGATGGAAAACATCCTGACCGGTTGCCGCAAGGGTAGTAACCGTTCTGCCGTGGAAAGAATTGACAAGTGTAACGATTTGGTTTCTTCCCTCTCCGTATTTATCAAAGCTGTATTTACGAGCAACTTTGATCGCACCTTCATTTGCCTCCGCACCCGAGTTTCCAAAAAATACAGCGCCATATCCGGTCTGTTCGCAGAGGGTTTTGGCGAGTTCATTATCGGGAATGGTGTAATAAAGGTTGGAAATATGTGCCAGCTTCGCTGCCTGTTCAGAGACGGCTTTTACCCACTCCGGATGGCAGAAACCAAGGGAATTAACTCCGATGCCAGAAGTGAAATCAATGTATTTTTTGCCGTTGACATCCTTGCATACAGCGCCTTTTCCGCTTTCAATACAGATATCAAAACGATTATAAGTATTCAGGATATTTTTTTTATCCTGCGCTTTAATTTTTTCGAAGTTCATGATGCCGTCTCCTTATTTGAAGAGGGTGCCGACGCCCTCATTCGACAGAATTTCAATCAGGATCGAATGCTTGATCCGTCCATCAATAATGCAGGTTTTGGAAACGCCTCGGCGCACAGCTTCCACGCAGCATTCGATTTTCGGAATCATGCCGCCTGAAATAATCCCCTGCCGAACCAGATGAGGCACCTCACTGACCTGTACTTCAGGAATCAATGTTGATTCGTCATTCTTATCCCGCAGCAATCCACGGATATCGGTCATCAAAATAAGATTTTCAGCCTTTAATGCCGCCGCAATCTGCGCAGCCGCCGTATCCGCATTGATGTTATAGACCTGACCTTCCCGGTCGGTTGCAACGGTAGCAATAACCGGAATATAGCCCTTATCCAGAGCATCTGTTATCGGCTGGACATTGACGCCGGTAATTTCTCCTACAAACCCGAGGTCTTCTGCGGCATCCATCTTTTTGACCTGAATCATGCCACCATCTGATCCGCACAATCCTACAGCCTGACCGCCATGCTGTTCCAACAGTGAAACGAGGGATTTATTGATTTTTCCGGCCAAAACCATCCGAACAATTTCCGCGGTATCTGCGTCCGTATAACGGAGACCATTGACGAATTTGCTGGCAATGCCAACCCGCTTGAGCATCTCACTGATTTCAGGACCGCCTCCATGCACCAGAACTGTCTTGATGCCAACCAACGACAACAGCACGATATCACTCATGACAGCATTTTTCAGCTCTTCACTGGTCATCGCATTTCCACCGTATTTAATAACAACAACCTTGTCGTGATATTTCCGGATATAAGGCAGCGCATCATTTAATACTTGCGCCTTGACAACATTGGAGATATTTTCCATGATAAATCCCCTTTCTCAAGACCGGTAATCGCCGTTGATGCGGACATAATCATAGGTCAAATCGCATCCCCATGCTGTTGCTGTCTGTTCACCATCGTTCAGATTTACCAGAATTTTAACTTCCTTGGAAGTCAGAACTTTCTTCGCAATTTCTTCCGAAAAATCAATGCCGGAACCCTTTTTGCAAACGTCAATCACTCCGTTTTCCGAAGCAAAGGTGACATCCACCAGATTGACGTCCACGTCGGTATCTGCATATCCAATCGCACACAAGACGCGTCCCCAGTTCGCATCTGCGCCAAACATCGCAGCTTTCAGCAGAGAAGAATTGATGACGGATTTCGCCACAATTTTTGCCTGCTCTTTGGAGTAGGCGCCTGTGACAGTACATTCCAGCAATTTCGTAGCACCTTCCCCATCCCCTGCGATCATCCGGGAAAGGTTCATTAATACCACGTAAAGAGCATCTGCAAAGGTGCGGAAATCATCCTCCTGCAGCTTAATTTCCGGATTGCCGGCTTCGCCTGAGGCGAGCAGCAAAACGGTGTCATTGGTAGAAGTATCGCCGTCCACGCTTACCATATTAAAGGTTTCATCCACGACCTGCTTGAGCACCAGCGGAAGAATGTCCGGCGAAATTGCGGCATCTGTCGTTAAGAAGCAGAGCATGGTTGCCATATTGGGCATAATCATGCCGGAACCTTTGGCACAGCCTCCGATATGGCAGGTCTTTCCGCCAAGAGAAAATTCAACGGCGACTTCTTTCATAACGGTATCCGTCGTCATAATAGCAGATGCGAAATCCGCATGATTTTCCGGAGAAAGACCTTTCACCAAAGCTGCAATATTTGCTTGAATTGGTTCGAGCGGCAAAGGCTGCCCAATAACACCTGTCGATGCAACTGCAAAATCTGTTTCCGACAGACCAGTTGCCTGTGCCGCAATCTTGCACATTGCTTCTGCTTTCTCAATTCCATCAGCATTGCAGGTATTAGCAATGCCCGAATTTACGATAATACCGCGGCAATAGCCATCTGCAATATGTGCTTTTGTTACAGCAATCGGTGCACCTTTTACCTTGTTTAGTGTATAAACACCTGCAGCCGTGCAGGGATGATCGGCCAATACCATGCCTAAATCTTTTTTGGATTTGTTCGCCCGGATTCCGCAGTGCAGTCCGGATGCAGAGAATCCTTTTGCAGCCGTAACGCCGCCTTCCACAAAGGAAAATCCTTCAAATTGTACCAGTTTCATTCTATTTTCCCTCATCTTTCCAGCTGCAGACCGGTTTCTTCCGGACAGCCGAGCATAATATTCATACATTGTACAGCGGCGCCCGATGCGCCTTTCCCCAAATTATCAAACCGTGCATTGAGCTGAATCCGCTCATCATTGCCGGTAATGTAGATTTCCAAACCATCCCATCCGGATGCAGCGTTTCCGCTTAAAAATCCACGTGTCTCCGCTTCTTTTCCAAGCGGGGCAACGGTAACAAATTGACTGCCTGCATAATGTTCAGTAAAAAACTGATGCAGAAATTCGATGCTGCATCCTGTCCGAAGCATGCTGCCGTAAAGAGGAACCGTCACAATCATACCGCTGTAATAATCTGCGACAATCGGAGTGAAAAGGGGTTCCTTTGCAAGGCCGGTAATTGCCGTCATTTCTTTGAGATGTTTATGCTGCTGATTCAGACCATATTCACGCGGGGCATTCAGTTCCGGATCTCGACCTTCTCCCTCATATTCCGCAATCATCTTTTTTCCACCGCCGCTGTATCCGGTCAGAGAAAAGGCACAGACCGGATAATATGCGGGCAAAATCCCCTTCTGTACCAGCGGATATACCAACGAGATGAATCCAGTTGCATGACAGCCGGGATTCGCAATTCGCTTTCCTGTCTGGATGGCTTTGCGAAATTCCGGTGAAAGTTCCGGAAATCCATATGCCCATCCCGTTGCGGTACGATGCGCGGTAGACGCATCAATTACCCGAGTATTGGGATTTTCAATCATAGAAACTGCTTCTTTTGCTGCTGCATCGGGCAGGCAGAGGAATACCAGATCGGCAGCATTCAGGAATTTTTTTCGTTCCGCAGGATCTTTTCGCTTCTCCTCGTCAATTTGCAGCAATTCGATATCATTTCTCCCGTCTAAACGTTCTTGGATGCGAAGTCCCGTTGTTCCCTCTCTGCCGTCAATAAACACCTTTGTTTTCAATGGAATCCCTCCTACATACAACGGTTATTTCTTTCGAAGTACCAACATAGTCGCCTGGTGAAGAATATGAAACCTTTCTGGCACGGTCCTTTTCAACAAATCTAAATGTTCCTTTTCAAAGTTTGCCACCTGTTCCAGCGACAGCGATGCTTCGACCCCACGACAAGCCCGCATCCGTCCGTTCCAACTTTCTCTTGTGAAAGGGACTTGTAGGTCGAAAGTTTCAGCTCGTTCAGTCTCAAACCATTCTCTCCCCCATGGCGGAGGAGAAAGGAGTTGCCGTTTCATTCGTCCTCCTGTCCAATCAGGATTATAATGAAGGACCAGTTCCTCGCTAGCCTTTGCGATAGGATCTTCCTCTGGTAACCAAGCCATGGCAAGAATACAGAACCTTCCCCCAGGCTTCAAAACACGGGAAATCACCGGAAGAAGAATCGCTTTATCAAAGTACCAAAAACACTGACAGGCCGTTACAGCATCAAAACTACTGTCTGCAAAATCCATCTTTTCTGCTGGACAAGTTAAATAATCAATTTGAAGCCCAGCTTCCTCGGTCAAACGCCGTGCCTGAGCAATCTGATTTTCCGAAAGGTCGATACCTGTAAAACTAGCACCGTATTGAGCCATATGGCGGGGTAATACTCCGGTACCAGTTCCAATGTCCAAGATTTTCTGTCCTGGTAAACCGATTCCTGCGGAAAGTATCCGTTTATAAAATTCCTCCGGGTAAATATCTCGATATTTTGCGTAGCTTTGGGAGGTTTTGCCCCAATCAAAAGTCCTCCCATGATCAATGGAATTGTTTTGCATGGTATCTTCTCCTTACAATTTTCACGCAAAATTAAGCTATTTCCAATGCCGCTTTCATTTGCTGAATCTGACGTTCTACACTTTCTTTTGCCGGACCGCCCAGTACATTTCGTGTCATCGCACATTGTTCCAGCGAAATTGCCTCGTAAACATCCTCTGCAAACAGTTCGCTCAATTCCTGATAGGTGGAGAGCGGCAGAGTTTCTAAAGTTTTTCCGGTATCTACGCAGATTCCAACCAATGTCCCGGTAATTTTATAGGCATCCCGGAACGGCATTCCCTTTTTTACCAAATAATCGGCACAGTCTGTCGCATTGATAAAGCCTTTTGCCGCTGCTGCCCGCATATTTTCCTTTAGAACACGAGCTGTCTTGAGCATCGGAAGGAAGGTCGTCAGGCACAGTTTTACTGTATCCACTGCATCAAAGATTGCCTCTTTGTCTTCCTGCATGTCTTTGTTATAGGCAAGCGGAAGCGATTTCATCATGGAAAGAAGGGTAACTAAATCGCCATATACCCGGCCGGTTTTTCCGCGGACAAGTTCTGCTACATCCGGGTTCTTTTTCTGCGGCATAATGCTCGAACCAGTCGCATATGCATCGTCCAATTCGATAAACTTAAACTCCCAAGAACTCCAGAGAATAATTTCCTCGGAAAAACGGGAAAGATGCATCATAATCGTGGAAATTGCCGCCGCCAATTCAATACAGAAATCCCGATCGGATACTCCATCCAGACTGTTTCCCATCGGCGCGTCGAATCCAAGAAGAGTACTGGTCATTTCCCGGTCAATCGGGTAGGTTGTTGTCGCAAGAGCACCGCTTCCCAATGGATTTACATTCATCCGCTTAGCAGTATCCGCAAGTCTGCCCAAATCGCGAATCAACATATTGGCGTATGCCATTAAATGATGTCCAAAGGTAATGGGCTGAGCACGCTGCAGATGCGTGTATCCCGGCATAATGGTTTCCGTATGAGCAGATGCCATTTCGCACAGCGCTTCCACTAATGCCTTTACTTCAGAAGAAATCTCCGCGATTTCATCCCGGAGATACAAGCGGATGTCGACCGCTACCTGATCATTCCGGCTGCGGGCAGTATGCAAACGCTTACCGGTATCTCCCAGTCGCTTTGTCAATTCCGCCTCAATGAACATATGGATGTCCTCTGCTTCCATGTCGAGAGAAAGATCGCCGCTGTCCAAATCTGCGAGAATTCCTTCCAGTCCTGCAATAATTTTTTCCGCCTCTGTCGGATCGATGATACCGGTTTTCCCCAGCATCGTCGCATGCGCAATGCTGCCCATGATATCGTGACGGTACATTCTTCCGTCAAAAGAAATGGAAGAATTAAAGTCGTTGACTTTACTGTCCACTTCCTTTTTGAAACGCCCTGCCCACATCTTTGCCATATGTTCCGAACCCTTTCTTCAAAAAAACGGGAACGGCAGCCTTGCCGCTCCCGCCGTTATTTTTGGTGTGTTCGCTTACTTATTTTCGCCGCGCTTTTCATCCAGCATCGCTTTTACTTGGATCGGCAATCCGAACAGATTGATAAATCCAGCAGCATCCGCCTGATTATAAACATGGTCCTCGCTGAAGGTCGCAATTTCTTCATCATACAGAGTATAAGGAGAAGTGACACCTGCATTGATAATGTTACCTTTGTAAAGTTTCAGTTTTACTTCGCCGGTCACGGTTTCCTGCGTTTTGTCAACAAAAGCGGAAAGTGCTTCCCGAAGAGGTGTGTACCACTGACCATTGTAGACCAGATCCGCAAATTTCAGAGCAATCTGCTGTTTGTAATGCTGGGTTTCTTTATCAAGGCAAATGGTTTCCAGTACATCATGTGCATGGTACAGAATGGTACCGCCGGGAGTTTCATAGACACCTCTGGATTTCATACCAACCAGACGGTTTTCTACCAAATCGGTCAAACCAACGCCATTTGCACCGCCGATTTTATTCAAGGTTTTGATGAGGGTAACACCATCCATTTTTTCGCCATTCAGCGCAACCGGAATTCCTTTTTCGAAAGAAAGAGTAATATAAGTAGGTTTATCCGGTGCCATTTCCGGAGAAACGCCCAATTCCAAAAATCCGGGTTTATTGTACTGCGGTTCATTTGCCGGATCCTCCAGATCCAGACCTTCATGGGAGAGATGCCACAGATTCATATCCTTTGAGTAGTTCGTTTCCCGGTTAATTTTAATCGGTACATTGTGCGCTTCTGCGTAGTCAATCTCTTCTTCTCTGGATTTGATGTCCCAAATACGCCAAGGTGCAATGATCGGCATATGCGGTGCAAAATGCTTGATTGCAAGTTCAAACCGAACCTGATCGTTGCCCTTTCCGGTACAGCCATGACAAATTGCATCCGCACCTTCTGCCTTGGCAATTTCTACAATTCTTTTCGCGATGGGAGGACGTGCAAAAGAAGTACCAAGCAGATATTTATTTTCGTAAACTGCGCCGGCTTTGATTGTCGGGAAAACGTAATCATTAACAAATTCTTCCTGAATATCCGCAATATAGAGTTTGGAAGCACCAGTTTTTTTCGCACGTTCTTCCAATCCTTCCAATTCTGCATCCTGTCCAACATTGCCTGCTACACAGATAACTTCACAGCCATAATTTTCTTTCAGCCACGGAATAATAATAGAAGTATCCAAACCGCCTGAATATGCTAACACAACTTTTTTGTATTTTGCCATGAATAACATCCTTTCTGTCATCGGAATTCGTATTCCTGTATAAATATTTTGTTTATGCTTCATATTATACACCAATATTCAAAAAAATCAAGTCCTTTTTGCAAAAAACATTATTTTTGGCAGATTTCCTATAAATATTCATGAATGATATTCTGTTCTGGGTAGAATATTTGGTTTTGAATCATTTTTCTTGCAAATTACTCATCTTATTGAGATGATTTCTAAGAATCGATCCTGTAGTTTCAATGGTTTTATATTCATGGGAATTGTATATTATTGCATGCAGTTTGTTTCTCTTGACTAACTCCAGTTTGGTTGTTTATAATAGAAAATACAAATAAGGGAGTAGCTGGCATCTTGTGATGCAGTAAGGTCAACATACTGATTTATTTCTGGCTTTACTTGAAATAGCGAGACTTATCTGCGGTGTTTGCTGCGGATAAGTCTTTTTTTGTCCCGAAATGTAAAGGAGTTTCGCAACATGTCATTAACTGAACTTTTCATTCTGGCAGTCGGATTGTCAATGGACGCATTTGCTGTTGCAGTATGCAAAGGGCTCTCGATGAAAACCATGAGTTGGAAAAAAGCTGCAATTGTTGGACTCTATTTTGGTGGATTCCAGGCCGGTATGCCATTGATTGGTTATTTTCTTGGCGTGCAGTTCCGTTCCTATATTACCGCTTTTGACCATTGGATCGCGTTTATTCTGCTGGTTATCATCGGTGGAAATATGGTTCGCGAGGCGCTTAGTGGTGATACAGATGAAGGCGGCAGCGACTCCGTCGGTTTCAAGGAAATGTCAGTTCTGGCGATTGCAACCAGTATTGATGCTCTTGCAATCGGAGTGACCCTCGCATTTTTAAAGGTGGATATTGTTCCAGCAGTCTCATTTATTGGCCTGACTACTTTTACGCTCTCGCTTGTTGGGGTTAAGATTGGTAATGTCTTTGGAAGCCGCTGGAAATCCAAAGCCGAATTTGCAGGAGGAGTAATATTAATTCTGATTGGTCTTAAGATTTTGCTAGAACATTTAAATCTTCTCCCTTTTTAAATGGAACAAAATACGGCGCTGCTTAATGGCAGCGCCGTATTTTTACTAATCATTAAAATTAAATTTTGTTCCACCGATATCGGAGTATTTTTCTCCAATTGTACGGTCATAGGTTAGCAGATTCAGAAGCTCTGAACTGGTTGTTGGATTGACTGCCATAGAATATAGAGGTTCATCTTCAAATACTTCCAACATTACATCAACAAAAGGATTCTCCAGTCCTGCCATTTTATAGATAAAATGAGGTAAATAGAAGGTGGAGAACTTTTCACTATCGGGTAATATCGAGGTGTCTGCTCCATAATTATTCCATACAATCCATGTTTTCTCATACAGTTTTTCACAATTATCGATTGTAATACCTATTTGATTATAAAAATCACATTCGGGACTGAAGAATGGGAAATGATCTCCTGTAAATACCAGAATAACAGGTTCATCCCATTCCTTCAAGCGATTTGTGAAATCACGCAAGGCTTTATTGGAAAATTGAATACCTTCAAAATAGTTATCCGTTTCCTCACCTTCTCCATCAATAAATGGCTGATGATTCTGCATCGTGGTAATATGAATATAATCTGGGCCGTCGGTTGCTTTCAAAACTTGTTCCGCTTGTCGAAACGCACTTTCATCGTCCATGAAAGTACGGAAATTTTGAGTTTCAATCGTAAAATCGTCTTCAAAGATCATTTGATCAAATCCATATTCACTATAGACATCCTCTCGATCATAAAAGGTCGAACGGAAGGGATGAATATAAGTTGTATGATAACCAGCATCCTTATACATGTTAGCAAAGGTATCTTGTTCTACCCCACTCTTCAATAACTTATGTGGGATGCCCGCATCTCCCAGAGATTTTACAGGAAGTCCAAACATCAACTCAAATTCTGTTTTTACGGTACCATTTCCAAAGGTTGGTACAACGCTTGTCCCCTGTACGCCTTCAGAGGCTACTGCATCTAAATCAGCATAAATTTCGTCGGCATTTTCAAGTTCTGGATCAACACGACGAAAGTCTGCGTAAGATTCCGACATAATGAAGATAATATTCGGTTGAATTTCCGGTTCTGGATCATCAGTAAGGTCACCCGCGTTTTGCTGCACACTAGGAGAACTTGTGATGATTTGTTCGATTACTTCTTCCGAATATTCTTCTGGTTCCGTTACAGCAGTGGCTATCGTCTGATTGATTGATACAGTAAAATTGGTAATCATATTATTGTTATCGAATCGTTCATCTTCGCTGTAAGAATTATATGTAACACGATTGTCAATTCCAAAAACAGAACAAACTGGTGCAAAAAATGCTGGAACCATGATCATAATGGCCGTCATACCAGCCATCAAGGCACAGGCAGAACAACGTTTCCAAAAAGCGCCATTCAGACGATATCCTGTCAGCCAAACAGCAAAAACATAGAGCAGAGTCAAGAGAATTAGGAAGAACAACAAGGGATTAAAATGAAGACGTGCAAATTTTGTCACATCCGCAAATCCTGTTGCCATTGATAAGTCTATAAACAAAAAGTGAGAGCCAGTCATAACGTATTTGTGGTACTCTACTGCGGAAATTGTCATAAACAAAATCCCTGTAATGGCGGTACTAATCCACATTTTTCGAACAAGAAGCGCGACGGACCAATAAATAATGGCAATAAGCAGGGAACTAAACAGATAAATTGTAAAACGATCTTTGGTAAACACCAAAAAATCTTTCAAACTCTGACATTGTCCAAGCTCTGCAAAAATACATAATACAAACGGAAAGCAGATGGATAACAGTAATCCGGACTTTTTCCATTGAAAAAAGCGCATGTTACGCAATTGCTGGATTATTTTGCTCATATTGATGCTCCTTTGTAATCTTCTTCTATTAGAAAACGAATTTCAAATAGAATTTCCTACACGTTTTTCTCAATCGAATTTTATTGTTTTCCTATCATAGCAAGTGATTGTGAATAAAATATGTAGTTTTTCCTACATTTGAAAAGTTTTTGTAAAGTTATGAGATTTTTGATAAATTGCATGAGTTTTTTGAAAAATATTATGGCAAAAAGACGAGAGAAGCCTGTTGACAAAATGTATCATCTGTATTATAATGTATAATACAGATGATACAAGAGGTGATATTATGATTCTACGGTTGGATATGGCATCAGATGTCCCAATTTACCAACAGATCCGCAATCAGATCGTGTTGGGAATCGGAAGTGGAAAATTGAAACCCAATGAAAGTCTTCCGAGTGTTCGTCAGCTCGCTGAGGATACGGGTGTTAACAGCATGACTGTTAATAAAGCATATACTTTGCTAAAAAACGAGGGATACATTGTGATAGATCGGCGGCAAGGAGCGCGAATTCGACCGGAACCGGAAAATGGGCTGCCAAATGATTCTTTTATTCAAAAATTGGAAATGTTGGCAGCAGAAGCGTTTGCAATGGGGATTTCTAAGCAGGATTTCTTGACATCATGCAAAAAAGCGGCGGATTCGATGAATCGTGAAGGAGGTCGATAATATGGATGGAATAGTATTCGGAATTATTTTGTTAGTATTACTGATATCCGTTGTATTGATCTGTTTGACTTCCGCAGAAAGTGGAGTGGGAACGGTATTGGGGGTTGCAATTCCTTCCGAAGAACTCCAATCGATTGAGGTTCGGACAATCGTTTCCGGTTTTAGGAAGTCCATATATCTTTGGAGTTTGCTGTTTGCTGGGCTTGCAATTCCAATTTTTGGGGTACAGAAGTGGGTCTTTTTACAGTTCCCGATTCTGCTTATATGGAATCTTCTGCATCTGTGGGTGTGCTGGCGCTGTCAGGAGACTTATTCGGAGAAAATGCGTAAACTGCGTAAGGAGAAAGGATGGCCTCTTCCCAATCCGCAGCAAGTGACAATAGATTTGTCAGTAAGCCGAATGCGGAAAAATATGGCTGTTTCACCACTTTATATGCTTCCTGGCGTTTTGCTGAGTCTGATTCCCCTGCTATTTCTGGGAAGTTCAGCATCTCCATGGTCAATATGGATGATTGTATTTGTGAATCTTGCTATTCAGGGTGCATTCTGGTTGGCCAGAAAATGTTGTATGCGAGGACAGGCAACCGCTTATTCTGAAAATCCTGATGTTAACCGTGCCTGCCACTATGCAGCGGTTCATGGATGGACATTTTATATTGCGGTAATGGCGACATTGACTTCCGTAATCATGAGCCTTTTTCCAATTCTAATTGAATATTTTCCAGCTCAGGCAGAATGGATCTCTGGACTGTTTCTTCTATTTCTGTTGATTTCATTGGGCAACTCGTTGTTTGTTTTTCGTCGGATTCGGAAACGCCAGCAGAGGATTTTAGGACAGGAACCCAATCGAATTCCTGTTGAAGAAGATCAATCCTACTGGAAGGCAGGTTTCTACTGCAATCCACAAGATTCTCGTTTGATGGTTCCAAAGCGTTTCGGAATGGGATGGACATTTAATATAGGAAATCCCATCGGAAAAGCACTGATGATCGGCAGTCTTTCTCTTACAACTTTATTGATTGCTGGAATCATAGGATTATTTGTTTGGATGGAAATATCTCCGTTTCAGATTTCGATCGAGGGAGATACCGTTTCTATTCATGCCCCTATCTATGGAACGAACTTTTCGGTTTCCGAAATAGAAGCCATCTCCATGACAGACTCTATTCCAAATGGTATCCGTACGAACGGTGCTGCTGGTGGAAGTTTGCGCTTGGGACACTTCAGGCTCGAAGAAGATGGCAACGCATTGCTTTATATTCATACTGATCAAATGCCCTGCGTTCGGATACAATTATCAGATTGTGTGATCTATTTTACAGGGGAATCGCATCAGATTACAGAAGAAGTTTATCAGCAGCTCTCTTCTATAATTAAATAAATGAAAAGCTGGCTTGTACCATTACAAGCCGGCTTTTTTAATGAAGGAAATTGGATTTTTGGCATTTTCGATCGCAATATCTTGACATTTTTTGTTTTATTTGATATGGTTATCTTGGTGATATTTTATAGAAATACAGAGGAGGCTGTCATGCTCAAGTCCAAAGAAATTTTTGTTTGTCGGGAATGCGGATATGAAAGCATCAAATGGCTTGGCAAGTGTCCAGCCTGTGGAGAATGGAATACATTGGAACAAGCCACTCCCCTTTCATCCCTTTCTCCTTCTCAAGCGGGAAAGCCGGCCTCGGTATCAAAAATTTCGGAAATTCAAGCGGACGAAGATGTACGTTTTTTAACCGGAATTTCGGAGTTTGATCGGGTTTTGGGTGGCGGTCTTGTACGAGGATCCATTATTCTGTTGGGCGGTGACCCGGGTATTGGAAAGTCCACCTTGCTGCTTCAGGTCTGCCAGACACTCAGTGCTGGTCATAGAGTTCTTTATGTGTCCGGGGAGGAATCTGCGCGGCAGATCAAGCTGCGTGCTTCCAGACTGCATGTTTCTTCCTCGAATTTATTCGTTCTTTCCTGCGGAGATATGGACACAATTCTTGCGACCATCCGACAGGAAAAACCGGAAGCTGTGGTTATTGATTCAATTCAAACCATGACACTATCTTCGGTTGCTTCTGCAGCGGGAAGTGTTACCCAGGTCCGGGAATGTGCCAACGTTTTGCTGAACGTTGCAAAGGAGAATGATATTTCTATTATTCTGGTTGGTCATGTAACGAAAGAAGGAAATCTCGCAGGTCCGCGAGTGCTCGAGCACATTGTCGATGCAGTCTTTCATTTTGAAGGAGAACAACATCATGCATATCGGATCTTGCGTGCAGTGAAAAACCGTTATGGTGCCACAAATGAAATCGCAGTCTTTGAAATGCGGGATGCCGGACTGGTTCAAGTTGAAAATCCTTCTGAAATGCTGCTTTCGGAACGTCCGGCTTCTGTTTCTGGGAGCTGTGTCGTTTGTGTGTTGGAAGGCAGCCGTCCCATTCTGGCGGAAGTCCAGGCCCTGATTACAAAATCTGGTTTTCCGACTCCGCGGAGAATGGCTACCGGATTCGACTATAATCGTATGTCCATGCTTCTGGCGGTTTTAGAGAAACGAGCCGGATACTTTTTTGGGACACTGGATGCTTATATTAATGTAGTTGGCGGACTCCGCCTTGATGAACCGGCCTGTGATCTTCCCATTGCTCTGGCAATGGTCTCTGGATTACGCGACCGTCCAATTCCTGCTGATTTGATCGCAATTGGAGAAATTGGATTGGGTGGTGAGATTCGCAGTGTTATCCGCCTGGAGGATCGAATTCGGGAGGCAGAACGGATGGGATTTCAAAAAGTCTTGATTCCAGCATCTTCCCTGGAAAAAATCAATCCCCATAAGTTTAAAATACGTTTGATTGGAGCTTCTAATATTATGGAGGCTCTTCGTGCTTTGGCGGAAACATCTCCCAAAAATGTGTAAAGTAATTTTAGTTAACAGAGAAAGAGGGTGAGTATTATCAAGAATCTTATCATTCTTAGTGGAACGATGGGCGTTGGCAAAACAGCTGTTGCCCGTTCTTTACAGAAAAAACTTCCATCCTGCGTAATGTTGGATGGAGATTGGTGTTGGGATATGTCCCCTTTTCTTGTAACTGAAGAAACACGTTCCATGGTAATGGACAATATTACCCATTTGCTGCGTAATTTTCTGCAATGTTCAGCGTTGGAAAACATTATATTTTGTTGGGTAATTCATGAACAACAAATTCTGGATGATATATTGAATCGTCTTCACGATATCCCCTTCCAACTTTGGAGTTTCTCCCTTGTCTGTTCGGAGGAATCCCTGCGCTCACATATTCTCCAGGATGTTCAAAATGGAATTCGTACGGAAGACGTTTTGAAACGATCTCTTCCACGCCTTCCATTATATGAAAAAGTTGCCAGCAGAAAGATAGATGTTTCTAATCGTACAGTCGAACAGACCGCAGAAATTCTGACTGAGTTTATACAAGAAACTTCACCAATTGAAGCCGTTATTTTTGATATGGATGGCCTGATGTTTGATACAGAGCGTGTTTGCGCGCTAGCTTTTGATTATGTTGGGGAAAAAATGGGAATAGGAAAAGCTGGTTACATGAATCTTCGTACATTGGGTATCAACGAACAGCAGAGTTCTCAAATATGGAAAGAAGAATTCGGCGATGATTTCGACCTAAAACACTTCCGGGAACTTGTACGCAATTTTACGGAACAGTATTTCGAGGAACATTCCTTCCCAGTAAAACCGGGACTTTTTGAATTATTGGATTTTCTGGAAGAACATCAAATTCCCTTTGCGGTGGCGTCTTCTTCCAAAGAATCAACAGTCAGACGTCATTTGGATCGCGTTGGAATCACTTCTCGCTTTGCCGCAATAGTTTGTGGTGACCAGGTATCTCGCTCCAAACCGGCACCGGATATCTTTTTGAAAACTTGTTCTATCCTGGGGAAAGATCCTGCCTTTTGTGCTGTTTTAGAAGATTCTCGAAATGGTTTGTGGGCAGCTGCGAATGCTGGTTGTTATCCTATCATGATTCCGGATTTGTGGCAATGTGATTCACAAACATCATTGTTTTTATCTGTAAAGTTTAATTCCTTGTCAGATGCAATACCTTGGTTTTCTACAAAATTATCATACAAAATTAATTGAGAAAGGGTGTTTTTTATGGATTTCAAAGCAAGAGCCAAAGAATTGGTCTCCAAAATGACGCTGGAGGAAAAAATGGGACAAATGCGCTATGATGCCCCGGCAATTCCCCGCTTGGGTATTCCTGCTTATAATTGGTGGAATGAGGCCCTTCATGGCGTTGCACGTTCTGGAACTGCCACTGTATTTCCACAGGCTATTGGTATGGCCGCCAGCTTTAATGATAACCTCCTGCATGAGGTAGCTACTGCCATTTCTGATGAAGTGCGCGCTAAATATAATGAATATCGTACCTTTGATGATACATTAATTTATCAGGGATTGACCTGCTGGTCTCCGAATATCAACATTTTCCGAGATCCGCGTTGGGGTCGTGGTCATGAAACATATGGCGAAGATCCGTACTTAACAGGCCGTATGGGGGCTGCTTTCGTTAATGGTTTGCAGGGAGATGATCCTGTTTATCGCAAAACAGATGCTACCTTAAAACATTATGCAGTACATAGCGGTCCTGAAAATCTACGTCACAGTTTTGATGCGGTTGTGGATCAAAAGGATTTATATGAGACCTATCTTGCAGCATTCCGATATTGTATCGAAAAATCTCATCCAGCTTGTGTAATGGGTGCTTATAACCGCGTGAATGGTGAACCTGCATGTGCAAGTAAAACACTTTTGGAGGATATTCTGCGCGGAGAATTTGGGTTTGATGGGTATGTTGTTTCGGACTGCGGTGCTATTCGTGATATCGATTTGCATCATAAAGTTACCAACGGCCCTGAGGAAAGCGCTGCATTGGCTGTGAAAAATGGATGCGATTTGAACTGTGGTGCCGCATATACCTATCTGCAGGTCGCATACGAAAAAGGTCTACTCGATGAAGAAACTATTACGAAATCTGTGGAACGATTGATGGAGGCACGACTGCGTCTGGGAATGTTTGATAAAGACTGCCCATATGACAGAATTACTATGGATGTCGTAGAATCCCCTGCACATATCGCTCTGAATCGTGAAATGGCACGTCAAAGTATTGTCCTGTTGAAAAATAATGGCATTCTTCCATTGAAAGGAAACGAAACGATTGCAGTTATCGGCCCCAATGCTGATTCCAAGGATGTTTTGCTTGGCAATTATAACGGTACTCCTTCTCGATACAGCACGATTCTGCGCGGAATTCAAGATGCAGCTTCCGGTAAAGTCAATTACGCATATGGCGCCCATCTTTTTAAGGAGGAAGTTCCGGGAGACTGGAGTGAACACCCATTGCGTGAAGCAATTTTGGCTGCAAAACGCAGTGATGTTGTCATCCTCTGCCTCGGATTGGATCCTGCTCTGGAAGGCGAAGAAGGAGACGCATATAATGGATTTGCGGGCGGTGATAAAATAGATCTTGAATTGCCAAAGTCTCAAAAGGTGTTATATCACGAAATTGTCAAAACTGGAAAACCCATTATCTTTGTCAATGTCAGCGGAAGCTGTATTAGTCTGACAGAACAGGATCATGACTGTGATGCAGTTATTCAATGCTTCTATCCTGGTGCAGAAGGCGGAAATGCTTTGGCGGATATCCTATTCGGCAAGGCTTCGCCGAGTGGTCGCCTTCCTGTAACTTTTTACCGCTCAGTTGATGATCTGCCAGATTTTACTGATTATTCGATGGAAAACCGTACCTACCGCTTTTTTAAGGGAAGCCCACTATATCCGTTTGGACACGGGCTGTCTTATACGAATTTTGAAGAGAAGTGGTTGGATGACAATACAGTTGAAGTGACCAATACTGGCAGTATGGATTCTTGGCATGCCGTCCTCAAGTTCAAGCAGGATCCTTATCCAACTTTGGTCGGATTTTCCAAGGTTTGGGTTCCTGCTGGAAAATCCGTGACAATACAAGTAAAAACAAATTGATTTTGCACTTTTAATTTTCGGAGGTTTTTATGTCGGAACGAGTAAAAGATATGACCAAAGGACGTCCAATAGGTTTAATTTTAGGATTTGCCCTTCCGTTAATGATCGGTAATGTATTTCAACAACTTTATACAATGGTAGATGCCATTGTAGTTGGAAAAGGCGTGGGTGTTGAAGCTCTCGCAGCGCTTGGATCAGCGGATTGGCCTAATTGGATGGTTACGGGCTTGGTTATTGGTTTTACTCAGGGATTTTCTATCCGTATCTCTCAACGTTTTGGTGCAGAAGATTGGCAAGCACTTCGTAAGACAGTTGCTATGTCCGTTTGGCTTGCGGTGATAATAGCCTTCATTTCAACGGTCGCAAGTTTGATTGCTTCCCGCCCAATTTTGCTTGCGCTGAATACGGATCCTGCTGTTTTAGAAGAAGCATTGAAATACCTACGCGTTATCTTTGCAGGAATTCCAGTCATTATGGGATATAATGTGCTGTCTTCCATTCTGCGCGCACTTGGAGACAGCCGTACCCCTCTTTCTGCGATGATCCTTGCCGCTTCTATTAACATCGGATTGGATTTACTATTTGTTATGGTATTTCACTGGGGGGTTATGGGGGCTGCGATTGCTACGGTTTTTGCACAGTTTTGTTCGTGTGTTTTCTGCTTTATTGCTGTCAGAAGGATTTCTGTTCTCCGGATGTCTCGAGAAGATTGGAAACCGGATTGGAAAAATGGCTGGGATTTGATCTGTCTTGGTACACCGACTGCCTTTCAGAACGGAGTAATCGGTGCTGGCGGCCTAGCTGTTCAATATGTTATTAACGGCTATGGGTTCCTGTTTGTTGCTGGATTCACTGCTACCAACAAGCTCTATGGAATCTTGGAAATTGCCGCTTCTTCATTTGGATATTCGATGTCAACCTATACTGGACAAAATTTGGGTGCAAAAAAAATTGATCGGATATGCTCTGGTATGCGGACAGCTGCTATTTTGTCCGTTGTCACAGCCTTTTTGATTGGATTATTTATGTTGCTGTTTGGAAAGCCGATTCTTTCAATGTTTATTTCCGGCGATCCTACGCAAACAGAGGAAGTCATGCAGATTGCTTATCATTATTTAACATGTATGTGTGTTCCTCTTCCCATTCTGTATTTGCTTTGGATATATCGTTCAGCCTTGATGGGCTTGGGCGATACCGTTGTCCCCATGCTGTCGGGTATAGCAGAGCTTTCTATGAGAATGACAATGGTCCTCCTGATGCCGCGCTTTATGGATATGGAAGCTATTTATTTTGCCGAACCTGCAGCATGGACTGGCGCCGCTATTTTGCTTTGCGTTGTCTATTACTGGCGTCAGCATCGATTAAAAAGAACTCTTAGTGAATAAAGAAAAGCCCCGCGCCTTTTTCAGAAGGACGGGGCTTTTTATTATCCGCGATAGTTGCGGTATTTACGAACAGCCTCCAGCAAAGCTGCAATATTATCTAGTGGGACATCTCGTCCGATTTCCACGTGCAGTCCCAGTCCGCCCTGCGGCAGCCAGAGAGCTTCTACTGCTTCCCGGACATGATCGTCCAATTCAGATGGTGTCGCAAACGGGAACAGCTGGCGATCCAAATCCAAATTGATCGGAATTTTTCCCTTACAGACACGAACAAGATTCTCCAATCCATTAGCGCGGAATTGTGGGTTGATCATATCTACACCGCATTCTTGTAAGTCCGGCATGATTTCATATATCATACCATCTGTATGCATATATACATAGCGTCCAGTTGCCTTCACCATAGCATACATTTTGGCAAATGCTGGTTTTAGATATTTTCTCCACTTTTCCGGTCCAATTGCAAGCCCATTCTGCATCCCAAGATCATCACCGAATCCAACGATCGGTCCAGCTTTCTGCAGAACTACCTCAATTTGACGGCAATTATAAGTCACTACCTTATCAATCAGAATCTGCAGTTCTTCGCATTCTTCTGCAAAGTCAATCATCGCTTCTTCAAATCCCCGCAAATCCAGTAAACGAAGATACATGAATCCATGTGGAAGGCGTCCATCTCGATTTTCAGGAATTTGTAGTTTGCGAATATCTTCACGGTTTGCGAGCGGATGCTTGGTCACAATGGACTCCATTCCCTCTTCCACATTCTCCCAATAGCAGCCCCACTCATCCGTGAATGAACCAACATGATAACTCTCCGGAACTGGAAGGTGATTCAAATCTGGAAGCTTTGGCAGAATATCCGGGTATTCTTTGGCAAGCCGCAGCAATTCCTCCCCATATTTCATCCAGGTTGCTGGCAGCATACCGAATGAGACTGGAATTTCTTCCGGATACTGATATGTCATCGCCTGTATTGTCAATTGATCTTTCCGTGTCACAATGTATCCTCCTTATTTTTTGAAATCCGATGAAGTCCATCTGCCTTTATTATATCATATTCGATTTTTATCCGCATTTTATTTTGTACGAAGGAGAAAATTAAAGGTCACCATTGGATAATCCACGTATAAGTCCACTCATGATGGTGAAAGCTACTTTTGATTGATATGTATCATCACACAAATTCGCACATTCCTCCGGATTAGAGAGAAAGCCACATTCCACTAAGACAATTGGATTTTCAGCATTCCATAGCAAAAATAGGTTTTTTTCTCCTGGCTTAATTTCCCGCTCATTTTCCGGCTGGAGGTGTTCTACGAAAGCATTCTGGATGGATTGAGCAAGTTGCTGACTGAATGGATGCTTCTGTCCATAAAACATTTGAGCACCGTGATATTTTTGCTGCTCAAATTTGTTTTGATGAATTGAAAGCACAATTGCTTCCGGATATTCCTCCATCAATTCCAACCGATTATACATATCCGATTTTTTTTGATTGGTAATTCCACTCACATCTGGATCACAAATCATTTCGTCAGATTCCCGCGTCATATATACGGTGTATCCCTGAATTTCTAGCAGATCCCGTAGTTTTAAAGCAATAGATAAATTGATTTCTTTTTCTGCTATCTGATTGACTGCCCCAACGGCACCGCCATCTGCGCCTCCATGACCAGGGTCCAGAATAATGATTTGTCCATCTGCTACCTGATCTCCTGCGGTTGGATGAAAGTTGTTTTCTCTTTTTAATTGACCTGCTGCAAAAAAGAACAGCAATATTCCCAACAGCAGAATACCGATGCTGGCAATTTGGGTGAGATTTCGTTTCTTTCTCAATCGCATGAAGTCTCTCCTCTCCTTTTCCTGTCTGCTTTACTATATGCGTTTTTCTTTTGCAATATGAATTTGAGTTAAGGAGATTCCGGTTGCAGTAAGATTGCTTGACTTTATTAACATCAAATGCTATAATATTATCAGTAATTTTTTATAATATTATATATTTAACTAATTGTAATTTTCTGGGCGGTGTAATTATGAAAAAGGACCGAATAACGGTAGTGGTTCCCTGCTTTAATGAACAGGAATCTCTCCCACTATTCTACAATGAGATTTGTAAGGTATCCGAAGAGATGAAAGAAAAAGCGGATTTTACTTTTCTCTTTATTGATGATGGATCCAATGATCACACGTTACAATTTCTGCGGCAATTAAATGAAACCGATTCCCGTGTACATTTCATTTCTTTTTCTAGGAATTTCGGCAAAGAGGCTGCTATTTTTGCCGGATTACAGCATGCGGACAGCGAATATACAGTAGTAATGGATGCTGATTTGCAGCATCCGCCAGCTTTTATTCCACAAATGTATGACGCAGTTGCGTCTGGAGAATTCGATTGCGCAGCTACCTGCCGTCTCAGTCGGAAAGGTGAAAAACCAATCCGCTCTTTTTTTGCTTCCCTTTTTTATAAATGGAATAATCGTCTATCTTCTACCAAGATTGTGGAGGGTGGACAGGATTTCCGCTTTATGTCGCGGAAAGTTGTGGAGGCAGTGTTGCAGTTGTCAGAAACTAATCGTTTTACTAAAGGCATTTTTAACTGGGTCGGATTTCAGACAAAGTATATTCCTTATGAAAATGTAGAACGCGCTGCGGGACAATCCAAATGGTCGTTCTATAATCTTTTACGTTATTCTTTGGAAGGAATTCTAGCCTTTACCACAGCACCACTACTTCTGCCTTTGTTGTTCGGCGGAATTTTATTAGCAGTTGGTGTCGGTTGCTTGCTTGCCACATTGATTAGTTCACTTCCCTGCATTTATGCGGTTCTTTGTTTTCTTGTCGGAATTCAATTGGTTTGTCTGGGAATCGTAGCGCAATACTTTGCCAAGATGTATTGGGAAGTCAAAAAACGTCCGATTTATATTGCGAAGGAAATGAAATTATGAGGGTATTTGCAGCAATTCGTAAGAATCTCTACCTTATTCTACTGTTTGCCGGTATCTTTATCATTATGCTGATGTCTCCACTTAATGGGGATGACTGGTATTTCTTGAATCTTCACACGCTGAATCCATCTGAGTTATGGGAACAGGTTACAATTCAATGGACTACTCTCAATGGACGTGTTTTGGGTAATATTAGTGCGATCCTATTCAGTGGTCTTCCACTGATCCG
This sequence comes from Candidatus Merdivicinus sp., assembly GCA_050943495.1. Lineage (GTDB taxonomy): Bacteria > Bacillota > Clostridia > Oscillospirales > Ruminococcaceae > Merdivicinus. The sequence continues at coordinate 180,571 of JBMNPH010000002.1, forward strand.
TGAGTTGACGAAAACTGTTTTTGTTTTTCTCACCATTTGGGTTATGAATCGACTGATTTTTACAGAGGTCAATTCCAAAATCTGCCCTGTATGGGTTTCTGCTTGTCTCACAACGGCACTTATCTATCTGATGCCGCGTGAACTTTTTCGACAGACCTATAACTGGATGTCTGGTTTTTTCAATTATGTACCTGGATCTCTTTTGGTATTCCTTTACTTTTGGTTGATCCGCGATTTCTGGGCTGGCAAATCCCTTTCTAACCGATGGAGGACTGCATTCCTTGCTGCATTGCTCGGATTCTGTACGCAGCTTTTTATGGAAAACTTAACTATTTATATGGTTTGCATCTCCATTGTACTAACAGTTTGGTATGGGATTCAGCAGAAAAAAATCAACGCAATAATGCTCTGCCACCTGTTGGGAAGTATCGGAGGCGCAGCATTGATGTTCCTCTCCCCCGCCTACCGTCGGGTTTCTGCAGGGGAAGATTCCTATCGCACAATGAATCTGACTTTACAGGGTTTATTGGAGATGATGGAAGAAAATTATATTAATGTCACTTGGTATACGTTTCGTGGTTATCTGTTAATTTTAACTCTTTTGGTGTTGTTGGTTTTAATTTTATTAGTCCGGATTCCGATTTTCCACAGTGCTTGGATGCGCTATCTCTGGATGGGAATTCTCACAGCAGTTCCGGTATATGCTTGGCTGACCAGAAGGGTTTTTCATATTGTCTTGACAGATATTACCTCCCTGATTTTCTGGGTAGATGCATCCGTTTGGATTGTTTTTTGGGGATTTATGTTTGTCGTTTTTCAACGTATATTTTCTTCTCCTGCACGCCGTCGGTTCGCTGTAGTGATTTGGCTTGGTATTCCATTTGTCTCTGGTCCGCTATTTTTTGTGCAGCCAATTGGACCTCGCTGCTTCTATTTCACTTACCTTTTACTGACAGCCACGATTTTACTTCTGCTTGCTGAATTACTTTCTGTTATTTCATATTCGGAAGCGGTTCGAGTATTCCTCCGGTTCGTTTCTGTATTTGCGGTACTTGCTCTCTTCGTCGTTTATTTCCGGATTTCTTCCAATAATTTTGCAACTTATCAGAAGCGTGTTTCAATCGTAGAAGAATCCGTGAAAGCTGGAGAGACCGTGATTATTTTGCCTAAATTCCCTCAGCCAGAGTTCATTCATGAAACAGATCCTCAAAAAATGTCGTATATTTATCGCGACTACGGACAAATTACAATTTTGGAAAAATAAGAATGCCGGCAGTTTTGATACTGCCGGCAAATTTTTTATCGTTTTTTCAGTTGTCTTTTGCGATGTTCTGCAATTTTATTTGGATCATCCTTATAGATCAACTTGTTCGTAATTGAGAAGCGTTTGGTTCCCAAATAATATCCCACTGCAGCAAACACTACATAAATCAACGGCAAGAGGCACAGCACCACAAAAATACCCCAGCCTAATCCATCTGTTGCAGGAATGGCATCAATGGCAGGCATTGTATCTGTTGCTTCTTGGGCGGGGACAGCTTCATGCGGAATAGCACCTCCATTTGGATGCATCATATTAATAAATCCCCATAATGGTGCATTGAGCAGACGATAGATTGGCATGAAATCAAACGGAATAATCCGGGTCATGGAAAGCGCTAGTGGAATCAATGTCAAAAAGCATGGAATTGTTCCCAGGAATCCGGCACGTAATCCCTTCCAGGTATCTTTTTTCATTCGACCGAATTGAACAAAATTAGCATCACGATCTCCCTGCGACCACATATAGCCATAAATGATCGGTAATGTTACGGCAAGGCAAAGAATTTCTACCACCAGTTTGCCCCAAACGGAACTTGCCATGAGAGAACTGAGGGATAAGGAAATAATAAGGGAAAGGATAGTACAAACAACGATATTGCCAAACATTTGAAGGGCAAGACGCCAAGTCTCATTTTTTAACGGTACACTTTGATGCTGTGGTGTTGATGTATTTTGATCCATGTCTCGAATTCTCCTTTATTCTGTTTCATTTGCCTGCTTGCGCAGGATCGCCCCGGACGGAATGGCATGAGGGAACGGAAATGAAAATGGCTCATTGGCATAACGTGTATCCGGCATTTCCTCGCCTGCTGCATTCCATAGTTGTTCAACTTTGATGGATTCTGGCTGTTTTCCAGGTACAAGCAATTCCAGTGTATCTCCAACAAAAAATTTATTTTTCTGCCTACAATATGCCTTGCCATTTTCCCAACGATCAACGATGGCTACAATGTCCCAATCCCGAATATAACCGCCGTTTTCATAACGCTGTCCTTGCTCAGGCCGCCCATAGAAGAATCCAGTTGAATAATCTCGATGGCTTACCTTCCGGACTTCTTCCGAAAGCCACGCAGGACATTTCCAATTATCGGGATTCTCCAGATATTCATCCAATGCAATGCGATACGCATTGGTAACCACAGATACATAATACGAAGATTTGGCACGTCCCTCAATTTTCAGAGAAGTTGCTCCGGCTTCTATAACCTCATTCAGATGTTCTATCATACAAAGGTCTTTTGCATTCAAAATGTAACTACCGGTTTCATCTTCAAAGATCGGGAAGTATTGCCCTGGCCTCTTTTCTTCTACTAGACGATAATTCCAGCGGCATGGCTGTGCACATTGTCCTCGATTGGCATCGCGATTTGCCATATAATTAGAGAGCAGGCATCGTCCTGAAAACGACATACACATGGCGCCATGAACAAATACCTCCAATTCCAGCTCTGGCGGCGTTTTGGCACGGATTTCTCGGATTTCCTGAAGGCTGAGCTCACGAGCCAAGACAACCCGTTTTGCCCCCAGCTTCCAGAATTCCAATGCAGCCCGATAATTGACAATTCCTGTTTGGGTAGAAATGTGAATTTCTGCATCCGGTACATTTTCCTTAACCATGCTCAAGACTCCAATATCTGTCACGATAAAGGCATCTACCCCAATCTGCCCCGCTTCCCGTAGGAATTCGGGCATCCGAGATATTTCCTCATTTCGCGGAAGAGTGTTGCAGGTTAGATAAACCTTTACCTTGTGTGCATGAGCATATTCTACTGCTTTTTTAAGCATCTCAGGTCCAAAATTGGCGGATGCCGCCCGCATTCCAAATTCCGTTGATCCAAGATAGACGGCATCTGCGCCATAACGAATTGCTGCTTCCAGCCGTTCAAAATCACCTACAGGTGCCAGCAATTCCGGCTTTTTCATTGATTCCAGCATTTTCATTGTGCCTTTCTCTTATTTCAAATTTGCCTTGACTAAATTTTGTTCATGCTCTTCTAATGTCTCTGCATAATAGAATTGACGTGTTTTCAAATTACTGCAAAAATAGTAGTAATTTGTCTCTGCAGGATTCAGCGCCGCTTCAATAGCCGCCATACCTGGATTATTAATGGGACCGGGAGGCAACCCTTCCCCTTCATAGGTGTTATAAGCATCGACTATTTTTTTTCCTTCTACGCCAACGGAAACAGAAATTTCTTCGTCTGCATACTTACGGGTAGGATCTGCCTGCAGACGCGGATATTCACTGGGATTATTCAGTCGATTATGATAGACAGACGATACCATCGCCATATTTTCGACATCCGGCGCTTCTGCTTGAATAATCGAGGCGAGAGTCAGAAGTTCGTGTAAAGACATATCCTGTTCGAGCATTTGCGCGCGAATTTGTGGGGTAATTTTCCGCTTAAAATTGTCCATCATCTTCCGAATTACATTCAATGCATTCTCATTCTCATAGAATTCATAGGTGTCTGGGAACAGATAACCCTCCAAATGATAATAAATTAAATCATCGTCAGGAATTTCATCTTCGAAGTCAAAGCCAAAATCGGTATTTTGCACAGCCTGCATAAAGTCAGTTGCTTTACAGACATTGTTTTCTTCCATCAGCTGTGAAATATCAGTCAAAGTCAAGCCTTCCGGGATGGTAACGGAAACGGTTTTTCGCGGCTGTTGACTCTTTTCGACTGCATTCATCAGCGAGTTATATCCCATATTTTGGTTTAACACATAGGTACCGGAAGCAATTTCTCCCATTCCTTCGTATTTTGCTACGATCTCAAACATCCAAGGATATTCAATTAATCCAGCTTCCTTCAAAATTTTTCCTAAGGCAGCAGTATCCGTTCCTTCCGGAATTTCGACCTGAACGGCGGCGTTTGGACGGGATATAGCTAGAATATCTCCCACAGCATTCAGGCAGAAAATTGACGCAGCGACACAAATTCCAATACTAATTCCAAGATAAAGGAATGTGGTCAAAATTCCTACACGTTTTACTCGTGTATGACGGGTTCTGCTTTTTCTTGTGGGATGACTCTTAGGTTTTACAGGTTCAGTAGTCCTTGGCTGCTTATCAAAATGACCTGTTGGTTCTTCTTCCACAGGGGGATTCACATCTTTTTCAGAATCGAATGCATCGTCCTGATTCGATTGTTCAGAATGAATATCTCTCAGAATTTGATCGACCCATTCTTCTCCTGCCTTTTTTTTGTTATCGTCGTCCATGGGTTTCTCCTTCCTTCCGGGAAGTGCGGTATGACCGCGCCGGATACGGTTTTGCCTCTTGGACCGGCTGAAACCGCTTGATAAATTTTTCAGTAATCAATGCATCTGCCATTTTATCGTATCTTCCATGAGGAAGGACTGCACGCAGGCAGGCACTGTAGCAAACTCCAATTTTTGTACCAGAATAACGAGATAAAAAGCGATCGTAATACCCTTTTCCATATCCAAGACGGTATCCTTTCAAATCAAATGACAGTCCAGGAAGAATGCAAATAGAATCTGGGTAATCATTCAAAACCGGCTGTATTTGAGGATCCGGTTCCAATACGCCGAATGTCCCAGGGGACAGATCCTTCTGTGAAAATATTTCACAGAATACCATATCAATTTTCCCAGGAATACAGTATGGAACCGCAACACGTTTGCCATCTTGAAATGCATTTTCAATCAATTGTAAGGTATCTACCTCAATCGGAGTAGATACATAGGTGAGAACCAACCTAGCTGTCTGATATTCCGGTAATGCTAATATTTTTTTTAAAATTGCGGCATCTTTTTGCTGTTTCTGGAAAGGATCCATTGTTCGACGGATTTCTTTCATCCGGGCACGTAAATCTCGTTTTACTACACGGATATCAGAATGGCTGCTTATTCCTGCCATTGCACGCTCGCTTTCATGCGGGCCGCCTGTTCCGGTGAACAGAGTGCCTCAATTAACGCAAAGGCAAACTGACTGGCTGTGCCGGCACCGCGGGAAGTAATAATTTTTCCATCTCGAACAACTGGATCGGTCAGATGCTCTGCGCCTTTCAATTCTTGTTCGAAACCTGGAAAACAGGTTGCTTTTTTTCCTTCCAAAACCCCAAGGTGTCCCAAAACCGAAGGTGCAGCACAGATAGCACCGATCCATTTATCGTGATCCCGGCACCAAAGTACCGCTTCTTTTACCACGGGGGATGCTTCCAAATTCAACGTCCCGGGCATTCCGCCGGGGAGAATCACCGCATCTGCTTTGGTAATATCAATTTCATCTACTGTCAAATCGCATCCGACTGGGATCCGATGGGAACCGATTGCTACTTCTCCATTTACGCCGACCGTGCGCACATCTAGCTCGCAGCGGCGCAGAAAATCAATCGGAGTCAAAGCCTCTACCTCTTCAAATCCATTTGCCAAAAATACATAAATCATTTAAAACACCTCACTATGTTAATCAAGCATCAGAGACATATAAAGCGTTTCCGGAAACTCTATTCGAAGGGAACGGTTGTCCGAGAGCATTCGTCCCATTCCGTACGGAATCCGCTGAGATCCTGAAAAGACATACGGACTGCGGACTTTTGCATGTTGGATATTAAGCTTTGTTAAAACAGCCTGTGCGGCTGGTATGACATCCGGAACGGTACATTCTCGCAGAAATAAAGTTCCATCCTCCAGAAAAGTACAGGCTGCATAGCCCGGCTCAGGTGCATCAATCCGAAAAACTTCTCCTGAAAACTGTCGAATCTCTTCGTAAATATATCGCAATTCCGAAAGAGGATGTACTACCCCACTTCCAAGTTTTTCAAGAAATTGAGCACGCATACGGCAAAAATCCGAAAAACTACATAAACTGACAGGAAAAATAGCTTCTCCCGAAGCATCGATTTCCCCTTCCCATAGGAAAAAATCTGCATGATATCCCAGTTTTTCATACATGGCAAAGAGGGTGCGTTCTGCCGGAACCAGTACGCTGAAGTTACATCCCCGTTGACTCATGATTTGTTTAGCAAAACCATCCAGTTTCCGCATCAGTCCACGATGTCGATATTCTGGAAGTGTTGCTACTGCATATACATATGCCCCTTTTTGTCCGTTGATTTCCACGTTCATCAGTGTCATCATCGATACAGGGCGGCCATTTTCTCTCCAAACCAGCGTTTCCGAAGGAACAAACCGTTTCCGGTAATAAAAATTCAGATATTCCTGAGGACCGCCGAAACATGCAAACCAGATTCGTTCCAAATCGTACTGGTCTTCCCTTTTGGCCAAGTCCAACACGGAATTTCACCTCATCTTCCTTTATACCTGTGTAAACTCCACAATATAATCTTCCAGAATTTGATACGGATCGTAGGAAAGCTTAGCCTTGCGCAGTCCTTCTGAACCGGTGTCATCCTCTCGGTTAACATATGCAAATCCTTCCATAGCATGTTCCACAAACTGCTGATTCATTAGCGGATAGGCGCCTTCTACATCAGAAAATGCCTTTTCAATATGCACAATAAACGTATCAGAATTTAAAGGCTCTCCAATCGTATAGGCAACCAATCTTCCATCCAAACGGATACAGCCGCCACGAAAATCAAGATCCCAAAAGTGTTGAAACGCCTGTCGCACGGCGCAGCTCTCGGCTTTTGCAGAACCTTCGGAACAGCGATTATGTTCCTGGCACCAAAGCCGCTGCAATTCCATACATTCCTTGAGATTTTCCTGGGAAATCGGTTCATAAGACCAATTTTTTTTCTTTATCCGATTTACATAATTTCGTTTTGGCTGCAATTTACGTCCTGCCAAAGTCCGAAGCCGTTCCCGCTCGTAAATGTAATCGAACATATTACGATCGGAATGAATCGTCAATTCTCCTGGATAAAGAACTTCCAGCTTAGCTTTATCTTCCGCAGGTACCCAATACATTTTAAGGGGGCATCCAGCTTCCTTACACCAAGCGCGCAGTTTTTCCACAGCCGCTTTCAAATCCCCCTGCCCGATTGGGCACATAAACATCCAGTTTCCTTGGTCACCAGACTTGATATATAGAAAGCCTTGCTCTTCACAAATTTCTGCGTGATAGGTTTTTCTCCAAATAAACAGATTGCCGAATGAATATTGGTCGCCAGGATAATTTTTCTCCCGCAGATAACGGGTTACCATTTCCCTATCGGCAAGCTCAATCGGTCGAAATTTTAACATTCTGACTCCTTATTTGATTTCATCCCACGGTCAATTGCCGCAAGAATCTGATTGGTAATTTTTTCAACTGGCAGCGGATCATGTCCGTCATCACAGCGAATTATAGACCAGCCACCTTGTTCTGCCGCATAAGCCGCTGTCTCCTGACATTGTTTTAAATATTGTCGATTTTTTTCATGAATATCCTTCTTGAACTCATCTCCATGATAACGATTCAGAATCAGACGATCTGCTACATCCCGATTCATATCAAGGAAAATAATTTGATTTGGCCTAGGAAGTCCTATTTTCTGATATTCCAGATCATCCAACCATTCCAAATAGGCCGCCCATTCTGACTGCGGCAACTTTCCCATTTGATGAATCGCATTGGAACTGACATATCTTGTTGCCAGAATCGTCATACCGTCCTGATATGATTTTTCCCAGAATTTCTTAAAGCTTGCATAGCGATCGACTGCATAGAACAAAGAAGCTGCATAAGCGTTCACACCGGCCGGATCTTCTGAAAATTCTCCATTCAGGTACATCCGAACCAGAGCAGAAGAAGGCTCCTTATAATCTGGGAATGAGATAACCTGTACTATTTCTCCACGCTTCCGCAATTCCTCTGCCACATGTTCTGTCTGGGTCGATTTTCCGCAGCCATCCAATCCATCCAGTACATATAGTTTTCCCTGCATCAGGATGCTTCCCCTTTCCGCACGATCAGTTCCTGCGCATACGGCAAGGATTCAATCCATCGACAAAGTACGTGCCACTCCTCCAGTTTATGGTTTTTCCTTGCATGATAAATATTGATCAAATTCTCATAATTTAAAGTACAAGTACGCATTTGATTATAACTGGATGGCAAGAGCTGAATCAGATCGTACCAGACTGCCTTATCCCGTGTTTCAACAAAATTTTTGCGAAGACTTTCCAACCATTCTACAATTTGATCCATATGTGCGATCGTTTCCGGAGACATCTGGTCAGTAGAAAAGTCGCCCCTTTCAATTGGTTTGGCATGCAGTTTATGCATCGTACTGGTAGAGTTGGCTACTGTACCGACTTTATAGGTGTCAAATTCCTTCCACCAATAAAGAGGCCCTGTGATATCCACCGATACAAAAATCTGCCGCAGAAATTTCCGGTCATCACTTCCTGCCCGCGTAAGCCGCATGGCTAAATCAAGGTCATTTGGTCCCAGAAGGCAATTCCCGTTTTCATCCAGATAACTGTCCATTCGATCCCAGCTGTTCATTGGATTTCGCATACCGCGGATTGCAGCCAGCATATTCATTACCTGGGTATTGGCTGTTGTGAGCATATTGATCCTTTCCTTTGTCCACCTGACAAAAAGCGTGCCATCCTGCACGCTGACATCTTTTCTTTTTTGGCAAAAGCCTTTGACGTTATTATACCACATCCGTCGCCATCTTACAACACCTGATCCGCTTTTCGGACCATACTTTTTTAAATTTCCTATTGACAAATTGTTATTTTACTGCTATAATATAAAAGCTGTTCCAATTCAGTATGCTGATATGGCTCAGGAGGCAGAGCACGTCCTTGGTAAGGACGAGGTCACCAGTTCGAATCTGGTTATCAGCTCCAATATTGTGATGAAAAACACGTGTCTTTTGTCGGCGCGTGTTTTTTCGTTATTCAAAAAATTCCCGCACTTCCTGGTGAGAAATGCGGGAATTTTGGATTGATTACATATAACGCTGGGGATCAAAGGTCTTTTCCGGTACAGCCCAATCCATACCAGCTTCTGAGGGGAGAAGCCCCTTTTCATAGCAGGTCAGGCAATCCTGCGTGAATCCATGCACGAAAGTACCGGCAGGATTTTCTTCCCGATAAATACGGTCGGCAGGCAGATTGTAAATAGGCGCCTCCCGGAAGAATCCGGTGCAGACTGCCAGGTGCGGCAATACAGCGGGAACCGGGCAGGAAATTTCCTTACCGAATTCGATGGCATCCAACAATGCAACAATTTTTTCCGCATTGCTAGTATGAGCTTGCGGTGCACCATAATCGACTACGGATCCGTCCTTGAATTCTGCAATAATATGAGGATTTCCAGCTGGCTTTTCCATTGTAATTACTGCGTTTTCAAACTCATAACAGAAACGAGGTTCAATTTCCACATCACCGCTGTGAGTAGCAATGTACAAGAATTCTCCGCCATTTGCAAAATTGCCTTTTGCAAAGCAGGTATCGAAACTCTCAATATCTTTTGCACGATAAGTCGCATAAGTGACCTTTTCAGGAAGCGCAGCGGAAGAAATCTTATCACCCATTACGAAGAAAAGATTATGCAGATAGTGAGCAGTTGCATTGGTCGCTACGGAATCCTGTACCAAATAGCCGTCTTTATCATGAATTCTGCCTTTCCAGGAACTGGTGAGATAGTATGGATCGTACCGTTTCCAGGAAATAAATGTTTTCAGCATGACTGGTTTCCCGAATTTACCTGCCAAGATATCCTTTTTCATGGAGAGAATCGGTGTACAGAACGACCATTGGAACCCAACTCCCAGGAACTTTCCATATTCTTTCGCAGCCTGTTCCAGATCTTTTGCGTCCTTCATCTCCACAGTCAACGGCTTTTCACATAATACATGGGAACCTTTCTGCATAGCTAAAATACACTGCTCTTTGTGAAAGCGAATCGGACAGGAAATGATTGCTAAATCTGCATGATCGACTGCGTAATAATCCTCCAGAGAGGAATAAAATGGAATCTTGCGTGCCTTTACCCATTCCAAATCGACCGAGGAAACGAAAGGATCTACAATTCCTCCCAGTTCGAATCTGGCCTCATCTACACATTCCGAGAGCAATTTCAAATAATAACCGCCGTATCCGGTTGCACCAGATAACACAATCCGAATTTTTTTCATACTAGGACCTCACAATCTCGTACAAATCGTACATTTTCTACATTTCATTATACTGATTTTCCAAAACATTTGTCATACTCTTTTGTTTTAAAATACGTCAATTTTGCGGTCTGCCAATTTTCGATATTGATTCGGGGTGCTGCCTGTGTCACTTTTAAAGGAACGAATAAAATTATTCACATCCCCAAAACCGCATCGAAATGCTACCTCACTGATTGGCAATTTACTGTGAATTAGCAGTTCTCGCGCTCGAGAAACACGCACCTTCATTAAATATTGTTTAGGGCTGTATCCTGTCTGTTCCTTAAAACAGTGGGACAAATAATATAAATCCACATAAAAATTGCGAGCTAACTCTTCAATCCGGATGGGCTGCATATAATTTTCATCCAAATATTTTTGAATATTATAAATTACAGCATGCATCGGATTATCGAGTTTCGGAAAATACTCACGCTTCTTTCGATAGAGTGAAATCAGCAATTTTTTCAGACTCAGGGCGCAAAGATCATTGCTGAAAGTTCCAGGTGTTTCCCGCTCGGTGATTACAATATCGAAGAATTCCGAAAATTCCGCCTCCATACCCGTGACATCAATCACATGGCAAAAGTTTACTGGGCGGTTTTTCAGCAAAGAAATCAATACAGGTTCATTTACCAGACGATCTGCCTGTTCAGCCGATATAGTTGCATAATAGCGTTGAAACGGCGCCTGCAGCAGGAACCCTTCATGCTCTTCCAAATTGCTGAACAAAATCATGTGATTGGGGTTGGCGATATATTCCTGTCCACCGATTCGAACTCGGATACTTCCGCCCGTGATATACATGAATTCATACGCATGATGAAAGTGCCTTCCAAAGCAGGTATTGGTATTTCGATAACATGCTTCTAGAATTAAGGGGTCGCGCTGGTCCATGACTACTCCTTTCAAACAACAAAATTTACGTATTAGTACACAAATGGAGATGACAAAAAATCATGATTTTATTGTACTATAAAATCAGTGGAAAAACAATTCTTCATTTTCATGAATTTTTTGTTGTTTTTTGGCGAGAGAAGACAATTGAAAGGATGATTTTATGCGAATTTGTATAATTGGAACCAGCGGTCACAGCCAAACGATATTGCCGCAGCTTGATTCCCCCGAGGTATTTCCTCTGACAATCTGCGGATACTGCAAGGGATTTGATGGAGAACGAACTTCCGGTTTGGAACAGAAACTTTTTGTAGATCGTAAGATGCAGATTCCGCGTTTTGACTCCTATCTGGAAATGTTTGATCAGACCAAGCCGGATCTTGCTGTAATTGACGGAATGTTTTGCGATCATGCCAAAATGGCAATCGAAGCGTTGAAACGCGGCATTCATGTCTATATGGATAAACCGGTTGCTACAACTTTGGAGGATCTAGAAGCACTTCGAAAGGCAGCTGCAGAAAGCTCTGCGAAACTCGGTGCAATGTTTACAACTCGTTATGAGCCGGCATATTATACAGCCCGCCAGCTGATTCGGGAGGGTGTAATCGGACAGGTTCGACTCATCAATGCGCAAAAATCGTATCGGCTTGGCAAACGTCCGGAATTTTTTAGCCATCGTGATCAGTTTGGCGGCCTGACCCCATGGGTTTCCATTCACATGCTGGATATGATTCTCTGGCTTACCGGTAAAAAGTGCCGTTCCGTTTTTTCACGTCACAACAGCGCCTGCAACTATGGGAACGGTGATCTGGAAATGATTTCCCTCTGTAATTTGGAGTTGGAAGATGATATTTTGGCTAGTGTCAATACAGACTACTATCGGCCAGCAGCCGCTCCGACTCATGGCGATGACCGAATCCGAATTGTCGGTACCGATGGTATTCTAGAGATTATCGATGAAAAGCTTTCAATAATTGATGCAAACGGTCCGCGTATGATTGATCCCCTCCCCACCCCAGATCTTTTTGGCGAGTTCTTACGGCGGATTCAGCAAAATTTGCCGGCGGATGATGGAGATGGTTTGTACAGCACTTATATTTGTCTGAAATTGCGAGATTCAGCAGATCAGGGAATTGCCCTGTCATTGGAAGACTGAGAACATATTTCTAAGAAAAAGGCGTACTGTTACTAAGCAGTACGCCTTTTTTCTATTCGGAATCAGTAAAAACCGTTTCAATAGTCTTACCACTTTCCGGAGTGGAATAAGTCCAGCGATCCATTCGTCCGCTGGTCTGATAATAGCGGATCGGGGCTGGCGGGCATTTTTCATGAAATGCGTCAATCAAAATCAGCTTAATTTTCATTTTGTCTGGCAAAATGCTTTTGATGTAGACACTCGCCATTTGACCCGGAAAGACATTTTCCCGCCTTTCCGCAAGTCCGGCAAGATTAGGTGTCAGTTCTACAAAAATGCCATATTCCTCTACTGATCGAACGATTCCGCTGACTGTCTCCCCTGCTTCAAATAAAGCTGCATTTTCTTCCCAATTCCCCAGTAACTCCCGATGACTTAAAGTGATCCGATCTCCTTCAATACTCTTAACAATGGCAAAAATATCTTGCCCCACTTCAAAGCGGTCTCTCGGATGAGAAATCCGTGAGATGGATATAGCATCAATCGGGAGAAGAGAAATAATCCCGCATCCAATATCCACAAAGGCGCCGAATTGTTCCAAATGGGTAACCCGCGCCGGAAGTATGTCACCTGGCCGCAGAAAACGATGCCATTCCATTCGACAACGTTCCTGTGCTTTCCGGCGTGAAAGTATGGGGCGAAGCTGTCCGTCCATTTCTTCCCGGAATCCAGTGACCATAAAGCAGACAGGTTTGTTTACACGGGATAAAATGGCTATATCTCGGACAGTTCCTTCCGCAATCCCTAGTGCACACTCTTCCCGCGGAATAATCCCCTTGATCCCGCCCCCTAAATCTACGATTAAATTGTGGCAGCTATCGCAAACAGCTGCACGTGCCTCCAAAATTTCACCGGTTGACATTGCTTCCCGCAAGCGGTTTAGCGAATGGCATTTGGCGCGGTTTTCCGGTAATTCATAGAGGAATCCTTCTGGTTGAAATTCTCTCATATCCTTCTGCGATTTTTCATCATCCGGCAGATGAAAAACCTCCTTTCTTTGATTTCTCCGTGATCTGGCGCTTGTTTGCCGAATGCTACATCCTATGTCTGTTTTAATCGGATTATTCTTTTTTACAGAAGATCTTCGTTGACATGCTTTTATACCGATGCTATAATTAAAAAACGCAAAAATAATATGGAAAAGAGTTGATTTTTTATATGAAAATACGTCAGTTGACCCGAGAGGATTGTACAGAATTTGTCCGCTTGCGGATGCAGTTGTTTCTGGAACTAGGGGAATCATCAGGCAATACAGCTTTGCAGAATGCTACGGGTGAATACTTTTTTCGTGAAATCGGAAAGACCTTGTTCTGTTGGGGAGGTGTTGAGGAAGATGGCGCCCTGGCCGCCTGTGCATCAGTGTGTCTCTTTCAGCGACTTCCCTATGCTGAAAATCTGACGGGAAAGGAGGCTTATTTGCTCAATGTATATACATTGCCCCAGTATCGCGGAAACGGCCTTGCAACAGAGCTGATCCAGCAGATTCAGGCTGATATGCGGGAATATGGGATTGGACGCATCTGGCTTAATGCAACGGATCAGGGGAGAAAACTTTATCAGAAGTTGGGATTTACAGAGATAGAAAATGGGATGGAATGGCTTGCTTAATTCATAAAATTCAGCAGTATTTATCCTTTTTTCAGATTTCATTGACATTCCGGTGAGAATGCGGTATCTTAACATCAAAAGGGGATAAAACGTTTGATTCCCCACGATGTTTGGAGGGATTGCAATGGCAGAAATTATCAGCAAATACGATTATGAGCAGCAGGTAAACGCAAGCCGTGATCGGCGCATGCAGTGGTGGCGTGAGGCACGGTTCGGAATGTTCATTCATTTCGGACTTTATTCTCAGCTGGGTGCTAATGAATGGGCAATGGCGCTGGAAAACTGGGATGTGAAGGAATATGAAAAATTGGCGGATACCTTCCTGCCTGAGCCCGGTGCGCCTCGCAAGTGGGCGGAACTGGCCAAAAAAGCTGGCATGAAATACATGGTGCTGACGACTCGTCATCATGAAGGTTTCAGCCTGTGGGATTCCAAGGTAAACCCGTACAATTCCGTTAATTATGGCTGCAAGCGGGATATTGTGCGCGAATTTGTGGATGCATGCCGGGAGTTTGATTTGAAAATTGGTTTTTATACTTCTCTGATGGACTGGCATCATCCCGATGGCGGGCGTGCAGCGTATGACACAGAAGCACGCAAGCGTTTTACCGATTATATCTGGGAATTGAATCGCGAATTGCTCACCAATTACGGTAAAATTGACATTCTCTGGTATGATGTCGCCCGTCCGATGGAAAACTGGGAAGGATGGGATTCCCTTACTCGCAACCAGAAACTTCGAGAATTGCAGCCGGATATTATCATTAATAATCGCAGTCGGTTGGATGAAGATTTTTCAACTCCGGAAGAACAGATTGTTGCTTCGGGCAAAGACTGGGAAGCATGTATGACTTTCAATGGTATCAGCTGGGGTTACATCGATCCTGTACAGGCTCAGCCGTACTGCTATAATGCGCAGACGATTCTGAAGATGCTTGCACAGGTCACATCCGGCGGTGGGAATCTTCTGCTGAATATCGGGCCTGCTCCAGATGGATCCGTACCCTCTGATGCAATTGAACCGCTGACTACCGTCGGAAAATGGCTGGAGAAAAACGGTGCTGCTGTTTATGGCAAAAAAATGCCCTCCCCCTGTCATGGTACTCCGAATGGAACTTCGGTCGTCACGTGGGACGGAGAACATCTGTATGTTTGGAATCGGATTGCACCTCCGCGGGGTGAATTGATTTTGGGCGGTTTTGCGACGCCTTTAAAATCTGTACGCTTGCTTTCAGATGGCACTTCTGTACAATTCAAGCAGGAACATCAGCGGATTATTATAAAAACACCCGATCCCGATCCTATTGCGAATGTTACAGTTTATGAGTTGACCTTTGATGGCGAAATCCGACATGAGCGTGCAAGCCTTTATCCTCCGCTCCACGGTGGCGCCTATCCTTTAGGTAAATAAGCATAAATGTGACGGTTGTGTGAAGATCCTTTCACATAGCCGTCACTTATTTTTCACCATATAATAGTTGTCAAATGAATTTTTTTGTGTTATAATAAAAAAACAACCGGGACTATCCTGTAAAACTTGACACTTTTGCCCAAACGGTACAACATAATATCAGCATTTCGCTGTCGTTTCCCGTTCGATACCGCAGAAGTTTTTCTCCGGTATCTTTTTATGAGCAGGTGCATCCTTACGGGAGTTGCGGAAAATCATCACATTACAGGAATGGAGTTTTTGGAATGATCGAGGTAAAAAACCTCACCAAGAGCTACGGAAACAAGCATGCTGTCAACGACATCAGCTTTACCGTGAATCAAGGTGAAATCTTAGGATTTTTGGGGCCGAATGGTGCCGGAAAATCGACAACAATGAATATCCTTACCGGATATATTTCTTCCACCTCCGGCTCAGCAAAAATTGATGGCCACGATATTCTTGACGATCCGATTGAGGCGAAAAAACATATCGGCTATCTGCCAGAACATCCTCCGCTGTATCTGGATATGACCGTTCAGGAATATCTGGAGTTCGTGTATCAGCTGAAGAAGGCACGCCAGCCGATGAAAGCTCATATCGATGATATTTGCCGTCGTGTAAAAATTACCGATGTGCAGAAACGTATTATCAAAAACCTTTCTAAAGGATACCGCCAGCGTGTTGGTTTGGCTCAGGCTCTGATCGGTAATCCGGAAGTCCTGATCCTGGACGAGCCGACTGTTGGACTTGACCCGAAACAGATTATTGAAATTCGAAATCTGATCAAAGCACTTGGTCAGAGACATACAATTATTCTGTCTTCCCACATTCTGCCGGAAGTACAGGCTGTCTGCGATCGAGTTGTGGTCATTAATAAAGGTAAGATCGTGGCGGATGATACTGCCGAAAACCTTTCTCATAATTTGACCGATGATTTCCGCTACATTGCCCGGATTGAAGGACCGGAAGATGAAGTTCAGAAACTTATCGCAGGTATTGGCGGCGTTATTGAGGTGCAATCTCTGGGACAGAAAGAAAATGGCGTTTTTGAATTCTCCATTGAAGCGGAACCAGGATCGGATATCCGTCGAGATCTTTTTAAACGTCTTACAGAACGCAATTATCCCCTGCTTGGCTTAAAGACAACCGAACTGACCCTCGAGGATATCTTCCTCCAGTTGACTCAGGACAGTTCTTCCGACAAAAAAACTGATGGAGGTATAGACGCATGACCGCAATTCTGAAAAGGGAGTTGTCCAACTACTTCACCTCCCCTATCGGCTATATTTTTCTTGCCGTATTCTATTTCTTTTCCGGTATGTTTTTCACCAGCGTTCTTGCTGCAAACACAACGGATATTACTTATGTTTTTAGTTCTCTGTTTACTGTATTAATTTTCATTATTCCTCTTCTGACCATGCGCTCTATGAGTGAAGATATGAAGCAGAAAACCGATCAGCTGCTTTTGACTGCACCGGTTAATCTTCCGAGTCTGGTTGCTGGAAAATTTTTGGCTGCTTTTATCATGTACTGTATTGCCTTGGCAGTTACGGTCGTCTACTCTTTGATATTGGCTGCATTTGCAGTCCCAGAATGGCCGGTTGTAATCGGTAATATCTTAGGTGCACTTCTTCTCGGCGCTGCTTTGGTATCCATCGGCGTGTTTATCTCTTCCCTGACAGAAAATCAGCTGATTGCGGCAGTGGGAAGTTTTGCAGTTATGATGTTCATCCTTATGATTGATGGATTTGCTTCTCTGATCCCTATTACTCAGATCTCAACAATCATTACACAACTCTCCTTCATGAATCGTTACAACGATTTCGTCCAAGGTATTTTGAACATCTCCAACATCCTGTTCTTTGTCAGCATTGCTGTGGTATTTAATTTCTTTACAGTGCGTGTGCTGGAAAAACGTCGCTGGGGTTGATCCCATTTTTTATGATAATGAAAAAGGAGCAGGAATCATATGAAATTGAAATTTTCAGTGAATAAACGACGCCTGAAATATGGCTCCCTTGCAACCGCTATGGCGATTGGCTTTGTTGCGGTTGTTGTATTGGTCAATATCATTGTTGGGATGTTGGTAGAGCGTTTCCCGATGGATATCGACCTGACAGAAGATAATATTTTCGAACTTACTCAGCCTTCCATTGATTATATCAAGGATTTGGATGCAGAAGTTGTTGTAAATGTCCTTTGGGAAGAAGAATCCTTTAAAAATCAAAATGATTACTATCGGCAGGCTTATGAAGTCATTGAAAAGTATGAAAAATATTCGGATCATATAACGGTTCGTTATATTGACCTCCTATCGAATCCGGAACTTCAGCAGAAATATCCCAAAGAAACTCTCTCAACTGGACAGATTATCGTAGAATGCGGAGACCGCTATCAGCTTTTAACTGCATACGATTTGTTTAATACTCAGTACGATCAGCAATCCGGCAGCACCTATATTACTTCTTCGGCAGCAGAACAGGCTATGACTAGTGCCATTATGAATGTCACAGATGCCAATCCCCCCACTGTCGCAGTCCTGACCGGATTTGGTACAACAGATGTTTCTTCACTGACTGACATCCTCTCCTCCAACGGATATGTGGTGGAAGAAGTGGATCTGATGACCGGTGATATTTCGGATTATACGATGGCGATTCTGGCAGCGCCTACTGTGGATCTTTCCACCAATGAGCTTGACAAGTTGGATGCATTCCTGGATAATGACGGACAATTCGGTAAGAATTTGATGTATTTTGCATCAGTTAATCAGCCGGAGCTTCCGCTTCTGGAAGAATTCCTCTCAGAATGGGGTATTGTTGTCGGTGATGGCTATTTGTATGAAACAGATACCAGCAAAATTTATTTTAATCCTTCCTATACTCTACAAGAATATGGCGATGAAACTTACACGGAAAATCTTGCTACTACAGAGTTGCCGGTTTTAGTTCCGATGAGCCGTCCGCTCTCCTCTGCCTTTGGTGAAAGCGGTACGTCTTCCAATCGTTCGACAACTGTTTTGCTCAAAACATATGATTCTGTTGTTGTTGTACCGTCCGATGCAATGGGCAGTTCAGATTCTAACTGGGATCCCAATACGGATGGCGTCAAAGACTCCTATATTACAGCAATGGCCGGTTCTCGTGTGAAATATGATCAAACTACTGCACTTACCTCAACTGTTCTCGCTTTTGGTTCTGTGGATATGGTGCATGAAAGTTTCCTCAGCTTCGCAGCGATCAATAACGGTGATTTTGTCCTGAATGCAGCAAACTATGTTTGTGATAAAGAAGAGGGTATTTCCATTGTACCGAAAACAGTAGGTACGAGCTCTCTGGGTATTAATCAGAGTCAGGTTAATACGATTGGCGCTTTGGCACAGTTTGTGCTGCCCATTATAGTTCTTATCATTGGTGCCACGGTGTGGATGCGCAGGAGGAATAAGTAATCGTGAATAAAAGAATCAGAAACCTTATTATCGGCGGAATCGTCTTGATTTTGCTGGTGGGAGTCCTGCTGGTGCTGAAATTTATGCCGCAGGCAAGCACCGAGACAGAAGAATCTTCCACTGTATCTTATACATCTACAAGCGTGGAACTCTTTACTCGGGAAGAGTCTGAATTAACTGATATCCAACTTGAAAATGAAGCGGGTACCTTAAATCTTCATTGTGAACAGCCTGCTACTGAGGAAGAAGATCCGGTTTATACGGTTGAGGGGCTGGATGGAATTGACATGAATACCAAAGCTTCAACTGCTTTTGGTGATTTTGATTCTGTTTATGCTAACCAGTTGGTAGAGGAATCCCCTGCTGATCTTGCTAAATATGGATTGGATCAGCCGCGGTCCACGATCACAGTCACTTATACAGACGGCACTTCTAACATTCTATATCTCGGTGATACATTGCCGACTGGTACAGGATGCTATGGTATGGTAAACGATGACCCGGCAGTTTATGCAATGTCTTCTACTACTGCCCCATATGCTGACCTTGTGCTGACTGATTTCGTCGATACCACTGTTGTAGAAACCTGGGTCGCACCTGAAACAACAGAATCAGAAGCTGCACAAACAGAACCGGAACTTCGTTCAATGTCTATTGTCGGCGGTTCCTTGACGGAAACACTTGGCGATACTCCTTTTACCTTTGTATTGGGTGAATACAACGAAGAAATGGCAAGCTATGGCATGGGTGGATCAAACTGGCAAATTACTAGCCCGGTTAATGCATCTCTTCATACTGAAAATACTACAACTATCCGAGAAGCAATTAATGCAGTCACTGCTACTTCGGTTGCTGCAATCCATCCCGATGAAGAAGCCATTGCCACATACGGACTGGCGGAACCTTATGCAGTTGTAGACTTTAATCGAGATGGAGAAGATTTCCATCTGGTGGTCGGAAATTCGGATGGAAATGGCGGACGATATGTCATGACGGACGGCAAAGATGTGGTCTTTGTTGTTGCGGAGGATAGTCTGCCGTGGATCAGCATTGATCTCACGAAAATGTTCTCTTCTCTGATTTTCCTCCCCTATATCGATGATGTTTCTCAGATTGATTTGATGGTGGATGGTCAAACCTACACCTTCAAAATGGAACTTTCCGAGCCAGAGGAACCCGCTGAGGGAGAAGAGGCAGAAGAACCAACATTAGAGCGCGTTCTTTACGAGGATCAGGAAATCGATGTGGACAATTTCCGTAAAATGTATCAGTATCTCATCTCGGCTCCTGCAGAAGAGATCAATCATGATGCACAAACTGGTGAACATATTGCCAGCATTACTTATCATTATCATGATGATCCCAACTATACCGATACCGTTGATTTCTATCAGATTTCAGAACGGCAAATGGCACTGGGCTTGAATGGTGATATTGATTTCACCTCCCGTATCGCTTACATCACCCGACTGCGGCAAAATATTGAAAAGTTGCTGAATGGTGAGACACCGGATCTTGATTATTGATGCAAAATGGGACGGGGTAAGGATATCTTATCCCGTCCTTTTGTAATGAAATGATGGAAAGGACATTATATGATCAATATTTTAGCACAACTTTCAGAAGAATTGCAGATTCCCATAACACAAGTAACCAGTGCTGTGGAACTGATGGATGCCGGGAACACTATCCCGTTTATTGCACGATATCGGAAGGAAGCAACTGGCTCATTGGATGATCAGATTTTGCGCCAGTTGCAGGAACGTTTGGAATACCTGCGCAATTTTGAGAAACGACGGGAAGAAATTCGTACTGCAATTGAGAATCAAGAAAAACTGACCGAAGAGATTACAATTGCCTTGGATAAGGCTAAAGCTCTTACAGAATTGGAAGATATTTACCGCCCTTTCCGCCCAAAACGAAAAACAAGAGCCTCGGTTGCGCGTGAAAAGGGACTGGAACCGCTGGCTGCTTGGATCTTTCTGCAGCAAGCCGGCGATCCTGCCGTCAAAGCAATGGAGTTTATATCCGAAGAAAAAGGCGTTTCTACCGCAGAAGATGCAATTGCTGGTGCACAGGATATTATTTCGGAAGATATTGCGGATAATGCTGCTCTTCGAAAAGAGTTGCGCACATTTACCTTCCGTACTGGTATTCTATATTCCAAGGCAGTGAATCCAGAAGAAAATTCGGTATACGAAAACTACTACGATTTTTCTGAACCTGTCAACAAAGTGGCAGGGCATCGAATTTTGGCGATTGAACGTGGGGAACGGGAAGGAATTCTGCGCGTATCAATTAAGATTGAAGATTCGGCTGTCATCACGGCACTTCAAAAGAAATTTACAAAAAATAATACCGCATCTGCTCAAATTGTGGCAAATGCCTGTGCTGACAGTTTTTCCCGATTGATTTATCCGGCTATCGAACGTGAAATTCGCAGTCAACTTTCCGAAACAGCATCGACGGGTGCGATTCATGTCTTTTCTGAAAATTTGCGCCAGCTGCTGCTTCAGCCACCTGTTCGCAATGCAGTTACACTCGGATTTGATCCGGCGTTCCGAACCGGATGTAAAATTGCAGTGGTTGACGGAACCGGTAAGGTATTGGATACCACCGTTGTGTATCCGACCATGCCACACAATGATACAGTCGGCGCTAAAAAAACACTGACAGCGCTTATCCGAAAATATGGTGTTTCAGTTATAGCAATCGGAAATGGGACTGCTTCCCGTGAAAGCGAGCAATTTATTGCAGAAATGCTGCGTGAGATTCCGGAAAAAGTCTCTTACATGATTGTATCTGAGGCAGGCGCATCGGTTTATTCTGCATCCAAATTGGGGGCAGAGGAATTCCCGCAATTTGATGTTTCCCTTCGTTCCGCAGTTTCGATCGCACGTCGTCTGCAGGATCCGCTTGCAGAGCTGGTTAAAATTGATCCAAAAGCAATTGGCGTGGGACAATATCAACATGATATGCCTCAGAAACAATTGGGTGAGGCGCTCGACGGCGTGGTGGAATCCTGTGTAAACGGAGTCGGTGTTGATCTGAATACAGCGTCCCAGCCGCTTCTTGCTCGTGTATCCGGCGTAAATGCTGCAGTTGCCCGGAATATTGTGGCATATCGAGAGGAAAATGGCCGTTTCACTGACCGTAATCAGCTGAAAAAAGTTTCGAAGCTCGGTGCGAAAGCTTTTGAACAGTGTGCAGGTTTCCTTCGAATTTCAGGCGGAAAATCCATTCTAGATAATACCGGTGTTCATCCGGAATCCTATCATGCTGCAGAGGGATTGCTGAAAGCCTGTGGCTATACGCTGGATGATGTTGAAAAACAGGCTTTGTCCGAACTGAAATCCCGTGCTGAGGAAAAGGGCTTAAAGGCCCTTGCAGAAGAACTGGGAATCGGCCTTCCTACCCTGCGTGATATTATGGAGGAATTGATGAAACCCGGACGCGACCCCCGTGATGAATTGCCGCCTCCCCTGCTCCGCACTGATGTCATGGAAATGAAAGACCTGAAACCGGGAATGGAACTGAAAGGAACGGTGCGCAATGCCATTGACTTTGGCGTCTTTGTCGACATCGGCGTACATCAGGATGGATTGGTACACATTTCCCAGATCAGTGATCGCTTTATCCGTCATCCGCTGGATGCAGTTAAGGTAGGCGATGTTGTAACGGTTTGGGTGCTCGATGTTGATATGAAGAAGAAGCGAATTTCTCTTACTATGAAAAAGCCGAAGGCATAATTGCCTCCGAAACAGTCTTTTTTCAAGATCAGATTCATATACTTTCCCATATGGACAGGGGGATTGGATATGAATCTGAATTTTTTTGGCGGAAAAAAGAGCCGGAAACGTCTTTTTTTTCAAAATGCGCTGATTTTGATGGCAGGCTCATTTGCTATGCGTACGCTGGGTTTGTCGTTTGGTGTCTATCTCTCCGGAAAAATGGGTGCAGAAGGAATGGGATTATTCCAGCTGACCGCAACGGTTTATGGCTTAGCCTCTACGTTTGCAACTTCCGGAATTTACCTGACGGTGACACGTTTGGTTGCAGAGGAAGTTGCCGCCGCAAACTATGCGGGTGCAGATGATGCCATGCGCAAATGTATGCGATATGGACTTTTGGTTAGTTTCATTGCCATGTTTGCACTATTTTTTTCGTCAGAGTTTGTAGGTGTTTTTTTGCTGGGTGATTCCAGAACGGTTCTTTCCCTGCGAATTCTTGCCCTCGCTCTGCCGTTTATGGCATTTTCTTCCAGCTTGCGAGGATATTTTTTTGCACTGCGAATGGCTGGAAAATCCTCTGCTGGACAAATGGTCGAGCAAGTGGCTCATATGGCGGTATCCATCTGTGCCTTTTCTTGCTTTGTGCCAGAAGGGAATCTGACCCTTGCCTGTGCAGCAGCTGCTTTAGGATGTCTAGGCGGAGAACTAATCTCATTTCTATTTTCTCTGGCACTTTATTTACGGGATAAGGCACATCGTCATTTTCAGCGCAAATCTTCTCCCGATATTACTCGCCGCATGCTTCGAATCACGGTTCCGGTTGCCCTCAGTACTTATCTGAAATCCACTCTGCGGACCATTGAAAATCTGCTGATTCCGCGCGGCTTCCGCAAATATGGTGCTTCCGGTGCCAGCGCCCTTGCGCAGTACGGAATGACCGAAGCTATGGTAATGCCGGTACTTACCTTTCCGGCTGCTTTTCTGACTTCTTTTTCCAGCCTGCTTGTTCCGGAAATTGCAGAAGCACGAGCAAAGGGGGATCAGGCACGAATTAGCCGGATTACCGCGAAAGTTTTACGTTATACCCTGTTATTTTCGGCTGCAATGACGGGAATTTTTGTGTTTTTTTCGGAACAACTGGGGTGGGCTGTTTATCGGGACAACAGCGTCGGAAGTATGCTGGGACTTTTGGCACCCCTCACGCCGCTGATGTATCTGGACAATGTAGCAGATGCTATGCTCAAGGGGTTGGATGAACAGGTCAGTGTCCTTCGGTATAGTATTCTTGATTCTGCAATGAGTATTTGTATGTTATGGTTTTTGCTGCCATTGTATGGAGTCAATGGCTATATCGTTGTAATGTTTGCCAGCACTTTCCTAAATTCTACCCTGAGCTTGGCGCGGCTTGCGACTGTAACAGATCTTCATATTCGTCCAGTCGAATGGATTCTTGTACCAGCTGTATTCATCACCATTTCCTGCAACGCAAGTTCTTTTCTCACAAACTGTCTGCCACCATTGAATCCTGTACCGGATATTACCGTGCGAATTGTATTAACTCTTGTTTTTTATCTGCTTCTATTACTTTTCTCCGGTTTTTTCAGACAAAATTCCCTTTCGCCAAAAAGAAGGCGGGACACCCTTTCGCTGCTTAAATAGACCGGAAAAATATTGGGCATCGTCATACCCCAGCCGCGCTGCAATTTCTCGAATCGGCATTGCGCTGCTTTCCAGCAGACGGCAGGCCAGTTCCATTTTTCGTTCCAGTAAATAGGCATAAGGGGTGATTCCATATGTATTGCGGAATAATCGGTTTGCATAGTCAGCAGATCGATAAATACTTCCTGCCAGTTCTCCGATGGAAACTAGCCGATGAAGATTTTGATCCAGATAATTTCGCATCTGTACGGCCTCCAGTGGGAATGGTTGTTCCATGGTGGAATGCAGTTTCATACAGATTTGATGCAGAATCAACACAGCCTGCTGGATAAAGTCCGGCTCACGGACGGATTTGCACAGGCGGTTGTAAAAATCTTCGAAAAGGGATTCCGTTCCGCTTTTGGGGAACAGAACCATTCCACGAAGGCCATATACAGAAAACAACATCTCCGGTAATGTTCCCTGAAGATTCCAGAATATTTTCTCCCAGGGATCTACAGGATCAGCATAGTAGAGATGATGGCTTCCAGCAGGAAGGAGATAGACATCCCCTGCCTCCGCAGAGCAGGCAATCCCGTCTACACAAACTGTTCCTGTTCCATGTAATACTTGTTCTAATACCCAGATTTCTGATTTTTGACGTTCAATCCGATAACTTCCGTCACACCAGGACTTCCCCGCCAATTCAATTGTAAAGATTTCATTTCCGCCCGGCACAAAATATAAATCTTCTTTCAAATTGGATTCCTCACTTTTTAAATCGTTTTTCCGCTTGTTTTTTTCCTATAAAAAGTGTATCCTGAAAATAAAAAAATGTCAAGAATCAGGAGGAATCCCTTATGAAACTTCGTCCGCCCGCTCTCCCTTTGATTACCGTAGATCCCTATTTTAGCATCTGGTCTCCGGCAGACCATCTTACGGATAAAATGCCATGTCACTGGACCAGCAAACCCAATTCTATTGTCGGAACAGCCTGTATTGACGGACAGATTTTCCGCTTTCTTGGCGAAGGAGATGCACCTGCCATGAAACAGACAATGGTAGATGTAGAGGCCTTCTCCACCCTGGTTCGGATGGAAGCGGCAGGAGTCCGACTGAATCTGTTTTTCCTCACCCCTCTCATTCCGGACGACTATGAGCATTTGACCCGGCCGGTTTCCTATCTCAAAATTTGTGCTGAAAGCCTGGATGGGAAACAGCATCAGGTTGCTGTTACGATCCGTGCCAGTGAGGAACTCTGCCTAAATCAAAAAGGTGAAATGCCGGTTGTTTCTGAAACTCTTTCCATTGCAGATGGCATTCCAGCTGCGAAAATGGGAAGCAAAGATCAACCCATCCTTGCGAAAAGCGGCGATGATATCCGCATCAATTGGGGATATTTCTATCTTGCTGTCAAAGGTGATTCCGCCAATGTCTGTGCCGAATCGGACGAAATGACTTGGCTTACAGCTTCTGCTGACGTCTCCCTTCACCAGGCGTTGTTTACGTTCTCTTATGATGATATCGAAAGTATCGTTTATTTTGGAGATCATTTAAAATCTTGGTGGAACCGTAACGGTAAAACAATCGAAACCGCAATTTGTGAGGCTTATGCGGATTTTGATGAAATGGTGGATAAATGTGCGGCATTTTCTCAGCGGTTGTACTGTGACGCGGTCAAAGCCGGCGGAGAAAAGTATGCGGAAATGCTGCTTCTCGCCTGCCGTCAGGTTCTTGCCGCTCATAAACTTGTGTTGGATTCCAACGGTGACATTTTGTATATTTCCAAGGAATGTTTCTCCAATGGATGTGCTGCAACTGTAGACGTCAGCTATCCCTCGATTCCCTTCTTCCTTCTTTACAATCCGGAACTGGTTCGTGGAATGATGCGGCCAATTTTCCGTTATGCTGCCAGCCCGGTATGGCCTTTCGACTTTGCACCACATGACGTCGGCCAGTATCCCCTGCTGAACGGACAAGTTTACTCTAACGGAACAGATCCGGAGCATCAAATGCCGGTTGAAGAATGCGGAAATATGCTGGTCATGATGGCAGCTGCTTGTGCGGCGGATCATGATGCTTCCTTTGCTGCTGCACATCTGGATACCCTCTGCGATTGGGCAAAATATCTGCTGGAAAATGGAACCGATCCGGCAAATCAGCTTTGTACGGATGATTTTGCGGGACATCTGGCACACAATTGCAATCTTTCCCTGAAAGCGATTATGGGATTAGCAGGATTATCCCGTATTTTCACCATGTTAGGCAAGGAAAAGGAAGCAGCTGATTATGATCGAGCTGCACGCGAAATGGCTGCAACATGGATCAAAACTGCTGCCAATGGAGATGGAAGTTTCCGGTTGGCTTTTGATCGCCCTGATACCTTCAGCATGAAATATAATGTAGTCTGGGATAAGGTGATGGGATTTGATATCTTCCCTGCTGAAGTAATTGCTTCGGAATTTGCCAGCTACGCAAAACGAATCAATCCTTATGGAATGCCGCTCGATAATCGCGAAAGTTATACCAAATCGGATTGGCTTGTGTGGACAGCTACTTTGGCACAGGATAAGGAGGATTTTGAAGCATTTATTGAGCCCCTTTGGAAGACCTATCACTACTCGACTTCCCGCGTGCCCATGACAGACTGGTATAATACCATTACAGCATGTCATATTCATTTCCAGCACCGCACAGTAATCGGCGGCCTCTATATCAAACTTTTGGATGCATCTGGAAAATGTCGCTGATTTTTTGAACCATATCAAAATAAATCCCCTTCCGAATCCGGAAGGGGATTTTTCTATATTGCATAGACACAAAGATTGGAATATTCCGCAATCATCGGCGCCATTTGACGGAAACCAATGCGTCCGCCTCCAAATAACGGACCATAGGTTGTTCCATCATCTACAAACCGGAAGCTTTCCAGATCATTTATCAGAAAGCGAATTTCATTTCCTTTCTTTATTAGCCGAATATGATAAGGATTTACCGCCTCGTCTGCATCTGGAATCGGATCTGCTCCCTGTGCTACCAAATAAAATCCTTTACTTTTCCGCAGATTGCAGGTGTGAAATGCTCGTTCGTCTGCCTGTTTACGGCGAAAATAAGAGACATGAAAGGCATTGATATCCCCGCTGTGATAACCGCGATATTGACCGTCCCGTTTTGCCAGCGAAGGGTCAAACAAATCCTCTCCATGTATTCCGGTTGCGGCAAAAAACAGCATACAGAGCCCCGGTTCCTGCAGCGGATAAAAATCCCATGTGATTTCTACATCAGCCGGAAATATTTCCGGGCACCAGTAGACAAAATTGGATTTTTGTCCGAGGGAGGGATCCAGCAGGTTTTTCATCTGCATTCTGCCATTCTCAAAGGTCACTGACGCCTCTCCCTCCATCACAAAACCTTCCACATCCGAGGCCTTTTCCAGCGGATTCTGATAAATCAGTGTTTTTTCCATGCTTTATAACATTCCTTTCTTAGCCGAGATCGCGTTCATCGGTCAAAAGAATTTCCGGCTTTTCAAATCCTTCCAGTTCTAATACCACCAGTTCATTCTCGCCTTCCCGCAGCAGCGGAGCAGGCAAATATAAAGTTTTTTGCGGCCCGGCAGTATTCCAATAGCGTCCCAAATTAAAGCCGTTAATGTAAACGCAACCCTTTGTGAATCCATCCAGCCGGACAAATGTATCCGCTTTTTCTGAAACTTGAAAAGTACCTTTCAAAAATGCAGGACAGTCCCGACTGTCTAGTTCTTGTTCATAATGAAGCCCGCTCAAATCGTCACAGGGAAAACGATACATCTCCCAGCCGAACTGATACTGATATCCGACTTTGACACCGTGCAGAATCCCCTTCTCATCCCGCAGCTTGGGTCCATAATTGACACGCCCCATATTTTCTACCAAAAGAGATAATTTCGCAGTTTCACCATTTTTGAGGTGGATCTTTACTGCGTCATTCCAGTGTCCGGTGCGCTCTTTAATGCCGGCTTTTTGACCGTTCAGATACAGAATTGCACGGTCATGCAAGCCGTCAATGATTACCTCAGACTCTTCTACCGGCCCCTTGACCGTCGTTTCGTACAGAACAAAGCCAAAGTCCTGCCCCAATTCCTCCATAGTCCGAGTATGAGCACAGCAAATTGGTTCCGGTTTATTCGCAAACAGACTGGCCTGCTGTGACAACATCACTTTTCCATAGGATTTTTTCGGAAGATTCTCTACCGGAATATCCGGAACATTTCCAAAATGCTTTGCAATCACTTCCCGAATGGCGAAATATTTAGGAGTCAGATCTCCATTCTCACTTACCGGGGCATCATAATCATAGCTTGTCACGGTAGGTTGATAATGTTCCGCATAATTGGCCCCATTCATAAAACCAAAATTGGTACCTCCATGGAACATGTAGAAATTCACAGATCCGCCATCTGTCAGCATTTCCTCGAATGTCTGGGCGGTGTCATCCCCTTCCCGGACATGATGCGCTTCGTACCAATGATCAAACCAGCCGTTCCAAAATTCCGTACACATCACCGGCTGATTGGGGCGGAAACGGCGCAACGCATCAAAATTTTCTTTGCCGCGGCTTCCAAAATTGGCTGTCGCTAGGTATTCCGGAAGAGTTCCGCCGCCCAGCATTAAGTCATTAGTACCGTCTGAAGTGAAGTACAACTCCCGAATATCGTTCTCTTCATAAATTTTGGCAACTGCCCGCAGATAATCCTTATCATTTCCATAGCTGCCATATTCGTTTTCTACCTGAACAGCAATCACATTCCCGCCGTTTTCTCCCAAATACGGACGGATTTCTGCAAACAGACGCCGATAATAACGAGATACCTTCTCCAAAAAGTCTGGATCGCAGCAACGCAGATGCATCTTTGGATAGGTCAGCAGCCACGACGGCAGTCCGCCAAACTCCAATTCTGCACAGATATATGGGCCTGGCCGCAAAATTACATACAACCCCAGATCTTGTGCGGTACGGATAAACCGTGCGATATCCAGATTCCCGGTAAAATTAAACTCTCCTTCACGGCGTTCGTGCAGATTCCAACAGGTATAGGTTTCTACTGTATTAAATCCGCAGGCGCGAAGCTTTTTCAGGCGGTCTTCCCAATATTCCGGCACAACGCGAAAATAATGAATGGTACCTGAGAGTATACGGAAGGGTTTCCCATCCAAATAAAACTGTTTTGCATCAAATGTCAATCGGCTCATAATATCCTCCTGTACTCCATTTGATATTCTTTCTTTTCAGTATACCAGAATTTTGATAAAATGCAATGATTTTCTTCCAAAACACATTCCATATATGAAATCTGAGTATTTTTTCAAAAACAGCCCATACTGTCATTGCCGAAAAAACGGCAGTGAGGGGGAATGCGTATGCTGAACAAAGTAGAAATCTGTGGAATTGATACGGCAAAACTGCCGGTTTTAAAAGAAAAAGAAAAAATTGCTCTATTAACACGAATGAGGCAAGGAGATAAATCCGCCCGTACCAAACTGATTAATGGTAATCTGCGGCTTGTCTTGAGTGTCGTACAGCGCTTTGCCAATCGGGGAGAAAATTTGGATGATTTGTTTCAAGTCGGCTGCATCGGCCTGATGAAAGCGATTGACCATTTCGACATGAACCAGCAAGTAAAATTTTCCACATACGCGGTACCAATGGTCATTGGTGAGGTGCGGCGGCACCTTCGTGACTTCGCTCCAGTACGCGTCAGCCGTTCTTTGAAGGATACAGCATACAAGGCAATGCAGGCACGTGAAAAATTGACAGCAGCTTTAGGACGGGAACCAACTGTCATGGAAATTGCAGAAGAAATCAGCCTCCCTAAAGAGAATGTTGTACTGGCCTTGGAGGCGATCGTCGATCCGGTATCTCTCTATGAGCCGGTGTTTTCCGACGGAGGCGATACGATTTATGTAATGGATCAGATTTCCGACCATTCCAGTGGCAGCAACTGGGATGATGAAATTTCAATGCGAGAAGCTTTCGCCAAACTAAGCGATCGGGAAAAGAAAATTATTTCACTTCGTTTTTTTCGCGGAAAAACGCAGGTGGAAGTATCCGAAGAAATCGGAATTTCTCAAGCACAGGTTTCCAGACTGGAAAAAGCCGCCCTTGCAAAAGTCAAAGGCGGCCTTTAGGGAACGGATCCGTTCCCGTTACATCGATTCTACAACTTCGGATCCAAAAGGCATGAGCGCTAATTTTGCAATTTTAAAACATTGCAGTCCGAATGGAATCCCAATAATTGTAATACAAAAAACAACGCCGATCAGTGCCGCTTCTAATGCGAGCGGAATCCCGCTCACCAGCAGCCAGATAATATTGAGCAGAAGAGAACCAACTCCCCCTCCATACCGAATTTCCTTTCCAAATGGAAAAAAAGCCAACTTTGCAAATTTAAAGCATTGTACTCCTATCGGAATTCCTACAATCGTGATACACCATAAAATTCCAGCCAGCAGCCAACCAAGACCCAACAAAAAACCGCCCAATACAAACCATAGAATATTTCCAATACATCCCATAGATGTCACTCCTTTTTAGTGCTTTGTAAAGAAAACGGCAGAAGAGCTTCACGTCCTTCAAAAAAGACAGAGTTGTTCCTTTTTGTCAGAAACTGTCAAAACTTTTTGAACGGAATCTTCTTTATCGGGATATCCCAAAAGCCGTGGAGAATTGGGATCATGGATCTCGGATACAAGCCTTCTTCCGCCGGAAGCATAGCAATAGCGGCATCCATGGGGGCAGCTTCCGTACATTCCGATATCCAAGCTTTCTGCACAGCCACATCCAGTCCGCTGGTAACGATCCGCAGTCAGTTTGAGCGGATAGCCTGCCGCCTTTTCTGCCAGTTCCGGATCAATACAGGAGGAATGCTGAATTCCATAGGCGGTATAATCTCCCGCTTCCGCGCAGGTATACAACGGAATCCGATATTCCGCGGCAATTTTTCCAAATTCCCGCGCCAGTATTTCCATTTCTTCCGGAGTGATTTCCCGAAAGGAACGGGTTTTCATCCTTCCGGGATAGAGATCGAGAAAGCTTATGACACATCTTCCGACTGTCTCTTGCATCGCGCGGCAGAGCTGCCCAAAAGCATCGATATGACGGGAAATTTTCCATTCCGAATTCAGCAGAATTGGATCATAGCGCCATACAAGGGCGTCTGAGCCGTAATGTTCGCCAAAGCGGCGCATTCCGTCCAAAATTTTTCGCTTTTCCGCAATCCCAGGTTCCAAATCCGTGCCATATGGCGTCAATGTGTGTTGGAAATAAAATGAATATCCCATACGGGAAATCTCCGGCAGATAGGACAGAAACGGCAGTAGATTCTTCGTCCAGAATACAATACAGTCTATAGATTCTGGAGAAAACAGGATTTCCCGTACCTGATGCGGCCGATATGGATTGGGAACATGCACACGCCCCTCCTGCAGCCGCTGATACATCCATTCTCCGTAAAAAGCGGGAATGTCCGTCCGCCGGCTGGCACTGATAATCATATTCTATTCATCCTCCTTGTCCCGAAGTACCCGTCGTAATTCGATTCGCTCTTCAGGACTGGATTTTCTGGACTCGCAAATTTTCCGCACAGTCAAACGACAAACCGATTCCGGCAGAATTTTTTCCTGTAAAATGCGGCGGACTCGTTCCCGACCAATAAAATAGAACATAGAAAGCGCCCACGCCTGTCCCATTTGTACATAATATCCCGGATGTTGTACGGCGCAGATCGCTGATACAGCACGGTCAAACCAGTCCGGGACGCAGTAATGATCCAATAGCAGAATCAATCCAACCCGTACGGTAAATTCCGCTTTATCCTGCAAACATTCCATCAGAAAAGGCCAATAATTTTCCCTTTCGCGCGCTGTAGTTTTCATACTGGCACAAAAGCTGTCACAAACAGACCAATTTCCGATATGCGGCAGAAACATCCGGATTTGCTCGATCCGCTCGGATATTTCTATTTTTATTCCGGCAATGCAGAATCCCGCCAGCATATCTTCCTCAAACCAATTGTCAGAAGCGTCAAAATAAACGGACAACCATTCTTCCCACTCGCCGTGCCGTACCATTTCTGCCGCCATTTTCCTAAGCAAAGGTAGCCGTACTCCCTGAATCCCCTCTATACCCGGCAGCAGAGAAGATGAGAATTGCCGATAGGACGGCTCCGCCATTGAGAGAATGCGTTTTCGATAGTTTTCGCGAATCAAAGTCGCACCCCCTCCAAACGTAATAGCTCTTCTTTGATCGAGATTCCTCCTGCATATCCAACGAGTCTGCCGTTCGATCCAACCACCCGATGACACGGAATTACAATCGGCAAGGGATTTCGATTGTTTGCCATACCGACGGCACGGCAAGCTTTCGGATTGCCAATCTGCGCGGCGATTTCGCCATAACTTTTGACCTGTCCGTATGGGATTTGCTGCAAAGTCGTCCAAACCTTTCGTTGAAACTCTGTTCCAGTGATACGAAGCGACAGATCAAATTGCTGACGTTTCCTTGCAAAGTATTCGCACAGCTGCTGTTCTGCATCCAGAAGTACGGACATACAAGAATTTGATTGTCCTTTTATTCCAAAATCAATTCGGATGAGAAATTCATCTTCTGCCCAAATGGTCAACCATCCTATCGGAGTTTGAATCATCCTGCTTTCCATTTTTCCTCCTCCTTTGGGATTATTGTATCACAGGCAAAAAATACTTGCAAGAACATTCGACAAAAATCGAACATTTTTTCGAAAGCCTCTTGCAATTTCAAAATAACTATGATATAATCACAATAGAACATTTGTTTTAATTGCGTTTTGAAGAAAGGATTTTGAATATGCGTATGCTTTTTACTTTAATCGTTTGGGGATTAGAATGGTATACCTGCGGACGAATTTTTCTGGCTGCACTTCGTTATATGGAAGGACATCGGATTGGAAATGTTCGCCTCCGCCGAGTTGCTGTATGGCCAGCCGGATGGACAGCCAGTCTTTTAACACAGTTTCTCTTTCGTGGTTTTATCGGCTTTCAGGAACATCCTCTGGGAGAATGGATCGCCTCTTTGTTTATTGCAGCATTGCTTGCTGCCCTCGTATCAACAATTGGATTATTATTTCAAAGCCGCAAGTCTTCTTCTCGTATTTTAAAAAGCACATCTCGCACAGTCATCCCTCATATTATCGTTCTCCGTCAAAAATATCGTCGGGCTGGATAAAAATAGACCGGAGATTTCCTCCGGTCTATCGAATTCAGTTAAATTTAATTCAGGCATTTTGGGCCCAGTATTCTTTATCACAGAAAAATTCCAGAATCTCTCCATCCGGCCCTTTCACAAATGCAATCCGCACTGGGAAGGGCGTTTCCGATTGGATCACCACATCTTTTGGAGGATCCACGGGTTCTGCACCTGCCTTCAAAGCAGTCTCATATGCACCGTCCGGATCTGGAGTCGCAATGGCAAGATGCAGAAAACGAGGTTCTTGCTGCTCCTCGCCCGTGCCGCGCGCAAAAATCTCCAACATATGGCCGCTTCCAAAATCCACCATTGCAATTCGTTTGGTTCCCTCGCCCCATCCGCGCACATAGGTGCATCCGAGACCTTCGATATAGAATTGCAGGCTCTTTTCAAAATTAGAGGAAATCAGAGCAAGATGATGAAATCCTGCATGTTTGATTTTTTGGTTTTCCATAAAAAAACTCCTTCCATGTTACGGTTATTTTTATATTACCGCAAAATGGAAGGCTTGTAAACCGTTTGAAACAAAATTTGTGAAAAATACTAAGAATTATCGATTACATCATTTCTCTTAAAGAAAAAGGAAATGCACCACAGTGCTGCGATTCCCACCAATGCAAAGATAATTCGGCTGAAAATCGCGCCTTGGCCGCCAAAGATTGCGCCCACCAGATCAAAACCAAAAATTCCGATGGATCCCCAGTTCAGACCACCGATAATGACAAGCGCAAGTGCAATTCTATCCAACATTTGAATTCCTCCTTCAATTTCAGAGTTTATTTACAATTTTTGCGCCGATAATAGTATGGAACCTATTTTCATTTTTATGCATTTGTGGTACAATAGTTTTATATGACAATACGCAGGAGGATTCATTACATGAATACGATGGACATTTGGATGATAGTGGGCGCTGCAATTGCTGCCGTAATAATTGCACTTGTTGTAGTAAAACTGATTCTGGCATGGAATCAGCGCCGTCTCGGAATTGACGGTACTCGTCGCGTGGAAAAATTGCTCAAACGTTTTGCCAGAATACGGCATTTTCGTGTGCTAAGCAATGTAACCTTGCCATTGAAAGAGAAATCTGTAACGATCGATCATATCTTGATTGGATTTTTCGGTGTCATGCTCATTACTGTCCGCAATGCCAAAGGAACAATTTATGGAATGGGCCGTGACAAAAACTGGGTTCGTGTTGTTATGAAAAATGAGCAGGAAAAACGCGGTACTTTTACAAATCCAATTCCAGAAAATCAACATTGTTTGGAAGCAATGCGAAATTTGCTACTGGCAAACCAAGTTTATAAAACCTCAATTGAAAACTATATCGTATTTGCCAACAAAAAAGCGGTTCTCAATACGGAACGCGGATTACCGGTTTTAACATTTCGCGACTTGAAAAAACTTCTGAAAAAATCCAAATATTCTGCTGATGGCAATGTTGATGTCGAAAAATTGTCGGAACTCATTCTTTCCGCAGCCATTCACTAAGAGAAAACAGAACGCCTCCTGTACGTGACAGGAGGCGTTTTTTATGAATGATGATGTTCTTCACAGATCAACTTGTCAAAAGTTGTTTCCACCAGCTTTTGGCGAACGGTACTGGAAATCTCCCCA
This sequence comes from Candidatus Merdivicinus sp., assembly GCA_050943495.1. Classification (GTDB taxonomy): domain Bacteria; phylum Bacillota; class Clostridia; order Oscillospirales; family Ruminococcaceae; genus Merdivicinus. The sequence continues at coordinate 215,816 of JBMNPH010000002.1, forward strand.
AATACCTTCTGCACCTTGCAGTAGCCATCTCCTCCATGAGCACATGCAGCAGTTGATTCAAGGCAGCGGCTGAGGCAATACGTGCCTTCTGTAACCTCCATCACATCCGCTAAGGAGATTTCTTCCGGCTTACGCGCAGCCTCATAACCGCCCGTTGCGCCTTTGTAAGAGCGAACTAATCCGGCACCAACCAGTTTTCTCAATATTTTCAGAGAAAATCGGAGGGTGACATTGGTATTTTCCGCAATTTTTTTTGCATCCGACCGGCCTTCATGCTGAAGCAGATAAAGTACAATCCGAATGGCATAATCTGATTCCAATGTAATATGCATGATTCCTATCCTTTCGCCTTAATCCAAAAAATCTTTCAGCTTTTTGCTGCGACTCGGATGCCGCAGTTTCCGCAGCGCTTTTGCCTCTATCTGACGGATTCGTTCCCGCGTTACATTAAATTCTTTTCCGACCTCTTCCAACGTACGGCTGCGGCCATCTTCCAAACCAAAGCGCAAACGAAGCACTTTTTCTTCCCGCGGCGTCAAGGTGCCCAGCACACCGCTCAGCTGCTCTTTCAGTAAAGTATGGGAAGCAGCATCTGCAGGAGATGGTGCCTCTTCATCCTGGATAAAATCGCCTAAATGACTGTCTTCCTCTTCACCAATCGGAGTTTCCAGTGAAACCGGTTCCTGCGATACTCGAAGAATTTCACGAACCTTGTCCACAGACATATCCAATTCTTTTGCAATTTCTTCTGCACTCGGCTCATGACCGTTCTGGTGCAGAAGCTGAGAGCTGACCTTTTTCACCTTATTAATTGTTTCTACCATATGAACCGGGATTCGAATGGTACGTGCCTGGTCGGCAATGGCACGGGTAATCGCCTGCCGAATCCACCAGGTTGCATAGGTGGAGAATTTAAATCCTTTTGTATGGTCAAATTTTTCTACAGCTTTGATAAGTCCAAGGTTTCCTTCCTGAATCAGGTCCAGGAACTGCATGCCGCGTCCGACATAACGCTTTGCAATACTGACAACCAGACGCAGGTTTGCTTCGCTCAGACGTTTGCGTGCGCTGATATCACCGGCTGCCATCCGTTCAGAGAGTTCCTGTTCCTCTTCATTGGAGAGCAGCGGTACACGGCCAATCTCTTTCAGATAGACTTTAACAGGATCATCGATATTGATTCCGTCCGCGGTGAAGAAGGAATCATCCTCTACATCTTCCAGAACATCATCCAGGTCCAAATCCAAATCCTGTTCCGGATTGAAGTCTTCAATAATTTCGATATTTAAGCTTTCAAGGGGATCATAGAGTTTGTCCATCTGTTCGATGTCAAAATCAAGCTCTTCAAGCGCATCAGTAATCTCTTTTGTGGTCAGTTTTCCCTTTTGTTTGCCTTGTTCCATCAAATCGGTTACGGCACTTTTTTTGTCTGTTCCCATGGCAATTCTCCTTTTGGTAACGGTATTTCTCTATCGATCAGCAGCGGTCCCTGATTCTTTCTTTTTTTGCCGCAGCTGTTCCACAACATTTAATAACGCATCGCCGGAAAGTTCGCCGGCATGCTGACTGACATTTTGAAGCGGGGCTTCCCGCAAAGTTTGCAGATAGTCCTCCAGAACCTGTTCGGTCATCGGCATTTCCCGATTGACAATTTCAGACAGACGTCCCATCTGTTCCGCTGTCAAATCTTCTGCAAAATCTGACAGGGAAGGTGGATTTCCGGCCTGCAAAGATTTTATCAACAGCGAAAATAACTTTCGATTAAATTCTGTCACGAAATCCTTCTCACTGATTTTTGCCAAGATTTTGGACAGATAATCCGGATTTTTAAAAAGGAATCCCAGAATTCCCTCCTCTGCGAGGGATGCTTTCAAATTTCCGCCCCGTTGAGGATTAATTCGGTCTCTATAAAGGTCACGAGAAGAAGCAATTTGTTCCCATTCCTTCTTTTTATCGCGACGAAAATTCTTTTTTACCTCCATCGCGATATTGGATAGAACGGTTTCCCGCAGAATTCCTGTCTGTGCAGCCAATTCTCCTGCATAAACTTCTCGCTCTACCGGATTGCGGAGGGTAGCCAAATATCGGACGGCTTCCGTCAGGTAAGCACTTTTGCCGTCCGGCGTTTCCAAATCGTATTTGGCACGAATCACCGCAAGTTGGTATGCGGTCACATTGCCTGCATCCTCTAATAACAGCTTAAAGCGCTGTGATCCAAATTTTTTAATATATTCATCTGGATCCTTCGCCCCTTTTAGAGCGAGGATTTTTGCTGTTATGCCCACTTCCTCGAGCAATCCGACAGCGCGGTCTGTTGCTTTACGTCCCGCCCCATCCGAATCATAGGCAATCACCACTTCCTTTGTATACCCGGCAATCAGACGGGCTTGCTCTGGAGTCAGTGCTGTGCCAAGGGTTGCTACAACATTTTCGAATCCTGCCTGGTTGACCGCAATCACATCCATATAGCCTTCTGCCAAAATCAAACGCTTATCCGCATGATTTTTTGCAAAATTCATACTGAATAGATTTCGACTCTTTTTGAATACCGGTGTATCGTTGGTATTCAGGTACTTGGGCTTACTGTCATCCAATACACGGCCGCCAAAACCAATTACGTTTTTGCGCAGATCAATGATCGGAAACATTACCCGATTGCGAAACGCATCATAATAACTTCCTTCTCTGCCTCGGTTAACAACACCAGCATCATACATCTGCTCGGTAGAAAAACCTTGTGCGCGAAGATAATCCCGCAGTGTGTTCCAACCTGGAGGCGCATATCCCAGGCCATATTTTACCATAGTCTGGGGAGTTAATCCACGTTCAGAAAAATAGGAGAAACCAGCTTTTCCTTCCGGTGAACGAAGAATTTTATGATAAAAACGGGCCGTGAGGCGGTTGATTTCCAAAATAATCGGCTTAATTCGAGAAAGACGATCCTCTTCCTGTCCCTCCGGAACAACCATTCCCGCTCGTTGTGCAAGCAAGCGAACAGCTTCCACATAATCGAGATTTTCAATCCGCATAATAAAGGAAATCACATCGCCGCCAGCACCGCATCCAAAGCAAAAGAAGGATTGCGTATCAGAATAGACAACCATCGAAGGTGTTTTTTCCGAATGGAATGGGCAAAGCCCTACTTGATTCCGTCCCTGACGTTTCAACTTAACATAGGAGGAGACAACCGATTCAATATCACAGCTCATCCGCAGATTTTCAATAAAGCTTTTCGGAATAGCCATCCGTTCCCTCCCTACTCCTTGGTCCAAAATCTTGGTATAAATAAGGTTTCATATAAATCTACTGCATATTGGTCGGTCATACCGGCAATATAATCGCAAACCACTCGTTCCAGCGGATAAAATTCCAACAATTTCTGATAAAATGCAGGCATTTTTTCCGGTGACTTACAGTAATACTCATAAAAACGAGATAACAATCCTTCCGCCTTCGATTCCTGCCCTTTTGCTACCGGATTCGTGTAGACACTTTCATACAGAAACTGTTCCAGTTCCAGCTGTGCCTTTTGAACCACCGGACTCATGTGCAATGTTGAGTCACTCTCCTGCGCAATCGAGGTAATTACCGTCGTTAAACGGGCGGATTTGCCGCGTCCAAGCTGATAAACAGCCTCCCATGGAAGATCCCCCTCCTGAATAACACCTGCACGAATGGCATCCTCAATGTCATGGTTGACATATGCAATCTTGTCTGCAAGACGAACAGCCTGTCCCTCCAAAGTTTTCGGAAGTGGAACTCGTCCACCATCCCGTGAATGGCAGGCAATGCCATTTTTGACTTCCCACGTCAAATTCAGGCCTTTTCCTCCGCGTTCCAGATGTTCTGTCACTCGGACACTCTGGAGATAATGGCGAAAACGCCAGGGACAGAGCGCATCAAGTGCTCGTTCCCCAGCATGACCAAACGGCGTATGCCCTAGATCGTGTCCTAATGCAATGGCCTCGGTCAGATCTTCATTGAGACGAAGTGCCCGCGCAATTGTGCGGGCAATCTGGGAAACCTCTAAAGTATGGGTCAAGCGAGTTCGATAGTGGTCGCCGCGCGGCGAGAGAAACACCTGTGTTTTGTGCTTCAGACGCCGAAAGGAATTACAATGAAGGATTCGGTCACGGTCACGTTGAAACGCATTACGCAATGGGCAGGGATCTTCTGGCAGAGATCTACCACGACTTTTGGCAGAATGCGCCGCAGTAGGGGCAAGATACTCTTCTTCAAACTGCAGCTGCCAATCAATTCCATACATGTCAACCCCTCCCATTCATTTCAGTCCTATACTATAATATACCGAAAAAGGGCTTTTTTCCCTCTTTTTTTTTCAAAATTTTAGCGCATATCAGCGTATTCCTCAACAATTTTCTTCGCACATACGGTTCCGTTTGTCAATTCTGTCAGTTCCTTTTCAAATTCCTGCAAACGGGACGATTTAATCAGCCATGTTAATGTAACACGGTCGGTAAAGGAGGAATCTTCTGTCAGAATATTGTATTTGGGGAGAATATATGTCACTTTTCCATACCAACTGTAATCCATTTCTGCTATCAGGCGGGTACAGGGCGTCATATACTTGTGTTTGGCTGCTTCCAATGCAATGGAAGCCCCATGCGAATATGCGCGCACCAGGCCGCCTGCCCCCAACAGTATTCCACCAAAATACCGTGTTACAACCATGCAGATATCCACAACACCAGTTTTCTGCAATACATCCAAAACTGGTACACCGGCTGTTCCCTGTGGTTCTCCATCGTCAGAACATCTGCGAAGCTGTCCGTCACGCAAAATGTAGGCGAATACATTATGAGTAGCATCCCAATTCTTTTTTCGGATTTCTTCAATAAATGCCAGGGCTTCTGTTTCTGTTTCAACGTGGCGACAATGTCCAATAAAGCGAGATTTTCTCTCGATAAATTCGTCCGCTGCCTCGCCTTCTATTGTGATATAATCCGTCATTTTTTCCTCCTCCTCAAAACAACAAAGAGACGGTGCACTTGCCGCACACCGCCTCAGAGGATTGTCTGAACTTATTTGCCCAGGCCAAAACGTTTTTTGAATCTGTCAACACGTCCGCCGGTGTCAACCAGTTTCTGTTTGCCGGTAAAGTAAGGATGGCACTTAGAGCAAACTTCGACGCTGATATCGCCCTTGGTAGAACGGGTCTCAATTACGTTACCGCAAGCACATTTAATCAGTGCTTTTTCATACTTTGGATGAATTCCTTCTCTCATGATGTTCACCTCTTTCAAAACATATCTCTCGAAACAATATCATACCACATCTTGCAGAAAAAATCAAGAACTTTTTTAAAAAAACAAAATTTTCGATGGGGATTTTTGATAATGCTCTCGTGGTTTGGATAATGCGCAGAATCCGCACATTTAATCATACAAATCTAGAATAACATAATCTCTTGCAAATTGCAAGCTTTTTTTTAATTTTTCCGGATCTTTTGTCAACAGGATTCTACTCCCCTTATTCTATATGAAATTCGTTTATTACAACAAAAATAAAGCAGCAAATTTGTCAAAAAAACTCTGGTTCCCTCCTTGACTTTCTGGCAAAAATCCTTTATTATAATTGTAAACGTTTACAGATTGAGGAGGAACTTATGGCTACGATCAAGGATGTTGCAAAACTTGCCGGTGTCTCGGTGGCAACGGTATCTCGCGTTCTCAATGACTATGAAAACGTCCGTCCTGAAACAGTAGACGTAGTTCAAAAGGCAATTCAAGAACTGGATTACCACCCGAATTTTTTGGGAAGAACACTCCGACGTCTGGAAACAATGAAAATTCTAGTTGTCGTTCCCACAATTTCCAACCAATTCTACTCGCGGGTTGTAAAAGGAATTCAAACTGCTGCCCAAGCAAGCGGATATCATACGATGTTAGCCATTACCAACGCAGATCCTGAAATTGAACAGGAACACATTAATATGGCGCGTCGCAAGTTAGTCGATGGGGTCATATTTTTGCATACGACGATGGACGCTGCTTCATTAAGTGAATTTGCTGCCAGTTATCCTGCGGTGTCAGCCTGTGAATTGGTAGAAAATGCAGTGATTTCTTCTGTATCGATTGATGATTATCGGGCAGCTTTGGATGGTGTCCGATTTTTATTGGAAAACGGACATCAACGAATTGCTTTTGTCAGTGCGGGAAATTTGTATAATTCTTCCCGCTTGCGCCGGTTGGGCTATGAAAAAGCATTGACAGAGGCGGGGATTCCCATTGACAACACTTTAATTTTCGATGAAGGATTTACTTTTAATGCCGGACGGCGTGCGGCTGCCCGTATACTTGCACTCCCTTTATTACCGGATGCTGTCTTTGCAACCTCTGATTCTACTGCAATCGGAGTAATTTCTGCGCTATCGGAACAAGGCATCCGTGTTTGTGAAAATGTTTCAGTCATGGGATTTGATAATAACCAGATTTCTGAATATTATCTCCCCCCTCTGACCACGATTTCGCAGCCGCAATTTGATATTGGTCACAAAGCCTTTGAGCTTTTGCTGGACAAAATACAATCATTGGCTTGTGAGGATCAGCATATTTTGTTGCCACACAAGCTGGAATGCCGATGCTCTGTCAAAAATTTGACGGGTATCGAATGAAAGGAAGCGTTTATCATGGACAAAAAAGTGAAAGTCGGTATTATTGGATGCGGCGGCATCGCAAATGGCAAACATCTGCCTTCTATCAAAAAGTTGGCAGAGCAGGGCTGGCTGGAAATCGTAGCATTTTGTGACATTATTGAAGAAAAAGCAGTGAAAGCTGCAAAAGAATACGGTACACCAGATGCGAAAGTTTATACCGACTATAAAGAGCTGTTGAAAGACGAATCCATCGAATCGATTCATGTTTGTACGCCTAACCGTTCTCACAGCTTCATTACTGTTGATGCACTGCATGCAGGCAAAAACGTTATCTGTGAAAAGCCAATGGCTATCAATTCTGCAGAAGCGAAAAAGATGGTAGATGCTGCAAAAGAAACCGGTAAGATTTTGACAATCGGTTATCAGTCTCGTCAGCGCGCAGATGCCCGTTATCTGAAAGCAGTCTGCGAAAATGGCGATCTGGGCGAAATTTACTATGCAAAAGCTCATGCTGTTCGTCGTCGTGCAGTTCCGACTTGGGGCGTATTCCTGAATGAATATGAGCAGGGCGGCGGTCCTTTGATCGATATCGGTACCCATGCACTGGACCTCACTCTTTGGATGATGGACAACTACAAACCCAAAATGGTTGTTGGTACTACCTATAAAAAACTGGGCGATCAGACTGAAACCGCTAATGCATGGGGCGACTGGGATCCCAAGGAATTTACAGTTGAAGATTCTGCATTTGGCTTTATCACCATGGAAAATGGCGCTACCATTGTTCTGGAATCTTCCTGGGCACTTAATACCCTGGATGTTATTGAAGCTTCCACTTCTCTTTGCGGCGTAAATGGCGGTGCGGATATGCGCAATGCTGACGGTACTCCTGGCGGTCTGCGCATCAATGGTGTTAAACACAACCGTCAGTACACCGAAATCCCGGATCTGAAAGCCGGCGGTGTTGCATTCTATGAGGGTGCATCCGATAACATGGCAGAAATCGAGCAGGCTATCTACTACAGAGCAATCCGTGAAGGTACTCCGATCTGCGTAAAACCGGAACAGGCTTATGTTGTTACCCAGATTCTGGAAGCAATTTATGAATCTGCAAAGACCGGCAAACCTGTTTACCTGAACAATGACTGATACTGCTGAAACAGCATGAAAAATCCCCGTTTTCTTTTTCAGAAGGAAACGGGGATTTTTGTTATGCCTTATAAATGATATTAAGAAAGCATCGCTTTTACAATTGCTGCTGCATCATCTGCTGCAATCTTTTCAAAAGTATCATAGTCCATCTCTGCACCGTCATCCGCATTATCAGATATGCAGCGGATCACAACAAACGGGATTCCATTCGCAGCAGCTGTATGAGCTACCGCGCCTCCTTCCATCTCAATACACATGGGAGAGGTGCGTGCAACAATATCTGCTTTTACTGCAGAATCCGAGATAAATTGGTCGCCGGTCGCAATTTTTCCGATAAAATACGTTACCTTTCCCTCACAGGCCTTGCATGCCTTTTCAACCAGAGAGGAATCCGCTTTAAATTCACTCAAATGCGGGTATCCGATTGCCAGAATTCGGGGATCCATATCGTGATAAACCACTGCGTCGGATATAATTACATTCCGGACATGTACGTCGAAAGAAGCACCTCCCGCAATCCCCGTATTGATAACCGATTCAATCTGAAAATGATCGATGAGCAATTGTGTCGTAATGGCAGCATTGACTTTTCCAATACCGGAACATACCACTACTACATCCGTGCTGCCGAGCTTCCCGGAATAGAAATGCCGCCCGGCAATCACCTTTTCTGTGCGATCTTTCAGAATATTTTTTAATTCTTCTACTTCCAGTCCCATTGCACCAATGATGCCAATCGGATGATTCATATTTTTTTCGTCCTTTCTTTTGTCAGTTAGTCGTCCTGTTCCTTTTTCATACCGAAAATCAGTCGGAGCAGACCAGATAAGTATTTCGGGCTCTTGATTACTACAATTTTCATCCAAACTCCTCCTTCAGCCTTTGCACTGCAAAAGTCCCCATCCAATTAAAGCGATTCCCAGAATCGCCATCAGAAAGCGAAAGGACAGCAGCACGCAGAGTATTAAAAAAACACCTGCAATAATTGCGGCTACTGGAGCAGCCAGCCGGGAACAGCACGGCTTTTTCATAAAATATTCCCCCTGCCGCATGAAAGATTACATTGCATCATACGCAAAACAGGGAAAAAAGGTTCCGTTTATTTCAATTTTGTCTGAATAATGAGCAAAGAGCCGTTTTGCACCGATACCCGCATCGTTTCACCTGGCGCGTGATAATTACTGACTCCAAGCGGAAAGGAAGGGGTCAATACGGCATTTTCCAGATTATACCCTGCACCGGTAATGGTTACGCCGGAACAGGATCCACCATATGCAAAAACGGACAAATAACGATAATCCGGTGAAAGCGTCATGGCGTCGTCCTGCAAAATGCAGATCCGATGATTTTCATCCATCAGCCATCCATGTGCATTGTATTCTGTCAGATAAGCAAGCGTTTGAATATTCGCATAAGTATGATCAAACCGGCCGCCCATTCCTCCAAATAAGTAAAATTCCCGCGCACCGAGGGCCAGTCCCTTTTTAACGGCCAGCATCATATCCGTATCGTCTTTCCGGGAAGGATATAGAATTGCTCCCGTTGGAACATCTTCCTCCTGAACAGAATCCATATCTCCAATAATCACATCGGGGACTAGGCCTAATGCCGTCGTATGCCGCAAACCGCCATCCGCTGCAATCAGAATATAGGGATCTGACGGCAGTTCAGCCCGGATAAATTCAAGTGATTCAATCGGACCTGCCCCAAAAATGAAACATTTCACCGGCGTTTTTCCTCCCATTCCTTGATTTGCTGTGCATCTTCATACATCGCGCAGTAACTTTCGTGACGGCTGGATGCAATTTTTCCTTCCGAAATCGCTTTCAGGACGGCACAGCCCTTTTCTACCCGATGGGAACAGTCTGGAAATTGACATTGATCTGCATATTCATCAAATTCTCGGAAACAACCGGCCAGTTCTTCCTTACGGATTCTACCGTATTTTTCAATTTCCACTGTGGAAAATCCAGGACTATCTGCTACCAGACCACCATTTGGAAGCTCATACAGTTCGACATGACGAGTAGTATGACGTCCTCTGCCCAGTTTATCACTGATTTCAGCTGTTTGCAAAGAAAGATCCGGAATCAGCGCATTCATCAGAGTTGATTTTCCGACACCGGAATTTCCGATGAAAATACTGATTTTTCCTGCCAGTTTCTCCAACAATGGTGCATAATCTGTTTGTCCGGGAATGCTGCTGAATACCTGGAATCCAGCATTGCGATACAGTTCTTGCAGCGCTGTGCTGTCCCCCAAATCTCCTTTAGTAAATACCAAAATAGGTTCGATTTCTTTTTTTTCGCAGACTGCAATCAATTTGTCCAAAATCAGGGTATTTGGCTGCGGCTGCACTGCCGATACTACCATTACAGCAAAATCCAAATTGGCAGCAGGTGGACGAAGAATTTCATTTTTTCTGGGAAAAATTTCTGTGATAACATCATTTTCCACAGACACCCGGTCGCCAACCAGAGGAGTCTTTCCCTCTTTTCGAAAGACTCCTTTCGCTTTACACTCCAAATATTCCCGTTCATCTGTTAATACATAATAGAATCCGCTTAAAGCTTTTCGGATCATTCCTATCTTCATACCAGCGCCTTCTGTCATTCATTTTCCTCTGGTGCATTATCCGGGGAATCTCCCCCGCTTATTTCCCCATCTGAAGTGTCGGAAGACGATTCTTCTGAACTTTCTGCTGGTTCTTCGGGACGATCTGTTGACTCTGCTTCAGAAGGTTCGGATGGTTCCGGTGTATTTTGGAAGACATCCAAATGATAGCCGTCTGTTAATGTGGCAATATTTTCTTCGAAGTTCACCTCATAGGCAGCATATTTTTGATTATTGATGACAACAATTGCTTCCATTGTCCCCTGTCCAGTAATTTTTCCAACCCAGGTTGTATTCTGACCAGGATTGATTTTTTCCCGCAGAATTTCTTCTCCATTAACATATACGGATAAATCATATTCCTGATTGGGAAGTCCTTCTGGGAATGCAACAGTAATTGCTGCTTCCTTGGAGTAACCCGAGCCGTTACTTACCTTTAATACAATCGTCGAACCGCTCTGCGCATATTCATTTTGCGGCAGACTTTGCTCAATAACCGTACCGGGCTTCTCATCGCTATCTACTTCTTCAATCTGCAATTTCAAATCCAGTGCTTCCAGCTTCTGTTTAGCCGTTTCAATATCATAGCCAACCAACAACGGCACCTTTACCACAGAAGAAATTTCTGCACGGCTTACATACAGAATCACCTGTGTCCCCTGCTCAACCTGCTGGCCTGCCGGCGGATCGGTCTTTATGACACGGTCAGCCTCTACTGTGGTATCTTTCTGGGTTCGGATAATGGGTTCCAATCCTAAATCTGCCAGTTTGTCTTCTGCTTCCCCGACATAGAGTCCGGTCAACTCCGGTACCTCCAGTACTTCAATACCGGCGCTCACTTTGACCTGAATACGGCGATTCGTTTTGACCATGATACCCGGTTCAATACTTTGATAATAAATCTGCCCTTTGGGATATTCACTCAGATCGTTCTCAACTACTACGAAATGAAAGTCCTGATATTCCTCCATTTTCCGGACTGTATCATAGTCCATTCCGATCAGATTCGGCATTGCAATTTCTCCGACCTTCTCTTCTCGGCCATAATAGAAAAATCCCATCAAAACCAGCAAGGCTGTAATCACACATGCGGCTGCTATACCGGTCAGAATCAAAATTGTCGGGCTTCTTTTCACGATTACTCGTTCTTCCGATTCCACATCTTCCTCTCCTTCCGTATTTTCTTCGGCTTGGATGGCATTTACTGAACGAGTATAACGATTTGCCGGCGGTTCCTCCGGCATATACTTATATTCAAATACGATGTTGGGATTCTGCTTAAAGCGTTCGATTGCCTGAATCATTTCGGTTGCAGAACGATAACGCATATTCTTATCTTTCTGCATTGCCTTTTCAGTAATCTCACAGAGGCCAGTCGGAACATCCGGCGCAATTTTCGAAACCGGAACCGGACGGGTATGGATATGCTTCATCGCCACCTGTTCCGGTGTTTCCCCATCAAATGGTACCCGTCCTGTCAGCATCTCATACAGCAGCACACCGACCGAATAGATGTCGCTTTTTTCATCCGATTCCTCACCGCAGGCCTGTTCCGGGCTGATATAATGCACTGAACCAATCGCACGGTCATCCATGGAACGGATATCTTCTCTTGCAAAGCGAGCGATTCCAAAATCCATTACCTTAATTGTACCGTCCCGCAGCAACATAATATTCTGCGACTTAATATCCCGGTGAATGACTCCATTTTCATGGGCATGTTCCAATGCTTTCAAAATCTGCGTAGTAAAATGGACAGCATCTTTCCACCGGAGTTTTCCCTGATGGTTGATATACTGCCGCATGGTGATTCCGTCGATATATTCCATTACAATATATTGCTCTGCACCTGTAAAATTTACATCGTAGACCTTCACTACATTGGGATGATCCAATACCGCAATAACTTTGGATTCATTTCGAAATCGGCGAACAAACTCCTCATTTGTGAGATATTCTTCCTTCAGCAGCTTGATTGCTACTATTTTCTGTTCCAGTAGGTCTTTTGCTTCAAATACGTTTGCCATCCCGCCACTGCCGATCAATTTGATCAATTCATACCGTCCGGTCAAGCGTTTCCCTATATAATTCTCCATAGAAACCTCCAAGTATGCTCAGCTTTCCACGATGACAACCGTAATATTGTCATGGCCGCCGCCCTGATTTGCCATCCGGATCAGAGTTTCTGCGGCTTCTTCAATTGTCAAGTCCTGCAGCACTCGTGCGATCTCTTCATCTGTACAAAGATTCGATAACCCATCTGTACACAGCAAAAGGCGATCTCCCGGATTTAATTCTACAGTGTGGACATCAATTTCAACGTCCCAATGCACTCCGACTGCTCGGGTAATTATATTTTTGCCGGGATGAACACGCGCTTCGCTTTCACTCAGTTCCCCGCGATCTACCATCTCCTGTACAAAGGAGTGATCTCGCGTTAATTGAGATAATTCTCCCTCATGGAACATATATAGACGGCTATCACCGACATGTGCAACATAGGCGTGATTCTGATGCAGAAGAGCGGCTACCACAGTTGTCCCCATTCCGGAAAATTCGGGCTTTTCTTTTGCAGTTTGATGAATGGCATGATTTGCCTCCAGAATCGCTTCCCGAATCAAAGTTTTGGCAGCATCCGCCCCCATGATTTCCTGGTACTTTTCACGTATCGTATCCGTTATCACAGTTTTTGCAATGGAACTGGCAGTATCTCCACCGCGCGCACCGCCCATCCCATCGCAAACTAAGGCAAGGCCAGCGCCGGTTCCCAGTGCAACAATCTTAAACGCATCTTGATTGGTATCTCGCACCATTCCAATATCTGTCTTTCCTACTATCCTCAAAGCGATGATCTCCTTTTTGAATGGAATCGATTTTGATCTTCAAAATATATAGTTAATTTGGATTTTCCGCTTCCCGTCGAAGCTGTCCACAGGCAGCATTGATATCAGCGCCCAATGTTCGACGAATGGTTGTATTAATTCCACGATCGTTTAGGACTTTCTGAAATGCATAGATCTGTTCGCGGGAACTCTTTTCATATCCAGCTTCTTTTACATAGTTGACCGGAATCAGATTCACATGGCAGAGCATTCCTTTTAGCAGCGAAGCAAGCTGCTGTGCTTGGGCGCGGCTGTCATTGACACCTGCAATCAATGCATATTCAAATGAAATCCGACGATGCGTTTGTTGGGTATAAAAACGGCATGCCTCCAGCAACTCTTCTATATCCCAGCGTCGGTTTATTGGCATTATTTCACTGCGCGCAGCATTGGTCGTGGCATGCAGCGATATGGAAAGGGTCAGCTGTAAATCGCGTTCTGCTAGATCGTAAATTTTATCCACAAGCCCGCACGTGGAGAGGGAGATGTGTCGATGGCTGAGATTCAGTCCGTTTGGATCGGACACCAATTGCAGAAACCGCAGGACATTTTCATAATTATCCAACGGTTCTCCAATTCCCATCATAACAATACTCGATATTTTTTCACCAGTATCTCGTCCGGCAGTATATACCTGTTCCAGAATCTCGGATGCAGTCAAGTTTCGAACAAAGCCGGCTTTGGTGGAAGCGCAGAACGCACAGCCCATTTTGCAGCCTACCTGACTGGAAATACAAAGGGAAATTCCGTGTTCATATCGCATCAATACACTTTCGATATGTTCTCCATCTGATAATCGATACAAATATTTTATTGTCCCATCCAACTGGGAAACGAGCTTCCGCTCAATTGACAAAGATGTAATCTCCGAAACCTCTTCCAATTTCTGGCGTAGTGATGCCGGTATATTCGACATTTCCGCAAAAGAGAGAACACGTTTTTGATGTAACCAGCTGAAAACCTGCCCGGCACGAAATTTCGGCTGTCCCAGCTCTGCCAGAAACTGCTGCAGTTCTGGAAGCGTCATACCTTTCAGATCGATCATGCGGAAAGTCCTCCTTTCAAATAATTCAGCGGCGCAGCATCCGCGCAATATAGAAACCATCAAATCGGCTTTCGCCGACCGGCATCAAAGTTGCCTGTCCAACATCATTTCCTAGAATACCGGCTACAACAGGCGGCATTGGTGCTATGGTATAATCCGGATTCTTGTCCAGAAAATCTTCCACAACCGCTTCATTTTCTGCCCGGCTGAGAGAACAAGTAGAATATACCAGAATTCCGCCGGATTTGACATAACGAGCTGCATTGGAGAGAATATCGCGCTGAATCGGCGGAAGGGCATCCAATTCCGCTTCCGTTTTCCAGCGAATTTCCGGCTTTCGGCGGATGACTCCCAGTCCGGAACACGGAACATCACAAAGCACACGATCCGCTAATCCTAAGGCTGAGTTATATTGGGAAGCATCTCCAGCAGCTGCATGAAGGCAGGAAATTCCTAAACGTTCAGCCCCTTCTTGGATTAGGCGCACACGAGCCGGGTACAAATCAAACGCAAAAAGTTCGCCTTGATTTTTCATTTCCTGTGCAAGAACAAAGCTTTTTGACCCAGGTGCTGCACATAAATCATAAATCTTCTCGCCGGGCTGTGCATCAAGTGCCAGAGCACAAAGCTGGGAAGCTGTATCCTGGACAGATACCATCCCATGACGAAAGGCAGTTTTCTCTGCAATGGCACCAGAGTGAAATACCTCCAAACAATTTGGGATTAGGCTGTCCGGATGGACTTCCACGCCCTCTGCTGATAAAGCATTCACTGCCTCTTCAACAGTAGCGCGCAGAGGATTCACCCGCAAATGAAGCGGCGGACGTCCTAAGCAAGCTCTTGCCAGTGCCGCCGCTGTTTCAAATGAATAATCTCGTGCCCACCGATGCAGAATGGACTGCGGCATTCCAGTTTCAATGCTGAGACGATAAAAATCATCTCCCTCCGGCAGATTCAATTTACATTGATCTCGCTGAAAATTGCGCAGAATTGCATTTCCAAAACCTGCAGCACTTCGTTTCCGGGATTTTTTGATCAAATTTACGCTCTCATTCACTGAAGCGGACTGCGGAATCCCAGAAAGATAGGCCAGTTGGTAAAACCCCATCTCCAATGCTATCAGTACCTCTGGATCCAGACTGGATATCTTCTTTTTTATATAACGAGAAATCATATAATCCAACGTCAGCTTACGTTCCAGCACCCCGTAAAATAATGTAGCTGCCAGTTGGCGATCTTGCGGTGAAGGATTTTCTTCCCGCAAAACAGCATCCAACGTCAGATTCGAGAAACTTCCGTTCCGCATCATTCGAAGCAGCGCCATATAGGCGATTTCTCTCGCTTTCATCAGTCTCGATTGCGATTGCGTAATGCAATCATTCGCAGGAGGTTTGCAAGCGCAGTCGCAAGTGCAGCCACATAGGTCATAGCTGCCGCAGTCAGAACCTTCCGGGCACCGCGAAGTTCATCCTCCTGCAGCATGGAATCGGATTCCAATGTAGCCATTGCGCGGCGGCTTGCATTAAATTCCACTGGAAGCGTAATCAACTGAAAAATCGTAACTGCCGCAAACAGCCAGATTCCGATATCTAATAAAACACCAAACTGAAAAATTAATCCCAATGCAAATAGTGGCCATGCGAGCTGTGAACCAATCTGCGTAACCGGTATAATCGCATTTCGAATTTTTATAGGCAGATAATTGACATCATATTGAATAGCATGCCCGCACTCATGTGCTGCAACACCAATTGCCCCGATCGAGGCCACTTGATAAGTGCTATCTGAAAGACGAATAACATTCTCTTTTGGGGAATAATGATCCGTCAATTGACCTGAAACATGCTCAATCCGAATATGTTCCAACCCATTCCGATCCAGAATCAAACGGGCAGCATCTGCCCCCGTCATACCAGAACGATTTAGAATTCTTCCGTATTTTGCATAAGTGCTTTTCAGTTTGACTTGCGCCCATATTGTAAACAACAATGCTGGCACAATAAAATAAAGATAATAGATATCGAAATAAAACATGCAACGGCTCCTTTCGAATGATCAGCCAAGGACTTCCGAATCGTTCGGTTTTCGTCCTCTCAAAAACTCCTGTCCGGACATTTTTCGCCCGCCTTCGTATTGAACCTGTTCCAACTCTACCGCGCCATCTCCGCAAGCTACTGTAAAGGTGTTCGAATCCAGCAGAGTTCCGGGAACACCATGTAGGTTATTTTTGCTCAAACGGCTGCGATAAATTTTAAGACGCTTTCCATGATAATAGGTGTAGGCACACGGCCAGGATGAAAGGCCGCGGATTAAATTATGAATCTGTTGTGCCGGCTTGGTAAAATCGAGCAAAGCCATTTCTTTATCGAGCATAGGTGCATGGGTAGACTGGCTGTCATCTTGCGGTTGTGGGCTAAGAGTTCCAGCTTCCATTTTTTCAAGAGTACGCAGCAAAACTTTTGCACCCAATTCGGCCAACCGATCATGCAATTCATCAGCTGTTTCATTTTCACCGATTGTAATAGAATCTTTTTCCAGCATATCTCCGGTATCAATTCCTTCCGCCATATACATGGTTGTCACTCCGGTTTCTGTTTCGCCATTTATGATTGCCCATTGAATCGGGCCGGCGCCGCGATATTTGGGTAAAAGGGAGGCGTGAACATTGATACAGCCGTATTTTGGTAAATCCAACATCTCTTTGGGCAAGATTTTTCCATACGCAGCAGTGACAAGCAAATCTGCTTTACATTGAAGTAATACCTGCATTGCCTCCTCGTTGTTTCGAAGCTTTTGCGGCTGAAATACGGGGATTTGATATGACAAGGCAAGTTCCTTTACAGGTGGAGGTGCCATCTGATAACCGCGTCCCTTTGGCTTATCCGGCTGCGTAAATACTGCTGCAATCTCATGTCCACTATCGATCAGAGCCTGCAGACAAGGTACCGCAAAATCCGGTGTTCCCATGAAAATAATTCTCATGAAACATACCTCCTATCGTTCTGTGCGATCAAAAAAGCGACGGCGTTTGGGACGTTCTGGCGGAAGCATTTCCTTCACATGATCCTTAAAAACGATTCCATCCAAATGGTCAATTTCATGACAAAATGCCCGTGCTAAAAGGCCGGTTCCCGTATACTCAACCTCTTCACCATCACGATTCTGAGCTTTTACAGTCACTTCATTTGGACGTTCCACAATACCGAATTCATTCGGAAATGATAAACAACCTTCCGAATCTTCTTGCGAACCTCTTGTCTTAATGATGACAGGATTGATTAATTCCAGCAACCCTTCCCCAACATCTATCACCACAACACGCTTCAAAATCCCGACTTGTACGGCCGCTAGACCGACGCCCTCATGCTGATACATTGTCTCTGCCATATCCCCTAAAAGGGTGGCAAGTTTCTGATCAAATTCTGTTACTTCACGGGACTTTTTCCGCAAAATTGGATCTTCCCCGGTTACTATTTTCCGCAATGCCATGCTAAAACCCCCAGCAGCTAAATAATTTCACCATTTATATCTACAAATACGGTTACATGATTGAATATTTTCTGTGCGGAAGCCTCTTGAAATACTTGTCGAAGCATCGCACGAAATTTTTTATTATTTTTACATTTCAGAATAATTCGATATCGGAATTTTCCATTAATTCGATAAATACCGGCCTGCGAAACACCCAATAAAATGATGGGTAACTGCTTTTCTCCCAAAATTCGCTGGCGCAGCAGCTGATGTACGGCTTCCGCACAACGCCGAGCTTGCTCTTCGGTGCTGCCAGAAATACCAATAACAGCTAGATCACAAAAGGGGGGCTGAAGACTGGCTTTCCGCAGAGCGATTTCCTGCGAATAAAAGGCCAGATAGTCCTGTTTTGCAGCATTCTGGATCACATCATTTTCAGGGGACATCGTCTGAATATAGGCAATTCCTCTTTTAGAGCTTCTACCGCTTCGTCCAACTACTTGAGTAATCAAAG
The DNA here is from genome assembly GCA_050943495.1 of Candidatus Merdivicinus sp. GTDB lineage: Bacteria > Bacillota > Clostridia > Oscillospirales > Ruminococcaceae > Merdivicinus. The sequence continues at coordinate 234,109 of JBMNPH010000002.1, forward strand.
AGAATGTCTTTTCCCCACATCGGAAGTCATTCGAATAGAGAGATTGATCGCTATTCAGGACACCAACCAAGGTAACATTCGGAAAATTCAGCCCTTTTGCTACCATCTGTGTTCCGATCAAGATATCATATTCGCCAGCTTCAAAACGGCTAAAATTTTCTTCATAGGAATATCTTGAGGACACCGTATCCGTATCCATACGGAGGATTCGGGCATCTGGAATAGCATGCGCCAAAATTTCTTCAATTTTTTGGGTCCCAGTGCCAAACAGATTCAAATGAGACGAACCACAGCTCGGGCATTTTGTATGCAATGGCGCAGTATAGCCACAGTAATGACACATAAAATAGCCATTTGCTTTATGGTAAGTCAGTGTAATACTGCAATTGGGACATCGAAGCGGTTCCCCACAGTCAGCACAAAGAGCATAAGAAGCAAATCCTCTGCGATTTATCAGCAAAATGGATTGCTCTTTTCTTTGCCAGTTCTGCAAAAGTGCTTCCGCCAACTCATCGCTCAATGGCGATGTATTCCCCACCTGTAACTCATTGCGCATGTCAATCACACGGACCTCCGGCAAAGATGCGTCCCCATATCGCTCTTTTAATGTAAAGAGGGCATAACGGCCTGTTTTTGCCGCATAGAAACTTTCGATACTGGGAGTTGCGGAGGCCATAAGAAGTGTCGCGTGATGAAAAACACATCGAAGCTTGGCGATTTCTCGCGCATGATAACGCGGCGTGTTATCCGACTTATATGAGTGTTCCCCTTCTTCGTCCAATATAATCAATCCGATATTGGAAAAAGGGGCAAAAATACTGCTTCTCGTTCCAATTGAGATCTGTGCATCACCATTTTGAATCCGCCGATATTCATCCAATCGTTCTCCCATAGAGAGGCTAGAATGAATCACTGCAATTTTTGAACCAAACAAACTGCGAAATTTTGCAAGAAGCTGAGGTGTCAAAGAAATTTCCGGCACCAGCAGCATCGCCTGTTTACCATCTTGCAGGCATGCCTCAATAAGTTTAATAAAGACCTGCGTTTTTCCGGATCCGGTTACTCCAAACAATAACGCTGCATTTGCTTCATCTTTCACACATAGAGAACGAATTTCTCCGAATGCCTCTTCCTGTTCAGGGGATAAGGTCAATTCTTCCAAAGTAAATTCGCTTTCCTGGTAGGATCGGGGTGTCCGGTATATTTCTCGGTCGAAGTATTCCACAACTCCTTTGGCGGCCAGAGTTTTCAGCACACCTTCCCGCACTCCAGCGTGATAGGCTGCCTCTTTCTCTGAAGCAGATCCCACCTGCTGCAAGATCTGCACGACTTCTTTCTGTTTTGGAGTTAGCGACACTTGCTCTAAATCCACCCCAGTCGACAGCCGAACCATTCGAAGCGTCTTATTTCCCATTCGCGTACGAAGCAGATCCGTACAAGAGAATATGCCTTTATCGACGAGCTGATGCGCTGCTTTTCGTCGTTCCGAAGTATTTTCTTCCGAAAAATATCGGTTAATTTCCAACTGTGATTCCGCTTTTTCCAAAAATTCCAATACTTGATTTTCAGCCTGCGTGAGTTCCTCTCGTTCTGATGTGGAAGGTTCTCGAATCAGACGAAATTCTTCTGCTTTTACCCCATCCAAGCCAGGCGGAAGAATGCATTTCAATGCATCATAACGGGAACAGAAGGTAGTCTCCGCCATAAACTCAACAATTTGAAACCCTTCTTCATTTAAAATTGGCTTTTCATCCAGAACCGCGAGAATTGATTTGAGCTTAGATTCCGGCTCTTCCCGTGAGGATACCGCATATACTAAGCCTTGCAATTTTCGATTCCCGCGTCCAAATGGAACCAATACCCGTATCCCGCGCTGAATGGATGCGGCAAAGGTTTGGGGGATTCGATAGCTGTAGAGGCGATCAAAATGAAACGCAGTTTTTTCGACGGCTACTTCCGCAATCCAATCCAATACCGGTTCCCCCTCTCCATAACAGATCGTTCTTATTCTTCATCCTCCAGAGAGGTCGTGGGCACGTAACTGAGTTTGCGATCCCGAATTACTCCGATATCGTCACTTTCTACCAATTTATAGCGACCTTTTGCAAAATCATCCACTGCCATTTTGACAGGTTTTTCCAACAGAATATCACCATTTTCATCTGCTTGCTGCGCAATTTCTCTCGCACGCTTTGCAACTGCTACTACTAAAGAATAATAACTTTGACCTGGTTTCAGTAACTCCGGTACAGAAGGTCTATGCATCATAATTCAACACCTCATCAATTATTGATTTGCAATTCTGCGTTTTATTTTTTTCTGCGGTAAAGATTGCCTTCAATTCTGCTACAGCATCATCCAGTTTATCATTTACCACAATATAATCATACTGATACGCCATTTTCATTTCAGCAGCAGCAGCTTCCAACCGCCGATTTACGGTTTCGATATCCTCTGTCTGCCGGTCAATCAAGCGCCGACGCAATTCCGAAAAACTGGGCGGCAGCACAAAGACTAGAATTGCCTCCGGGCATTTCTCCCGTATTTGCAGTGCTCCCTGCACTTCAATTTCCAAAATCACATTTTCTCCACGCTGCAAGCGCTCATAAACGGGCCCGCGGGGAGTTCCATAATAATTGCCGCAATAACATGCATGTTCTAAGATTTCGTCCTGCTCAATTTTTTGTTCGAAATCCTCTTTTGACATAAAGTAGTAATGCACGCCGTCTATTTCACCGGGGCGCGGTGAGCGGGTTGTCGCCGATACGGAAAGAAAGGCTTCTCCGCCCTGGGCAAAAAACTCTTTTAGTACCGTCCCCTTTCCGCAGCCAGACGGTCCGGAAAATACCATCAAAACGCCTTTACTCGTCTTCATCCGGTTCCACCTCTTCTTCATCATTCTGGACAAAACGATTTGCTACTGTTTCCGGCTGAATAGCTGACAGGATAACATGACCGCTGTCCATCACAATTACGGCACGTGTGCGCCGACCGTATGTTGCATCAATCAACAGTCCACTATCCCGTGCATCTTGGATAATTCGTTTAATAGGGGCAGATTCCGGACTGACAATCGTAATAATACGATTTGCCGACACCATATTTCCAAAGCCAATATTGATCAGTTTCATTTTCCAACCCCCTTATTCGATATTTTGAATTTGTTCTCTTATCTTTTCAATTTCCGATTTAAGCGACACAACAATTCGGGAAAGCTCGGCATCCTGGGCTTTGGATCCGATTGTATTCGCTTCTCGATTCATTTCCTGCACCAGAAAATCCAGCTTTTTCCCTACCGGTTCTCCGCTTTCCATCAGAGTAGAAAATTGATCCAAATGGCTGCGCAAACGAACGGTTTCTTCATCAACGGCAACTTTATCCGCAAAAATTGCAGCTTCCGTCACCAATCTTGCCTCATCCACACTCGTATCCTGAAGAACTTCCGATAACTTTGCGTACAGGCGGTTATAATACACTCGCTGACGTTCCGGCGCATATTCCTCGACACGAGCCACCAATTCTCGGACATTTTCGAGCTTTTCACCTAAATCCTCGAAGAGTTTCTGTCCCTCTGTCTGGCGCATTTGTTCAAATGAAACAATGGCCTGGGCTGCTACAGAACTTACCGCTTCTGTAACCGCTTCCTCATCCATTTCGGCACGTTTTACAGAAAAAATTTCCGGCAACCTAAGCAGTTGTGAGAGTGTCAGATCATCTTCCAAACCGAGCGTTTCTCCGGCTTTACGCAGAGCCTTGATATAGCTTTCCGCAACGGCTTCATCTACCGTAACCACTGTGTCCTGTCCATTCTGCGACGAAATGGTCAGCTGAACCTCAATTTTTCCGCGACTAACAGCCCCCTGCACCTGTTTTTTGAGACGATCCTCTAAAAACAGGAATGCCTTGGGCAATTTTACCGCACATTCAAAATAACGATGATTTACCGATTTGATTTCCACGGAAATATCGAAGCCGGCAGCGCTTGCCTGTGCTCTTCCATAGCCGGTCATACTTTTGAGCATTGTGCTATCATTCCTTTCCATCCGTAGATCGAATGGTTTTTTCAACGATATTTATTATAACACAGAAGAGGTCGTATGCGATCATTTTGTTAACAATTTGTTCAGAAAATTCATTCTATTTTTACTTTCCTTAAATTCTGTCAGATTAAGATCACTCAATAATCTACTTATATATAAAGATTCTTTCCCAAAAATAATCAAAAAGCCGCCCGTAGGCGGCTCATTACATTATTTCGTATATACAGGATTCGGATAATGACCATACTGCATTTTGGGGGTATCCTTTTCCGGAGCTGCCCAGCGAACCGCATTGACAATAACCTTCTGAATTTCTGCCTGATGGTAGATTGGGAACGTCTCATGACCGGGCTGGAAATAGAAGATATGACCTTTTCCACGGGTATAGGTGCAGCCGCTACGGAATACCTCGCCGCCTTCAAACCAGCTGATGAAAACCTGCTCGTCGGGCTGCGGAATTTCAAAGTGCTCACCATAAGTTTCTTCGTGCTCAATTACAATGTGATCGTCCAATCCCTTCATAATGGGATGACCGGGATTCACCGTCCACAGAATTTCCTTATCCCCGGATTCCCGCCATTTCAGATTGACCGAACGAGTTCCGCAAATTTTATGGAAAATTTTAGATGCGTGGCCGGAATGCAGAACCACAAGTCCCATTCCATCCAGAACGCGTTGATGCACACGTTCTACAATTTCATCTGCCACTTTTTCATGTGCACAATGTCCCCACCAAATCAAGACATCTGTCTGATCCAAAACTTCTTTTGTCAGGCCATGTTCCGGCATCTCCAATGTTGCCGTTCCCGCCTCAATATCACATTCCCGATTCAGAAATTCCGCAATAGTGCCATGAATTCCCTTGGGGTAGATGGCAGCGACCTGCGGCATTTCTTTTTCATGTACATTTTCATTCCACACCGTAACATGAATTTTTTCCATAATACTCAGCCTCCGTGTAATCGTTTTCATACGCATATTGTATCACGATTTATTTCCCTTGTCAATTCTGAATGTTAAAAATTATGCATAAATTATATTAGAAACTTCTGTCATTTTTATAAAAAACAGGCACTCTGCCTGAAACAGAGTGCCTATCAATTTGCAAAATATCAGCGGGAAACCGGCGCAGTGTATTTTTCAAGCCATTTGCGTGCACGTTCACTGACAAGAGGCGAAATTTCATGCCAAACTTTCTCGTGATAGCGGTTCAGCCAGTCAATTTCATAGTCGGTCATAATGGAAACTTCCAAACAATTGCGGTCAATCGGAACTAGTGTGAAGTTCTCAAATCCCATCATCTGTCCGTATTCCGTCATTTCTTTTTTGATAACATGAACGACATTTTCGGTGCGGATTCCATGTTCACCTTCCCGGTAAACGCCCGGTTCCACAGTCAGCACCATGCCTTCTTCCAGCTTAACAGGAGAGCCAAACCCCTGGGGGCCTTCATGGACATTCAGCATAAATCCGACACCATGACCGGTACCGCAGCGATAATCCAGCCCTTCCCGCCAGAAATATTCCCGGCACAGTACGTCCAATTGACTTCCACTTTGCCCGTATTTGAAGGTTGCTTCCATCAAAGCAATGGAACCTTTCAGCGCAAGGGTAAAGTCATGACGTTCGGTTTCATTGATGGGACCCAGTGCAAAGGTACGGGTAATATCCGTTGTACCGTCCAAATACTGCCCACCGCTGTCAATCAAAAGGAAACTCTTCCGTTCCAATTTTGCGGAAGAATCTGCTTTTGGAGCATAGTGCATCATTGCTGCATTCTCTCGATAAGCTACAATAGCACCGAAACTGTCACCACGGTTGAGAGGCTGTGCATGCCGGAATTCCGCAAGCTTTTCAGAACATTGATATTCCGTCAGCTCGGTTCCTTTTTCCAGTTCCTCATACAGCCATCCATAAAATTCCGCCAATGCGCAACCGTCTTTGCGATATGCATTCTGAGTATTCGTATTCTCAGTGGAATTTTTACACGCTTTCATTAAGAAGATGGGATCTTCGCCTGCCATAACAGTGAGAGTCTCATTTTGTTCCATTGCATCCCACAACGCAGAATTCAATTCTTTTTCATCACAGAGAACACGGAATTTTTTATCAGTCTGAGCCAGAAAATCGTAGATTTCCTCATAGGAACGGAGAGAAATCCCCTCTTCGCCCAACATAGCAGTCAATTCAGATGAAATACGGTTCTGTTCGGTAAACAGGATCGCCTCATCCGGCGAAATCCAAGCATATGCAATCAGCACCGGGTTGTTTTCCACATCATTTGCCCGGAGATTGAACAGCCATGCAATATTATCCAATTTGCTGACTGCAATGGCATCTGCATGGAGGGCTGTCAATTTTTCCCGGAGGGCAGTCAGTTTTTCGCTGGCAGATTTTCCGGTATAAATCACGTCTAAAGCATAGGCTTCGGTGAAAATTTCGGCAGGGCGGCCTTCTTTTTCCCAAAGATCGTTGGCGTAATCGACGGATATATCAATTTCCATTCCCTTTTCAGAAAAATCTTTCCGCATTTTTTTCAGTTCCGCAGCAGAAAAAAGCCGGCCATTGAGACCAATAATGCTGCCCTCTGAAAGCTGATTCTTCAAATATTGCACCGGAGACGGACAGTCAGCATCAGCCGCCCGGAAGAGAGTTGCTTCGCTGCCTGCGAGTTCCTTCGCTGCCTGTACATAATAACGTCCATCTGTCCAAAGGCCGCTCATTTCCCGGGTAATGACAAAAGTTCCTGCACTTCCGGAGAATCCGGATACAAAGGCACGTGTTTTCCAATGATCGGAAACATATTCACTCATATGAGGATCAGCGCTGGGCACCAGAATGGCATCTATGCAATTCTCCTCCATTTTTTTTCGAATGTATGCAATTTTTTCGTTCACTGTCATACGGAATTCCTCCTGTATATCTGCTGAATTGATTTTAGTATAACACCTTTTCCAAAAGACCGCAAGAGGATTCTCCGTTAAGTTTCCAGCAATTTGGAAAATTCCCCTAAATCTTTTTCAAATACAGCCGGAACTTTATCAGAAAATAAAGAGCATTTTTGTTGACAGAAGCTAATTTTTGTTTTATAATATTTTTGTAACCTAAGGCTAACAATTTATCAAACAGATGAGGTGTCAAGCATGACATTAGATCAATTGAAACCAGGTGAATGTGCCATTATTGAACAAGTAGGAGGGGAAGGTGCTCTCCGCCGCCGCTTATTGGATATGGGGTTGACTCCAAAAACGCATGTCGCTGTCCGAAAGGTTGCCCCAATGGGAGATCCGATTGAATTGTTTTTGCGCAGCTATGTCCTGACTATCCGAAAAGATGATGCTGCAAATATTACCTTGCTGGAAGGCAGCGTACAAAAGGCGGTGAAAGCATGAAACTTCTTTTTGCTCTTGCCGGTAACCAGAACAGCGGAAAAACAACGCTTTTCAATCGTTTGACCGGTTCTAACCAGCATGTCGGAAATTTTCCGGGCGTTACAGTCGAAAAAAAGGAAGGCAGCGTCAAAAAACATCCGGAAGCCACAGTAGTCGACTTGCCCGGCATCTATTCCCTGTCCCCTTATACATCCGAAGAAATTGTTACGCGGGATTTCCTGCTTCAGGAACATCCGAATGGCATAATCAATATCGTAGATGCAACCAATATTGAACGAAATCTCTATCTTTCCCTTCAGCTGATTGAACTGGGAATTCCAATGGTTATCGCGCTGAATATGATGGATGAGGTGCGGGCAAGCGGAAATTCTATTCATGTAAAGCAGCTTGCACAGGAATTGGGCGTTCCGGTGATTCCGATTTCAGCCGGTAAAAATGAAGGTATCGATGAACTGATCGATACCGCTATCAAAACCGCCTCCCAAAACCGCAAGCCTTTGAAATACGATTTCTGCGATGGAGAGGTCCATAAAGCCATTCATGCGATTGCTCATATCGTGACCGATCAGGCAGCTGAAGCAGCGCTTCCGCTTCGGTTTACTGCAACCAAACTGGTCGAAGGAGATGAACCTACTCGAAATCTTCTCAAACTGGATGAGGATCAAAAGCATATTATCGACCACATCGTTGAGGATATGGAAAGCGAATTGGGTACTGACCGCGAAGCAGCACTGGCAGATATGCGATATTCCTTTATTGAAAAGACTTGTGCCAGCTGTGTTATCAAGCATCAGGAAACGCGGGAACAGGTTCGTTCTGAAAAAATTGACCGCGTTTTAACCAGCAAATACTGGGGTATCCCGATCTTTATTGCCATTATGTTCTTTATTTTCTGGGTTACCTTTACGCTGCTTGGAGAGCCGCTGCAGCAATTGATGGATGAGGGAATTACTCTTCTGACCGGTGCTGTCCAGAAACTAATGCAAACGGCTCAAATCAGCGGCTGGCTGCAAAGTTTGGTCATTGACGGTATTTTTGCCGGTGTTGGAAGTGTTCTTTCCTTCCTGCCGATTATCGTTTTGCTCTTTTTCTTCCTTTCTCTGTTGGAAGACAGCGGTTATATGGCAAGGGTTGCCTTTGTTATGGATAAGCTGCTGCGAAAAATTGGATTATCCGGGCGTTCTTTTGTGCCGATGCTGATCGGATTCGGATGCAGCGTTCCCGCTATTATGTCTGCACGGACCCTCTCGAGCGAGCGTGATCGGAAAATGACAATTCTTCTGACCCCGTTTATGTCATGCAGTGCTAAGCTTCCCATTTATGGAATGATTATTATGGCATTCTTCCCGCACAACCGTGCTCTTATTATGATTTCGGTCTACCTGATCGGAATTCTGGTCGCAATTCTTTCCGGATTGCTACTCAATAAAACGGCATTCCGCGGCAATCCGGTTCCATTCGTGATGGAATTGCCCGCCTACCGGATCCCCTCCCCCAAAAGCGTCCTGCTTTTGATGTGGGAAAAAGCAAAGGATTTTATCCGGAAAGCCTTTACCATTATTTTTATGGCTTCGATTGTTATCTGGTTCTTGCAGAGTTTCGACACGCACCTTAACATGGTCGCAGACAGTTCTCAGAGCATTCTTGCTATGATTGGTTCTGCAATTGCCCCGATCTTTACGCCCATCGGATTCCATGACTGGCGCGCATCTACCGCACTTTTGACCGGTATTACAGCAAAGGAAACTGTCGTATCTACCTTGACAGTTTTGACCGGTGCCGCAACGGATGCACAGCTTGCTGAAGTCTTGGCAACCATTTTTACGCCGGTTAGTGCTTTTTCTTTCCTGGTATTCACGGTATTGTATATGCCTTGCGTGGCGGCGTTTGCGGCAAGTAAACGGGAACTTGGTTCCTGGAAAGGCGCTATTCTGACCGCTCTGTATCAGACTGGTGCGGCATATGTAACGGCCTTGGTTGTCTATCAGATCGGGAATCTTTTGATCCGTTAAAAAGGAGATGACTTATGACATTCTCAGATATTCTTCTGATACTGGCATTGATTTGTGCAGTCATTGCGGTGATTGTTTCCATGCGGCGCCGTAAAAAACAGGGAAAAGGCTGCTGCGGCAATTGTTCTTCCTGTTCTGCCGGATGTCATTCCCAATCCACACAAAATAAATAATAAACAACCGGGGATTCCTCATTTGCTGGAATTCCCGGTTTTATTTTAGACAATTATTTTTTTACTGGCAGCGACTGGTGTACCAAATCAACCAGCCGTTTTGCTTCCTCAAAAGTAGAAGCCTGTGTCTGGAAAATGACCCGTTTCCCCTCCAGAAAATCAAGATTATCCTCAATTTCCTGTCCGGTTGCAGCCAATATGATTACCTTATCCGCCAATTCCTTTTCGTATTTTTTGTAAATATCCACTGGCGCTGGCTGACTGGGATCCTGCACAATCTGAATATAGGTGATTTTATCAATTGAAGCCACTCCCGGAATGACATGTGCACCGCCTCCATGCAAATGCATTAAAGCGTTTTGGTAGGGCTCAATTAACTTTTTCGTATAAGGTTTCCCGAAAATTTCATACATGCTGGGGGAACACATATAAGACCAGTCTTCTGACAGATGTCCGAAGGATCCTTCCGGTGCCCAAACTCCGTTGCCGTCAATAATTCCTCCGCAGAATCCGTTATAAAGATCTACCTGCTGTTTCATAAACCAACCTTCCATCTCGGTACACTTTTCCAGCAGGCGATGAACTTCTTCCGGTTCATCATAAAAGTCCGTAAACAAATCATTTCCGCGGACAAAATTCGCCAAATCCGTTGGGCTGCATCCACCACGCAAACGTGCGGCAATTTTCCCTTGCCCTTTTTCCTGAATATATGCGATACCATCCATAACATAACGGAACCATTTATTATGCGGATCCGTATGCAGGCGGTCGACATCTTTCCAGGATCGAACAATCGGGATATGATAACTGGTTGTTTTTTCTACCTGAACCTCTCCGCCCAGATAGGCACTATGTTCTGCAATTCCAAAACGCGGGTACATTGACGGAATCAAATCATCGGCAACATCCATCCGATTGGACCAGATTGTCTCTTGTTGCAAAAGACAGGCATCCAGAAATTCCTTCAATTGGGTATCAAAATTCCACTGATTCAGCGGTTTTACTTCCGGTACTGCTACTCTGTCCTGCACTTCTGCAATATCCAGAATCTGTATTAAGGCACCCTTAGAATCCCGATCATGGAGCAAACGGTAATTTTCAACAATCTCCTCCAGATTTTCTCTGTAGTATGGCATTAGAATCCCCTCCTCTATCTTCCTTATTTTACATCATATGTTCCTATTTTTCAAGAATAATGTAAAAATATCTAGAAGATTTATCCTTTGATGGCGCCAATCATTACGCCTTTTACAAAGTGTTTCTGCAGGAATGGATACAAAACTAGAATAGGTGCTGTTGCAATAACAATGAGTGCATATTTGATCAGCTCGGTAATTTGAGCCATTTCCCCTAAATCTGCGCCGGCCATCATTTCATTGGTCTGGTTTGCAATCAGAATTTCCCGAAGTACCAGCTGCAGGGGGAATAATTTACGGTCCCGCAGATAAATGGAAGCATTAAACCATGAATTCCAATGCCCTACCCCGTAATACAAAACCATAACTGCAATGGTAGGAATGGAGAGCGGGATCATAATCTGGCACATAATACGGAAGTGCGAAGCACCATCCAATTTTGCAGATTCCACCAAAGTATCCGGTATTCCGGCGAATGCGGTTCGCATGATGATCAGATTGGTGGTACTGATAGCCCCCGGAATAATCAATGCCCATCTGCTGTCCAGGAGTCCAAAGGATTGTACATTCAAATAGGTTGGAATCATACCACCGGAAAAATACATCGTGAAGACAATCAGAAACATAATCAGATTCCGGAACATGACGCCTTTACATACCAGAAAATATGCACCCATAATGGTCAGTACCAAATTGATGGCCACGCCAAATACCAAAATGAAAATTGTATTCAAATATCCGGTTAAAATCATCGGATTCTTTAATACAAGCTCATAAGCGGCCGTTGTCATTGGCGTCAATGGGGTAAAAAGTGCCCCTTTATGCATCAGGAGTGAAGCAGGATCACTGACGGACGCAATTAATACAAAATACATTGGATATGCAGTGACAAAAATCACCAATAACATAATCAGGATATTCACAAAATTGAAAATGCGGCTGCCCAGCGATTTATCTTCCATAGCAATCCCTCCTACCACAAGCTTACTTCACTGACACGCCGGCTGATTTTATTAAAGGTGACAACCAGTATGAAATTAATCAGCGAATTGAAAAGGCCAACTGCCGAACTGTAACTCCAGTTAAATTCCTGCAAACCTTTCCGATAAACGAATGTGGAAATGACATCCGATGTATCATAAATTGCAGGACTGTACAGAAGAATGATTTTTTCGAATCCTACATTCATGACGCTGCCCATTCGCAGAATAAACAGGATAATAATGGTGGTGGAAATACCGGGAAGTGTGATATTCCAAATTTGCTGCAATCGGTTTGCCCCATCAATTTTTGCTGCTTCGTACTGTTCCTGGTCAATGCCCGTCAAAGCTGCAAGATATATAATAGAACCCCAACCAATCTCCTGCCAGATACCGGAAATCACATAAATCGGAACAAAGTTACTGGCTTTCGACAATAAGGAAACTGGTTCCACCCCAAATATAGTTAAAAATGTGGTAATGAAGCCTGTATCTGCTGTGAACAATTTAATCAAGCTACAAACAACTACCAATGATATAAAGTGCGGCATATAAGAAACGGTTTGTACGACCCGTTTAAATTTCTCATTTCGCAGCTCATTCAGTAACAATGCTAATATAATGGGAGCCGGGAATCCAAAAATCAGTGAGCTAAGACTAATTACTAAGGTATTCTTTAAAATGCGCAAAAAATAATAGGATGAAAAGAAATCAATAAAGTGCTGCATTCCAAAATTGGCCGCCCATGGGCTTCCAATAATTCCTGCGCCAGGAGAGAAGTTTTTGAAAGCAATGATTGCACCATACATGGGTTTATACGCGAACAGAATGTAATAAATCAGTACGGGCAGTACAATCAGATATGCGCCGTAATTCATGCGGAAATCTTTTGCAGCGCGATTCCAAAAGGATGCTTTATGTGAATTTGATGCTGCTTTTACGGATGCCATAGCCTACTCCTCCTTTAACCTACAATATGACAACCAGCTTCTCCATTTATAAAAAGGGGCACAGTTTTGCATGTTTCTGCCAAACTGTGCCCGATGATTATCCTATTATGGATACAGCCGCTTGACAACAGCAGTGGTTATCTTGCATTGAATTCATCAAGAGCAGCCTGCTGAATCTCGATTGCACGTGAAATATTCATTCCTTCCAAAGCAGGAATAAATTCCGTTTCCCAATTATCCATCGGAACTGCACCTGTGATAAACTTGGTAATCATTTCAGATACATAGGTATTAATATCGCCCATCATAGTGGAGTATTCATTACTATTTTCCTGGGAAATGGTTACAGGAGGCATTGTATAAGTTGCTGCATCATTATCGGTCCACGCCTCCAATGCTGCTTGCTGCTGCGGGCGCCATACATACTGCATTAAATATCTTCCATCCTGCAGGAAGGGGTCGCCATCCCAAGAACGGCAATACTGAGCAAGAGCATACTGGAAAGTCAAGCCATCCGGATTATGTTTCATAAGATCCGTAAAGGTTGGCTCTCCATCAACCATCTCGTAGGAAATTCCTTCGATACCAAAATTATACAACAAATGGCCTTCTTCGGAATAAGCATAGTTCAAAAATTGAACTGCCATCTCTTTATTTTCACATGCAGGTGTGACAACCGTAAAACCGTTCGTTACAGGGAATTCATAACGTGCCATCATCGCTTTATCGCCCTTGTTGGCAACCAAAGACGGCATTCCAACTACGCTATAAGTTGGATCTTCTCCTTCCACGGTTTGAATATAATTTCCGATACCGCCACTCAATGCACCATATCCAGCGCCACAGGTTCCATTCATGATATTTGCATTCTTTGTGTTGGCATCCTGTGTCATAAAGTTCTGATCCAATAATCCCTCTGTATATAATTTGTTCAAAAATGCTACGGATTCTTTTGCACCGGACTCCATATAGCCATAATGAACCTTTCCATCCTGCTGATAGAATTCAACACAAGGAAGTCCATACGGAGAAGTAATTAATCCAGCCTTCAGGAACCACATGACATCATCATTTGTGACCGAAAGCGGAATCGGAACATTTAGTTCTTCCTTCATTCCTTTTAACGCATTATAGAATTCATCGATTGTTTCCGGAACTTCCATGCCAAGTTCATCCAGGAAATTTTCCCGCAAAATAATACCCGATGAGATACGAAGGATTACATCGCCGCGAATAAATGGGAAACCAAAATATTCGCCGGAAGGAGTCACGCAAGCTTTTTTCCAATCAGGATTTTCTTCCAAAAGATTGCGGAAATCCGGAGCATTCGCATCTATAATATCAGTAATCGGCGCAATGATTCCATCTGCAATTGCCTTTTCCGGTCCGCCCGGATAGCTCTTAATGAAATCGTACTGCATTATGATGTCCGGTAAATCACCCGATGCAAACAGCAAATTAAATGCATTAGAGTCAGCGGGATGTTGATATTCAATTTCAATCCCGACCCGTTTTTCCAATTCCTCATTAAATGGAGTATCCGCCATTGTTTCATACTGAGAAGAAACCGGACCGGAAATCGAACGGGCAATGGTTAATTTTCCGCCTTCCGGAATGGGGTAGACAACTTCTTTCGTCTCTGTTCCGCCGGAAGATCCACCGTCTGCTGTTGATACCGCACTCTCTGTCCCGCCAGCAGACGATGATTCTGTAGAGGTTTGTTCTCCACATGCGGTTAGAGTACCGACGCTCATGACGGATGCCAACAAGATGGTTGCAATTCTCTTTAACATTTGGATACCCCCAAATCATTTATTTAAAAGCAACGGAAATTCGTTACTTTCATTCAGAGTGAAATGCGTTATATTAACATATATGATAGTTTACATGCAAAAAATAACAAAATTTTATCAACATTTTCAAAAAAACTATTGACAAAGTTCATTAAGCGTTTTATAATAGTAAACAAATTACTGATTCTCTAAAATATGAAGGGATTCATTTGCTGTCGCTCAAACTATACATTAGGCTGATTTTGAATAAAAAATAGACGGTATAACAAAATGCTATACCGTCTATTTTTAGTTTACTTAATTTGATTATTTTCCAAACTCATCGGTACTCAAAACAGATTGAATGTTGGGATGAGATTCATGAAATTCATTCTGAGGATTCGCTTCAATAATAGGATCCTTTCGGAACAAAATTTTCAAGATAATTGGCGTTGCAATCGACGAAACCATTATCAGCAAAATAACTGCCGTAAAGTATACAGGATTCATTAAGCCGACCGCTAGGCCTTTTTGTGCCACAATCAAAGCTACCTCGCCACGTGTCATCATACCAACGCCAACTTTTAATGAATCATGGAAGCTGAATCGGCATACTTTTGCAGCAAGTCCGCAACCAATGATCTTCGTAAGCAATGCAACTATGATAAACGCAATTGAGAACAAAATGATCTCTGGTGTAATATCACTTACCGACGTCTTCAGGCCAATACTTGCGAAGAATACCGGTCCAAACAGCATATATGCACTAATATCCATCTTTTCTACAATGTAATCGGAAGATTTTACACTGCACAAAATAATACCTGCAATATAAGCACCGGTAATATCTGCAATCCCAAAATATTCCTCTGCCACATAGGCGAGCAGAAAGCAGAGCGCCAAACTCATGATCGGCAGTCTGCGGCTATGTGAATACCGCTTGGCAAAGTATTTGAATCCATAATAACATACAATTCCCACGCCAAAGCTGAACAGGAAGAACAACAGCGTGTTGACTACAACCTTGCTGGGATCCGAAGAGGGATCACGGAAACCGATAACAAAGGTCAAAACCATAATCCCGATGACATCGTCAATAATCGCTGCACTAACTATGGTTGTACCAACCCGCCCTTTCAACTTTCCAAGCTCACGCAGGGTTGAAACCGTAATACTGACAGATGTGGCTGTTAATATTACGCCAATAAATACCGCTGTAAAAAATTGATCCGAGCCAATTGGGGCAAAGCCGTAAAAACAGGAATATAACGCCCATCCGCCAACTAATGGAACAAATACACCACAGCAGGCAATCAATAGTGCAATGGGACCAGTTTTAAGTAAATCCTGCAGATTGGTTTCCAAACCAGCCATAAACATCAGAAGAACAACACCAATTTCTGCCATCTGGACTAGAAAATCACTGGAATTTACCAATCCCAACACGCTTGGACCGATAATTAAACCAGCAATGATTTCTCCTACTACCTGCGGCGCATGCAATTTACGGGCCAAAATGCCGAACATTTTCGCCGCAATCAATATGATTGCCAAATCCGCAAAAAGTCCATACGATACCATGTTTTCACATTCCTTTTCTCAAAAATTTTCCTTAGTAATTATACTCTCCTCACTGAGGAAAATCAAGATACAAACTCAATGGAATGCAGATATTTTTAAGTAAGACATTGTCGAAAATGAACAAAATATAAAAGATTCATGACAATTCTCCGCTTGTCAAATTCTCGATCATGCGTTATAATGAGAAAAAACACGAAAGGATGATTGTTATGCCGGGAATCAATACCTTATCGCTTGCCCATCGTTTTATCCGGGAACATGTCCCGGCCGGCGGACTCTGCATTGATGCTACAGCCGGGCGGGGATATGATACAGCCCTTCTTTGCGAACTGGTTGGTGAAACCGGAAGAGTTATTGCCTTCGATATTCAGCAAGAGGCTCTTGACAGCACCCGTCAGCTTTTGGAAAGCAGAAATCTCCACTCCATCGCGGAACTTCATCTGGACAGCCATCATCATATGGCACAGTATGCCGATGCTGGGACTGTAGATTGTATCACATTCAATTTTGGATATCTTCCCCGAGGTGACCACAGCATTTGTACCCATCCCGAAACCAGTATTTCCGCCATCGAGCAGGGCTTGACCCTGCTGAAACCTGGTGGAATTATGAGTTTATGCATCTATTATGGGGGCGATACCGGATTTGAGGAAAAGGATGCCCTACTTCAGTACCTCAAGACGATTGACAGTAAGGTTTACACTGTCCTGACAACAGAATTTTATAACCGTCCGAACAATCCTCCCATCCCTGTACAAATTCTGAAAGAGGTGTAATCATGCCTGTTAAAATTTTACTGACCGCTTTCAATCCATTTGGCGGTGCTTCTGTTAATCCATCTTGGGAAGCTGTTTCCCGTGTCTCCGAAGAAATGGATGGAATTGTACTGAAAAAGCTGCTTGTTCCGACAATATTTGGAGAATCCGGAGACATCGTCAATGCAACCGCCAATGAATGGGACGCAAATGCCATTATTTGTGTCGGTCAGGCCGGAGGCCGCTACGATATTTCTCTAGAACGGGTTGCCATCAATCTGGATGACGCCTCTATCCCGGATAATGCCGGAAACCAACCGATTGACCGTCCCATTTCAGAAAATGGATCCGCTGCATATTTTTCCTCCATCCCAAACAAGGCGATTATCGCTGCCCTGCATCAAGCAGGAATTCCAGCCAGCCTTTCCAATACGGCCGGTACTTATGTCTGCAATCATCTTCTTTACCGGGTTATGGAGGAGATTGCGCTGCATGCTTCTTCCCGTTTGGGGGGGTTTATCCATGTTCCTTACCTTCCCCAACAGGTCCTTCATCACAGTCACACCCCCTCCATGTCGCTTGAGTGTATTGTGCGTGCATTGGAAATTGCCGTACAGACAACTGCTCGTTCACTTATTTAACAATTCATATTTATGTTTGGTCGCCATACCCCCGCGGATATGGCGTTCTTCTTTATTAATATCCAAAATTTTTCTTACCTCATGGTATAGTTGCGGATTCGTATGTCGCAGACGTTCCGTTATGTCTGCTGGTGTCCAGGATTGACCAAAAAATTTGGCCAAACACTGCGTGCATCTCTGCAATCTTGAAATTTCCATTGGATTCGGATATGGTTCCTGTCATACACCAAAACCCGTTCCACAAAATTTATTTCCAATTCCTTAGAAAGCTGCTGCGCATTTCGATAATTTATGACTTTTTCCAGAATTAGATTTTGGGTTGGATTTTGTAACAATTCTTTTAACTTATGCTGCTCAAGTTGAATATCTTCTTTCCGTTGGAGATATTCTTCCCGGCTGATCCTCCCATCACGATAGCTTTCATATAATTGGATCCTCCGATTTTCCAATATTTTTTCATCCTTTTGGATTGTCTGCGGATTGCATTTCAGACAATGGGAAAGCAGATGCCTTAAAAGTTGCTGCCAATCCAGAAAACAATTCCAATGCCATTTGAGAGCGCTCAGAACAGCAAGCTTTATTTCTTCACTAGAATAGGCAGCATTTTTGCAGGAAGCACGGGGGTTGTTCTGTCCGAATCGACATAAAAATTTTTTCTGATCTCGGCTGTACGAAAGTTTTCGTCCGCATTGGCCACAGGTAAATGGATTATAATGCTCTCGTGTAGTTTTCTTTTCTTGTCTCTCAGCACCAAATCCCCTCTGCACTTCTCGCCAGACATCTTCGCTGATAATGGCTTCATGCGTATGAGGGACTCGAATCCAGTCTCCAGCTTCCCGTTTCTCCTCCTTGCCATAGATTCCTTTCCGCGAACGGCATAATGATACCATTGTTCCGGTATACCGTTCATCTTTTAAGATAGCAGTAACTTTCGAAGCATCCCATCCGGTCTGCTCATTGATTCTTCTCCAATCCATTCCTCTCCCGTGATTCAAGGCATATTGTGCAGGCGATGGAACACCTTCTGCATTTAGAAGGCGCGTAATTTCACTGGCCAAAAGACCGGATCGCTTCAACTGGTAAATTCGTCGTACGACATCCGCTGCTTCCTCATCGACGATGAGCAGGTGATGATCCGAAGGAGATTTTTGATAGCCATAGGGCGCATTAGCACTTGTAAACTTCCCCTCTCTCGCCAATTTGTGCCGGATATCCCGGATTTTCCGTGAAGTGTCTCGACTGTAAAAATCATAGATCAACCCCTGAAAGGCGGTTTCCAAACCTGTATTCTGTATGAGGCATTCTTCACTGTCGTAATGATCATTTACCGAGATGAATCGGATCCCCAAAAGCGGAAAAAGCTGTTCTAGGTCTTTCCCAATCTCAATATAATCCCTGCTGAAACGAGAAAAATCCTTTACCAGAATACATTGAATTTCACCTTTCCGAACAGATTCCATCATCTCCTGAAATTGAGGCCGATCAGATCGCTTTCCACTGTATCCATCGTCACATTTTTCGATTATTTGCCAATCATGAAATTCCGGATGATCCTTTATATACTGTTGGAGCAGAAGTCGCTGATTGACAATACTGTTGCTTTCTTTTCTGTCCTCTTCCCTTTCCTCCGGATCACTGTCTTCCTTGGAAATCCGAGTGTAAAGCGCTAATACTTTTCGGTTATTTTTCTTCATTTCCCTTCCTCCTCCCATAAATTGCGAGCTGTTGCTGGATTTGATCAAATAATTCCCGCTCTATCAGTGCCTCCTGACAACCCGATACACTTTTCCATGCCGTTTCAGGGAGAGTATGTCGTGGGATTCCCTTTGCAAATGAAACCTCCTCCTTTCCATAAACTAAAGTTCCAATGTAAATGGGATTTTTGAGCAGTCGGAGAATCGTATTTTTCTCCCACATCGAAGATGCAAATCGCTTTTCGCGCGCAATCCCTTGCTGCCAGAGGTAGCGCGATGGAGATGGAATCCCCTCTTCATTTAAGCAGCGTGCAATTTTCCCCATGGGTTCTCCGCTGGCTTTCTGTAAAAAAATCCTGCGGACAATGCCGCAGGTATTTGGATCTGGGATCAAATGATTCCGATTGTGAGGATCTTTACGGTAGCCATACGGCGGATATTTGCCGGTATACATGCCCCTGCTTTTCCGCACGGTGAGTGCAGAGGATACTTTACGGGAAATATCGCGTGCATATCCCTCGTTAATAAAATTTTTTAGAGGAAGAAGCCATGCCTGCTGGGTAAACTCCGGATGACTGCTGTCATACCCATCATTTACTGAGATGAAGCGAATCCCGAGAAATGGGAAGATTTGTTCCAAATAATTGCCCGCTTCCAGATAATTTCTTCCCAATCGAGAAAGATCTTTTACCACGATACAGTTGATCTGTCCCATCCGGGCATCTCCTATCATTCGTTCAAAAGCTGGCCGTTCAAAATTTGTCCCGCTGAAGCCATTGTCAATATAAATTCGTTCCAGCTGCAAATCGGAAGCTGCTTCCACATATGTTCTCAGCAGCATCTCCTGATTCTGAAGGCTATCTCCTTCCTTTTTCCCGCTGTCTTCAACCGAAAGCCGGACATAAATTCCTGTCCGATAACAATACTGCGATGAACGAGGATTGTCTGCTGTTCCCAGAACAGCCCCTGCACTAAAACGTTTGGTTCGAGCCATTTCTTATCTCTCCTGCAATTCAACGGGATTATGGTCAAAATTCCATATAATTTTGACTCGTTCTCCCCGATAAAGTAAAATGCGATGAATCCACGCGGACGCAATTGCATGATTCAATTTTCGAATTCTATTTTCCTTCTTGAGCTGCTGCACCCAATCCGGCAGAGAACAGAAATCTTTATTCGACTTCTCCCTTTGCAGACTTTCTATTGCTGTGGCTGTTTGACAAAGGCGATGTTCAAATTCCTGTTTTATTTGCTTATATTCCGTTTCGGATAATAAGCCTTCTTCAAAATCTTCACAGACATGAAGAAGTAACCGTTCTGTCCGCAAGCGCTCATTTTCTTTTTGCAACAGCTGGTTTTTATATTGCTGAACTGCGATATCTGATCCCAATATCTGTTCGATTCGCTCGCAAACCTTTTCCATCAGATCCATTTGCCGGTTAATTGCCTCTAATACGGTCTCAATAAGAGTATCTTCAGCTACTCGATGTATGGATTTGCACATTCCTTCTCTGTATCCACGGCAACTTAAATATGTATATTGCCGCTCTTTCCCGTTCTCACGAGAGTGATAGGAAGTCGTTTTCCGAATCAGAGGATACCCGCAATCCCCACAGAAAACCAATCCTGCCAGCGGAAATACGGTCTTTTCTTCCGGAGAGGTACGAGTATCCTGCAGCAATAAATTTTGTATCGTTTCAAAAAAATAGGAATCAATCACAGCCGGACAGGCTCCTTCCATACGAACCTGTTCTTTCTCCGGTACCGGATGCCGAATTTTGACTTTATAGTTCGGAGTAGTCTGCTTTCCCTGAATCAATGTTCCTGTGTAAATTTCATTGGAAAGAATCCGAGAAACTGCTTTTGCGTTCCATTTTGCATGTGAATTGGTTTGAAAAGAAGTTTCATAAAGACTCCCTGAACTGCGTTTATACTCGAGCGGTGAAAGAATCCCACATTCATTTAATATTTGCGCGATTTTATTCGGACTAAACCCCTGCAATTTCCAGCGAAAAATTTTCCGGACAATCTGTCCTGCACAGGGATCCAGAAGAAGTTTATTTCGATTTTCCGGATCTTTTTGATATCCATAGCAGGCAAAAGCACCTACAAACTCCCCCTTTTTTCGCTTAACCGCCAAACAACTGCGTATTTTTACCGAAAGATCCCGGCAGTAGGAATCATTGATCAAATTTTTAAAAGGCATCATAAGATCGCCGGCCTCATCAGTAAATTGACTATCATATCGGTCATTGACTGCAATCACCCGAATTCCCAGCAACGGAAAAATTTTTTCCAAATAGCGGCCTGTTTCAATGTAGTTTCGCCCGAACCGTGACAAATCTTTGACCACAATACAATCAATTTTTCCGTCTTTGACCTCCTCCATCATTCTCTGAAAGGCCGGTCGGTTAAAATCAACCCCGCTGTATCCATCATCTTCCCAAACAGATTGAATCTGAAATTCGGGTTTATCCTGCAGGTAATCCAAAATCAAACTCTTTTGATTGGAAATGCTATTGCTTTCATTTTTATTGCCCCTTCCAACATCTCCATCCTCCCTCGATAATCGGAGATATATGGCAGTTCGGTAGTGCTTTTGATCCAATTGTTTCATACTCGTTCCCTCTGCATAATCAAATATTATTCAAAGAGATGCCTCTATCATTAAGGCAAATGCATCCTCCAAGTTCTTCCCGTTCGGAAGATACTCAAATTCTACCCACAAATCTCCAATCCGATACAGATGTGGTTCTGCCGCTTCTTTTCCAGCTTCTCCGGACAATTTATTATCTTGATCCATATGGTTCACCTCCATTATCTTTGTTTTATTCTATTTGCTTGTCCACATCTTTATGACTTTTGCCGGAGAATTTCTGAAAGCTGATTTCCCATTTTCTAAGAAAAAGACTATCTTTTTTGATCGCATTGTGGTATGATGATATCAACTAAAATTATGCGAAAAGAGGTTGCAATTATGGATAACGCAACATTTCAAAAAATAATTCTGGAGATGCCGGTCTGGGATTGCCATACGCATCTGGTGGGAAGTCAATTAAATTTGAAAAACATCTGGGATCTGGCGCATTATTTCTGGTTTCATCAGGAATTGCGTGCGGCAGGTTATCCGATCGATCCGTCAGATTTTGATCCGTCTTCCGCAAACTTGGATGTTGCAATGCAGCAGTTTCTGGATGCCTATCGCCTTACTCGTAATACCGCGATGAACTGGTGCGTAACCAGAATTTTGAAGGATTTATATGATGTCGAGCTGACCGATCTGGAGAGTGTCCGCCGTGCCGATCAAAAAATTCGCCAATTGGCGGAGGATCCTGCTTTTTCCAAGGTTACATTGGAAAAAACAAATTTGAAACAAATCGCAGTCGGCAGTCTGCGAGACGCGGATTTTAAGGGACTTCCGAATATCTCCTTTTATATTCCCCGTCTGGATGGATTGATCCGCGATAATATAAAAGAAATTGAACATGCTGCCTCCCCTACCCATGCTCTGCAGGAATTTGCTCAAAAATTTGATGCACTTTTCACCGACTATGAAAAAAAATCCGTTACAGCGGTCACTTTGGCTATCCCAAAACCGGAAGAACCCTGCGGCACCTTCGAAGGATTCTCTACACCTTATCCGTCTCATGCTGAGGTGTCCAATGCCGTGTTGCATACCATTTGTCGGCTTTGTGAAGCACACCATTTTTGTCTCCAGCTTTTTATGGGCATGGAAACCGGCTGGACGCTCGATCCATCCGGCAGAACCGCGGAAAACGATCCGACCCGGATTCATAAACTCTATGGCTTATTTGAAAATCATCCATCCTGCCAATTTGAAATTGTTTGTGCTGCAGAACTGAACAATCTGGATATTGTGCATGCTGCAGAAATGTTTCCCAATGTTTCTGCTGGAGGTCTATGGTGGTACAGCTATAAGCCCAGTGTTTTCCGCGATGCGATGCAAAAGCGTTTGGAAAGCCTTCCCCGCAGCAAATGCAGCCTCATCACCTCCGATTCCAGACAAATTCAATGGTGTTATGGCAAAATTATGCTGGTTAAAAAAATCCTTGCCGACTTTTTATGGGAACAAATCCAACAGGACTGGCTTTCAGAAGAAGATGCATTGGATCTGGCCAATTGGTGGCTTTATCAAGCGGCTGCTGTCCGTTATCAAGCGAAACTGTAACAGCAAAAAACAAGCTGAGATTGATTACCAAACAATCTCAGCTTTCTTTTTTAGATTTTTTTTAGACAATAACGCACAATGCTGTGCCGCGGGATTTTTAAAGAATTCCGATAAAAGACTTCAATCGGCATTATACAAATTTGTTCCGGATTCTCCCAAGTATTCTGCATCCGTACATCCGCTGGGGAAATCTGCTCGGCGGACACAATTTGATAATCGGAAAGTACAGACGGCAATGCAAGTGTTTTCCATTCGCTCAGGCTTTTATTAACGACCGATATTACGATCTTTTCTCGATCCGGCGAAATAGAGGAACATAGATCCATCATTGGATCCAACACTAGCAGACCAGGAATTTCACAAAGAATATTTCCCAGATGTTCCTTCAGCAATTTCATCGCATAATACGTTGGTGTCCGGACAAATTTTTCACCATCCGTCTCAAACAGGCTCTGCAGAACGTTGCAATACTGGGTTTCCATTGCAAATTCTACAATGTCGCTGTTTCGATAAAACAGATGCAGGCTTAAAGCAGCGAATAAGGCATCTCGCATCGTCTGACGCTGACGCAATCCCGCTTCATTTGTCGCCTCGGGGTGCCAGAGTCCCCATTCATCAAAACAGATTTTGGTGGGAAATTTCGGATTGGCATGTTGAGCAATATAGATCCGATGAAGATCAATATCTGCCTGGTATGCTTTCACACTGTCCAGTGTAAAATAATACGCTTCGTCCGAATAGGCGACGGCATCTCCACACTTTTCGTACCGGCTCTTCATCCCGCCCGTATAATGATGTACACTCAGAAAATCCGGTCCCTTCCATCGTTTGCCGTGCGTGACATATTCCAGGAATTCCTCTACCCAGCCATAGGTTTCATGGCGTTCGCTTAGCCCCAGACCAATCAGCTTCACTTCCTTTTCGGCATGAAGAATGGCTGTCCGCCATCGAAGGTAATTTTGCGCATACTGCCTCGGATCATTAAAGGCCATATGCCAGACATTTTCATCCGTATTCCCGATCCCCCAAAACCGCACATGATAAGGTTCCGGATGCCCATTCTTTGCGCGCAGGGATCCATATTTTGTGTCTGTATCCCCATTGCAGTATTCGTACCAGTCCGCAAATTCTTCGGGCGTACCCGTTGCTACGTTTGCCACCAGAATGGGTTCTGCGCCAACCAGTCGGCATAATTCAATAAATTCGTCTGTGCCAAAATCATTCGGCTGCCCATTGCAGGCCATCCGCCTTTTGCGATCCGATCCGATGCCGTCTTTCCAATGGTAATGATCGGCCGCACATCCGCCTGGCCAACGAATTGCAGTAATACCGCCTTCTTTTAAACTATCAATCAAATCCTTGCGAATCCCGTTAATGTTGGGAATTTCCGACTCTTTCCCGACCCATGTCCCATCATAAATCAGCGTCCCTAAGATCTCTCCAAATACACTGTGCAGATAAGGGCTGATACAGAAATCTTCTTTGATTCTCAATTCTTCTTTCATAAATTCACCATCTTCTCCAGAATTATAAATTCAGTATAGTTGATTCGGACAAAAGATTCCATATAAAATCATGCTCTGCTATCTTCTTTTTCTTGCCTTCCAGCTAATTTACTGAATCATCCGCGTCATTTTTTCTACAAGAACAAAAAATTGCCGGAACAGCTGCTGTTTCCAGCTGTTCCAGCAATTGAACATATCGTCCTTATTGGACATATGGACTGGCATCATATGCTTCCTGCATTACTGCAAGATAACCATCCAAATCCATGCTGTCAATCTCACTTAGGTATTTGTCCCAATCACTTTCAATATCCATTTCGCCGACAATGAAGCGTGCAATTGCTTCATTTACATAAGTATTGATGTTGGTCTGATATTGTGCGATACTTCCAATTTGTTCTTCTGAATAGAATAACGGAGGCAGAATCATCTCTTGCGGCATCGCATATGGCGCATAATTATCGCGGGTGAAGGTATAATACGCGGCTTCTGCACCCGTTCCGTCTTCTGCAAAGATATCCGATGGGCTCTGCATACCCAGACGGGCAACAGCGGTATTATTGTGCGGGAATTTCTGATTCCATACCACTGCGTTGTAGTACTCATCTCCCTCTTCCCGTACAATCAATTTGTATGTTGCAGGAGAGCCATCCACACCTGTTGCGCCTTCATCCGGTTGTTCCCATCCAACGCCTTCGATACCGTTCATCAATACCATATTTCCTTCTTCACTCATGAACCAATCTACCCAACGGGCAACTAATTCTGCCTTAGTGGAAGTCGATGGAATATACCCGCTCATACCCATGCTGGAATAGTAATTCCAATATGCCTGTCGTGTTCCATCTGGTCCTTCCAACGGTGCAATAGCAATATAATCAATATTTCGAACCGCTTCTCCTGTTTCACGAGTGCCAACTGTACCATAATGCATATTCGGTAAAGCCGCTACTACATTCTCATATTTCTGACTATTCACTTTTGCCGCCGCTGCTGCATCCTGTACAAAGCTTTCTTTATAAATCAAACCATCATCGTAAAGGCTCTTCAAATATCGTAAGCCATTCCGCCATTCTTCGGAAACAAAAGCTGCTGTTACCTTACCGTCCTCCAGGTAAAGCCGATTACCGCCGTCGTCATAGGTGAAGGAAGTCATTAAGAAGGTTGATACCAGCCGAGTGGGATCAGATGCAACACCAACGATTCCAATTTCATCCGCTTCCCCATTCTGGTTCGCATCATTGGTAATAATCTGCTTCAAAACATCTCGAAATTCTTCAGTAGTAGTCGGGATTTCCAGATTCAGATTTTCACAAAATGTTTTATTAAAGAACATCTTATTCGGTGAATAACAATGATAGCACTCATTGTAAGCAGCAAAGGTATAGATGTTGCCGTCCGGTGTTGTAATACGTTCCCGGAATCCTTCATGCTCATCCAGCAAGGCTTTCATACAGGGATTGTTTTCTTCGATAATATCGTTAAGCGGAATAATGAAACCCTGAGAAGCAAACCGCGCAATATCCGATTCCGAATTTGGAATACCTGCCTGACCGGAACTCGTTACAAAATCGAATTCATCTTCGCTGGCAAAAGAGATCTGTAGCTTTTCTTTAAATTGCTCAGAAGGAGTGACAATCCAATTAACATGAACATTGGTCTTTTCTTCATACCATGGGGTCATCCAAAAACTATCCATATCTACAATAGAGCTGGTCGGATAGGTCATGACTGTTATTTCTTCTTTTTCTTTGACTATAGGGAAGGTTCCGACCGGGTTGAAATTACTCTCTTGGCCGGAAGTGCCGACCGAATTATCAAGTGTTTCGCCATTGTTTTCTGAATCTGTGTTGCCGCCGCATCCTGTCATTGCAACAGATGATGCCAGCAAAATTGCGGTTAACATGGATAAAATTGCCTTTTTTGACATATTAGGTACTCCTCTCATTTCTATATAGATCCGGCATCGCCGGTATCGGATACTTATCCTTTAATGGAACCAATCATTACGCCTTTTACAAAAAATTTCTGTACAAATGGATAGATAATTAAAACTGGTATCATGGTAATTACGATCATGGCATATTTGGAAACTTCCTGTGCTGCAATTGCATTCAGCTGCTCGGTTACGTTTCCGGTCGTATCCATCATGGTACCAATATCATTCAATGCATTCCGCAGTACCAACTGAATATTGAAAAGCTTCGTCGATTTTAAATAGAGCATTGCGTTAAAATAAGAGTTCCAATGCCCAACCGCATAAAATAGTGATAACACCGCGATAATCGGCTTGGACAGAGGTAATACAATACTCCATAATACCCGGAAATCTCCGGCACCATCCAGATTGGCCGATTCATATAGTGTGCTTGGAATGGAAGTCTGAAAAAATGTGCGTGCCATAATCATATTCCAGACGCTGATTGCCCCGGGAATAATCATAACCCAACGAGTATCCAGCAAATGCAGATCTTTCATCAGCATGTAGTTCGGAATCATACCTCCGTTAAATAGCATGGTGAACGTGAAAATTGCCATCACCGCGTTCCGTCCGACCAATTCGCGCCGAGCTAGCGGATATGCACAGATTACTGTCATCACCAGATTAATCAGCGTTCCACTTACCATATAAATCAGCGTATTCAGATATCCGGTCACGATTGCGGAATTTTTTAATAGTGAGCGATATGCCTGGACACTGAATTCCTTCGGAAGGAGAAACACTCTTCCGCCAACCACCATGTTCGGAGAACTCACCGACTGCGCGATAACATTGATGATTGGAACCAATATCACTACGGATAATAATGCCAGCAATATATAGTCTATAATATAGAATAAATGGTCTGCTTTACTCCGTTTCACTTTGTTATTAGCCATCTTCATTCCTCCGATTTTTTACCACAAGCTGATTTCGCTGACTTTTCCAGCAATAAAGTTTACAACACACATAAATACACACGAGATCAGCGACTGGAAAAATCCAACAGCTGTCGCAAAGCTGTAATTCATATCGACCAGACCTACTCGATAGTTATAAGTCGCTATGATATCCGATGCCTGCATATTTAATGGATTCTGCATTAGATATACCTTCTCAAAGCCTACGTTCAATACCCCGGCCGTGCTCAATATCAACATGATGATTGCAGTTGGCATAATTCCTGGAATATCCACATTCCAGATTCTCTGCCAGATATTTGCGCCGTCAACTACGGCCGCTTCCTGTAATTCCGGGCTGATTCCGGCAAGACATGCAATATACATAATGGCGTTATACCCTACGTTCTGCCAAATGCCGTTCCATACATAAATGGATTTGAACATGCTTGCCTCACCCATAAATAGAATAGGCTCATGTCCGAATAATCCAATAATCGCGTTGACAAAGCCGCTTGAGGAAAGGGCTTGGGTCAAAATGCCAACCACTACGACAGTCGACAGAAAATGTGGCATATATGTAATCATCTGAACCGATTTTTTAAAGAAACGAATCCGACATTCATTAATGCCAATGGCCAAAAAGATTGGCGGGAAAAAACCAGCAACAATCGAATACAAACTAATCCCTATCGTGTTTCCAATTAAGCGGGGAAATAACGGTGACTTGATAAATGTTTCAAAATGTTTGAATCCTACCCATGGGCTTCCCCAGTACCCTTTCTTTACAATATAATCTTTAAATGCAATCTGTAATCCATACATTGGTACATAATTGAAAATGATAATATAAACAATGGGAAGAATCAATAACAGATATAGGGGCCAGTGCTGTTTGATTCCCAACCATTTTCGATGCATTTTGGATTGTTTCGGACGAACCGCTGCCTGCATATCATACGCCTACTTTCCCTGTTATTTTTGTTTCTGTTTCTTCAACCAATATCAGTTGTGTTGTAAATTACATGATTCAGTATAGAGGATTTTTTACAAAAAGAAAAGATTCTTTCCCTGTTTTTTCGTGACAACAGGCGATATTTTATTGATTTTTTATGTGACATTTCATGTGATCTTGTGACGTTTTCGCGAAAACGACAGCCAAACTCTTGAAAAATATCCATGTATCAGATAAAATAAAGATAGGCTTTGCGACAGCATCCTGGGGAGGAGTTATTTTCATGCAATTTCAACGACCATCTTTCGGAATCTTTAAAAGAATGCTGCTGTCCTATTTATTAATTCTCTTTCTTCCTTTAATTATTGGCTCTCTGTTATATCAGCGTTCCGTCAACATTGTAAAAAATCAAGCAGTTGAACTCAGTTTAACGACCCAATCCAATGCAATTATTTATATTGATAATTACTTAAGGGAAATGGAAAATTTGTCTCTTCAGTTTTATCTGGATCGCGAGATCTCCGCTTTGCAGGAAATTGATCCAGAACGATTGGATGTGACAGATATGTCGAAATTGTTATCAGCTAAAAATAAAAAGGATAGTTATTATATCGATGATACCTTCAGCAGCCGTTATTTTCTTTTTTTCACAAAGAGCGGAGTTATTTTCAATAAAAATCGAATTACTGCAGATCCTTCTATCTTTTTTAAAGAATTTTTCCAGTACGAAAATTTGACATATGCGGAATGGCATGATCAACTTATGAATCTTCGAACTGTCAGTAATATCCCGATGCAGACAATCCTGACAGATGGTACAGAATATCGTGCCTTTACCTATCTGATCCCAATCCGCTATCAGGAAAACAGTTATGCTATTTTGTCCGTTTTGTTTGAGGAATCTCTGATTCGCCAGATATTTGGCATTCAAAATGAAACGTTACAACATCTCTGTATCCTAGACGCGAAACAAAATCCGATTTATAACAGTCAGATGGATTTCGCAATTGATTTGCAGCAGCTCACAGAAAATCATGGCTATTTTATGACAGATATCAATGGAGAATCCTCTTTGGTTGTCTACTCCACTTCTAATTACAATAATTGGACCTATCTTTCCATCTTCCCTTCTGATTTGCTTCTCCACCCGGTTCACCAAATTCGCAGTATTACCATCCTTATTTTTTTTGTTACTCTGATTATCGGAATTATTGGATCCATTTTCCTTACAAAACGCACCGCTGATCCGATTCGTTCCGTTCTCTCCTTACTGCAGGATCATACGCAAAAATCGCGCGATCGATCAAGTCAGGATGAAATGAGACTCATTCAGTCTGCCGTTGATAATCTCATCCATAACAATCAACAGGTAAAAAATAGTCTGTCTGAGCAAAATCAAATCCTTAATGCTTTGTTTATCGACCGAATTCTGGATGGAACTACAACTTTTTCCAGTGATGATATTCGAAATTTCAATGAAAATCTGCAAAAATTATATCATACTTCTCTAACACTAACCGTATTGGCACTGCAATATGATCCCCCTTCAGATCATGAAAGCTGGGATTCCCTTTCTTGTATGAAGGCAACTGCCATTCTATGTGACGCCATTGCAAAACAAATGGAACCTGCCTTTTACTGTAGTCATTTTTATCGAAGTAATCAATTAGTCTTACTGTTGGGAGAACCAAACGCCTATTCAGATCATTCCCTATTTGTTGAAAGTTATATTAAAAATCTTCTTTCCGTTTTGACAGAACCCTTCAATCGTCGGATTCGAATTGGAATCGGAAATCCTTGCACCTGCATAGCAGATATCTGCTCAGCATATAAGGAAGCTCTGGAAGCTGTATATTATCTGGAAAAGCATAAGGATCCCAGACAATTCTTCTGGAGAAAGGATATCCCAATTACCTCCAATACCTTCTATTATACAGTCGATCAGGAGAAAAAATTGATTAATAATATCAAATCGGGAAATGTCAACGAAGTCCAAAGTATTTGTGACAATCTGTATATCGAGAATTTCATGGAGAATCAAATTACCTATGCCATGAAAATCTGCTTTCTTTTCAATTTTTATTGTACAGCGATTAAAGTCGAAGCGCCTTCCCAGTTGCTTTCGGATGAAATTCGTATGGAATTTTCCGATTTGACCCAGCGATATCATCAAGATACTGACCGCATTTTCTCGATTTTGTCGCAGCGAATTCTTTCCTTGTCCGACCAATTCTTAAAGAATAAACGGGACAGTTCTCCTCAAATCGGCGAGCAATTCAAACAGTATATCGAATCTCATTTCGCGGAAGATAGCTTGGATACCAGCAGAATTGCGGCAGAATTCCACTTATCAGAAGGCTATTTTTCCCATTTGTTCAAGGAACAATGTGGCGAAACCTTCAGTGATTATCTGGAACAATTCCGTATCAGCAAAGCCTGTAAGCTTCTGTCTCAGTCAGATTACACTATTACCATGGTATCAACTCTGGTAGGATATTCCAATGTCTATACCTTCCGGCGTGCCTTTAAACGTGTTCTGGGCATCCTCCCTACTCAATACCGCGAACAATAAAAAAAGAATCCGTTCAAAATGAGCGGATTCTTTTCGTTTTTAACCTATGAAAAGCTGGCAGAATTATTTCACTAAAATTACTCCAAACGAATTGGCAGGGAATCTAAAAATGACCTTTCCATTTTTGACCGATACCGGCACTTTTACAGCCGATACCATCGCCGGATCTAGCAGAGTATTGGTATCCTTACCGGATTCTGAGGCAAGCAGCCAGCCTTCTGCCGTATGGACCTCTTTCCCATTGAGACAGAATTCTGCTTCAATCGCTTCTGTACCGAAATTTGCAGCCTTAATCACAGCATTTCCAGCTTTTTCTCCGGCAGTCACATACAGATTGCTGTCCGCGCCTTTTCGGGGATTGCAGTCCGTTGCCCAAACATTTTCCGGTGCATACTGCGCAAATAGCCGCTGCACTTCATAGGAGGGAATCCCAAAAACACGACTTCCGTCAAAGTTAATCAGATTCACCGGCCATCTGCGATCATGATCGTTGCAGAACAGCGGCGCATAGGATGCAATTCGGATTCGATCACAACGATTTTCCATCCGGATCATAAAGGTCGCATCTGATACCGCGCCCGTTAGATTTCCATATCCGACTTCTGAATTGCAGGCATATTCTCCAACATAAACGGGAATTCCGTCTCCTTCATAGGTGTCCCACATATTGGGGAATCTCTGGGGCGGCGTATAATAGTGGTCATCCACCATATCCATCGGTGCATCCGGCACCATCTGGGTCGCAATTAAAGTCAACTCCGGATATTTTTCCTTGATTACGCGATAAAACTTTCGATAACGGAGATGATAATCCTCACCCCAGTTCTCATTGCCAATTTCCACGTACTTTAGACGGAATGGTTCCGGATGTCCATCTGCGGCCCGTACTGCTCCCCATTTGGTGTGAACATCTCCATAAATATACTCAATTCCATCCAGCGCATTCTGAAGCCAGTCATCAATTCCCTGCTCATCCGCCAATTCGCTCTTCCGGAACTGGCAGGACATGCCGCAATTGACAACATACATAATTTCCGCATCCAAATCCTCTGCCAGCTGACAGAATTCCAGCATACCAAGGCCATCTGTTGCACGGTATCCCCATAAATCCCAATGGCCCGGACGATCTTCAATTGGACCGCGCGTCTTTTTCCAATGAATCGCGTTCGCAAGATCAATTCCCTCTACCACGCATCCTCCAGGGAAACGAAGGAAGCCTGGACGCAATCCTCGCAGCATCTCCATTAAGTCGCGGCGGAACCCGTATGGACGGTTCAAGTATGTATCTGCCGGAAAAAGGGTTACAAAATCCACATACAGAATTCCGGCTTCTTCCGCGCGAATAAAAAACCGTGCATTGGTAGTATTTGCCGGGCAGGAAAAACGATAGGGCACTTTGACAAAATCCTCTGTAACTGGAATTTCCTGCTCGCACAGTACTACGCCGCTGCTGTACATCATGCCGACTTTTACCTGGTGCATGCCTTCGCCGCGCAGAATAATAAAGCCATAATATTCCTGTGCCTTGACAGGAATTCCCCAATATCCGCTGTTAACTGCCAAAACGCCGTTTCCGGCTCGAAGAACACCAAGCCGAAGCTGTTCCGGACACTCCGGATTTCGCGGATTTTCCCGTGTGCGATCCATGGATGCCGCCGCACCTTCCATACAGGTCATCGACCATCCCGGAAGCGGATCGGTCGGATCAAAATTTTCCACATGTCCGCCCTTGGTGTGAACCTTGCCATCTGCATATACCGTATCTTCCGGAAGATTCGCATCCGCAAAATTGCGATTTCGAAGCAATTCCGCGTATAAGCCGCCATCTCCTGCGTGATTGATTTCTTCGTAAAAAATGCCCCACATCCGAGGATTGGGCGTTCCAATCACCTGATCCGGATAAATTGTTATCTGCTGTCTCATCTGAAATCTCCTTTACAAAACGATTAATTTATGCTATGATTATAGCAATTTTTACTACAAAAAAGTTATTCTGCCCATAACAAAAAACTATCCAAAACAATCATTTTACCGAAAGGAGGATATCTATGAAATTTTCGCTTCAGCAGGCAGCTTATCATGCCGCCTGTCCGGAAAATTTTTCCGTTTGTCGTCCGGATGGACCGGAAGCATATGCGTTTGTTCATTTTCTGCGGCCAATGGCGCTATGGCTTGACGGAAAAATGCAGACTATCGAAAAAGGCGCATTCATCCTGTTTGCACATGGAATGCGCCAGCAATATTATCCATTGACACCAGATATGCTGGAACATTGGTGTCATTTTTACTGTGAAGGCTTTGAGGAATGGATTCAAAATCTAGGACTGCCCTTCGGAAAACCTTTTTACATCCGCGATTCTACGGCAGCAGACGCCATCTTTCAAACGGTGACTGCTGACTTTTATGATGGCTGCGATTCGGCAGTCTCACTGGGCATGCAAGCGCTGTTTTACAGCCTTGCTGCTGCCTGCAAAACTGTATCAAACCGCGGGGAACATGCGGCACTCTATGAACTCCGTTCTACTTTGCGCAATCGCCTGGATGAGCCATGGAATGTTGCTTCGATTGCAGCCATTGCTGGATATTCGCCCGCTCATTTAAACCGCCTCTATCGCCGTGTATTCGGGATCAGTCCGATGCAGGACCTTTTTCGTATGCGGGTGGAACGCGCTAAATATCTGCTCTCTGCCACTTCCTATTCCGTTGAGCACATCGCCCAGCTTCTTCACTATAACTCTTCGACCAGCTTCATCTCTCGATTTCATGCTGTTGCAGGCATTACCCCTCTCCAATACCGGAAACAATGGTCACATTCTCCCTCCCCAACCACAAAAGAATAAGGCTATTTATTTGTGTTATAATTTTTTACAAAAGGTAGGATTAGTCTTCCGGAAACCGATACATTTTTTTGAATGGTACCGTCTCCAAATGTATACCCGCTTCCCAATCGGATTTCCGTTTGAACCGGGTGCTCAGCATGCAGAACACAATATCCACTGGTTTCCTCCCAGAAAATATCACACCCAATCTTCCCGCGTCCCAACAAACCGGTGATATGCCCTTTTTTCCACTTGGATGGCAGCGATGGAAGAATTTCAAGTCGCTCGCTCTGTGATTGCAGCAACATTTCATGAACAGCAGCCGGAATGCCAATATTCCCGTCAATCTGGAACGGCGCTTTGCGGAAGTCCGCGCAAGCAATTGGACCCATTCTGCGCCAGTCATTGTGGACAGTCAGGAAATTATTCATCAGACAGGTGCGTGCAATCGTTTCCAGCAAAAATAAGGAAAAATCGTTCCGCTTCATGCGCGCAGCAATTCCTGCCATAAAAACCATTGACCAGCTCGACTGGTCGCGAATGCCAAACTGCAGCCGCAGATCTTCGGCATGTTCAAATGCCGGATACAACGGATGATTCGAATCGATCTCATTTCCCGGGAAAACCGGATACAAATGGCTGTGGTGACGATGTGCATAATGATCCCGATAAAAAGGATCACTCCATTCTTTTATAGCACCATCTTCATTCACCATATACGGGCGTATTTTTCCCAGCATTTCTTTCCATTTTGCTGTTTTATCCGCATACATTCCGGTAATGCGGCAGCCCTGAAGCAGATTCGTCAGCAATTCTTTCAGCAGGGCGAACTCCATTGCCGCATTTTTGGCGGTTTCGATTTCCCGTCCTTTCGGCGAGATTTGTTTGATATTGAGCGGGCTGTTTTCCGGCGACACGGACGGATACAAGTCATAATATCCGTCGGGATTTTCGACTGCAAAATCTTCATAGAATAAGGCTGTCTCATATAGAAACGGTAGGGCATGTTCCCGCAGATATGCCTCATCCCCCGTATAGCAGTAATAATCCCAGAAATGCTGGGCAAACCATGCCGCACCGCCGGTCCAGTTGACAATGTGCGGGGCCAGGCACTTAAACAGTCCGGAATCCGGTGCATTGACTGAATTGATCAAAATTCCCCGGCATCCGAAAATTTTGCGCGCATTCTCCCGAAAATCCGGCAAAAAGCTTTCCGTATAATCCAGTGCTAACCGCAAAAAATTCGGCAGATTTCCACTCAGTGCCTGCCAATAAATCATCTCAAAATTGACATTGTACATGTAAAATGCCCAGAAACACTGCCAGCTTCCGTTAAAGAGCCCGGTTAAATGGCAAGGCAGCGTATCCTGGTCGGATGTTGAGCATAAAAATAGGTACCGTCCATAGGCATACAACTTTTCCATTAGTTCATTCGAGGGAGATTCCTCAAATGCTTCCAACAGCAGTTCTTCGTTGGATCGATTTCCTTCTGAAATGCAGAAATCTACACCATGAAATAACGTGCCATGCAGCTGCTGATGGACTGCCAACTCTTCTGCATAATCCCATTCCCTCGCAAGTTCCCGATCCCCTGCCGCAAATCCTTCCTCGCGCGGCGTCTCCACAAATACCTGCAAAACCGCTGTAATTTCCGTCGCATCCGAAACCGAAATGGACTGTTCTCCGGTCGTCATTTTGCCATCGGTCAGAATCCGGCAGACTGCCCCAAAATCTCCCGGCTTATATACGGAAACATTTTCCGCCGCAAAATACAGCTGATCTTTCCGGGCGTACTGCTCAACTCGCGGGATTTCCAGATTCGGATTTCGTGTCTCCGGATCATGAAGCGTCAACGAAAAATCCGCTTGAATCGTTCCATTTTGTGCTGTATAGCGGACATATACCCGGTGATCTTTGCGGGAGGCAAAGGTCTGCCGGCAATATTGCGCTTCCCCTTCCTGCCATGTTACCCGGATTTCTGCTTTTTCCATATCAATTTCACGGCGGTAATGAGAGTATATCCCATGACTATCTGTTTCGATCAGTAAATCACAAAGCGGACACGGTCTGACAAAATCGCCTCGATATCCAGCTTCCCGCAGCGCATTTGTAATAACCAAATCCGCTTCCGGTGCATTTTGTTCATCCAGCAGTTTGCGGATTTTAGGCAAACAATCATGAATATCCGGCAATTCCTGATTATGTCCTCCCATCCAGAGCAATGCATGATTCACCGCAATGATTTCTCGATAAATTCCCCCGTATACCATCCCGCCGATCAATCCGCTTCCAAACGGCGCACCTTCCCGCCACATTTCTCCGTGCCAGCTGCTCGGATACCGCATCACCAATTCTTTTTGCATAATTTTTCCTCCATGCCAAAGAAAGCTGCTGTATTTTACCAGCAGCTTATCTTTTTATCTTTTTGCCATTTCCTCGTAAAACTCGTTATACCAAAGTGCGTGATCGACTGGTGTGTTCGCCGGAATATGATTTCCCACCGCCATAAAAAAGCCGGGGCATTTCTTGCCGATATCCATACACCGCTTCACCTCGCGGCGGATCTCTTCCTTCGATCCTAATAGCAGAATTCGAGTATCTGCATTGCCAATAAATGCGTGAGTTTTCCCATATTTTTCCGCAATATAAGCCATATCCGTCCCCGGTTCCATAACAAATCCATGGAATCCGCAGGCGGCAATATCATCAATAAACGCCGTATAGTTGCCGTCAGAAGTAAACATGATTTTTTTACCCGCCTCCAGAAGCGGTTTTAAATACTTCCGATAATTGGGAAAAATGTACTTC
Source organism: Candidatus Merdivicinus sp. (assembly GCA_050943495.1). Lineage (GTDB taxonomy): Bacteria > Bacillota > Clostridia > Oscillospirales > Ruminococcaceae > Merdivicinus. The sequence continues at coordinate 270,963 of JBMNPH010000002.1, forward strand.
CGGTACCAGTCCGGATGCAGGAACGGGCCTTCTGTCCACACAATATCATCGTGTACCATAATAACCGGCGAATCACATTTTGCCAGTGCACGGATATACTGCATGAGCCAGTCCGCGTACCGGTTTGCAACATCGCCGAAACCTTTGGGGTCAACACCCGCAGCTGTCAGCAGCAAATCCCATCCGAAAAGATCAATTAGTCCTGACATGCAGGTAACATATACCCCATTCATATTCACTGCATCATCCCAGAAATTGCAGCGTTCTCGATAGCCGTGATTCAAAAAATCCACAATTTCTGCTTCATCCCGCTGCCCGAATACTTCCCACGGATCAAAACGCAGTACATCCTCTTCATCCCGGAATTTACTCTGACCGACTTCTCGAAAATCACTGCCTCCTGCGGCATAGGAAGCATGCCCCATATCCGTGTAATATTCACCGAAAATTTGATGTAAAATATCGGTGCTCCACATGAAGTCAAAATTCCATTCTTTCAGGAAAATTTTCTGCGCCTTCTGAAACGTCTCCCTGTCACTGTCCGCCTGAACCGAAATTCCAGTCACTTTGCTGAGCAATCCAGGATGTCCCAATACGGAATATTCTGTCCGGGGGACACGCGCTGGCATCTCCAGATTCAACGCCATCATTCCATCTGTATACGACATATTTCTCCCTCCTGCACTGTAATCTAATTAATTGATTCCGGCAAGTTCTTTGGCAGTATCTATCAGCATACAAAGATTTTCAAATGGAACATCCTTCTGAATTTCCTGCGAAGGCGCAGTAATATATCCGCCATTTTCCGACAGAAGCTTCGCAACTCGCCGTGTTTCTGCCTGAACCTGTTCCGTTGTTCCGAAAGGCAGGATATCCTGTGTGCTGACTCCGCCCCAAAAGGAAATCTGATCTCCAAAATTCCGCTTAATGTGTGCAATATCCATGCATTCCGGCTGCAGCGGGTTCAATACATCCACACCCATTTCCGCCAAATCCGGCATAATCCGCAGAATATCTCCGCAGGAATGTACCCATACATCCAATCCGGCACTGTGAATCAATTCATATTCCCGCACTTCGCCCGGACGGATGAGCTTCCGCCAAATTTCCGGCGACATCAGAAGATCCTTCTGCGATCCCCAGTCACTTCCCAGCAGAATTCCGTCAATGCCCGGCGTGTGAATGATATTTTCCAGCATCACCATATTCTTATGAATAATGAAATTCAACAGTCGTTCCGCATACTCCGGATCTCCAGCAAGATCTGCCAAAAAAATTCTCGATTCCACGCGCAAAATACGCTTTCTCAAAATGACTGCCCCAAATCGTCACCAAAACATAGGCATCTGTATTTTCCTTGATGCTCTTTACCTGCTGTGCAAATTCTTCATAGCTCCCACGCCCCATCGTTTTGGGCAATTCCGCGGGCGCATCATAATCTTGATAACTAGCCGGCAGATCATACCAATCCCACCATGGGCAGCTGACTGTCAGAACATGATTCCCTATACCATAATAAATCGCATGGGTTCTGGATAGTTTTCCCTCTTGATACTTCTCCAGCAGAGATCCTGTTACATATTTCTCAAACAACAAATCAAAATACTTTTGCTGTCCCTCACGATCCAAATGGATGCAAGATGGAATCTCCAGAGAAGACTGATGGGCAATCGCCGCTTTCACCTTTTCAATACGGTTCATGATGACGCTTCCTTTCCAATGTCATTTCTATCTTCATTATATCAGCCACAATCCAGATTACAATTGACATTTCGGACGATTTATTGTATTATTAAGACATCATGAAACGATTAAGGTTTCTGCAAAAAGGAGTTCCTCATGAGACAATATGACATATCCGGACAATCTGACGACACTTTTCCCTTTCTCGCGGAAAGTGGCGAAATGAATGGAAGTTTTCCAGAACATACGCATAGCTATACGGAACTAATTATCATCCTTGACGGGTCGGGATATCATATTTCCGCCAATGGCCGCTATTCCCTCCAGCGCGGTACCGTTATCACAGTTCCTCCTCCTATCGCGCATCAAATGGAGGAAATGGATCATCTGAAAATATATGTCTTGAAATTCGATCTAAACGGATTGCTTTCCTTTGATTATGAGCTGAAAAATGATCCTGGTTTCCGATCTCTTTTTATCCAATTCCCAATAACTGTCTCCAATCGCGAATCAGCACGTCCACTCCTTTTGAGTGAACTTCAGCTGCAGCATGTTATTAGTTTATCTCAAGTTATGCTGCAGGAATGTTCTGCCCGAAAACCCGGCTATAAACCAATTATCCGGACCCATCTCCTAGCACTGACTGCGTATCTTGCCCGATGTTTTCTTCCGGACCGCAATCCCATTTCTCATCGCATGGAACGGATCATTCAAACAGTCACTTATATGGAAGAAAATTTGCAGCATCCGATTCGTGTCCCCGAATTGGCAGATCAGGTTTATCTTTCGACCAGACAATATGACCGCATTTTCCGGGAAGTTTATGGAATGTCTCCGTCCGCTTACCTCGCGGAAATGCGCCTCAACCGCGCCTGCCAGCTTATGACCGATCGTAGTATCTCTCTGGGTGATATTAGTGAACAATGCGGTTTTTCAGATATTGCTTTCTTTTACCGCTGTTTTCGAAAACGGTTTGATATGACGCCAAAACAATACCGCAGCCATTTGCTGACCTCTATTTGTGATTGACCCTCACTTTTTTCCTATTATGACACCATCATCCTTGTGCACGGTCGATTTACTATAATCAAATTTTTTTGCGGTTGCCCGAACGGTCGCATGGGTATCAATAATATATTGGGCAAATTGAACGCATCTTTCTTCCATACAGTCTATCATTAGCCTCGCTCCTTGTTTGATTTTACTAATTGGTATGCAAATTTTCCCCCTTTTATACCCGTCCCCTTTCATGCGTATTGTTTATATTTTCAATCCATATTTAGCCGTTTTGAACAAACACTTTCGAATGTGCTTGATCTTTTTCTTTTCATGTGCTATAATATAGGAAATTTTGATTTTGAAAGGAGGAGCTGATTACCGTGGGAGATCCCGCAGACCCGCGACGATCCGGCGTTTTCAAAAATGTGGCTTCATACACGCACCGATTTCAGACAGGTAAAATTATCTGTCTTGCTGTTGGCGCGTTTTTTTGTTGCCCTACTGCCGGTACTCGTCACGAATTTTACAGAAGGCGTTTATAGTCAGGCACTCATATCGTCCAGTGTTTTTTGATTTTGAAAAAGGAGTTTCAATATGAGTGTTTTACCCAGTCTAGGTCTCTTAATTCTACTGATTGCTTTCAATGCTTTTTTTGCCATGAGTGAAATTGCGATTCTCTCGGTTAACTCAAAAAAAATTGAGAAAATGGCAGAAGAAGGAAATAAACGTGCTTCTTTGCTCATCCGGATTACAGATGATCCTTCCGATTTCCTTTCAACGATCCAAATCGGAATTACTTTGGCAAACCTGCTTTCCTCAGCGGTTGCAGCGGAAAATTTCAGCGTTTATTTTGACCGCTGGCTTTCTTTCCTGCCAATTAGCCCTGCACTGCTTCATAGTATTGTGCTGGTGCTGCTTACCCTGATCCTCGCTTACATCACCCTGATTTTCGGCGAGCTGACTCCCAAACGAATTGCAATGAAATCGCCTGACTCCATCGCACTGGCTGTGGTTGGAGTTCTGTGGCCCCTCTACAAAATTTGCCGTCCGTTTATCATCTTTTTGACTGCCAGCGTCAACCTCGTTCTGCGCATGCTTCATATCAATCCCAAAGATGAAGAGGAAAAAGTGACCGAGGAAGAAATTATGCTGATGGTTGAAGCGGGCGAAGAGGGCGGTTCCATCGATCATGAAGAAAAGGATATGATTCAGAATATCTTCGAGTTCAGCGACCAGCGCGTCAGCGATTTGATGACACACCGCACTGAGGTTTGTGCTGTTCCGTCAGACCTTCCGCTGAAAGACCTGGTGGAAATCGCAAAACAACAGCGATATTCTCGTATCCCCGTCTATAAAGGAGGCATTGACGATATTATCGGTGTCCTGCACGTCAAAGATCTCCTTCCGCTGATCCCTTCGGAAAATTCGGATCACTACACAGTAAGCGACTTCCTGCGGCCGGTTCTGTACGTTCCGGAAACCGTCCACAGCGCGAACTTGCTGAAACAATTTCAGGAACAAAGACGGCACTTTGCTGTCGTGGTGGATGAATATGGCGGTACTGCCGGCGTTGTGACAATGGAGGACTTGCTGGAATCCATCGTTGGCGAGATTGATGATGAATATGACGCTCAAAAAGAAGCGTTCCATCATTCCCGTCCGGATTCCAAGCAGAAAATTGCTGCCCGTCAGTTGGAAGCACAGGTTCAAGCTTAAATAGAATGAAATAATCCCGGTCCATGATTTTAAATCACGGATCGGGATTTTATCATTATCTCAGCTGAAAAGTACCGTCGGCCTTCATCTGAATTGTCGTATTATAGAATTCTGTAATCGCTTTCACCATCCATTCGGCATCCTGCGTTCCAGCTGTTTCATAGCAGGAATGCATCACCAACTGCGGCAAACCAATATCGACCGTATTTACGGCTACCTGTCCGGTTATACAGCAGCCCATCGTAGAACCGCCAGGCATATCCGAACGATTTGCAAAGCTCTGTACCGGAACCCCTGCACGTTTGCAGATGGTGCGGAAAACTGCCGCAGATGCGCCATCCGTTGCATAACTGGAACTTGCTGTCTGTTTCACGACAATTCCTTCATTCATATAGGGGCGGTTAAAGGGATCCGCCTTTTCGGGATGATTCGGATGAACCGCATGCGCATTATCGGCTGATACCAGAAAGCTGGCCGCCATACAAGCGTAGAATTCATCCTCCGTCCGACCCATTCCAACATGGATCCGGCGCAGGACATCCGACAGGAATGTCGATGCAGCACCTTGCTTTGTTGCAGAACCGGTTTCTTCATTGTCAAACAGCGCATAAACGGACACACTTTCCGAGTGTCCGGCTTCAAAACCTTTTAAAGTTGTGAACGCACAGCCGAGATTGTCAATCCGGCTGCTGGAATAGTATTCCTCATGAGGACCCCAGATCATTGCAGGCGTATCGCAGATCACATACAAATCCTTTCCAAGGATCTGCTCTTCCGATACCCTAAGCTTCCGGCTAATACTCTGCAGCAGAAATCCTTTCGCATTTCCGTCCCCGCAAAGCGGCAGCAAATCAGTCTGCGGATTAAATGTATATCCATTATTCGCATCCCGATTCATATGGATTGCCAAACTTGGAATGAGAACGGCATCATCCAGTTGAACCAATCTTGTTTCAATCTGATCCCCCATCTGTACCAATACCCGTCCCGCGATTTTCAGCGGTCTGTCCAGCCAGGTGGAATAAATCGGTCCGCCATACCGCTCGGTATCCAATTGCAGATATTTCTCGCCGGATTTCTGTTCTGCAATCTCCTTCAACTTAAATGCCGGAGAATCCGCATGGCTCATCACCATCTGAAATCCAACGTACTTCTCTTTCGGAATTTTAAATGCAATCAGTGACGAACGATTCCGGGTAACAAAATAGGATTTCCCCGCCTCTAGGTTCCACGGCATTCCTTCACTTAGCTGCTCAAATCCTTTTCCAAGAAGTTCCTGCGACACTGTATCCACAGCATGATAACTGGTAGGTGATGCCGCCAGAAAAGAAAGCAACTCTTTTGTTATTTCCTGATTCATCTTAAATTCACTCCTGTTTTATTCTTCTGCAACTGCAATCAGCTTGTCAGAGTTTCCCGATGCCGCCGTCCGAAATCCGGGCGGACAAACCAGAAATTCCGCGGGATCCCATTCTCCTGCCAGCAGCTTTTCCAGCATAGAATTCGAACCTGCAGTTTCAAATAACTCCCAGCTATATGCACCGGCAAAATCCTCCGCAAATTTCCTCCACTCCGGCAATTCCTTTCCGACCGGCTGAATGTATCCGCAATATCGGTAGTTTTTCGTCCATCCCCAGCCGATTCCGCTTTCCATTAAAAAGTCCGCGTTTTCCTCACCATACTGCTCGACAAATTGTTCCCGCATTTCACGATAGCGTTCCGGAGATGGCAGTTTTGCCTCCTCTATCCAGGCACCATTCACCCAATAAGTGCCCGGATACTGGCCAAATAATTCCAGATAACGTTTCTGAGAACCCAGAAACAAGGCGATACAATCATCTGTTCGCGGAATTACCAGCGGTATGCTTCGCGCCCGTAAGCCTGCTGTTCCATTGGAACATAAACCATATCCTAATACAATGGCATCCGGTTTCTCCCGAAATTTTCCAGCCGCAAGATCCGCTTCCGTCTCATCAATGGCTTTTTGCAGTGCTGCCGGCATTTCTTCCGGTTTTTCATGCAGCCCCTGTTCCATCCAGCGAACTGTCGTATAATGCGGCGACAAAGCGGCTGCCATACTGAGTTCCCGATACAGGATCCGGCAGGCAATGATATGTAAATGCATGTTCTTCCCCCCTGCTAATCAATTGGATAAAAATGCGGTGTGCGGTTTTCATACAAGGCAAGATAGCGGAATCCCGCTGCTTTCGCAGCCTTCAACGCATCCTCAAATCCGGCAGCTACATCTTCCGGACGATGTGCATCCGATCCGATTGTCAGAATCTCCCCTCCAAGCGACCGGAATTCTGTCAGAACCTGCATAGATGGCAAGGTTTCACGAGCAGCCTGCCGCAATCCAGAGGTATTGATCTCCAAGCCTTTTCCGCGCTCAGCAAGGCGCCGAAGAATCGGATCCAATTGTTCGCGATAATCCATCAGATCAATTTTTTTGCCCTTGATCGCTGCATACCGCTTGATGATATCCAAGTGTCCCATACAGTCAAAATCTCCGGTATCCGCCAGCTGATACAACATGGATAAATCCTCTGCCACCAAAGCCGGTATCTTCTCATCCGGATATTCAATGAGACCCAAGTCGCGTCCTTTCATCTTATGAACCGATCCAATTACATAGTCAAATGAAACCGACCGCATCAACTCTGCCGCATAGTTCGGATCGCATTGCGGCTGCCCGACCTCTATCCCATTTCGGATAATCAGCTGGCTTCCGTACTTCTCCCGGCATCTCTCCAATGCCCGCTGCTGCGCCTGCATCGTGGAAATCAGATACTTCCCGTCCGGAAAATCGCCTGCTGGCATCAATTCAAAATGATCGGTCACTGCTATTTCCCGCAATCCTGCGGCAATGGCCGCTTCACACATCTTTTCCGGCTCACTGCGGGAATCCGGAGAAAAATGTGTGTGCATGTGATAATCTGCGCTTATTTTGCTCATTCGTACCCTTCCTTACCGGCACCCAAGATACAACATGGCCAAGTAGATGGTATTTTCCAATCCTTCCGCATGGGTGCGTTCCATACCATGAGAGGCATGAACTCCGGGGCCGATCAATCCTCCTTTGATATCATTGCCTGCTGAACGCGCGGCGCCGACATCCGATCCATAAAACGGATATATATCCACCGCATAGGACAGACCGTTTTCTTTTGCCAGCTGTACCAGACGACTGGTTAACTCATAATCATAAGGACCACAGGAATCTTTTGCACAAATGGAAACGTCATACTCTGTGCAATTCAGATCTTCTCCGATACATCCCATATCGACTGCGATCATTTCAGAGATATCTTCGGGGATATAGGATGCACCGTGCCCCACTTCCTCGTAAACCGAAATAAAAAATTTCGTACGATACTCCGGTTTGAGATTCTCTTCCTTCATAATTTTCAGGATGGTCATCAGGCAGGCAACACTACCCTTGTCATCAATAAAACGGGACTTCAGAAAACCGGAAGGAGTTACCGTTGTTTTGGGATCAATGAAAATATAGTCTCCGGATTCAATCCCCAATGCGCGGACATCTTCCGCATTTTTCACCTTTTCATCCAACCGGACAATCATATTATCTGCATCGCGGGGACGGCTTTTGCTGTCGTCAAAGACATGCGCAGCCGGACTCATGCTCAGGAATGTTCCGGTATATAACTTTCCATCCCGCGTGCAAATCTGGCAGTATTCTCCATCCAGTGTCGGAAGAATGGGACCACCTACCGGAGTAAAGCGCAATTCTCCGTCCGATGTAATGGACCGCACCATTGCCCCCAGCGTATCCACATGTGCGGAAAGGGCAACTGTTTTTTCGGTACTGCGGCCTTCCACAGTAATGACACCGCATCCTTTGCGAGTCATTTCGAAGGAATATCCCATTTCCTCTGCCATATCACGAATCAGCGAAATGACCTGCATGGTATAGCCGCTCGGACTGTTTACCCCAAAAATCTTATGGCAATAATCGAACAAATTCTCACGATATTTTGTGATTTCCATTTTTATGACTCCTTTTTTGTTTTTACTTCATCCAGATAGGTTGCCTGCACATCCGCAATATGCAGGCAGACTGCCAACGGGAATGAATTGTATGCCTGATTGATCGCCATGGTTCCACCTTTTACTGCTTCATCATAGCCGCCCATATGCCAGCGAATTGCCATCGCTTCCTCTGTATTCAGCCGGATAAACCTCTCAATCAGAAATACGCTTTTCTCTCCATGTCCGTACGGGAACTGATCTTCGATCGAAAAATACGGCCGTTCCTGCCAGACACCATTGATTTTCATATTGCGCATCTCTTTCTTATAGAATCCGGTCTTGCAAAGATCATGAAGCAATCCGCAGATTGCCACACTTTCCGGAGAAATTTGCAGGCACTCTGCCTCAACCAACCGGACCAATCGGTCATAGACATGCAGGCTATGAATACACAATCCACCATCTTCGGCCAGATGATACCGCGTAGAGGCAGGCGCTGTAAAAAAGTCCCCCTGTTCCAGCCATGCCAGTAATTTATCGGATCCCTTCCGGATAATATTCTGTCGGAATATATTGCAAAAATCTTCCTGATAACTCATAGATACCTCCTGATTTATTGAAGCTATCACTAGTATAGCACAAGTTTGCAAAAATGGCTTTACTTTTTTTGCGGTTTTCTGCTATAATATAATTATAAGGATTTCTTAGGAGGGGTGCCATTGCTCAATACATCGTTACTTTTAATGGGTGTCGTGATCATCATTTGTGTTCTTCTCAGTCGCTTTACAGAACGTCTGCCTGTCCCTTCCCTGCTGGTATTTATTGGATTGGGAATGCTGTTTGGCGTCAACGGCCCTCTTGGGATTTATTTTGATGATTACTCCATGTCCGAAAACATCTGTTCCGCCTGTTTGATTTTTATCATGTTTTACGGCGGATTCGGGACAAACCTTCGTGTTGCGAAACCAGTTGCGGTGCGTGCCTTCCTCTTATCCAGCTTAGGTGTAGCCGGAACGGCGGGGCTTGTCGCGGTTTTCGCCCATTTTGTTCTGCGGTTGGGTTGGCTCGAAAGCTTGTTGATTGGTTCCGTCTTATCCTCCACAGACGCCGCCTCTGTCTTTAATATCCTCCGATCCCAAAAATTCGCTTTAAAAGATAATACAGCATCCCTGCTGGAATTGGAATCCGGTTCCAATGACCCGATGTCCTACATGCTGACGGTCATTACCGTTTCCGCCATGCTGGGGAATGAGGTCTCCGTTTTCAAAACCCTTTTGGCGCAAATTTTCTTGGGCGCCGGCATCGGGATTGCATTAGGGTTTCTCGCCGCGTTTCTACTGAATCGATTCCGCTTCCATTTTGAACAGGGAAATACCATACTGGTTTTTGCAGTAGCACTGGTTGCGTATGCTCTTCCCAACCTCATTGGCGGAAATGGCTATTTAAGCGTCTATCTTTGCGGCATCATTATGGGAAACCGCTTTATCGTTGGCAAAAAGCATTTAGTACATTTCTTCGACGCAATAACCGGTATTGCGCAAATGATGATTTTCTTCCTGTTGGGATTGCTGGTCACACCAATTGAACTGCCTTCCGTTATGATTCCAGCTGTATGTATTATGCTGTTTTTAACCGTTATTGCACGTCCTATTGTCGTTTCCGGCATATTGCTGCCATTTCGTTCCAGCCTGCGCCAAATCTGTGTCGTATCATGGGCAGGATTGCGCGGCGTCGCTTCGATTGTTTTCTCCATCTATGCGGTCCTTCTCCATGCCCCCATTCGATATAATCTATTTAATCTCGTATTTTGTGTCGTATTCTTTTCGTTGGCTTTCCAGGGTGCCCTATTGCCGTGGATCTCGAAAAAAATGCAGATGATTGACAACCAAACGGATGTTTTCAAAACTTTTAATGACTATCAAGACGATCATGAAATCTGCTTTATTAAATCTCATATTTCCGATTCGCACCCGTTCGCACATAAAAAAATCCGGGATATCGCAATGCCCAATCAATTTCTTGCCGCTTTAATTATTCGAGAGAAAAAACCTATCGTCCCAAATGGAGACCATACATTAATCCCCGGCGATTTGCTGGTTATCGCAGCCCAGCCGTTTGAAAACAGAGAAAACCTTTCTCTGCTGGAAAAAAATGTCGAGAAGGGACACAAATGGGAAAATCATCGCCTTCGCGATATTACCATGAAAAATGGATCGCTAATCGTCATGATTAAGCGGGATTGCCAAACCATTATTCCGGATGGCAATACAAAAATCCAAGCCGACGATACACTGGTTATTGCCTATTTCTAAATACAATCATACAAAATCAAAACGTTCCCCGCCAAAAGACAGGGAACGTTCTTTTTTAGTCTAATTCCAATTTTCCAGTGTAAAGGCTGTAATAACGACCTTGAAGCGCCAGCAATTCTTGATGTGTCCCGCGTTCTACAATTTCTCCTTGTTCCAATACAATAATGCAATCCGCATTCTTGACAGTGGATAACCGATGGGCAATCACAAATGTGGTACGGTTTTTCATCAAACGATCCATTCCATGTTCAATATGCTTCTCTGTACGGGTGTCAACTGAACTGGTCGCTTCGTCCAAAATCAGAATCGGTGCCTTGGAAATCGCAGCTCTAGCAATGTTCAAAAGCTGGCGCTGTCCTTGACTCAGGTTTGCGCCATCCCCTTCCAACACCGTCTGATATCCTTCCGGTAGCCGCTGAATGAACGAATGGGCACTCGCTGTTTTCGCTGCTGCAATTACTTCTTCATCCGTTGCATCCAATCGTCCGTATCGGATATTTTCCATAATCGTTCCGGTAAACAGATGCGTATCCTGCAATACCATCGCAATGTGAGAACGAAGACTGTCTTTATGGATGGTTCGGATATCTACTCCGTCAATCCGAATTGCACCGGATTGAATATCATAAAAACGGTTAATCAGATTGGTAATTGTCGTCTTTCCGGCGCCCGTTGATCCGACAAATGCAACCTTCTTTCCGGGTTCTGCAATCAGATTAATGTCCTTCAAAATCACTTTGTCCGGTGTATAGCCGAAGGTTACATGATCCAGCTGAACTTCGCCATGAACCGTATCCAATGTTCCCAAAGTGGAATCTTCCCGGTCTGTTTCTACCGGTTCATCCATAACACCGAATACCCGTTCCGCACCAGCCAGCGCAGAAAAAATGGTATTCATCTGCTGGGAAATTTCATTGATCGGGCGGCTGAACTGTCTGGAGTAATTCAAGAATACCGTCAGTCCGCCGACATCAAACCGCTGCAATACGCACAGAATTCCGCCGATGCATGCAACCAGCGAATAGGTAATTTGCCCCATTCCGTTCATCATCGGGCCCATCATACCGCCGATAAACTGCGCACGGATCTGTTTGTCCCGGAGATTCTGGTTATGTCCGTTAAATATCTTCTGTACGGCATTCTCATGGCAGAATACTTTTACAACCTTCTGTCCGGTTACAATCTCTTCCACATAACCGTTGACAACGCCCAATGCCTGCTGCTGTTCTACAAACAATTTCCGGCTTCTCTTTCCGATAAATCCCACGATATTTAACATAATTGGGATCATCAACAAGGTCACTACTGTGAGCCAAAGATTTAGAGAAATCATCAAAATCAAGGTGCCTGTAACGGTGATGATACCAGAAAACAGCTGTACAACGTTATTGCTGACGCACTCATCAATCCGGTCTACGTCATTGGTAAAGCGGCTCATCAAATCGCCATGTGTATTCGTATCATAATATCGAATGGGCAGCTTCTGCAGATGGGTAAACAAATCGTTTCGAATTCGTTCCATCGCATTCTGAGCGATCCCTACCATCAATCGTGTCTGCATATAAGACGAAACTACGCCTACTAAATAAACTGCTGCCATAACACAGAGTGCATAGAAGAGGCCAATCGGATTTCCGGGACTTCCATCTACGGGAAAAATATAAGTATTGATAATTGGTTTAAGCATATAGGATCCGCCCAGGGTGGAAGCTGTATTCAAAACTACAAACACAAACACCATAATCAAACGGAAGCGATAGGCGCTTAAATATTCCAACAAACGTTTTAGCGTCTTTTTGGTATCTTTCGGTTTACTGACAGGCGCACCGTGTCTCGGTCCGTCTGGCCCTTTTCCATTTCGATTCATACAGCAGCTTCCTCCTTTTCCTTCTGTGAGTAGTAGATCTCCTGATAGGTTTCACAGCGTTCCATCAGCTCTGCATGTGTTCCCATGTCTACAATTCTTCCATCATCCATTACTAAAATCTGATCTGCATCCATTACCGATGTGATCCGCTGGGCAATCAGCAGTTTTGTGGTATCACGCAGATCTGTTCGGAATGTATGGCGGATTCGCGCCTCCGTCGCAGTATCGACTGCACTGGTGGAGTCATCCAGAATTAAAATTTTCGGTTTTTTCAGTAATGCACGTGCGATACAAAGTCTCTGCTTTTGACCGCCCGATACGTTAACACCGCCCTGTCCTAGTTCTGTCCGATAACCATTGGTGAAATTCATTATAAATCCATCCGCCTGTGCATGTTCCGCCACCGTGCGCACTTCTTCCATCGATGCGTTCTCATCGCCCCAGCGAAGATTTTCCAATATACTTCCCGAAAATAGTACATTCGACTGCAAAACCATTCCAACGCCCTGCCGTAGAGCGGGGATGCTATAATCCCGTACATCAATTCCGTCGACCAGAACCCGTCCCTTACTGACATCGTAGAGTCTTGGTATCAACTGCACCAAACTGGTTTTTCCGGATCCGGTCGCACCGATGATACCAACTGTCTGCCCAGGTTCTACCGTAAAGCTGATATCTTCCAGTACAGAATTCTCCCCATATCCGAAGCTGACATGGTCAAATTCAATTTTTCCTTTCGTTACCTGCGCATCCTTCTGGGAAGCGTTCTCATCTGTCAGATTCACCTTTGTATTCAATACTTCCAAAATTCGATGCGCGGATGCGATCGCACGGGAACTTTGCAGCAAAATCATCGAAAGCATCATCAGCGACATCAAAATTTGTACTACATAGGTCGTAAATGCCGTCAAATCGCCTACCTGCATGCCGCCTTCAATTACAAAATTTCCTCCAAACCATACAACTGCAATGGTCGTAATATTCATCATCAGGGTCATCAGGGGCATATTCAAAATTACAATGTTCATTGCCCGCAGCATGCCTTCTTTATAATCTCGGTTAGTATCGCGGAATTTCTTGTTCTGATAATCTTCCCGCACAAACGATTTAATCAACCGAACATTTACTAAGTTTTCCTGGATGCTGTTATTCAGATTATCCAGTTTTTTCTGCAGAATTTCAAATCGCGGATAACCGGTTCGAATAATCAAGCCCAGCAAAATAACCAGTATGGGGGCTATCACTGCAATAACCAGCGCCAATTTTGCATTCATTGCAAAGGCCATAATCAAAGCGCCGACCAACATACCCGGTGCACGAAGCATCATAACCAGAATCATCCGCAAAACATTCTGTACCTGTGTGACATCGTTTGTCAGTCGTGTTACTAAGGAACCCGTACTATAATGATCGATGTTTTGAAAGGAGAATTCCTGAACCTTTGCAAACAAATCTGCCCGCAAATCGGTTGCAAAACTGATCGAGGATTTTGCCGCCAAATAACATCCCCCGGTTCCCCCGAGTATCATAATCAGGGCTACTCCGGCCATCAACAATCCGATTCGGATGATATATCCGGTATCCCCCGTAGTGATTCCTTGGTTAATAATCATGGACATCAGTTTGGGCAACACTACTTCTCCGACAACTTCCACAATCATGAGCAAAGGCCCGATGATAAATCCAACCAAATATGGTTTGACATATTTCCAGAATTTCTTCATATTTGTGTCTCTCCTTCCGGCAGCTGATCGGTTCCTGCCAAACTCTCATACATTTTATCAAGACAGGTTAACAAGACCTTTTTCTCCTCCTCCGTACATTTTTCAAACAGGCTGGTATCGACTTTTTGAAAAATTTCAAAACTCTTTCGAACAATCTCCTCTCCTTCCGCTGTTAAATCGATCTGATGATATCGATTATCTGCTGGATCAATGATTCTCTGAACATATCCATCTTTTTCCAACTTTTTTAAACTTAATGTGATTGCTGCCGGTGTCAACTCCAGTTCATCTGCCAATTCCTTCTGCGATGATTTCCGTTTCCGGGAAATGGTCATCAACAGGTGATGCTGCGAACGGCAAAGTCCTGTTGATATACTTGCCCTTTCCAGTGCATGCCGGTGTTGGATACTCATTCGTCGGAATTTTTCAGCCAATTCCTGATCGATGAGATTCATATGGATCCTCCTTTTCAAATAGATTAGCGATTAACAATTAAGTGCTTAATCATTAAGTTGTTATCTATTATAGCAAATCTACAGATTTTGTCAATACTATTCTCGTAACATTTTTCAATTTTTCCCTTTTTATCCATAAATTGAAGCTTTGAAACGATAATTCTTTTGATCGTACCATTCTTCCTTTTCCTGCATAGCATAAATTATCTTACTTTGAAAGAGGTGTGGTCATGGAGATCAAAGATGACACTTGTCAGTGTTTGGAGGATTTACCTCTTGCAATGGCATATGTTCCGATGCAAAAATGGCGGGAACAGTATGCGCCGGCTGTTGCTCTAGAAAGAGGGACGATCTTTCCGGAATTAGATCTTCCTTTTATCGGAGAGGAGGCTGTTCCGAATGGAAGAAAATAAGAAGAAATTACTTCGGGAGATTCAGCAATGTAATTTTGCTTTGGTGGAAGCAAACCTCTATCTGGATACGCATCCCGAGGATCAGGAAGCAATCCAATATTTTAAAAAAGCACAGAAACGTCTGTCCGGGCATTTGGCTGAATTTGAAGAAAAATATGGAAAGATTTCCGCAAATACCGATGGTAAATTGCGTTGGGCTTGGGTGGACGAACCGTGGCCCTGGCAGATGGAGGGTTGAGTATGTGGCAATATGAAAAACGTTTGATGCGGCCTGTCAAAATTCAACGGCCCGATCCTGCCGCCGCGACCGTAATTTTGTCGCAGCTCGGTGGTCCCCACGGAGAGCTCGGAGCTGCGACACGATATCTGAGTCAGCGTTATGCAATGCCATATGGAGAAATTGCCGGCATCTTAACCGATATCGGCACCGAAGAGCTGGCACATGTCGAAATGGTTTCGGCTATCTTATACCAATTAACGCGTAATTTATCCGTGCAGGAAATCAAGGAGAAGGGATTCGCCCCTTATTTTGTCGATCATACAACCGGAATATATCCGCAAGCTGCTTCGGGTGTTCCCTTCTCCGCCGGCGGAATCGCTTCAACCGGCGATGTTTTTGCCGATCTGCATGAGGATTTGGCGGCGGAGCAGAAGGCAAGACTAAGTTATGACAATATTCTTCGTCTGGTTGATGATCCCGATGTCCGTGATGCAATTAAGTTCCTGCGTGAACGTGAAATTGTCCATTATCAGCGTTTCGGCGAAGCAATCCGCATTGCACAGGATAAACTGGATTCCAAAAATTTCTATGCCTTCAACCCGGCCTTCGACAAATAAAAAATCGGGGAGTGCTGCTATGCACCCCCCTTTTTATTGGAATTGACAAGCACCCTCCTGCAATGTATAATGAAGTTGATCTATTTTTCTGCAAAAAAAGGAGGATTTGCTATGCCAAATACCGTGTTTGATCTCCGCAGCGCCCTCGCTTTGCTACAGCAAACACCTGGTCAGCTGCTCGAAACCCATGAGGAAGTCGATCCCGAAGCGGAACTTTCCGGTATCTACCGCTATGTCGGCGCCGGCGGAACCGTCAAACGGCCTACAAAAGAAGGCCCTGCGATGCTGTTTCATAATGTCAAAGGCCATCCCGACGCCAAAGTTGCCATTGGTCTCCTCGCCAGCCGCAAACGGGTCGGCCTGCTGCTCGACTGCCCCCCCCGAAGAGCTGGGAAAACGGATGTATCATTCGGTCGATCATCCCATTCCGCCCGTCCTGACAGATGCCCCTGCCCCCTGTCAGCAGGTGGTCCACAAGGCTACCGATCCGGATTTTGATCTGTATCGCCTCATCCCCGCCCCAACCAATACCCCTGATGACGCCGGTCCATACATCACTTTAGGAATGTGCTATGCTACTCATCCCGATACCGGCAAAAGCGATGTCACCATTCATCGCCTTTGCATCCAAGGGAAGGACGAGTTGTCCATTTTCTTTACACCGGGCGCCCGTCACATCGGCGCAATGGCAGAACGTGCCGAACAACTGAATCAAAAACTTCCCATCTCCATCAGTATCGGCGTCGATCCTGCCATTGAAATCGGTTCCTGCTTTGAACCGCCTACAACTCCCCTCGGTTATGATGAACTTGCGGTTGCCGGCGCTTTGCGCGGACAGCCTGTCGAGATGTGCCGCTGCCTTACCATCCCGCAGAATGCGATCGCCAATGCCGAATATGTCATCGAGGGAGAAGTCATTCCGCATATCCGTGTACAGGAAGATCAAAACCGTCATACCGGCTTTGCTATGCCGGAATTCCCCGGTTATACCGGCCCCGCCAGCAGCCAATGCTGGATGATCAAAGTGACTGCGGTCACTCACCGCGAGCATCCGATTATGCAGACCTGCATCGGCCCCAGCGAAGAACATGTCTCGATGGCCGGTATCCCGACCGAAGCCAGTATCTATGGCATGGTCGAAAAGGCAATGCCCGGCAAGCTTCTGAATGTCTACTGCTGCTCAGCCGGCGGCGGAAAATATATGGCGGTCCTCCAATTCAAAAAGACTGTCCCCAGTGATGAAGGACGTCAACGTCAAGCTGCTTTGCTCGCTTTTTCTGCCTTCAGCGAACTCAAACATATTTATCTGGTGGACGAGGACGTTGACTGCTTCGATATGAATGATGTCCTATGGGCCATGAATACCCGTTTTCAGGCCGATGTTGATATGATTCCCATTCCGGGCGTTCGCTGCCATCCGCTTGACCCATCCAACGATCCTTCCTGCTCTCCCAGCATCCCGGATCACGGCATCGCCTGCAAAGCTATTTTCGACTGCACCGTCCCCTTTGCCTGCAAGGACCGCTTCATTCGGGCGCGCTTCTTAGAAGTCGATCCCTCCCGTTGGACAAAGGAGTCATCCCATGAAGAATAAACGCCTCGTGATTGCGGCAACCGGTGCAAGCGGCGCCCCGCTTCTGGTTCGATGTCTTGAAATTCTTCGCGCACATCCGGATTTTGAATCCCATCTGATCGTCAGTCGCGGTGCAAGCCTCACTCTTGAACAGGAAACCTCTTTGTCTGAATCCGACTTGCGAAAACTTGCGGATGTTTGCTACGAGCCCGATCAGATCGGCGCTGCACCTGCCAGCGGTTCCTTCCGGACCGAGGGAATGCTCATCGTTCCGTGCAGTATGAAAACTGCTGCCGGTATCCACTGCGGCTATGCCGATTCCCTTATTCTCCGCGCCGCCGATGTGACCATCAAGGAACAACGCAAACTGGTGCTCGCTGTCCGGGAATCTCCGCTCAGCCCCATCCATCTGCAGAATTTGCTGGATTTGTCCCGGATCCCCGGCGTGCGGATTGCCCCGCCTATGCTTACTTTTTATCATAACCCGCAGTCTATTGACGACATGCTTACCCAATCTGCTGCCAGGCTGCTTGAGCCTTTCGGCATTGAAACGGAGGGATTCCGCCCATGGAACGGCCTGTCTCCCGCTCGCTGAAACTCCCCTTTGGAGAGCTTTGCCTGCAGATCTCCAAACTGGGAACGGACTGGCATATCCTGCTGTGGGGCGGTGATACCCCTCATATCGGATGTACAGTCCTGGCAACTCCGCGGCCTTCCCTCCTTGACCCGCACAAAATCAGCGCCACCTCTTCCGTTCTCAATATCACCGGGCACAAAGACGACATTCTCTGCCGCCTGATCGCCGAACAGGTCTGCCGCTCTGTCAATGCTGTAACGGTTTGTACCGGCGGCTTTCATCTCGATCACATCTCGCCGCAGCAGATTCAGCAGCTTTTGGATGCAGTTCCCCCTTTTCTGGACAGCATCCTCTCCCAAATGCCCATCTGACACAAAAAAACCGCCTCTATTTTCAGAAGCGGTTTTTTCTATTTGTTTTATTTGTTGGCATTCTCCCAAGCAGCTGCTTCCGTCTTCAGCCATTCGTCGGCCGCCTGACGGTACATCGGTTCAATTGATGCAACAATAGTTGCAACCGGTACGCCTGCCATAAAGTCTTCGTTAAATTTTTCGTTCGCTTCCGTCAGAATCGAACTGGTAAACATGCTCTGCTGGAGGATAAAGTTATACTCGGTATTCTTGATTTCCTCCCAACGCTCTTCTCCCAGAAGCGGAACAATACTTTCTTTCAGTTCTTCTTCTCTTCCAACCAATTCCATGTAATAAATCCAGGCCATACCGCCTTCGGGATTTTTCGCTGCTGCCGGTACGCCATATCGGCTCTGCGAAGTAGCCTGTGCCATCGGATCTCCGCTCGGTCCAACCGGATAGTCAACAAAATCCAATTCTGCGTTCATATTTTTCTTGAAGTTTGTCATGGTACCGGTTGTCTCAAATACCATTGCAATTGTTCCATCCATGAACGCCTGCCGGTTGTCTGGTGTATCTGCTATGCATTTGTCCTTCAGCAGCGCATCCTGATACATCTGCAGCGCCTCTATTGTTTCTGGAGACGATATAATGATATCAATTGTCGGTTCTTCTTTATTAAAGACGAAATCGCCGCCGCCATTCATCTGAGCCAATGGATACTGCCAACTCTGTGAACCGAATCCCCACTGATCGATTGTTCCATCGCCATTGGTATCCTGGGTCAATGCACGTGCACATTCCATGAAGGTATCAAAGTTCCAATTTCCTTCTTTATAATACTCATATGGCGTCTTCAAACCATTATTTTCAAACATGGTCTTATTATAAACGATCGCCTTCTGCATTGCCATCGGACCAACTGCATAGACATGTCCGCGCCATGTTCCATATTCCATATATGCCGGCTCAAATACCGGATCACTCAAATCTGCTAATTCTTCCAGCGGCATGAGTGCTGCATTGACGATCATATCTGCCTGCCGGTTGTTGGACAACGATACGACATCCGGTGGATTTCCCGCTGCAATAAATTTCAGCATATTTTCCACACTATTTTTTTCTGTCAGGATTGTTACCGTTCCGCCATATTTTTCTTCAAATTCCGCCACCTTGGCATCGGAATCCGCATTGGTACCTGGAGCATCGCCAAAAATGGTAATATTGGGATTTTCCAGAGTTGCAAATCTCTCTTCATTGCTCAACGTTTCTCCCGATGCGGAAGACTCTCCGGACTCCGAAGATGCTTCAGTACTCGTCTCTGTCGAAGTTTCCGTACTGGCAGTTGTAGATGTACTGCTGCTTGATCCCCCAGTTGTGCATGCAGTCATAGCAGCCATTGCACTTGCCGCCAACATTGCTGCAAGAAATCTTTTACACGAACTCATGGTTAAACCTCCCAAATTTTTTTAAATATGTTTGCTGTTTTTAGCATGTTTTCATTTTAGCAACAAAATTGGTTTCTGTAAATGGCGTTTTTTAGAAATCAAACTGTTTATTTTAGATTTTTACCATTCATTTTTGGTTTTTCACATTTTATCCAACTAAATATTTTCTACTTTTTCTCCAAAATACTTGAATTTTATACAAAATTCTGCTATTCTGATGGTAACTTAACTTTGGAGGGTTGTTCTATGGTACTGGATTGTCACATTCATATGGAAGACAAAATGGATCCGCCACAAGTCTTTGCCCAAAAACTGAATCAGGCTGGAGTCGATGGCGGAATCGTCTTTTCCAATTATCCTGCTTCTTTTTTTAACGGGAAAGCAGAAAAAGGTAATGCTCAGCAGCGTCTGCAGCAAGTGCTTGATTTTACAAAAAATATGCCGCTTTGTTTCCCGTTCTTCTTCATTGATCCCATGGAAGACGATGCACTAGATCAGGTAGATCAGGCAGTTGCCTCCGGAATTGCTGGATTCAAAGCCATTTGCTGCCACCACTATCCCCAAGATGACCGTGCGATGAAAGTCTGGGAACGGATCGCTTCTTACAAAAAACCATTGCTTCTTCATTCCGGTATTCTATATAACAACAGCCCTTCCGCCGAATACAATCGCCCAGCAAATTTTGAACATCTTTTCTATATTGACGGACTTCGTTTTGCTATGGCCCATATTTCCTGGCCCTGGGTGGATGAACTGATTGCCGTTTTCGGAAAATGGCACAGCCTTCACCGCAATAAGGATTCTCATATGACTGCGGAACTGTTTGTCGATATGACCCCTGGCACACCTCCAATCTATCGCGAAGAAGCTCTCACAAAACTTCTGACCGTCGGCTATGCCTTACTTCCAGAACGTTTGATGTTTGGTACCGATTCCTGTTCTGTCTATGCCTCGGAATCTTCTGCATGGAAAGTTGAGCGGGATCGGGCCATTTATCAGAGGCTCGGCATCTCAGAACCAATACAGAACGCCATCTTTGCGGATAATCTCAAACATTTTGTCGGTTTGGAGTAGTTAATTGGTTTCGATATGACAACACCTCCTGACAGCAATTTCGGCTGTAGGAGGTGTTTTTTCTATCATTTCCGCATCCCGGTCTTATTCTTCCCGGAGAATTACCCGTGCGAAATTTTTCCAGAGAATTTTTTCCCGCATCACTGGAGGTATTTCCAATGCGTTGAACCGTTCCAATTCCGCCTGATGTGTCCACATGGGGAAATCTGTTCCGAAAAAGAACCGATCCTCTCCAAAATGCTCGAAGAATTTCCAAGCCTCTTCCTTTGACAAGGCAAAGAGTGAACTGGAAGTATCCATGTAAATATTAGGCGCTTCATAGACCTCCATGGCTTCCTTCCACTGGGAATATCCTCCAAAATGGGCAGCAATGCAGATGAGATTCGGAAAACGTTCTGCCACTTTTTCCATCCGACTGGGAACCGAAAAATCATATCGCGCATCACCGGTATGAAAGAGTATCGCCAGTTTTCCCTCTGCCATCCGATAAATATCCATTGCCTTTTCATCATCAATGTGGAATTTCTGGAAATCCGGATGCAGCTTCAGCCCATAATATCCCCGGCTGAGAATCCGTTCCATCTCTTCCTCCAGCCCCTCCATTTCCGGATGCAGTGTGGCAAAGGGAATGAATTCCGGATGTTCCTGGCATTCTGCCCATATAAAATCATTGATCGCCTGAACCTGTCCCGGTCGAGTCGCCGTCGAACAAACTAAATACCGATCTACTCCTATTTTTTTCCCGCTTTCCAGAAGAGCCTCTGCTGTTCCATTGCTGTCATGCATGGTCAAGTCGTAGAAGTCCCCAATCGACACCACCGCTTTGGCTGCTATTTTTTCCGGAAATATATGCGCATGTGCATCGATGATCCGTTCTTTTCCCAATGTTTTCCCCACCTTATCGAATAATATTCGCTATAATTTAGTTATACAAACGATTATACAACATTACTCGATTTTTTTCAACTTATATTTTTACAAGAATCCGGTTTAAAAAATCGCAAAAGCTAGTCATTATGTAGAGGCGCTGCTATATTTCCGCATTTGTGAAGGGACGAAAAATGAAATTAGACAGTCACACTTCTCAGCGTGGCTGCCCTGATAGGAAAAAGATTATCGCTTACTTTTTGGTGGCTGAAACGAGCAACATCATTGGACGGCGCATTTCGTCTTTCATTCCGTCTAAATGCATCATTTCTTTGGGTGGCTGCGGTTCTATGATGCGTTGAAGTTCAAATCCAGTTTGCAGCAATGTATTCAGATATGTCGTTAACGTCCGATGGTACTTGATGACCTTTTCACCTAAAAATATCGCTTCTCTGCGGCCCTCATAATAGTAGTTATCTACCGGAAAGTGGAGAATTTTCCCGGTTTCATCATAATACCAATCCTGTGTGCCGTAGGAAGTAAAAACTGGATGCTCAACGGAAAAGACCAAACTGCCGCCTTGCTTTATCCAATTCCCTATGTTTTTCATCAACGACTCATAATCTTGGATATAATGGAACGCCAAAGAACTTAGTATCACATCAAATGTCTGTTCCGGAAAATGTAAATCTTCCATTGCAATGCACCGATAGTCGATTTGGGGGGCAGAATTAATTTTTTGTGCGGTTTGAAGCATTTTTTGAGAAATGTCGATTCCAATTACCGATATTGCGTTATTGTCGGCAGCATATTTACAATGCCAACCATACCCACAACCTAAATCCAAAACCTTCTTTCCGCAAAAATCAGGAAGCATTTTTTGCAACTCCGACCATTCTCCTGCGCCTTGCAGCCCCTTTTGAGATCGCATCATCTGACTATATTTTTGGAAAAAACGTTCATGATCATATATATTTTCTTTCATTTTAAGATTCTCCCATGTAAATATTTTCGATAGGTTTTGCTATTTACATGGGCTTATGCAATCTTTTGACAAATGATACCGCCACACATATTCAAATTCCCCCTTTCGGAGACTGTATTATAGCGCTTATTTGTGAAAATTTCTACCATTCAGAGGATGAAATACGATCATTATCACCCGAGACATAGCAGCTTACGAGCCGTATTTAAACAAGGGGTACCACATTTGAATGTAGTACCCTTATTGTTGTTATGAAATTTAACTCAGCGCA
Source organism: Candidatus Merdivicinus sp. (assembly GCA_050943495.1). Lineage (GTDB taxonomy): Bacteria > Bacillota > Clostridia > Oscillospirales > Ruminococcaceae > Merdivicinus. The sequence goes on from JBMNPH010000002.1 coordinate 294,104, forward strand.
TCGCGCCATCGGCGCCAAGATAGTACCCGTCGATTGTAGTGTTATATGCCATACCGCCCCAATCTTTGAGGTAGTACCATGCGCGATTGATATACTGCCAGCCGGTTGCCATACCGCCCCAATCCTTGAGGTAGTACCATACTCCATTGATATGCTGCCAGCCGGTCGCCATACCGCCCCAATTCTTGAGGTAGTACCATACTCCATTGATATGCTGCCAGCCGGTCGCCATACCACCCCAATCCCTGAGGTAGTACCATATACCATTGACATACTGCCAGCCGGTCATCATATTTCCGGTAACAGGCTTTAAGTAATACCAGACACCGCTGATATACTGCCAGCCTTCTGCCATGACGCCAGTTTCAGGTTCGAAATAATACCAGAATTCGCCCTCTTTCAGCCAGCCAGTTACTGCGTTACCATCCTGATAGTAACGCCAGCTGCCTGTACGATCCTGCTTCCATCCGTCAGATACAGGCGGGATATATGGAAGGGTGTCTGATGGTATATTTGGAGTATAGTTTAAAGTCAAGGTCACTGTTATAATTGTGTCGTTATCATCCACACAATAATCATACTGAACAATGGGATTTTCCGCACCATTTTTCCAGGAAACCGTTTTGCCGTCATTTTCGAGGACAGCGTTCTGTACTTTCACATTGCTCACTTTTGACCAATCATCAAGTAATGTCGATAGGTCAAAGTTCCACTTTTGGTCAGTCGTCGATGCAATCTCTACCGTGAATGTCTGACCAAAACAAGTTACTACATCTAAATTCGGATTCTGTGACAGATCCAACTCTATCAGCTGGTTTTCATAGCAGTACAGGATTTCCAGCAGCGGATTCTGTGACAGATCCAGTTCCGTCAGCTGGTTATTCGAACAGTACAGGATTGCCAGCTGAGGATTCTGCGACAGATCCAGTTTTGTCAACTGGTTCTTATGGCATAACAGCCCCTGCAGATTCGGATTCTTTGTCACATCCAGTTCCGTCAGCCGATTTTCAAAACAGTCTAGCGTTATCAACTCCGGATTTTCCGTCACATCCAGTTTTGTCAGCTGATTTCTGTCACAATTCAGATTCATCAATTCCGCATTGTTCGAAACATCCAGTTCTGTCAGCTGATTTTCATAGCATATCAGTACTTTCAGCGCCGGGTTCCTTGTCACATCCAACTCTGTCAACGGATTATCAGCACATTCCAGTGCTTCCAGTGCCCGGTTACTTGTCACATCCAGCTTTGTCAGCTGATTTTCATAGCATACCAGTACCTTCAGCGCCGGGGTCATCGTCATATCCAGATCCGCCAGTGAGTTTCTTGAGCAGAATATCTCGTACAGGCTGGTACAATTCGATACATTCAATTCTGTCAGCTGGTTATCAGAGCATTCCAATGTTTCCAGCGCCTGATTCTTGGTCAAATCCAGCGTCTCCAGCATATTCTGGTGGCATCTTATAGATACCAATGCCGAATTTTTCGACGTATCCAGTTCTGCCAACTGATTCGTATTGCATTGAAGCACCTGCAATTCCGGATTATTCGACAGATCCAGTTCCGTCAGCTGATTAATGTGGCATGCAAGTTCTTGCAATTTCGTATTCTTGGAAATATCCAGTTTTGTCAGCTGGTTATTTCCACAGTACAGAATTTCCAGCTTTAAGTTATGTGATACGTCCAATTCTGTGAGCAGATTGTCATTGCAGTTCAGACTGAGCAGATTCGGAAAATGTTCGATTCCTTCCAGGCTGGTGAGTCCTGTCCCACCCAATTCAATCCTATCAACCGCTTCTCTCTCTGCCGTAGAAAGAATCCCATCTCCGTTCGTATCAAAATTGTCCGATAAATAATTTTGCAATACTTCGTCCGGGAAATATTCGTCTGTAATGGAAATGGATCCATCGGGCAGTTCCACAGCAGGTGGGAAGGTCTTGGTAACAACTGCTGTCCTTCCATCATCCAGGATCGTCACTATCGCCATTTCTCCGTTGATCGTTGCCGCAAAACCTGCTGCAAATTCATAGTCTTCACTTGCTGTCAATGTGATTTTTACGGTGTAAACCTGTGAAAGCTCTGCTCTTCCACTGACAGGTTCACCTTCCGCATTCTCACCCTTGTACCATGCGACCTTAGCGTCTGCTATCCCCGTCGGCAATCCATAGGAATCCCATACGATGGATTCATCCAGAATTACATCTTCCGTCGGTGCAGTAAGGGACATGCCTGCATTGGCGGCAGGATTTCGACTTACGGTCACATTAACCGCAGCCGTCATTCCGCCATAGCTGATGGTAACCGAGGTCGTATCCAATGTCATTTTTTCCGGTGCGAAGGTACAGTCACCCAAATTCACCGATTCAGACGAACTGTCGTTATAGTAGGCAGTTACCACCATACCCGTGGGATCAAAGATTTCCCCTATGTAATATTCCGTTTTTGCCGGAGGTGTTGTGATTTTAATTTCTGTTAATACTCTGGGAGGATGTACGGTCACAGGTACTGTAGCCGTCTTTCCGCTGTAGCTGACGGTAACTTCGGTCGTTCCCTCTGTCAGCGGATCCGGTGTAAAAATACACTCATCCAGCGGAACGGAGACTTCCGTTCCATCATTGTACCGGGCGGTAATTTCCATGCCAGTGGGATCAAATTTGTCCCCATCATAGTATACCGTCTTGTCAGGTTGCTTGGTTACCGAGATGCTCTCCAGTTCCTTCTTCTGTACACTTACCGTCACCTGCGCACTCTTCCCAGAATAGCTGACAGTAACCGAAGTCGTGTCCAATGTCATTTCTTCCGGTGCGAAGGTACAGTCACCCAAATTCACCGATTCAGACGAACCGTCATTATAGTAGGCAGTTACCACCATACCGGTGGGATCAAAGCTTTCCCCTACATAATATTCCGTTTTCGCCGGAGGTGTTGTGATTTTGATTTCTGTTAACACTCTGGGAGGACGTACGGTCACAGGTACTGTAGCCGTCTTTCCGCTGTAGCTGACGGTAACTTCGGTCGTCCCCTCTGTCAGCGGATCCGGTGTAAAAATACACTCATCCAGCGGAACAGAGACTTCCATTCCATCATTGTACCGCGCCATAATCTCCATTCCGGCGGGGTCAAATTTATCCCCATCATAGTATATCGTCTTATCAGGCTGCTCGGTTACCGAGATGCTTACCAGTTCCTTTACTTGTGCCGTTACGGATACCACGGCAGTCTTTCCGCCATAGCGGATGGTGACAGCTGTTGTATCTGCAGCAATTATTTTGGGATCATAGGTATATCCTTCGATAACCTTGGAGGTGCCGTTATTATAATATGCGGTAATCTCCATACCCGCAGGATCAAAGGTTTCGCCTTCAAAATATATCGTTTTGTCAGGCTGCCTGGTTACTTCGATCCTATCCAGCTTGATTAAGGTGATTGGTACCTGCACGGTTTTGCCGCCGTAGCTGATGGTGACAGCCGTTGTATCTGCAGTGATCGTCTGGGGATCATAAGTATACCCTTCCACAGGAGTTGAGGTGCCATCATCATAATATGCAGTTACCACCATACCTGTTGTGTCAAACTTTTCCCCTTCAAAATACGTTGTCTTTTGGGGGGGAGTAGTAACGGAAATACTCTCAAGTTCTACCGGTTCTGTGGGTTGTGAAAATATAATATTCATATAGAAAATTACCGAACCGTCATAATCATCAGGAAGAGCGGCTTCGGTTTCATTCACTTTCACATAACAGCCTCCGCCGAACGAATAGCCCTGATCCGCCTTCATTTCAACTCTTGCAGTATATAGCTGATTGGGTTTGGCGTTCCCGGTCACCGGCTTTTTATCTTCTTGGTAATCGCCTTCATACCATTCGACTGACGCAGTCATATTGGCTGTATGAACGGTTACAGAACTGGGCAATGGTTGATATTTTACCGGTGTGTCAACCGTTATCTCAACCCGCATGATGGTATCCGTACTTGTAGTAGCATACGAAAATTTATAGTCAGCTATCTGCGTTGCATTATGGGTAGGAGTCTCTTTTCTGCGCGCAAAAACTACATATATTTTTCCGGCGGTCAATCCCGTAAACTCTCCGCTGTCTTGCCACTCGCTTGGCAGCGACAGTGAGCCTTGTATATATTCCACGCAGCCATATTCTTCGCCCTCATATGTCGTGATGGTGATGCTGGTTCCCGTCACAGATGTGATTAATACATCCTGTACCGGTTCCGCATCCGCTTTTTCGACGGAACTGGAGGCCCTGTCCTCAAGGGTTCCCAGATAACCCGAAGCAGATACTTCCACCTTGATTCTCTTTCCTACATCTTCCTCGCTCATTGGGGTATATGTAGAATCGGTTGCACCGTCAATTTTGGAACTTCCCCGATACCATTGATAGCTAAGCTCGGCGTCGCTCGGGATTCCCTCGACTTCCGCTGTCAAGGTCTCTCCGATCTTGGGCGTTCCGGTTACAGTTACCGAACCGGTTATATACTGATTCATGAGATCCAGCACGGAATTGGGGAAAAATTTCTCGGTCCGATATTGGGATGCATAAGTGTAATGTACATCAAATCCAGCGACTGTAAAATGGTAACCATCCTGGATATCTCCAGCATCAGGCGTTGCTAAAAATAAACCGCCGGAGGCACCGATTCCTCCTTGATCGGAAAGACACACATCAACCAGATAGCTTCGACTGCCTATCCTCACGATGTTGTACATATTTCCTACAATATCTTCAGCCGTGCTATCGACAGCAGTATTGCCTACTACAGTGTAGCACTGGGCATCTTCAAAATCAGAGAGATCGCACAGGTACTGGAACGCTTTGGCGTAACCTTCTGCTACGACGTTCGTATTTGGATCCCTATCAAATACATGGATAATTTGGTAAGGATCTCCGTACCAGGTACTATACAAAGGATCATCCGGATTGCCGATAATTTCAGCTGTTTCCTGGTCATACGAAACCAGATCGCAGATAATATCCTTATAGGCTTCCAGTTTCTCCTGATCGCTTTTTCCTGCATTGTCATCTACAATCTGCTGCGCGTATGCAGCTGCTTCTGCCGCCCTGTTTGCCGCGTCTTCGCTAAGTGTATACTGCCTTCTATCCGCAGCGGCGCTTGAATCCTGATAGGTTTCATAAACCGGAATATAGTATGAAACCTTCGTGATGGAGGTTATATTGCCGCTTGTGGAAACATCCAATCCGAGCATGAGATCTTCCAATGACATCTTATCGTACCAGAACATCTCGTAAGGATAATCATTCAGCAGACAATTCAAAATCTTTTGCGTATCAACCTGATCCAGGTAATATTGCCCTGCAAGTTCCAGTAATTTTGCTTCTTCGGTTTCACCGCCATTATCAAAGCTGAAATCAGAAAGTTCCATGTTAAAAATCATTTCTCCGCCTTCCACAGCCGCTATTTCAACTTCTCCTGCGATGGCATCATAAATTTCACATTCCATATCGCTCAGGTATGAGGGCTGCCAATCCGGTTCTTTTGCCGCTAATACCGTTACGGGGAACATGGTCAGCACCATGACAATGCTGAGCACTGTTGCCAACAATCGTTTTTTCATCTAATATCCCCTTTCTGTTGCATGGTTTCTATGATAAACGCCCGCAATGAGATGCGTATTGCGTTTAACTGCAGATTCAGATACTCTTCATCCTCAAACAATGCGTAATGGACGCACGCCCGAACGAACATATAGGTCATCCCCTGGATATAGTCCACAGGCATTTGGAGCTTTCCGGAAAGCTGTTCCGCATACTTATGGTATCGGACATTTACCCCTTTAAAAAACTCCTTGCCATATTCCCGGTACTGCGGGCTCGCATACACCTGGTACATAAACCGGTATTTCGTTCCATGGAGTTTCGCTGTCAGATACGGCATTTCCCGCAGGAAGCGTTCGATGTCCTCAAAACTCGTCGGTGCTTTCGCCATAAAGTCGTCCTCGACCTTCGCCATACAGTACGCGGTCGCTTCCACCACAAGATTATCCTTACTGCCGAAATAATAGATCAAACCTGCTTTGGTGACCTTACACGCATCCGCCAGTTTCTGCATTCCGGTATTTTCCA
>JBMNPH010000003.1:0-208779 GCA_050943495.1 Candidatus Merdivicinus sp.
CTTTTTTATGAATCCTTCCCAGTGCGCATACAGAAGCAGAATTATTGATTTTCCTATAATATCTTTGGTTTCGGCAGAATTAAGAATCATAAGTAGCTGAGAAATCTCCATCTTTCTCCATGCCAGATCTTTTTCCAAGAAATCCTGAAATTCTTCAATCCGCATTTGAAAAGTACTCCCTTGAGAAATCGTTTAATCCTTTAAATCTATTAATAACTCTTGTGCCTCGCTCTGCATATTCTTTAAATTTTGCCTCAGAGTAAAGAGCTTTGATTTTACTCATAACATCCTGATTTTGTAATGCATCAAGGTTCTCAGCAATACCCACTAAAATTGCTTCAAAACTAGTATTTGAAAATGGTCCTTCAAATTTATCTTTCTCAGCACTGTATTTTTTAAATACATTTTCACCTATTTTTTTCGCAAGGAAATCAAATGTTCTCTTAAACACTTCGATTTCTGCATCAATATCAAATTCTGCATCTCCAATAAGCAAAGCTATTTCATGATCTAGGAAATGAGAAAGTTTTTCCGTTGCTGGATTGTAAGCTGAATAATCCACTTTGTTTCGTTTTGCAATTAGATAGCGGACAATTAACTCCATGTGATATTCAACTTTTAACTTTTCATCTGTAATAGTCAGGCATTTTCTGAATGAAGTATAATCTTTCAGCTTATTGATCTTTTCGTAATATGACTCGTTAAGCATTATAATTAAACAGTTTCGAATTTCCTGACTCTCCAGTGAAACACCACCAGTGTTTAAGCGCTGAAATAACTCGTATTGAGATTCAATGCTGTTTTCGGTCAAGATGATATTCACGCCGATACGTGCGCGCTTCAGAATTCGTTTTGCATCATCCGGCATTGTTTTCCATGTTATTCCTGCAAGAGAGGGTAAGTAGTTAGTCCCATCCAAAATCAAGGGGTCATAGTTAGGTAAATCTCCAACTAATTGCAGAAGCGTAGAAATGCGCTGCACACCATCAACGATATCCCATTTTCCATCTTCCTTTTGCGCAACAAAAATTTCAGGAATAGGAATACCTATCAGAATAGATTCAATAAATCTAACTTTATGATCTTGATCCCATCTATATAATCTTTGAAACGCCGGGTTGAGTTTTAAATCACCATCGCGATAAAGACTTATGATTTCTCCGATAGACATATCGTAGCTGTCGGTTTTTATGTTTTTACGCTCTGTAGCTAATTCCTTCATTAAATCGCCCATAGTCTCACCTTATCCTTTTTTTCAAGTTGTTCAAAGAATTACTTTAATTCGGAATACAAACATATCTGTACATTCATCAGCTTTTTTTCATATTTTCGCTTCCCGCACAGAGGATTGCTTTAAAAGCTGCTATTTCGCCTCATCCCGCGCGATCGATTCCCGGATTGTTTCGTCCTATGCGGAAGAAAAGACACCACCAGCCACCTGACGTACTAGTGCGGCATAAACCGAATCCAGATTCAACCTTTCTACAGTAAACTGCAGTCTGCCTTCCGAAATCCACTCGATATGTGATAATGCCGGCTGACCTTAAATGCAACTTTACGCGATTCTGCCACTTCTTTATACCCAATCCATGTCTGTTCTTTTGCATGTAGGCATAGATTGAAAAACAAGCTGCAGCAATCGATACTTTATTGCCCTTTTGAATTTTTATCTGCAAATCGTTCTTAACAGTATGACTAATATTGTCTAAAATCTGCATCGTAACACCCCGTGACTACTTCCAATTATAGTTTAGCATCTCTATTTTGTCATCTATCTTCTGTACTAAGCGGCCAGCAAATTTTCCATTCAAAGTACTGTTCCTGGGAAATCGACCCATTCCGAAGCAAGGTCTGAATTTTCGCCCAGTCACGCAAAAAATCATCCAGTATCGTAAAGTCAAACCACATTGCGATAGGGGGACGTGCGGGCCATAGATCGTTGTCATCATAATGCAAAGAAAAACCAGGATTTGCGTTATACATCATTCCGCTGCGTTCCGTTTCCGCCAACTTAATGATCCCCGGAAGTTCCTCGTCAAGCCAGAAAAGCTGTTCCAGCATCGCGACAGCCATTCCGTTATTTTCAAGCAGAGATTCCCGCGCCACCGCCAGAGCCTCTGCCATTTTTTCCAGCAGTGCCGTTTTCGGCACCCGATATCCCATCTCATACTGGGCAATCCGATTGGCAGGCAGGCCAACCGCATCGCCCAGTTCTTTTTGCGTCATTTTTCGGTGCTGACGTATGCGTTTGATCTTTTCTCCTGTAGTCATGGCAGTACCCCTCTTTCCCTTTATACCCTCTATTTTACCCTGATTTTCCTGATTTGTAAAGAGAAAATTAACTTTTTTGCGAAATCTATTGACAATTCATTTTGGAAGGGTTAGAATGTAATTAACAAATTTGCGAATATAGAAAGGAGATGCCCCGCCTAGTATGACTGGCGGCCAGCAAATCAAAATCAAAAAAGAAGGTGGTCAATGAAACAGAATGACTTTCAGGCATTGTATACCCTGATGTTTGCCGAGTATCCGGACATCGTAACTGTTCGAGATCTGCAAACCATGCTGGGGATCAGCCGACACACAGCGTATGACCTGCTGAACGACAACGAAATCCGCGGAATCAAGCTGGGCAACGCCTACAAAATCCCGAAAATCAACGTGATCCGCTATGTACTGGAAAACGGCGTATTGGAGGCGTCCCATGCTTAACGGCCTCCGCGCCTGTTCCCGCTTTTCCGCCCCATGTGGGCGGGGAAACGGGGAAGGATGTTTCCCGTTCTACCCAACACAACCGCTGTCCGCCCCGTCCTGCGGCGTTTGCGGGCATCTATACAACTGAAAGGATGATGCAATGAACAAAACCGAACCCATTGATGCGGAAACTCTCCTTGCAACACCTTTGCCGCCGGTGCGGTGGCTGATTCCAGGACTATTGCCTGCTGGACTTTCGCTGCTGGCCGGTGCCAGCAAAGCCGGAAAAAGCTGGCTTTGTCTTTGGCTCTGCTTGCAGCTTGCCCAGGGCAGTGAAATCTGGAACCGTCCCACCCAGCCTCAAACGGTTCTTTACCTTTGCCTAGAAGATACCCTGGCCCGTATCCAGACCCGGCTGTTTCGACTGACCGGCGATGTTGTTCCCAGCCGGTTATACTGTCAAACCCAATGCGGCTGTATCGGGGAAGGTCTGGAACTGCAAATCGAAAAATTCCTGTTCCGACATCCGGAAACCGGTCTAGTGGTCATCGACACCCTGCAAAAGGTGCGGCCTGCCGAAAGTAACACCAGCGCCTATGCCGGGGACTATCAGGATATGAGTGCTCTGAAAACTCTGGCCGATTCCCATAATATTGCCCTTTTGCTTGTACATCATCTGCGGAAACAAGGGGCTGTCGATCCCTTCCAGCAGATTTCCGGTTCCAATGGTCTGATGGGGGCGGCGGATACCATTCTGCTGCTTCAACGCCAGCGAATGAGCAATACCGCCAAGCTTCTGGTAACAGGCCGGGATATGGACAGCCGCACGTTGCACCTGCAATCCGAGGACTGCATCTGGCAGCTTCTGGAAGAAGAAACCCAGGAAGAACAGGCAGAGAAAACGGTTCCGCCGTATCTTTGGCAGATCGCTGACTTTTTGCAGAAGCAAGGCTGTTGGCAGGGAACGGCAACCGAACTGCTTACCGCCGCCGGAATTCAGGACATACAGCCCAATCAGTTCACCCGCAAACTGGTGGAACATTACTACACCGTGTTCGCCCCGCGGAATATCCGGTACGAAAGCCGCCGCACAGCCAGTATGCGGCAGATGATATTCGCTTGTGACGATTGTGACGGTCATGACGATGATTCCGCCACACCCTCCGCCGTCACCGGTATCCCGGAAGGATCGTCATCATTGTCATCACCGTCATAAAAAGGCTATCCGTCTGGATAGCCAAACCAGATCAGACCACCTCAACAGGCTATCCATGCGGATAGCCTGGGTGCTGATACAACATAAGACAGCAAAATATATCGATTCATTTTTGATTCTATGATTTTCTGATAAATGGACATAGGATTTCATAAAAACGGCACCGAATCTGCGGATCTTTGCCGGTAACGGTATTGCAAGCATAGCGCGATGATATCCATCGCGCCCAAGCTGAGGGAACCCCAGACCCCCGGCGCAGGCTATGCCCGGTCAATTCGTACCCAATTCCAGGGGAAATCCTTGTGCAGCATGGTGATAGCTTTCGAACAGGTTTTTGGGTATGCTTATGTGGAACCCGGAGAAATCACGATTTCAAAGTCAAAGGAGAGATGCCTATGGTAGCAGGCCGACTGCAGGAGAAAAACGGATATTTTTACATGGTGCTCAGTTACACCACAGCAGACGGAAAACGGAAACAGCCCTGGGTGGCAACCGGGTTGCCGGTCAAGGGCAACAAGAAAAAGGCAGAACAGATGCTGCGTGATCTGCGTAAAAGCTATGTCCCACCCAAAGCAGAAAGAAAGGGCGAACTACACCCCGACATGCTGTTCAGCGACTATATGTTGTACTGGCTCAAAATCATCCGGCCATCGGTGCAGGAAACTACCTGGTCTTCCTACTGCTTCAATATCAAAGACCACATCGTACCCTATTTCGAGCAAACCGGTGTGACATTGGCGGGATTGCAGCCACGGCAGATTCAAAGCTATTATCTGCATGAGCTGGAAACTCTCAAAGCCACCACTGTCCTGCGAATGCACGCCAATCTTCACAAGGCGCTGAAATATGCAGTGCGGCTGGAACTGATTCCCGGAAATCCGGTGGACAAGGTGGAACGTCCCAAACCTGAAAAGTACATAGCCGGTTATTACAACGCCGAGGAAATGGAAGAATTGTTTGAGGTAGCCAAAGGGCACAGGCTGGAACTGATTATCCAGTTTGCCGCCTTCTATGGGCTGCGCCGGGGAGAGGTGCTGGGACTCAGATGGGAAGCGGTGGATTTTGAAGCCAACACCCTGACCATCCGCCACATCGTCACCAGCACCAACATCGAAGGCAAACACATTCTGGTGCAGGCTGACCGAGCCAAGACCAAATCCAGCTTACGCACCTTGCCACTGGTGGAAACCTTCGCTCAGCGATTGAAAGCGCTCAAAGAACAGCAGGCATACAATGAAAAAGTCTGCGGCAACTGCTACAACCGGAAATACAAAGGCTACATCTTTGTGAACGAAATGGGCGATCTGATTATGCCCAACACCGTCACCGAGGGTTTTGCCAAGCTGCTGGCTGACAATGGGCTGCGAAAGATTCGCTTTCATGATTTACGTCACAGTTGCGCGAGTCTTCTACTCAAGCATGGCGTCCCCATGAAACAGATTCAGGAATGGCTGGGGCACAGCGATATTTCCACCACGGCAAATATTTACGCCCATTTGGATTCCCAGTCCAAACAACTGAGCGCCGAAACCATGGCAAATACCCTGATCCTGCCGGAAGGAGAACCTCTGAAACAGTGGTAAAATTCCTGGTCTGATCTTGCATTTTTCCCCGTTTTTTGGCCTGATCTTGCATTTTCGCTCATTTTGCCGAAAATCTTGTATGGCATTCGGACTTGAAAAGGGTATGAATCCAAAGGCTGCAAACCTGAAATCCTCACGGTTTGCAGCCGCCCGAAAAGTCCCATAAACCGCGTGTTTCCGGCACTGGGTAAAAAGAGAACCTGAAACATATTCCGTTTCAGGTTCTGCCCAGGGAATATTATGAAAAATACAGCTTGTATCAGCGCAGGACAAAAGATAACGTACACCTGTCCAAAGGGAAATTCGCGCAAAATCGCACTACCATTTCTATCATTTAGTTCAAACCCACTTTCAGCATAAGGATGAACATTCAATAGGCAAACGAAATTAAATAAGCTACTGCGAAGTTGCCAAATCACAATTTTTTCTTATAGCCTTTATTATTTGTTTGAAAACCACACGCCTCGTAAAATAGACAAGCGTCGTTTCTTTCCAACTCAGTAACCAGAATTATTTGGGAGCAATCTTTGATTCTTGCAATTTCCTCAAGTCTACTAATCAAGGCTTTTCCAATGCCGTTTCTTCTTGAATCTTGAGCGACAATCATATTTTCTAAAACTAAAAATGGCTTACAATTTCCGTATAAATCCTGACAGATTATTCCCATGACGGAACCAACTAACTTCTCATCTATTACTGCACTTAACAAAATATATCTCTCGTCTTTAGAAAGTCTATCAAACTGGCTCTCCATCGCTAATATATTGGAATCCTCATTCCAAAACTGATGATATAGCATTGCCAATTGTGGCATATCTGTCCGAATCATATTTCTAATTTCCATACTTTTATCACCTCATAATTTTTCAACTTGAAAAATATAAAAAAGATTTGATTATCTTAAAATAATCAAATCTTTTTATGGCGCAGATGGTGGGATTCGAACCCACGTGCCCATCTCTGGACAAAACGATTTCGAGTCGTTCTCGTTACGACCACTTCGATACATCTGCATATGAAATTTTCAAGCACCGCTCGCAAGATCTTTGGAAAAATTCGAGAATTCGATGCAGATAACAAGAAGAAAAAGGGATTTGTACCCGGGGAAAAGCCCGCCGTTACGGGGTTTGGCACGGACGAAACGACCAACTCGGTACAATCTTTCGAGTCGTTCTCGTTACGACCACTTCAATATGCTTACAAAAAATCTTCTTACGAAGACTTTTATAGTATAGCACAAACAAACCCATTTGTCAAAGGATTTTTACAAAAAATCCCGGAGTTCGTAACTCCGGGACTCTCATCTGTTTTAATCCGCGAGATAGGACTTTACCATTGCCTGCAATAACTCATCCCGATCAATTTTACGAATCAGGCTTCTGGCATTATTGTAGGTTGTGATATAAGTTGGATCCTCTGAAAGAATGTATCCTACAATCTGGCTGACCGGATTATAACCTTTCTGTTTCAGGGCGTCATAAACCGCCGTCAATATCCGACGCATTTCAAGTTCCTTGTCATCCGGAACCGAAAATGTCATAGTCTTATCCTGCATATCTTTCACCTCGCGAATCTATATATTCGATGTTTCTATTATACCGCATCCGCCAGAAATATACAAGAGGATTATTGCCGTAAAAATACATGAATTTTCTCGAAAGATTCGAGGATTTTCTTCATAGCTTCATCGCATTCCTCATCGGTTAAAGTACGATCCGCCGCGCGGAGGACAATCGAATAGGAAACACTCTTCTTATCTGCCGGAATCTGTCCTCCCTGATAGACATCAAATAGCTCGATTTTTTCGATAATGTCTGAAGCAGCCGAACGAATTGCTTTTTCCATTTCCGCAATCGGCAGTTCCCGATCCGCAATCACCGAAAGGTCACGGGAAGAAGCCGGGAATTTCGGAAGCGGCTGATAAATCACACGCTGCTGATCCATCATTTCATACAGGGCTTGCACCTGAATCTCCGCTACAAAAGCACGTCCGTTGAGATCAAAGCGAGCTGCCGCAGAAGGATGAACCTCGCCCAGTACAGCTACCGGTTCCGCACAACCTTTCCACATCACTTTTGCCTGACGTCCGGGATGGAGATATGGTTCTCCGGAACGAAGATACTCCCCTTTGATTCCGCAGCGTTCCAGTAATTCGTCCACAATCCCCTTCAGCGTAAAGAAATCTTCCTCTTCACCATAAATTCCCAGGCAAAGCGCAGAGATTTCATCTGGCTGCTCGACAACCGGCAGTGCCTTGGGACGGAAGATTCGGCTCAATTCGAAGAAGCGTCCGCCCGGATTCTTCCGGCTCATATTCGTTGCAAGAACCGTCAGCATACTGGAAACGAGCTGGGTCCGCATGGTGGAATATTCCTCGCCCAAAGGATTCAGCAGCACCACTGCTTCCCGACGTTTGTCGTCCGCAGCCAGTCCCAACTGATCTGAAGCTTTCCCGCTGATAAAGGAATACGTTGTAATTTCCCGCATGCTGTGTGCAATCAGCAAATTCTTGATCGTATCCCCATGAATTCGTTCCGGAAGTTTTCTTCCGCGGATGACAGCGCCCTTCATGGGAGTACCCACAATATGCTCGTATCCATAAATCCGCATGACTTCTTCCGCCAGATCCGCCCGACTTTCGATGTCATCGCGGTAATACGGAATATGGCAGGTCAGAACATCATTTTCCATGGTTGTTTCAATGTGCAGAGCATTAAGGATCTCCACCATTTTCTCATAAGGGACATCTACACCCAGCAGATCATTGATGCGGGCAGCCGGTACCGTAAGTGTCCGTTCCTCCGGCAGACCGTCATGGCAGTCAATGACGCCCTCGACAATATCGCCGGCATTCAGTTCCTCAATCAGCTGCAAAGCACGTTCCATCGCATATTCCACACCGACAGTATCCACACCTTTTTCAAAGCGTGCGCTCGATTCGGTCCGCATTCCCAAAGCACGCGCAGTACGGCGGATATTATCGCGGCGGAATTTGGCACATTCCAAGAACAGATCGGTCGTTTCTGCGGTAATTTCGCTCTCTAAGCCGCCCATGATACCTGCCAGACAGGAAGGTTTTTCACTGTCTGCGATGACCAGCATTTCGCTGTTCAGTTCATGCGCCTTTTCATCCAGAGTAGTCATGGTTTCGCCGTCTTTCGCACGGCGGACAATGATCTTGCGGCCTGCAATATCATTCAGATTGAAGGCATGCATGGGGTGGCCGGTTTCCAGCATGACAAAGTTAGTAATGTCTACAATGTTATTGATGGGACGCATACCGGCTGCCCGCAAACATTCTTTCATCCAATCGGGAGAAGGCTGAATCCGGAGATTCTTCACCACACGGCCCATATACCGGGGACAAAGATCGTAATCCTCTACCGAAATAGAAATTTCTTCCCGAATATCGCCGCCGCAGGTGCGGTAGCTGGGTTCCGGCAGATGAATCTCTTCTCCCAAAACGACTGCAACCTCCCGTGCAACGCCAATCACGCTGTTGCAGTCCGGACGGTTCGACAAAATGGAGAAGTCAATGATGACATCATTCAAATGCAAAACATCCCGCATATCGGTGCCGGGTGCATAATCTTCCTGCAGAATGAGAATTCCATACACTTCCGCGCCGGGATAATCCCCTTCCTTCAGGCAAAGCTCTTCGCCGGAACAAAGCATGCCGTTAGACGGAAGACCGCGCAGTTTTCCCTTCTTGATGTGCATGCCGTTGGGCAGCTTGGAGTTGTGAAGCGCACAGGGAACCAACGCTCCCTCAAATACATTCTGCGCGCCGGTAATGATCTGCACCGGTTCTGCTTCGCCGACATCCAGCTGGCAGATCTGAAGTTTATCTGCATCCGGATGCTTTTCAATTTTCAGGATGCGTCCGACTTTGACATTCTCCATCGTCGCGGAAAGATCTTCCACATCCTCTACCTCAAACCCGCTCATCGTCATGCGTTCGCAGAGTTCCTCGACCGGGACCTGAATATTTACATAGCGTTTCAGCCAATTTAACGATACTTTCATAATCCGATTTCCTCCTTACCAAAGCCGAATCAGTCGAACTGCTCTAAGAACCGGGAATCATTCTCAAAGAGCAGGCGGATATTGTTGATCTTATATCGGGTTGTAGTCAGGCGATCCAATCCCACGCCAAAGGCAAATCCAGAATACACTTCCGGATCGATGCCGCAGCCGGCAAGAACATTCGGATGCACCATTCCGGCGCCGAGAATCTCAATCCAGCCGGTGCCTTTGCAGATCCGGCAGCCTTTGCCGCCGCATTCCGAACAGGTGACATCGACCTCAACACTGGGCTCGGTGAAGGGGAAGAAAGAAGGACGGAACCGCACCTGCGTTTCCGGGCCGTAAATTTCCCGAACAAACTGTTCCAGACAGCCTTTCAGGTCACACATGGTAATTCCCTTGTCGACAACCAGACCTTCCATCTGATGGAAGATGGGAGAATGGGTGGCATCCACTTCGTCAGCACGGTAAACACGGCCGGGGCATACAATCCGGATCGGCGGTGTACGCTGTTCCATGACTCGGATCTGCGCGGAAGAAGTCTGGGAACGAAGCAGCAGATTCTCGCCCAGATAGAAGGTATCCTGCATATCGCGGGCGGGATGATCCTTCGGCAGGTTCAGAGCCTCAAACAGATAATGGTCGGTTTCGACTTCCGGACCGTCCACAACATCGAATCCCATCGACTGGAAAATATCAATCAAATCATTGGTAATGATGCTCAGCGGGTGCAGCCCACCGGCTTTCTGAGTTTTGCCAGGCATCGTAATATCGATGCGCTCTGCTTCCAGCCGGTCATTGAGTTCCTTTTCCTTCAGAGCTTCCTGCTTTTCTGCAATCGCAGCTTCCAAAGCCTGACGGACTTCATTTGCCACCTGGCCAATCACGGGGCGTTCTTCTGCGGAAAGTTTCCCCATCTGCTTCAGAATTGCCGTCAGCTGTCCCTTTTTGCCCAGATAGCCGACCCGCAGTGCTTCCAATGCCTTGACATCACCGCACTGAGCCAGTTCCTGCAAGGCAGATGCTTTAATCTGTTCCAATTGTTCACGCATATTCAAAACCTCCTGTTTCTCATCCAAAATGAAAAAACCTTCGTCCCAATCCAATCGGGACGAAGGCAATCTGCTTCCGTGGTACCACCCAGATTTCCGGCTTTCCCGCAGAAAACCGGCACTTTGGTTCCCTGTAACGGGGGATCCCGTCATTCCCTACTCGATGACGTTCAGGAATGCCGCTCGCAGGGGAAACTTCACGAAAATCCATAACAGACGGGCTTTCAGCCGGTGACCCATCCTCTCTGGGATTGGAAAAATTCGCTACAAACCTGGTCGATGCGTTTTCAATATAGTTTCAGTATAACACGTTTCGATTTTTTTTGCAAGAGAATTTGTTAAATTTTCTCCTGCAAACATTCTGTATGCCTCTTCTCCATACAAATACCAGTTTTTCTCCATCACAAAGTTGGTCAGCAGGATGCCGCCGCGTTCCACTTGCTGTTCCCGCACAAGGCGATATCCCCGCTTTTCAAAAAACGGTCGGGCGGTAATGGAGGCCGCAACTTCCAGTCGGGAAATTCCGGCAGCTCTGGCATCGGCCTCAATGCGGTCCGCCAGAAGAGACGCAATTCCCTGCCGTTGATAATCCTTGTGAATATACAGACGGTCAAAATAGCAGGCAGGAATATCCAGATCTGCAAATCCGGTAATTCTCCCCTCTTCTTCGGCCACATAGCTGTTGTGGGCACCAAGAGTTCGCTGCCACCGCGAAAAATCCGGCGTTTTGGGAGCCCACACCGCTAACTGCTCTGCAGAATAATCTTTTGCGTTGACTGTATGTACGGTATCGTAAAAAAGCCGGAGAATTTCTGTGCAGTCATCTGGCCGGTATTCCCGAATTCTCATGCTGCACTCTCCTCTGAGGACGATTCTTCCGGTACTACCGTTCCGTCATCCGAAATAACTGGATCAGAATCTTCCGGAACTGCGACCGGATCATTGAACTCCTCATCTGGAATAACAGTAGATTCCTCAGGTAAAGTCGGCTGTCCCTCTGCACTTTCCAAAGAATAAATTTTCCAGTTTCCGGATTCATCTGCTTTGAGCGTACATTGCATCACTTTTTCCGCAGAAGGCTGATAGCTCTTTCCTTCGGTATCCCCCTGCCATACCGGTCCGGGCGGTATGTAGCCAATAGTCAGTTCAATCGTCTCTTCGTCCACCTGTACCACCGTTTCTACATCAGGCGTATAAGCCAAGACATGTGGGACTGCCGGGAAAACATAGGTATGATTATCACTATCATACATAATCATCAACGTGGAATCTCCGACCGTCTGGTGGGTGTAATTCACATCGCCGAACAGCGCTTTGATCTGCACCTCAATATCGCTGGCCGGAACTGTGATGAAATTCATATCATCGATTGGATACTTGGAGGTATCCTCATTCATAATGAGACGCCAGACCCCCGCTGTAATAATCGTCGAATCGGTCAACTCCTGCGGAGAGGAAAATTCCGGCGGGTCCTGCAGCACGATTGGAGTCACCAGCCACTCATACTCTTCCAATTTGGAATCTTGCTGCGTTAAATTTCCAATCATCCGGATAGTAAACACCACCGTACTGATCAGTCCGATGACGGCAAAAATCAGGACAGCTGCCCCAAATATAATCATTTTGAGATCGCCTTTTTTGGCAGCCGCTTCTCCTTCCGTCGAAGGAATTTCCGCCACTTCCACCTGAACCGGTTCCTGCGGGGCAGGCTCAGAGGACTCCGGTATTTCTTCCGGCTGAACTTTCTCTGATTTCTTCTCTTCCTCCGGTTTTTCCTGTGGTACGACATTCGTTTCCGGCTGACTTTTTCTGGAATTCCGTCTTCTGCTCAATTCAACATCTCCCTTCCAAACAATCAGCGAATCTGACCATTTCCATAAATTTTATACTTACAGGAGGTTAAGGCCTCCAATCCCATCGGTCCCCGTGCGTGCAGCTTCTGGGTGGAAATTCCGATTTCCGCACCGAATCCAAACTCTCCGCCGTCTGTGAAGCGCGTTGACGCATTCACATACACGGCAGCCGAATCCACCTCATTGAGAAAACGTTCTGCTGCCTGATAGTCTCGGGTAATAATGGCCTCCGAATGGCCGGTACTGTATGCCGCAATATGCGAAATTGCTTCTTCCAGACCGGAAACAACCTTTACCGACATCCGGTAATCCAGATATTCCCGCCCATAATCTTTTTCGGAAGCTGCTTCGATCTGCGGACAGATTTCACAGGCACGAGGGCACCCGCACAGAGTTACCCCTTTTTCAGACAGCGCATGTACAAGCCGCGGAAGCAGTTCCGGCGCACATTCTTCATCAATCAGCAGAGATTCCGCTGCATTGCAGACCGAAACACGCTGTGTTTTAGCATTGACGAGAATCCGTTCTGCCATCTCCGGATCGGCAGTCTTTTCCACATAAATATGGCAGTTTCCGACACCTGTCTCAATGACCGGAACGGTGGCATTCTTCACGACTGCCTGAATCAGTCCCGCACCGCCCCTCGGAATCAGAAGGTCCAAAATTCCATGCAGCCGCATCATTTCATTTGCGCTTTCACGCGATGTATCTTCCACCAGCGCAATGCAGTCCGCAGGCAATCCGCAGCCCGACACTGCATCCCGCATTATGGCAGTCAGTGCCCGATTGGAACGGATCGCTTCCTTGCCGCCGCGCAGCAAAACCGCATTGCCGGATTTTAAGCAAAGTACGGCTCCATCCACCGTGACATTCGGCCGACTTTCAAAGATAATGCCGATTGCACCCATCGGAACCCGAACTTTTTCAATCCGCAGCCCATTGGGACGCAGTGTCCCGCTCTCAATTTTCCCCACCGGATCTTCCAGCTGAACCAGCTGCCGAATTGCTTCGCAAATTCCTGCAATCCGCTTCTCATCCAGTGTCAGACGATCAATCAATCCTTCATTCAGCCCGGCCTCTCTTCCGGCAGCAATATCATCCGCATTTGCCGCAAGAATTTCCTCACGCCGTGCCCAAAGCGCATCCGCAATTGCTGTCAGCGCTTCATTTTTTCGGGAGGAAGACAGAATCATCAACTGTCGGGAAGCCTCCCGCACCCGACGTCCTAATTGTTCGACTGTTGCCATGTTTCATCCTCCTCAACCAATCCAGGTGCCAATCGGCTGATCTTCCATCAGCTCATACAGCGCTTCAGGCCGCGATCCGTTCATAATAACGGTCGGGAATCCCGCATCCAGACCGATCTGCGCTGCCGAAATTTTGGTCACCATACCGCCGGTACCCAACCCGGTTCCGTTGCCTCCCGCGAGTGCACGCACCTCGTCCGTTATGGCCGGAATATGCCGAATCAGTTTCGCTTCCGGATTCTCACGGGGATTCTGATCAAATACTCCGTCAATATCGGTCAAAATGATGAGCAAATCTGTTTTGGTCAGACTTCCAACAATAGCGGAAAGGGTATCATTGTCACCAAATACGATTTCTTCTACCGCCACGGTGTCATTCTCATTGACAACCGGCACAACTCCCATTTCCAGCAATGTGTGGAACGTATTCATAACATTTTCTTTCCGCTCGAAACTGTCCACAATGTCGCGAGTCATCAAAACCTGAGCGACCGCATGATTATACTCGGAAAAATATTTGTCATAGCAATACATGAGTTCGCATTGTCCGATCGCTGCACACGCCTGTTTGGACGGGGTATCAGTAGGGCGCTGTTTCAGTCCCATTTTTCCGACCCCGACTCCGATGGCGCCTGACGAAACCAGGATAATTTCCCGGCCGGAATTTTTTAGGTCTGAGAGCACTTTTACCAATTTTTCCACCCGCTGAATATTCATCAGCCCGGTCTTGTGAGCAAGCGTAGAAGTCCCTACCTTAATCACGATGCGATTTGCTTCGGATGCTTTCTGTATCATGTCTAAATCCTCACTTTGTCAAATTTTTCCGATTGTATCCTTCAATTCGAACCTTTGCAAATATTGCAGTAGTCGCCCGATAATAAGGAATTACAAAAAGAAGCGGTACTGCCAGCAGCGATAACAATCCCCAAGGCACCATGGAAAGCTGCAGAGAAAAAAGCTGACGTTTTCCGCCTTTCATCGCAGCCACAGATTTGCGAATGATTTGATGAAGTCCCAATCCTTCCTCTAAAATAAATAAATAATCCGTCAGATAATAACGGAGGGTAACAAAATACCACAAAATTCCCATTAGGATTGTAACCAAAACTCCCAAAGCGCTGGCGGCAAAATATATCGCCATTGCAGGTCCGCTCTCCACACGAACCCATCGTAACCCCCAAAAAATTGCCGCACAGGGGATGACGAACGGAATTGCCCACAAAATTTTTCGCAGCAGCACCATAATACGGAGCAACACAACTCGGAATAAAGTTTTCCAACTATAAAAATAAGAAAATATTGTTAAAATAGGAGGAAGTTCTCCTGCCACCTGATCGCAATACCACCGCCGTACTCCCATTCCAAGTGGAGTTAAAATCAGCACCTCGATCAAAATACCGGTAGCAGATACAACTGCCAATCTACTATCGACCAAGAAGCCATTCTGCCAATCCAACCGCATTGCCGGCGCCTCTGGTAACGCAAGATTCAAAACCTGACACAGAAGCTGTTCCAGCAAGAGAAAGAAAACATAAACGCCCAGCTGAAACAATAAGATTCCCAATGCACGCCCCCAATTATTTTTTAGACTTTGTAACGCATTTTCTTTCATCTTGCGTTGTAATGTCATGATTCCCAGTCCTTTCCATCCAAATCAGAGTTTTTTCTCCATGGATTCCGGCACCGCCGTATTATCCGGTTTCTGTTCGACTTCCAGTGACAGATAATTCTTTGGAAGACTTCGGAAAAATTCTTCATCATCCTCAATCTCTTCCCCCCAATCATTATCGGAAGGTTCACGGAGCATGGGGATTTGGGAATATACTTCGAATACTCCATCCCGCTGCCACAGTTGGGTATTCAATAAAGCAGTAAATCCTGTACCTTCCTGCGCGGTCCATCGCATGGGATCCCGTTTCGGATAGCCGAAAACGGTCAGAAGATTCATCATCACACCGCTTGGAAGAATCAGAGCCGCCGTTGTGATCTGATTTCGCATCATATCCTCCACGACTTTAGAAAAGCCTTCTGCTGTCCGTTCTGCAAATGCCGTAATGGATTCGGCCTTATCTGGAGCTGCAGACATTCCACTTTCATACCACCGCACAAACATTTCCGTTCCTGCCAGTTCCTCGGCAGTCCGTCCCTCGAATACGCCGAAATCGTATTCCTCCAACCCTTCCGCCGGTACAGTCAAACGATTGGGATAAAGGATTTCCGCAGTCTCCATACACCGCTTCATGGGAGCCGCATAGACCTTTTTCACATCCGGATATTCAAATTTTTCCTGAAGAGCGTGCAATTCCTTCACACCTTTGGAGCAAAGAGAGAGATCGGTACGTTTCCCAATAAAACGGCCTTCCAGATTTCCCTGGGTCAGGCCATGCCGGATTAAAAACAAACGATATGTAAGCAACCTTATTCCAACCTTTCATTGAATTCTCGCACTACCTTTATATTATACCCGATTTGAGGGGGAAAAAACAATGGACTTCTACAATTTTAAGGTTTTATTCATACCAAATTCGACAAACTTTTTAAAATCTTGCAAAAATCCCTTTACAAAAGGTATCGTTTGTAATATAATTTACAGTACGTTGACCCGCTTCAATGGGTCGAATGATGTGATTTTTTTCGAATTGTGTAATCTTTCTGGATAAAACAGAGATTTTCCAAATATAAAAAGAAGTAAAAAAGTGTGGAGGCTCCGATATGAACGCTGATTTTCCCCGTATCCTGACCCTTCTGCGCAAAGAGCGCGGCATCAGTCAGAAAGAAGCTGCAAAAGAGCTGGGAATTTCCCAAGCATTGTTATCCCATTATGAAAAAGGCATCCGGGAATGCGGATTGGACTTTGTCGTACGTGCAGCTGATTTCTACCGCGTTTCCTGTGATTACCTGCTGGGACGATCTCCGGAACGTACCGGTGCGACCCTTTCGGTCGAAGATATTCCGGAAGCAGAGAATGGGGAAAAAAATAATCGCCTGCGCGGCAGTATCTTGCCAACTTTAAATAAGAAACTCATTTTTAATTCTTTAAACATCCTGTTTGATCTGCTGCAACGGCTCAACTGCACCGAGCTGACTAAAGACATCTCCGATTTTTTAATGTTGTCCGTTTATCGAATGTTCCGAATTGTTTACAGCGTCAATCATAAAAATAATCAAAATTTCTTTTTAGTTCCCAAACATCTTTCCGCTCCCAAGGCGATCGCTTCTATGGTGGAAATTGAAGCGAATGCGGCTGCACTTGCAGACGGAACTTCTAATGGAAAGATTATTTCATCCGAGTCACGTGAATCGATCGCTCTGACATCGGAAAGCCTTGCCGCTTCGTATCCGCAATATACATCCTCGCTGCTGAACCTGATCAAAAACAGCGAACATAAAATGAATCCTTAAACAATCTGTTCGCTTCCCGATTGGATCGGGAAGCTTTTTTTTCCAAATTTTATCATACATTTCACAGAAATCAAAGGATATACTACCAATGCCGGGATATTTTCCCGGCGCCCTGCCATTTGTTTAAAAGGAGTGTCTACCATGACCAAACGTATTTTGATTAGCTTGGGACTGGTGGTAGCGATGGCTCTCACAGGCTGTAATGCGGTCAATGACGGTGTTTCCGATATTGGAAGCGGCGTTTCCGACCTCACAAGCGACCTCAGTTCCGGTATGTCGGATGTCGAATCCGATATCAGTTCCGGCATGTCGGACGCCAAGTCTGATATGCAGTCCGACATGTCCAAAGACGACATGGAATCTTCCGATCGGAAGGATTCTTCTGAATCCACCAGCGCGCCGGTTTCCGGCGCGCCTTCGGAAGAAACAGGGATTCCGGAGGAAGCTTCCAAAATTGATATTCCAACCAGTTTGCCGGCAACCGCTTATGATCTCTGTTCATTGGATAATACCAAGCAAGGATGGGGACAAGGGGTGCGGCTGGATGAATACAACCGTCCGGAAGCCTCTTTACTTTTTCAGGAAAAATACGGAAAATACAATGCCTCTTTCATTGGCGATCAGGAACCAGTCATTTACCTGACCTTTGACTGTGGTTATGAAAACGGTAATACCGCCCCCATTTTGGATACGTTGAAAGAAAAAGGGGTTTCGGCGGTATTCTTTGTCATTTCTGATTATGTCAATCGTCAACCCGAACTTGTTCAGCGAATGATTGAGGAAGGCCATACAATCGGCAACCACAGTGATACCCATCTTTGTATGCCCGAACAGACAATTGAATGCTGTGAACAAGAAATTATGAATCTTCACAACCGCATGATTGAAGATTACGATTACACGATGACACTGTTCCGGCCTCCGGCAGGCGAATTTTCAGAACGTACCCTCGCTCTGACTGACCAGCTTGGATATCGTACGGTATTCTGGAGCTACGCCTATGCCGATTGGGATCCAAATAAACAGATCGGGCCGGAAAAAGCCCTAGCAAGGGTAACAGGTGCCCTGCATCCTGGTGCGATCTATCTGCTGCATGCAGTCTCTCCTGATAATGCAGCAATCTTAGGCGACTTTATCGACACTGCTCGAGAACAAGGATATGAATTTTCTGTCCTTCAATAAAAGACAGTTGTCCTAATTTCACGGATTTTCTTCACTCCCAGAAAACCTGAAAAAAATTCATTTAAAACCAGCCAAACGCCTCACATCTCTTTTGTGCAACTTCATGAAAATGTCATAATTCTGTAATTTTCTCTTGATTTTCGACAAGGTTTGCGATATAATATATTTTGTCGTTAAGAATTACTTGTTCTAATCTTACAAGAGTTATTCTGATTTCCCCTTATTTTTATACACTTTGTTTTTATCGTCCTTGCAATAGTGAGGGCGATAGTTTATTTTGTACAAAAGCAGCACGGAATATCCATGACAGGATTCCGGCTGCTTTTTATTTAGGATAAGCGTTGACGGATGTCCTTCCCCAAAAAACGCATGTAGGTACATTTAGCAAAGAGACGGGAAACAATCCGTTGTCCATATTTATCCTGCAATTCCTGAATCGTCAGATTACTGCTGACAATCAGCGGCTTACGGCGGGTATTGAACAATTCATAAACAATGGACTGGCTGAATGGAGTAGAAAACTCTGTCCCAAGATCATCTAAAACCAATAAATCGGTATCCAAAAGCTGTTGAAGCGTCTGCTGGCTGCGTTCCCGGCGGAAATGTTCCTCCTCAATGGTGCTCAAAAATCCCTGTGCCGTTCCATATACCACATCAAATCCACGTTCAATCACCCGACGTGCGATTGCCAGGGAAAGATGGGTTTTTCCCAATCCAGTGGGGCCACAGAAAAACAGGCCTTTTCCACTGCCGGAAAAATTTTCGGCATATTGGACACAATAATTGTAAACCTGTGTCATATGGCTTCGCGGCGAAACATCTCCAGCTGAAGGATCCGGCTGACTGTCATAATAACCCAATTGAAATGAACGGAAATCACAAAGTTCCAATGTGGAACTTTCATTCAACATTTTGAGAATGTAGGACTTTTCCAGCTGGCGGAAACAATCGCAAACCTTACCTTCCACAAATCCCGTATCGTGACAACGTGGGCAAGTATAATGCACTTCCAAATAATCGGCTGGATAACCGCTCTTTTGCAATAATTCCCGTTCCATGGCCTGCATGGCAAGATTTGCATTTCGAAGCTTCTCAAGTCCATCGGGCATATCCTTATCATGTGCAAGGATCATCTTGCTCAATTTTACCGAAGTAAGAGCCAATTCTTTGCGCAGATCGATTACCTGAGGAATTTTGCGTGCAATTTCCTCAACCCGTTCCGCCTGCTCGATCAAAGCGCGGCTGCGACGTTGGTCAAGAGTGCGGCGTGCAGCCTCCCTTGCAGATACGTTCATGGTATTTCTCCTTAATCAAATTTTGGAATCGACAGACCTCTGCGTTCCAATTCCTGTATATCGTAAGACGGATCCCATCCCTTCTGCTGGCCGGAAGATATCCGTACAGAATTGCGTGTATCTTTTGCAGCAACATCGGCAGGAGTTCGGATATTCTTCTCATACCAAGATTTCAAGATGGAATTCATATAGGGCAAGCTCAATTTATTGATACTATTCAAAGTTCTCTCATAAGCAATCTGAATCATTTCCAACCCATAGCCATATTTTTCAAGCCATGTTTGAAGATACCGCTGCTGTTCCGAAGTTAGAGGCCGATCCCCCAACCCAAGCAATTCGATAATTTGATGTTCGGAATTTTTGCGCTGATTTAATTTACGCAATGTCTCCTCGGCGAGCGCGTGAGTATTAATTCCCTGATCTGCCCAACCATTACAAAGACGCTGTATATAAGAAAAACTATTCTTTCCGATCGAAAAACAATATTCGACCGCCATCACAATCACATCCACCGGCAAACCATAGGATTCATGAATAAAAATCAGAGTACGCTGTTGGGTAGATGTCAGAACATTTCCCATCATCTCTTCCACGGCATGAAAAAGAAACTGAATATCCGGATTCCGATTCATGCGTTCTGCAATTTCACCTGTTGACAGACTCTGTGCTGTTACAACGACCTGAGGCTCTGCCTTTTGGGGCTTTGACTGTGCTTCAACTGTGGTAAAAACACCATTTTGTACCCAATACCCTACTGCTTCAGTGACATCGCTTTCCGGGATTGAAAGCTTCCGAGCGATCTGCGCGGTATCCACACGGTTGGCACGCAAAACGGCCAGCAAAACCTTGATATAAATTCCGCTCGCCGTTGAAAGATGCTTGTCCACGATATCGGTTGGCACTGCGAGGAAGGAACCCAATCCGCCTCCATTCACCTGCAATTCCAATTCCTCGCCTCCTCTCAATACAAGTCGCTTACATAAACGGCGTGCAGCTGCTTACTATCATCAAAACCGCATTGCTTATAATACTCCTGACCGCCTTCATCACAGAGCAGAATTTTAGCAGGTATATCCCAATAATGTGCCAGCATCCGTTTAATCAGTTCTGCACCGATGGCCTGCCCCTGATAGGCAGGGTCTACCAGTAAATAATGAAAATATGCCGTCATAGCATGATCCGTCAGCGCATTCATCAGACCTACCAGCCGATCGCCATCCCAGGCAGAGTACACTGCATCTGAATGCTGCATGGCAGCGACTAACTTTTGCGGATAATTTCCAGACTCCCAATTGACGCTCAAAAAGAGCTGTTCCAAATCGGTAGCAGAAAAATTTTTGATATCTTTATATACAATCTCCATGATTCTTCTCCTTTTCAATGATCCATTAAAAAAGACTTCACCAAAGCGGCAGCTTCCCGGATATAGCTGGATGGAATCGTCCAAAATGGCGTTGATGCACCATATGAACTCACCTCTCCATATCCTGCCCTTTTCGCCAACATTTTTGCTCGAAAAGTGTGATAATCCGATGTCACGATTTTGATTTTAACCTCCTGAATCGGTCTTCCACTATCCTTCTCAATTATTTCACGGGAATAAATGAGATTTTCCATTGTACTAGTGGATTGCGTTTCCGTCAAAATTCGTTCAACAGAGTATCCTTGTCCCAGCAAATAATTTTGCATTGCCTGCGCTTCCGGAATGCTCTCATTTTTCCCTTGTCCACCTGAGACCACAAATTTCTCCCCATCCTCACAAGACACCGCCGTCTGCATCCGTGAAAGTAAGGTAAGACTCATTTCTTCTCCACGCAGCCCCGCCCCCAAAATCAGCAAATAGTCTGCTGGTTCCGAATCTTTGTGAGCAGCACTGCCGATGATTAGCATCTCCAATATTCCAAATCCAACCAGTCCAACTGCCGCAACAGGTAACAGTATTTTTTTTAATCTCCGGGCTATTGGAAATGTTCCATATTTCTGTTCCAGAAAACCAAGAATCAGCAACGTTATTCCACCAACACAAAGGAGATTTGTAAATGGAATCATTCCTACTGCGAGGGTGGAAACCAGACAATACAGCACTATGACACTTCCCAAACTGTATAATCCTGCTGCTAACATCTTTATGCCTCCTGTACCGTAATTGGAGAACTCCAAGCCAGATTTCCCTTCGCGTCCACGACTTCTACCCGCACAAAAGTCTCATCCGGCTGAAGCGAATATTCAGCTTCGGTAAGGTTTTCTCCACTTACCACCCGGTTTGAGGACCAAACGAGGTTGGAATAAAACACGACCATACTTGCGGCGGAACAACGTACCTTTACCGTTTTTCCGGAAACTGAGACTTCCATTTTTGGCCCCTGTGATGCATAAAAATGTCCAGCCCGTAAAGCATCCATTACCGCACATTCCGTAAGTTCCTCTGCCTGCAACCAGATAAATGATCGGCAATGTTCTCCTGTATAAAAATGAGCATCATCCGAAGCAACGCAGGGAATCCGCATCCCTGCAGCTGATAATGTGTCGAGAATAACGCTGGAATCTGCTCGACGACCATTCCATGGAGTACCGGATAAAGTGTTGTAGATTTCGGATGCGTCAATTCCATTCAATTTCAGGATTTCATCTGGCCGATTCAGGGACCACGCCGGATGGGCTAAAATCGCATAACCACCTGCCCGATGAATGGCATCCAAGACCTGCTGTGCTGTTAAATGAGGCTGTTTATGCAAATCTGGAGACTGATGCATTCCAATTGCCACAAGATGATAAACACCACTTTCCGCAAGTCCGCGCAATCCAACATCATACTCACATCCTGCAAGAAGCAGCATGGAATCCTGCATTTTCGTTTCAGACAAAACCCAATGATCTGTTATCGCCAAAAAATCATAATCTTGCTTCTGATATAGAGAGATGACCTCTTGCGGCGATCTTCTTCCATCCGAATTGGTTGTATGGGCATGGAGGTTTCCCTTCCACCATTTTTTCCCTGTCCCGTCCAAATACATACCGATCTCCCTCCTATATGTATTCCTATTATACCAGTTTTATCTTCCGATTACAATAGGAAAGCAAAACGTCCGATAACGAATCTGTTATCGGACGTAAGAGAGAACTTCTGAAAATCAAACGATTCCCTGAGCCATCATAGCGTCGGCAATTTTTTCAAAGCCTGCAATATTGGCACCCATAACCAGGTTGCCCTCATGACCATAAGTTTTCGCTGCTTTTTCCGCACTGTGGAAAATGTTGACCATGATGCCTTTCAATTTCGCATCGACTTCCTCGAA
The DNA here is from genome assembly GCA_050943495.1 of Candidatus Merdivicinus sp. Taxonomy (GTDB): domain Bacteria; phylum Bacillota; class Clostridia; order Oscillospirales; family Ruminococcaceae; genus Merdivicinus. The sequence continues at coordinate 22,847 of JBMNPH010000003.1, forward strand.
AGTCCAGGAATACCGCATGGAATTCTGAGACATTTCCAAACCGGAAGTTGCAACACCGCCAGCATTGGCTGCTTTTGCAGGCCCGAACAAAACGCCTGCATTCAGGAACGCTTCTACTGCGTCCGGGGTAGAAGGCATATTCGCGCCCTCAGCCACTGCCATTACACCATTTGCGATCAATGTTTTTGCGGACTCGCCGTCCAACTCATTCTGAGTTGCACAGGGCAATGCGATATCACAGGGAATAGTCCAGATGCCCTTACAGCCCTCGGTATAAACTGCACCGTCTACACGTTTTGCATATTCGGAAATACGGCCGCGTTCCACTTCCTTGATCTGTTTTACAACATCCAGTTTGATACCATCTTTATCGTAAACATAACCGTTCGAGTCGGACAAAGCCACGACTTTTGCGCCCATTTCCTGTGCTTTTTCGGTGGCATAAATTGCAACATTACCGGATCCGGAAATCACAACTGTTTTGTCCTTCATAGAGTCGTTTTTCATGCAATTCAGCATTTCCTGAGTAAAGTAGAGCAAACCATAACCAGTTGCTTCTTTCCGCGCTAAAGAACCGCCATAGGTCAAACCTTTTCCGGTCAGAACGCCAGTAAATTCGTTACGGATTCTCTTATACTGCCCATACATAAAGCCGATTTCACGTGCACCAACACCGATATCACCTGCAGGAACATCTGTATCCGCACCAATGTGGCGGCAGAGTTCTGTCATAAAGCTCTGGCAAAAACGCATTACCTCATTATCTGATTTTCCTTTGGGATCAAAATCAGAACCGCCTTTACCGCCGCCCATCGGAAGGCTGGTAAGGGAATTTTTAAAGCACTGCTCAAAGCCAAGGAATTTGATAACCGACTGATTAACAGAAGGATGGAAGCGGAGACCACCCTTATACGGACCGATTGCAGAATTGAACTGAACACGGAAACCACGGTTTACCTGAACTTTTCCCTGGTCATCGACCCACGGTACACGGAACTGAATCATGCGTTCCGGCTCTACGATTCGCTCAATTACACCTTTTTCCATTAATTCCGGACGCTTTTCAACTACCGGTTCAAAAGATTCCAGAACTTCCTGAACAGCCTGGATAAATTCGGGTTCATTTGCATTGCGCTTCTTCACGGTCTCGAGGACGCCGAGAAGATACTCATTTTTCAGTGCCATTGTTGGTACCCCCTACGTAATAGAATAGCTATATTATACTCCACAATTTCCGATTGCGCAAGGGGTTTTGCAATATTTTTTTGATTTCCTGCATATTTTACAAAATATAATATCTCTTTTTACTTCAATTCCATAATTTTATACTTTTTGCAGTTTTTTTCACCTGCAATTGCAGAATGCAAAAAGGCTTCGGACATAGTCCGAAGCCTTTAACATTATTTGAGTACGTAGCCAAAAGTAGAACGTCCAACCATAGAAAGATCAATTATTCGTTGATCTTGGAAACAACACCGGAACCAACGGTACGGCCGCCTTCACGGATAGCGAAACGGAGGCCTTCCTCGATAGCGATAGGAGTAATCAGCTCAACATCGAACTCGAGGTTATCACCGGGCATAGCCATCTCAGTGCCTTCGGGCAGAGTGATGATGCCGGTAACGTCAGTTGTACGGAAGTAGAACTGAGGACGGTAGTTGTTGAAGAAGGGTTTATGACGGCCGCCTTCTTCTTTCTTCAGGACGTATACAGAGCAATGGAATTTGGTATGAGGATGAATGGTGCCGGGTTTGCAGAGAACCTGGCCACGCTCGATGTCAGAACGCTGAACACCACGGAGCAGAGCACCGATGTTGTCACCAGCTTCAGCGAAATCGAGGAGCTTACGGAACATTTCAACACCGGTAACGGTGGTTTTGCTGCTCTCGTCTTTCAGACCAACGATTTCAACTTCGTCGCCAACTTTAACAGTACCACGCTCAACACGGCCGGTAGCAACAGTACCACGACCAGTGATGGTGAATACGTCTTCAACAGGCATCAGGAAGGGCTTGTTGTCGTCACGCTCAGGAGTGGGGATCCAGCTGTCAACAGCATCCATCAATTCGAGGATCGGTTTGTAAGCAGGATCGTTGATGTCATCGGGAGCTTCCAGAGCAGCCAGTGCAGAACCACGGATGATAGGAGTATCATCGCCCGGGAAGTCATACTCGTTCAGCAGTTCACGAATTTCCATCTCAACGAGGTCGAGGAGCTCTTCGTCGTCAACCTGGTCGCACTTGTTCATGAATACAACGATATAAGGAACGCCTACCTGACGGGAGAGCAGGATGTGCTCACGAGTCTGGGGCATGGGGCCGTCTGCAGCAGAAACTACGAGGATAGCGCCGTCCATCTGAGCAGCACCGGTGATCATGTTCTTAACATAGTCAGCATGGCCGGGGCAGTCAACATGAGCATAGTGACGGCTGTCGGTTTCATATTCAACGTGAGCAGTGCTGATTGTGATACCACGAGCTCTTTCTTCAGGAGCTTTGTCGATCATATCGTAAGCTTCGTATTTTGCTTTACCCTGCATAGCGAGGGTTTTGGTGATAGCAGCGGTCAAAGTAGTTTTGCCGTGGTCAACGTGTCCGATGGTACCAATATTCGCATGGGGTTTGGTACGTTCAAATTTCTGTTTTGCCATTTGGATTTTCCTCCTTTAATTTTCAAGTTATTTGGGAAGCAAGCAGAATTACGCCTGCTTTGCTCTCTTGGAGATGATATCTTCCGATACAGATTTCGGAACTTCAGTGTAATGACTGGGTTCCATTGTATACTGTCCACGGCCCTGAGTCTTAGAACGAAGGTCGGTTGCATAACCAAACATTTCAGACAGCGGAACCATCGCACGGATCTCTTCAACACCATTTCTGGCTTCCATGCCCTGAATCTGGCCGCGGCGAGAGTTCAAGTCACCAATAACGTCGCCCATATACTGTTCCGGAACAATTACGACAACTTTCATAATCGGTTCCAGAATGACAGGATTACCTTTCCGCAGAGCATCTTTCAATGCCATAGAACCAGCGATCTTAAAGGCCATTTCAGAGGAGTCAACCTCGTGATAAGAACCATCGTACAGTTCAACACGGATATCGACAACAGGGTAACCTGCCAATACACCAGACTGCATTGCGCCCTGGATACCAGCATCGACAGCGGGGATATATTCCTTCGGAATTGCACCACCGACAACCTTATTCTCGAATTCGTAACCTTTACCGGCTTCGTTCGGGTAAACACGGATCTTAACATGACCGTATTGACCTTTACCACCGGACTGACGAGCGTATTTATTTTCCACATCAACATCCTTACGGATGGTTTCGCGGTACGCAACCTGGGGTTTACCAACATTTGCTTCAACTTTAAACTCACGAAGCAGACGGTCTACGATAATTTCCAGATGGAGCTCGCCCATACCAGCAATAATGGTCTGGCCAGTTTCTTCATCGGTATAAGTCCGGAATGTGGGGTCTTCTTCTGCAAGTTTTGCAAGAGCAATACCCATTTTTTCCTGGCTAGCTTTGGTTTTGGGTTCAATTGCAACACGGATAACAGGTTCCGGGAACTCCATAGATTCCAAAATAACTTCGTGTTTCGGATCACAGAGAGTATCACCAGTTGTTGTCTGTTTCAAACCAACTGCAGCTGCAATATCACCTGCATAACAAGTCTCGATATCCTGACGGTGATTTGCGTGCATCATCAGCATACGGCCCATTCTTTCAGATTTGCCCTTAGTCGCATTGAGTACGGTAGCGCCCGCATCAACAGTACCAGAGTAAACACGGAAGAAGCAAAGCTTTCCGACAAAGGGGTCGGTTGCGATCTTAAATGCCAGAGCAGAGAAAGGTTCGCTATCGGAAGAATGGCGAACGGTTTCTTCACCGGTTTCCGGATCCACACCTTTAATCGGGGGAATATCAACCGGAGAGGGCATATAATCCACAATTGCATCCAAAAGCTTCTGGACGCCTTTATTACGATAAGCAGTACCGCAGCAAACAGGAACCAAAGTATTGTCGATGGTTGCTGCACGCAAAGCTTTTTTCAATTCTTCAACGGTGAGAGTTTCCTCTTCCAGATATTTCTCCATCAGTTCGTCGCTGGTTTCCGCGATTGATTCCACCATTTCCGAACGATACTGTTCCGCTTTTTCCTGCATATCAGCAGGAATATCGGTTACCGAAATATCATTACCGAGCTCATCGTTGTAAATGTAAGCCTTCATCTCCATCAAGTCGATCAGACCTACGAAAGTATCTTCTGCACCAATAGGAAGCTGGATCGGAACCGGATGACATTTCAGCCGGTCACGCATCATATCGACAACATGGTAAAAGTCCGCACCCATGATATCCATCTTATTGATAAATGCCATACGGGGAACTTTGTAGTTGTTTGCCTGATGCCATACAGTTTCAGACTGAGGTTCAACGCCGCCTTTTGCACAGAAAACGGTAACAGATCCATCCAGGACACGGAGAGAACGCTCTACTTCTACAGTAAAGTCCACGTGACCAGGAGTATCAATGATATTGATACGATGGCCTTTCCAGAAAGCGGTCGTAGCAGCAGAAGTAATCGTAATACCCCGTTCCTGCTCTTGCGCCATCCAGTCCATCGTCGCAGTACCCTCATGGGTATCACCGATCTTGTGCGTTTTTCCGGTATAATACAGAACACGCTCAGTCGTAGTAGTTTTACCTGCGTCGATGTGAGCCATTATACCAATATTACGAGTCATTTCGAGAGATACGTCTCTTGGCATAATATCCTCCTATTTGATATAAAATGCGGCCCTGCAAGCGGACCGCCCATCCCAATTTTCAAACAAAATCGGGCACGGACACGCTGATGCATGCCCAAATTATGAGAATTGCCTCATTACCATCTGTAATGAGCAAATGCTTTGTTGGCCTCTGCCATCTTGTGAGTATCCTCACGTTTCTTGCAGGCGCCGCCGGTGTTATTCAGCGCGTCAAGGATTTCACCTGCGAGACGTTCCTTCATCGTTCTTTCCGAACGGTTTCTGGAATAAGCAGTCAACCATCTCAGACCCAAAGTCTGTCTGCGTTCCGGACGAACCTCCATCGGAACCTGGTAGGTTGCACCACCGACACGGCGGGATTTAACCTCGAGAACGGGCATAATGTTTTCGAGAGCCTCCTGGAATGCTTCCAGAGCATCCTTGCCGGTCTTCTCATTTACGATTTCAAATGCACCGTAAACGATTTTCTGAGCAACGCCCTTTTTGCCGTCATACATCACGTTGTTGATCAGACGGGTAACGAGCTTGGAATTGTACATAGGATCGGGCAAAACATCACGTTTTGCAATTTGACCTCTTCTTGGCACTTTACTTCCCTCCTTCATAGAATGAATTCATCGGTACTCGAAAGTAAATACCCTCGTCAGCCCAATAGAAGCCTTTGCACAACGCGTGTTTGCATTATGAAAAAGCTGCCATCAGCCGAAAGGATTCCAGCAACTGCCGGAAGCTTACTTCTTCGCACCAGCTTTCGGACGCTTGGCACCGTATTTAGAACGGCCCTGCATTCTTCCGTTTACGCCCTGAGTATCCAGGGTACCGCGAATGATGTGGTAACGCACACCAGGCAGGTCTTTTACACGGCCGCCGCGGATCAGTACAACGGAGTGTTCCTGCAGGTTGTGTCCGACGCCGGGGATATAAGCGGAAACTTCCATCCCGTTGCTGAGCCGGACTCTTGCGATTTTACGCAGCGCAGAGTTCGGTTTTTTCGGGGTCTGGGTTCTAACTGCAGTACAAACGCCACGTTTCTGAGGAGAACTCTGATCAGTCGGTTCCTTCTTCATGGAGTTATAGCCGCGGTTCAGTGCGGGTGCAGTCGATTTAACCTCCTGCATTTCTCTGCCTTTTCTAACAAGCTGGTTAAAGGTTGGCATATGGCACCTCCTTACTTATATTTTGGATGCCTCCGGTGGAAATATTCACACCTAGCATACTTGTTTATTGTACCATGAAAACAAAAGCTTGTCAACAGATCCAATCAAAAAACAGAGACGAATCCGCCTCTGTTTTTCAACTGGTTTCTGGTAATTTTGATTAAATTCCCTCTACCGAATCTAGTTCCTGTTTAACCGGAACGACTTCCACATCATTATAACAGCTCATACCCGTACCAGCGGGAATCAGCTTACCGATGATGACGTTTTCCTTCAATCCCATCAAATGGTCAACCTTGCCCTTAATAGCAGCTTCGGTCAAAACCTTGGTGGTTTCCTGGAAGGATGCGGCAGACAGGAAGCTTTCGGTTGCCAAGGATGCCTTGGTAATACCCAGAAGAACCGGCTCGAAAGTGATCGGCATGATGCCTTCTTCTCCTGCCGCAGCACGTTCTTCCAGAATCCGATTTTCCTGATACACATCGCCGCGATCCATGATGGAACCGGACAGCAGCTCGGTCGAACCGGGGCTGACAATCCGAACTTTCTTCATCATCTGGCGGACAATAACCTCAATGTGTTTGTCGTTGATATCAACACCCTGCAGACGGTAGGTTTTCTGAACCTCAGCAATAAGGTAATTCTGCATATCCTGTTCGCCCTTAACGGCCAGCAGGTCGTGCGGGTTGATCGCACCTTCGGTTAGACTGTCACCGATTGAGACGGCCTGCCCTTCCTGCACTTTGATCTTGAATCCGTAAGGAATCGCATAGCGGCGTTCCTCGGTAGAATTGTAAACAACGATAACACGCTGATGCTTTTCCTCGTCGAACCGGACGACACCCGGAATTTCGGTGAGGATCGCACTGTTTTTCGGCTTACGAGCCTCAAACAGCTCCGCAACACGCGGAAGACCTTGGGTAATATCCTCAGCGTTTGCGATACCGCCGGTATGGAAGGTACGCATGGTCAGCTGAGTACCGGGCTCACCGATGGACTGTGCAGCGATAACGCCGACTGCCTCACCGACTGCAACGGGCTTGCCGTTGGCAAGGTTGGCACCATAGCAGTGCGCACAGATTCCCTGGGTAGAACGACAGGTAAGAATCGAACGGATCTTGACGCGGTCCACGCCGGTTGCGCAGATCTTTTCCGCATCCTTGTCGTCCATGATCTTGTCTTTGGAAACCAGAACCTCTCCGGTGTTGGGATCGCAGAAATCCTCCACCAGATAACGGCCCTGCAGACGCTCGGACAGCGACTCGATGAGCTCATTGCCCTCGCGGATATCATAAACCCAAATACCTTCATGAGTGCCGCAGTCATTCTGACGGATGATGACATCCTGCGAAACGTCAACCAGACGACGGGTCAGGTAACCCGAGTCAGCGGTACGAAGCGCGGTATCTGCCAGACCTTTACGAGCACCACGGGAGGAAATGAAATATTCCAGAATATTCAGACCTTCACGGTAGTTTGCCTTGATGGGCATCTCAATGGTGGTACCAGCAGTATTTGCGATCAGACCGCGCATACCAGCCAGCTGACGCAGGTTGTTAATAGAACCACGCGCACCGGAGTCTGCCATCATATAAATGGGGTTGAATTTATCGAGGTTTTTCTGGAATGCTTCGGTTACCTGGTCGGTTGCGTCATTCCAGATGCGAATCACATGGTTGGTACGTTCCTGCGAGGTAATCAAACCGCGCTCATACTGACGAACCACCTTGAGGTTGGCTTTCTCAGCCTCTGCGATAATAGCTTTCTTCTCTTCCGGAACGGATGCGTCACAAAGTGCAACGGTGATACCGCTTCGGGTGGAGTATTTATAACCCTGTGCCTTGATGCGGTCCAAAACTTCGGAAGTCTTGGCAGTACCATGAATCTTAATGCAGCGTTCGATGATCTTTCCAAGAGTTTTCTTGGTGACGAGGAACGATACTTCCAGCTCGAACTGATTTTCCGGCTTGGAACGATCGACGAAACCAAGATTCTGAGGAATCGGATCGTTGAAGATCAGGCGGCCAACGGTCGTTTCGATCAAACGGCTCTGATTTCCTTTGGTCATGCGGACCTTAATCTTAGCGTGCAGGGTAACAATTCCCTCCTGGTATGCCATCAATGCCTCGTTGACATCGCGGAATACCTTGCCTTCACCCGGCTCTCCATCTTTCACAAGGGTCAGATAGTAGGATCCGAGAACCATGTCCTGGGTCGGAACTGCAACAGGGCGTCCGTCGGACGGTTTGAGGAGGTTGTTTGCTGCCAGCATCAGGAAGCGAGCCTCCGCCTGTGCCTCTGCGGACAGCGGCACATGAACTGCCATCTGGTCACCGTCGAAGTCCGCGTTGTATGCGGTACATACCAGCGGATGCAGCTTCAGTGCACGGCCTTCAACCAGAACCGGCTCAAATGCCTGGATACCCAGACGGTGCAGGGTCGGCGCACGGTTCAACAGAACCGGATGGTCCTTAATGACGATTTCCAGCGCATCCCATACCTCGGGACGGGCACGATCCACCATTTTGCGGGCGGATTTGATGTTATTGGCAGCGCCGGTTTCCACCAGACGCTTCATAACGAAGGGCTTGAACAATTCCAGAGCCATCTCTTTGGGCAGACCGCACTGATACATCTTCAGTTCCGGTCCGACAACGATAACCGAACGTCCGGAGTAGTCAACACGTTTACCGAGCAGGTTCTGACGGAAACGTCCCTGTTTACCTTTTAGCATGTCGGAAAGGGATTTCAGTGGACGGTTGTTGGGGCCGGTAACCGGACGGCCGCGGCGGCCGTTGTCGATCAGGGCGTCAACGGCTTCCTGCAGCATGCGCTTCTCATTGCGGACAATGATATCGGGCGCATTCAGTTCCAGCAGGTGCTGCAGACGGTTGTTGCGGTTAATTACCCGGCGGTACAGGTCATTCAGGTCGGAAGTTGCAAAACGTCCGCCGTCCAGCTGCACCATCGGACGGATATCCGGAGGGATAACCGGAATGACATCCAGGATCATCCACTCGGGTTTGTTGCCCGAAATCCGGAATGCTTCGACGCATTCCAGACGCTTCAGGATCCGGATCTTCTTCTGACCGGAAGCATCATTCAGCTGCTTCTTCAGATCGACCGACAGGGTCTCGAGATCCAGTTCATGCAGGAGTTCCTTGATGGCTTCCGCGCCCATGCCGGCACGGAAATCGTCCTCATATTTTTCCCGCATATCCGCATACTCTTTTTCGGTGAGCAGCTGGCCTTTTTCCAGGACCGTGCGGCCGGGATCAATGACGATATATTTTGCAAAGTAGAGCACTTCTTCCAGACGACGGGGAGAAATATCCAGAATCAGGCCCATACGGGAGGGAATTCCTTTGAAATACCAGATGTGAGAAACCGGAGCGGCCAGTTCGATATGGCCCATCCGCTCGCGGCGGACCTTAGAACGGGTAACCTCTACTCCGCATTTATCACAGACTTTACCTTTGTAACGGAGACGTTTGTACTTACCGCAATGGCATTCCCAGTCCTTGGTGGGTCCAAAAATGCGTTCGCAGAACAAGCCGTCCGTTTCCGGTTTCAGGGTGCGGTAATTGATAGTTTCCGGCTTTTTTACTTCACCGTGGGACCACTCGCGGATCTGCTCGGGTGAAGCGAGGCCGATTTTAATCGACTCAAATACGTTAAATTCCAATTGCTACCCCTTCTTCCATTAAAAATCTTCGTCCATATCACCGCTGTCGAGCGCGAAATCCATGCCCTCGTCAGCATCCTCAAAATCCTCATCCATGTCGGCATCGCTGAAATCATCGGAGTCATCGGAATCTTCGTCATCATCCATGGGGGCATCGCCGTCATCAACGTACTGGTTGAGTTCATCGTAATCGGATTCCTCTGCACTGCGGAAGCTGATATCTTCATCATCCTCAAAGGTCTGCTTGAGGTCGATCTCCTGATTGTCGCGGTCAAGCACTTTGACATCCAGACCGAGTGACTGCAGTTCCTTAATGAGAACCTTGAAGGATTCCGGTGTACCAGACTGCGGCACATTGTGGCCCTTGACGATTGCTTCGTAAGTCTTAACACGGCCGACCACGTCGTCCGACTTGACTGTCAGGATTTCCTGCAGAGTGTAGGCTGCGCCGTAAGCCTCCAACGCCCAAACCTCCATCTCACCGAAACGCTGACCGCCGAACTGCGCTTTACCACCCAAAGGCTGCTGGGTAACCAAGCTGTACGGACCGGTAGAACGAGCATGAATCTTATCATCAACCAGATGGTGCAGTTTCAGGAAGTACATAATACCAACGGTTACACGGTTATCAAACGGTTCGCCGGTACGTCCGTCATACAGAACGGTCTTACCGTCTTCCGCAAGTCCCGCCTCTTTCAGGCAGGCACGAATGTCTTCCTCATGCGCGCCGTCGAATACCGGAGTCATGATCTTCCAGCCGAGCGCCTTCGCGGCATAGCCGAGGTGCACTTCCAGAACCTGACCGATGTTCATACGAGACGGTACGCCCAAGGGGTTCAGCACGATATCCAACGGAGTTCCGTCGGGCAGGAAGGGCATATCCTCCTGCGGCAGAATGCGGGAAACAACACCCTTGTTTCCGTGACGACCTGCCATCTTGTCACCGACCGAAATCTTACGTTTCTGCGCAATGTAGCAGCGGACAACGGTATTGACGCCGGCAGCCAGCTCATCACAGTTTTCACGGGTAAAGACTTTGACGTCTACGATGATACCATATTCACCATGGGGAACACGCAGCGAAGTGTCGCGCACTTCTCTTGCCTTTTCGCCGAAGATCGCGCGGAGCAAGCGTTCCTCAGCAGTCAGCTCAGTCTCACCCTTCGGAGAAACCTTACCGACCAGAATATCGCCCGAACGGACTTCTGCACCGATGCGGATAATACCGCGCTCGTCCAGATCCTTGAGGGCATCTTCGCCGACGTTGGGAATATCACGGGTAATTTCTTCCGGCCCGAGCTTGGTGTCACGGGTTTCGGTTTCATACTCTTCAATATGAATCGAGGTGTAAACGTCCTCGCGAACGATTTTTTCATTTAGCAGAACGGCGTCCTCGTAGTTATAACCTTCCCAGGTAGTAAAACCGATCAATGCATTCTTACCGAGAGCAATTTCACCCTGATCGGTAGCAGGACCGTCGGCAATGACCTGACCTTTGGTCACGCGCTCGCCGGCACTGACGATCGGACGCTGGTTGATACAGGTACCCTGGTTGGAACGCATGAATTTGATGATCGGATAACGGTGAAGTTCACCCTCATCATCGCGGATGGTAACTTCACGGGCATCGACTGTCTCGACAACGCCATCCTGTTTTGCCAGGACACAGACGCCAGAGTCAACCGCTGCCTTGTATTCAATACCGGTACCGACAATTGGAGAATCTGTTACGAGCAGCGGAACCGCCTGACGCTGCATGTTTGCACCCATCAAAGCACGGTTTGCGTCGTCGTTTTCCAGGAAGGGGATCATCGCAGTTGCGACAGAAACCATCATTCTGGGCGAAACGTCCATATAGTCAACGCGCTTGCTGTCAACTTCAAGGATCTGGTCGCGGTAACGGCCGCTGACACGAGGGTTAGCAAAGTGGTTGTCCTCGGTAAGGGGAGCATTTGCCTGCGCAACGACAAACTCATCTTCCAGATCTGCCGTCATATAGTCCACTTCATCCAGGACCTTACCGGTTTCCTTGTCGACTCGACGATAAGGCGCCTCGATAAAGCCATACTCATTGATCCGCGCAAAGGTTGCCAGATAGGAAATCAGACCGATGTTCGGACCTTCAGGGGTCTCAATCGGGCACATGCGTCCGTAGTGCGAGTAATGTACGTCACGAACTTCGAACGAAGCACGGTCACGCGACAGACCTCCGGGACCCAGAGCGGACAGACGACGTTTATGAGTCAATTCTGCCAGCGGGTTTGTCTGGTCCATGAACTGAGACAGCGGAGACGAACCGAAGAATTCCTTGATCGCCGCCACAACCGGACGGATATTGATCAAAGCCTGGGGAGTTACGGCACCGTTCTCCTGTGCCTGCAGGGTCATACGTTCGCGGATAACACGTTCCATACGGGAAAAGCCAATGCGGAACTGATTCTGCAGCAGTTCACCAACCGGACGGATACGACGATTGCCAAGGTGGTCGATGTCGTCCACCGTACCGATGCCGTATGCCAGACAGTTGATATAGTTAATAGTCGCGATAATATCATCTTTAATGATATGTTTCGGGATCAAGCGGTTCATATTCATTTTCACCAGCTCAATCCGGATATCATTGTCTTCCGTTTCTTCAAGCAGTTCTTTCAGAACTTTGAAACGGACTTTTTCATTGATTTCAAGATCGGAATTGGACAGATCGATATAGTCTGCCAGATCGACCATACCGTTGGAAATGACCTTGATGTCTTTCTGCTCGGTACGGATATAAACGGTATCCACACCGGCACGTTCGATCATCTTTGCCTTTTCGCGGGTCAGGACTTCATTTTCTTCCGCAATAACCTCACCGGTCAACTCATTGACAACCGGCTGTGCAAGGGTATGACCTGCAATCCGGACGCCCATCGCCAGTTTCTTATTGTATTTGTAGCGGCCGACCTTGGAAAGATCGTAGCGGCGCTCATCAAAGAGCAGCGGAACCAGATGTTTGATTGCAGACTCCTGTGTGGGCGGCTCACCGGGACGCAGTTTGCGGTAAACTTCCAGCAGCGCTTCATCACCGTTCTTGGTGGTATCCTTGCCCTGAAGAGTGGCAACAATGGTGTCGCTGTCGCCGAAAATATCGAGAACATCGGCATCGGTACCCTCATTGTCAGTCAAAGCGCATTTGAAGTTTTCCGAAATCTGTTCCGGAGTCACATCATCCCGCACGCGGAGCAGCGCACGGATAAAGACGGTAATCGGAATTTTGCGGTTTTTATCGATTCGGACATAGAAAATATCGCTGGAATCTGTCCCATATTCGAGCCATGCACCGCGGTTCGGGATTACTGTCGATTTAAAAAGCTTCTTACCGGTTTTATCGAAGGCATCATCATAATACACGCCGGGCGAACGGACCAGCTGCGATACAATGACACGCTCGGCACCATTGATAATAAAGGTACCGCTGTCGGTCATCAGCGGGAAATTTCCCATAAAAATCTCCTGCTCATTGACTTCGCCCGTCTCCTTGTTGAGAAGGCGCGCCCGCACGTGGAGAGGGGCGTCATAGGTCACGTCACGCACCTTGCATTCTGTCACCGAGTATTTTGGGGTTTCCTCCAGACGGTAATCGACAAAATCCAGAACCAGATTGCCGGTATAGTCAGTAATTGCGGAAATATCGCTGAAGACTTCCTTCAATCCCTGATTCAAAAACCATTTGTAGGAATTTACCTGCACTTCAATCAGGTTGGGCATTTCCAACACTTCACCAATGCGGGCAAAGCTCATACGGGTGTTCTTTCCGAGCTGCACAGGCTTGACATTCACCATAGGCTTTCATCACTCCATTCATCTATTTCGAGAACGCAAAACACAAGTTTTCACTTTCCCCGGCGGCGCAGCGTCATGAAATCCGGTACACGCTGACAAACCGCTTGCCGCAAAAAGCAAAAACCTGTTTTCTGCTCTACGTTCCCCTCCACATCTTTGTGCAAAGAATACAAATAGTCCTGCAAAAGTCAATTGATTTTTTGCACAAATCGACAGATACAAATTGTATCAAAATCCACAGCAACCTGAACATAGGGCGTAAAATTCCATTTTGATACATTATATCATTATACACCACCAAAATCATTCTGTCAACGAAATTTTAAAAGTTTTCGCGCAAATTCGAGGCGAAAAAAAGATGTATTTTACAAAAATTTTTGGCACTTTTTTCCCAGCTATACATTTTCAGATTTCTTTTCCAGGAATTTGCGAGCATATTCGCGGGGCGATAGGCCTTGAATGCGGTGAAAAATCCTGGAAAAATAGAGCGGATCCCGAAAGCCGCAGGAAGCAGCAACTTCACCAATGGAGAGAGATGTTGATCGAAGTAAAGCTGCGGCTTCATGAATACGATAACGGATCAGGAATTGGGCAGGCGCAATCCCAAGTTCTGCGGAAAACACGCGGTACAAATGGCTTTCACTGATTCCGGTAAAATCCGCGACATCTCCAATGCTGATATCCCGGCTGAAATTACGGCTAATAAAGCCCGCCGCCTTGTCAACATATTGCTTCGCGGTTGTCGCACGCCCAATCGGAGCCTGTTCCATCAGTTCTCCGAGAAAAAGATACAGCCGCCCCAACATTCGGGATTCATGGGCCGGTGTACTTCCTCTGGCATTATAAATATCCAGGAGGCGTCGTCGGATCTGTTCCCCGTTTCGAGGACGGTAAATGCGGGCACCGCCGGCAAAGGGAGTGGCGTGAATCAGGCGATGTGCCTCTGTGCCGTTGAATCCCACCCACCAATAAACCCAGGGTTCCGTTTGGTCTGCCGTATAAGTCACTACTTCACCCGGGCGGATCAAAAACAGGCAGCCGGGTTCAATTTCATAAATTCCATCCGCAACTGTCAGCTGTCCCCTGCCTTCGGTGACAAAATGGAAGAGGTAATGATCACGGGTTGCGGGACCCCAGGTATATCCCGCTTCGCAATGCTGATAGCCGGTGTTATACACGTTCAGAGACAGGTTTTCCTTTGCTGTCAGTTTATAGGAATACTTAAAAAAATCCTGATCCATTCTGCCTCTCCCTTCTGCAAAATTCTTTACTTTTATTGTAGCGCAAAATCCTTGAAAATGCAAGATAAATCCATATTTCCGATATTCTAGCCTGTTGCGAAAATGAGCAGATTGCGGTATGATAAAAATATATGAAATTCACCATTTTTAGAAAAAGCCGGGGGGTTTAAATATGAACGCTGCTGCATTAAAACAATGGATTTCGGATGGAAAAGTAAATGAAAAGTTCACCGTTCTGTACGGAAAAGAGCAGGTAGAGGCTCAAAAAGTGCGCTACTGTGAAGCGGTGGATGCGTTTGTGGAATTATATGGAGATCAGGACAATCTGACTTTGTTTTCAGCGCCCGGACGTACCGAGATTGCAGGCAATCACACCGACCATAATCATGGCCGTGTAGTCGCTGCCAGTGTCAATCTCGATGTCATTGCGGTTGTTTCGGTCAATGCGAGCAGCCAAATCCGGATTAAATCCAAAGGATACCGGATGGATACCGTGGAAATCAGTGAGATGGATGTCAAGCCAGAAGAGGATAACAAGGCAATTTCTCTGATTCGCGGTGTTGCCGCCCGTTTCCAGCAGAAAGGATACAAAATCGGCGGATTCGATGCCTATACCACCTCCAATGTTCTGAAAGGGTCCGGACTTTCCTCTTCGGCAGCATTTGAGGTTCTGGTGGGTACGATTCTGAATTATACCTACAATGAGGGGAAGGTAAGTCCGGTCGAAATTGCAAAATATGCGCAGTATGCAGAAAATGTCTATTTCGGCAAACCGAGCGGTCTGATGGATCAGATGGCAAGTTCGGTCGGAAGTGCCATTACCATTGATTTCGCGGATACGGAAAATCCGGTGATTGAAAAGATGGATTTCGACCTGAATGACATGGGCTGTGCGCTCTGCATCGTGGATGTAGGCGGCAATCATGCAGATCTCACCCACGAATACGCGGCTATCCCCACCGAGATGAAACAGGTTGCTTCTTATTTCGGAAAAGAAGTGCTTCGCGGAATCTCCTGTCGGGAACTCCTTGACAATGCGACTGCTATCCGGGAAAAATTCGGAGACCGTGCGTTCCTGCGTGCGTTCCACTTTATCAATGAAAACGAGCGGGTCGGCAAAATTGTCGATGCGATCCGCACAAAAGATTATGCTTCTTTCAAAAAAGGCATCATCGAATCCGGAAATTCTTCCTTCCGTTATCTCCAGAATGTTTACGCCAATCCTGCACCCCAGGAACAAGGCATGAGTGTTGCACTGGCAATCGCGGAAATGGTTTTGGATGGCTGTGGGGCATGGCGCGTGCATGGCGGCGGATTCGGCGGTACCACTCAAAACTTTGTCCCCTTTGAAAAGGTGGAAGAATTCCGAAAAGAAATCGAAGCAGTGTTTGGAGAAGGCAGCTGCCATATTCTCTCCATTCGTCCGTTGGGCGGCACACAGGTTTTATAAGTAGAACATAATTTGATGAAAGGATGATTGACATGGCGGAACTTCGTTACAATCCAATTACCAAAGACTGGGTGATGGTTGCCTCTCACCGGCAGGCACGTCCTCAGATGCCCAAAGACTGGTGCCCCTTCTGCCCCGGTTCCGGCAAGGTTCCCGATGAAGGGTTTGACGTTCTGCGTTATCCGAATGATTTTCCGGCACTACGACAGGATCCTCCCGTGCCCGATGATGTGGCAGGCGGTCTGTTTGAAACCCGTCCGGCTTACGGCAAATGCGAAGTCATCCTGTATTCGGATCAGCATACGGCATTTCTGAAAGATCTGGATGACGCGCATGTTCACAAACTGGCTCATCTTTGGCGGGAATGCTTTGACGACATGAAATCCGATGAGAATATCAAGTATGTATTTCTCTTTGAAAACCGCGGCGATGTGGTAGGCGTTACGATGCCTCATCCGCACGGTCAGGCATACGGCTATTCCTTCCACCCGAAAAAAATCAAGGAAGAGCTGGAAGGCGCAAGCGAATACTATGCCAAAGAAGGTAAATGCCTGTTCTGCGATCTTCTCGCGCAGGAAGTAGAAGACGGACGCCGGATCATCTTCCGGAATGAATTCTTCACCGTCTATGTACCGTTTTTCTCCCCCATTACATACGGCGTCCATGTGACTGCCAACCGCCATGTGACCGATATCGGACAGATGACCGAAGTAGAACTGAATTCGCTGGGTGAAACCATCCGCGACTGCGCCGGAATGTATGACTCTCTCTTCGATATGCCGTTCCCCTATATGATGTGCATGCACAACGGTCCGGTCAACAGCGGCGATCATCCGGAATATCATTTCCATGTAGAATTCTTCCCGCCCATGCGCGCTGCCGATAAACAGCAGTTCTTTGCTTCTTCCGAAACCGGCGTCGGTGCCTGGTGCAACCCGACCTGTCCGGAACAGAAGGCGCAGGAACTTCGGGAAGCTTATCAGAAATTCTATTCCAACCGCTAATATCATTTCAAAAAAAGAGCGAAAGCAATCCCGCTTTCGCTCTCTTTCTCATTTTTCGGATCCGCCCGGCGGTACATCATACTGCTTGAGCGGCTTTTCCATCCAAAGAACATCCAGCCATTTTCCCGCCTTATACCCGTCCTTGTGAAAAATCCCCGCTTCCTGAAATCCAAAGGATTTATGCAGCGCAACACTGGATTCATTGGGCAGGGTGATGCAGGCATAGGCCGTGTAATAAGGGAATCTCTGGAGTTCTTCCAATAAACGGGTATAGAGTGCCGATCCGATTCCCCGGCGATGCATGCCGGATTTTACATAGATGGAGACATCGACACTGTACCGATAGGCTGCGCGTTCCCGATGACGGGAAGCATAGGCATATCCGACAATCTCTCCGTCTATTTCACAGACCAGGTACGGATATTGACGGAGAATCTCCTCCACTCTTTTGGTAAATGCCCCCAAAGTGGGCACCTCTGTCTCAAATGTAATTACGGTATCTGTGATATATGGCGCATAAACCGCCAAAATGGCGGATGCATCCGCTGGAACGGCAGGCCGTATCAACTGGTTCACGGATAATCCCCTCTTGCTGTATCAGAATATATTCATTGTAGCAGAAGGTTCCGGACAAGTCAATCGCTTCCAACCGTTCCGCTTCCAAGTAAAGGAGAATTTCTATGACAACTGAAACACACATCACCGTTCGCTATGCCGAAACCGATCAGATGGGCATTACCCACCATTCGGTCTATCCCATCTGGTTTGAAGCCGCCCGCACAGACTGGATCAAACAACTGGGACTCACCTATTCCCAGCTGGAAAAAATGGGAGTCATGACTCCGCTTGCTCAATTGGAGTGCCGCTATGCCGGTGTTTCCCGCTATGAGGATGAGCTGATTATCCGATGCTTTGTCACCGAATTCTCTCCGGCGCGGATCCGCTTTGGTTATGAAGTGATCAAGCAGGGTGAGGAGAAACCCATCTGCACCGGATCGACTCTCCACGCCTGGGTGGATTCCCAGACCTTCCGTCCGGTCAGCATGAAAAAACGTTTCCCCGATCTCTATGCAAAACTCGGTACTCTGACAGAACCGCCTGCATCCTCCTTGTAATCTCCGTCCAATTATGCTATCATGGTATCAAACGGAAAGGTGATGACAGAATGACGAAAATTGCCAAATGCTACTGCCAGAAAATTCCCCCTTGCCGCTTTGTCGGAAAACTCTGCCCGGAAGGAATGTCGATTCCCGCCTTCTGGGGAGAATGTTTTGAAAAAGGCTTTTTTGAACCACTGGAAAAGCTTCTTACACCGGAATTTTGCGCAGATTATCCGGATACCGACGCCTATATTGGTCTCATCCGGCCACAGAATGGAAAAAACGAATATTATATCGGAATGTTCCTGCCCGAAAATTCATCGGTGCCGGAATGTTATGAGTCAATGGAACTTCCGTCGCAACATGCCGGAATCTGCTGGGTTCAAGGTGCTGAGGATGGTGTTTACGGACAGGAGAAAGCCTGTCGGCAGGAAGTGACAGCAAATGGAATGCAAATTTGCTCAGATTCCAATGGCTTATTCTCGTATTTCGAACGTTACGGATGCCCGCGATTTACGACTCCGGACGAAAATGGCGAAATCATTCTGGACATCGGCTTTTTCATAGAAGCATAGGAATTTCCAACTCAGAGGAGGTAACTTTTCCCCATGAACTTTGAAGAAATGTTAAAAAAATATGCGGAACTCATCGTGCGTTCCGGCATCAACCTGCAGAAAGGTCAGATTCTTTGCATCAATGCTCCGATCTCCGCTGCACCGCTGGTTCGGCTTGCTGCGAAATCCGCCTATGAGGCGGGCGCCAAAGAGGTCGTTGTCCGCTGGAGTGATGAGGCACTTTCCCGACTGAAATACGATTATGCGCCGGTTTCCCAATTTGAACAGGTTCCGGAATGGTTTTCTGCCTACAATAACGGCTATGCCGCAGAGGGCGCCGGCTTTCTTTCCATCGATTCGGCAGATCCGGATGCATTTTCCGGCGTAGATCCCCGGAAGCCTGCTGCATGGGTCAAAGCGGTACACACCGTCTGCAAACCCTTCTACGACAGTCTCGATCTGGGCAAAAACCGCTGGTGCATTGCTGCGGCGCCTTCTTCCGCGTGGGCGAAAAAGGTCTTCCCGCAGGAATCGGAGGAAAAAGCGGTAGAACTGCTTTGGGATGCCATTTTCAAGGCAGTACGAGTCAATACCGAAGACCCTGCCGCCGCATGGGAAAAGCATCGCCAGAGTTTTCAGAAAAAAATCGAAACCCTCAACTCCCTTCAGCTGGATCGGCTTCACTACCGCAACAGCTTAGGCACCGACCTCGTCATTGGCATGCCGGAAAATCATTGCTGGGCCGGTGGCGGCGCAGAGACAACAGACGGCGTCTATTATTTCCCCAATATGCCAACTGAGGAGATCTTCGCAACTCCTCACAAAGACCGCGCGGACGGAACAGTCTTCAGTTCCCTGCCGCTCAACTATCAGGGTACGCTGATCGACCATTTCTGGCTGAAATTTGAACAGGGACGGATCGTGGATTTCGGGGCGGAAAAAGGGTATGATACCCTGAAAGCGCTGATCGAAACCGATGAAGGATCCCATCATCTCGGAGAATCGGCGCTGATTCCCACCAAATCCCCGATTTCCGAAATGGGAATTCTCTTCTATAACACCCTGTTTGATGAGAATGCCTCCTGCCATTTTGCCATCGGCAAAGGATTTCCGGAATGTTTTGAGGGCGGACTGGAAAGTTCCGAGGAAGATCTAAAAAAACGCGGCATGAACGATTCTGCTACCCATGTGGATTTCATGTTGGGAACTGCAGATCTCTCGATCACCGGATATACCAAAGACGGACGGGAAATTCCCATTTTCCGGGACGGAAACTGGGCGTTTTAATGTACAACCGATTCAGGAAAGGATGATTTTCAATGCCATATCTTTGCGTCAGAACAAGCGCGGAAATTTCCGCGGAACAGGAGCGTATCCTGAAAGCAAAACTCGGAAAAGCCATTGAACAGATCCCCGGCAAAACGGAACAGTGGCTGATGGTGGAATTTGCAGACAACTGCCGCCTTTGGTTCGGCGGAAAAAACGATGTTCCGTGTGCCGTAATTCAGGTAGATTTATTCGGCAGAGCATCCGATGAAGCATGCAGCCGGATGACCGCTGCTCTCTCGGAAATTTTTTCGGAAGAGCTGGGAATTTCCCCAAAAAATCTTTATGTCAAATATAAAGACTACGATCAATGGGGATGGAACGGTTCCAATTTCTAATCGACATCAAACAAAATTCAAAACCGCAGGCAGAACGCCTGCGGTTTTTTCGATCAGGACAAAATGCTCAGGATGGTCGGGACAACCTCTTCGATTGGCGTCTGTTGGGAAAACTTCTTGTCACGGGATACGATTTCACAGACGTGATTCTTCAGATTTCGGGGGCTGACAATAATCCGGTATGGAATTCCCAGCAAATCCGCATCCGAGAACATCACTCCGGCACTGACCCGTCGGTCATCGTACAGCACTTCTGCGCCGGCTTGCTGCAATTCCTCATACAAGCGGTCCGCACAGGTATGTGCATCCGCATCATCGGCCCGCACACAGCAAAGGTGCACCTGCCACGGCGCAATGGAGAGCGGCCAGATCGGGCCGTATTCATCATGATGTGCCTCGCACACCGATGCTGCCAGCCGTCCGACTCCGATTCCGTAGCAGCCCATGACCGGGATTTGTGCCTGTCCGTTCTGATCCAGATACTGCATGCCCATCGAACGAGTATATTTATCCCCCAGCTGAAAGATGTTCCCGACTTCAATTCCGCGGGAAATCTGTACGGATTCTTTTCCGCAGACCGGACAGATGCCTCCCTCCGGAATTTTCGCAAAATCATGATATTCCGCATTCGGAAATTCCCGCTGCATATCCAGTCCAGTATAATGATATTCCGGGCGGTTTCCGCCGCAGGATAGGTTATTCGCCCCTTCCAGCGAGCGATCCAACAGAATGGTAAAATTCCCTTCCAGGTCGACCGGTCCGATATAACCAGGATTCAAGCCGCTCTCCTCCGTAATCTCTGCCGGACGGATTCCGCAGCCCAAATAGACGGTCAGCTTTGCCTCATTTACCTCGAGATCTCCGCGCAGAAAGAGCGCCACGATTCCATTGTCCTCTTCCTTTTGATAAACCACCGCTTTACAGCTTTTTTCCTTAGGCATTTTCAAAAAGTCGCAGACTTCTTCGATCGTGTGAATATTGGGCGTATAGACCAATTCCAACGGAGAGGATTCCGCATCCCGCAGATTGTGTACGATCGCCTCTGCTGCTTCCACATTGGCGCGGTATCCACATTCCCCGCAAATCGCAATGGAATCTTCCCCGACCGGTGTGAGCAGCATGAACTCATGGGATAGATTCCCGCCCATCATACCGGAATCCGATGCTACGGACACCACTTCCGGTACTCCGCAGCGGGCAAAAATCCGTTCATATGTGGCATGGCAGCGACGATAATATTCCTCCAAATCTTCCTGAGAAGTGTGGAAAGAATAGGCGTCTTTCATGGTAAATTCCCGCACCCGAATCAAACCGCCGCGCGGACGTGCCTCATCCCGAAATTTGGTCTGAATCTGATAAATCATGAAGGGATATCGGGTATAACTTTTCGCGTAATCGCGCACCAGCTGAACTGCTGCTTCTTCATGTGTCATGCCCAGGACAAGCGGCGTTCCATTCCGATCCGACAGGCGCATCAGCTCAGATCCTACACTCTGATACCGACCAGATTCCTCCCACAACGACGCCGGCAGCACAACCGGGAACTGCACCTCCTGCCCGTCAATGGCGTCCATTTCTTCACGGATAATCTGCTCAATTTTGCGGGTAATCCGCCGCAGCGGCAGGTAGGAAGAGTAAATCCCATTCGCAACCCCTTTGATATAGCCGCCCCGCAGGAAAAAAGCATGGCTGTCAATCACACAATCTGACGGGCGTTCTTTAAACCGCTCTCCCACCAGTTTTTCCAGCTTCATAAAAATCTCTCCTTTTTCAGCAAAAATAAAAAAACGCCCCAAGCCAGTCTGTACTGACTTAGGGCGAACTTGAACCAGTCCGTGGTACCACCTAAATTCGGAATCACTTCCGCACTTTTCGCACAGGGAAACCCGATGCGCCTCTCGATTACGGGAGAACCCGGTGAAGCTTACTGTTATTCGGCTCACAGCTCAGGGATGGGTTCGCCAATCCCTTCATGAAGGCTCACACCACCCGCCTTCTCTCTGAAAATCCAGAATCGCTACTGTTTCCCGTCACAGCTTTTCTTCAGTATAACAAAATCGTCTCCGGCTGTCAAGATTATACACGATAAAGCAGATCCGCATAAGTCGGAATCGGCCATTCCTCCGCCGAAACCAGACGTTCCATCCGGTCGGAAACGGTGCGGAGTTCCTGCATAATGGACCGGATGACATCCCGGTGATAGCGTGCATTCTCCAGCATATCCGGAAAATCACAGCATTTTTCCAACGCATTTTCCAAATTGGCAACGATCTGATCCGCTTCTGTAATCCCATCGGATAAACGGCCGGCAAGATCGTGAATGCTGCTGTTGCAAATTCCCGCATTCTTCAAATCCGTATAATTCCGCGCCAGTTCCCCGGTAAAATGAATCGCGGCCGGCAGAATCTGACGGCGCATCATTTCACACATGGTGGCAGCCTCTATATTGATAATCTTGCAGTAATTTTCCAGCATGATTTCATAGCGGGAATGACATTCCGCGCCCGACATGACATGGTATTTCTCCATCACCGCAATATTCTTGGGATCTGTCATCGCTGTAATGGCATCAACGGTATTATTGAAATTCGGCAGTCCGCGTTTAGCTGCTTCTTCCACCCATTCTTCCGTATAGTTATTGCCGTTGAAAATAATGCGTCCGTGCTTACGAACGGTATCCTGTACAATCTTCTGAATTTCCGCATCAAAATCCGCACAGTTTTCCAGACGATCTGCAATGTTGCAGAGTGCATCGGCCACAATGGTATTCAAAATATAGCTGGAAACCGCAACGGAAGCAGAAGAACCAACCATCCGGAACTCAAACTTATTACCAGTAAAGGCAAACGGTGAGGTACGGTTGCGGTCAGATCCATCCTTCGGCAATTTGGGAAGGGTGGCAACACCGGTTTCCAGTACGCAGGAAGGGGTCTGGTCAATTACATCCCCGTTTGCGATATGTTCGAGTACATCGGTGAGTTGATCTCCCAAAAAGATGGAAATGATTCCGGGAGGTGCCTCATGCCCGCCCAGACGGAAATCGTTGCCGGCATTCGCGGCAGACATCCGCAGAAGATCGGCATAATCATCCACCGCACTGATGACGGCAGACAGGAAAACAAGGAACTGCATATTCTCATAGGGAGTCTTGCCGGGATCCAAGAGATTCTGGCCGTCATTGGTAGAAAGCGACCAGTTGTTGTGCTTGCCGGATCCATTGACCCCTTCAAAAGGCTTTTCATGGAGAAGGCAGGCCAGACCATTCTTTTTCGCAATCTCCCGCATGACTTCCATCGTCAGCTGGTTGTGATCGCAGGCAACGTTGACCGCGCCGAATACCGGCGCCAGCTCATGCTGTGCCGGAGCCGCCTCATTGTGCTCGGTTTTGGCGGGCACGCCGAGTTCCCAGAGTGCCTCATCCAGATCGCGCATAAACTGCCGCACCCGAAGACGGATTCTGCCGCAGTAATGATCCTCCATTTCCTGCCCCTTGGCAGGACGGGCACCGAAGAGGGTGCGTCCGCAGAGCTTCAAATCCAGCCGCTGCTCATATTTTTCGCGGTCCACCAGAAAATACTCCTGCTCTGCGCCGACAGTCGGGCTGACGCGGGTAGCCGAAGTATTGCCGAATGCGCGGAGCACCCGAAGTGCCTGCTGATTGACCGCCTCATTGGATCGAAGAAGAGGCGTTTTGGTATCCAAAGCTTCGCCGGTGTAGGCGTAAAATGCAGTCGGAATATAGAGCGTGCCCTCCCGAACAAAGGCGGGAGAAGTGCAGTCCCATGAGGTATAGCCGCGCGCCTCAAAGGTATTGCGCAGGCCGCCGTTGGGGAAAGAAGAGGCATCCGGTTCTCCGACAATCAGTTCTTTTCCGGAGAACTCCAAAATCCCAAGTCCTTCTTTTGTAGGGGTAATAAAGCTGTCATGCTTTCCTGCCGTAAAGGTTGTCATCGGCTGGAACCAGTGGGTAAAATGAGTTGCACCCTGTTCCACTGCCCAGTCCTTCATCGCAGAAGCAACAACCTCTGCCACGGCGGGTTCCAACGGATGCCCTTCATCAATGGAACGCCGGAGAGACTGGTATGTCCCCTTGGAAAGCTTATCGCGCATCACCCGGTCATTGAAAACTTTGCAGCCAAAATGCGAAAAATCGTAACTCATGAGGCCCTCCTTACAGCAACGTGATATTGTGATCCTGGCAAGCATGAATCATACTGTCATCCCAGATAGAAGCCTGCACTTCGCCGATATGAGCTTTCTGAAGCAGCAGCATACAAAGCCGCGACTGTCCGATTCCGCCGCCGATTGTCAGCGGAAGTTGTCCTTCCAGCAGCATTTTATGGAAGGGAAGATCGGCACGTTCCGGACAGCCTGCCAGTTCCAGCTGACGGCGGAGGGATTCCTCATTGACACGGATTCCCATAGAAGAAAGTTCCACTGCCCGATTGAGCACCGGATACCACACCAGAATATCCCCATTCAGTTCCCAATCGTCATAGTCAGGCGCACGCCCGTCATGCGGCTGCCCGTTCGAAAGTTTTCCGCCAATCTTCATAATAAAAATGGTCCCAAATTCTTTGGCGGCCGCATTTTCCCGTTCCTTTGCTGTCATACCGGGATATCGGTCGAGCAGATCCTGAGTCGTGAGAAATGTTACTTTTTCCTGGATAAAAGCATCCAGTTCCGGATTGAAGCGGTGCAGTACCTCTTCCGTCTCCCGCAGAGCACGCATGATGCGCCGGACTGTATGCCGCAGCATTTCCTCATTGCGGGTTTCAGGTGTAATAATTTTTTCCCAGTCCCACTGATCCACATAGACCGAATGGAGGTTATCCAATTCTTCATCACGGCGAATGGCGTTCATATCCGTATATAACCCTGTATTGGGGCCAAAACCGTATCGTTTGAGGGCAAGACGTTTCCATTTTGCAAGGGAATGAACGATTTCCACATCCGCACCGATATCGCGGATATCAAAGGATACCGGACGTTCCACTCCATTGAGGTTATCGTTCAAACCGCTGTCATTGCGCACAAAGAGAGGCGCCGAAACTCGAGTGAGATGCAGTTTATCCGCCAATTCCCGCTCAAAGGTATCCTTCACCAGTTTGATTGCAATTTCCGTCTGTAAAATATCCAGAGCCGGACGGTATCCTTCCGGAAGCTGGAGACTCGAAAGTGCCATAGCAGTTCCCCCATTCATGATATCGAAAAAATCCTTTTTCATCATACCACGAAACGGAAGATTTTGCAAGAAAATTGCTATCATGCTGCAAAAAACGGTCAAAAAACACAATTTTACCGCAGAATCGTCGGCTCGGTTAGACAAAATTGAAAAAAACAAAAAAAGGCAGGATTTCTCCCGCCTTTTTCCTTACAAAACTGCTTTTTGTGCGTATTCATGCAGCAACCGCACATAGATCCGATACTGGTCTACCGAGACGTCCGGAGGAGTTTGATGATCCACGCTGGGAATATAGCGCCCGCTCCGCATTGCGGGCAGAATTCGCTCAAATTCCTTCCGCATAGCCTCTTCTCCAAGATGCATAATGGTTTTATCATAGCCGCCGATCATCAGCCATTCCGGATGTTCTTTCCGGATCCGATTCACATCCACGCCTGCCTGCCGTTCCAACGGCAGTACACCCTCAATTCCGGCTTCCTCAAACCACGGAATCAAAGGTTCCACATTGCCGTCCGTATCAATAAACACCTTGACTCCAGCCTCTCGAATGACCGGAACCACCTGCCGGTAATACGGCAGCATAAATTCATCAAACAGCGCCTTTGAAAGCATCGGGCCGTGATTATAGGACATATCTTCTGCAATCGTCATGAATTCCGGCTGCAGAACCGGCAGGATCTTCTCCAGACACCGCAGCTGATGGGCAACCAGATCCCGATTCATCCGATGCATCAATTCCGGATAGTCATAAAAGGCATACAGATGGTTTTCGATCCCGAACAATTTGCGGGGATACCAGAAAAAGCCGTCCAGTGTCAGCCAAGTCGCATAATCGCCCCGCTCATGTCCTTCCCGCCAGGATTCTGCGCGTTCTACCGCACGTTCAATCAGTTCATCGGTGTATAAATAGGGCAGCAGTGCCTCATATTCTTCTTCGCTGTTCAGAATTCCCGCGCCATGATACGCCGGTGCCGGACATCCGGCTCCCTGACTTCCCACCCAGATCTGCCGCAGGGGATCCAATCCGAAGTAATTCTGTAAAGTATCCGGTCCATCTGCCTCCGGCGCACCTTCGGACATCCAGCGTTCCTTTGTCAGATTCCACCAGCTGGCCCACTCCACGCAGGGCAGGCGATCCGGCCGTTCTCCATGCAATACCGCAAAAAATCGTTCCCGATTGGTCATGCAAAAATCCTCCTTGCAATCCTGTTTCCTTTAGTATATAATAAAACAAGCCGCAATGAAACCGGTTATTTTGCACATTTCAGGGGGGATTTTTGTGAGTCACATCATCCAGATACCAGGAGATTTCTCGATTCGGACACAGCCGGTCCGCGGACTCTGTGATGCCCATACCCATGATTTTCTGGAATTGGCCTACATCAAAAACGGCTGGACTCAACATACGCTTAACGGCAACACCCGTCGCCTGGAACAAGGAGATTTTGTGCTGATTGATTTTGGCGAGGTACACAGCTACGATGTGATCAGCCACGATTTGCTGGTCATCAACTGCCTGTTTCGGCCGTCGGTCATTGATTCTTCACTGGTACACTGCCGCAGCTTCCAAACCCTTCTGAGCAGCTGCATGATCGGAATTGGGCACGCTTATGCCGGAATCGGAGACTATGAAAAGATTTTTCATGATGAGAGTGGACAAATTCTCGCCATTTTGGAACGCCTGGATACCGAATTTCATGAACAGGATATTGGATATTATCCCCTGATTCGGGTTCTTCTGGTTGATCTGATCGTCCAAACCATGCGGATGATTCAGGATCGTACGCCTGCCGAATCGGGGATGGAGGTATCCTGGATTTACGAAGAAATCCGACGAGATGCCGCTGCACCACACAGTTTGACCGAATATGCTGCGCGTTTCCACATGCGTCCGGAGGCATTGAGCCGTCTGTTCCGGCGCCAGACCGGAGAATGTTTTTCCAGTTGCCTTTGCCGCAGTCGGATGGAACTGGCTGGACGGCTGCTTCTGGAAACCGACGCGCAAATTCCGGAAATTGCAGAACGATGCGGGTATCTGGACTGCAAGGCTTTCCGGGAAAGTTTCCGCCGGGTCATGGGAATCTCTCCGCGAGAATTCCGCAAACAGCGTACTCCTGCCCTGTTTATGGGAAAACCTTCGACATAATGCTTGCAATTCTCCGCCGGATATGCTATACTATTTTTGTTTGTTGGGAATGAAGTGCTCCCATGGCTTTTGCCAAAACTGCCGGAATCAGGCTGATGACTTCTGCTGCTGCAGGAGTTGTCAGCTTTTTTTATTTTCTGTTTGGAGGTAGAAACCCATGTTAACCAGTCTCGCGCTAATCTTTTTAATCGGCCTGCTGTTGGGCGGAATTTTTCAAAAACTCCGCCTCCCCTCTCTGCTTGGGATGCTGATTACCGGCATGATTTTAGGACCATATGCTCTCAATCTGCTGGATCCATCTATCCTGGCCATTTCTGCGGATCTTCGGCAGCTGGCACTCATCATCATTCTGACCCGTGCCGGACTTTCCCTCAATATCCGTGATCTAAAAAAGGTTGGCCGGCCGGCCATTCTGCTCTGCTTCGTTCCGGCTTGCTTTGAGATTGCCGGAATGATTCTGCTGGCGCCGCCGCTTCTGGGAATTTCCCGCTTGGACGCTGCTATTATGGGGGCAGTCGTCGGTGCGGTCTCACCGGCAGTCATTGTGCCGCGCATGATCCGGATGATGGAACATGGGAAAGGAACGGATAAAAGCATTCCGCAGATGATTTTAGCGGGTGCCTCGGTCGATGATGTCTTTGTCATTGTCCTGTTCACCTCCTTCACCGGACTGGCTCAAGGCGGAAACTTTTCACTGGTATCACTGCTGGAAGTGCCGGTATCCATTATCCTCGGACTGGGCGCCGGAATTGTAATCGGACTGGGACTCGGGATTTTTTTCCAAAAGGTTCACCTGCGGGATTCGGTCAAGGTGCTGATTATGCTAAGCATCGCTTTTCTGCTCGTTGCCGCCGAAAATGTCTGCAAGGGCATTCTTCCTTTCTCCGGTCTGCTCGCGGTCATGAGTCTTGGAATTGCCCTGCAAAAAATCCGTCCGGACGCTTCGGAACGTCTGTCCGCAAAATTTTCCAAACTGTGGGTTGCGGCGGAACTGGTACTCTTTGTTCTGGTAGGTGCCGCCGTTGATCTCCGCTATGCGCTGAAATTCGGTCTGATTATGGTTGCCGTCATTTTGGAGGCACTGATTTTCCGAATGATCGGTGTCGGAGTTTGTGTAATCGCCACCCCGCTGACCTTCCGGGAACGCCTTTTCTGTGCAGTTGCTTATCTTCCCAAGGCAACCGTACAGGCTGCAATCGGCGGAGTACCGCTGGCAATGGGACTTTCCTGCGGAAATATTGTTCTGACCGCTGCTGTTCTGGCAATCCTGATCACCGCTCCCATTGGGGCGCTGCTCATTGACACCCTATCCGGACGTTTGGTTTCCACTTCCCCCCACTGACAAAAACGCCTCCGCACATTAGCGG
The DNA here is from genome assembly GCA_050943495.1 of Candidatus Merdivicinus sp. Classification (GTDB taxonomy): domain Bacteria; phylum Bacillota; class Clostridia; order Oscillospirales; family Ruminococcaceae; genus Merdivicinus. The sequence goes on from JBMNPH010000003.1 coordinate 52,002, forward strand.
AGGCGTTTGATTTTTCTTATGACACAGACTTCCATCTGGGCGGAGAATCCGGACAGCTGTTAATTTTCTTAGCAGCGCGCAGCTCTACAAAACATCCGCAGAGCCTGCACATCCCATTGATGAGATTGGCGCAATCCCGACACTGCTGAAGCCTGTCGGCATAAATTTTTTCCGGTGTCTTGATAGATGGCGAAAGTTCCTGAACATACTCGGCAATCGTGCGATAATACTCATCATCGCCCATATCCTTGAGCAGGCACCGGCGGCAGATCGGTGCTTCCATTATAGCCGAATGGTGATCTCTGCCACGCTGCATGCGGGCAGGGTGAAGGACAGACCTTCTTCGGTTACAGAAACTCCGCTGAAATCGGTAATTTTCACCTTTTCCGGTTCGTCAAAGGTATTATGCGCACCCATTTCACCAGTCAGGATCCGTGCTTCCACGGTATGAGCCTCCATACCGCACAGCGAACAGCAAACCGGGCAGGATTCCGTTGCGGAAAGGTTGGCAGCGGTAAGATGAATGACGCCGTCCGCATCCATCGAAGCAGAAGCGCTCAGCTGTGCGACTTTCTCTTCTTCCATAATGCCGACAGAATCGGTTTCCACATGACAATCAAGCAGCGTCGCATCCTGATGATGCTGATACAGATCAAAGACATGATAGGTCGGTGTCAGCAGCATCTTCTCGCCTTCGGTGAGAATCACAGACTGCAGCACATTTACCATCTGGGCAATATTCGCCATCCGGACACGATCCGAATGCTCGTTGAAAATATTCAGAGTCAAAGCGGCTACCAGAGCATCCCGCATGGTATTCTGCTGATACAGGAATCCGGGATTTGTGCCGGGTTCTACATCATACCAGGTACCCCACTCGTCCACCATCAGAGCAATCCGCTTTTCCGGATCATACCGGTCCATAATTTCGCTGTGACGGGTCACCAGTTCCTCCATCCGGTTCGCACGGAACAGGGTGCGGTAGAACAGTTCCTCATCAAATCCGGTCGCAGCGGTCTTATGTTTCCAGTCACTGCCGGGAACTGTGTAATAATGCAAGGTCAAGCCATCCATATACCGTCCTGCATTTTTTACGACAACATCGGTCCAATTGTAATCATCCACATTCGGGCCACATGCAATCCGGAATACTTTATTGTCCCCGTAATTGCGCACATAGGTCTGGTAACGGCGATACTGATCCGCATAAAATTCGGGACGCATATTGCCGCCGCAGCCCCAGTTTTCGTTGCCGACACCAAAGTACTTCACTTTCCAGGGATCGGGATGACCATTCTGAGCGCGCAACTCCGCCATAGGCGAAACACCGTCAAAGGTCATATACTCCATCCACTCGCTCATTTCCTGTACAGTTCCGGAACCGAGATTGCCGTTGACGTACGGTTCACAGCCAACCTGCCGGCAGAATTCGAGAAATTCATGGGTACCGAACGAATTATCTTCCACAACGCCGCCCCAGTGGGTATTGATCATTTTTTTGCGGGTTTCCTTCGGGCCGATGCCGTCCTTCCAGTGGTACTCATCGGCAAAGCATCCGCCCGGCCAGCGCAGAACCGGCACATGAATTTTCCGCAGTGCCTCCACCAAATCGGTGCGCATTCCGTTCACATTCGGAATCGCGGAATCTTCGCCGACAAACAAGCCGTTATAAATACAGCGGCCGAGATGCTCGGAAAAATGACCATAAATATTTTTGCTGATCTGGGATTTCTTCACATTGGGATTCAGATAAACTTTTGCCATGACATTTCCTCCTATTCTTCTACTGCGGCTTTCTGCTGCATGCAGGCAGTCATTTCCTCATAAATTTTCTCGGAAAACTTCTTTTTGCGGCCATATGTATACAATCCATTCTGTTCCTGCTCTACATCGTACAGCTGGGTGTAGCAAAGGCCGCAGATATAAGGATTTTTCAGCAATGTACTCGTCAAGCCAGTATAACGCCGGCAGACTTCTTCTTCCGTGGTCGGACGTTCGCCGTAACCCCATGCATTTTCCGTCTGGCTGCTCCACCAGGTTCCGCCGTATTCGCTTACCATATATGGCTGACCGCCGTACTGCTGCCGGTCTCCGTGATTATCGAACACCGGGCCGCCTTCCGCCATTTCTGCAAATCCTTTGGCAAAGACTTCCGGTTCCTGTTCGTACCAATGCACGTCATAAATATCGGTGACAACATGGAAATTGCCGCTTGTATCAATAACCGGACGAATCGGATCGAATGCTTTGGTAGCATAATAAATGCAGCGCAGCACTTCATCATCCTGTCGGGTACCTTCCGGACGCTTGTCCCAAGTCTCATTGAACGGACACCATCCGATCAGCGCAGGATGGCTGTAATCCCGTTTCAGAATCTCCAGCCACTCGGGCAGCATTGCCTCCAACCCTGCCGCCGAAGTGATATCCAGGCCCCAGTTGGGATATTCGCCCCAGACAAGATATCCCATGCGGTCCGCCCAGTACAGAAAACGTTCTTCGAAAACTTTCTCGTGCAGACGCGCACCATTGAATCCCATTGCCTGCGAAAGTACAATATCCTGTTTCAGTGCCTCATCATCCGGTGCAGTATAAATTCCGTCCGGATAGAAGCCCTGATCGAGAACCAGACGCTGAAAAACGGAACGGCCGTTCAGATAGAATTTCTGATTCTTCCATTCAATCGAACGGAATCCGATATAACTGGATACTGTATCTATACTTCCATCCTCTGCTTCCAGCTGAATGGAAAGATCATACAGATTCGGCTGGCCGATATCCCAGAGACGCGGATTCTCGACGAACAATTCCGCACGGGCAAGATTGCCGCGAACGGTACCGGAAGCTGCTGCCGCCTCTTTTCCATCCCACAGAGCCGACACCTGAAAGCGTCCAGTTGCCGCCTGATTCAGTTCTGCCGTCACAAACAGTTTGCCATTTGCCGGGTCGGTGTCCATTTTGAGAGAAACCACGTAGGTTTTGGGCACAAATTCCATCCAGACCGTCTGCCAGATTCCGGTTGTACGGGTATAAGAACAGCCCTGAGAAGCAAAACGAGTGGATTGCTTGCCGCTCGGCTGCAGGCCGGAACGGGTATCATCCACTGCATACACAACAATGGTATTCTCCCCTGTCCGACTCGCTTCGGTAATATCGAATGCAAAAGAGGAGTATCCGCCCCGGTGCGATCCAACCTGGATTCCGTTGACCCACACTTCACAACGATAATCCACTGCACCGAAATGAAGCAAAACCCGACCCTCGCGCTGTGCATCCGTCAGGCAAACCTGCCGGCGGTACCAGACTGCCGGAATGAAATCCGTGTATCCGATTCCCGACAGAACGCTTTCCGGACAAAATGGAACCTGAATTTTGTGAGAAAAAGTTCCATTTTCCCAGAAATTCTGTTCCCGCTTGCTCACACCAAAATCAAATTCAAACTCCCACTCCCCGTTCAGATTCACCCATTCCGGGCGCACCATCTGGGGACGCGGATATTCCATGCGCATATTCATTTATCGCGCACTCCCTTCTATTGACTTTTGCTTTCCACAAGGAAATTCATTCCGCTAAATAATGCGAAAACTATATTTTCATTATACATCCTCTGTTTTGGGATACAATAGAAAAAGCTATGATTCAATTGACGGATCCTATGATTTTTGCTATACTGAAGTGGAAAGAAGGAATTTCCATGCTACTCTTAGATCAGGCTGGTTACAGTTATCGTCATCCCATGGGTTTTGAGGTTTATCGACCAAACGGATCCGGAAATTGGCTGCTTCTGCTGCTAAAATCACGGACAAGAGTGTTTCTGCCAAATGAAACCGTCGATACACAGCCTGGCGCAGTAATCCTATATCCGCCCGGCATGATCCAGCACTACCGCGCGATTGACTCCCCCTGGGAAAATGACTACATCCATTTTTTAGGAGAGGAAGCAGCGGAATTATCCACCCGCCTCCAACTCCCGCTCGGTCAAATCCGATATCCGGTCAATATCGGAGAAATCAGTCGGAAAATTTCTGCCATTGAGGAGGCGGCCATTCGAACACCCGAACTGGCGGATATTATCGCGGATGCTGAGCTTCGCAGCCTCTTCCTGATTCTTCATCGGATGGAAGAACTGCCGTCCGGCCGGAATGTCGAACCACTGCGTCAGCTTCGCCTCACCCTCTACCGCACTCTCGCTGAGCCGTGGAGTATCGAACGGATGGCGGAGACCGTTCATTTGAGTACCTCACATTTTTATGCGGAATATAAAAAGTTGTTTCACATCAGTCCTACAGCAGATTTGATTTCCATGCGGATTGCGCTTGCGCAGTATTATCTGGAAAATACGGATCTTCCTTTGTCCGGCATTATTCCGCTGATCGGATTTACCAACGAATGTCATTTCATCCGCCAATTCAAACAGCATACCGGACAAACACCGGCAGCATATCGATCTGTATCCAAAAAACATTAGCACTCTACATGTTCAAGTGCTAATATTTTCATTTTATCTGATTTTTTTGCATAATTTCTTCATACTTTTCCCGTATACTAATAATTGTCGAAAGGGAAAAGAAACCCGAGACAGAACAGTGCATATCACCTGCACTTCCATGTACTGTCAACTCTCCTGCAAGTGCAGAGATTGGAGAATATTATGTTTGGCATGATTCCTTTTACCCGTGAAGAAAACAGTTTGTGGAACGAATGGAACAATATGGAAAAGAGCCTGTGGGGCAATTTTGGCGGTTCATTCCGCTGTGATATCAAAGATGAGGGGAACCAATATAAACTGGAAGCGGAACTTCCTGGTTTCCAGAAAGAAGATATTTCGGTGGATCTGCACGATGATTGCCTGACCATCAGTGCCCGCCACAATTCCGAAAAACAGGAGGAAGACAAAGAGCATCAATACCTGCGTCGGGAACGCCGTTTCGGTTCTTACAGCCGCAGTTTTGATGTCACCGGCATTGACCGTGAAAAGATTTCAGCAAGTTATCGCGATGGAATCCTGACTCTGAATCTCCCGAAAGCTTCTGAACTGCCTCCTGAAAAACGCAGCATTCAAATTGAAGGCTAATTCCTTTTCCGAAACCTGTTGAAAAAAGATGCCGCCCCGGATTTACCGGGGCGGCTTTTTTACTTATTTACAGGCCAAGATAGTGCAGCACAAATTCCGAAAAAATGGAATTGGACCAGGCAAACCAAGGCCGAGTGAATTGGGCAGGATCATCCACAAAGACACCTTCGTGCATAAAACCGGTTCCTGCATCGCTGTTTTCCAACATATCGAGCAGCATTTCCTGTTCCTGACGGTCTGAGGAGGTCAGTCCCTGCATGGACAGCGCAATATGCCAGACATACCGCGGCGGTGTATGAGGACTTCCGACTCCTTTCAGAGCGCTTCCCTCAAAATAGAACGGATTTTCCGTACTCAATACATAACGGCGCGTATTCTGATAGATTTCATCCTCTGCCGAACACCATCCCAGGTACGGAATGGACAACAGGCTGGGAACATTGGCGTCATCCATCAAGGTATAATGCCCCATGCCATCCGTTTCATAAGCATAAATTTTGCCGAACTTTTCATGCTCATAAACGCCGTAGCGACGGATTCCTTCATCAATCTCCGCCTTTAGCTGAAGTGCGCGTTTGGCGATTTCTTCCTCATGGTAAATAGCCGTAAAAATTTCCGCAAAATAGGACAGGATCACCGATGCAAACATATTGGAGGGAATCAGATAGCCATACCGGCACGGATCATCGCTCGGACGGAATCCAGACCATGTCATGCCTGTATGGGCAACCGGCGCGCCTTTTCCATCCTGAGGCAGTGTATCGGAGTTGGGTTTTCCATCGCGCATCCGAATGAAGTAGTACGGAGATTTTTCTCCATGATCCTGTTCCAGTGTCCAATGGTCGAGCACAATCTGCGCCGATTTTTTCCAGGATTCCGTAAAGCAGCCGGTGCGTCCGGTCGCTTTCCAGAACAGCCAGCTCAGCTGGAACGGATAACAGAGCGAATCAATCTCGTATTTGCGTTCCCAAATCCAGGCACCCGGTGTGGGAAGATCCCCTTTCCAGCCCTGATTATTTTCCGATTCATTGAACGCATTGGCATAGGGATCAATCTGAATGCAGAGCATCTGCCGCGCAATCAGCGCCTCAATCAGTTCCGCTACCGGAACCGATTCCTTTGCCAGACCGATATAATGCCGCACCTGTGCGGAAGAATCCCGCAGCCACATTGCCGGAATATCTCCGGTAAAAACAAATGCGGTGCCATCCTCCAGGTATTTTGTGGTAGTAGACATGGTATTGGGATAGCAGTTGAAGAACAATTCCTTTAACTTGGGACGATCCTTCAAATGTTCCGCTACTTTGTCCAGAAAAGGATCCAATTCCTTAATCGGCACTTCTTTTGCCATTTTTATCAACCTTTCCTCCATAGGATTTGATTTTATTGTAAAGCATCGGCAGATTTTTTGCAAGAGTGTTCCACTTTTTCTCGAAAAAATGTGAAATTCTCATTTCACTGCAATTTCCTGCGATTCATTTTCTTCTTGCAGGCACTCCTGGCAGAACGAATAAAGAAGCGCTGCCCAATCATCCGGAAGAGTCTGCCTGCGAAGTGCTGTAATAATCTGCAGCGCCATTCCGCTGCACTGCGTTTCCAATCGGGAAAGCTGCGGCTCATATATACCGGTACGGCAGAATTCCTGTGCAATGATCAGAAACTTTGCCGCTTTGAAATACGCAAATCCGATTTCCGGACTCAAATCTCGGTAAATACTCCGGTGGGTCAGTTCATGCAGTAAATTGGCTGCCCCAACCCGGATGCTTTCCCGAGCATCTTCTGAAGAAGGCGGTTCTGTCAGCTGTTCCAGACTGCCATAATAGGCTTCTGTATCATAGTACAGACTGAACCGATCATATGCCGGCCATCTTTGGATTTCCTCCAATCCGCACAAAAATCCACACGGCTGCGGAGACTTTGGCAGTTCCCGCAGCATCTCCCGATAACGAATCACATCCGAATAGTCTGTCCGATCCAATATTACCACCACGTCCAGATCACTGTCGGACGTCTGCTCGCCCCGTCGATAACTGCCCTGAAGTCCCAGAAAAAGCAATCGTCCGGGGAAGGCATCGGTAATTTTTTCATAAAACCGAGACATCTGCATTTTTGCAAACTCATTCATAAGACTTCTCCTCACGATCCGGTGGACCGGTAATGCCGCAGTCCAAACCGCCAAAACAGATAGGCGGGAATCAAAAAAATCAGGGTAGTCAACGGAGAAAGTGCATACCACAGGCTGTCTGTCCGGCCAAGCAGGAACAGCAGCGGATAATACTGAATCATTGCCATCGGAATGACAAAGGTCCAGAATTTCAGGATTGCTTTCCCATATATCACTGCCGGATATGAGCCAAATTCCCGACCACCGTAAATGAAAATGTTCAGCACTTCCAGCCCCTCTATGGTAAAAAAGCTAGTGCCCGCATAGAAAAGAAATAATCCCGCAAAAATCACAAATCCTCCCAGCAGCATCCCGCACAAAGTCAGAATTCGCGGCAGCGTCCATTCCACCCCGCAGGTGGGGATCGCGTAGCAGAACACCAGCAGCGCCTGCGCAAATTTGCCCAGACGGGAAAATTCCATCTGAGATACCAACACCTGAAAAACTGCACCACGCGGCCGAATGAGAATCCGGTCAAACTGACCATTCCCAATCAGAGCAGGAAAGCGATCAAACCCCCGGAAGAAACATTCGCAGAAGGAAAAGGAAAGGGTAACGGAGGCAAAACAGAGAAGCACCTCCTGAAAGGTGAATCCTTCCACGGCGTGAAACCGGTCAAAAAGGAAATAAATGCTGAGAAAAGCGGAAAAAGCGGTGATAAACTGCCCGCAAAACGTCATCCAGAAAGAAGCCGGATATGCCATCGCGCTCCGGAGATGGATAGAAAAATACTTAAAGTACAGTTTCATCGCATTAACCTCCTTGTACACAAACGCGACGCATTGCCGCCCGAAAAATCAGCACACCGGCTGTCATGATCGCTGCGACCCAAAAGATTTGCAACAGAATACCGCGCAGAATCTCCATCCCGGCAATATCACCACTGTAAATCCGGAACGGCAGATTCTGCACCGATGCAAACGGCAGCAGCTCCAACACAGCCCTGAGCCGATCCGGCAAAAAGGGCAGCGGCACCAGTGAACCTGCGCAAAAATCCGCTACTGTCATGAATATGGCTCGGAAGCCAGCCGGTGTCATGGTAAAGAAGGTCAGCCCATAAATCACCATCGTCATCGAAACGGTCAGCAGCAATGCACCAACCATTGTAACCAGAAAGAGCATGAGCACCGGCAGGCTGACCGGAAGCTGCATCCGAAACGGTTCGGGCAGCAGGAATGCCACCATCAGCACGGGAAAACAGCGCAGAGCCGCTTTTGCCACCCGTGTCGCCACACTCCTCACAAACCAGAACGCATAGAGATTCAGCGGACGGCAAAGCTCATATGCCACATTACCACTGGTAATGGCATCAAAAATCTCATTTTCAAAAAACCAACTCATATACAGCGTTAAAAACGCCTGCTGGAGCCAGATATAGGACACAAGGGCAGAAAATTCCATGGGAAATGCCTCCGGATTCGCCTGATAAAAAGCCCGATACAGAAGTATTTCCATGAATCCCCAGAAAAACTGGGTCGACAATCCGGCCAGTGCCGCCAAACGATACTGGAGGCTATTGAGAAATCGGATCCGAAAGATGGAACGGTATTTCGATATCGAATTCATCCGTACCACCCCCTAAATCCGGAACTCCCGGTAAAGATTGGCAACGATTTCATCGATCGGCGTATCTTCTACCGATACGTCGCGCAATTCCACCTGAGCGGACAGGCTGGAAATCGCCTGCGATACCGAAAGCAATTCCGGATTCAGCAATAAAACGCCATGATTCGCTTCATTCTCCTGCCAGGAAAGACCGTTTGGCAATTCCGGAGTCTTTCCCTGGTACTCCATACGAAGAATTTTCCCGCCGGAAAACTGTTTTTTCAAGCTCTCCAAAGTTCCATCCATCAGGATTTTTCCCTTTCCAATCAAAATCACTCGGGATGCCAGAGCTTCAATATCCTGCATATCGTGGGTGGTCAGGATAACTGTCGTTCCACGGCGAGCGTTAAGTTCCCGAATGAAACTCCGGACTGCCAGCTTGGAAATCGCGTCCAATCCGATGGTCGGCCCGTCCAAAAACAAAATCTTCGGACTATGGATCAGTGAAGCCGCAATTTCACATCGCATTCGCTGCCCCAAAGACAACTGACGAGTAGGGGTTTTCACAATTTGAGACAGATTCAGAAGTTCCACCAATTCATCAAAATTGCGGCGATACTCACTTTCCGGAACACGATAAATGTCCCTCAGCAATTCAAATGAATCGATTACCGGCACATCCCACCAGAGCTGAGATCGTTGGCCAAAGACAACTCCGATATCTTGAACATGCTGCGTACGATCTTTCCAAGGACATCGTCCATTGATTTCACACTGCCCTGTATCCGGAGTGAGAATGCCGGACAAGACCTTAATGGTACTGCTCTTTCCGGCACCGTTGGGACCGATATATCCCACCATTTCGCCATCGCGGATCGTAAAGGAGATATCATCCAAAGCGCGAATGGTGTCGTACTGCCGTTTCCAGAGCGCTTTCACGGCTTCTTTCATGCCGGCATTTCTCCGGGCAACCCGGAATGTTTTGGTGATGTGCTGCACGGTAATCATTTTCTTCCTCCTTTTCTTCCGTTTTCTGCCTTTCCTCCTACGGAGGAGGTTCAGAAAGCGGCACAAAAATGCTTGAACGAACCTGCGCCCAAGCAATCAAAAAATATATGACCTCTGAAAAATGCAGAGGAGAAAAGACCCCTGTGATTGCTCACAGGGGTCATATTCTTAATTTGGTATGTATCCTTAGTTGAGGATAACCTTTTCAGTCTCTTTGTCGAACAGGTGAATGTTGTTGACATTGATTGCCATCTTGATTACATCACCAGCGCGAGCAGTAGAACGAGGAGATACACGAGCGGTCAAGTTAACGCCTGCGCACTGCAGATACAGATAGGTTTCAGCACCCATCAACTCAGTAACTTCAACGTTACAATCGATCAAGCCAGTGCTTGCAGAGTTGATGATAACTTCCTCATCCTTGAGGTCTTCCGGACGAACGCCGAGAACAACTTCTTTGCCGACATACTCAGACAGAGCATCGTTCTTCTTGCTTTCCGGAATTGCAACTTCAAATTTATTGGTTTCATCGCCGAATTCAACGACAAAACGGCCATCTTTGTTAACCAGAGTTGCATCGATGAAGTTCATCTGAGGAGATCCGATGAAGCCTGCAACGAACATGTTAACAGGTTTGGTGTACAGGTTCTGAGGAGTATCAACCTGCTGAATGAAGCCGTCCTTCATAACAACGATTCTAGTACCCATGGTCATAGCCTCGACCTGGTCATGGGTTACGTAAATGAAGGTGGTGCCCAATTTCAGGTGCAGTTTGGACAGCTCGGTTCTCATCTGAGCACGGAGTTTTGCGTCCAAGTTGGACAGCGGCTCGTCAAGAAGGAATACCTGAGGCTCACGGACGATTGCACGACCCAGAGCAACACGCTGACGCTGACCACCAGACAGAGCCTTCGGTTTACGGTCGAGCAGGTGAGTGATGTCCAGAATACGAGCAGCTTCTTCAACGCGGCGTTTGATTTCATCCTTCGGAGTTTTACGAAGTTTCAGACCGAATGCCATGTTCTCAAAAACGGTCATATGAGGATACAGAGCGTAGTTCTGGAACACCATTGCGATGTCACGATCCTTCGGTGCAACATCATTAACCAGACGGTCGCCGATGTAAAGTTCACCTTCGGAAATTTCTTCCAGACCAGCGATCATACGAAGAGTTGTGGACTTACCGCATCCGGAAGGACCTACGAGGATGATGAACTCCTTGTCTTCGATATCGAGGTTAAAATCAGATACTGCGGTTACGCCGCCAGCATATTTTTTATAGATGCCTTTTAATGTTAAGCTTGCCATAAACGGACCTCCTAAATTTTCTGGTGTAAATTGCCTTGATAATACTATATCAAATTTTTTTCTTTCTGCATAGTCGTTTATTACCCAAACTTTTCAAAAACGATTTGTGAATATTGCGCACTTACAAATTATTATTCATATTCCGGTAAAATCACACAAATTTTATGCTTAGAAAAAAATAGCAGTGAAAATTCTCTTATTTTCTTAAGATTTCTCGATTATTCCATGCATAAACCCATCCAGTTTTATGGAACTAATATCACCGCCAATGATTTCCCCTTCAAATATCAGTAAATTTGCATAAACTTTTCCAGAATAGTTTGGGTAATTCTTCACTATATATTGATAACGTTCCACCTCTTTCCCCGCGAACGGCTGGAGATCAAATCCCTGTTTTCGCTGAATTTGATTGTAATTTTTATAGACATCGCCAAATTCATAAGGAATCCGCACTTTACCGGATACCACTGGCGTTTCTTCCACCTCCCAACCATATTTTTCCAGAAATGCAATTCGTTCCGGATTACTGGCTCCTGAGGCAGAAACAGAATTTTTCCATAAAAATCCCAATCCTGTACCAATCATAATCGTTATCATAACAGCCAGCAAAATCCACCTTCTGTGTCCCCTATTCAAACTCATTCCGCATGCCTCCTCCCGTTATGGATATGACATGCGGAATCAGAATATGCTTCTCAATTAAGCTTCTGTTGCCAACTGTTTGGAGTTCGCAATAACAGCAGCTTCCAGATTCGACGGCAGAGGATCATACCGCAGGAATTCCAGTGTAAAGCTTCCGCTGCCCTGTGTCATCTGACGAACCAAAGTCGCAAAATCCTGCATTTCGCTCATAGGAGTTTCCGCTTCGATTTCGGTCATTCCGTCACCGATTGCGTTCATACCCAGCACACGGCCCCGGCGCTTATTTAATTCGCCCATCATATCACCGGTTGTATCGTCCGGAACCTGAACTTTTAGGCTGCCAATCGGTTCCAGAATAATGGGAGACGCCTGTGCCAATCCTGCTTTATATGCCAAACTTGCTGCTGTTTTAAATGCCATTTCCGAAGAATCAACCGGATGATAGGAACCATCCACCAGTGTTGCCTTCAAGCCAACAACCGGATATCCGGCCAAAACTCCTTTTTTGACACAATCCTGCAATCCTTTTTCGACTGCCGGGAAGAAATTGCGCGGTACAGCACCACCGAAAACGTTCTCTGCAAAGACCAGTTCTTCGCTGTCACAAGGTTCAAATTCGATCCAGACATCACCATATTGGCCATGTCCGCCGCTCTGTTTCTTATGCTTACCCTGTACCTTAACTTTCTTGCGGATTGTCTCACGATACGCAACGGTTGGAGGTTCCAGTTTCACTTCAACCCCGAATTTATTTTTCAGTTTTGCAACCGTTACATCAAGATGCTGCTCGCCAAGTCCACTTAAAACCTGTTCTTTCGTCTCTGTATTTAATACAAAGGAAAGAGTAGGATCTTCTTCCAGAAGACGTGCCATACCTTGAGAAATCTTGCTTTCATCTCCCTTTCCAACTGTTTTCACCGCCATAGAATAACAAGGATTCGGGAATTCAGACTTGGACAGTGTGACCTTCCGCTTGGGAGAACATAGGGTATCACCAGTATTCGCAGAAAGTTTGCTGATCGCACAGATATCGCCTGCCGGCACTTCTTTTACTTCTTCCTGCTTTTTGCCGCGAACATACATCAATTTTCCGAGCTTTTCCGGTTGGCCGGTTGTCATATTTACCAATTCCGTATCCGCGCTCAACTTGCCCGCAATTACCTTTACGTAAGAGAGTTTTCCGACGAAGGGGTCAGCAACCGTCTTGAAAACAAAAGCCACAGGCGGATCATTTACGTTACAGGGAACTTCAATAATCTCATCATCTTGGATTCCTTCTTCTTTGGCTGCTTCTTCCGCAGAGGGGAACATAGAGATAATGGCACCTCCAAGCAGGCTCAAACCTTCCAAATTCGTGGAAGAACCACAGAATACCGGCGTAATCGAGCCTTCGGTAATGCCTTTATGAATTCCTCGAACGAGTTCCAGCATCGTGAATTGCTCGCCGGAAAAATATTTATCCATGAGTTCTTCGTCTGTTTCAGCAACTGCTTCCGAAATTGCGTTGACAAGCCCCTCCACACGGTGACCCATATCTGGCATCACGACTTCAGCGCGATGGCCGCTTTCATAAGAATATGCCTTCATACCGATCAAATCGACATAGCATTTTACTTTATGATCTTCCACAAAAGGAACAACCAACGGACAAATGGACGGTCCAAACTCTGTTTTTAACTGTTCCAACACTTTATAAAAATCGGCATGATCGCTATCCATTTTAGTTACGAAAATAGCGCGCGGTTTCTTCTGTTTCAGAGCTGCACGGTAAGCCTTTTTGGCACCAACTGTGACGCCAGATTTGCCGGATATCACAATCAGAGCACTGTCTGCTGCGCGAATTGCTTCTGCTTGGCCCAAGGCAAAGTCAAAAAGTCCGGGTGCATCCAGCAGATTGATTTTTACATTATTATATTCAATCGGAATAACCGACAAATTTAGAGATGCTTTTCTTTTAATTTCTTCCGGATCATAATCGGAAACGGTCGTTCCGTCTGCAATTTTACCCAAACGATCGGTTGCACCGGTGCGATAGAGGAGAGCCTCTACCAGACTGGTTTTTCCACTGCTGCCATGGCCAACGACGGCCACATTCCGGATATTGCTTGCCTCATACTGTCTCATGTGTTATCGCTCCTTGTACTCAATTGATCGTGCTTGCAGAATTGTAATTCAGATTTCCTGCTGCATTTTTCGCAAGGGGTCTTATATATTGTGTATAAAAAACCCGTTTTCGATATTTGTATTATAGCATAAATCAACATGAAGTACAAGAACGAAAGAGAAAATATCTTGCAAAACATCCGATTTTTACGTAAAACTTTCCGGGGTTGCTATGTGTATTTTTTACAAAAATACAAGAAAATGTGAATTTTTTGTGCAGTGTTCTGAATAAAATTCATCTTATCTTTGTATTCTTTTAGATGAAAGATTTTTATAAGACAATGTAATTCAAGCGATTCCCCTGTCAATTAAGGCACAAAGCATTGAAAATTCTATACTAATATGTTACAATAGTATCAATTTGAAATAAAATTCTTCTGATTTTCCTTATTATAAGGAAGCGATTTTGGAGGCATACAAATGGCAAAAATTGCAGTTCTGATCCCGTGTTATAATGAAGAAAAAACGATTCAGAAAGTCATCACGGATTATCGAGCAGCATTACCGGAAGCAGACATTTATGTTTACAATAACAATTCAACTGACCGTACTGCAGAGATTGCTGCGGAAGCCGGTGCGATTGTGCGGCATGAATACCGCCAGGGAAAAGGTAATGTGATCCGCAGCATGTTCCGGGATATTGACGCAGACTGCTATCTGATGATTGACGGCGATGATACCTATCCGGCTGAAAATGCGCGCGAGATGGTGGATTGTGTTCTCAACGGACAAGCCGATATGGTGATCGGCGACCGACTTTCTTCCACTTACTTCACAGAAAACAAACGTCCTTTCCACAATTTCGGAAATGTCTTAGTGCGCAGCCTCATCAATACCCTTTTTCACTCCAATATTCAGGATATTATGACAGGCTACCGCGCTTTCAGCAAACCATTTGTCAAAAGTTTCCCAGTCCTCTCTCACGGATTTGAAATTGAGACCGAAATGACGATCCATGCAGTGGACAAGAATTTTCTTTTAAAAGAAATTCCGGTTACCTACCGAGATCGACCCGACGGCAGCGAATCCAAACTCAATACCTATTCGGATGGCGCGAAAGTTCTGAAAACGATTGTCAAACTGTTCAAAGAATATCATCCTCTCGCCTTTTTCGGGACACTTTCTCTGCTGTTTCTGGCAATTACCCTGCTGCTGTTTATCCCGGTATTCTGGGAATATCTGAAAACCGGTCTGGTTCCCCGTTATCCGACCCTGATTGTTTCCGGAGTATTTGCAGTCTGTGCATTGCTCTCCCTTTCTGCCGGCTTAATTCTGGATGTAGTTGTCAAGAAGCACCGCCAGTTATTTGAGCTGCTCATGAACTATCATCTGGATCAGAAATAAAGGAGGCATTTTTTTGAAAAACCTCCTCATTTCCCGCGGAATCCGGTATATTCTTGTTTTCTTGTCCCTGCTCGCTGCCTTTACCATCGGATTGGTTCTGGTCTTCTGTATTCCAAACGGATTGATTTCCGCAAATCAACAGGTTTCCATGGAATTCATTGGACAGGAAGGGCATTATCCCCAAATCTATTTTCAGACAGATGCCTCGCAGCTGGACAACTATACCGACGAACTGATGCTGGACACCACCATTGTAGAAGATGAGTCCCTCAGTCCGCTGCAAGCGGCAATGGATATGGATTCCTATGCGCGGTACTGGCATGGATATCAGATTATTCTAAGGCCGGCGCTCGTCTTTTTCAGCTACGAACAAATCCGGTATCTGTATATCCTCCTCTTTTTCGTACTGCTGACTGCAACCATTCTCGCACTCCGAAAAAAGCTGGGAATCCCAGCTGTATTTGCTTTCGTAATTTCACTCTGCATGCTCTATATTCTCGTTCTTCCGGCATCCATGCAGTTTTCCCACGTATTCATGCTCACCTTTGCCGGAATTCTCATTCTGCTGTGGAGATACGACCCGGAACGCAAACAGGATTGGCCTCTCTTCTTCCTAGTAATAGGAATGCTGGTCAATTTTGTGGATCTGCTCACGGCTCCACTACTGACTTTGGGAATGCCTCTGCTGGTATATTTTGCTTTGGAATTCCGATATCATCCGGAGGCAAAATGGAGGAAGCAGTTCGCCACATTGTTTGGTTCTTCCCTCGCATGGGGAATCGGATACGGCGGCTGCTGGCTATCCAAATGGCTGATTGCATCGCCAATCCTACATCGCAATGTCGTAATGGAAGCACTGAATGCGATCCTCTTCCGCACTGGCGGCAGTGAAGAATATCCGCTGGAACGGATCGAAATGTTCCGGAAAAACCTCGATTTCTTTTTGGGAGGCCCCGGAAGAGCAATTCCTTATGTCTGGCTTGCCGTCCTGATTTTCTTTGCCGCCATTCTTCTCCTCTTTTCAAAAGAAAAGAAACGGCTGCCTCAGGCTCTCTTTTTCCTGATTGTCGCCCTTTATCCCTACGCATGGTTCTTTGTACTGGCCAACCATTCCGACATCCATGCATGGTTTACTTACCGCATTCAGGGAATTACGGCGTTCGGCATCCTGCTCTTCCTATTTACGATGACAGACTGGAAGCGGTTAGGCGATACTGTAAAGAAAATTCCTGTTTTTGCTAAAAAGAATTGAAAAACGGTGCGGATTATAACTCCGCACCGTTTCTTATTTTCCCGGCCACTGCCAGTGAAGCAGGTCATCACTCCAGCAAACGCCCAATGAAGCGTTGCGGTCAAAATCAACGCTTTCATCCTCCGGTCCGCTGCCGTGAAAAAACATCAGATATTTTCCAAAACGAGGATCCTCTTTCAAATCCAGCACAAATGCGGCCGTAATCCTTCCGCGTGCCCATTCCCACTCCGGCTGTCCCAAATAGAAATCCGGACAAAACGGACGGAATGTCTTCAGATCCTCGGTGTACAGGATGCCGATTCCATTCTGCGGAGAATGAAAAATCAGATATCCTGCCTCATACGGCAGAACGCAGACATTCTCGCCAGACTCCGTATGACCGCCATACTTCCAATTCTTCAAGTCTTGGGAACAGGAATAGGAAACACCGTTCTGCTTATAAAAGCACCAGAATTTCCCGTCCTTCCGATCCTGCACGATATAAGGGTCAATCATTCTGCCCTGTTCCGATAACGGCTGATTTTCATGCACCAGCAGCGGCACCGGCTCTTCCCAATGTTCCAGATCCTGACTCCGCATCAGGTAAATACGGCTATTTCCGTTTCCGTATTTCTCCCCGTTTTCCCGACAATAGGTCTGCATTGTCATATAATAGGAACCTTCATACCGGAAAATATTTCCCGGACTGGAATAGTTCCGGCTCTTATCCCGCGGTGTCAGCAATTTTACCGGCTCAAAGTGAATCAAATCCCGACTGCTGGTCTTACCGATCTGCAAAAACGGGCCTTCCGGACAATTATCCACATAGGTAAAATAAAGGTGAAAAATTCCGTCCTCATACCAAGCCGTGGGATCCCGATAGGCGCATTTCTCATTTCCCCGCAAAAGAATCGGAGACTGGATGGCCTGCCAATTAAATTTATCCATTACACATAACTCCTTAACAAAAAGGCGCCCCAAACCGGAGCGCCTTTCCATATATTTTCCGCTTATGCAAAGGGGTTTTCATCCTTATAAAGCATGGATTTCGGCTGATTGAAGGCTACATCTTCTACGCCCAGGAATTTAAAGATGCTCCATAGAGCCTTGCCGCAGTGCGAGAATGCCACCGCGCCATGATGCGGATAGTGCTTCGCAACCAGTACATGACGATAGAAACGTCCCATTTCCGGAATGGCGAAAATGCCGATACCGCCGAAGGAATTGGTGGGAACAGGCAGAACTTCGCCCTGTGCAATGTATGCCTGGAGGGTTGCATCCGCATTACCATGGAGACGATAGAAGGTGATGTTGCCGGCTGCGATATCGCCTTCCAGAGTACCGCGGGTGATATCCGGAGTGCCGCCGTTCTCGAGCAGACGGTTCTGGATGAGCTGGTATTTGATGCCGCCGCAGCAAAGTTTGCAGTTCGGGGTGTTGCCGCAGTGGAAGCCCATAAAGAGGTCGGTATGTGCATAATTGTATTTGCCCTTGATGCCCTCTTCATACTGGTCAGCGGGAACGCTGTTGTTGATGTCGAGCAGGGTAACGGCATCTTCGGTGACGCATGCGCCGATGTATTCGCTCACGCCGCCGTAAATGTCAACTTCGCAGGCAACCGGAATGCCGCGGGAAGCCAGACGGCTGTTGACATAGCAGGGCTCAAAGCCGAATTCATTCGGGAATGCAGGCCAGCACTTGTTGGCGAATACCACATAATCGCGGTCGCCTTTGTTCTTTTCTGCCCAGTCGAGAAGGGTGAGCTCATACTGTGCCATTCTCTCGAGCAGGTCGGGATACTGATTGCCTTCGCCCAGTTCCGCAGCCATATCCGCTACAACAGCCGGGATACGGGAATCGCCTTTATGTTCGCGGTAGCTGACGAGCAGATCCAGCTCGGAGTTTTCCTGAATTTCCACACCGATGTCATACAGAGGTTTGATGGGAGCGTTGCAGGCGAAGAAGTCCTGCGGACGCGGACCAAAGGTGATAACTTTCAGATGAGACAGACCGATCAGAGCGCGTGCAACGGGCAGGAAATCTTTTGCCATTTTCGCAATATCGTCTGCGGTGCCAACGGGATATTCGGGAATATAAGCGGGAATTTTGCGCAGGCCGAGATTATACGAGCAGTTCAGCATGCCGCAGTAAGCGTCGCCGCGGCCGTTGATCAGATCTTTGCCGGTTTCCTCGGCAGCTGCCGCATACATGACGGGGCCGTCAAAATGCTTCGCAATCAGAGTTTCGGGAGTTTCAGGGCCAAAGTTGCCAAGGAAGACAATCAGAGCATTACAGCCGGCAGCTTTTACATCCGCAACGGCTTTCTGCATGTCGAGTTCGCTCTCCACAGTCACTTTGCTCTCGTAAACGTTGACGCCGATTTTGGCACAGCTCTCCGCCAGAGCAGCACGACGGCGCTCAGACAGGGAGATTACAAAGCAGTCACGGCTGACTGCAATCAGGCCTAATTTTACTTCAGGAATATTTTTCATGAGAATCTTCTCCTTTCAATTACAGAGTTCCAAACTGATAAGTCGTCACGGCATGGAATTGTTCCTGCGCCTTCAGAACAGGCTGGATGAAATTCGGGCAGTGAATAGCATTGGGGAAATACTGGCTTTCCAAGCAGAATCCGCACCGGCGTCCGTTGGTTGACTTGCCTTTGCCGTGCATCACGCCGTCGAGGTAGTTGCCGGCATAGAACTGCATACCGGGAAGGGTGGTGCAACCGGTCAGGGTAATGCCGGTTCCTTCATCAAACGCATAGGCCATTTTACGCAGAGTGCCGGGCTGTCCGTCAATCAGCCAGTTGTTGTCATAGCCGCCTGCCCAAGCAAGCTGCTCGAAACTGTCATCAATCTTGTCACCGATCACGGTAGGCTGACGGAGATCCATCGGTGTGCCTTCTACCGCGGCAATTTCGCCGGTCGGAATCGATTTTTCATCCGTTACGGTATAATAGGAACCAAATACCTGAATTTTCTGTGCCAAAACATCGCCGCTGTCCTGTCCTGCCAGATTGAAATAGCTGTGGTTAGTCAGATTGCAGACAGTATCTGCATCGGAAATGGCTTTGTAATCGAGAACAAGGGTATTCTCCTCGGTCAGAGAATAGGTCACTGTCACGACCAGAGTTCCGGGATATCCTTCTTCGCCGTCAACACTGGTGTAAGTCAATTTCAGATCTCCGCCGCAGATTTCTGCATTCCAGACCTTTTTGTCAAAGCCGCATTTTCCGCCGTGCAGATGATTCCCCTTGTCATTGTCGAAGAGGGGGTATTCCTTGCCGTTCAGCGTGAAAACTGCGCCGCCGATCCGGTTTGCATGCCGTCCGATCAAGGCGCCGAGATATTTATCGCCTTTTTCATATTCTGCCAATGTATCATATCCGAGTACAACGTCAAGGGGAGTTCCCTTCCGATCCGGAACGTACAAGAATTGCAGAATGCCGCCGTATGTCAGGATTCCCGCCTTCATCGAGCCATTGTCCAAGACATAGCGTTCCACCGGTTCACCGGACATGGTAACGCCGAAAGGCTCTTTGGTAATCGTTGTCATTTGCTGTTCCCTCCTGTTGATGTGCCCACCCTGTGCACGGGCACAGTCTTATAGGTACAAAATACCACATTCCGCCCGTTCTGTCAAGGGAATTTTATAAGAAATCATTGACAAAATTTCATTTCAATGCTTTAATAAAGATAACGTGTGCTTGTGCACATTCGGGAGGTGTTATTTTGTCGGTCACCATCAAGCAGATTTCGGAAATCAGCGGCGTTTCGCGCGGAACTGTGGACCGTGTGCTGAATGGACGCGGCCGGGTGAGTCCGGAAAAGGAGGCACTTGTCCGTCGGGTTGCGGAACAGCTTGGATACAAACCTAATCTGGCGGGAAAAGCACTGGCTGCCCGCAAAAAATCCTATACAATCGGCGTTCTCCTGACAGCAGAAGGGGTTTCCTTTTTCGATGAAATCATCCGCGGAATCCGGCAAGCTGCCTCGGAACTTGCGGATTACGGAATCACTGTTCTGATGAAGAGTATCAAGGGCTATGACAGCAAGGTTCAGCTGCGGGAAATGGAAGCAATGCGGAAGAAAGTTCATGTCCTGATCCTGAATCCCATCAATGAACCCGCCGTCATTTCGGAAATCAACGCTCTGACAGAAGAAGGGATCGGCGTGATTACCCTCAATACAGATGTAGAAAACAGCAATCGCATCTGCTATATCGGACCCGATTATCACAAAAGCGGGGAAGCTGCCTGCGGAATGATGGGACTGCTGCTGGCGGGCAAAGGCAAAATCGGTCTTTTTACCGGATCAGTCAAAATTCTGGGCCATAATCAGCGGATTGCCGGAGTCCGGCAAATCATTCGCACCCGATTTCCAGAGCTCTCCATTGCCGATCTGGATGAAACCGGTGATGATGATGTTAAAGCTTATTCCGCCGCCTCCCGCATGATGAAGGAATATCCGGATCTTGACGGCATTATTCTGGTGGCCGCAGGATCTTATGGAGTCTGTCGGGCCGTTCTCGACCGGCCGGATGAACAGCGCCCCCGTATTGTGGCAATGGACAGCGTCCCCACTACTGTTGAAATGATGCAAAAAGGAATCATTCAGGCAACCATCTGTCAACAGCCTTTTACGCAGGGATATCAGGCTGTTCAGCAGGCGTTCCGATATCTGGTGCAGGGAGAACGCCCCGCTCAGGAACGCATTTTTACCGAAACCGAAATTCGCATCCGCGAAACCGTATAATCCAATACAAATGGGACGTTCCATCGTTCCTGGATATAATAACGAAAAGAGGTATTTGTTATGAATTACTTAATCGGGATTGACCTTGGCACATCTGCCACGAAAACTGTCCTCTTTGACGAGGAATGCAATGTGATCGCCTCCGCAACGGTGGAGTATCCCATGTATCAGCCGCAGAACGGCTGGGCGGAACAGGATCCCGCTGACTGGAAAAATGCAGGACTCACCACCATCAAAGAAGTTCTGGAAAAATCTGGAGTCTCCGGCGAAGATGTCAAAGGCATCGGCCTTTCCGGACAGATGCATGGTCTGGTGATGCTGGACGAAAATAATGAGGTCATCCGTCCCTCCATTATCTGGTGCGATCAGCGTACCGGCGCCGAGTGTGAGGAAATTACCCGAAAAGTCGGAAAAGAACGACTCATTGAAATTACCGCGAATCCCGCTTTAACCGGCTTTACCGCCTCCAAAATCCTCTGGGTCCGCAATCATGAACCGGAAAATTATGCTCGCTGCCGTCATATTCTTCTGCCCAAGGACTATCTGCGCTTTATCCTCACCGGCGTATATGCTACCGAAGTTTCAGATGCCAGCGGTATGCAGCTTCTGGACATCCCGAATCGCTGCTGGTCGGATGAGGTTCTGGAAAAGCTGGACATCGACAAATCCCTGCTGGCAAAAGTTTATGAATCTCCCGATGTAACCGGCACCATTCTGCCCGAAATTGCCAAGTTGACCGGCTTGTCTGAAAAGACTGTCGTAGTCGGCGGCGCAGGAGACAACGCTGCCGCTGCTGTGGGAACCGGCGTTGTGGAAGACGGAAAAGCCTTCACCACAATCGGAACCAGCGGTGTGGTTTTTGCTCATTCGGATAAAATCGCCATTGACCCCAAAGGCCGCGTCCATACCTTCTGCTGTGCTGTTCCCGGCTGCTGGCATGTCATGGGTGTCACACAGGCTGCCGGATTATCCCTGAAATGGTTCCGGGATAATTTCTGCACGAATTACATAGAAAAAGCAGAAAAAGAAGGGGTAGACTCTTATTACCTCATGGACAAGGATGCAGAAGCCGTTCCCGCAGGAAGCCGTCGTCTGTTCTACCTCCCCTACCTCATGGGTGAACGTACTCCGCACCTGAATCCCGATTGCCGTGGCGTGTTCTTCGGCTTAAACACCATTCACGGGCAGCCCGAGATGATTCGTGCCGTTATGGAAGGTGTTTCCTACTCCCTCACCGACTGCTATGACATTCTCTGCGGCATGGGCGTCAAACCCGAAGAAATGATGGCGTGCGGGGGCGGCGGAACCAGCGCCCTCTGGCGTCAGATGCTGGCGGATATGTTCGGATGCACCGTCAAAACAGTTGCTTCCAAGGAAGGTCCGGCTTTAGGCGTGGCAATTCTTGCTGGCGTCGGCGCGGGACTCTTCCCAAGCGTTCCCGAGGCTTGCCGCAAGTTTGTCAAGACGGCTAAAAGCTGTGAACCCAATCCAGAAAATCAAAAATTCTATGAAAAGGCGCATCCCCTCTATCAAAAACTTTATCAGGATTTGGAAAAAGATTATCAGGAATTGGCAGCCCTGTAAAATAAAAAAAGTAGAATCCCGGACAGAGCGATCTGCCCGGGATTTTTTGATTCTCTATTAGCAGTTCCATTCAATTTTAGCAGGATTCGGCTCATCGAGAATTGCCGCCTGCCGCAGCGATTCCAGCGCGCGCTGCAATTCTTCCTGCGCAAGGGCTTGATAAATCTCTATTTTTTCATCCAGCCCGGCATGGTGGTATGCAGCTGCCGCTGCCCCATAAAACAGAAATCCCAAAGCGCTTGTCGGCGTCTGCCATGCAGCACAAGCAGTTGCAACTGCACGGGCAGCAGCCTGTCCAATCGGATTTTCCTCCAATTCTCGTGCCAACTGGGTAACCTGCCGTACAGCAGCTTTCACATCCTTCGCAGCAGTTGATCCTTCCCAGTAATTCCGGCACATCGCAATCGCTTGTACAAATGGATCTGCATCCGAAATTTCAGCCTCTAAAATTGGCAAATAACTGCTTTCCGCAAAATCAACTGCCCACTCTGACAGAGTTCGTTTACTTTGCGTTTCCATTAACCGCATCAGAGCGATACATTCTTCGGATTGAATATCGCCCAGCATTTTCCGAAGTTTAGCCATTCGAATCCTCCTGATTCTTCCGCACCAGAGGCAATTCGGTCATCCGCAGAGAGGTACAGCCGTAGGGAATCAGTTCCATCCACTGCGGGGCAGATATCGGATTTCCATTCGGAACTTCTTCGCACAGACCATTCCGGAAATTCCATTCGACTTCGGTCATCATACCTTTCAAACGGATAGAAGCCGTATCCGGCGAGAAGGGGTACTCGCCCATCTCCGAAAAAATCGGTTCCCAGTTCTCTCCCGAAAACGCATAATTCCACTTTGTGGTGGGGAAAACCTGATAATCACAATACGGATATTTCCGTTCCACTCCATTGTGGGTAAACTCCTCCCGCTGCCATCGTTCCCCGACCGGCAGACTGTACAAAAGCGGGCCGCGATTCAGGCAATACATCCCACTCGGGCGCCGATGCAGGGACGCCTCCATTCCAAAGCTGACCGAAATCGTCTTCTTCCCTTTCCATTTACGGAAAATGCGGAACTCCTCACCGGGCTGCGCTTCCTTCTCTTCTACCAAAGCAGCGGATACAAAGCCGGGAATCCGCAGATAAAGTGCAAACTCGACCGGTGCCTCCGCTTTTACCGAAACGTGGTAAGAATCCCGGAAGGGGTATTCCGTCTCAATTTCAATCCGAACCGGTACTCCATTGATTTGATCCTCCAGCACTGCCGGTGCAATCGCGGTTACAGCCACACCATCTTCTGCTTTCATCAGAACAGACAGGGCAAATTTCGGCCATCCCTGGCTGAAATTTGCAGTGCAGCACCCGAAATTCGGTTCCAGACCAAACAAATGCGATTCCCCGCTGTTCGTGCGGAAAACATTGTTCTCTGCAGAAAGATAGCTGCACTGCGGCTGATTGGTCATCTGATCGTACTGATGCGTCCACATATCCGGACTGATCGTGGCAGGCAGGGCGTTATATGCCAGACGTTCCAGCAGATCACTCCAGAAACTGTCCCCGGTAATGGCAATCAGGTGTTCATAAGAATACATCGCCTCCACCACCGAGCAAAGTTCACTTCCCTGAAGCGGACTCGTTCCGGAGAGGCATTCATCCCCGGTAAAATGTCCGGTCGGCATCCCATGATAACGCTGCAGAAGTCCGATTGCCTGTTTGCTGAAGTCGTTAGCATCTCCTCCGCCGATCCTGCTGAAAAGTGCCTCCGCTTTCAGCGCCATGGCAAGATTGACCACATGTGTCAGATAACTCCAGCGATTTTCCGGCTTTTCAAAACGCCAATCTGCAAACAACGCGTGATAGTTAATCCCCTCCATCCGCAGCTTATAAGCCAAATCCGCCAGCCAGCGTTCCGGACGGCGTTCATATACCCAATAAAGCGGAATGAGGCATTCAAACCAACGTGCCTGCCCCCAATTGAACAGTGTTTGCTTTTCGATATGAGAATCCAGATTTTTCAGAACCCGATAAACAACCTCTTCTATCCGTTCATCGCCTGTACAATCTGCATATACGGTCAAAACTTTGCAAATCAAAAAAGCGGCCCAGACATCATAGCGCCCTCGTTCCTCATCCGCACAGGGACAGATCCAGCCATCCTCTTTCTGACCTGCCAGAATCGCTTCGATATAACGTTTCGCGCGCGCTTTCAAGTCTTCCCGATCCAGCAGCCACGCCAGCGGAATGAATCCATCCAGCCAATAAGGTACCCGTTCCCAGCCTTCCTGATCGCCTCCGATCCAGCGGCTGTCGCGAATATCCGGCCAGATTTCATCCAAATGTCCGGAAAGTCCCTCCGCCTGAATTTCCAATTGACGCTTCAGCCATCCGGAAGGCTTCAATTCCCGGGCTGTATATGGAATCTTTTTCAATTTCTGCAGCAAAACAATCCCTTCTTTCCGACAATTCTGAAGCCAGTATACCAAATCCAATAGAATTTTTCAATATATTTCCTTTAATTTTGGAAAAGAAAACAAAAACTCCATTCCCAAACTTGGCAACGGAGTTTTATTTTATAATTACAGATTAACCCATTTTCCGGCCGGAATCCGATGAGTGGTACCTTCAACTCGTACCCACAGATCCATATCAGTTGGATTTAGGAAAAAGTCATCTCCGGCAATCAAACGCTTTGCTGCATTGAGATATGCCGCTACTTCGTGATTCGTGGCATACCAGGTATCCCGGCGTCCGGCAGTCTCCTCTAAAAATTCCTCCATGACCTGCCAATTCTGATTTCCGTCAAATTCATACGCATGTCCCCACACATAGAAAAGTGCCAATTCTTCATCCGTTACCCGGAAACTCTCTGCCAGCATCATCAATTCCGGATCATTGTGATGACAGGTAGCAGCCCATTGCAGCAAATTCTCTGGCAATTCAAAGCTGTGAGTGGAGACGGTATTACGGCAATAAAGAAAACCAAGTTTTTCAATTGCCTCCATAACATCATCATTCCAGCTGCCATAGGGAAGCGCCATCCCGCTCACTTTGCAGCGGAACCGAGCAGACAAGGTTACCCGGTCTTCATACAATTCCGCATATAGCTTCCGCTGATCGACCTGTTCCAGATGCGGATGTGTCCGTGAATGAACGGCAACTTCATGCCCATCATATACAGCCGGCATTTCATCCGGGGAAATCCGGCTCACCTTTGCCCCCTTATACTCCCAGCTGCTGCTGGAGTCCAGACCGGAATTCAAATTAAATGTCGCTTTCACCTGATATCGGTTAAATAATCTGGTTAGAGTGATATCCTGAATCACACCATCATCATAGCTGAAGGTCAATGCTTTTGCTTTCCCATCGGGGTAAAGTTTCTGATAGATCATGTAGAAAGCCTCCTCAAACTTATGATAAATTTTGTTCAAAACCAAACTTTTTTTGGTTTGAAACATTTATCCAAAATACTTTTCCTTATTATAGCACAAATTTCTGGACATTGCACGGATTTTTCCAAAAGATTTTGTATCAAATTCGGAAGAATCAGAATAACATGGAATAAGCCGCCTCCTATTAGGCGGCATTCTCTCAAAAAGCTTTCAGGTTGGAGGGATTGAAACCATGAATTTCGAACACCCATTACATTTTTTTCTGGGGGCAAATTCGCCTTCCGGATTTGTTTCCTTTTCCGATCAGTTGACCAGCATGACTGAGGAAGGGCTCCTGTTCCCCATCAAAGGCGGCCCTGGCACCGGAAAATCTACGTTGATGCGAACGGCAGCACAATTTTTATCCGAACAGGAACCTTTTTTTGAATACATCCACTGTTCATCCGATCCGGATTCTTTGGATGCTGTCATCTTTCCGGATTCCGGTATTGCCATCGCAGATGCTACTCCCCCTCATGTAATTGAACCGCAATATCCTGGCGCATGTGAATCGGTTGTTAATCTCTGTGCGTGCTGGGATGAAGAAATTCTTCAGCAGAATCGTATGGAAATTCTCTCACTTTGCAAACAAAATTCCGCCTGCCATCAACAGTGTGTTCGCTTTTTGAGCGCGGCGCACTCTCTGCTGGCTGACAATACCAGCATCGCATTGGCTTGCACCGATACTGCTAAAATTGCTAAAACCGCAGCCAATATCGTTGCGCGAGAATGTCGCAGAAGACGAGGAGAATCGGTGGAAAAACGCCGTCTTCTTACCGCAGTTACTCCAAAAGGAAACATCGCTCTTCTGCAAACATTGGCTGCATTTCCCCGAATTTATTATATCAAAGATCCATATGGTGCCGCTTCCAATCTGCTTCTGACAGCGCTTCGTGCCTTACTGATGGAATGTGGCGTGACAATTTACACCTGTTTCTGCCCACTCAACCCATATGGAAAAATCGATCATCTTCTGATTCCTGAACTAGGGTTAGCTTTTGTAACAGGCAGCCGTGCTATTCCGCTCGAATCCATTCCGGAACCATACCGTGTTATTAGTTTCAGCCGATTCACGGATATGGAAGCGCTTTCCCGGCGCAAACAGAGGCTTCGCTTCAATCGACGCGCTGCCGATGAGATTCTGGATGCTGCCGTCCGTTCTCTTCGTCGAGCCAAAAACATTCATGACCGGATTGAAGAAGCTTACGGAAAAGCTGTGGACTTTGAAGCTGTTCAGGAAATTTCCGCTCTCACCATCGAAAAAGCTCTGTTCTGGCAAAATCAAATTTTGCACGTATGATATTCAAAATCCCCCTTCGGCCTTTTTAGCCAAAGGGGGATTCTTTTGATTTACTTAATCAGCCTCTCGATTTTCAAACATCTCTTTCAATTTATCTGAAAACTTTTTCTTTTTTGCGGTCTGCTTTTCCGTTACCGCATCATCGAACGCACGAAGTTTATCCAGCTGATCCTTGGTCAGATTTCGCGGCACTTCTACTGTAACTGTGACATACTGATCACCACGTCCACGTCCGTTGAGACGCTGTACGCCTTTTCCACGAAGACGGAATACTGTACCAGGCTGCGTTCCCTCCGGCAAATTGTATTTTACATTACCATCTATAGTGGGAACGGTCAATTCATCGCCAGTGACTGCCTGATAGAAGGATACTGGGATTTCACAGAAAATATCATAATCTTTTCGAGTGAACAGACTATCCGGCCGTACGGAAACCAATACCAGCAAATCGCCGGCCGGTCCCCCGTTTGCACCTGCATTTCCCTGTCCGCCAAGAGAAAGGGTCTGTCCATCATCAATACCTGCAGGAATCTGCACTTCCACAGTTTTGGTTGTGCTGTTACTTCCTCTGCCGCCGCATTTTGGACAAGCTTTCTCAATAATCCGGCCGCGGCCGCCGCACTTTTCACAGGGACGCTGGCTGCTGATCATGCCGAAAGGTGTCCGCTGCTGCACACGAACCTGACCGGTTCCGCCGCAGTCCGGACAGGTCTTCATAGCTGTCCCGTTTTCCGCACCTGTACCGCGGCAATCCGGACAAGATTCCGTTTTTGCGATACTAATACGTTTTTTCACGCCGGCGCATGCCTCAAAGAAAGAAATCGTAACCTGGGTCCGAATATCACTGCCCCGTCTGGGTGCATTCGGATTAGCGCGGCGGGAACTGCCAAATCCGCCGCCGAAAAATCCCTCAAAGATATCGCCGATATCTCCCATATCAAAGCCGCCGAACCCGCCGGCCCCGCCAAACGGATCTGCGCCTCCTCCATAGGAAGGATCGACGCCCGCATGGCCGAACTGGTCATAGCGGGAGCGTTTCTGGGGATCGGAGAGGATCTCATAAGCCTCGTTGACCTCTTTGAATTTCTCCTCGGCCTGTTTATCGCCGGGGTTCAAGTCTGGATGATATTGTTTGGCAAGTTTCCGATATGCTTTTTTCAGCTCGTCATCGGAACAACCTTTTTGCACACCCAGCACTTCATAATAATCACGTTTTTCAGCCAATGGCGGTACCTCCAATTATCTGCAAACAGCACCATAGGGCAGGCAGTATGCCCGCCCTTTCAGCGCGTTTCTTACTTGTTGTCGTCGTTTACTTCACGGAAATCAGCATCCACTACATTGGGATCGCCGTTCGCAGTGCCTGCACCGGGATTTGCACCCATATCAGGGCCTGCTGCACCGCCAGCTGCCTGCTGCTGAGCGGCCTGTGCCTGATAAAGTTTCTCGGAAACTGCGTAGAAGACTTTCTGCAATTCATCCTGTTTCGCCTTGATGGCCTCAATGTCATTGCCTTTCAGTGCTTCTTTCAGGTCGTTGATCTTAGCTTCCAGTTCTGCTTTCTGGGAAGCATCTACCTTATCGCCGATTTCGCCCAGAGTTTTTTCAGACTGGAATACCATCTGATCTGCACCGTTGCGGATGTCGACTGCTTCACGAGCCTTTTTATCTTCCGCTGCGAAAGCCTCTGCCTCCTTGACAGCCTTATCAATATCCTCTTTGGACATGTTGGTAGAAGAGGTAATAGTGATCTGCTGTTCCTTGCCGGTGCCGAGGTCTTTTGCATAAACATGCACAATGCCGTTTGCGTCGATGTCAAAGGTTACCTCAATCTGCGGAACTCCGCGGGGAGCCGCCGGAATACCATCGAGACGGAACATACCGAGGGTCTTATTATCCTTTGCGAATTCACGCTCACCCTGCAGGACATGGATTTCAACAGAAGTCTGGCCGTCTGCAGCGGTAGAGAAGATCTGGGATTTCTTGGTCGGGATGGTGGTGTTACGCTCAATGATCTTGGTGAAGACACCGCCCAGGGTTTCCAGACCCAGAGACAGAGGAGTAACGTCGAGCAGAAGCAGGCCTTTTACTTCGCCGCCGAGGACACCGCCCTGGATAGCTGCACCGATTGCTACGCATTCATCCGGGTTCAGATTCTTGGAAGGTTCCTTACCGGTTACACGTGCAACCGCTTCCTGTACTGCAATGATACGAGTAGAGCCACCGACCAGCAGAATCTTATCCAATTCTCTTGCACTCAGACCAGCATCGCTCAGTGCCTGGTTGACCGGGCCCATGGTAGCATCTACGAGGTCTGCGGTCAATTCATTGAATTTTGCACGAGTCAGGGTCATGGTCAGATGTTTCGGGCCGGTTGCATCTGCGGTAATGAAGGGCAGGTTGATATCTGCTGTGGTAATACCAGACAGGTCAATCTTTGCTTTTTCAGCAGCCTCTTTCAAACGCTGCATTGCCATACGGTCATTGCGCAGGTCAATGCCATTTTCTTTCTTAAATTCTTCTGCCATCCAGTCAATAACGCGCTGGTCAAAGTCGTCACCACCGAGGTGGTTGTTACCGGCAGTTGCCAGAACTTCCTGAACGCCTTCGCCCATCTCAATGATGGAAACATCGAAGGTACCGCCGCCAAGGTCATAAACCATAACCTTCTGGTCGCCCTCTTTGTCCATGCCGTATGCAAGAGCAGCAGCGGTCGGCTCGTTGATGATACGCTTAACATCCAGACCTGCAATGCGGCCTGCATCCTTAGTTGCCTGACGCTGAGCGTCGGTGAAGTATGCCGGAACGGTGATGACTGCTTCGGTGACCGGCTCGCCCAGATAAGCTTCGGCATCGGATTTCAGTTTCTGCAGAATCATTGCGGAAACTTCCTGCGGAGTATAGGCTTTGCCATCAATATTTACTTTGTAATCAGAGCCCATATGACGTTTGATGGAGCTGATGGTGCGGTCGGGGTTGGTAATTGCCTGACGTTTTGCAACCTGGCCTACCATACGTTCGCCATCTTTAGAAAAAGCTACTACCGAAGGAGTTGTACGGGCGCCTTCGTGATTTGTGATAACAACAGGTTCGCCGCCTTCCATAACGGCTACACAAGAGTTTGTAGTACCAAGGTCAATACCGATAATTTTTCCCATAAATAATTCCTCCTAATAAATCGCATCAATTCGTTTGATTTATTTCAATCATATTTTTTACGGATTTGCAACGGCAACCATAGCATGACGGATTACTTTTCCGTTCAACTGGTATCCCTTCTGCAGGACATTAGCTACCGTATTCGGTTCGAGCTCTTCACTCTCCACCGTGGAGACTGCATAATGCAGTTCCGGATTGAACGGCTTGCCTTCTGCTTCAATTTCTTCGACGCCGAGTTTTGCCAGGGTATCCTTCATCATTTTGAAGATCATTTCCATTCCCTTTTTAAACTCCGCATCGCCGCAGTCTGTCAGCATGGCACGTTCAAAATTATCTAAAACAGGAAGAAGTTCGGAAATACATTTGCTTTTGGCAACTGCACCGATTTCCTCTTTCTCGCGGACGGTGCGCTTCCGGAAATTATCAAATTCCGCCATCTGACGCAAAATCTTATCCGAAAGTTCTGCATTTGCCTTCTTCAACTCCTCCAGTTCATCCGGTTTTGGCTCGGTCTGTTCAGAAGCTTCTTTCTGTTCCGAAGTTTCTGCAGCCTGATCTTCAGCCTCCACTTTCTCCTCTGGAGTTGTCTGCTCTTCCTTTTCGAGATCTTTCTTACCCACTTTGAGAATCATTCCTTTCGTTCGTCATACTGCTCAGTAATCAGCCGCGAAACGGTATCCGACAGATATTCAATATACGGAATCAATCGACTATAATCTAGCCGCAGCGGACCGATTACGCCGAAACTTCCCGCAGGTTTTCCTGCCCGGCTGTACCCCGTAACGATCATGCTGGAATTTGCTACACAAAATTCCTCGCTTTCATCGCCGAAAATAATCTGAAGTCCATTCCACCCCTGATTGAGCAGCGGTTCCAAATGATTGCGTGCTTCCAAAAAGCCCTTGATGCTTTCGGTTTGAAAATCCTCTCTTGCCAAAAGTGCGCTTTCATTTCGCACTTCCAGTTTCTGCTGCCGCAGCTTTCCTACGATATCATAGATTCCGTAAAGCAGCGGTGCAAGTGCTGCGCCATAATTTCCCAGTGATACGCCCAATTCCACCAGCTTCTGGCTGGTCAATTCATCAATCCGCATTCCGGTCAGATTCTGACGGATGAAATTGACAAAAAAGGCAATTTGTTCATTGGACAGTTCAAAATCCAATCGACAGACCCGATTTTCCACCACGCCGCTGGAGGTAATCAGCAGCAAAGCGTACAATCTGCGTCCGGCGGGAATGACGTCGAGCCTTGTAATGACCGAAAAATCTACACGATTGGAAGCGCTTGCGACAGCGCATCCGGTTACCTGTGCGAGTAAGTCGGCAGCATTTTCGATCAGCGTCCGGGGATTCAGATCGCCGTTCAGCAGCGTTTCTTCAATCATCCGGCGGTCATACTCGGAAAGCGGCTGACGGGTCATCAAATTCGCAATATAAAACCGATATCCACGATAAGAAGGAACCCTTCCTGCCGAGGTATGCGGCTGTTCCAGATAACCCAGCCGTTCGAGTGCGGCCATATCGTTGCGGATGGTGGCAGGCGATACCGCATAACTGAGCGCCTCGGAAACCGTTTTGGAACCAACCGGCTCGCCGGTACGGATGTAACGGTCCACCACCAGTTTCAGAATATCAAGTTTCCGCGCATCCAGCGCTTTCACCATCCTCACCTCTCTCCGTGTTACTTTAGCACTCACTATCTCCGAGTGCTAATATAAGATTAGCACGATTCTCATCTCTTGTCAAGGGGTATTTTTAAAAAAAATATGAATTTTCCTTATGTTTTTTATAAACGAATATTCTTTTGCAGTCCTATCCAAATTTTATCGAAATGTGGCTGTTCTTTCAGTCATTTTGCAGGAAAACTAAAGTCTTCTTGCAAAACAATCCAAAAACCATTATAATAGAATAGAAATACCCTCATAGAGGAGGATCACCATGGACATTCTTGCGGAAATTCAAAAAAAATATCCGGAATTTTCCAAAGGTCAAAAGAAAATAGCCAATTATATTTCTGAACATTCCGATAAAGCGGCTTTTATGACAGCTGCTAAGTTGGGAACTACAGTCGGGGTCAGCGAATCCACTGTTGTCCGGTTTGCATATGAAATCGGATTTAATGGGTATCCGGAACTTTCCCGAGCACTACAACAGATTATCCGCACTCAATTAACTTCCGTCCAACGGATCGAAGTTACCCGGGATCGAATGGGAACTGGTAGTATTCTGGAAGAGGTTCTAACCCAGGATATGGACAAAATCAAACGGACACTCGAGGAAACTTCTCGAGAGGAATTCGAAAGCGCTGCGGCTGCGATTGCCAACGCTCGGAAGATTTACGTTATCGGAGACCGCAGTGCTTCAGCACTGTCTCGATTTGCCCATTATTACCTTAATTTAATGTTTGAGAATGTTAAGCTGGTAACAACAACAAGTTCGAGTGAGCTTTTCGAACAAATTATGCGGATTAATGAAGAAGATGTGGTTATCGGCATCAGTTTTCCTCGTTATTCCAATATGACCATACAGGCTTTCTCTTTTGCAGCACGTTCCGGCGCAAAAATTGTTGCCATTACAGATGGCCCAAACTCTCCGCTTGCCCAAGATGCCACTTATCTTTTAGCAGCCAGAAGTGATATGAATTCTTTTGTCGATTCGCTGGTTGCACCACTGAGTCTCATTAATGCTCTGCTGGTACAAATTGGTATGAACAAACAGGAGGATGTTTTGGATACTTTCCAACATTTAGAAAATTTGTGGGACGAGTACCACGTTTACCAAAAAAATTAGAAAGGAGACTCTATGAATCAGACCGATCTGATTATTGTTGGAGGCGGTCCTGCCGGCATGATGGCAGCTATTACAGCCGCCTCGGTGGGCAAGTCTGTCCTGCTGCTGGAAAGGAATGAGCGATTGGGACGCAAATTGCTGATTACCGGAAAAGGGCGCTGCAATATCACTAATAACTGCGACCGCGATACGCTGATGGCTAACATTCCCCGAAATTCGCGTTTTTTATACTCAGCGTTTGCACGTTTCTCTCCTGCCGACACCATCGATTTTTTTGAAAGCCGGGGACTTCCACTGAAAACGGAACGAGGAAACCGGGTTTTCCCCGAATCGGACAAAGCTGCTGACGTGGCACGTATCCTGGAAAACGGTCTGAAAATTCCCGGTATTACTGTCCGAACAGGTAGAGCCACCCAGTTACTCTTTGGAGAAGATGGCACTGTGAACGGTGTAAAATGTGAAGATGGCAGTGAACAGAGAGCATCGGCAGTTATTCTTGCCTGCGGCGGAAAATCCTATCCACTCACCGGTTCCACCGGAGATGGATATTTACTGGCAGAGCAGGCAGGTCATTCCATTATCCCGCCGGTTCCCTCCCTCATTCCGATACTGACAAAGGAAAAAGAGCCGCGCGAAATGCAGGGACTTTCCTTAAAAAATGTAACACTGTCTGTTGCGAAAAAAGGAAAAATTATTTACGAAGAACTCGGTGAACTCCTTTTCACCCATTTCGGGTTGAGTGGTCCACTGGTATTGTCTGCATCCGCCCATATGGAGGGCAAAAAGCCGACAGATAAGGCGGGAGAATCCTTCTATGCCTCCATGCTGGAAGGCTGCGGATATTCTCTTGCCATTGACTGGAAACCGGGGTTGACTCCGGAACAGCTGGATCGTCGTCTGCTGCGGGATTTTGCCAAATATCAGAATAAGGATATTATCAACAGCCTGGGCGAACTCCTTCCACGGAAAAGCATCCCGGTTCTGCTAAAGCGTGCCGGAATTCCCTTTGAAACCAAGGTGAATGCCATCACAAAAGAGCAACGGCATGCATTACTGGATACACTGAAGCATTATACGTTGACTCCGACAGGTTTCCGTCCCATTGAAGAAGCCATTATCACATCCGGCGGCATTGATACGAGGCAGGTCAATCCCAAGACAATGGAATCCAAGCTGGTGAAGGGATTATTCTTTGCCGGTGAAATACTGGATGTAGATGGATATACCGGAGGATTTAATCTTCAGATTGCCTTTTCTACCGGAGTTTTGGCTGGGGAAAATGCTGGCTAATTTTTCTGTGATTATTCTAAAAAATTTATGCTTTTTTGTTTGTTTTGTCGCTTGAAAACGGTTTCAAATCGCGATATAATAACAAAAAATGCCCTTGTCAGTTTGGTGCGGGTACACAGGATTCGTGTGCCCGCCATTTTTATGAAGACAGGTGTGGTTGGAAAGGATGATCAGTATGAAAAAACTTCGGATTGCCATTATCGGAACCGGAGGAATTGCACACTCCCATATGCGCGCTTATGCAAAAATGGAGGATATTGAAATCGTAGCCGGTTCCGATATCATTCCCGGCAAAGCACGCGCATTTCTGGATGAATTCGGCCTCTCTGATGCCAAAGATTACACAGATAATGATGTGATGCTGCGGGAAATGAAACCCGATGCAGTCAGTGTCTGTACATATAACACGACACATGCAGTCTGCGCCATCCAGGCCCTGAAAGCAGGCTGCCATGTTTTACTTGAAAAACCGATGACAGTTCACCTTGATGAAGCACTCGAAATCATGAAGGTAGAGAAGGAAACCGGTAAAATTCTGACCATCGGCTTCCAGCCCCGCTATGACTCTCGGATGCGTAAAATCAAAGAAGTGGTGGATTCCGGAGTTTTGGGAAAAATTTACTACATCCAGACAGGCGGCGGCCGCCGGCGCGGTATTCCCGGCCGTACTTTCATTGAAAAGGATCTGGCCGGCGTCGGCGCACTGGCTGATATCGGCTGCTACGCGCTGGATATGGTACTCAACGCCATCGGCTATCCGAAACCTCTGACTGTCTCCGCAACCGCATACGATTACTTTGGCAAGAACCCCAAATATACCCCTCCCGAAGATGCAAAACGCTTCAGCGTAGATGACTTCTCGGCAGCATTTATCCGTCTGGAAGGCGGCATTACTCTGGACTTCCGGATGTCTTGGGCGATGCACATGAATACTACCGGTGCTACCATCATTCTCGGTACCGATGCCGGTTTGAAGATTGAACCGGCTAACCCGGACTCCCTCTGGGGCGGCGCATGGGATGGCAGCTGCGGTGATGTTACCCTCTTCCACGACCAGTTCGGTACTCCGACTTATACTCCTGTTCCGCTTTCAGATAAAGGCGAAGACCGTTTCTATCTCAAAGTTCGTTCCTTCGTTGATGCAATCCTGGAGAATAAGCCGGCTCCGATCCCGACTTCTCAAATTATCTATAATCAGGCGATCATTGACGGCATTATCCGCTCTTCGGAATGCGGCCATGAAGTTGCTATTGAACTTCCGGAAAACCTGTAAAAATTTTGGCCAGAGCAGAACACCATCTGTTTTGCTCTGGCTTTTTATCAAATTATGGAAAGGAATCCAAATTCATGAAAAAAAACGGTTTCGATTATGCAGATTTGTTTTGGGCCAGCGAAGAAAGCCATCTTCCAAAGCCGGAAGGATTGGCTGCCAAATGGTATAAACTGAAAGCACAGGCTGGAAATTGCCATCCGGGATCCGTCCTGCCTTTCGGAATGGTTTCCGCGCTAGCCTATTCCGGCGGATATCCCACCGGATACGGCGTCTACCGCCCCAACTCCTTTGCCCGCCCCGGTAAATATTTCTCGGAACGTCTCTGCAAAGGCTTCACCCACTTTCAGGTAAGCGGAACCGGCGCCATTCTGAAATACTATAATTTCTTCCGGGTGATTCCGCTTGCCGGCGGAATCGATGAAGCGGATACTCTCCATCCGCTGGCGGAAGAAGCTGCGCATCCGGGATACTATACGTGCCGATTGGGTAAAACCGGCATTCGGGCAGAACTGGCTGCAGCTGAAAAAAGTATCTTCCATCGTTATACATTCCAAGAAAGTTCCCCCACTGTGGCAATCGACCTGCTGCAATGCGGTATTGCCATGAAGGATCACGATAAAAACCGGATCCTCGAAGCAAAAATCTCTCGGCGCAGCCCCGGCTGCTATGATGCCTATATTTTCTGCGATCTGCCTATTTATGCCTGCATTCGCTTTGATGATCCGCAGGCAGAATGTTCCATTCTGCTCAACAAACAGTCCGTTTCCGGCACAGAAGTGACTCTTCCGGATCCCTATGGACATCAGCTTCACCTTCTCTGCAGCGGAAAAGAAGGAAAAACGCTCGGATTGCAGATTGCCTTCTCCATGCGCAGCAACGATCAGGCTTACTCCAATTTGAAGGACCTGTCCTTCGATGAAGCAGAGCAGCGGGCAGCAGAGATTTGGAAAGACACACTTTCCTGCATCGAGATTGAAACTCCGGATGAAAAACAGAAAGAAATCTTCTATTCCGCTCTGTATCAGAGTTTGATCAAGCCGTCCAACTTTGAAAATGAAAGCCCATTCTGGAATCTTCGGCCGGACTGTTATCTGGAATTTGCTACTCTGTGGGATCAATACAAGACTGCACTGCCGCTCATCTTTACTCTCTTCGATAAAAATGCCGCAGGAATTGTCAACGGTCTCCTAAATGTAGGAGAATATCAGGGAGAATTCCCGAATACCATTGTCATGTCTCAGGTCTCCATTTCTGGTTTGGAGTCGCAGCAGGCGCTGTCTTTGGCCGTTTATGGGATTGTGGATGCATACTGGCGCGGCGTCAAAGGCGTTGACTGGGAACGTGCCCTGCGGATTATCGACCTTGATCTGACTGCCAAAAATAAATCCGTTGGACACACAACTCGGATCACCCACTACCTTGACTATGCAGAAGCCTGCCTCAGTGCGGCAAAAATGGCGGACGATCTGGGACATCCGGAACTGGCAGAAAAATTCCGCGAGTTCTCATCCTGGGGCGATCGCGCCTACGACAAGAATACCGGCATTCTGTGTGAAAGCGATTTCTACGAAGGTCACATCAAGACATACAGCTACCGTCTGATGCACGATATGGAAAAACGCATTGCACTCTACCCGGACCGTCAGAAACTGATTGATGATCTGGATGCCTTCTTTGGATTCACCTCCGAACCCGCTCCGCAGGAATTTGAGGGCATGACTGGTCAGCAGAACGACTGGAACACCAACCACTATCAGCGTTTTGAGGGTACCAACAACGAACCGGATATGGAAGTTCCATACTTTTATCTGTATCTGAATCAGCATTACAAGACTGCGGAAATTATCCGCGATGCCTTCCGCTATATGTTCACGACCGGCCGCGGCGGATTGTCCGGAAACAACGATTCCGGCGGATTGTCTTCCTGGTACGTCTGGAATACCATCGGACTTTTCCCGGTTACCGGACAGAATCTGATCCTGATTGGCACGCCAATGGTGCAGGCTGCTACCATACGCCTGAGCAACGGAAATTCTCTGCGCATTGAAGCAGAAAACTTTGCGCCGGATCACATTTATGTGGAAAAAGTGCTCTTCAATGGAAAAGAACTTTCCCGCAAATGGCTGACGGTTCGGGAACTGATGGAAGGCGGTACATTACAGCTGGTCATGACTGCTGTGCCGACTACCGACGAACAGATGGAATTTCCGCATAACTAAACCAAAAACTGGGAGGGCTGGAAATGGAATATCGCGTTCTCAATCATCAGCATCTCTTTGGCGAGGGGGAATATTTTCCCCAGTGCCATGCTTCTACATTGGCGTTGCTGCCGGACGGCGTGCTGGCAACGGCATGGTTCGGCGGCACCCATGAAAAATCTCCGGATGTCGCCATCTGGTTTTCCCGCCGCATGGAGGGACGCTGGACAGTTCCTGTCAAAGCCGCAGATGCAGAAGGGATTCCCTGTTGGAATCCGGTACTCCTTTACCGGGACGGAATCCTGACCCTCTTTTATAAAGTCGGGAAGGAAATCCCGGAATGGAAAACCTTTGTGCGGCGTTCCTCTGATGGAGGAATCCATTGGTCGGAACCCGAAGAATTGGTGACAGGAGATCTTTCCGGAGGACGCGGACCGGTCAAAAATAAATGCATCTGTCTGCATGATGGTACAATTCTTGCGCCCGCTTCGGTGGAAACAGCAGATCGCTGGGATTGTTTTGCGGACCGTTCCACGGATGGCGGGAAGAGCTGGATGAAAGGAACTTTTATGCCGATTGATCATGCATCCCTGCAAGGAAAGGGAATCATCCAGCCGACGTTCTGGGAAGATGAAAACCATATTCTTCACGCTCTGATGCGCAGCACCGAAGGATGGATCTTCCAGACACGATCCACAGACGGAGGCATTCATTGGGAACCGGTCCATAAGACCTCCCTCCCGAACAATAACAGCGGCCTGGATGCAGTGCGACTGGAGGACGGCCGCATTGTTCTGGTCTGCAATCCGATTTCCGGAAACTGGGCAAGTCGTGCCACCATAGCCTTTCTGGTTTCGGAAGATCAGGGTGAAACCTGGAGTGATCCCATAATTTTGGAACATCTGGACACAGATTACAATCAGCACTCCGCAGAATTTTCATATCCGGCCGTCATCGCCGACGGTACCCGTATTTTCCTCACATATACCTGGAAAAGAAAAAGTATTTCCTTCTGGGAAATTCAACTATAATGGAAAAAGGATGGGATTTTATGAAACATCTTATTCGCGATGGTGTATGGGTGACGATGCTCACTCCCTTTACCGCAGACAATCAGGTGGATTATCCGGCATTGGAGGCTATGGTGGAATGGTATGCAGCTGCCGGAGTGGATGGTCTGTTTTCAGTCTGCCAGTCCAGTGAAATGTTTTTCCTGACCGCGGATGAACGGGAAAAAATCGGCCGTTTTGTCGTAGAAAAAGCTGCCGGCCGGATGCAGGTTGTCGTTTCCGGACACATTTCGGACGGAATCGAGGATCAGATTGCGGAACTTCGCCGGGCGGCTTCCTGCGGTGCGGATGCCGTAGTTTTGGTCAGTAACCGACTTGCCGGTCCGGAGGAATCGGAGGAAGTCTGGAAGCAAAATGCAGCGCGTATTCTGGAGGCAGTGCCGGATTGTGACTTCGGAATTTACGAATGTCCTTATCCTTACAAACGCCTGCTCTCCCCCTCCCTGCTCAGATGGTGCGCGGAAACCGGACGGTTTTCCTTCCTCAAGGACACCAGCTGCGACCTTGCGCAGATTCGGGAAAAACTTGCGGCCGTAAAGGGCACCCCACTCAAACTTTTCAATGCGAATTCCGCTACCCTTCTGCCCTCTCTTCAAGCAGGGGCATCTGGATTCTGCGGCGTAATGGCGAACTTCCATCCCGAGTTGTATGTCCGCCTGACACACCGCTGGCAACAGGAACCGGAAACAGCGGAGATTTTACAGCATTTTGCTGCAGTTGCTTCCTTTATCGAACGGCAGGATTATCCGCATAATGCCAAATTCCATATGAGTCTCTGCGGACTTCCGGTTGGCATGCATTGCCGCGTCAAACCCGATACCACCTGGAATCTCCTCTTTGAAACGGAAACCCGCGAACTTTTCTCACTCTGGCAGGATTTGAAAAAGACCCTTCCAACAGATTAAGCCAACACCAATCAGACAGTCAGGAGGTATGACAATGAAAGTTTTACTGGTAAACGGAAGTTCTCGGCCGGAAGGCTGCACCTATACGGCATTGAAGGAAGCTGCCAAGATTCTGGAAGCGGAAGGAATTGCCTGCGAGATTTTCCAGATCGGTTCTTCTCCGATCCGCGACTGCATCGGCTGCGGAAAATGCCGCAGAGAGCCAATTCCCGCCTGTATCTTTGACGACGACTGCGTCAATACCCTCCTGCAGCGCGCTGCTGAAGCAGATGGATTTATCTTCGGCACGCCGGTTTATTACGCGCATCCAAGCGGACGGCTGCTTTCGGTACTGGATCGTGCATTTTATGCCGGAAAATCCGTCTTTGCCCACAAACCGGGGTTTGCTGTCGTTTCCGCAAGAAGAGCAGGCACCACAGCTTCGCTGGATGCTGTAACCAAGCATTTCACCATCAATGAAATGCCGGTGGTCTCCTCCACTTATTGGAACATGGTTCACGGCAACTCGCCGGCTGAAGTGCTGCAGGATCAGGAAGGCTTGCAGACCATGCGTAATGCCGCACGCAATCTGGCGTGGCTGCTCAAATGCATCGAAGCCGGAAAACAAGCCGGAATTCTTCCCCCGCAGGCTGAGTCCGGAAACCGCACCAACTTCATCCGATAACACAAAATCCCGGAGAAAATTCTCCGGGATTTTTCTTATGGACGCAGGGAACTCCACTTTTCATAAATCCG
Organism: Candidatus Merdivicinus sp.; assembly: GCA_050943495.1. Taxonomy (GTDB): domain Bacteria; phylum Bacillota; class Clostridia; order Oscillospirales; family Ruminococcaceae; genus Merdivicinus. The sequence goes on from JBMNPH010000003.1 coordinate 92,959, forward strand.
ATGCACATTGTCGGGATTGGCGCCTGCGCCGAATTCACACTGTGCAATGCAGCCGCCATCCTGCCAGAGCGTGTCGTACACCTTCTGCACCGCTGCATCAATTTCTGCCGGCGTGCCGCGCGGGATCAGGTTCTGGCGGTCGATTTCTCCCCAGAATGTAATTTTCCCGCGATACTGTGCCAGATTATCCACGCCGATACAGAAAATCTGACTGTTGATGGCATCCAGACCCAAATCAATCAGCTTGGGAATGATCCGCAGCGTATTGCCGTCCGAATGCATGAACATCTTTTTACCGTGCGAATGGGCAATTTCAATGTAATCTCGATACATCGGCATAAAAATCTGTTCCCAGATGCGAGGATTGATGAGCAGGTCATTCTGGGAACCCCAGTCATCCATCATATTCAGCGCATCCACATCGGTTTCCGCCCATTTCGTGAGCAGGCGGCAGTAATAGTCATGCATTTTCTCGAGAAACGCCAGCATTCCCGCCGGCGGATCCATCAAATCCATATACAGGTTGACAGTTCCCCGGATAAACTGCAGCTGCTCAAACGGGCGCGGACAGCAGCCGCAAAGCAGGAATTTCTCCTGTTTTTCTCGACAGGATTCGTTCACCTGGGCGATGTCAAACGAAAGCAGTTCCTCTGGAATATGAACTTTGTACGCGTCACTCCAGTCGTCTTCGCAGACCAGCGGATGTTTTACCTCTCCAATTACACCCTTCTGAATGTTGGTAAAAACACATCCCCACTCATCCACATATTCTCCGATTTCATAAGGATCCCCTTTGGTGACAGCACGCTGCGCATATTTGACGGAAGGACCGTCAAAATCCCATACAAAATCTTCCGCCAGTTTTTTCATCATCTCCGGGCAATTATCATTTGCCCACGGCAGACTCCACAATTGACGCGGCACCCGCCCGTCTGTATTGCGGAATTCCAAGGTACGAAGTACCAATTCCTTTGATGTCATAAAAATCCCCTTTCCTATACTTGCAAAACGCCCTTATCTCCAGTATAATAAATATAAATTCATTTTGCAATCAAATCAATTTGCAATACAAAATTAAATGCTCGATCATTGGAAGGAATGATTATGAATCTCAACATTGTGGATTCCTATTGCTGGGAGGAACATCGGAAAATTTTAACCCCAGTCCAAACTCAAATTCCGGCACTACGCACCTTCGGTATTTTTTCCAACACACATGCCAGCAGACCTGTTCAGCCGCATATTCATCAGAATTGTGTAGAAATCGTCTTTCTTCTCAAGGGATTCCAAGTCTATGAAACCGAAACGGAACATTTTAACTTATCCGGGTGGGATATTTTTGTCGCTTATCCAAATGAATTACACAGTTCCGGTATCCACCCGGAAAGCATCTGTGATCTGATCTGGATGCAGATTGATTTGTCTCCTGACTTGCCTTTTCTGGGACTCGATGAGGAGAATGCTGCTATCCTGCGGGAAGCTCTGCATACACTGCCGCGTCTCTTTACCGGTGATGCACTTCTTCGTCAGATGCTGACCGAAGCATTTGCCGATCTCCGCGATCCCCAGCCGCTGACACACAGTATGGGGCAACAATTACTGGTCAGCGCCCTCTTCCGAATGAAACGCCTCTCTCTTTCTCCGCATCTCCGTCAGTCTGACCGAATCGGCGATGCCGTCTCCTATATTCAGGATCATATTGCAGATTCGATTGACTTGGAGGATGTCGCGCAGGCATGCGGACTCTCCCTGTCCCGATTCAAGGTCAAATTTAAAGAGGAAACCGGTACACCACCGCGTGAATATATCAACCACGTCAAAGTGGAACGGGCCAAAAAAATGCTTCTTGTGAATCGAAACGTAACTGAAACCGCTCTCGATCTGGGATATACAACCTCCAGCTACTTCTCCGTTATTTTTAAAAAATATACAGGGTTTTCTCCCAGTCAATATTTAGAACGAGAACTCGCCTCCCAATCAAAAATCGAACAAGAATTTTAAAATTATTATAAAATCCCTTGACATTTTTTTGATCTTCCGTTATAATAAAAACGAAAGGACGGTGGTAAGGTGGATCAATTCCGTAATATTTTTAAAGAAAAAGGAATCCAAATTACCCGGCAGCGTCTGGAAGTGTATAAAGTCCTCAAAGAGCTCAATACTCATGTTACAGCGGAAATGGTTTTGGATGTCCTGCAGCAGCGCGGAATTTCCATGACCGTCGCAACCGTTTACAATGTTCTCAATCTCTTTGACCAAAAAGGGTTGATCATCAAAGTCGGCGCAGCCGGCGAACCGGTGATTTATGATATCAACACCTATGAGCATATCCATATCTGTGATCAGGAAACCCGTAAGGTTCGCGATTGCCCTGATTCCCAACTGGTGGAACTGATCGACAGTTACCTGCAGGAACATCCAATTGACGGACTACAGATTGAACGGGTGGATATCAGCCTGATTGGCAAAGATCAATGGGCGCATTCTGTTTCAGAATAATTTATAATACAGAGGAGGATTTTTTATGGAACTCAAAGGATCAAAAACAGCAGCAAATCTGGCAGCCGCATTTGCGGGAGAATCTCAGGCACGCAACAAATACACGTATTATGCTTCCAAAGCAAAGAAGGACGGTTATGAGCAAATCGCCGCAATCTTTGCAGAAACTGCCGACAATGAAAAAGAACATGCCAAAATTTGGTTCAAACTTCTTCACGACGGCGGAATCCCCTCTACAATTGAGAATCTGAAGGACGCTGCTGCCGGCGAAAACTATGAATGGACAGACATGTACAAGACCTTTGCGGAAGAAGCAAAAGAAGAGGGCTTTACCAAAATTGCAGCTCTCTTTGAAATGGTCGGCAAGATCGAAAAAGAACATGAGGAACGCTATCGCAAACTTCTGAAAAACATTGAGGATGAAGTAGTCTTCTCCAAAGACGGCGATGTAATCTGGCAGTGCCGCAATTGTGGTCACATCGTGATCGGCAAAAAGGCGCCGGAAGTTTGCCCAGTTTGCGAACATCCCAGATCCTTCTTCCAGGTAAAGCCTGAAAATTATTAATTTTTTCCGGATTCCATACGTCCCACCAATTGGTGGGACGTATTTTTTTGTAAACATATTGACATTTCAAAAAATGTATGCTATCCTGTAAGCAGAAAAAGGTCTATTGAAATAGACCTTTCACAGGAAGGGGTTTTTCTATGGCAGAAATACAAATTTTTGAAGCTGAATTCCGACTAATGGAACTCATCTGGGAATCTGCTCCCATCCGTTCTACGATGCTGGTTCAGCTGGCAGGTGAAAGACTGGGATGGAAAAAATCTACGGTCTTTACCGTCATCAAAAAACTGATCGGACGCGGTATTTTATTAAATGAAAATTCCATGATTACTCCACTTGTCAGTCGGGAACAGGTATGCCTTTCCGAAAGTAAGAGCCTGATTGACCGTCTGTTTCAGGGATCATCCCGTCTGTTCCTGACCAATTTTCTCTCCAAAGAAGAATTCACAGCAGAAGAGGCCGAAGAACTCAAGCAATTGATCGACCAACATACCAAACCCTGAACTGCAAGGAGGGGATATTATGGATACGCTCATTGAAATCTTTTTCGCACTTGTGAAAATCAGCCTGACTGCCGGAATTATCGCCGGAATTGTTCTGCTGGTACGGGTACTTATTGGAAAAAAACTTCCCCGACGGTTATCGTATGCTTTGTGGGGGCTGGTTCTCCTGCGGCTGATTTTGCCGATCTCCCTGCCGAGTCCTACCAGTATTTTCACCCACACCAACTATACACCGCAGAACACGGTCTGGCAGGATCTCCCGGCGACAAATTCCCCCTTTCCTTTCCCTCTGCTCAAATAAAGCCGCCGGAATCCGCTGGGCAACCGGAAACTCCCATAGTATCGGAACCGACAGAAGAACCTCCTGTTTCAGCCGGATCGGAAATATCGCCGGTCTCTCCTTCCACACCTGCTGCGGAAAAAGAAACTCCGGCCAATTCTTCTACACCGGTCCCTATCTGGGATCAGCCGATTCCAGTGATCGCAGCATCTCTCTGGTTCTGCGGAATGATTTTATTCCTGCTCAGCGGAATCGGTATCTATCTTCTGCTGCGGCAGCGATATAAAACGGCTTATCTTTATGCAGATCCCTCTCTTTTTAAAAAAAGCAATCAGCTTTTGCGGCATCCTTTCCGCCGTCCAATCCGTCTTTACGTTTCTCCTTATGCTAGCAGTCCGCTGGTTATCGGCATTTTCCGGCCGCGCATTATCCTTCCCGAAGGAGATTTTCCGGAACAGCAAGCGGTCTGCATGGTTCTGCACGAACTGATCCATATCCGGCGTGGCGATCATTTGATCCGTCTCCTGTCGCTGCTGCTGACCTGTATTCACTGGTTTAATCCGCTGATCTGGCTGGCGCTCAAATTTTCGGCCAAAGATATGGAACTTTCCTGCGATGAAGCAGTCCTCTCCAGAATGGGAGAACAATCTGCCCGCACATATGCTTCCGCACTGCTGGATCTCTCTGTACGGCAGCATCATCCGCTCTCCCCACTGCTGATGTTCGGCGAATCCAACCTCAAAAGTCGGGTCAAAAACGCACTTTCTTATAAAAAACCGACTCTGTGGGTTTCTCTTGCGGCCATCTTGATTCTTGCGGCAGGGGCGATTTTCCTTTTGACCGACCCTATTCGGCAGCCATCCATTCAAAGCGGTGACTCGCTTCAGGTGGATTTGAACGGCGTTTCTCTTACCGTTACTGCTGACAGCGAGACTGCCTCTCTTCTTCAGAAAGATGGCTGGACGGAAACCGATGCGGTTCCGGAAATGTATCCGGCTGCTGCCGTCTCCGTCACGGCAGGAGAACAGACAATTCAATTCTCTCAGACTGATTCGATGGCAGTGATCTCGGAAGGAGAATCCGTAACTGCATATCAGATTCCCCTCGGTACAGAGGAAACCCTCCGGGCAAAATTGCTCGAATCTTCCGAGGAATTTGCCGCTCTTCCTTCGGCACAGCAGGAACTTCTCTCCTCTCTCTTGAATGCAGAACAGGTGTGGGGATGCGTCGATTATCCGCTCTACTTCCCGGCTTCACCGGAATTTGTCCCGGAACTTGCCAGCCTTCTGCTGACGCCGGGCGAAGAAATTGACGTTCCGGAAGAAGCGCAGTATCCCAATCTGACCCTTTATCTCATATATCCGCAGGGAAGATTCCTGCTAGGGTTGACTTCTTATGAAGGCAAAACCCTTGTCTCAGACGGGAATCAGTCTGCCGTTCTGCTCGATCAGTCGGTTTATACTGAAGCGGAAACTCTGGTCAGCCAGCAGAATATTCAGGAATTTTCCACACAGGTCTGGCAGGACGATGCGCTCGGATTTACCCGACTCGAAGAAAATGCAGATTTCCGGCGGAATACCATGCAGATTGTCGGAAATTACTTGGTATCGTGGGGATATGAAAGCAATCTGCTGACCGTTTATGATCTCCAGTCCGGCGAAATCTTGCGCCAGACTTCCCGGGATCCTCTCGAGATCTTTGAAATCCGTGCCAGCACCCAATCTGAATATGAGATTGAAATTTCCGGCACCTCGGAAACCCAAGGAGATTTTGTTTGGTCGCTCAATGCACGGGAGGATGGAACCGATGAATTTTACACCACCTTCAACCGGGCAGGCAACGATATTCCGCCGGAACGGGATCTGACCGCCGCATACAACTACTCAGCTGTCTACGCGGATTCCAATAACATTGAGGTGATCGCCGGAGTCAGCAATACCTCGCCCCAGCGGGATAAAAGTTATCCACTATGGTCCACGCAGGATCTCCAGAAACTCTTTACCGATGCCGGACGCCTCTGGTCACAGTTTGCCGGATTCTATGATATTTCCTTTACCAATGGCGGCAAAACGGTTGTGGCGAATCTTTCCATGAATGATTATCCCGCCAATAACGGATTTTTACTGGCAGTCCGCGACGGAGACGGGTGGAAAAACCGGATTCTGGCAGGTACTCCGGACTGCGGGGCAATTGGGAATCTTCAGGCCTCTTTCTATAAAATCCTAGATGATGAAACGATCGCCTGCTATCAGCTCATGACCAACGGCTGGTCGGTGGAACTGATCGACCAGAACACGCTGGAAACCATCCGCATCCTCGATTTTGGCGCCTACTCGCCGGAATACCTCTCGCTAGAAAACAGATTCCCGTACAGCATGAGCGGCGACAGTTTCTACTCCCCCCGCGTTGTGATTTGCCTGCTCGACCGCAGTACTGCTGCCGTCATTGACCGCAGTTACAAACTGCGCGGTCAGCGCCTGTATCTGCTGGATCTGGATCAAAAACTGCTGAGCGATCCCATTGCCCTCAACGGCACTCCGGGACAGATTTCCTCCGACTGGCTGATTACAATCGCCCAGCAGCCTGATTCCGAAACCGGTATTCTCTCCTGCTACCCTCTGGCAGATCTGCGTAATACCATCTCGCATTCGGATCTGCGCCCCCTCATCCCCAAGCAGGAACTGGAATGGCATCCGGCAGATGCCGCTCTAATGGAAATGGCCAATAACGGAACCTATCTGATGAAACGAGGAGAAAACCTGGGTGCATGGAGTGCATGGCTGGCAGGAGAAGTGGATGCATTTTCCACGCCGTCTGCATGGACGTCCTACACACCGGACTCTGTTCCACCCGCAGTACTCCCCGAATATACGGATGATAATCTGACCTATCGTTCCGAACGGTTCATCGCGATGAATCTCTACCGCCTGGACGGACGCACCGTGATGGAACTGCTTCCCATTGACCCAGCAGAAGAACCGGTCTATTACCAGACGGATCTTGCAGTAATCGATCAACTCGATGAAGTCATCCGGACAAAAGGCGATCTCTACTATTCTGATGCAGATTACCTCGGCAGAGATCTGAGCGACCTTATTCAGGTTAATCGCCATGATATCATCGATCTGGTCTGTGCAAAATATGGGCTGCAGCGCCGGTATGACTGCTATACTCTCTCCGGCTATGCCCGCAATGGAGATACCATTCTCTTCCAGTTCAGCAATTTTTCATCCGACTATTTATCCCGCAAGGCGGATGAAGTGCTGATTCCCGATCAGCTGGAACCGGTCACGCTCGCCGGGCGCACCTTCTACAATTTTAAAGGAAGCTGGGTTCTGGCTTACACCATAGGCGAAACGCCCGTTCTGCAAACGCTGGAGGAAGCTTTTGCAGACGGTTCCATCACCGAAACAACATTGGATGAGGCGCTCAATCTCGCATCGGAACGTTACCCTCGCCTTTATCGGGATGAAACAACTTTCCGGATTGAGCAGATTCTCAACTGTACCACCTCTTTCAATGCAGAAACCGGAAATCCGATGCTTTCCTATGATCTAATGGAGTATTACCGTTTCCAGGAATTGAAGCAGGAATTCCAGGCTTCCGAGGAATGGGACAGCTGGGTGCAGACTCTGGACGATTTTCTTGAAAAAACCGGCATGGCCGAATCCTACGGCGATCCGGAATATGCGCAGAACCTCTTCTTCCCCGGTGAACTGATCCGGGAGGCTTTGCGGGATGCTCACGGAAATCAGGCACAGCCTGAGCTCGACTCCGGCAATATGACCACCTATTATCCGGAGGAAGACATTGTCCAGTTTGCGGATGGATTCGGATTTTCCTTTATCAACCGGCTTTACCCCGTCTCCATGACGGAGGAGGGGGACACTCTCACCGTACAATTCGTCGACCTCGTGGTCGGCGGAGACAGCGGCGGTCCCCGTCCCGGAATCTGGCAGAATACCGAGTTTGTCTATCTGGGCGAAAGCTGGCGTTATGAGCCGACTTTGCAGGAAGTCCGGGAACGGGCGGATGAACTGACACTCGAAACTGCCATATTTACAAAAGAAGATGGCCGCTGGATCTTATCCGGCCCAACCCAATAATCAATCAGCCGTACCGGATTGGAAATGACTCCTGCCGGTACGGCATTTTTTGCCTGTGCCGAATAATTTTAAAAAAAACGAGCCAAACACAAAAGAATTTTACAAGAATTCTCTCTTCCTTTTCGGTATAATAAAAACAAATCCACCGGTGATGTTAACTTGAATATAAAATATCGACAAAGGAGCGTATGAATGATGAACATGAAACAATGGCTGGAAGATATGAAAGCTTCCCCCGTCAAAAAAGCTATGCCCGTCCTCTCCTTCCCCTCCACTCAATTGCTAGGAATTACGGTAAAAGAACTGGTTATGGACAGTTCTCTTCAGGCAAAAGGAATGAAAGCCGTTGCAGATCGGGTTCCATCCAGCGCTTCGGTCAGCATGATGGACCTTTCCATTGAAGCGGAAGCATTCGGTTCACAGGTTCGTTTTTCGGATGATGAAGTTCCCACCATTATTGGGCACATCGCGCAGTCCCAGGAAGAAGCAGACGCACTTGCCGTTCCGTCTGTAGGTGCCGGACGCACTGGGATCTGCGTGGAAGCAATTCGGCAGGCTTGTGAACTGATCACAGACCGCCCTGTTTTTGCTGGGGTAATCGGTCCGTTCTCGCTGGCCGGACGTCTCATCGGAGTTTCCGACGCCATGATTTTCTGCTACGATGACCCCGATATGGTGCATACCATTCTGAAAAAGGCAACTGCTTTCCTGATCGAATACATCAAAGCTTATAAAGCTGTCGGTGCTGCCGGGGTTGTAATGGCAGAACCGCTGGCAGGCTTGCTGCCGCCCGCGATGAACGCGGAATTTTCACTGCCCTATGTGAAAGAAATTCGGGATGCCGTTGAAGATGACTCCTTCCTTCTCGCTTATCATAACTGCGGTGACGCGGTTCCCCGTCAGCTGGATGACCTCGCCGAACTGAATCTGTCTATCTATCATATTGGCAATGCAACTCCCATGAAGCTCGCACTCGAACATCTTCCGACGACTTCTCTGGTTATGGGAAATGTCGATCCCGCTGCGGAATTCTGCAACGGCACCGTCGACTCCATCCGTACCGCCACCCATACTGTTCTGGAAGAATGTGCCGAATTCCCCAACTTTGTAATTTCTTCCGGCTGCGATATTCCTCCTGCTTCCAAATGGGAGAATATTGACGCCTTCTTCCAGGAAGTAGAAAAATTCTATCACAAATAAAATCAGATTCCACCAACGGAATCTTCTTCAGGCAAGTATTCTGCTCTCACAGTCCCTCATCCGACGGGGCATTCCACAGAGGCGGGATTCTTGCCTTTCTGTTTGAATTCTGCAAATTTTGAAAAGAGGAATGATTATGGAAGCAATTCTGACAGAAGCAAATTTTATCTGGCACCGTACCCCTGCTGTTCCCAATGAAATCTGTGTCTTCCGCCGAGAATTTTCGCTGGACGTACTTCCCCAGCACGCAGAAGCCATTGTTGCGGCAGAAACGCGCTATTATCTCTGGCTGAATGGAAAGCAACTGGTGTTTGAAGGAGGACTTCTGCGGGAAAGTGCTCCCGGATGCGGATGGGCTGATAAAATTGATCTAACCTCCTGCCTCCGGCTCGGATCCAATCTTTTGGTGATCTGGGTATATTATTACGGCAACGGCGGCCGGAATAATACCCGTCTTTCTTCTGGCGGGTTGTTCTTCTCCTGCCCGGAGCTGGGAATTCAAAGCGATGAACAATTTCTCTGTCGGGTTCATCCTGCCTTTTATACGCCCGGCGAACCGAAGCCTTCCTACCTTTATGGAGGAGACAATCTCGGTTATGATGCCCGTCTGGACACAGATCCCGCCTTTCAGTCTGCGGAAGGATTTTCCCCGGCAGTCATTCTGGATCGAAAAATTTTCGGCGGACTGTATCCGCGGCCCATTCCCCAAACCCGTGCAGAAGAAGAATTGCCTCTGCCGGATATCTCTTATGCGGATGGGGAATATATCGCCAAACTGCCGTATGCCATGACAATGCTCCCGGTTCTTTTGGTCACGGCAAAGGGCGGGGAAAAAATTTTCGTCTGCACGGATCGCTGGGAAGTGCCGGGCGGTCCCGGAGATGAAATGCACCTGTATCACGGACACCGTTTGGAATTTATCTGCAAGCCTGGGGAAAACCGTCTGGAAAGTCTGATCGCCATTTTCGGGGAATCCATCCGGATCCGCACCGAACCAACTGTACAGATCCGTACGATTGCCTGTCGAAATACCGGATATGATACCGATATCACCGGCAGTTTCCGCTGTTCGGAACCGCTTCTCAATCAGCTGGTACAAAAGGCCACCCGAACCCTTTACGTCTGTATGCGGGACAACTTTATGGACTGCCCGGATCGCGAACGCGGTCAATGGATTGGGGACGTTTCCGTTCAGGTTCCGCAGGCGGCATTTCTGCTTGATTCACGCGCAATGCTGTTGGTGCGGAAGGCAATCCACGACTTCATTACCCTGCGCAAAGGCGATACTCTGGTCGGCAACGTCCCCGGCGAAAATTTCAGTGAACTCCCTTGCCAGAGCCTGACTGCCATCAGCGAATGGGGGCTTGTTGCCCAATATTGGAAATATACAGCCGACCGCGACACACTCCGATTGGTCTTTGAGCCGGCAGTCCGCTATCTCCAACTCTGGGAAGTAGGATCAAACGGCCTAATCCTCCCGCGACGCGGAAACTGGCCCTGGTTCGATCATTTGTATAACTGCGACGAACCGGTAATCGAAAATGCATGGTATCTCTCTGCCCTCCGGTTCCTGAAAAAGGCGGCAGAAATTCTGGGAGATCATTCCGCGGATGCATTTCTGAATGAACGGATTTCCTCGATCTCAGCTGGATTCGAGGAATATTTCTGGAAAAAGGATCACTATGCTTCCGATGAACGCATTGTCGACGACCGCGCTAATGCACTGGCGGTCCTGTCCGGTGCCTGTCCGCCTCAACGGTATCCTCAAATTCGCCGCATCCTGCTCAGTACATTCAACAGCACCGTTTATATGGAAAATTTCGTCCTGACCGCACTCTGCGAAATGGGATATTTCTCCGACGCCAAAAACCGCATGCTGTCCCGTTATTATAATCTTGCTGTCAATGAAAACTCTACGCTTTGGGAAGACTTCTTCCTGTTGGGCACCAAAAATCATGCATGGAGCGGTGCACCCGCAACCATTGCGTTTCGCTATTTTATGGGGATTGACATCGAAGCATCCGAAAACAAACTGGAAGTCCATCCGTGCTGGGATCTCTTCCCGCATATGGAATGCTCTTTCCAGTACAACGGACAATGGATCCGGATTGAAGCAGACAGTTCCACCCGCAATCTCTCGATCAACAAAGCGGATCTTCCATCCGATTGAATCAAATTTCCCAGCATGCTGCACAATGTCCTGTAGATTTTCTCCCATACATCGACAAAAGACAAGACCTCCCCTTTCGTTTTTTACGAAAATATGATATACTAATTTTAATTCTGTTAATTTGGGAGGTCTTGTCATGTCGATGCTGCGACACTTCATCAGTTATTACAAACCGCACCGGCGACTCTTCTGTGCGGATATGATCTGCGCCTTTATTGTAGCGATCTGTGACCTGTTTTACCCCATGATCGCCAAAAATATGATCAATGATTACGTCCCCAATCGTCATCTCCGTCTTTTGATCATCTGGGGAATCGTCCTACTGGCGATCTATCTGCTCAAAGCTGGACTCAACTGGTTTATCCAATACTACGGTCATGTGGTCGGCGTCCGCATGCAGGCGGATATGCGCCGTGATGTTTTCCGACGTCTTCAAAAGCTGCCCTTCTCCTTCTTTGACGAGCACAAAACCGGCAGTCTGATGTCCCGTGTCGTCAACGACCTCATGGATATTTCCGAACTCGCCCATCACGGTCCGGAGGATCTGTTCCTCTCCCTGATTACGATTATCGGCGCATTCGTCCTGCTATGCACCATTAATATCCCGCTTACCATCATTATTTTCGCTTTCATCCCCGTTATGGTCGTTTTCTCGGTCTATATCCGACGGGAAATGAATGCCGCTTTTCTACGCACCCGGCAGGAAATGGCTGAAATCAACGCGAACTTGGAAAATTCCATTGCCGGTATTCGGGTTTCCCGTTCTTATGTGAGCGGCGGACATGAGGAACGCAAATTCAAAATCTTCAATGACCGCTTTCAGGCAGCGCGATCCGACTCCTATCGAGTCATGGCGAAGTTCTTCTCAACAACCGGATTTTTTACCGATTTTATGTACCTGATCGTACTGGTGGCAGGCGGATTGTTCTTCTACTATGAAAAAATCAATGCCGGTGATTTTACTGCCTATTTGCTTTACGTCAATATGTTCCTCAATCCGGTGCGCAAACTCATCAACTTCTTTGAACAGCTTCAGAACGGCATGACCGGATTCCAACGCTTTGAAGAGCTGATGGCACAGCAGGAAGAAACTGAGGATCCGAATGCCAAGGAATTAAAAGAGGTCAAAGGATCCATTGATTTCGACCATGTCAGTTTCCAATATGAAAGCGGTAAGGAAGAAGAAAACCGTCATATGGTCATTCAGGATCTTTCTCTGCATATTGAGCCAGGCCGCACCGTCGCTCTGGTAGGTCCCTCCGGTGGCGGAAAAACGACTCTCTGTCATCTGATTCCACGCTTTTATGAAGTAACGTCCGGCAAAATCTCGATTGACGGGCAGGATATCACTACCCTCACCCGGGATTCCCTGCGGCGGAATATCGGTATGGTTGCACAGGATGTCTTCCTGTTCACCGGCACCATCAAGGAAAATATCGCCTACGGAAATCTTGATGCATCCGATGAGGAAATCATCGAAGCTGCGAAGAAAGCCAACATTCACGACTACATCATGACTCTCGAAAATGGTTATGATACTTACATCGGGGAACGTGGTGTCAAGCTCTCCGGCGGTCAGAAACAGCGGATTTCCATTGCGCGGGTATTCCTCAAAAACCCGTCTATCCTCATTCTGGATGAAGCAACTTCCGCACTGGACAATGCTACCGAAATGCTCATCCAGCAATCCCTCGAAAAACTTGCCGAAGGGCGCACCTCGATTATTGTAGCGCATCGCCTCTCCACGATCAAAAATGCCGATGAAATCATCGTCATCAGCGATGAAGGTATTAAGGAACGCGGTTCCCATGAGGAACTGCTCGCCAAAAATGGTGTCTATGCCGGACTGTATCAGTATCAGTTCCGCGAATAAGCAGCAAAAACGGGCAGACGTATCGAAATGGTACGTCTGCCCGTTTTCTTATTCTAATCAATCGTTGCTCAGTTTGGATGTCTGGCGCTGCGCCATGACAAGATTATAGTAAACCGATTTGTTGCGAAGCAGTTCCATATGGGTGCCGATTTCGGCAATCCGCCCCTTATCCAGCACGACCAGACGATCCGCATGCTGAAGGGTAGACAGCCGGTGCGCAATGGCAAATGTTGTCCGATTCTGTGTCAGACGTCCGATGGCTTCCTGAATCAGCTTCTCGGTTTCGGTGTCCAGCGAAGCAGTTGCTTCATCCAGAATCAGAATCTTCGGATCGCGCAGGATCGCCCGCGCAATTGCAATCCGCTGTTTTTCACCGCCCGAAAGCTTATAGCCTTTATTGCCGATAAACTCCTGATAGGCATTGGGCATCTTGCAGATAAAGTTGTGTGCATTGGCGATTTTTGCCGCCTCCACAACCTCCTCCATCGTAGCATCCGGCTTGGCATAGAGGATATTATCGAGCACTGTCCCCTCGAACAGGTAGGTTTCCTGCAATACCACACCGATCTGACTGCGAAGGGAATGCTGCTCAATATCCCGCAAATCCACACCGTCAATCCGAATCGAGCCGGAACTTACGTCGTAGAGCCGCATAATCAGGTTGATGAGGGTAGATTTTCCCACACCGGAAGGACCAACAATACCGATCATTTCGCCCGGTTTTACCTCGAAACTGATGTTTTTGAGAACCGGCTTATAGACCTTGTAGCCAAATCCGACGTTGTCAAAAGATACGGCGCCCTGAATGTCCAACTCCACCGGATTTTCCCGGTCCGGAACATCCTCTTTCTCGTCGATGACCTCATAGATGCGGGCGGCGCTGACACCGCATTCCGCCACATACCGCGGCAGCATAATGATCCAGCGCAGCGGTCCGTAGATCATCCCGATATAGGCAGAAAACTGGATCAGACTTCCCAGCGTCAGATTGCCGGCAAGTACCTGCTGTCCGCCGAAATACAGGTAGAAATATTCCCCCATCGTCACAACAAATGTAATGATCGGAAAGAACAGGTACCAGAATTTGTCCGCCTTATACATGCTGTCCGCGAAACGTGCGGAATATCCTGCATAATGCTCGATTTCACGCTTCTCGCTGCCGTAGGTCTTTACCACCATGATACCGCTCAGGATATCGTAGAGCCGGGATTCCGACTGGCTGAACCGGTTCCATACCAACGAATATTTGCGATGGATGTACTTGAAAATCACTCGGGTCGCGATCGCTGCCAGCGGTACCGGAATCAGCACAAGCAAGGTCAGCTTCCAGTTTAGGGTCAGCATTACCGCCAGAATGACCACAGTGGACAAAATCCGCACGACCGCTTCCTTGCCGTGACCCGCTACAAACTCCTGAATTTTTTCAGTATCGCTGGAAATACGCTTGATCTGTTCGCCGGTAGGACGTTTCGTGATGGATTTCATCGACTGTTCCTGAATTTTAGCGAACAAATCCTCCCGCAGATCCCGGCCGACCGAAAAGGAAACTTTGGAGGTGCATCTCTCATTGAGCATTTCCAACCCCATCATCACCAGCGGGAAGAGCAGATAAATCCCAAAAATGATCAGCAAACTGCGATAATCCTCATTTTTCGGCGTAATGTAGTCGTCTATAACGATTCGCTGCAAATAGGGGTATACAATCCAAAGCATCTGGATCGTAGCAGTTGCAAGCACTGCTGCGATCAGTGACCAGCGGTACCGCAGAGAAAGTCCAACAATCCGCCACAAATATTTTCCCTTTTTCTCACAGTGGAAGCAGACACTGCTTCCTTCCGGCAGAATACTGCCGCATTTCGGGCAGCTTCGCATTCCGCTTTCCGGATCCGGTTTGGGAAAAACGCCCGTTTCCCGCTGATATTCCAGCATTTTCCCCATCTCGGCAAAGGCGCTCAGCTGATCCTGTGTACAAATGCAAAGCTGTTCCGGTTTCCCGTTTCGCACAATCCCAAAAGTACCGCTTCCAACCAGCTGACCCGTTGTATATTCCTCAATCTCCTCCAGCCCGCACCGGAAAAACTCAGTTCCGTCCCGAAACAGAATCAATTCTTTTTCGGTTACGGCACACACACCATGCACCGGATTTCCCCTGCCGTCCAAGCTGAAGTCCAGGCTGTAAATCGGAGTTTCTCCCAAAAGAGGAAGAACCTCCTCCAGCCTGTCTGCCATAAAGTTCATGATATTCCCTCCTTTATCAGGAAGTGCTGTCATTAGATATACATTTCAATTTTCTGCCGGTTCTCCCGGCTGAGTGCATGGATATCCTGAATGCAATAGCGATTTCCCTGGACATCCACGATGTTGACTGTCTTTTCGTGAACCAACCGCAAATTGGAGGTGACATCCGCAATACAGATGGTCTTTTTCCCCAATTCGGTTGTGATTTCCATATAGACATACCCGAGTTTCTCTTCGATTTTCCCGATTTTCTCAATATTCGGGATAAAATATTTATATCGAAGATAGCCCCGTAGCTTTTCCTGCTGTTCTGCAGGCAATTCCGTAATTTCCTGTAAAATTCCCAGTTCCCGATTCCCATCTTCATTCGATATCGATACCGATAGCATTCCTTCCGGATGCTGAAACGGGAACAGACGGGTGATCTGAACCGGTTCATAGTGTTCTCCCTCGTAATCCAGGGAGAGAATCCCATTTTCACTCAGTGAAAAGCAGAGCGAAGTGGGAGACAAATAGGATAAGGTGCTCATAGCCGCTCCTTTCATTCCTGGTTGATGAATTTCAGCGAATCCAGCTGAATCTTATGCAGATTGAAATAAACACCACGCTTATCCAGCAATTCGCGATGAGTCCCGATTTCACAAAGTTTTCCATTATCAATGACCGCCAGCAAGTCCGCATCCCGCAAGGTTGACAGGCGATGTGCAATGGAAATAATTGTTTTTCCGGCCCGCAGCTTTTCGATCGCAGTCTGGATATTCCGCTCGGTCTGAGTATCCATCGCCGCGGTTGCTTCATCCAGAATCAGAATTGTGGGATTCTGCAGGATTGCCCTTGCAATCGAAAGACGCTGTTTCTCTCCGCCGGACAGCTGAACACCGCCGTTTCCGACCATCGTATCGTATCCTTCCGGAAACCGCAGAATGAAATCGTGGGCAAAGGCTGCTTTTGCTGCCGCAACGACTTCCTCCATACTGGCATCTGGACGGGCATACCGAATATTTTCTGCGATTGTCCCCATAAACAGGTAAGTTTCCTGGGTTACAACCCCGATATTACGTCGCAGATCTTCAAACGCGATCTGCCGGATATTGACGCCGTCTATTGTAATTTCTCCTTCTGTCACGTCATACAGGCGGGAAATCAGGTTAATAATGGTGGATTTTCCGGCGCCAGTTTTACCTACCAATCCGATCATCTGACCGGATTTGACTTCAAAACTGACATTCTTGATCACCGGCCGGCCAACTTCATATTCAAAGGAAATATCCTGTACCGAAATATTGCCTTTCATCCGATCGATCCGTACCGGATTGTCGCTTTCCCGCACCGATGGTTCCGTATCCAGAATCTCAAACATGCGGGACGCCGCATCCATCGCACGGGCAACCGGGTTCGCCGCATTGATAAAGTATTCGATACAGTTCAGGGTCATATCCGCATATGCAATCAGAGCGGTCAACGCACCCAGCGTCAATTTCCCCTGAATGGCAAAAATTGCGCCGATCCCGAAAATGACAATCTCCGATACCCGATATGCCATCCGGATCACCGGAAAATGAGCCGCATTATAATATCCAATGTTCATCCGGGACTGCCAGTAGCCAGTATTCTTGCCGGAGAAACGACGGATTTCCTGTTTTTCCCGCGCAAAGGATTTGACAACTTTTTGGCCGCCGAGCGAATCCGTCACCGTCGATTTCAGAGATCGGATTGCCCGATGCTGCCGCCGCTGCAGCTGTTTGAGACGTTTTTCTGCCTTGACGACAAAGTACGCAACCAGCAGGATTGCCAGAAAAATCAAAATAGTCAGCGGTATGCTAATTGTTGACATTATAATAACCAAACCAACAATAGTCAGTCCACTTACTATATACATTGGCACCAGATCTACAAAAAACCAGTACAACCAATCAGCATCGTCATCAATCCGGTTCATGAGGGTTCCGGTCGCCTTACTCATAAAAAAGCTGACCGAAAGCCGCTGCATGGATGAAAAAATTTTCACCCGCAGATTATGTAAGACCTGACAAGAGATCTTGCTGACAATAATCCCATACACAGAACTGAAAAAGGTTGAGGCCAGCTTAATCGTAAAGATCACCAATACCATCTGAAGCAGCATGCCGTAAAAACGTCCAGTTCCATCCGCTCCCGGCGGCGTCAAGACCTGATCGTAAAACATCCGAGAACTGAATAGGGGGACAATCAAGGTCAGCAAGCTGCTCAATATCATCATCACAAAGATCAAAACTGCTTCCTTTTTAAAGGAACGGTACTCCTTGATCAGCCGGAAAAAGGATGCCCGTGCCGAAAGACAGTTTGGACATATCCGGCGTTCCTGATTGGGATATGGCCGTTTGCATTTCGGACAGCATTTATGCTCATCTTTCAATCCACTGTCATCAATCGGTTTTCCATCCCGCAAAGCAAGAATCCGTCCTTTAAACTTCTCAAAAAGTCCGATTAAAGAAATCGACAGCCTGCATACCATCACTTCCTCCTCATCAGTCCGAATCAAAAAGGAGGATACGGTATGAAGTCTGTCGATGACAACGTCTCGGATTTCTTTGAGCGGGATACACCGAAAATCTGTACATTCGTAGGTGACTACGGTTTCACGTTTTCGTTGATCCACAAATTTTTCATGTCCCCATAAGATACAGAGATCTTGGACGGTCAGCGCCAGATAAATTTCCTGATATTGATTTTCTCTTGAAACATCCGCTTTTGCCGTATAGCGGATATCCGCAGCCGCAACTCCGCGATCTGCAAATGCCTGTTCTACTGATTTAGGTAAATTAATAAAAAACACACAGGCGCCTCCTTTCAAAAATCGTTTCGCTGTTTTGTCTTCTGAATTAATTTTGACTCTTACCTCCGTGCCGATCATTCGACGGTCTTCTGTGCGTTCATGCAGCCGTATGTGCACAGTACTTATTATTTTATCAAACTTTATTCCATTTGTAAATATTTTTTGCGTTTTTTACCATAAAAAATAAAAAAAATATGTAGTCATTTTTTCCATAAACTTTTTTATACCAAAATAGAAATATTCATTCTTGAATGTATATGCAGAATATTCAATGATTATACATTACTATACAATCAAATATTCATGTTATTTCCTATGAAAAGCTACCTATTTTTTATTTATTTGCCGTCAAGTTGTATAAACTTTCAGAAAATTCGCCTTTTTCTGCAAAAATCACTTGCTTTTCCAGCAGGGATGTGGTACAGTATGGATAACAAAAAAATCTGTACAAAGGATGGATTAACGATGAAATTAAAAAAATTATCTGCCATTATGCTGGCAGCTGTTCTGACATTTGCCCTTGCATCTTGTGGTGAAACTACTACGGAATCTTCTACTGCAACAGAATCTTCGGCAGCCGCCGAATCCTCCACCACTGAATCCAGCACGGTAGAATCTTCCGCAGATGCAGCTGCACAAGATCCTACTGCTGTCTTGACCGATGCTAAAATTGGTGTACAGCTTGGCACAACCGGTGACTTATACATCTCCGATGATATTGATGCTGGTAACCTCGGCAGTGCGGAAATTATTCAGTATAACAAAGGTATGGAAGCTGTTCTGGCACTGACTCAGGGTAAAGTTGATGCCGTTGTTATCGATAATGAACCTGCTAAAGTTTTTGTAGAAGAAAACGAAGGCTTAAAAATTCTTGATACTGCCTATACCGAAGAAGACTATGCCATTTGTATCGCCAAAGACAATACTGAGCTGAAGGATCAGTTCAACCAAGCGATTGCTGAACTGAAAGAGGATGGTACCCTTCAACAGCTTCTTGACTATTACATTAATGGCGTAGAAGGTGCAACGCCTTATGAATCTCCTGAAGGCATCACCTATGATGGTAAGCTCATCATGGCAACCAACGCGGAATTCCCTCCTTATGAGTACCATGACAGCAGCAGCGGCCAAGATGAAATCTGCGGTCTCGACGTTGATTTTGCCCGTGCCATCTGTGATAAGCTCGGCAAAGAGCTGGAAGTCAGCGACATGGCGTTTGACTCTATCATTGCCGCTGTTACCTCCGGCAAAGCTGATTTCGGTGCAGCAGGTATGACCGTTACAGAGGAACGTTTGGAAAGCATCGACTTTACCGATTCCTATTGCACCGGCGTTCAGGTCGTTATTGTAAAAGAATAAGAAGAAGCCGGATATATGCGCAAGGGACAGATTGAGTGAAGCCACTCTCTGTCCCTTGCCGTGTCCATTCAGAAAAGGGGGATTGTCTTGCAGGATTTTTTTATCAACCTGTGGAATAATTTTACGGATTCTTTTTACCGCAACTTTATTGAAGATAACCGCTGGACCTATTTGACAAGCGGCTTAATCAACACCCTGCTGATTACATTAGGTGCGTTGATTGTTGGCGTTGTGCTGGGATTTGCGATTGCCATGATTCGTACCACACATGACCGAACTGGAAAGCTTAGTTTTCCTAACGCTATTGCTAAACTGTATCTTACCGTTATTCGCGGAACCCCGGTAGTAGTACAGTTAATGATTATTTATTTCGGAATCTTTGCATCAGTCCAAATCAACGCAGTCCTCGTTGCGATTATCGCATTTGGCTTAAATTCGGCGGCATATGTTGCTGAAATTTTCCGTTCTGGTATTATGAGCATCGATCCTGGCCAGATGGAAGCTGGCCGTAGCCTTGGACTCAATTATAGCCAGACTACTTGGAAAATCATAATGCCGCAGGCACTGAAAAATGTTCTGCCTGCTCTGGGCAACGAGATGATTACCCTTTTGAAAGAAACCTCAGTTGCCGGCTACATTGGCCTGCGTGACCTTACCAAAGGCGGCGACCTGATTCGAAGCCGTACATTCGCGGCGTTCATGCCGTTACTGGCTGTTGCAGCTGTCTATCTGATTCTAGTATTAGGACTGCAATATCTTGTCGGTAAGATGGAAAGGAGGTTGGGCAAGAGTGATCGCCGTTAAAAATCTGTGTAAATCATTCGGTACACTAGATGTCCTAAAGGATATTACCACCGAAATTAAAAAAGGTGAAAAGGTCGTTATTGTCGGGCCGTCCGGTTCCGGAAAGAGTACCTTCCTCCGCTGCCTCAATCTCTTGGAAACTCCCACTTCCGGCGAAATCTGGTTTGAAGGCGAACAGATTAATTCTCCCAAATGCAACATCGACCTTCTCCGACGTAAGATGGGAATGGTATTCCAGCATTTTAATCTCTTTCCCCATTTGACTATTCTGCGCAATATCACATTAGTTCCTGTCACCTTGAAGCTCCAGACCCCAGCTGAAGCAGAGGAAAAGGCTATGGCTCTTTTGAAGCGAATTGGATTGGCCGATAAAGCAAATACCTATCCTGCCATGCTTTCGGGCGGGCAAAAACAGCGGATCGCTATTGTACGAGCACTGGCCATGAATCCGGATGTGATGCTTTTTGACGAGCCCACTTCTGCTCTCGACCCCGAAATGGTCGGCGAAGTTCTCCAACTGATGAAGGAATTGGCAGATGACGGAATGACTATGGTGTGTGTTACCCATGAAATGGGATTTGCCCGCGAAGTTGCCAACCGTGTCCTCTTCATGGATGACGGCAAAATCATGGAAGACTCCTACAATCCAGCTGAATTCTTTGCTAATCCGCAAAATCCGCGTGCAAAGGAATTCCTATCCAAAGTACTTTAAAGTATTCTATATTAAAATTCCCGGATGGATTTTTTAATCCATCCGGGAATTTTTTATTTCTCAAATAATTCCATCTCCACACAGGCACATAAAGCATGATACAGAGCCAGATGATATTCCTGAATCCGGAAAGTCTCCAATTCCGGCGCACGAAGTGTCGCATCTGCCAGCGCGGAAAGACGGCTCTCTCGTTGTCCGGTCAGTGCGATGATCTTCACGCCTTTTGCTTTTGCGGCAATCGCCGCATTCACCACATTTGCAGAATTTCCTGAAGTCGAAAGGGCAATCAGAACATCTCCCGGAACTCCATAGGCAAATACCTGCTGCGCAAACAACATATCCGGCTGCACATCGTTCAGAAAAGCTGTCATCAGTGCGGTCTGGCTCACCAGAGAGATAGCTGGCAGTCCGCGCTGCAGTCCTGCTGCAAAGCCTTCCGGATCCGCACATCCTGTTTTCCGGATGGATTCCTGTTCTGCCTGGGTCAATGGCCGTTTCAGCAGAAATCCCTTCATCAGCTCTCCTACAATATGCTCGCTGTCCGCCGCACTTCCTCCATTTCCGCAACTTAGCAATTTGCCGCCCTTCTGAAAACAATGGCAAATAAGTTCTACTGCAGTTTCAAAATTCGGCCGCATACTTTCCAATTCCGGGATCCGTGCAAAGAGAGAGTCCTCCATCTTTTTTGCCCGTTCATTCATGATCAAATTCCCCTTTCCACTGGGCAATCAGCGGCTGGAAATCCTCTGCCAGATACCGCGCGCCTGCCCGCTGCAATTTTTCCGCCTTCCGCGGATTCATTCCGCGTTCCGGGCGAAGTTCCTGAGATGCAATTCCCACGGTCAGGGCACCTGCTTCCTGCCCCAGCTGTATCTCAACCTTGCCGTCGCCTACAACCATCAATTCATGTCCCGACAGGCTGCCGTCCTGCAAAATATCCCGGATGACTGCCTCCTTCGAGCAGTCCTTCCGGCGATGGGGCGCGCCGCGAACCTCCCGAACCAGCTGAGATATTCCCAGCAAATCTGCTTCATGGCGTACATCTTCTTCATCGGTTCCGCTGGCAATATAAATCGCAATCCCCGATTCCATCAACAGCTGAAGATATTCCCGGCTGCCGGCTACCAAATATTTTTCTGCTTCGGCTTTCCCGGACTCCAATTCTGCGATGCGGGAATCCACCATTTGCAGCAGCGCTTCATTATAAAGGTCTTTATAATCCCACGGATCCAAGGGCTTTCGTCCGCACAGCAACTCTACCTGCTCTGCCAGCCATTCCATCTGATAGATGGTCTGAATGCCGGTCGATTCGGCAATATACTGGCGGATATGGGACAACAATTCCTCTCCCGCCATTTTGCCGCCGTTCAGATGTTCCAGCATAATTTTTTCCATCACCGCTTCCCATCCGCAGCGAAGGGTCGAGATTGTGCCGTCAAAGTCAAAGATTGCCGCCTTTACGGTACAGCTTTCCCGACAAAGTTCGGTCGCCAAAAACTGATGCATCTTTTTTCCGCCTTTCTTCAATCCGAAAAATCAGTGCGGGTGGACGGATCCAACTCCGCTGTAAAAATCTTATCCAGCACAATCCCCACGCTGCCATACAGCGGCGAATCCAAGCCAAAATCCGATTTGACCACAATGGTATCCCGATATTTTCCGGGGGCAGCTGTTTCATTCAGCATGTGTGCCAGTGTGTTTTCAAAAAAATTTCCGGTCGTCTTGGGAGATCCCGCCAAAATTACCAAACTGATGTCCAACTGTGTCAGCAGGTTGGAGACCGCCGCCGCAAGATAGCGGCAATATTCGGTCAGAATACACATTGCTAGAATGTCCCCGCTGTCAATCAACGGCAGCAAATCCGATATGGTGGGATTTTGCATAGCAAGCAGCGGATGATCCGGCAGATATTCCTGAAAATGGCGGTAGCCCTGCAAAATCCGGGAAATATCCGCATAAACTTCCAGACAGCCGTTATTGCCGCAGACACACTGCGGTCCCCAATGATTGATGGACATATGGCCGATCTCACCGTTCTGCCCGAATTCTCCGTTATACAGACGGTTGCCGAGATAAAATCCGGCACCGATTCCATTGAAGGTCGAAATGTATAGGAAATCTTCGACATCCCTTCCCTTTCCAAAGAGCTTTTCCGCAATTGCACCGGCTGAGGCGTCATTGCACAGCCAGACCGGAAGATTGCTCAATCCCTCCAAAAAAGAGGTGATAGGAAAATCACAGGCTTCTGTGAAAAAATGATGCGGATTCCGCATAATCCCTTCTACTGTATTCAGATTACCGATGCAGGATATGCCAACTGCCAGAATCCGCTGGCGCGCCTGAGAACAGGTCTGCAAATAAAGGGTCTCTAGCCGATGCCGGAATTCTTCGGGAGAAATCAGACCACGATACCGATACCGGCTGTCAATCTGAATCTCCCCCTTCAGGTCGGCCAGCACGACGTGCAGATTTCCACGCTGAATCAACACTCCACAAATCAGCGGCGCTTCTCCAGAAAGCGTCAATCCGATGGATTTGCGCCCCATTCCGCCATTTTCTGACGAAAACGGTTCCGATTCCTCTAAAATCCCGTCCTCGATCAACTCCGATACGATATTGGTCAGGGTTGTTTTGGTCAATCCCAAGCTGCGCGCAATCTCTGCCCGAGAGACAATTCCCCGATTTAGGACTGCCTGCAAAACCAGCGCACGGTTTTTTTGTTTAATCGTTTGCTGTCGGGATCCAGCCTGTCTAAGCATGAATGTCCTCCTTTTCGATTGGGGTTTCCAAAATGGAACAGATTTCCGCTTCCCCACTATCCGAAATCCGGATGGTTTGAATCTCATAGGGGCGGAATGTACAGGTTACCTCTGTCCCTGCAAATGGAAGCGATAAAACGGTTTCTGCTGCCTTTCCGTCCGCTTCATAAGCACGGACAATGATTCCGTTGCCATCTTCTGCCTGCTTGACCGCTTCAATCAGAACATTTTCCGCGGTACTGGAAGCAAATCCTGCCTGCAAAGGCAGTTCTCCTTTGTGATAGGTCTCATAAATCGTCACGGGAGGCTGACGGTGTTCCGATGCCAGTCGGGTTGCCTGCGCCGGCGAGAAAGATCCGGTATACGGCAGCAGGCTGTATTCCGTTTCATAAATGCCAAGATCCATGGCCTCGGTAAATTCGTCCTTAATCCCATAATGATCGGCATATCCAGCACTGCGCACCACAATAAACCGGGCGGTATTCCCTTCCGCAGAACAGCTATACAGATATTCCGAGGCAATAGAAAGACCTGCTTCTTCGCCGTTTTCCAGCTTGCCGCTAACATTTATCCATCCCAGAGCCGGTTCCTCTTTGCCATCTGTCGGCTTGCGGATGCTTCCATATGGAATTTCATACAGAACGGATGGATCGGATACCCGAACTGGAAATGCCAATTTCAAAATGCAGAACGGTTCCTGCCAATTGACTCGCAGCCGTACATCAATTCCCGGCCGGTCACGGTACAGAATAAAATCCTGTGTCAGGGTGGAACTGCGATAATACGAAACCGCCCGCAGTACGGCACGAATTGGACCGCGTTCGAGCAGCGACAACGATGCATCTCCGAAATATCCTGCCACTTTATGAAGTGTTTCCGCGCCATGTGCCCAAGTATCATTGTGATAATCCGAAATCACCTCGGCCAAGGCGCCGTTTCCATCCAAGATCTCCCGCTGTGCAGTTTTATCCCAGAGCCGTGAAATCGTGCCGGTGATCGCGTCAAATTCCAGACGGTACCAGTCATTTTCCAAATAATGACTGCCATACTGCAATCTATGCCCGCTCTCCGGTGCCGGAATCGACTGATGCCGGTACAAAAAAACGGTCCGATATCCCATGGGCGGCAATGTAATCTGAAGCAGACTCTTATAATCATCCCGACCGTGATTGCAGGTCTGATCGGCCCGAACCCTCTGCCAGACCAAAGGACGGTCTTCTTCATCGAGAGCGCCGGTAATCTCCCGTGACAGCGGAACCTCAGCCTGTACTTCCCATGGATTGATGTTGAAAATCACCACCGGCGTACCGCCGTTTTCATATTCCCAGGAATTCCAGTCGAAATGCCGGTCAATCCGAAGATCCTGCCCCCGCAGTGTATCCACATGCCAAGAAAGCCTCTGCAGCGAAGCATTCAGCAGAGTGGAACCGATTTTCATGGCTTCGCCGTGAAATTCCCGCGCGTCATCGTAGACTTTTTTCAGACTGCATCCGCCCAGAATATCGTGGAACTGGTTGAATAGCACATCCTCCCAGCCCCGATGCAGATCCTCCTGTCGATAGGGAAGCCCCTGCACCCGGCTGGCAACAGTCATCATCCGTTCCGCAGCCAGAAGTTTGCGTTCACTCCGGCAATTTCCACGTTTGATCTCCCGGCATGCGGAATAACAGCCGATGGCGTGATGCTGCAAATCCCCGCGCACTACCGAAGATACCGTTCCTTTCTCCCGCATTTCCTCAAAAAATTCCGCAGGATTTCCGTAGCAAAGCTGCGGATCTTCTTTTTTCAGGTCTTCGATCTGATGCAGCAGGGAAATCGTCGGCCCGCCGCCGTGATTGCCGACTCCATAAAAGAGCATTCGGGATTGTCCGTCCCCCTCTGCCCGCTCACGGAACCACTGATATTTTCCGGCAAAATTCCCGTCGCCGACCGAGGTCCCATATCCGCGCGGAATGCGGTAGGTAAGGATCCGCGTCCCGTCAATCCCCTCCCACAGGAAGGTGTCGGAATCCAACTGTTTTTCATGCTGTTCCGGCCGCATCATGATGTAAGAATTCATCCCGCACTGGGACAAAAGCTGCGGCAATGCACCATTGTGCCCAAAGCTGTCTACATTATATCCAAACAATGCCTGCCTTCCAAACCGCGACAGAAAATATCGCTGGCCGTACAGACCATGCCGGGCAAAGGATTCTCCGCACGGCAGGTTGCAGTCCGGCTGCAGCCACCATCCGCCTGCCAGAATCCAGCGTCCTTCCGCCACACGCTGCCGGATTTCTTCAAACATCTTCGGCTCATTCTCTTCCACCCATTGATAATAGCTTGCGCCAGCGGCCGTGAAAATGTACCCATCAAATTCCTTCATCCGGTCCAGCGCCGAACGGAAGGTCGCCTTGATTTCAGAAAATCCTTCCTGCCACTGCCAGAGCCATGCGGGATCCAAATGCGCATTTCCAATCAGATAAATTTTGGGATTCATCCTTCCATCCTCCTCATTGCCGACTTTATTTCAATTTTCCGCTGTACAGTTGACATGCAGACTGCAGTTCTTCGGGGGCTGCCGTTCCGGTGGTGCCGATTTTCCGGATCGTGACAGCCGGCACCAGATTGGCAAAGGCTAGCAGCGTTTCCGCAGAAAAATCCAATCCATATACTGCCGAAAATCCGGCCAGAAAGGAATCTCCCGCTCCCACAAAGTCAATGGGTGGTTCCACCGAATACGCTGGCACCTGCACACATTCTCCACCGGAACACCAGATTACCCCGCGTCCGCCTAAGGTAATCAAAACCGGACTGCCATTCCGCTCCTCCATTTGTTTTGCTGCCCGGCACATCTCCTCGATACTGTCTGCGGCCGCAGCTTCCAATTGCAGCGCTTGGCAGGTTTCGACTTCGTTGGGCTTGATGATAACATTCCGGTATTCATTCACCCGGTCACGGCTGTCGACAATCACCGGCATTCGCTTTCCGAGTTCCATGATGCGATCCTGAACCCGTTTCGTAATACATCCATTCGCCAGCTGATCGCATACCACGAGAATATCTGCCCCCGAGGCAGCCTCTTCCAATTTCTCCAACAGTCCCGTTTCCTCTTCTGCAGTCAGGGGAGTCCGATTGTTGAAATCCAGCCGCGGATCTTCATAACAGACCGGCGAAATTCCCTTCCGAATCGGCTTGCAGTATGCCGGTGTTACCCGGTAATCGGAAGCCAGCAAAAATCGATCAGAAATCCGCTGTTCTTTCAGCAGTTTCCGAAAAATTTCTCCTCGCCAGTCCTTTCCGATGCAGCCGACATAGCGGATCTCTCCGACCCCTAGCGCAGCTAGATTTGCCAGCACATTCGCACCTGCACCCAGAGAAAACCGTTCCTCGACAACGGGCAGCGGATAATGCGGGACTTCCCGCGACAGCTCGCTCAGCCGCATATCTGCCTCCCAGTAAATGTCCACGCATCCGTCCCCAATCAATGCCACCTTACGGGAAGGAAGTTGGTTCAGAATTTCCTGCAGCATTTCCGGTTTCAAACTCACGTCCGAAGCCCTCCTTTATTCGATCGTTTCCTTCTTTTCGTCCGTCAGCAGATGATACAGGGTCGGAACAGTCTGCTTATGGTTGCCGTAAATGTAATATCCGTTTCCGCCCAAACTGACCGGACGATTCATGATATTTTTGCGAGGCCGGTAATAATAGTGAAAATGCGTGTCACTCACATCAGATTTATAGTCGCCAAGCGGAATAATATCGAAATTTGCGGTTGTAATTTTTCGGGTCATATATCCGTGGTTGCGCACAATACTCAGCGCTTTCAAAAAGACCTCCGGACCTGTCACCGCAGAGCCGATATTCAGGAAAACGCCGCCCTCCAGATCTTTCAGCGAATTGACAAAAATTTTGAAATCACGTCCGCTTGTTCCGCCGATACAGGAAAAATTGGCCAGCGGATGCTCATGAATAATATCCGTTCCCATTGTAACGTGATAGGTAGCAGGAACGCCGTGCGTATATGCATTATAAAAGACGCAGTCCTCCCGATAAGGGAATTTCTCGGGATGTTCGTCCACATAATGTGCCAGCGATTCCCCATATCCGTATCCGCGGGCAGCACCTTCGTTAATGGCTTCATTCATCCATCCGCCGGTTTGTTCCCACATGCCGAAGGATCCGTCCTCAATGGCAGTCGGAACATGCTCGGATGTCCCGCCGAGATATGCCAGCTCAAAGTCATGAATGCTTCCAGCGCCATTGGAGGCAATATGTGTAATGAGACCACGCCGAATCAGGTCAATCAGATAGCGGGACAGGCCGCATTTAATCACATGAGCACCATAAAAGACGATAACTGGCCGATTATTAGCACGAGCCTCGAGAATATGCCGGCTGACAGCTTCCAATTCTTCGGAAGAAAACGGTTCCACCGGATCGGAAAGCTTACTGATATTGTCGATCCGAACCAGATTCCGACGATCCCAGACATCGTAGGTCTTAGTTCCTGAATAATCAAATTCCTGCGGTTGATACAATTTCATATGGAACACCCCTTTGAGTTAATAAAGTTTCTTTACTCTATTATTTCACAAAATTGTTTCCCTGTCAATAACATTTGAAAATTCTCCAAAAAAACAGCTTGCCAATTACGGTTTCGGCAAGCTGAGTACACTTTGTTGATTAAATTATCAAGAACGTCCGGTTTCTGCTATCATTTTCGCAAACTCATCCAGCTTCTTCTCCAGACCCTTCCAATCCCGCAGTTTCCATTCCCAGTTGGGGGAACCCAGCGTGCCGGGCGTATTGATTCTGGCGCGGTCATCGAGTTCCAGAATATCCTGCATGGGGATAATAACCCATTCCGCGCGGTGTGCCAGCGTATAACGGATGAATTTCTGCACCGTCGAACCGGTACGGCATCCGGCTTTCCAGAGAGAACGCTGGGTTCCCATCTTTTTGGGAATAGAAAGCGATTGATACCAGCCTCGCATGGTCTGATTATCATGCGTTCCGGTGTAGACAATCTGATTGGAGATGCCTTCCCGCAGATTTTCCAGCTTGCCCGGCTGGAAGGTGAACTGGATGATTTTCATCCCCTTGAAATGGTAATGATCGCGCAATTTGTAAACCTCCGGACGCATTTCTCCCAGATCTTCCACCACGATTTCCATTCCTTCCAATCTGGGCAATACCGTATCAAAGAAATGGTACGCTGGACCTTCGATCCATTCCCCCTCCACTGCCGTGGGACAGGAAGCGGGAATTTTCCAGTAAGTATCAAAAGCGCGGAAATGGTCAATCCGTACAAGGTCAAACAGAAGCCCGCTGTATTGCAGACGGTCAACCCAGAAGGAAAAGCCGTCCTTCTCCATCTTCTCCCAATTATAAATGGGGTTTCCCCATCGCTGTCCGGTGGGACTGAAATAATCGGGCGGAACTCCCGCCACTGAGGTCGGATTTCCTTCGGCATCCAGCAGGAAATTCTCCCTTCCTGCCCAGACATCAAGCGAATCGATCCCGACATAGAAGGGCAAATCGCCCATCATGCGCAATCCCAGCTGATTGGCATACTCTTTCAGCGCCTTCCACTGGCAGAAAAATTCGTATTGCAGAAAGATCTGATAGTGGGTTTCTTCCGCAAAGGGTGTCAAATCCAATCGGTGCTGCTGCGGCCAATTCTTTTCCTCATCCGGCCACTCATTCCAGCAGCGCATTCCGTTTTTCTGTTTCAGAGTAATAAAGACAGCATACTGCTGCACCCAATCGAGGGCGGCAAAACGCTCATAGTCCTCATCCGGCACAAAGTTCCGGAATGCCTCCCGAAAAACGGGTTCCTTATAACTGCGCACCGCCTCATAGTCCACCCGATCCGCCGCACGCCGATACGGCTGCGGAAGACGTTTCAGCAATTTTTTTTGATAGAGGATTTCCGGACTGATGTAGA
This sequence comes from Candidatus Merdivicinus sp., assembly GCA_050943495.1. Lineage (GTDB taxonomy): Bacteria > Bacillota > Clostridia > Oscillospirales > Ruminococcaceae > Merdivicinus. The sequence goes on from JBMNPH010000003.1 coordinate 122,771, forward strand.
GCGGATCCCCCGCATAAGAGGAATACGGCTGATAAGGAGAATTGCCGAATCCCAACGGATTCAGCGGAAGGATCTGCCAAATATGCACCTGCGCTTTTGCCAGCATTTCCGCTGCCTGATAGGCTGATGGACCCAGATCTCCGATCCCGTACGGTGCCGGCAAAGCCGATATTGGAAATAAAATTCCTGCCTGCCGGCGAATCTGTTTATTCCTCATTTATAGTCCCCCGATCTGCGTTCAAATGCCAAATATCCGCATTATACTGGGCGATGGTGCGGTCGCTGGAGAAAAATCCTGCCCGCGCAATATTAGCCAAGCACTTCTGCGTCCATCCGCGCCGGTCTTCATAGCTTTCCAGCGCCTTTTCTTTCGCTGCGATATACTCTTTCAGATCCAACAGCGTCATAAACCAATCCTTACAGACCAGATCCTTATAGACCCGGCAGAGGTTCTCCGGATCGCCAATGCGGATGAGATCTTTGCTGATGATAAAATCAACCAGCCGCTCAATTTCCGGATCATTGTCGTAATAGTCTGCGGAACGGTACGCCGACTTCGCATACAGATCGATGACATCCTGACTCTTCTTTCCGAAGAGAAAAATGTTCTCCTCTCCAACCAGTTCCGAAATCTCAACATTAGCGCCGTCCAACGTTCCCAGTGTCACAGCACCGTTGAGCATGAATTTCATATTGCCAGTTCCGGATGCCTCCTTGGACGCCAATGAAATCTGTTCGGAAATATCGCAGGCAGGAATCAGCTGCTCTGCCGCCGAAACATTGTAATTCTCCACCATCACGACATTCAGCCACCTGCGAACCGCAGGATCACGCCGAATCAACTCCTGCAAACAGAGAATCAAATGGATCGTATCCTTCGCGAGTATATAGGCCGGCGCCGCTTTTGCGCCGAAAATCACCGTTATCGGACGTTTTGGAAGCCGTCCTGCTTTAATTTCCAGATACTTCCAGATGACCCACAAGGCATTCATCTGCTGGCGTTTGTACTGATGCATCCGTTTAATCTGGATATCAAAAACAGAATCCGGATCCACCTCATATTCCCGCAGCAATCCCCGGCAAAGCGCGCGTTTATTCTCTGCCTTCACGCGGGCAAGATCCTCGAGAACCCGATCATCCTCAATAAAATCCATCAGCTTTTCCAGCCGACCACTCTGCTTCCAACTTTCTCCGATCTGGTCAGTAATCCAATCCGAAAGGCGGGGATTGCAGGCCATTAGCCAGCGCCGGAATGTAATTCCATTGGTTTTGTTGTTGAATTTCTCGGGATATAATTTGTAAAAATCATGCAGTTCCGTATTCTTCAGAATTTCCGTATGCAGCGCCGCCACACCGTTGACGCTGAACCCGTAATGAATATCCATCCGCGCCATATGCACCAGTTGATTGGAGTCGATGATCGCAATCCGATCTGTAAGTTCGGGAGAAGCCGCCTTGACTCGCGCATCCAATTCCCGGATAATGGGCATGAGATGCGGCACTACTTCTTCCAGATAATCCGCAGGCCATTTTTCCAACGCCTCCGCGAGAATGGTATGGTTGGTATAGGCGCAGGTATTGGCCGTGATCTCAATGGCATCTCCCAGTGAAACCCCTTCTTTCTGCAAAAGCCGGATCAACTCGGGGATAATCAGCGACGGATGCGTGTCATTGATCTGGATAACCGCATGTTCGGCCAGTGTTTCCGGCGAAAATCCTCTCTCTTTCAATTCCGACAGAATTAGCTGGGCAGCTGCACTGACCATAAAATATTGCTGATAGACCCGCAGCTTGCGTCCGTCTTCATCACTGTCATCCGGATAAAGGAAAAGAGTGAGATTTTTAGGAATCTGCGTCTTATCAAAATCAATCCCATCTCCCACGATCCGTTCATCTGCACTCTCGACATCAAATAGGTGCAGGGTATTTCGTCCTCCCTGATAGCCGGACACCGGCAAATCATACAGCACCGCCGTAACATTATATTTTCCGAATTTCACCTCAAATTTTCTTCCGGTTTCCTGCAGCCAGCCGTCGCGGTCACGCCACCGATCCGGATACTCGCATTGCTTCTGATTTTCGAATTTCTGCCGGAATAATCCATAGTGGTAGCAGAGCCCAACGCCATCGCCGGGCAATCCCAGCGTCGTGACAGAATCCAGAAAACATGCTGCCAGCCGTCCTAAACCTCCGTTTCCAAGGGAGGGTTCCGCCTCAAATTCCTCGATTTCCGCCAAGGATTTCCCCTCGTTCTCCAGCAGGCGCTCTGCCTCATCCCGGATTCCGAGATTGATCAGGTTGTTCGAAAGAAGTTTCCCGATCAAAAATTCTGCCGATATATAATAGAGTTTTTTCGTACCGCACAGAAGCGGACGTTTCGCAAGCATTTCCTTGGTGATTTCCAAAAGGGCATGGTACACGGCTTCATTACTAGCCTCCGCAATGGATTTCTGTCCGCGCTCACGAAGTTTTTGTTCCAATTGTTCTTGAAGTGTCATAAGATCCTCTTTTCTTTCATCAGTTTCCAACAGGATACTGTTATTATTATAGCGGATTCTTTCGAAAAATTCCAGCAATCTCGTATAAAATATCTTGTTTTCATATATTTATATTTATTTTTTTGTTTGTTTTTACAATACACATTAAAATTTTACAGAACGTTCTAAAAATGTTACCCAAAAGCAACAAAGTCAAAGAAAATGAATTGACATTTAAAGTTTGTTGATGTAAACTAATAGCATGAAGTTTGCCATATACAACTTGAAAGGAGCAGAATTTTGATGCCGCTTACATTTGCAGGAATTGGTCAAACCAAACGGATCATTAAAATAAATGGAAAAGACGAAGTGCGTCAGCATCTTGCAAATCTAGGGTTTGTTGCGGGCGAAGAAGTAACGATCCTGTCCGAACTCGGCGGGAACCTCATCCTCCGTGTCAAAAACAGCCGCATCGCCCTTGACAAGCAAATGGCTGGCCGTATTTTGATTTAGAAGGGATGGTACCAATGAAAACACTGCGAAATATTTCTCCAGGTACGACCGTTACGGTCGTAAAACTGCATGGGGAAGGCGCTGTCAAACGTCGGATCATGGATATGGGGATTACCAAAGGAACCGAAATCTTCGTACGAAAGGTAGCGCCGCTCGGAGATCCGATTGAGGTTAATGTGCGTAGTTATGAACTTTCGTTGCGCAAAGCCGACTGTGAAATGATTGAAGTTCAGTAATTCTATTTTAAAGTTAGTTTACAGAAACTTATTTTGAAAGGAGCGGCTATTATGGCCTTCAAAATTGCATTGGCTGGCAATCCCAACTGTGGAAAAACGACCATGTTCAATGATTTGACGGGCAGTTCACAATATGTTGGAAACTGGCCTGGAGTTACGGTAGAAAAAAAGGAGGGTCGTCTAAAAGGACGAAAAGATGTAATGATCCAGGATTTGCCCGGAATTTACTCTCTCTCTCCCTATACACTGGAAGAAGTTGTCTCTCGAAACTATCTGGTCAATGAAAAGCCAGATGTCATTCTAAATATTGTGGATGCATCCAATTTGGAACGTAACCTTTATCTGACAACCCAGCTGTTAGAATTGGGGATTCCCATGGTCATTGCCCTGAATATGATGGACATTGTCCGAAAAAACGGTGATAAAATCCAAGTGCAGAAACTTTCCGCCGCACTGGGATGTCCAATCATTGAAACCAGTGCACTCAAAGGTGCTGGAACGAAAGAAGTAATTTCCAAGGCACTGGAAATCGCTCAAAAAGGCAGCATTCCAGATCCGCCTCCCTTCTCGGATACTGTAGAAAACATCCTTACAGAGATTTCTGACCACCTGAAATCCTGCTGTGACTCTTCCAAACTGCGCTGGTACAGCATCAAGTTCTTTGAAAAGGACGAAAAAGCAGCAGAAGCCCTGCAAGTTCTCGAAAACGTTCAGTCTAAAATCCGTCAAATTCGCAATGCGGCCGAACAGGAAATGGATGACGATGCCGAAAGCATTATCACCAATGAACGATATCAGTACATTGCCAAGCTTCTGGAAAGCTGTTATCAACGGAAACCCCGCACGCTGTCTGTCAGTGATAAAATTGACCGGATTGTTACCAACCGCTGGTTGGCTCTGCCGATTTTTGCAATTGTAATGACAGCCGTCTACTATCTGTCCGTCACAACGATTGGTTCTATGATGACCGACTGGGTCAATGATGTGTTATTCGGTGAAATCATTCCGCCGGCTGTACAGGGATGGCTTGAATCGGTTCAGGCAGCTGATTGGCTGCAATCGCTGATTCTGGACGGCATTATTGCCGGTGTCGGAGCAGTGCTGGGATTCCTGCCGCAGATGATGGTACTCTTCCTTTGCCTGGCGCTATTGGAAGACTGCGGATATATGGCGCGCATTGCCTTTATTATGGACCGGATTTTCCGAAAATTCGGCCTCTCGGGAAAATCTTTCATCCCGATGCTGATCGGACTTGGATGCGGCGTACCAGGTGTTATGGCCTCCCGCACCATTGAAAACGATCGCGACCGTAAAATGACTGTGATGACTACTACATTTGTTCCATGCAGTGCAAAACTCCCGATTATTGCGTTGATCGCAGGCGCACTCTTTGGAAATGCATGGTGGGTAGGCCCCTCCGCTTATTTTGTCGGGTTCGGCGCGATCATTATTTCCGGTATCATCTTGAAAAAGACCAGCCTCTTTGCCGGTGATCCTGCCCCATTTGTCATGGAACTTCCTGCCTACCATTTGCCCACTGTTAAGGGTGTGCTGATTCACATGTGGGATCGGGCGAAATCCTTTGTTAAAAAAGCCGGCACCATTATCTTCCTGTCCTCGGCTCTTATCTGGTTCCTGCAAAGCTTTAACTGGCGTCTGGAAATGGTGGATGCAGGCGAATCAATTCTGGCTTCCCTCGGAAATGTGTTGGCATTTCTGTTTGCGCCGCTTGGATGGGGAGACTGGAGAGCTGCTGTGGCAGCCATTACCGGCCTGATTGCTAAAGAAAATGTTGTCAATACTTTTGGAATTCTCTTTGGATTTGCAGAGGTAGCGGAAGATGGGGCAGAATATTGGGGCGTTATGCCGCAGGTATTTACCGCGGCAGCAGCCTACTCCTTCCTGACCTTCAACCTTCTGTGTGCGCCATGCTTCGCGGCAATCGGTGCAATCCATCGTGAAATGGGTTCGGCAAAATGGACCTGGATCGCCATTGGTTATCAAACCTTGTTTGCATATGCGATCTCGCTGTGCATCTATCAATTCGGCACCTTGTTTACGGGCGGCGGATTCAGTATCGGAACTGCTGCAGCCATTCTGATCGTAATTTTGATCGGGTACTTACTGTTCCGGCCGTATCATGAATCCCAAATGTTAAAAGTTAGAGTTTCCAGCCGCGCGTGAGATTCTTCAGAAAGGAGAAGATCTCGATTATGATGAATTTATCCACCTTTTTCATTGCTGCAGTTCTGTTAATTCTACTGATTCTGGCATTACTCTATGTCGTTCGCCAGAAACGGAAAGGAAAATGTATTGGCTGTGATGCGGGAAACTGCAGTGGACATTGCGACCATTGCCATTCCTGCGGGCAAAATGGTAAATCATAACAAAGGAGAACCATGACCATGCAACTGACTTCTGCAAAACTTCGTTATCTTATGACAGTTGATGAATTGCAGCAAAACCTTCCCCACAAGGTACGATGTATTGATCTGGCAGTTTTTCTGGGCGTTGCCAGACCATCTGCCTGCCGGATGCTCACAGCTTTCTGCCGCGAAGGGCTCCTTCGTCAGTGCCGGGAACATGGAATCGAATTAACAGCAGATGGTGAGAAGCAAATTTCACCTTATCGTCAGGAATACCAAATCCTGACCCATTACTTTCAGCAGACGCTCGGATTGTCTGACTACAATGCACGGGAAGCTGCGATGGCACTGCTGATATCTGCGCCATCAAATACCCGCTGTGCGCTCTGCCAGTCTATGTCTCAAAAATCTTGAGTACCTCGATTTCCTCTCTTGAAATATCAAATCATTCTTTTATCTTCTCCCGCGGCATACCAGCCGTGGGAATTTTTTTACCCTGCATTGACGGTATCCTGCAACTGTGCTATCATGAAAAAGATCCAAGCGTAAGAAAGATGTAAGAGAAATCTATTTTGATTTGTAAGATTTTTTTGCTATACTCAGCATAGAGAGACCAAAGGAGGGTATTGGAATGAAAGAAACAATCCTCGTGGCAGATGATGACCATGAAATTGTTAAGGCAATTGCCATCTTGCTGGAAAAGGAAGGCTATCAGGTAAAAAAAGCGTACAATGGCCTGGAAGCTTTAGAAATTCTGGCCGAATCGTCTGTCCAGCTGATCATCATTGACGTCATGATGCCAAAGCTGGATGGATTATCTGCTGTCATGCGGATCCGGGAACGCAAAAATCTCCCGATCATCGTATTGAGCGCCAAAAGCGAAGATACCGATAAAATTCTGGAATTATCTATCGGAGCCGACGACTATATTACCAAACCCTTCAATCCGCAGGAACTGGCCGCACGGGTACGCAGCCAACTCCGTCGTTATACCTCTCTCGGCGACATCCATTCGCAGAGCCGCGGAAACCTGATCTGCAACGGCCGGCTCAGCTACAATCCGGATGATCGCATTTTGCGTGCAGACGGCGAAATAGTCCGGCTCACAGCAACTGAAACCAAGATTATCGACCTGTTTATGCGGAATCTTGGGAGAGTATTCCCGGCTGAGGAGATTTATCGCCGCGTTTGGGAGGAAGAGGCATTTGCACCGGAAAATACGGTCATGGTTCATATCCGGCGGATCCGGGAAAAATCGAACTCAACCCGAAAGTACCCGAATATTTGAAGGTGGTGTGGGGAATTGGATACAAAATCGAAAAAATCGACGGCAATTATTAGTGCCATCGCCTTTTTTCTGGGACTCAGTCTCATTCTGAGCGGAGTGACTCCCCTGGTATGGCATCTATCAGAATGCTGGCAGAATGGGAAATCTCCGATCGAAAACTTCCAGCCGGACTATCAACAGACCTCTGACTTCCGCGATATTGTTTCCGCCTATTTTGAAACATTTGCGACAATGGCAACTGGCGGTCCGTTGGAATACAGTCTGGAAAATACGCGAATGGCGTTATATGAGGAAAGCATGGGCTCATCCGCATCGGAAGTGATGCTGCAATCCAATGTTTCGGCAGAGGATTTGCAGGAATATTACCGCTATGACATCAATCTGCTGTATGAAATTTATTATGGCAATAACTTGCGTTACAGCAATACGGAAAATGCTCTCGACCGAACGGGGCAAAGCCTGCCGGATGGATACAACTTTCTGCTCTATTTTGATGGAGAAAGAGCACATCTCTACCAGAACGGCAGAGAAATTGACCCATATGGAGACGGACTTTATCATGGAACAGAGGACTGGTTTCTGCCAGGATATGTGAACTTCAACACAGACGAGCGTATGGAAAATGTTCAAATTGTCATGGCTGTTCGTCAAAAAACTGTTCCCGTTCTAACGGGATTTTATGGACAAGATGGTGCAAGCTATGAAGAAACCAGCATTTTCTATGAACTCGACTGCATGCATCGCCTTTATTATTGGGAACTGGTGCTGGCAGTCGGATTTGTGGGAATCGGATTACTTTTTCTGATTCCAGCACTTCTGATGAAAAAATCCCGCAGGACAGCACATACAGCCCTTCAGAACGCAATGGGAAAAATATGGCTGGAAGCAAAAGTGCTGTTGTTTGTCGTTTCTCTGTTCTTTCTGGCTGTGCTTGCATTGGAATGCGGCTATTCTTATTATGTGGGTACTGTCTATGCCTTCTATTCCCCCGTCGTCTGTTACGACTGGCCAAGCATCACAAAAGTTCAGCTGTATGCCTATCTTCCGGTGGTATTGTCGGCATTCTGGATCGGATACCTCACCCTGTTGGATCTCTGCGGCAAGCCGTGGAAGAACAGTCTGATTGGGAAAATCATCCGCACATACCGCAGGCCTAACAAAGAACTTCCCTTTGGTGCAAAAATGCGGCATCTCTGTATTTTCTTTTTTGTTAGCACGCTCTTCTTGATTGCAGGCTTTTTTGTCGCTGCGCTGCTCTTCCTTCTCTTTACGGCTAATCCCGGTTTTTGGTACGAACCAACCGATTACATCTTCTTTTTCACATCATCCCTTCTGATTGCAATTCTGATGCTTGCGGTAACCTTTTTCTACACCCGTCGGTGCCTGAAAATATTCCGGGAAACGGATGATCTTTCCTCGCGTATTTCCGATATTCGCAGCGGCATTTTCTCGGAAACCCCCATTCTGCCGGAAAAGGCGGAACTATATCCCACCGCACAGGATTTGCAGGATATCCAGCAAGGCATGGATTCTGCTATTGAGGAACGCATCCGCAGTGAACGGATGAAAGTAGAACTCATCACCAATGTCTCCCATGATTTGAAAACACCGCTCACCTCGATTATCAGCTATACCGAACTTCTGGCAGGTGAAGAACTCTCCGATCAGGCCAGCGATTATGTACAGATTCTCCGCAATAAAGCGCAGCGTCTCAAATCCATGGTACAGGATATCTTTGAGGTAAGCAAAGCTGCTTCCGGACAGCTTCCCGTTCAGATGGAACCCATCGATCTCGCCAAACTTCTGCGGCAGACTTTGGCTGACATGTCGGAAGCAATTGAAGCCAGCAGTGTTACCATCAAATCCTCCATCCCGACGGATCCGATTCCGATTGTGGCGGACGGGCAGAGGCTGTACCGTGTATTCCAGAACCTGATCCAGAATGCGCTGCAGTATTCTCTTGAGGGATCACGCGTTTACCTTCAAACAGAAATTCGTGATGGGGTTGCAGAAGTCCGGATCAAAAATGTATCCAAAAATGAACTGCCTGAAGATGTAGACTTCACCGAACGATTTGTCCGCGGAGATGCCAGCCGTTCCGATGGCGGCAGTGGCCTGGGATTATCCATCGCACAAAGTTTTACCGAAGCCTGCGGCGGCAGCTTTTCTATTGAGATTGATGCCGACCGATTCACGGCCGTAGTCACACTTCCCCTCCATTCTGTTTCACAGTAAATAGAACAGATCGATCTCTTACGGGAGATCGGTCTGTTTTTGATTTTTTACGACAATATTCAGTTTTTCAAATTGAATTTCAGAATTCCCTTGCATCCGGAAACAAAATCAAATATAATAGAATTATATCACACAGGGAGGGTAAAATTATGCAAAACCGAAAAGTGATTTTGATTATGACCGATACCCAGCGTTGGGATATGGTGAGCTGTTACCGAAAAACCGGACTCCAGACTCCCTGTATCGATGCACTGGCAGCCGGAGGAATCCGCTACAATCGCGCCTATACCACGCAGCCGGTCTGTCAGGCGGCACGCGCCGGTATCTTTACCGGACAGTATCCTCATTCGGTATCCGGATGGACAAATTCCATGGCAATCTGCGACAATGTCCACACCATCGGCGAACGACTGCAGGATAAAGGGATTCATACCGCTTACATTGGCAAATGGCATCTTGACGGCGGGGACTATTTTGGACTCGGACGCTGCCCGAAAGGATGGGATCCGGAATATTGGTTTGATATGAAGAACTTTCTAGATGAACTATCTGAGGAAGATCGCCTCCGTTCGCGCCAATCTGCTCGGATGGAAACGGAAGATTTCCCGGCGGAATTCACCTATGCACATAAAATCGGAAATCGAGCCCTTGATTTTCTCCAAAAGTACGGAAATGATGATTTCTTCCTGACTGTTTCCTATGATGAGCCCCATGAACCTGCCATTTGTCCGCCCCCCTTCTCCAAAATGTATCGGGATTATTCCTTCCCCAAGTCCGAAAATGTACGGGATACTCTGGAAAATAAACCAGAACATCAGAAAGTATGGGCTGGCGATGCACTGCATCGTGACAATGATGCACTCAAGATTCAGCGTCCCTATCTGTTCGGATGTAACTCGTTTGTCGACCAGGAAATCGGACGTGTCATCGAAGCAGCCGAAACTTTTGCACCGGATGCCGTTATCATCTACACTTCGGATCATGGAGACTTTCTCTGCTCTCATGGTCTTTACGCCAAAGGACCGGCCGCTTATGATGAAATTACCCGCATTCCGCTCATCATCCGCGGAAAAGGGCTGCCTGCCGGAATTGTGGACAATTCTCCGGTTTCTCACATCAATCTTGCGCCCACTATTATGGAGTTGATGGGATTTGAGATTCCCAAAGTCTATGAAGGAACAAGTATCCTGCCGGAAATTCTTGATCCATCCAAACGGATTAACGATTATGTTTTCCTGGAATTTGGCCGCTATGAAGTAGATCATGATGGATTTGGTGGATTCCAGCCTATGCGTACTGTTTTTGACGGACGCTACAAGCTGACTATCAACCTGATGACCTCTGACGAGCTCTATGATCTCGAAACTGATCCGGGCGAAATGAACAATCTGATCTTGGATGAAGCATATGCGTCCATCCGAGACCATCTCCACGATGTTCTTTTGGATCATATGAATGTCACCCGTGATCCTTTCCGTGGATATTACTGGGAACGCCGCCCATGGCGGAAGGATGCGGCAGAAGCAACCTGGGATTATACCCTGATGACCCGTCAGCGCGAAGAGGAAGAATATGAAGAACGTCAGCTCGATTATTCTACCGGTCTTCCCATGGTAACTGCCACCCGCAAAAAAGGACAGGTAAAATAAATTTTCTGTAACATCAAACCCCCACCGGAATTCCGGTGGGGGTTGTTATTTTGTTTTAGTTTTCGGAATGCAGAATGCCAATTCCCAATTCTTCCAGCTGCTTGCTATCGATCGGAGACGGGCATCCGCTCATCAGCTCGCTTGCATTCTGAACCTTCGGAAATGCTGTAACGTCACGAATATTATCCGCACCGCAGAGCAGCATTGCCAGACGATCCAAACCAAGTCCCAATCCACCATGAGGCGGAGCACCATACTTATATGCATCAACGAGGAATCCGAATTTGGCTTCAATTTCCTCATCGGTCAGACCCAGCAGTTCAAACATTTTCTGCTGGAGCTCATAATCAGTGATACGGATGGAACCGCTACACAGCTCAATGCCGTTCAGAACCAGGTCATACGCTTTGGCACGAACTGAGCCGGGATCAGACTCCAGATAATCGAGACATTCATCCATTGGCATGGTGAAAGGATGGTGCATAGCAAGCCAAGTCTGCGATTCCTCATCCCATTCGAAGAAGGGGAACTCGGTAATCCACAGGAACGCATATCCTTCCGGAATAATATCCATGCGTTTCGCACAGGTCTGACGCAATGCGCCCAGAACCGGCAGAGTCACCCGGTCTTTATCCGCTACAATCAGCGCTACATCGCCCTTTTCGCAGCCCATACGTTCCAGAATAGCAGCCAGTTCTTCCTCGCTCATAAATTTCGCGAAAGAGCAGGCGGGTTTCTCATCTACCCAACGAACCCAAGCCAAGCCCTTGGCACCAATTCCCTTGGCGTGCTCGGTGAGCTTATCAATTTCTTTACGGGTGTAAACGGACGCGCCGTTTTTCACGGTAATGCCGCGAACGCTGCCGCCTTCTGCAACTGCCGAAGCAAAGACTGAAAATCCGCAGTCTTTTACGAGATCAGACAGATTGGTAATTTCCATGCCATAGCGGATATCCGGCTTATCGGATCCGAAACGTTCCATCGCATCACGATAGGTCATTCGCGGCAGCGGCTCGGTAATCTCGATATTTTTCAGGCGTTTCATAATATAGCGGACAAAGCCTTCGCCCATATCCAGAATATCTTCCATATCCACAAAGGACATTTCCATATCAATCTGGGTAAATTCCGGCTGACGGTCGGCGCGCAAGTCCTCGTCACGGAAGCAGCGGGCCAGCTGGATATAACGGTCAAATCCGGCAATCATCAGCAGCTGTTTGTAAATCTGAGGAGACTGGGGTAGCGCGTAAAAGCTGCCGTTGTGGACACGAGAAGGAACCACATAGTCACGTGCACCTTCGGGAGTCGATTTAATCATCATCGGGGTTTCAATCTCAATGAAGCCATTCTCTGCAAAATAATCTCGGGCTGCACGAGCCAGCTGTGCACGGAACATGATATTCTTCTGAAGCTGCGGACGGCGCAAATCGAGATAACGGTACCGCAGACGCAATTCCTCGTTGGTATCACTCTCGTCACTGATGTGGAAAGGAGGAGTCTGTGCTTTGGAGAGAATCCGCAGTTCGGTAACAAAAATTTCGACCTCACCGGTGGGGATGTCAGGATTGATGCTTTCGCGGCGACGAACCAGACCTTTCGCCATCAGCACGTATTCGGAGCGGACCTCTTTTGCCTTAGCAATCACGGCCCGATCGGATTTTTCATCAAATATCAGCTGGACAATACCGGTGCGGTCCCGCAGGTCAATAAATACCAGCTCGCCCTTGTCGCGCTGTTTCTGGGTAAAGCCACCCACCACAATTTCTTTTCCGATATCAGCTGCCGAAACCTCGCCGCAATAACAGCTCCGTTTCAGGCCACGCATAGATTCTGCCATGATGATTCACCATTCCTTATTTATTCTTCCGTGTCCATTTGGAAGGAGGTTCCTTCCAGGGCATCGGTGAGTTCCAAAATTTCGCTGTCATAGAAAAAGCGAGACAGCGCATCGCCGAATTCCACCTCGGTTGTCACGCCGGTTTCCATATTGCGGATAGCTGCCTTTCCGGCTTCCAGTTCCGCATCTCCCAGAACCATTGTAAAACGCGCACCGATTTTATCAGCATACTTCATCTGAGCCTTTAGACTGCGTCCCATCAGGTCACTTTCGGCGGAGAAGCCTTCATTGCGAAGATCGGACACCATTTCCATCGCCCGCACCGAGGCTTCCTCTCCCATGGGAGCGATATACAGCATACAGGGATCCGGCTGCGGTAATTGTACGCCTTGCGCCTCTAGCGCCATCAGCAGGCGCTCGACGCCCATTGCGAAACCAATTCCAGGTTGTGCAGGACCGCCCAGGCTTTCCAGAAGGCCGTCATAGCGACCGCCGCCGCAAATGGTGCTCTGTGCACCGATGTCGCCGGACACAAATTCAAAAACAGTCTTCGTATAGTAGTCCAATCCCCGAACAATCCGCGGATTGACCTGATACGGGATATGCAAAGCGTCCAACCGTCTGCGGAGTCCCTCAAAATGAGCGCGGCAATCCTCACAGAGATAATCTAAGCCGATCGGCGCATCTTTCGCGATTTCTTTGCAGACCGGACTTTTGCAGTCCAGAATCCGCATCGGATTTTTCTCCAATCTTCCCAGACAGGTCTCACACAATTCTCCGCGCCGTTCCTCAAAATATGCCTTCAGCGCCGCATGGTATTCTTTCCGGCATTTGGGACAGCCGATCGAGTTGATTTCCAGAGAAACTTTCTCCACACCCAGTATAGCCAGATAGTCATTGACAAACGCAATCAGTTCTGCATCTGCGGCAGGAGATTCGGCACCGAACAGTTCCATTCCGAGCTGATGAAATTCCCGGAAACGGCCGGCCTGGGGCTTCTCTGCCCGAAAGCAGGAGAGTGCATAGCTGAGCTTAAGCGGCAAAGCACCGTTAATCAGGCCGTTTTCTATCACTGCCCGATTGATTCCAGCTGTTCCTTCCGGCCGGAGTGCCAGTTCTCGTCCTCCCAGATCGGTAAAGGTATACATTTCCTTCTGGACAACATCCGTCGTATCCCCTACTGACCGGATAAACAAATTCTTATCCTCAAAAGTCGGTATGCGAATCTCACGGAACCCATACAGTTTCGCTGTGTCCAAAAATAACCGCTCTACCGTCTGCCATCGATAGCTGTCAGACGGCAGGACATCCTGTGTCCCTTTAATCGAGCGAATTTCGAGTGCCATATAATTTCCTACTTTCCAAAAAATTTCAGAACAAAAGCAAGGGATACTGCCGCCAGTTCTCCCCACTGACGGCAAAATCCCCGCTGGAAGTTATTTAGTTTTCAAGAAGAATTAGCGCTGACTGACAATAATCCGCCAGTCGAGGTCACCTCTTTCAAGACCATGAATCAAAACTTCTGCTGTGGCAATATTGGTTGCTACCGGAATATTGTGAACATCGCAAAGCCGCAGAAGATTCATCTCGTTGCTTTCATGGGTTTTTGTTGTCAGCGGATCGCGGAAAAAGAGCAAAAGGTCAATCTCATTGCATGCAATCAAAGACGCAATTTGCTGATCTCCGCCCTGAGAACTGCTCAAAAAGCGCTTAATATCCAATCCCGTTGCCTCAGAAATCAGCTTACCGGTTGTCCCGGTTGAACACAGTTTATGCCTGCTCATGATGCCACAGTAGGCAATGCAGAACTGTACCATCAATTCCTTTTTGGTATCATGTGCAATCAATGCGATGTTCATATTACAATTCCTCCTCTATATTTAGTCATGTTACTTGTTTAGATGAAAGCTGGATTTGAATGAAATTATCAGACGATCCGTATCGTCAGGAGAAAATCAAAGGAAGGTATTCACCGTCGATTCGCCTGGAAATAGCCCGACAGATCCGGGTAACGCGATGATTTTCCCGCAATGCGACACCACGGGTCAATTTCAATTGAATATCTGGATCATCCGGCATCACACCAATCAACTGAGAACCAACCCCATCAATTACCGCGTCCAAATCGGTAACGGTATCTTTTCGAATCAACTTTTCGTTGACCCGATTGATTATAAGGCGATGGGAAAAAAATCCGATTTTTTGGAGTGCCTGCGTCATCTGACTTCCATCCCTCACACAGATTCGATCCGGTGTGGCAATAATCAAAGCAAGGTCGGCAGTTGCGGCAGTTGCTTTCACAGAAAATCCCAATCCAGCAGGCATGTCCAGAATCAAACGGTCAAAATGGGGACGCAGTCCCTCGACTAAAAGTTTAATATCATCCAGATTCATAGCTGTTTCCATATTGACAGGTGCCACAATTGCATTCAGATTCTCATTTAACGGAGATTCTGCAATTGCCTTACTGATGGTACATCTTCCCTCCAGCAAATCACCAAGATCATACACAACCTGATCCGATATTCCCAACATCAAATCCAATCCCCGTAAGCCGGCATCAAATTCAATCAGCAATACTCTTTTTCCACGCATGGCGTCTCCCAGTCCCAAACCAACACATAGTGTCGATTTACCGACTCCACCTTTTCCGGAGGTCAGAGCAATTACCTGGTTTTTGGGATCATTTTCCGATAACTTTTGTGCATTCACCAGGATTCAGCCGTCCTTTCTCAAGATGTCCGAAAGCACGCATACAATCTGGCATACGCTTCCAGAATAATACTTTATTTATTATAGCATATTTCTGCGGCCTTTTCTACTATTTTCTGTAAATTTCTGATGTTCCTCTAAAAAAGCAAGGTTTTTTCTATGCATTCTCCACTTTACTCCTCTACCGTGACACTTTCTCCTTTTACAATTCTGGTATAGGCATCCAGAATCGGCCGCACAAGATACTTTGCATCTGCACCGCGTTCCAAAAGAATTCCAATAGCAATTTCGGGGTCTTCTACGGGAGCGAATGCAATGGCAGATGAGCTAAATGTTGTATTCGTAACCTGTGGAGTACCAGTTTTTAGAGCCACCTGATAGGGAAGATCTGTGAGATTGGTTTTCCATCCCAGTGTTCCTTGTTTTTCCGCTACACTTTCTGCAGCACCGATCATGCCTGCACAGATTGCTGTATAAGCACTATCCGACATGGAGAATTCAGACATAATCTCAGGTTCTGTTGTTTCTAACACTTCTGCATCATCGTAACTACGCACTTCCTGGATCAAATAGGTCCGATATCGTGTCCCCTGATTCGCAAGAGTCATTGCCTGGGTTGCGAGCTGCAGCGGAGTAACGGCAGTATCCATCTGCCCGATAGAAGTCTGACAGACATTACCTGGCTGCCAAACTGTTCCAAGTTTTTCGGACCGATCCGGTCCGGAAATTCCTCCGACAGCCGTTGTCAATTCCAGTCCTGTATCTGTTCCTAGTCCAAAGAAATGCGCATACTCCTGAATTTTATCAATTCCAAGCCGGCGTCCGACATCATAGAAAAAGATATTGCAAGAAACGGTAAGCGCTTTCACCACATCTGTATTTCCATGATAGCCCAGACAAGTCGGACGGAACGTATTTCCGGGAATATAATCATAATAGGTATAAACACGCTGACAATTTACGGTATCATTAGGCGTAATAATTCCTTCATTTAAGGCGCCAGCTGCAATCACGGTTTTAAAGGTGGATCCAGGACGATACAGTCCATCAAAAGCTCGATTCAACATTGGAGAATCTTCTCGAGCAGCTAATTCATTGTAATCTGAAAAATAATTATTTAAGTCATAAGTTGGTGCTGTTACCGCTGCTTTTACTGCCCCTGTTTTTGCATCCAGCACCACCACTGAACCACCAATTACCTGATTTCCATTATCTGCCCCTTTGGGGTCATCTGGCAAGGAACGTAGGTACTCCAGATATTGATTTAGAATATTCTGCACCTCGGCTTGGAATTCTGCATGGATTGTCAAGCCGACATTATTCCCAGATTCTGGCGCCTGCGTAATGGTTTCGGACATAATGGTACCATCCTTGCTCTGCTCAACAGTCTTCACACCATCTACACCATGCAGCGTATCTTCCATATACTGCTCGATGCCAAAGCGGCCGATCAAGGCGTTCATCGGATAGCCTTTTTCCTTATAACCTACAATTCCTTTTTCTTGATCCCCATAATATTGTTCGGCATACATCTGTCCGACCACTCCGATAATATGCGGAGCAAGATCGCCGTCCGGATAAACCCGGATATCCTCATCCACAATATCGACGCCCGGAAATTGATAGGAAAGTTCTTTCACCTTCATAACTGTATCCGTCGTGACATCTTCGGCAAAGGTATATTGATTATTATTGACCGAAAAATCAGCCAGAACCATTCCATAACGTACACCGGCAATTTTTCGCGCCATCAAGTCATCATACTCTTCGCCAATATCAAAAAAACGTTCAGACCGCAAATTATACATGCAGTCTTCTGCTGTAGCATAGACATTTACTTCCAACTTGTCCTTCAGCAGTTCGATATCACTTTCCCGATTTTCCAAAAACTGCGGATTCTCCTCCATCGTTAGAGGAAGAGGATCATACCAGTCTTCTCCTGCAGCCTCCAGCATCTCAATCAGTTCTGCAATAATACGGTTGCGATCCTCTCCAGATGGAAGAAAAGAATAATAAAATACAATATTATATCCTACTTTATTCTCCGCTAAAGGGACACCTTCACAGTCTGTGATTTCCCCTCTGCCAGCTTTAACCGCAATTTTGCTCACAGTCATTTGCTGGGTTTTGGATAAGAATTCCTCTCCCCGCACAATCTGAAAATTCATAAGCTGCAAAATATAAGCACCACAGACAAATGCAGCCAAAAAACTCAAAATAATCAGTCGAACACGTTCTTTAGGTTTTTGAGGTTTTGGGGAAGACATAGGAACCCTCCTTGGAAAAAAGCGAGTCCCGCCGGCTGAAATTTATGCTCGCACGACGGGATTGAATCGAACAGAAATAAATCGCACCAGATAATAAACCGGTGCTGTC
The DNA here is from genome assembly GCA_050943495.1 of Candidatus Merdivicinus sp. Classification (GTDB taxonomy): domain Bacteria; phylum Bacillota; class Clostridia; order Oscillospirales; family Ruminococcaceae; genus Merdivicinus. Next base: position 140,460 of record JBMNPH010000003.1, read on the forward strand.
ATTACGATGGTATAGAGCAGAACCAGAAGTAATCGGACAAAACACTGTCCTACGCCCTCGTAATTCCAGATTAGATAATAAAAAATGAAATTCCAAACTGTTGCTAAAAAACCGGTCACAGCAGTCAGCAAAATCGAATTGGTAACATTGACTTTCACAAAATACATGGATAATAATGCGATGCAGACACAGCAAATCATCAGCACCATTCCATAAAAACCGAACAGCTTTCCGGCAGATAAATCCCACAGCAGCCCGGCAGCCAATCCGAAACCTCCGCTCCCCGCCTCATTTTCAAACAGCGCCACTGAAACTGCAACTGGAATCACCAGTACCGGTTTTATGCCGCCAATCGAGAGCAAAGCAGGAGATGACTGAATTCCAAACATCAAAAGAAGAACCAGTGTATAACAGATCCACTTCAAGGCGATACGAGTATTTCGGCCAATCGTCATGATTCCGCCTCCTGCTCGGATGAAGCTTTTCCCAAAAAATCTGTCAAGACAAACACATTCTTAACTTCATCAATTTCAGTGACCGGCTCAATCACTGCATATCGAGTAATACCAGATTTTTCCAGTTTAACATTCTTAACTGTTCCGATCACAAGATCTTTCGGGAAAAGGCCGCTGGTTCCAGCGGTGACAACAATGTCCCCTTCTTTCACCTGTGTATCTTTGGGGAGGAGTTCCATTTTCGTCAGGCCATCCGCCGCCAATTCCACTGTTCCGGTAATATTTCCGGTATCTTTCGTAGTAATTTCCATTGCACCGACATTACAGTCGGGACTAAGGATCGTCGTTACCTGCGCATAAGTAGGGCCGACTTTGCTAATATAGCCAATAAGACCATCGCCTGTCACCACAGGATCCCGCACAGAAATTCCATGTAAGGTGCCAATGTCAATGGTAAAGGAACCGAATCGGTCATCCGGATCTCGAGCAATCACACCTGCATGTTGAAATTCAAAATCTTCATGCAGTTCCTTTAGACCGGTAATTTCTTTCAGACGTTCATTTTCAGTTTTGGTACGCTCATAATCCACTAACTGTTGACGCAGATCCGCATTCTCTTCCTTCAAACGGATATTTTCCTCATAGTTTTCTCTTGCGTCCACAAATACAGACAAAAAATCCGAAATTCCGTTGGAAACCCAGGCAGCCGCCCTCTGAACCGGATAGACAACATAGGAAAGCAATTGTTCCGGCAGGGTAGCCAGCCCGCCGGTTGAAGCCGCATAGAGCATCCCGCCCAGAATAACGGCAACAACTGCCAGAATGATTTTAAAGCGCAGGCTCTTAAAAAACTCGCGCAAACTGCTGCCCTCCCTTCTGCTCTATCGGACACAAATCAATAGCGATTTTCCTCCTCGCTCAGAACGTCGGTCAGTTTATCAATGTTGTCGAGTACCATACCAGTTCCGACCGCAACACAATCCAATGGATTCTCTGCAACCTTTACCGGCATACCAGTTTCATCATGGATCAGTTTATCCAGTCCGCGAAGCAGCGCACCACCGCCTGTCAGCGTAATTCCTTGATCAATGATATCTGCTGAAAGTTCAGGAGGCGTACGCTCCAGCGTAATGCGGATAGCATCCAGCACCATAGCAAGCGGATCCTCCAGTGCACTGCGGATCTGATCAGAAGTTACCACGATATTTTCGGGCAAACCATTGAGAAGGTTCCGGCCCTTAATTTCCATGGAAAGCTCGCCTTCTTCAAGAGGACAAGCTGAACCAATTTCAATTTTAATATTTTCTGCAGTACGTTCACCGATCAACAGATTATATTTTTTCTTAATGAAATTGATAATAGAGGAATCAAACTCATCTCCGCCAACGCGGACAGATTTGGAGGCCACAATGCCGCCCAGAGAAATTACTGCTACTTCGCTGGTACCACCGCCAATATCGACGACCATAGATCCCTGCGGATCCGCAACCGGCAATCCTGCACCAATTGCTGCAGCCATTGGTTCTTCAATAATGGAAACTCGTTTTGCACCGGCCTGTTCCGCAGCATCGCGGACTGCGCGGCGTTCAACCGCGGTAACGCCGGAAGGAATACAGATTACGACCCGCGGCCGCACAAAAAAGCTCTTGCCAATTGCCTTATGAATAAATTCGGTCAGCATGCTTGTGGTCACGTCGAAATCCGCAATGACGCCGTCTTTGAGCGGTCTCACTGTAACAATGGAACCGGGAGTACGTCCAATAACATCCTTTGCCTCCTGACCGACACATTTCACCTTATCCGTCTTGGTGTCAACTGCCACGACACTAGGTTCCCGGATAATAATGCCCTTTCCTTTCATATAAACCAGTGTATTGGCTGTTCCCAGGTCGATTCCTATATCCCTTGAAAACATAGTTTGATACCCCTTTATGTTGAATTTTTCATCGCTTTATCAGAAAACGTTCGGACAGAAAAAAATCCTTCATTCCACCCAAACCAGATTATTTCATAACTTATTTTATTATACCCCGTTTTGGGGAAATGCACAAGATAAATTTTATGTTTTGGATAAATTTTCAAAAAATTTCAGCAAAATTTCCTATTTTTGGCAGAAATCTCGCAATTTTCGACACAAGACAGCAACCGGAAGGCCGACTACATTCTCATAATTCCCGTGAATCTCTCGAACCAGCATGCTGCCGTATCCCTGAATCCCGTAAGCACCTGCTTTATCGAAGGGTTCCCCTGTTGCCAAATAATCTGCAATTTCCTGCTCAGACAACGGATAAAATTCCACGTCAGTGGACACCGAAAAAGAAATGTTGCGGCCAGTGCTACAAATGGTCATGCCGGTCACAACCCGATGGGGACGTCCGGACAGGGAACGCAGCATCCGCGCCGCATCCTCCTCATCGCGCGGAATCCCAAATATCTCACCATCCGGCGAAACAACGACCGTATCTCCCCCGATAACCAAAATATTTTCCGAAGGTTCCAGGTTTTGCAGAACCGCTGACGCTTTCCCCGCAGAAAGCCGTTCCACCAACTGTTCGGGTGTCATGGAAGAGGATGTTGCCATCAGCGGTTCCTCATCAAAATGGGAGACTTCCACTCTAAAATCCTCGGTGATATACCGCAGCAGTTCCTGACGCCGCGGAGAACGAGAAGCCAGATAGACCTGCCTCCCCTTCAAAAAATCAGGACAGATTGATTTCACCATGGTTCATTTCTCCTCAATGTATTTTTCCGGAAGTTTTTACATATAGGATTACTGCAAGCACAATACACAAAAGCAGCGCAATATTCATCGAAATGTGGATGCCAAACTCGAATTGGAGCACTGACAAATCGACAGAAAAGCTGTTAATTCCAATTGATTTTCCAAGGCAGAGCCATTTTAGCCACGAAACTTTCGCCGCAATTTCCGACAGCAGAGTTCCCAGCAGAATTCCACCGAACAGATACAGCACCAGTAAAAGTGTCCGTTTCATGAATGGGATCCCCCTTCTTTTCCGAAGCCGGTTGAACCAAATCCGCCTTCTCCGCGTTCCGTACCGGAAAGGGAATCGGTCTCCACAATCTCCGGCAGCAAAACCGGACTGACTACTAGTTGTGCGATTCGGTCGCCGGGATGAATAATATACGGCTGTCTGGAATGATTGGTCATGGCAATCTGCACCTCTCCCCGGTAATCGCTGTCGATGACTCCCACACAATTGGAGAGAGTGATGCCGAATTTGCTTGCCAGCCCGCTGCGGGGGTAAACCAGACCAACGGTTCCCGGTTCCAGTTCAATTGCAAGACCGGTTGGAATCCGCACCAATTCCAGAGGCTGGATGGTGATTTCCTTCTCCATGCAGGCGCAAAGATCCAAGCCGGCACTCTCTGGTGTAGCGCGGCGTGGAAGAACGGCCTGCGGATGCAAGCGCTTGATTTTCAGCTGCATTTTTTCAAACTCCTTTTGTCAGTCAATTCCGCGATAATATAGGCCGCGGGTATATTCACCGGATGGATGGGATTCGGTTCGATAAAGTTCCAATATCTCCCTTACCTGATCCGATGTCTCAACAGTAAAGTCAAACAACCAGAAATCGAAACAGGAAATCTCCCGTTGACGATCGGAGAGCACAAGTGGAACTGCATTATATAAAAAGCTGACCGAACGGTCGGCATCACAGCGCACTGGGAAGGAAATCCCACGCCGATCCGTCACAAATCCTCTCCGGCGGCATTTTTCACATCCGATCTGGGCTTTGACCGGGCAATTCCGCAGGGACATCAGCGGAATATGCCCATAAACTAAGGCACCCAGTGGACGGCTATGCCGCAACGTTCGGGCAAAATCCAGCTTGACCTCAATTGAACAAATTGCGGAGTCCAATCCCAGATTCTCTGCCGCATGCAGGCTGTACGAATTGGTCAGATTCAGCCAAGGCCCGCCCGCAGCTTTCATCCCGCAGCGCCTTGCCAGTTCCAAATGGGCTGCATTTTCACAGAGAAGGGTACCGATACCCGCTTCCCGCAAGATATTCAACCGGATCACAAAATCTTCTTCTGTATCAAACAGAAAACGCGGCAGTACCGCTATCAAATGATCCTCCCAACCGGAAAATCGAGATAAATTCCCCTCCAACTCTTTTACAGAAAGTAATATTTTATCAAAAAATTCCCGATAGTTCGACGGGATCTGCGAAATCCCATCGAATTTTCCCCATTTCTGTGGGGAGGATGTGTAATTCTGCTCAACAGACAAATCCGGCAGAGCGTCCCGGAAAAACGGAATCGACTGTGCCTCCCGCATGGCATCCAGCTTAGCAACTGCCTCACGCCGGATGGCGTTGAAAGCAGAGGAAGACATCGTCAGACCTGGATCCAATACCGCATGGAATTCCTGTAAAAAGTAAGGCGTTCCGCCCAGCTTGGACAAAAATTTCCGTGCCAGCGCCTCATCCGCCGGAGCGGAAACAGCAGGACGGGGCATTTCTCCCTCTACCGAAACGGAATGCAATCCATCCGAAAGGGTTAAACGCACCGGTTCCTTTTCCCGCATGACAAACTCCATAGAAACCGGAACCCGCTGGACATCCTTGTGATACCATCCTGCCAGATTTTTAAGCACCGGGGCCGCAGCTGCAACGTCCTCTTTCCGACGGAATCCGAACATTTCTCGGTTGACAGCCGAATCAAAATAACCGGAAGTAAATCCACTTCTAGAAAATACAGCCTGTAATGTATCCAGATCGGGTTCTTCCCCTTCCAAAGCCTTACGGCAGGCGGTTACAGCCGCTGCCACATATTCTGGACGCTTCATCCGCCCTTCAATTTTAAAGGAATCTACGCCCATTTCCGCCAGTTCCGTCAGGCGGGAAACCAGTGACATGTCTTTCAAGGAGAGAACATGTTCCCCTGCTTTAGGCATTTCCGGACAGCCGGCCACGAACGGCAGACGGCATGGCTGAGCACATTGCCCACGATTTCCGCTCTTACCGCCGAATACTGCGCTCATATAGCATTGACCGGACATCGACATACAATGTGCGCCGTGAACAAAGGTTTCCAGTTCGAGAGAGGTGGAACGCCGGATGGCTGCGATTTCTTCTCGGGAAAGTTCCCGTGCCAGCACAACGCGCGAAAATCCCAAACGTTCCGCCGTCTTAACTCCCGCAGGAGAATGAATGGCCATCTGGGTGGAGGCGTGAAGCGGCATTTTGGGGGCAGTCTGACGCACAATGGATGCAACGCCCCAATCCTGTACGATCAGCGCATCGACGCCGGCTTCGCAGGCAGTCCGGATACATTCCAGCAAAGCTGGAATTTCACTGTCAAAGACAACGGTATTCAACGCCTGATGAATTTTAACACCAAACCGATGCGCATAGGAAACAGCAGCTTTCAGTTCCTCCGGTCCGAAATTGCGGGAATTTGCCCTGGCACTGAAGCTTTTTTGCCCGAGGTAAACGGCATCCGCACCGCAGCGGACGGCAGCTTCCAATGCTTCGATCGATCCGGCGGGCGCCAGAATTTCCGGTCTGTGAATCATGCCTTCACCTCACCGGCAGATTTTTTCTCCAATTCTTTTTTCAAATTCTGATTTTCTTTCTTTAGCAAATTAAGTTCTCGCTGTAATTGATCTGCCTCAATACGTGCGTTGGTGGATTCCTCGACATAGCCTTTGATCTGAGAACGGATATGGTCGCCGTCCGCAATCGCGCGGGCAGCCTCATCCATCAACTCCAACCCGACCATCACGGTTGCGGCTGTCACGGAAGCGCTGGTATTGGCATCCAAAAACGCATTGATCCGCTTGTCCAGATCCTTGGCAAGCCGAGTTACATAGGACGGGGTTTCCTCGGTCTGAATGGTATACGTCTTCCCACAGATTACCACTTTTACACGATTGTTCATCTTATTGCCTCCCTGGTTCTATTTCAAAACAGACATTGCTGGTATTACAAATTGGTTACCTCTATTATAGGACATTTTTGCTGTCGTGAAAAGTCTTTTTTGGGAAGATTTTGCAAAATTCCGCCGGAAATCAAATTTTCCCAAAATTCGGGCAAACTATATCGGAATCCATCAAAAAGGGGGGCCTTTATGAAACAATCCGCCCGCATTCCCTTGCTGGATGAACTGCGGGGATTTGCGATTCTGGCGATGGTGCTGTATCATCTGGTCTACGATCTGTCTGCTATGGAAATGATCGACTGGCCGTTTTTTCACACGGAACCGATGAAATTGATCCGTGATCTGTTTGCAGGACTCTTTATCATGTTGTCCGGTCTGTGCTGCCTTTATTCCCGCAGCAATCTGCGTAGAGGAGTCCTCTGCTATCTGGCGGGCGTTGGAATTGAATGGGTAACCTCCTTCATTCCAGGATCGGAAATTCGATTCGGAATCCTGCATATGCTGGGAAGCTGCATGGTTTTATTCGGACTGGCGGAAAAATGGATGACGGTCATTCCGTCATTCGCAGGACTAGGAGGGTCTTTAATACTTTTCCTGATTCTTCGAAGGATTACAAATCGAATCATTCTGCTTCCGGTGATCGGAAGCATTCCTCTGCCGGATCTTTTTTATAGTGGTTCGCTTTATGCACTGGGGTTGCCCAACTCTACCTTCTTTTCAGCGGACTACTACCCGCTGATTCCATGGGGATTTCTATTTTTTGGCGGATATTATCTGGGCCGTCTCCTGCAGAACACGCCAATTTTGCAGCCGGGTTTTCCGCGATTTCCATTTCTCAGCTGGTGCGGCCGACACAGCCTCTGGATTTATCTTCTGCATCAGCCGGCAGCGGCCGCCGGAATCTGGATCTGGCAGATACTGCGTTGACATTATGTAGAGATTGACTATAATAAAAGAGAGGCATAATTTTTTACGGACAAAGAAAAAAGTCCCCCGCAATAGGGGACTTTCTGATTAACCCTGATACAGTTTGTCGCACTCTTCCCTCAGGATTTCCACATAACGTGCAACTTTCTGCGGTGTATTGTGCAGCGTATAGACATCGCGCTGACTGAATTCCAGGATGCATCCTTTCGCGGCGCGGAGGGTGCGGTCAAAATGCGCCCGCAGCCCTTCCTCATCGAGAACACTGCCGACTCCGAGGAAATTCGGACTGGGTTTGCGGTGGAAGATCGTTTTCCGGCCGGCAAGCTGCTCACCCATATATTCCTCGTCACACCACGGTGAGATCGAAACTTTGCGCAGATTATCCAGCTTGGAAATGCAGTTTTCCCAAATCGGACTGACTGCTTCGCAGCAGCCATAGGACAGCAGGCCATACTGAGCGGCAATTTTCTGGTAATAGGGGAAGATAAATTCCGCATACATCTCGGGCGAAATTCCGGATGTCTCCTGTGAGTCCATATATCCCCACACATCGCGGGTGGTAAACGGCCGCGTTTTCCAGACATCCCAGCCGGGCAGATCTGTTGTAAAATTGCGGGTGCCCTGGCAGAGATTTTCGCCGGATACCGTTGGCATCAACAGTTTCTTCTCTTCCAACAAACGATAAAATTCCAGATAATCCTCTGTCAGCATCTCCATCATCTGATGGAACAATTCCGGATAATCATACATGGCAAACAACATATTCTCCATGCTCATGATATGGACGATATGCTGGGTCAAGCAGGCACTCGGATGAATGGGCGCCTCTTTTACAGGCAGGCAGCCATCGAACAAATCCTGATAAAATTCCATCTGTTCCCGGTTGGCTTCCGGATCTGCGCCAAAATCCGATTTTTTCAGCTTGTGGAAATCCTCACCCAAATCATGCAGCACCTCGACGAAATGATGCCCCAAACCGCCTCCCGCAGACAACTCCTTGCGAACGGGAATGCCATACGGCACAAACCATGTTTTGCATCCGACGCCCCAGTAATCCGGTACGACGGTATCATCGCGGAATATCTCGTGATTGACTAAATTACTATGAAGACGCCATTCGATCTGTCGGGCGTCCTCGCCCTCACAGCGCAGCAGGGAGGGGATCACATCGTCCGCAAACGTCCACAATTCCACGGTCAGAACCGGTCGGGAAGGCTTACAGTCATTGTGATCTGTCCAAAGCTTGCGCAATTGCTGCATTTCTTCCGACTGGGAAATTTCATACTGATGTTTTGCCAAATCCCGTAGGATCCGGCGGTCTTTTTCCGTTATCTTCATAGATGAGGACCTCCTGTCACTTGTATTTTCAGTATATACCGGTTCCTGCAGTTTGAAAATCGGCAGAATTGCGCAGATCATACACAATCTTGCGATTTCGGAGGGGATCACATGAAAATACATTTGGCACTGCAGAAACGCAGTGAAGCACATGCGCTGGGGTTGTTTCAGGCACAGCTCTCCCTCTGCGGTCACTTTCGAAATGATTCGAATCATTCGGTCGAACGAATACACGGGATCGAAGAAACGATCCTGATTTATTGTATCCGAGGGCAGGGTTACCTCGATTGCAAAGGGCAGTACTGGAAAATCCGAGCAGGCGATGCCATCTTGCTGCGCGCGTTGGAACCGCATGGATATGGAGCGGATCCGACAAATCCATGGGATATCTATTGGATCCATTACAAGGGAGATTTAGGAGAGTTATACAATCTTGCGGAGGAAAAGAAGCTGATTCCGATCTTCCATCCGGGAATCCGAACCGGATGCACCCAGCATTTTGAGGAACTGCTGATGTGGACCGATCATACGCGCGTCCCAAGCCTGCTGGAACGCCTCAAAATAGAGGAACTCTCCAAAATGATTCTGCTGGAATTACTGGACACCGGAAATGCACCAGATTCCCTTTCCGGAAAAGTGCAGGCGTATATGACTGAGCATTTGGCGGAAGCGCTCACCCTGGATCAGCTCGCAACTCATTTCCACATGTCCAAATATCATTTTGCCCACTGCTTCCGCCGCGAAACCGGATACCCACCGATGGAGTATCTGTCCAGACAGCGTGTGGCTGCCGCCTGTTCCCTACTTTTGGAAACGGACCGCACCATCCGCCAGATCAGCCAGGATCTTGGATATACAACCCCCTATTATTTTTCGGAACAATTTAAAAAGATGACCGGTTATGCACCGATCATCTATCGCCGCGTCATGCGGCAGCAATAAATTTGTAAAATTATTTCGATCTAAATTTTACCCGAACATGATTTTTTCGAGAGAATTTTTCCCATATCATAAAATTACAGAGTTTTCAAGTGTGCAGAGAGGAGTATGCATATGAACGCGCAAACCTTTCGTCAGCTGCTGGAACAATTCGGCACTGATATCCTGCAATCCAGCGGCATGCAGCTGGAACGTGAATTTATTCAGCACGGAAATGTCAGCGTTCTGGAACATTCGATTCACGTTGCCTATTTGAGCCTTTGGCTGGCATATGCCCTGCGGCTGGAAATCAATACCCGCGCACTGCTGCGCGGTGCTCTGCTGCATGACTATTTTCTCTATGACTGGCATATCCCCGATCCCAGCCACCGTCTTCATGGGTTTCGCCATGCCAAATTTGCCCTAAAAAACGCCATGCGGGATTTTTCACTCGGCAAAACTGAGTGCGATATCATCGCCCGGCACATGTTCCCACTCAACCTGACCCCGCCCAAATATCGGGAAAGTATCCTCGTTTGTCTCGCAGACAAAATTTGCGCAGTCTGCGAAACTATGTCCAGCGAATGGGCCAAACGGCGCTTTCAAAGCAGGCTTATCCTCACCCTGATTGCCCGACAGGATCCGGCACTGCGTATGATTCTCACTGCAAATTCCCATGCTGCCAACTTCTGATCCGCGCTTTCATGCCTTCAATATCCAACACTCCATAGGCAAATCCTTTCCGAACCAGTTCGGCAGGAAGATATTCGTCATACTTTTCAAAAAGCGGCACCTCATCCGGATAGACCAGTTCCATCGGATCGAGGGGCTGCTTTTCCATTTCCGAGAGCACCTGGAAAAATTCCTCCCGCCCTGCCTTCATCTTAAACTGGATGAAATACGGACGGGAAGAGTCCATTCCGCTGATCCCGAGAAGAGGTGCGCATTTCCGCTTTAAAAAGCGCTCAAGCGCCAGAAAAGCATAACTTCCCAGCCACGGAAACAGACACCACATATCCCCGCCCAAACAGATCAGCGGATCCGAAACAACTCCGGAATTGACCGCCGTATGACGAGCATGTGCCAGACGCGCCGCCGCATTCTGCATTAGATAAGGATAAGATGCCGTCTCCTGCAGGACTTCGCGCATCCGTTCCAGGACCTTGGTATGAATATCGCCCGGACATTCTCCGAAATAGGCGGGCACTTTTCCTTTGACCTGCTCGCAATAGACCAGTTTCCGCTTATGGTCAATCTCTTCCACAATCCAGACATGTCCGGCTAACGCAATTTTTTCGCCAGCCGGCGGAGGCAGAACAATGGTTCCCAATTCCTGAGATCCCCAACGAACGGTATATTCCTCATTTTCCTGAAAGACCGCGTAGAATTTAAAGGAACTGGTGAGCCGTTCCCCGGCAAGTCCCACAATCAAACCGCCCTCTTCGGTGCGCTGGATATGCTCGGTTTCCAGCAGATGCCGGAGAAGAACTTTGAAATCCTCCTGGCTGATACGGTAAAACGGCGCAAGGGTCAATACCCGGGAGGCAAGTGCTGCGGGAGATAATTCGCCGCAGGATGCAAGGGTACTCATAGTCTGGTGATAAAGCAGGCTGAAAGGAAGCCGATCCAATCTGGGCGGTTCCACCCAGCGTTCCTGCACATAAAGCTGTACCAGCGCAATCCCCTGAATCAATTTCCATGGAATTGTCGTCGGCAGCATGGCACGGGGTTCCGGCTGTTCCTCCCGCATAACAAACCACATTTCCGGCGGAAGATCGCGGCGTCCGGTTCGTCCCATCCGCTGCAGGAAGGAGGAAACCGTAAACGGCGCGTCGATCTGAAACGCACGTTCCAATCGTCCGATGTCAATGCCCAATTCCAGAGTCGCAGTTGTAACAGTGGTGAGGAACTGATCCTCATCCTTCATGACAGCTTCCGCGGTTTCCCGGTACGAAGCGGAAAGATTACCGTGATGAATCAAAAAACGGTCGCGCTCATGGCGTGCTTCGCAATACTGGCGCAGAGTTGTTGTGACCGCCTCACATTCTTCGCGGGAATTGACGAAAACCAGACACTTTTTACCGCGGGTATGCTCAAAAATATAGCCGATTCCCGGATCCGCCTCCTTGGGTGCCGTATCGGTTGCCGCCTCCAAAACCGGAAGTGCCTCCTGCTGACCGGCCTCCTCTGCCTGCTGCGGGCCCTGAATAAAGAAATGCTCCATCGAAAGCCGCCACTTGGTTCCCTTTGCCTCAATTTTGGGGATTATAGTTTCCTTACCGGTTCCGGCCGCCAGAAAATGTCCGGTGCTTTCGAGGTCGCCAATCGTCGCTGAAAGACCAATCCGGCGCGGCGATACCCCAGCCAGCCGGGAAAGCCGCTCGATCAGGCAGAGGGTCTGCCCACCGCGGTCTCCCCGCATCAGAGAGTGCACCTCATCAATCACAATAAAGCGCAGATCACAGAAAAGACGCGCAATTGCCGCATGCTTATGAAGCAGCAGTGCCTCCAGCGATTCGGGTGTAATCTGCAAAATGCCGGACGGATTTTTGAGCATTTTCGCCTTATGAGACTGGGCAACATCCCCGTGCCAATGCCAGACCGGAATCCCAGCCTCCTGACAAAGATCGTTGAGCCGCTGAAACTGATCGTTAATCAGCGCCTTGAGGGGCCCGATATACAATGCGCCGACTGAATGCGGCGGATCCTCCGAAAACAAGGTCAGAATGGGAAAAAAGGCGGCCTCCGTCTTACCGGAAGCTGTGGATGCCGACAGCAGAACATGCTGATCGGTACCAAAAATTGCCTCGCCGGCAGCCACCTGAATGGCGCGAAGCGATTCCCAGCGATTCCGATAGATGAAATCCTGCACAAAAGGCGCATATCGGTCAAAAACGTTCATCGTTTCCCCCTATATTTCGAATTCCGCAAACTCCTGCGATACATCCTGTTCCTCGTTCTGGGTTTTCGCATACTGGAAATCTTCCGACTGCAGCAACTCCGCGACTTTCAGCTGCGGATTCTGATAAATGATATTGAGCAGCTCAATGAAATCCCGGATGACCTCACGCGGCGTGATATTGGAATCCGCCCCGATTCGTCCGAATTCAATCTGGATAAACTGCACCAGATCCTCCTGGGTCAGCGTCTGGTTATAATCGAATAGCTGGGCATGAATAGCCGCAAGCTTTTCAATCAGCACCAGCATTTCCTCGTAGGTGAGGGGCGACAGCCGGATGACCGGTGCCAGCATATCCCGCACCTCATCACCGCCGAATCTGCCCTCCGCCAAGCGGGAACGCAGTGCCTCATAGCTGTATACACCCCGTCGGGGATCCTCGATGCACTGGGGTGTACCCGACATAATAATTCCCAGATGAGAAGCTTTTCCCTGCAATGTATCATTATACATGGTCAGAATTTTTTCGTAGTTGTACTGGCGGGTAATACTGTTCGGAATTTTATAAATGTTAACCAGCTCGTCAATCAGAATCAGCAAACCGCTGTATCCGGCGCGCTTTAAAAAGGCGGCGAACAGTTTGATATACTCATACCAGTCCTCATCCGTGATGATGATATTTACGCCCAGTTCCGATTTTGCTTCTGTTTTGGTGGTATATTCTCCACGAAACCATTTGGCGACCTTTGCCTTGGTTTCGTCATCCCCCTCCACATAGGATCGGTAATATCGGGTAAGCAAGGTCGCAAAATCAAAGCCATGCACCATCTCCTGCAAAGCGCCGATCACTTCGCGAATTTTGCGTTCCACCTGCCGTTCCAACGCCGGATCTCCGGCAGAAAGTCCGCTCTCTGCTGCCGCTTCGTTCTGTACACTGCTGATCCAACGGTCCAGAATCAAAGTGAGCGCACCACCCTCGGGACGTGTTTTGGTGGATAGATTGCGGATCAATTCCTTATAGGTGGCAAGTCCCTGCCCTTTTGTGCCCTGAAGGCGACGTTCCGGCGAAAGATCGGCATCCGCCACAACAAAATTGCGATCCATCACATAATTCCGTATGGTTTGCAGCAGAAAACTTTTACCGCTTCCGTATTTACCTGCAATAAACCGAAAGGAAGCGCCGCCATCCGCAATAATCTCAACATCATGCAGAAGAGCTGCAATTTCGGTTTCCCGTCCCACCGTAATATAAGGCAGTCCGATACGCGGCACAACACCGCCTTTCAAAGAATTGATAATCGCAGACGCAATTCGTTTGGGTATTTTCATCATGGAACGATTCCTTTCAGTTCTTCAATATAATCTTCAATCAGTTCCGGTTCTTCTCCATCAAACAGGATCATTGTGTCTCCGAACTGATCGTATAGCTTTTCATTGATAGAATCCACCAGCACGGACAGCATGGTACCGCTTTCCCGCACTACCGGCCGATAATCTTCCCCATTCCATAGCGCTTTCAGCAGCTGGCATTCTACTTCGGTCAGACCGCACGCAGAAGAAACTTCTGCGGCAGGTTCCAATGGCTCTGGTTCCTGGATTTCCTCCCGTTCTTCCTCGGTCAGCAGGCGTTCCCTTGTAATAGCGGCAGAATCCCGAATTCCGGACAGTTTGGAGAGGTCAATTGTAATTTTGGGCCGTGCATTCTTCTCTTTTTCCGCCAAAACCCGCGCGATTTCCCGGTCGATGATTCCCTGCACCAGTTTTGTCACCTTCTGAGATTGAAGAGGATGGGGATATTGGTACTGTTGCCGCATCCGACAATCAATCTCCCGAAGAATAGATCCCAGTTCCCTGCTTTTGTCGCGGTTTCCGTAAAAGCGTTCGCAGTACCATCTTCCGTTTTGGCGGTAAAAACGGCATGCCTCATGAAAAACATACTCCTGTTTCTCATCGCGAAGACGGTCATAAAATACTGTGGAGGCAAACATCTGATATGGGGCAGACTCAAATTTTCCAAACAACTTTTCACACAGGGTATACTTCCGATGTTTCCGATAATATTCCGAAAGCCGGAAGAAAACACCGCAGCAGACATTCCGTGCATCTTCCGGATATTCCCGGAAAAAACGGGATCGTTCCGGCGGATAGCTGGACAATGTCTCCAGTGCCCCAAAAATCTCCTCCGCAGAACTGGCATCGCATTTCACCAAAGTGAGCAATGCCCGGTCAAACTCCGCATCATTCCACCCATCCAGCAGCGAACTGTCCAGCTGATAGTAAATCACATAGTCATGAAGCCATCGGGGTACATAACGATTCACAGCTGGGTCAATGGCCCCGTATTCTTCCCACATTCGTTTTATTTTATGGAAACCGTCAAGCGGTGATTCTACCCCAATCTGATTGAGCAGTTCATAAAAATACAGAAAAACAAAGGAAAGCTGCGTTGGTTCCACCTGCCCCTGACGGACTTTGGTGCGCCAGGAAAAATAACCGCGAAGCTGGTCGTTGCTCAAAGCCTGATAGGTCGGATAATACCGGATGAAATCTCCCCGATAGGCAAAATCATCGGTAAAATCTTCCATCAATTTTCCCTGCTGATAAAAAAGCCACTCCTGTCCATGCCGGTATGCTTCCGGACTGGTGGCGAGGCTGCGCATTTCGCGGTATTTTGAGGGAAGAGAAGATGTCATTTCTGCTGCAGTCCGGATAATCGGCACATCCTGATAAATTTTCTCCTTGATATTCTGAATTTTCTCATCGGACAAAATCAGATCAATCAGCTTTTGAATATCACGCAAAAATGCCGCCTCCTCTCCTGCATTCCTGAGTCCATTATAACAAGATTTTCTCCTGTTTGCAAGATTGGAAACGGCATTTTCCGAACAATTGTGCTAATTTATTCTTCCGGTTCATTCCCCGCAATTTCCCGATATTCCCCGGGAGTAAGATTCTGCATCTTCTTGAAATTCCGGATAAAGATATTGCTGTTGGAATACCCTACTCGCAGAGCAATTTCGCTGATGGTCAGGGAAGTTTCTTTTAAGTAAACTTTTGCCTGATTCACGCGAAGGGTGGTGAGATAGTTAATAAAAGTAGTATTCAGTTGTTCTTTGAAGAGCGCCGACAGGTAATTGGGAGTCAAATTAAACTTCTCGGCAACCACCGAAAGGCTCATCGCATTATCCGTAAAATTTTCCTGGATAAAGGTGACAATCTGTGTTTTCTGGCGCTGGGTATGGTCAATTCTCTTCTTTTGAAGGTTCTCACAGACATAAGCCATGATTCCGTCCAAATATTCCATCCGCTTTCGCAGCGACCGAAGGGAAGAAAGGGTATCAATGGGATTAAAGCTGTTCCAGAAGGCTTCCAATTCATCGCCGGTCAGAGGAAAAACCTTCAGCGCGGTATTCAGCAATTCCAAAAAGAGACAATCTGACATCTCATGATTGATCGACTTCTGTTCCGAAAAAAAATTTTCCGTATAGATTTGCTGAAGGAATGTCCGAACCTTCTGTAAATCACCCAACTTCAGGAGATTGATCAGCTGTTCTTCCATCGCAACCGGATAGAAAAAGTTCTGATATTTCCCGCCGTCTCCGGCAGTGTAACAGACAACCGGACTGGTATCGCTTGCCACCCGGTGTTCCCAGGAACGAATGGCGTGCAGATAAGAAGCATGCAAATCCTTCCACTCCATTCCGATGGTTCCAACCGCCGTAACTGCGGTAATCATCCATTGCTTCCGGAGGAACAGCATCATCTCACCTGCAAGAGACTGATAATTCTGCATGAGAGCACGTTCTGCATGCTCAGCCGCCATAATCAAGGCAAAGCTGTCGGTCGCCATATTAACCGGATAACAACGATATCGATGTTCTTCCGCAAATCTTCTCAGCTCATTGACTGCAATCGGACGAAGAGCGCTGCATTCTTCTGCCGAATGGGTGGGATAATTGACAAAATTTAATAAAAAGACGCAAGTATGACATGGATTGAGGTCAATCTGAAGTGTTCGTGCGGAGTTGACGAAGGCATCAAAATCAATCACATTGCCCTGTAGAAGCTGCCGTAATAAATTTTCTTGCAACATTGGTAATTCCTTTTGAATATGTTCCATCATTTGTGAGCCACGGATAATAGTCTGTTCTACCACAGTATCGATGTATTTGAGTTCATCATCTGCGGGATCGCCAAGCTGAGAATTGGTTTTCTGTAATTTCTGTACCAACATCTCCACCGGTCTGTAATTCCGTTTGGTAAAAAACCATGCAAACAAAACCCCAACCAGATAAAGGGCCGCAGTGAGCAAGAAAGTCTGATTCCGATTCTTTTTCAGCTGAGAAAAATAACTGTTAAGCGGCTGCATGCTGATATAATGCCATCCTGACATTTTAGATCCCACACTGCATAAGCTGTATTCCGTGTCTTCCCAGATCGTAAAATCCCGAGACAGGGAGGATCCACTTTTTTGGCGGCAGGCTTCCAACAAAGATACATCTCCTTTATACAATACCGGAACACCTTCTGCATTCAAAATACAGAAAATTCCGCCTTCCGCAGCACCGACTTCCTGCAAGCCATTCATAATTGCCTCTTCATTTAGCTGCAGAGCAAGCATACCGTTTGCTTGCTGTACCGTCCATAGTGGGATGGAATGCAGCAGAAAAAGCCGATCTTCTTTTGGGTATTCCGCATCTTTGTAAGGAAACAGCAAAAATTCGGCATATGCCTTAGACTTTTGCAGAGCGGGATAAAGAAACTCCGCTACTTTTTGATAGTTCTCATCACTGACGATGGAATCCGGCGAAAATGCGGCCTGATCGGTTACAAGATAATCCCGTTTGGTAGAATACAGGTACATTGTTTCGATATAAGGATAAATATTTCGATATTGCTGAAGTGTATCAATTAAGAGACTCGTCTGATATCGCTCTTCTACCTGATCGGAACAAGGCGATTCCAAATAATCCAGTATCATAGAATCCATGGACAGATCAATGGCAAGCATTTGGATACTGTCTAACCGTTCATCCAGCATTTTCTGAGCCTGCAGCAAGGTGGCATAATGATAATCCAGCGTACTGGTTTTCACCACTTCCCGGTATCGTATATAATCCAATACAATAATGGCACTGGGAATCATCAAAATAACCAGAAAGGAAAGCAGCCATTTTCGAAACAGCTGACTTCGATTCAGCGCGAACAGTCTTTTCATAGGCTTCTCTCCTTACAAAACAGCGATATCCCCTGTCCAAAAACAGGGGATTCTACTGTAATTTTTACTCAGCGGGCGTTATAGGCATCATAGGCCTCCTGCATGATTTCCGTTGCCCGCTCTACATCCATCTTTTGGAGGGTCTCCGTGAAGTTGTCATAATTTTCAAGTGGTTCGATTCCCATGATGAATTTCAGTGTCATTTCACTAACATAGGTGGTTACTTCTGACATGATCTTGGTGTACTCATCATTGGCTTCCGATTCCAATTCAATTGGAGGCATAATTAGATCGGTAGACACATTTCCCCACTGATTGGGACACTCTTTTTGCTCTGGTAAAACTAAATTGATTTGTTCATAAGCATCAAAATCCATTGCCTTTGTCCAACCGTGTATCGGCATAGCGTATTGATAAATAGCCTGCCCTGGTGTGAGCCCATCCGGATTGTTTAGAACAACATCTGTATAAGCATTTTTACCTTCAACAACTGTATATGATTCTCCCTCAACTCCAAAGTTAACCAGATTATGTCCTTCTTCACTATAAAAGAAATCCATGTATTGGACAGCTGCAACCGGATTCTCACAACTCTTCGTAATTACTCCGATATCTGGACCAGCTTTGATCAGCATATCAGCATGACTGGTATAAGGTAATTCCATACTGGGATCTGCTTTTGGATAAGGGACTGCCATCAATTCGAAATCTGCGTTTTCGGTGCGAGCTTGTGAAGTTAAATTTCCCATTCCCCCGCCGACATTCCCAATAAACGAAAAGGTTTGATTATTCAATACTTTCGAATTGAACGCTTTACTGTCCGTTGTAGAAAAATCCGGATCAATCAGTCCTTCGCTGTACCACTGATTCATAGTAGTAATGAAATCACGATAAGAAGGCTGCAATGGGCCGAATACTACTTTTCCATCCACCCGGCAGAAAGAATCCAATACACCAAATCCAGGCAAAAAGCCGGCAAAATTACTATTTTTTTGATCTCCAAACGGGATACTGTTCGGATCTGCTTCTTTTACTGTTTTCAGCATATTGTACCAGTCATCGATTGTTTCCGGAACTGTTAATCCCATTTTATCAAACTGATCTTTCCGCAGCATTAAGCCTTTAAAAGCATTTCGAATCGGCACTGGTTCTAATTTATACAATCCTGGGTAAGTTCCATCCGATAGTTTGGCCTGTTTATCCATCTCCGGATCTTTTGCAAGCTGAGCCAAATAATTCGGTGCATATTCCCGGATATATTCATCCGCATTGATGGCAATTCCTTCATCCAGTAAACCGGTTAATTTCATGGGGGTATTTTTTAAAATCCAAAAAATGATATCTGGATACTCTTTTGACGCAATCATCAGATTAAATTGGTCTGCTTCACTGCCAGTTGTAGGCATCTGATATTCAATTTCCATATTTAAGGTTTCTGCTGCAACCTGCAATCCCTTCATTTCAGAATAATTCTTTATTTGACCGCCTGAATTATTCATTGCATATACAGAAAGTTTTACCTTTTCCGAAGATGCAGAAGAGTCCATAGAAGAGCCTGTGCTTGATGCAGGTGTGCTGTTGGTAGAAGATTCGGTTGTCTGGGTTCCGCACGCAACGGATGAGGCTGCTACTGCTGCGATACAGCATGCAAGGAATAATTTTTTCATAAGATGACCTCCATTTTTGATTTTTGAATCCTCTCGGATTGACTAACCTTTGATTGCTCCGATCATAACCCCTTTGACAAAATATTTCTGTACAAACGGATATACGCACAAAATCGGCAGTGTTGCAATGACAATCGTGGCATATTTCACGACCTCGCTCAGTTCCTGTTGGATAGAACCAACATCAGAT
The DNA here is from genome assembly GCA_050943495.1 of Candidatus Merdivicinus sp. Taxonomy (GTDB): domain Bacteria; phylum Bacillota; class Clostridia; order Oscillospirales; family Ruminococcaceae; genus Merdivicinus. The sequence continues at coordinate 159,979 of JBMNPH010000003.1, forward strand.
GTCATATTATCTGTCGAACTGAGAATAATGATCTCCCGCAGGAACAGCTGCAGCGGATAGAGGCTGCGATCCCGCAGATACAGCATCGCATTAAACCACGAATTCCAATGACCGACTCCATAAAACAGGAACATTACCGCCAGAATCGGGGTGGACAGCGGCAAAATGATCTTGACAAAAATGGAAAGATCACTTGCGCCGTCAATCCGCGCCGCTTCTTCCAAGCCATCCGGTATGGACTCAAAATTGGTGCGCATAATAATGAGGTTCATCGTACTAACCATGCCGGGCAGAATGACTGCAAACCGGGTATCTAATAAATGCAGATCCTGCATAATCAGATAAGTCGGGATCATACCGCCTCCTATAAACATAGTTACTACTATCATACCAAGGATCGCCTTTTTAAGCAATAGTTGTTTTCTGGAAAGGGCAAATGCCAGCATAGCTGTCACCGATACATTCAGGATCGTTCCAACCAGCACATAAAAAATCGTATTGGCGTAACCAATATAAATTTCCGGATTATCCAAAACCATCTGATATCCCTGAAACTGCACACCCTGCGGCCAGAACAGCATTCCGCCGCTTTTGGAGAGCAGAACCGGATCTGTAATGGATGCAAAAAACACAAACAAAATCGGATACAGCGTTATTAGCATCAGAAATAACATAATCAATGTATTCACTGCCCGAAACACCTTTTCCGAAGGTTTTACCTGTACCATTCACGATCTCTCCTTTCGCCACTTACCAAAGACTGGTTTCGGTCAGCTTCTGGCTGATCTTATTGGATGCCCACACCAGAATCAGATTGATCAGTGAATTGAATAACCCGACTGCCGCAGAATAGCTGAAATCCGCTTCCAAAATACCGCGCCGATACACAAAGGTCGAAATAATATCAGCTGTTTCATAAATTCCCGGGTTATAAAGCAAGAAAACTTTTTCAAACCCGACATTCATAAACTGACCCAGCCGCAAAATTAACATGATAACAATCGTGGGGAGAATCCCCGGCAGGGTGACATGGATGGTTTGCTTCCATTTTCCAGCACCATCAATAGTGGCTGCCTCATATAATTCCTGATCAATTCCAGTCAGAGCAGCAATATAGATGATGGAACCCCAGCCAAATCCCTGCCAGATATCTGATACGACATAAACTGTCCGAAACCATTCCGGTTTCGCAAGAAAATTGATTCGTTCTCCACCAAATAGTTCAATGACGGTATTGACAATACCGTTTGTGGCAGTAAAATTGGTAATCATTCCGCAGACAACAATCAGTGAGATAAAATGCGGAATATAGGTAACAGTCTGAATCGTCTTTTTAAAGGCAACATTCCGCACCTCATTGAGCAGCAAAGCGAAAATTATGGGAACCGGAAATCCAAATATCAGCGAATACAGGCTAAGCAGCAGCGTATTCTTCAGAATCCGCACAAAATAGAAACTTCCGAAAAAATCCACAAAATGTTCCAGTCCAACCCATTCACTTCCCAGAATTCCCTGTGCGGGACTGTAATCCTTAAACGCAATCAACGCACCGTATAGTGGGAAGTAATGGTACACAATGTAATATAACACTCCAGGCAATGCAAGCAGATACACCCATTTATTCCGTACCAAATCTGTCGCCAGAACCTGATACCAATGGGATTTAGATTTCACAGAAACATGTTTGGCTGTCATATACAATCTCCTCCGTTTTTACAGCCTGTGGTCATAGGTACCGAACGCTGTAAAACTGATTACACCCGGTTCAATTTCCATAGGAGTGCCCAAAATTTTCAGCCGAACATAGCGGACTTTCCGGGCTGCAAAGGTACGAAAATCAACAGCCAGATCCATATCATTATCCGAAGCATCCAGTAAGGGAATCCACTTGCGTGTCTCTTCCTGCTCTTCCAAGCAACCATCTACCCGATATCGGAATGGACCCGGTAAAATTCCGGCGTTATAATCAAGGCCAATATCTCGCCAAATAATACGGATTGCCGATACTTGATAATAAGCTCTTAAATCTACAATCAATTCTTTTTCCGGATCCCCAGCAGCAGGCTGCCACCATGAAAGCATACTTTCATCCAACGCATAGACGGCACTGTGCCCCTCCGCACAACTGCTTGTTTCTACCGGATTGGAGAAGGTGAGCGGCAGTAATGAACTGTCATTGCCATTCTCCGGATGTGGAATCATCCCCGGAGCCAGTTGAGGAATATCGCTGGAACCCCGCACAAACAGATTTCCGTCTTCATCAATGCCTGCGGGGTCGACACCGATACGCCGCTCAAATTTATGTGCATAACACAAAACACAGGTATAAAATGCCCAGAGTGTATGGTTAGGTCCCTCTACAATACATCCATGCCCGGGACCTTTGACTAGACCGGAAGTATTTTGAAGAATGGGATTGTGTGGCTGATACCGGAATCCGTCCAACGGCCCAATATCTGAAATATAGCATCCCATCCCATAAGTTCGATAACAAGTTCCGGGGCCGGTATAGGTCAGATAATACCGGCCGTTCCGTTTGAACATCCAGCTTCCTTCCAGGCTACTTCTGCCCAGTTCCTGGTTGTGATCGCCAAAGCGTTCCCAGACATGTTCTGGATTGAAGGAAAACAGAATCTTCGGTTCAGTAACCAGCTGGCAGAGATTTTCCGAATCCAGTTTTGCACCAAATATTCCCGGATCTCCGATTCCCCAGTACAGATAAACGCTTCCATCATCATCTGCAAACAGCATCGGATCTTTCACGGTGAATTCATGTCCATCCGGCAGACGGAGGGAACCGATATCCTCAAAAGGCCCCAGAGGAGTATCTCCGCAATATAGATGCGAACCGCATGCCAACAGATAGAACTTCCCACGATATTCCAAAACTGTCGGCGCATATCCGATATTTTCCGGCTGAACGGGATGATGTTCCCAGTTTACAAAATCTTCGGTGACAAATGCCATTCCATAAGAAGGATAGACATACCATTTTCCTTCATAATAAATTGCGGTAGGATCTGCCAGTGAACGATAATCCTCCATATGTTTCCGATCGGGATGGTCGACTCCCCGCGGATAATCTGGAATGGACAATGGATTGCAATACAGGCCTTCTGCTCGTTTGCTATGTTTCATGATTTCCACATCCTTTTTGCTTTTGTTGGGCTCAGTATAAATCCGGACACATGAAAAGTAAATCATCATATTCTATGATGCATCCTCATTTTTACCGAAAATCGAGTGATCCACAGATTTCAGCAATAAAAAAGAAAAACTGCGCAAAAATATTTTGTGCAGTTTAACTATTCTCTTTATAGTAAAAAACAGCTCATTTCTTCTCGAAATGAGCTGAAAAATAATGAATTTTAATCTGATTCCGGCAGTTCCGGAGAGGCGGAAACTTCCATTCCGTTAATCTCTACCCGATCATCCGAAGGAATCAACAGATATTTGCGGCCATCAATAATCCGCGTTTCAACCAGATAGCTGAACTCCGGATCCACCAGAATCCGAACCTGCGGTGTTTTAATCTCAAAACGTTTCCGATCAATAATATTATCCGGATTCAAAGCAGCACCTACCCCGAATTCTTCACTGCATCTCTCCTGAAACGCCTGCACCCGTTCTTCCGGAACACCGCAATTCTCCAGGATATTTCCGATTTCTCTCGCAGTTACATCCAATGGTTCCGGATTCTTGCTTTCCAGATGCTGCTCGATGCGTTCCCGGATCTGTTCGTGGACCGACTGAACCACCTGAAACCGAAAATCCTCCTCCAATGCTCCGGCCAACACATCCTGAAATGTTTCTTTCTGTTCGCTGGCAGGCATCGGCGGTTCCACATGAAAAATAGCATCGATAAACTCCTGATGCAGCTGAGCCGGATTTTTGGAGTAGTACAGGGCATCATAGATATTTGCTGCGCGGTCGTCGAAAGCTGGGAACAGAAATCCCAGTTCCGGTGCGCCGACAATCTGAACCGGCGTACAGCTGTGGAATTCGTTCTCTCCCGGATCATATCCCAATTCTTCTTTGCCATCTTTGACCGGACAGACACAGCAAAGAACATAAGTAAAGACAGTATCGGAGGCATCCATCAAAAGCTCATCATCTTTTCCGCGGGTGGGGACATCATAGGTATCAGTTGCGAGAAGAATCAGATAATTGCTGCCGTCCATGTCCAGTGAATCAATCACCTTCTGATAAAAGCAGTCCCGCGCTTCCCGATCCTGAAGCCCGGAATTCCGCAGAGCAGACAATAATCGATGCTCGTCACTATCCGCTACCTGCTGCGTCGAAAAAACAATATCAATCAGATTTTTCCCAATTGTTCCGGAAAGGACTTTTTTAAGCAGACTGGAATATTTTTCCGCTTCAAATTCCGGCATCAGCCCGAACGACTCTTCCAAATAAGAAATGATCTCGCGGTTAGTATTGACATAACATCCATAAATTTTGCTGATGCAATGCTTTTCCGGCGACAGGCGGCGCCGAATTTCATTCACTTCTTTTTTATTCATAATAACCTCCCTGTTTCATAGAACAGATTTTCGCTGCATGTTCTTTTTATTATAGCATATCCATGCGGCAGCGTCCATCGAAACAGGGAGGTTTTGTGCGGCAAAATTATTTCAAGAGAATTTCGCGTTCCTTTTCGGCATAATATTGTGCCTGCGCAAACCAAAGTTCTGCATACTTACCGTCTTTTTCTGCCAGAAGGGATTCATGGCTGCCCTGCTGAACGACCTGCCCTTTTTCAAAGACCGCAATTTCATCGCAGAACCGGCAGGATGACAGACGATGGCTGATATAAATGGCCGTTTTATCGGTAACCAGTTCATCAAAATGGGAATATACCTCATGTTCGGCGATCGGATCCAATGCAGCAGTCGGCTCATCCAGCACAATAAACGGCGCATCCTTGTAAAGAGCGCGCGCCAATGCAATTTTCTGCGCCTCACCGCCCGAAATCTCAACGCCTTTTTCATCAAATTCCCGGTACAGGCAGGTATCCAATCCATCCGGCATCCGGTCGAGACGATCTCCAAAACCAGCCATCCGCAGACAGCTTTCTGCGCGTTTCCGGTCATAGTTCTGCGCCGCCGCCACATTCTGTCCCAACGGGAATGCCAACAGCTGAAAATCCTGGAATACAACGGCGAACACCTGCAAATAATCCTCATATTTATATTTGCGGATATCAATGCCATTCAGAAGAATCTCGCCTTCAGTCGGGTCATAAAGACGGCAAAGCAGCTTGATAAAGGTTGTTTTTCCGGAACCGTTGCGCCCTACTACCGCTAGACGCTTCCCGATTTTAAACTTCATAGAAACATGCCGCAGCGCATACTCCTCCGAGCCGGGATACCGGAAGGAAACATCCCGAAATTCCACCTCATACTGCCGATCGGATCGCTTTTCGGTGGTAAGACTTCCCTGATACATCCGGTCCGGAAGGTCGAGAAATTCAAAGGAAACCTGCAAAAATGCCGCATTGTTTTTCAGGTCGCCGATCGTATGCATTAGGTCGGAAATACCTCTGGCAAGCGCTGTGATTGCTCCCACATACTGAGTCACGGAACCGACTCCGAAAGCACCTGCCCACGCTTTCAGGCAGACAAACAGGTACGCGAACCCCGTAAACACCGTAGAAATCGCCGCTGAAAGCGCCATTAGACCACCTATCTTACCTTTGTCGTAACGACCAAAAATTGAATCCGCGCGGAATGGACTGTATGTCGACATGTAAGTTTTACTGATTTCCTGTTGATTATACATCCGCATATCCAGCATCCGCTTTCTTTCATTCATGGAACCGAAAAAGAAAAAAAAGAGCCGATTTCCAAACTTATTTAGTTCAACACCTTTTGTAACCATATAGTTTTTAGCCTTTGTAGAACAAAATGGCGCTAATACTACAATCACCGCCATTATTCCTAAAAAGGCCAGAATATAAAATGGACTATTCAAAAAAGCATATTTAGATGTTTCTGGAACATACTGGGTAAACAGACTTAAAGATAATATCATTGCGCAGAAAACACTGACCGCCGCATTTGACATTCGTTCAAAAATATAATAAATCTTATAAAACCCCCATCCTCCTCCGTTTGTATTTTGACATATTTGAGAATAAATGTCGTGTGTGTGTTGTTCGTCCAATACACAGAAATCCATCTGAAGCATTTTATTATTGTAAACTTCAATCTGATTATGATAAAAAAGAGCTTCTCGACTGTTTTTCCAGCGGACTGTAGCAGCCTTCAGCAATGCTGTCAAGGCAGTGACCGTCACCGTTAGAACCACCCATTTCCACAGGATTTCTGGTCGGCGGTTTCCAGCCAATTCATTCAGAATCCGGGCGGAAAAGTATATCCCGGCATAGGGAATGACTGCTGTCACAGCGGCGTTACAAAAAATTGACTCAAACAGGCCCCTGCATTTCTTCCGCAAAATCTGAAACGCCCGAAAATTAAGCGAAAATGCCTGCCGGAATGTCACTTGTTTCTCATTCTTCATCCGGATCACTTCCTTTCCCAGCCTCATTCTCACTGTAATATTGACTTTGAATCTGAAACAGTTCTGCATATTGTCCGCCTTGCGCCATCAGGGAATCGTGGGTGCCTTCCTCGGCAATTCCCCCATCGGAAAGCAGGATAATCCGGTCGCAGAACCGGGTGGATGCCAGCCGATGAGAAATGTATACGGATGTACATCCCGCCGTCATCCGGTTATATTTTAAATACATGTCATTTTCGGCGATAGGGTCAAGCGCGGCAGTCGGTTCATCCAGCACCATAATGGGTGCGCCCTTGTAAAGGGCACGAGCCAGCATCAGCCGCTGCGTTTCCCCGCCGGAAAGGTCGATTCCGTCCTCATAAATGGACCGTCCGATATGGGTATCCAGTCCATGAGGCAGACTTTCCACCTTTTCGGTCAGTCCCGCTTTTTCAATACAGTCTTTCACCCGCCTCAAGTCAGCTTTCTCAATACTCTGGGTCACATTTTCTGCAAGTGTAGTTTCCAGTATGGAAAAATCCTGAAAAACAGCTGTAAACAGCCGATAATAATCCCGGCGATTATACTGCCGGATGTCCTGACCGTTCAGCAGAACCTCTCCTTCCGTAGGATCATAAAATCCACAGATCAGCTTTACCAGGGTAGTTTTCCCTGCACCGTTCAGACCTACTACTGCCAATTTTTCTCCGGCATGAATCGTTAGATTGAGATGATGAAGGGTATCTTTGTCCGCACTGGGATAACGAAAACTGACATTTCGAAGTTCGATCTCATACGGAATTTTTTCCGCTTGCAGGGGTTTCCCATCCTCAAATCGGAACAGTTCTGGCACTTCCAGAAATTCCCGAATAGTGGAAAGATCCAGACTCTGTATATGCAGTGTCGAAAATCTTTCCAAAATCCCGGTTACCCAATTAGTAAAACCACTGATTGCTGAGAAATACAGTAGAAATTGGGAGGCAGGCATTCCCGTTTTCAGTGCCAGAGAGATCAAATATAGATAGGCGATGCCGTTGCGGAGAATGGACAAAATAACATCCACAACATCCGCCCGAAGATAGATTTTTTCACGTTGGGCGATAAAATCGCCATAAAGCCGCATCGTGCTGTCCAATACATCCTGAAGCCATGGATACAGACCAAAAATCCGGATATCCTTTCCCAAAGGCCGCTTAGGAGACTCGTAGGTGATATAATTCAGTTTTTTTAGATAATTTGATTCTTTCTCCCGATGGTTATACCCCCACTGATGAATCTTTTTACTGACAAAAAAGCCGATTACAGCAGTTACCAATACAACGATCAGAAGTGTCGGATCGAGTGAAGACAGCAAAAGCAGATAAATTCCAAATCCCGCAATATTTTGTAGCAAATCGGTCAAGGTATTCCAAATAGCCTCTGTAGCAGCTCGATTACTATTCATCGCATTCTGTGCTTTTTCTTTTTTTTTCAGTATTGCTGGATTTTCCGTATTGGGAAACGAAGTTGTTTCATATTTCCATGCAACTTTTTGAAGAATGGACATTCGTACTTCTACTCGTCCCAATAAGGTGTTCATCTCCAGATAAGCGTTCAGTGCCGACAGGAACATCAGCAGCAGGGAAAATCCGAGGATCGCCCCCAGCAATTCCGGGAAAGGCGCAGCGGTTTCCACCTTTTGCAGAATCACTGGTGCAACAAACAATTCCGCCAATCTCGTCGCCACTCCGCCTGCCGCCACAACCACGCACAGAAAGAGAACGCTTTTCTGGGTTTTCCATGCATTCCCGATCATCCATGCGGTATTCTGCCACAGGTTATAAAGCGGTTTTTCTTTTTTCTTTGGTTCTGTCATATTGTTCACCTCGCTTTGATTGTAGCACAAAAAAAGCGGGAAGAACTATTTTGGGGACGAATTGTCGTTTTCAGGGGATGAATTGCACACCTGCGGAAGTAAAACTTCGGTCGTGAAAGCGCCGTCTTCGCTGTTCCGACTGATATAACCGCCCAGACGCTCAATCACGGCATCCATCCGCACCAACCCAAATCCATGCCCCTGCCCCTTGGTGGTGGCAAACCGTCCGCCTACCTTCGACAGCTTCCCGGGTGCGGTAAAATTGGTGAATGACAGGTAAAGCTGCGTCCCCTTCATGTCCATATAAATCCGGATCAGCCGCTGTTCCTCCGGAAGTTTCAGGCTGGCTTCAATGGCATTGTCAAAAAGGTTGCCAATAATCACACACAGATCCAGTTCCGAAATCCGTAGTGCCACCGGAATATGCGCATCTGCCCGCACCGGAATATGACGGGATCTGGCGAGGGAAATCTTGCTGTTCAAAATAGCGTCGGTCATGGGATTTCCGGTTTTTACAACCGTATCCACCGTGGCAAGATCGGTATCCAGTTCATCGAGATATTCTCGGATTGCGTCCAGATTTCCTTCGGCGGCGTAAGCTTTCATCACCTGAATGTGGTTGCGGTAATCATGCCGCCAGCCTCGGATCTGCCGATACATATTTTCTACCTCCGCATAATGGGTCTCCAAAAGTTCCCACTGGTAAGCGCCGATCTGACGATCAAGCTGTCTGGCAAAAAAATTCATGATTCTCCCCCTCACATTCTGGAAATAATCGCTCGGTTCAACGGCTCATACATGCCGCGCGGAAGCGGAACAACCGAACCATCCATCAGATAAACGTCCGTTCTGGTTACCCGCTGAATCACGCTCAGATTCAAAATACAGGACCGTCCGATCCGGAAAAAACGGTCATCCAGCAGCGGTTCCAATTCCCGCAGCGTTTTTTTGACCGTATATTCCTGTTTTCCATGCACGGTAACATAATTCTGATGCACATCCAGATAACGGATCTCCATAAGAGGGACTCGGACCGTTTCCCCTGGCAGATTCAAGGTCAGCATCTGCTCATTTTTGTGAAGTTTGCGGACTGCCCGATCCAGCACCTCAAAAAATTTCTGCCGGTTTACCGGCTTCATCAGATAATGCAGGGCATCCACATCGTATCCGTCTGCAATATAGTCGGCATATCCCGTTACAAACATAATCTGTACCCACTCATTTTCCATGCGAATCTTTCGCGCAAGGGAAACGCCGTCCATTCCCTGCATTTCGATATCCAAAATCAAAAGATCACAGTCCCGATGCTCGGCATAATCAAACAAAAGTGCTTCTGCACTTTCAAACGCCTTTAAATGAATCGGAATCTCTGCCTGCTGCGCCCAGGATGTGACCAATGCGCACAGATAATCGCGCTGGGTCTGTTCGTCATCGCACAGAATAATCTGATAAACAGTTTCTTGCATATATCCTCATTCCTCAAATTAATCTCTGCCCCTATTTAATCATGAACCATCCGTTTTGTCAACGAATCCTCCCTATAGAAAAACGGACGGATATCGAAGCATCCGTCCGTTCCTGATTTATTTTGCAGAAGAAATATGGCGCAGTGTTGTGTCGATTAAACTTTGGATTTCCACCGTTCCCACGCCGAAAATCGAGGTTGCCAACTTCCCGTGCAGGGGTTCTGTCCAACTAGAATCAATGTGTTTAATTCCGTACATCATCCCCAATATGGAACCTACCGTCGCCCCGTTGCAGTCAGTATCAAAGCCGGTCTGTACGGCAAGACCGATGGATTCTCCAAAATTTCCTTTTCCATACAGCAGCGCAGCAACAACAATTCGGGCATTGGAGATGGTATGACACCAATCGTGGCCGCTTCGGTCATCATAACGCTCGGTAATTTTCCGGAAAGCTTCTTCCTGTCCGACACCGTTTCGATAATCCGCAAGCATTCCGGAAAGTTCCTCATAAAGGCGGCTGCCTGCCGGGATCTGCGACAATCCGACCCGGATGACAGTTTCCATATCCTGACAACAAGCAGCTGCCGCCAGCATTGCAGCAACCAGCATCTCCCCGTAAATACCGTTTTTTACATGCGAAATGCAGGCATCCCGCCATGCCATCTCTGCCGCTTTTTCCGGATCGCCCGGATTGATGTAGCCAAAATAATCCCCGCGAATCTGTGCGCCGATCCATTCCCGGTAATGATTTTTATAGTAGGCTGACTGGGGCGGGAAAAAGCCATTGACAAAATTGCAGAATGCCACCCGTTCCGCCGTGCAATAGGCATCTTTCGGCTGCCACGCAAGCCATGCCTTTGCCACATCCTGCGGGGTGAAGGAACATGAATATTCTTCGACCAGTCGCTGATATAAGACCGTATAATTGGTATCGTCGTCTACCGGCGCTGCCGAAATTGTATCCGCATAATTTCCCCGAAAGTGGAACTGATATCGTTCTCTGCGTTCTGGCGTAATATCGCTGCTTTGCAGATACCGGTGCATCGGAAAATTCCCTGTTTCTTTCAGGAAGGGAATCAATTCTCCGCGCCGAATCCCTTCCAACGGTTTTCCGAGCAGGCATCCTGCAATTCTGCCATACCATGCGCCCTCAATCTTACGCCGCAGCTGTGCCAGATCCGGCATTTCGCCTTTCCAGACAAATCCATCCCGTTCTGCACAGATTCCCTCATAATCGGAAGGTTCCCGATAAGGATACCCCGGCATGACCGGCGCACTGCGGGTAATTTGAAACAGGACATCAGATACAGCGTCCCGATATTCATCGTCCGGCATTTTCTGAGCAGCCGAAAACAGTGCCTCATAGGGACGGACATCAATTCCCTCTTCCAGACACTGCTGATATTCCACATCAAGGTCATGCGAATATTTCTGCCAGCTATGCAGAGCCGAGTACGCCGGCTTGATATGCGCCTCTACTTCCTCCATCATGCGCAGATCCCGCTCGCAGAGCAGGCGGTCCAGCGAAATATGAAACTGTTTCGCCATCCGGATTACATGTTCCAGTCCCGGTTGCGCCGTCCCATTTTCCCACTTCTGCACTGCTTGCCGGGATACCTCCAGCATTTCCGCAAAACGTTCCTGCGAAAGATTTTGATCCATCCGCAATTGATAGATTTTTGTCTTTAATTCCATGCTCGTCACCTCCGCTTTCTTATATTATATGTCAGAGAATCCACAATCACAAGCAAAAAAGAATCGCAAAATCCGCTACCGCTGGTTGCGGGGCAAAAATTCTCTCAAAACAGGAATTGCGCCGTCTGTGATTTTGGAGTATAATAAAAGGACAAAGTCTACAATACAAAATGGAAAGGGGTTTTCCTTATGCAGAAAGTTCGCCTCGGAAGAACCGGATTGATGGTGACCAAAACCTCCTTTGGCGCCCTCCCCATCCAGAGAATTTCGTTTGACGAAACCCGCGCCATTCTCCGGAAGGCATATGAAAGCGGCATCAATTTCTTTGATACTGCCAGATCTTACAGCAACAGCGAGGAAAAAATCGGCTATTCTCTCGCCGACGTCCGCAAGGATATCTACCTGGCGACCAAATCTCCCAGCAAGGATAAAGAGGGGGTTCTGCGGGACATTCAGACCAGCCTGCAGCTTCTGAAAACCGATTACGTTGACATTCTGCAGCTGCACAACCCCTCCCAGCTTCCTGATCCGGAGGATCCGGATGGGATGTATGCCGGACTGTTGGAAGCACAAAAACGCGGATACTGCCGCTTTATCGGCATCACCAATCACCGTCTGGAACTGGCAGTGGAGGCAGCCAAATCCGGAAAATATGATACCGTTCAATATCCTTTCAACTACCTCAGCACCCCTGCGGAGGAAGATCTGGTTCGGCTGTGTGCCCAGGAAGATGTCGGATTTATCGTAATGAAAGCTATGTCCGGTGGATTGATTACCGATGCGTCAGTTACATTCGCACATCTGCGGCAGTTTGAAAATGCAGTGCCGATTTATGGAATCCAGCGCATGGAAGAATTGGAACAATTCCTGTCTCTGGAGGAAAATCCGCCTGTTCTGGACGAAAAAATGATGGCAGTAATTGCTAAAGACCGCAAGGAACTCGCCGGTAATTTCTGCCGCGGCTGCGGTTACTGCATGCCCTGTCCGGCCGGAATTGACATTCCCACTGCTGCTAGAATGTCGCTGCTTCTGCGGCGCTCTCCCTACCAGAACTGGCTCAAGGACGAGCAATATAAAGCCATGCAGCGGATTGAGGACTGCAAGCACTGCAATCAGTGCAGTGCAAAATGTCCGTACCAATTGGATACTCCCGCTCTGCTTCGAGCAAACTGGGAGGATTACCAACAATTCTATCGCGAACATCAGCCAAAATAAAAATTTCAATACAGCAAAGCCGCCGGTCCTATTAAAGAACCAGCGGCTTTTTCATGAGATCAATAAGTCAGCCCAAAATCCAATTCATAATAATTTCCTACAGCATCCCGATAAGCATATGCTTTCCCGTTTTCGTCCTTCAGTGAGTCGGGCATATACAAATCCTTATCGTAGCCGGGAACATCGTTCGGACTCACACAGACGCCGTCCGCATTGACTTTCAGGACTTCGTCTCCTCTAGGAAGGGTAATCGGCAGCCGTCCTACCGGCGCAAAACGCCCCAGCATAACGTCCAGCGTTGCCGAGGGATAAGTGTCAAATCCAACAGTTAACGCATCTGCCAGCGGTTCAACATTTCCGACCTGCCATGCCAGCGTTACATTGATATTCATCAGCACTTTTCCACCGTTCCGATGAATAGTTTCTGCAATTTCACGGATTTTTGCCATTCCACTCAACGTGGTTTCCGCATGGGTCTCCGCCGTGGGACGCCCCTGCTGATCCACATTGGGAACAATTTTTCCCTCACACAGATCCAATTCGAGATATCCCGGTGTCGCGCTGAAATATTCGCCGGAAGAAGGGCTGAGCATCAAAATTGCATAATCTGCCTTTGCCGGATCATCCGTCAGCGTTACTTCCGCACCAAGTCCTGCACGCAGTGCCTCCGTTGCCTTCTGAGCTGTTTCGAGCTTTTTGCTAAAACATTCTGCATAAACCAGTTTGCCGTTGAGTTTGTTCGCGGTTAGAGGAAGAATTCCGTCATTTTTCAGCAGTACCACTGATTTGCGGTGAACTTCCATGGCTTCCTCCCAGTCGGAACGGGTATTGGTGACAACTTCCACCGCATTCTTCGGATCCCGATACGGATTTTCAAACATACCCAGTTCAAACATTTCCCGCAGAGTCCGGGTCACTGCACGATCCAGCGCCTCTCGGGTCAGCACCAATTCTTCTTTGGTAAATCCTTCGGGAATCGGATGAGTATCGTAATAGCCGTTGACCGCACGGGTCATTGCTTCCCTGCCTTCTTCCATATCAAACAGGCCGCTGATTAGATCCACTCCGACGTGATTGACCGCAAAGCCAATCCGTTCGGGCACATCCAGCATCTCGACGCCCCATTTCATATTGTGCACAATTCCGGTATCCGAATTGATATATCCTTCGAATCCCATCTGTCCCCGCAGCATTCCGTCGATGAACGGTTTGTTATAGGCAAACCCGTATGGCCGCATTTCCACGGGATTTCCTTTGCAGTCGGTCTGCGGACTGCTTTTTTCTTTTGACGGCTTGGAATAATACGGCATAATCGCCGAGGTATGACAATCTACTGCTGCTTGGAAAGACGGCACATGATATTTCTGCAGACTACCAGGGGTTTTATAGACGTTCCACTGTCCCATCGCATAATGGGGATCAAACCCATTTTCCCGCGGACCTCCACCTGGAAAATGCTTGACCGTCATGGCAACGCCGTCCGTGGTAACGCCCTCGGCACTGCCTTGAATACCTGGAACAAGATGCCGGAAAATCTCTGTAATCAATTCCGGATCTTCTCCAAAGGTGCCATATGTGCGCTGCCAGCGCGGATCGCTCATCACATCCGCCATATACATATATCCCTTTTTCATGCCGACTGCATCCCATTCGCGCCGGACACAATCCGCAAAACGGTCAATGATTTCCATACTGTCGCCCCGGACAGCCGCCGCAATTCCCAATGTTCCCGGCCATGCCGCAAAAACACCGGAAGCATCATTCATGCCGTATACCAGTTCCCCGTTTTCATTTCGGGAATTGGATACCACCTGCACCGGGACAAAGTGTTCGCATTCTTCCGCCGTCGCGTGAAGTTGATCGATCCAGTCTGCCAATTCATCTGGTTTGGGATTTTCACGCAGAATAATATGCCGCGCCCACCAATCCTTCAACAAGGTGCTGGTACCGGGCAGGTGCTGTTCTCCGAAAATGGTCTTCCCGTTAAATTCTCCCTCATCCAGCAACCCAGATTCATCCTTTTTCGCAGGGTCCTCCTGTTTGAGTCCAGTACGCCAGTCTGAAATGAAAATCTGCCCCAGCTTTTCTTCCTCTGTCAGCACCTTGACCAATGCCTGTGCACGTTCCATTGCCGGCAGACGCCAGTCATCAAAAGCCTTGAATTCTCCCGATCCATCCAGATCCTTAAAATACAGACCATCCTTTTCGATCACCTTCCGGGAGACGGTGCCAATCGTCGGTCCATTCGGATTCTGATAATAACGTACATGTTCCGATGCTTTCTTTGCCATTTGAAAACTCCTTTCTTTCGCAATATTTTCTGCTATTATTATGTCACATCAAAAAAAAATACGGTAGAAAAATTTTTGGATGAAATCGTAAATGGTTACGAAAATGATTTTATCCGCTTCCTTTTGATCCAATAAATTATCTGTAAAATGTCATTTTATGTTATAATTTCTAGTAAAATGCCACAATATTGGAGTAATAAAAAATTTTAGTAAAATTGTCTGGATACATCTAAAAATCTTACTAACCATACCTTCCTAAAATTGTTCATAATATAGTCATATTAATCTGCTGCGTTCTGTTCAGTTTTCGAATAAAGCAGATATTTTCATATTGAAAGGAGAATTTCGCCATGTCAAGAAAACCACTAGAAGATCCATCCAATGGCATTCATCGCGCCAAATTGTGGGAGATCGGCTTCTACGCCCTCAACAATACCTCCACCAATGCTTATATGATGTTAGTTGCCTCTATCTCCTATTTTCTGGTAGGTTTGGTTGGTGTCGGCGCCGTTCTTGCTGGATCCATTGTCACCATCATGCGGATCTGGGATGGCGTTACCGACCCCTTTGTCGGCATGATTGTCGATAATACCAACACAAAATTCGGAAAAAACAGACCCTTCATCATTATTGGACAAATCCTATTATTTGGAATGACCTTTGTCATGTTCCAGTTTATCCCAGTTATTCCCACCGCAGGACGTTTTATTGCTTTCATTATTATTTATGCGATCTATATTATTGGCTATACCTGCCAATGTGTTGTCACCAAATCAGCTCAGACCTGTCTGACCAATGATCCTCAACAGCGTCCTATTTTTGCCATGTTTGACAGTGTCTATAACATTTTTCTGATTAATATTTTCTGGCCAATTTATCTTTCCGGCACAATGGTACCCAAATATACTCTGACCAGCGCCGCAAACGGGGATTTGCTCGCTTCACTCATTGCAAAAAATCCTACTTTGGCTAATGTCATCACGGAAAAAGATGGAATTCAGACACTTTCCGGTTTCTATAATCCCATGATGTGGCAGGAAGCACAATTGACTGTCGGTTTGATTGCGGCGGTCTTTGCCGTCTTTGCCATCATCGGTTTGGCACGAAAAGACAATACCAAATATTTCGGTCTGGGCAAAGCGCAAAAAATTAGTTTCAAAGATTATGCAGATGTTTTGGCACACAATCGCGGTATCCAAATGCTAGTTTTGGCTGCTTCTTCCGATAAATTGGCCGTCAACTGCATGACGAACTCGGCTGTTGTGATGGCGCTGTTCGGTATTATCTTTGGCGATTTTGCCTTGAATGGATCTGTTTCTGCAATCAGCGGTGTTCCCATTGCTCTGTTCGGTGTATTCGGAATGGGAATTATCGCACGTAAAATGGGACAGAAAAAATGCCTGGTTGTTGGTACATGGGGTTCTTTGCTTTCGGCAGTAGCACTTGGATTGCTGATTATTTTTGGACGAAGCAGCGGTATGTCTTTACCTACCTTCTCCCTGACCGATCCTTCAACCTGGGCAAGCTTATTCAATGCATCCAGTTGGAGTTTAATCGGTGTTGCCTTTATTCTGATTTATATCCTGCTTAAAGGATTTGCACAGCTCTCAGGATCCATCGTTATTCCCATGACGGCAGACTGTGCAGACTATGAAGTTTACCGTTCCGGACGCTATGTACCCGGTTTGATGGGAACACTATTCAGCTTCATTGATAAATGTATTTCTTCCTTTGCTTCAACGATTGTCGCCGTAGTCTATGCAATGGTAGGATTTACTTCTACCCTTCCGACAGCTGACGACCCGTTTACAACCGGTATCCTAATTGCAACCCTGTTCTGTTACTTGGGAACTCCTGCAATCGGATGGATACTGAACGTGGTTGCAATGAAGTTCTATCCGCTTACCAAGGAAAAAATGGCGGAAATTCAAGATGAAATTGCTCGAATCAAAAGTGAAGCGACTGCACAATCTTAAGATTTTTTCCAAAAAACAACATAAATTTCCCCCACAGGCTTGCACCCTGTGGGGGTTTATGTTATAGTAAAGGTAGTTTCACATGTACCATGCTGAGGTGAATAGGATGGCAAAAGGAAAGTATCAAAAACGCCGGGAAGAGGCACAGCAGCAATCCAAGATCCGAGAGGAAAAAATGGCACCGGTTATTGAATATCAACCTTCCAATGAAAATCTGACCGACTTGGATTTTCAGCGTCAAGCCGCGCAAAATGCCGCCGGACAAGAAGAAAGCACCTACGGCGTATGGGGTCCCATCTGGAAATTTATGAAATGGTGCGACTCCAAAAAGGGGCACCATACCTTTAAAAAATCTACCTATCTATGGCTGATGCTTTTTCTTGGTTGGATGGGCGGACATCGTTATTATCAAGGTCGCCGTATACTTGGGTTACTTTATACTGTATTCTGCTGGACTGGTGTCCCATTTATCCTATGTATCACCGATTTTATGGAGGTCTTCCCTCTGAAAGCAGATGAAAATGGCAAAGTCACCCTCTAAAATATATTACAACCAGGCGGGAAGTGAGTTGATACGGATATGCAGGCTGATCTGGTCGATGTACTGAAAACCTATTTGGCTGTCTTTAATATATCGGTGCTGCGGGTTACTCCGCCATTCCACGGATTGGAAAATTTTGATTATGGATTGCGTCGGAAAATTGATCCAATGTTTGACTGGGAATATTTCGGAACCCAGATTCTGCAAAATCAAAGGCCTTCTTCTTTGATCATGACTGAAGATACCTTTGGTGCCCGTTATGGTACTTTTTCCCCGCCTGACGAATATAATGCGGTCATTCTCATTGGTCCTTGGCGCGGGGCACAATCTGCCAAAGATGCCCTTTCCTGGGCTCAACGCAATCTGGATTCAGAAGCGGCGGCGGCTGTACAATCCTACTATGACACCATTCCCCAGATTTCTGAACAAACTGTAATTGCCAGCATGGTGGCAATTGTCGAAATGATGTTTCCTTCAGAAGAATTCTGTGTGGAAAAATTATGGGAATATCGCCCTTTTCATTTTACTCCGGATTCCCGCTTCTTTAGCGAACCGATTCTATTAGAAGACCTGCCTGCCTCCTCTCTTGAACAGCGCTATGCGGCAGAAAACGCATTTCTTGATGCCGTTGCCGCAGGAAATTCCAATGCAGCACTCAAGGCTTACCAGCAATTTTGCCGTTTTTATTTGGGAGAACGTTTCCATGCTACTATCCGTTCCCGACAAAATGCTCTTATCATTCTGAATACCTTGCTTCGTAAGGCCATTGAACGCAGCGGTGTTCATCCATATTACCTTCATATTATCAGTTCTAAGTATTCGTACAAAATTGAATCGCTTGTTACTGAAAAAGAAACTATTCAACTGCAAACCGATATGTTTCAGGAATATTGCGCTTATGTACAGCGTTACTCTCTTCGTCAATATTCCCCTCCGGTGCAGAAGGTAATCAATTACATCAATTTTAACCTTGATAAACCTCTCTCCCTTAAGGAACTGGCTGCATTGTGTTGTATTAGTCCCAGCTACCTCTCCAATCTCTTCAAACAGGAAACAGGTTCTACTTTGACCAACTATATTTATTTACAGCGTATTCAGCGAGCTACATATCGCCTGCTGACAACCGATAATACTATTTCCTCCATTGCCGGAGAGGTCGGAGTTTTAGATGTTAATTACTTTACTAAAATATTCAAAAAAATTATGGGAAGCACCCCAACTCAATATCGTCAGGATCATCGCTCATAAGTCCTCCCTTAAAAATTCTAGGTAACGTCTGTCAATAGACAGGCGTTTTTTATTTGTATGATATAGGTGGAAAAAATTTTTCACGTTGTATTAATAACTTCAATGAAATCGTTGACAAAAATTCAAAACTTATATATACTATTTTTAGCAATACCATATACAAGCAACTGATGGAAAGGAGTTTCAAAATGAAATCTATTTTTAAAAAATTAACTGCTATTACTCTTGCATCAATTTGCAGTATTGGATTGGCCATGCCCGCTGCTGCAGCTTCTAATCAATGGAGAAAGGCCGAAAATGGCTGGTGGTATTCTCATACAGATGGTAGTTATACAAAAAATGGCTGGGAAAATATTGAGGAAAAATGGTATTATTTCGATGCCAGCGGATATATGAAAACTGGATGGCAGTTTTGGAATGGAAACTGGTATTATCTGGAACAGAGTGGAGAAATGGCTACCGGATGGAAATTTATAGATGAAAAATGGTATTACTTGGATCCCACACGCGGTGGCGCTATGGCAACTGGTTTTCTTACATTGGGGGAAGATATTTATTATCTGGAAAGTAATGGCGAAATGCGGGTGGAACCTCTTGAGAAAGACGGATGTTATTACCTGTTTGATCTCTCCGGTAAGGTTATAAGCAAAATCCAAAAAGGACAGTTCCACTATGATTGTCCGGAGAATTGGAATTTGATTGTCGATATGGGAAATTTTGTATTGCTGATGCCCGATTCCATGGATGGCAGTAATATCATATTAATTGGCCTTGATATGGAACAGAAATTTGGAGAATTTTCCTCTTTAACTGAAATTCAGCAAACTATCAAAAAAGAAATGAAAACAATGTTGGAAGAAAACCTAGGTGGTACGATTGATAATATGATTATCACCTCACGGAAATTATCGGGTACTATGACACCTGATGCACTTGATTTCGAAATTACTTATAATATGGATGATTTGAAAATGAGATCCAGTCTCTGTTTGCTTTTCTTTGATGATAAATTCATTGAAGTTTGCTATACCGCTTCCGCAGACAAATTTTTCTCCCACCAGACGGAATTTAAAGATTTTGTCACAACAATTGCGCCTGGAAACCTGGTGCAAAATTAATCGAATAAAAATCGAGGCCTCAATAGAGGTCTCGATTTTTATATTAATTTAATACCGTAATATAAAATTATACGGAAAAATTTTAGGCCACCAGAATACAAAGTTTGTTTTCTAGCCAAGAGAAGGATCCAAATCATTCTGCATCCTCATTTTTTGATGCAGAAGCCAAAATTTTGTCCATTCCACTACAATGTTTCACCTTTTCTCTTAGGCTTCGTAATTCTTTTCATACGGATGCGTACAACTGCGCAGATTGATCTTTGCACCGGCCGGCTTTGGATAGGATCCGGAAAGCAGCGGATCCTCTGTCTGCCGCATATGCTCTTCCAGCTGCTTCAGCAATTCATCCCGAATGCCGCGATACTCATCTTTGTTTGCGAGATTATTTCTTTCTGCAGGATCCAGCAACGTATCATACAATTCCAACGGCTCATGCACCATTTCCCGCAGGCCTTTTTCCATAAGATAGCGTTTTGTCTTTCCGTCATCCATGTTCGGCATAATCATTCCGTTGAAGCTCAAGTCAAAACGCTTAATCAACAAATACCGTTCCGTACGAATCGAACGCATCGGTTCGTAACAGGCATGATAATTTACTTCCCCGAAAATTGTGCGAGAAGAAGGCATTTCTTCCCCTTTCAGAAGCGGCAGCAGAGACAGCCCCTGCAATCCCTTCGGCTTTTCGAATTCTAAAATCTCACATAAAGTAGGATATACATCCAACTGACTGCACAGTGTATCTACCCTTTTTCGCTGTTTTTGTCCTGGCAGCTTGATCATCAGTGTCACATTGGTGCCGGTTGCATACAAATTACACTTCATAAAGGGGAACGCAATCCCGTGGTCTGTCGTCATGATAATCAAAGTATCTTCATACAGGCCATTATCACGAAGTGCCTGCAGCACTTTTCCAGCATTCTGATCCATAAAGCGAACACTTTCCATATAGTCCGCAAAATCTCTGCGTGTCTCATCGCAATCCGGCAGACAGGATGGCACTCTTACAAAATCCGGGTCAATTGTTCGATAGGGAAGATATTCCCGATGCGGATAAAGGAATCCAACGGTCAGGAAGAATGGTTCCGCATGTTTTTCGTTCAGAAAACGTACTGCAGCATCCGTGGTCATATGATCAAATTCCACATTATTGGAAGATTTCCCATCATGAAGCAACTGCTGATAGCCAAGCGTTCTGGGGTCAGAAGCCTCATGCTGAAATCCGGACAACGCCGTATGAAATCCGTGCGATTGAAAAAAATACGCCAGATGCTGCTGCGGATCCCGCAAAGAAAATCCCCGATGAACCAATCCGGTCAAACCGTTGCTGTGAGGATAACGTCCTGTCATCAATGAGCCTCGGCTTGGTGAACAGGTAGGACTGGTACAGTGCATGTTGGTAAATACCGTACTTTCCTCTGCCAATTTTTGCAGATTGGGGGTCGGAATCTGATACCCGTAGACACTGTTATAGCACCCCATATCATGGCAATTCAAATACAAAATGTTCATTTCTTTTTCCTCCCGTTCTTCTATTTCTAATTATAACAGATTACATGAATTGAACGCTTTTTTGATTTCCTCCGTACTTCAGTCGCGACCGGCGATTCCATTATTACCAGCATTGGAATAATACAAATAAGACTTCCCCTTGCTCTTCATAAATAAATGGATCTCGAAACTGACGAACATTATTTTGGACACCGGACTGGAATGGTTTCTAATATTTTTGGAACTTCATAAAGATCATGGTGCATTTGAAAATTGGAACACAAAATACTTTCCGGACAGTCGCTTGTCACACTGTAGAAAAGATAAAGCATTTCCTGTGACCATATTTTCTCATTTTGCCCGCAACTGCCAGAATGCTACTGCACTTGCTGCTGCAACATTGAGAGAGTCTACTCCGTGTGCCATTGGAATTCGAACGGTGTAATCGCATGATGCAATTGTATAGGGAGAAAGTCCATCACCTTCTGTACCCAGAACAATCGCCAGCTTTTTTTCTGACAAGAGCCGCGGGTCATCTATGCTAACCGAATCATCCCGTAAAGCCATTGCTGCTGTCCGAAAACCGAGCTGCTGCAGTCGCCTGATGCCCAAATCTGGCCATTCATCCGGAGAAGAGCCAATTTGAGTCCACGGAATCTGAAAAACTGTCCCCATACTAACACGTATTGCCCTTCGATTAAGTGGATCACAGCAAGTCGGCGTAATCAATACCGCATCCATGTTCAAGGCCGCTGCAGAACGGATAATTGCCCCCACATTCGTTGCATCTGCAATATTTTCCAAAACCGCAATTCGGCATGCATTGGCACACACGGTTTCAACTTCCGGCAATTTTGGCCGGCGCATAGCACACAACACTCCACGAGTCAGCGTATAACCTGTCAACTGTTCCAATACTGACCTATCTGCTGTATAAACAGGAGTATTCCCGCATTGTGCAATAATTTTTTTTGCTTGTCCCTCAATCTGTTTGCGTTCCATCAGTAAAGATACCGGCTGATACCCGCTGTCTAAAGCACATTGAATTACCTTAGGACTTTCGGCAATAAAAATTCCCTTTTCAGGTTCCAGCCGGTTTCGCAGCTGTGCTTCGGTAAGACGGGTAAAGACATCTAACTCTGGCTGTAAAAAATCATTAATTTGGATTACATTTGGCATCATAATTCCTATCCCAACCGCTATGCCTTCGGTACAACTAGGTATGAAACGTACCAGCAAACGGTTGCCTTTCTATAAATTTCTGTAGAAAATAGCTGTTTTGAATAAGTTCCTATTGCACGGCATCTGAATTTCTACGTAAACTATTTGCTTGCAGTTAAGCACACTGTTTTACAATCCAATCAATTACTGTACCGAAACGAATCCCATATATTAAAAACAGTGAAACTTTTATAAGCGTAAGTTTCACTGTTTTATTTCTTTTATTTGTATTATAGCACAATATATTTTACAGCACAAGTTTTTATTCAATTGTTTATATATTTCACTCATTAAACCAAATCGGATTAGACCAAGCAATATTTCCACATGGATCTACACACTCGATGCGAATATATTTCTCTGTCCCTTTGATTTGATAATTACCTTCCTGAATTAATGATCCATCTCTGGAATATACAGTCTTACCACTATGTGGAAATGTCACAAACTGAATACTTTTCACCTCAGAACACTTAACTTTTACAATTCCATTCTCCACTCGAATATCATGAATTTGTGGACCACTAGAAGAATAAAATTTACCATTTTTGATTGCTTCTATCATGCTTTGTTGCTGTAATTTCTCTGCTTGCACAACAATAAATCCACCGAAAAATTCACTGCAGACATCTCGATAATCTCCGCTGTGAGCATCATCTGCTGCGATTCCCCAAACTTTTTTTCCGTGCTGCAATAAATAGTCCCAATAACTTATACTATATCCGCAAGCTTCCTCAATTTGTGACTGATGATTATAGATTTCAACTGCACCATACCCCTTGAGCTGAAGAATCTCTTCATATGTATTTTTGGACCAATTGGGATGATTCCATACAATCCAATTTCCTCGTTCTATCATTTCATCCATTAGATCCTGCACAGTATCCAGGGAATGATAATATGGTTTCGGATGTTTCTCATCATGAGCAAAAGGATTCGATGTATGGAGACTTGTATCCAAAAGTCCATGAATATGAAAAGAAGCATCTCTGCTACTTCCGTCTGTATCGCATGCCATTTCATATCCATCCAAAACTATAAAATCATCCGTATCAAATTGACTGCTTTTATAGTAAATCTCATGGTCGCTGAGGCACAGAAAGTCATACCCCCGTTCCCGATAGGCTTTCACTAATTCTTCTGGTGAGTACACCCCATCGCTTCTTGTAGAGTGGGTATGAATATTTCCCTTGTATTTTTTACAATTTTCATCTAAAAAGATATGATTTTCCATAGGTCACCCAAAAGCTGATTAGTCAAGAATATTAATACCGTTCTGTTCAAGATTAAACAAATGGAATTTATTCTCCAATATCATAATCTGAACTGTATCTCCTGCTTTTAATGATGTTTCATTATCGGCTACAATCCGCATTATGTGATTGCTATTCAAAGGTTTGACCTTAATCAATTGCTCGGCCCCTAGCTGTTCCACAAGTTCTATTCGAGCGGAAATCGTATTATCTGTACTATTGCTTAACTTAATATCATTGGGACGAAGACCGATGGCAATTCGACAGCCGATATGTTCCTTGGCAATTTGCTTTTGCTGGGGCAATACATAACGGATTCCCTCTGATACAAAAATCTGGCAGCCATCTTTCTCCTCTACACTGCCTTCCATAATATTCATAGGCGGAGTTCCCAAAAAGTTGGCAATAAATAAATTTTTAGGTTTATGATAGAGATTATATGGGGTGTCGTATTGCTGAATCTTTCCTGCGTCCAAAACTGCAACTCGATCTGAAATGGCAAGTGCTTCTTCCTGATCATGCGTGACAATAATGGTCGTTACACCGATTTCACGCTGTAATTTACGAATCTCATCTCGTAAATCAAGTTTTAATCTTGCGTCCAGGTTAGACATAGGTTCATCCAATAAGAGAATCTGCGGTTCCTTTACCAAAGCACGTGCCATTGCAACGCGCTGCTGCTGTCCGCCAGATAGCTGAGACGGTTTTCGATCCAGCAAATTTTCTATCTGCAACTTTTTCGCAATTTTCCTTGCCTTTTCGTAAGCTTCCGCCTTAGGCATCTTCTTTTCCCTCAAAGGAAATGCGATATTGTCAATCACCTTTAAATGTGGGTACAGCGCATAGGATTGAAAAACCATACCAATATTCCGATCTTTGGGTTCCATATGATTTACAAGTTTTCCGTCAAACAGGATTTCACCTTTTGTTGCTTTCAGCAATCCCGCAATCATCATTAAGGTAGTAGTCTTTCCGCATCCGGATGGACCCAGCAGTGCAATAAATTCTCCCTGTCGGATATCCAAATCAATTCCATCCACTGCCCGGGTTACTTCTTTATTTTTGATATTGCCGTATTCTTTTACGACACCGTTGAGTTGAATCATACGCCTTTTGAACCCCCAATGTTGACTTTCATAAAGATCTTTTGCGAAAATACGTAGAAAAGGATAACTGGTAATGTATAGAACAGTCCCAACGCGCTGATCAGACCGTAGTCCATAATCACATTTTCTTCGGTAATCAATTTCGCAATATACCCACCGATAATCAAGCGTGTATCCGAAAAGATCAGCAGCTTAAACAGGAACCATTCACCATACGCCCCCAGAAAAGAGAAGACCGCAATTGCACCTATTCCTGGCTTTACAGCCGGCAGAATCACCTTACGAAAGGCTCGAAACCGGCTGCATCCATCTGTCATGGCAGCCCATTCCAGATCCCAGGGCACTTCATCAAAAAAGCCCTTCATGATATACACATGTCCGGGAAGCGAACCGGTAATCGCTACAAGGATAATGCCCAGGTAGGTATCTACCAGATTCATTTTCACCAAAATGAAGAATGTAGCAATGATCAATGTAACGCCGGGAAAAGAACGCATAATAAACAGAAATTTCATCGCATTCCGCTTGCCCTTAAAATCCAGCCGGGAAAAGGCATATGCCGCAGGTACAGAAATTAAAACCTCAATTATGACAATGGTGAACGAATACACTAGTGTATTCCAGACAATTGGCCATATCATCGGCAGCTTGATCCCCATACTTTCAATGGGGCCAAACAAAAATGAAAAATTATCCAGCGATAACGATCCCGTATAGGAGTTGAAAGTGGCCGTCATAAAATACCAGACAATCATAAACAGAATGGGAACTGTCAGCATTGCCATATAGGTGTGAACCACCAGCAACTTTAATATCTTCTTACTCAAAAAGCGCACCTCTATTCTTCAATCCTGCTGGGCCGTACCAAGGTATCAAAATCAAATAACCGCAGCAGGATGAGAGTCAGCGCCAACGCAATTGCTACTACAAACATTGAAATTGCGGCGCCGTATCCATAGTATTTCAACTGAAAAGCCTGCTGATAGGAATACAGGGCAAGAGTTGTACTGTCATGCATGGGTCCGCCGTCCGTTAACAACATGATGAAAAAATAGGAGGATACCAAGCTGATCAGAGTGGTAATAGTAATATACATAAGCGGCCATCTTAGGGTAGGCAAAATGATTTTCAAGATAATGGATTTCTCGCCAGCTCCATCCACCCGGGCTGCCTTATAAAGGTCTTCCGGGATCGAATTGATGGAGGAGGATAATAAAATTACATTTCCTGATACCGAACCTACCACCGTTCCTAAAATGACAATCGGCATTGCATACCGAGTAATCCAGGAAACCGGTTCATCGGCCATCCCCATATTCAATACTATTTGGTTCAAAAAACCGTTTTCGGTGGGATCGAAAATGTACTTCCAAAAAATTGCGAAAACTACACTGGGAAACAAGCTGGGGATCAGCCATAGAATCCGGTATCCGGTGGCTACCGCTTTCCCCTTCATGAAATACTGGGTAGAAATCGCGATTACCAATGACAGAAGCAATACAAATCCCAACGAACATACCGCATAAATAATGGTATTTCCCAAAATTTCGCCCAAACTGTAATCATTGAAAATCCGGATATAATTTTGAAATCCAATGAAATTGGGTTTCATTTTTACATCCAAATCGGTAAAGGACATCCATACAGTCGCAATCGCTGGTAGGACAAAAAAGGTAATCGTCAGCAATGCAAATGGTAAGATAAACAGATAAGGATAGATTTTTTTCTGAAAACTTTTCTTTGTGTTGATATTTTGTGTTTGCTGCACTACTATCACCTGTTATTCCTCAAAAATAATTCTCTCACTCGGAACATTTTGTTTTGCATCTTTGATATACAGTTCATATGCTTCCTCAGCTGTCTGCCCTTTGGTCAAAATAGCGTCTACACCTAAGGTATATGCCTCAATCAAGACAGAATAATCTGGATGTGCAGGCCGCACCTTGGTGAAATCGGTCATATAATAATGATCCGCGTAGAAAGGCAGTGTTTCTACTACTTCTTCCATGGCAGCGGGCGTTACCGGCAATTTACCGGAATTGATCGTATGATTCACCTGAATATCAGGAGAGAGCATCAATTCCAAATACCGCTGAACGTATGGCATTTTCTCCTCATCTACAGAAGAACCTACAAACAACATAGCAGGGTTGGAATAGGAGGAAGGTTGTCCGCCTTCTTCACTGGCGGGAACAGGTGTCCAGACAATATTTTCATCAAACCAATCCTGAAATTCTGCATCCGTAATTTTCAAATCCATATTATCTGCCAGAATGCGGTAAAATTCAGAACGGGCAAAGGTAGCAAAGATTTCCTGATTAATCATCATGGGTGCCGCTGTATCGGTATCCACTTCTCCGATACTTTCCTTAATAACGCCCATTTCCACGCCTTTTTCCCAGAACTTATAGACATCTTTTGCTTTTTCGTTGACTACAAGTTTATTTTCTTCCAAATTATAGTTATTGTATCCTGCCGACATAGTCCAGCCTTCAAAACGAGTATCTTCTACAGCAAATCCAATATCAACAAGGCCTTGTTCCATGGCCTGCTGTGCGGTCTCCATTAAATCGGACATGATGAATTCTCCGTTATCCACCTTTTCTCTAAGTCCATCAATTTCTTCCTCGCTCCAGCCCAGACCTTCCAATGCTTTCCGAGAAATAAATACCGGAGAGGCGTCCATATCCTGAATGACACCCATATAGTGTCCATCATAGTACATAATGTTCATGATGCTTTCGGAAGCCCCTTCAAACACCTCCGAATCCGCTACCCAATCAATCGGTTGGATTAATCCTGCATCATACTCCCATCCAATATCCACGCTGGAATTCAGGGTAACATCTGCTATATTTCCTGCCTGTCCCTGCAAGACTAACTCATCATCATCAATAGCTGGCCAAAAATCAATCGTTACGACCACATCTTCGCCATTTTCTTCTAACTCCTGATTCAATCTTACCGCAGCTTCTTCAAAGGCATAGCCACGTCCGCCCCATTCGTTCTTCCGAACGCTAATGGTAATTTCCTTTTTTCCTTCCTGATCTGCAGCATCTGCATTCGCACCGGCCGCATCCTGCCCGCAGGATGTTAACCCAACCATAGATACAGACATCAATGCACAGATAATCGCTACAATTTTTTTGTTCATAACCATTCTCCTTTTGTCTTTACAATTCCGCAGGTTTTTACCAATACAATTTTTAAACCTGGGTTCCAATTTTTGACTATTACTCAGCTCGTTCATCCAGAAAAATCGGATTAGACCATGCTACTTTTCCCTCATAATCGATGCATTCAACCCGAATATATTGCATATGGGGTTTGATTTCCTGCGATGCTTCCGTGAGAGGTTTGTTTTCTTTCCAATCACACAGGAATTCGGAACGTTCCGGCCAAGATTTAAACATAATAAATCTGCATGGCGAACATTTTATTTTCAAAATGCCGTCCGTAATCCGGATCTCATAAATTTCCGGACCAGAGCTTGCATAATAGTTTCCTTTTTTAAAATTCGCAATAATATTTTTGCGATCTAGGCATGGACTATTGACGACAACCCAGCCGCCATCAAAATCTTTTGTCCCCAGAGACTCGTCAAATCCATGAGCGTCATCCGAAGCGGTCAAATATACTTTTTTCCCGTTTTGCAACGCATAGTCCAAGTATGCCGTTCCGTAAGAAGTGACTGTGGACCATTCGGTTGCATAATTAAATATCTCTATCGCAAAATAGTCTTCTTTTAAAACTTCCTCAAACATGGTCATATGCCATTCCGGGTGGTTCAGAATCACTAGATTCCCATGATCTTTCATTCTTTGAACACAATCCGAAACAGAGATATCTCCTTCCCATTTCTGAGGATACGGAAATTTTTGCAGATGTTGATATCTCTGAGAAACTTCTACGGTTTCATCCTCTATACATCCGAAATGAAACCCAATATTGTCATTTTCTTCCCACTGTGGATTTAAGCCTCCTCGTTCCATACCACCAATGGTGATAAAATTCGGCGTATCCAATTCATTTGTACGAACATAGATATCATGATCGCTCCAAGCAGCAAACTGATATCCCCGTTTCTGATAACATTGAACCACTTCTGCAGGAGATTTGGATCCATCGGACCATGTTGTATGAAAATGCAGAGCCCCCTTATAATGCCCATCCTCACTGCCGTAGTAGATTTTGTCGTTCATCTATTTTTGTTCCTCCAATACTTTTTTTAATATTGCAAAAGCGGTTTTCAGCTGCTCTTTTGTTACAATCAGCGGCGGATGCCATACCAAGCAGCTTCCACCTGATACTTTAAAAGATAATCCTTCTGTCAGACAACCATACAAAAGTTTTTCCGCCAGTTGGGTATCTTTTTCTTTGGTTTCCCGATCCCGGACAATCTCAAATGCCATCATCAAACCAATCTGTCGGATTTCCCCAATACATTCAAATTTCTGATACAGTGCCTCGCCCTGTTCTCTCATAAAAGTTCCCAATTCACGAGCACGTTCAACCAGGTCTTCTTTATCTATGTATTCAATGGTGGCACAAATGGCTGCACAACCTAAGGCAGGCTTTTCATGAGTATAGTGTCCTAGAGAGATTTCCGCGGCACAATCATATTGTTTTTTGGCCAAAACAGCTGCTTGTGGAATTACGCCGCCGCCTAATCCTTTGCCCAAAACCAAAATATCCGGTTCCACCTCGAAATTCTGGTGTACATAAAATTGACCGCTTCTTCCCAGAGCAGTGGGAATTTCATCAAAAATTAGCAAAATTCCATTTTCATCACAGATTTGCCGCAATTTTTTGAAGTAAGACACCGGCGGGATGTGAATATCGGTTGCTCTCACGGGTTCCAATAGAATTGCGCCAATATCCCCTTCATTTTCTATGATATAGCGGATATATTCGATACAAAAATCAGCAACTTTTTCCGGATTTGCACTGTGAAGCAGATTCCGATAAGAATTATATGGAATAGCTTTCATACATCCCGGCATCAACAATCCCATATCCTTCTTAAAAACAGCCTCGCCGCCTACTGAAATGGCATCCAATCCCGCACCATGAAATGATTCCCACATAGAAATAATCTTCTGTTTTCCAGTCGCCTTGCGGGCGATCTTCAATGCCATTCCAATCGCACCGCTTCCCGATGGATGAAACAATACTCGATAATCCTTGGAAGTAGTTTTCTCTACCAGAAGATTGGCCGCCTTTATTACGATATCGGCGGTAAATCTTCGCGGAACAAATGGAAGATTCCATAATTGTTTTTGAATTGCTTCTATAACCAATGGATTTTTATACCCGATCTGATGAAGGCTGTTTCCATGAAAATCTAGATATCGCTTTCCCTGGCAATCTGTTATATAAGCGCCTTCCGCATCTGCTAGTACATCCAAACATGGTGTGGACATAGACTGTTTCATAAAGATATCTGCATCCGCACGTAATTGTTCTTTTGTATTAGAGGGTAATGCTTCATACCATTTTTCTCTTTGACTGCTAAAGTTTATATCTCCTTCCCGAGTAAGCTTTTGCTGCTCACTGGTCATGCTGTCTTCATCTTCCTTCGGTACTATTGGGAGATTATGATTTATCAACGGGTTCATGGTTTTCCTCATTTCCTGAATTCAACTATGATTTGCTTGATTCTGTTCATAGTTTATCATGAAATATTTTTAAGTTCCATCTAGGTTTTATAAATTTCAAGTAAATCACTTTTTACAAATTTTGTTTTGATTTTTTGTGTTTTCCGTAATTTTACTTAATTTTACGCACGATTTTCCGCATATTTACCCGCTTCATCTTTCTTTGCTTTTCTCACCGCAAAAACGTTACTTTTTCCATACGTACAGCTGATTGTCGAATACATCCTACTTTGATACAATTGATGAGAGGTGAAAGATACCCAGATTTACCTTGTAAAATGTTCAATTGTAATTGGAAGGAGAGCCATACTATATGTATAAGCTACTTACCCCCGGTCCCCTAACGACAACAGTTACCGTCAAAAAACAAATGTTAATCGATCACTGTACTTGGGATGACGATTACAAAGCCATCACTCAGACAATTCGCAAAAAACTTTTGAAAATTGCACATGCTTCTGAAGATACTTATACTACTGTATTAATGCAAGGCAGTGGTACTTTTGGGGTAGAATCTGTGCTAACCAGTTCGATTGGTCCTACTGACAAATTACTGATTGCAGCCAATGGTTCTTATGGTTTACGGATGGCTGATATTGCAAAGACAGCCATGATCCATCATATGGTATATAAAGAATCTTACGATCGCGTGCCTGATCCTGCTACAATTGCCCGGCTATTGGCTGAAAATCCAGAAATTACGCATGTCTCTATTGTTCATTGCGAAACTACCTCCGGCATTCTCAATGATATTCGAGGAGTTGCAGATGTAGTGAAAAAGGCTGGCAAAATCCTGATCGTAGACGCCATGTCTAGTTTCGGAGGCATTGACATTCCTGTAGAATCTCTTGGGATCGACTTCCTTATTAGTTCTTCCAATAAATGTATTCAGGGAGTTCCAGGCTTTTCTTTTATCATTGCACGCCGCAATTGTCTAGAACAATGTGCTGGTCAAGCGCGAAGCCTATCACTGGATCTATACGGACAATGGAAAGAAATGGAAAAGGATGGGAAATGGCGTTTTACCTCCCCCACCCATGTTGTATTAGCTTTTTCCAAGGCTTTGGAAGAACTGGAACAGCAAGGCGGTGTCTCAGCCCGTTATAAACGATATGCACAGAATAATTTAAGGCTGATTGAAGGAATGCAAAAACTTGGTTTCCGCACCTATATTGCTCATAATGTTCAAAGTCCTATTATTACCACATTTTTATATCCGGATGATTATCATTTTTCTTTTCAGGAAATGTACCGCTATATCAAAGATCGGGGATATGTAATTTATCCGGGAAAACTGACCGATGCGGATACATTTCGAATTGGCAATATTGGAGAAATCTATCTGGAAGACATTGAAAAACTTTTAACGATTATTCAAGAATATACTGAGCAGAAAAAGAATATATAAATCTTATCTGTAAACAATAAAAAGGCGGTAGAAGGATGCAATAAACCCTTCTGCAGCCTCTTTTTATCTTCTAACAATTTATATTTTCCGTCTAAATAATAAATCCGAACCAACATCTAATTAAGCGATTTCTCGAACTGTATTGACTTATCGCACTTCACAAAATGATACATAAATATACTTTTATATGACTAATCTGCGATGAATACTGCTGCGATTTCTCTGTTGTATCAAAATAATCCATCCATTACCTTGACAAACATAATGGAGTTGTATATAATATGTAATTAGTTACTTATTATATATGAAGATAAGGCGAGTGATACTTTATGATGCCTTTTGGGTTGAAAATTGCAATTATCAATCGGGCATTTCGGAAAAAACTGGATGAAAAAGCAGCCTCATTGGGATTGACTGCCGTTCAATTACGGGTGCTGGGATCTATCAGTCGACTGGAAGCAGCCGGAGAAACGGAAATTCATCAAAATGATTTGGAACGTATTGAACATGTGACGCATCCGGCTATGACCAAACTTCTCCAAAGATTGGAAAGTAAGGAATTAATTCGGTGTGTTGCTAGTAACAAAGATCGGCGGTACAAAAAAATCACTTGTACTGAGCAGTCTGCCGAGATTTACAAAACAATTCTGGCACAAGATGCAGAAGTTTTCGCAGAATTATGTAAAAATCTAACTGAAGATCAAAAACAGGAACTTGTACAATTAGCCGATACAATCTTAAAGGGTATTGAATCCGAATAAATGTATCCAAGGCAGTATACCGAAAATATCCTCGGTTTACTGCCTGCTTTTTGAAAATAATAGGTAACTAATTACTTAATTACAGAAGGAGATTAGACCCATGGAAAATGTATTGCCTGGAAAACAAAGTCCATTTGCAACCGAACCAATTGGACGGCTAATCGTAAAGTTTGCCGTTCCAAGCGTCATCGCACTACTGGTGAATTCACTGTACAATATTGTAGATCAAATTTTTATCGGATGGGGCGTCGGATATCTTGGGAATGGCGCCACCAATATTGTCTTTCCCATAACCATTATTGCTTTAGCACTTTCGATGATGATAGGAAACGGCGGAGCAGCCTACCTGAGTTTAAAACTTGGAGAAGGCGAGACGGAAACAGCCACAAAAGGAGTTGGAAACGCGGTTACATTAGTGACTATCGTAAGCATTATATTGACGGCAATTTTTCTTATTGGGATCAATCCTATCCTGACATTATTTGGTGCAACCGAAGTCCTGCGTCCGTATGCATTGGAATATGGTGTAATTATTGGCATAGGACTTCCGTTCATGATGATTTCTGCGGCAATCAATTCCATGATACGTGCAGATGGCAGCCCCAAGTATGCCATGCTTTCCATGGTCATTGGTGCGATTATCAATGTAATTCTTGACCCAATCTTTATATTTATTTTTGAAATGGGTGTAAAGGGGGCAGCAATTGCCACAATTATTGGACAAATAGCATCGTTTGTGGTGTCTGTCATCTATATGCCCCGCTTTAAAAGTGTTCATTTACATGCTTCCTCCTTCCGCCCCCAAGTAAAGACCTGCGGAAATATTGTTGTATTTGGACTTAGCAGCTTTATCACTCAATTTGCCATTACCATCGTCATGGCGATGACCAATAATCTGTTGGCACAGTATGGGGCAGCTTCTGTGTATGGTTCGGAAATCCCACTGACAGCAACCGGAATTGTGATGAAAGTAAACCAAATTATGATTGCTATCCTGCTGGGAATTGCCACCGGTGCACAACCAATTATCGGCTATAATTATGGTGCCAAAAGCTATAAGCGAGTAAAAAAAGCGTTAGAAATTGCGCTCATCTCGTCGGAGGTCGTATCAATTCTCGCATTCTTAATTTTTCAATTTGCTCCGATGAGTGTTGTATCGCTGTTCGGTTCAGAAGAAGGACTTTACAATGAATTTGCAGTTATGGCTTTCCGTATTTTTCTTCTTCTTTGTCCTTTCACCGGATTTCAGACAGTCGCTGCCGTCTATTTACAGGCAGTAGGCAAACCTGTAAAATCCGCTATTCTTTCCCTGGCACGTCAAATTATTTTCTTTGTTCCAACGGCGCTGATTCTTCCAATTTTTCTGGGGGTTAAGGGTGTCCTTTGGACCGGTCCTGTGGCGGATGGATTAGCGTTTATTCTCTCCCTGATCTTCCTTATATATGAACGAAACCATTTAAAAAAGGAACATAATCTACATGCTTAATAGAAAAGGAGTGTATTCACAATGAAAAACCGAGTCATTACAATCAGCCGTGAATTTGGAAGCGGCGGCCGAACCATTGGAAAAGCAGTTGCAGAAAAATTAGGAATTCCCTGTTATGACAATGAACTTCTGCAGGAAATTGCAGCCCAAAGCGGCTTTGAGAAAGATTATGTCAAAGAAGCTGGTGAATATGCGCCAGGCGGAATTCTGGCTTCCGCATTTTCTCATCCCACATCCGGCCCCAATAATGCGGATTATCTTTGGGAAATCCAATACAGACTGATATCAGAACTGGCAGAGAAGGGTCCTTGCGTAATTGTAGGACGGTGCGCTGATTACATTCTCCGAGATAAGGCGGATTGCCTTAGAGTATTTATCCATGCGGATATGGCATTCCGCATGCAGCGGATTATCAATGTATACGGAGAACGTGAGAAATCTCCAGAACAGCGCTTAAAGGATAAAGACAAGCGGCGTGCGGCTTATCACCGTTTTTACACGGATATGAAATGGGGACACGCACAGAATTATGATATTACCTTAAATAGTGGCACGCTTGGGCTTGACAAATGTGTGAATATTATTCGAGATCTTTACTGACTCATTCTGCTAATTGCATGGCCTTTTCCTTTTAAAAACTTTCTAGTAATTATTTGATATGGAACAAAAACCACCATTGTTGTCCAACTGATTGAAGATGGATTGCAATGGTGGTTTTATACCCTTTTGGAGGATTCGTTATTCAATTGTATCAGGCGTTTTCGCCAAAGAAAAGTTTCTTATCCTCTTCAACTGTTCCAATCTTCGCAATTCCAAAATTCTCGACCAGAATCTTGGTTACATTAGGACTAAGGAAAGCTGGAAGAGTGGGCCCCAGATGAATATTTTTAACACCTAGAGAAAGTAATGCAAGCAACACAATAACTGCTTTCTGTTCATACCAAGCAATATTGTAGACAATGGGCAAATCGTTCAGATCCTCTAGTCCAAAAATTTCTTTGAGTTTCAGCGCGATAACTGCCAACGAGTAGGAATCATTACACTGGCCGGCGTCCAATACACGAGGAATTCCGCCAATATCACCTAAATGCAGCTTATTATACCGATACTTGGCACAACCTGCCGTCAGGATAACTGTATCTTTGGGCAAGGCTTTCGCAAACTCGGTGTAATAGTCACGGCTCTTAGCACGTCCATCACAGCCTGCCATTACCACAAATTTTTTTATAGCACCACTTTTGACTGCCTCCACTATCTTATCAGCCAAAGCAAAGACCTGTGCATGCGCAAAACCTCCGACGATCTCCCCTGTTTCAATCTCAGTAGGAGCGGAACATTTTTGAGCGTGCGCAATAATATCAGAAAAATCTTTTCGTTCGCCGATTTCTCCTGGAATGTGTTTACAGCCGGGATAGCCTGCAGATCCAGTTGTATACAAGCGATCTTTGTAACTCTCCTTAGGAGGTACGATACAGTTGGTCGTCATAAGAATGGGGCCGTTAAAAGATTCGAACTCCTCTTTCTGTTTCCACCAGGCGTTGCCATAGTTCCCAACAAAATGGGAATACTTCTTGAAAGCCGGATAGTAGTGGGCGGGCAGCATTTCCGAATGAGTATACACATCGACGCCAGTTCCCTGTGTTTGCTCTAGTAGCATTTCCAAATCCCGCAGGTCATGACCAGAAACCAGAATACCGGGATTTTTTCGAACACCAATGTCAACTTTTGTAATCTCAGGGTTGCCATAGGCAGCAGTATTCGCTTTGTCCAGCAATGCCATACCAGACACACCATATTTACCAGTTTCTAAGGTTAGGGCTACTAAATCATCCACATTTAGGCTGTCATCCAAAGTGGCCGCCAGCGCACGCTGTAAAAAGCAATCCACTTCCGGATCATCCTGAAGCAGTACATTCGCGTGTTTGGTGTAGGCAGACAATCCTTTCAGGCCATAGGTAATTAGTTCGCGAAGCGAACGGATGTCCTCATTTGGGGTAGACAGTACACCGACTGTTTCTGCTTTTTTCTCCCAGTCGCCTGTACCGTCCCACAAGGCTGCTTCGGGCAGTTGAGAAGTCGTATCCAACTGACTAAGCAGCTTATTTTTAGCATCTAGGGTCATTTGAATACATGCCTTGATACTCTCTTTGTCAAAATTGGCATTGGTAATTGTTGTAAATAGATTGAAGGTAACAAGATGGTTGATTTCAGCAGGAATTGGCTTGCCAGCCTTACGTAAAGCAGTGGTAACAGCAGAAATTCCGCGGGTAACATACACCAGCAAATCCTGCATAGCAGCTACATCCGGCTGCTTCCCACATACGCCTGCCACAGTGCAGCCTTTACATCCAGCAGTTTCCTGACATTGATAACAAAACATTTTATTTTCCATTCTTTCATCCTCCCAGTGAATGAACATACAGCGCATTTAATGCTTATTTTCGGACAGCAAGCTAATTTTTCGCTGTCTCTTTATAGTTTCATACTATTTTCTGTAATTTATTCAATGTAAAATGAATTCCCGACTGTTTCATCTTTTTCAATCCAAAATTCTTCCGTCAACAGAAATTGTTACCACCTGCCATGGTATAAATTTTCCGCTCTCTTGCAATGCTTTTTTTACCGCAATTTCTAATCCCCCACAGCAGGGCACTTCCATTCTCACAATGGTGACACTTTGGATGTTGTGATTCTGAATAATTGCAGTCAGTTTTTCACTGTAATCCACTCCATCCAGTTTAGGGCATCCAATCAAGGTAATTTTGCCACGCATAAATTCCTGATGCAAGTTGGCGTAAGCAAATGCAGTACAATCCGCAGCAATCAGTAATTTGGCACCATCAAAGTAAGGGGCATTGATTGGTACTAATTTGATTTGACAAGGCCATTGTCCCAATTGAGATGGAATTACATCGGAAGCGGCAGACGGTACAATTTTTTCTTGTTTCAATATCTTTGCCTGATGACCAGGACAGCCCGTATGAACCTTCTGTTGTTTTTCCTTCTGATTTTCCAAAACAGCCTGTTCATCATATGCTGCCGCTTCCCGCTCTACAAAGGTAATCGCACCGGTAGGGCAGGAAGGCAAGCAATCGCCTAATCCATCACAATAATCATCTCGTAATAACTTTGCTTTTCCATTCACCATACCAATAGCACCTTCATGACAAGCATCCGCGCAAGCACCACATCCATTACATTTTTTCTCATCAATTTGTATGATTCTTCTAATCATATAGAACACCCTCCTGCATTTTCAAAAATCTTGACTTTACGTGTTTATTTTACTATACTGGTGACAGAATAGATGTTGGAATTCCAACAAAGGAGATCGATTATGAAAAAATATTTTGAAATCTTATCACAATGTCCGTTGTTTCACGGAATGGATGAGTCAGATATGGATTCCATACTGGGATGCCTTGGAGGAAAAATCGCCTTCATTTCAAAAGGAGATCCAGTTTTTCTAGAGGGTGATGCTGCGGATGTGGTAGGTATCGTTCTATCTGGATCTGTGCAGGGAGTTCAGGATGATTATTATGGAAATCGGAGCGTGTTATCCATATTGCAAGCGGGAGATTCTTTTGGTGAGGCATTTTTATGCGCTGATCTTGCATTTATGCCCATTAGTGTGATTGCTTTAAAAGACAGTGAGATTCTATTATTGAATTGCAAGCGTGTTCTTACCACTTGCTCACATGTCTGCCATTTCCATAATCTGTTGATCAATAACTTAATGAAAGAACTCGCAAATAAAAACCTGATTCTTTCCCAAAAAATACGATATATGTCTCAAAAAACAACAGAAGCAAAACTGATGGCCTATCTATCAGACCATGCAAAAATGCAGGGGCGTGCTGAGTTTATGATTCCCTGTGATCGCCAAACTTTAGCAGATTATCTGGGAGTAGAACGATCTGCAATGTCAACAGTAATCAGCAATTTGAAAAAAAGAGGCCAAATTGATACCAAAGGATCCTGGTTCAGTCTAAAAATCAAGAAATCTTTATCAGGGGCACAGAAACAAAAGTCCTGAAATACAGCATAACTCCTATTATTCCCGGTTATATGCTTTACAACTCTCATCACTCACATCAGCGGCTAGGATTTCTGACACCGAACCAAGCAGAAAAAAGTTTTATGACTCAACAGCGGAATAGTCATGCCCCCCGGCTGAGCCGGGGGCTTGAGAAAGCCCTAGAAGGGCATAACACGGACAACGCCTCTCAAGGGGCCACGAATGGGTCGGCCAACTGCATTGCTGACTCATGGCAGGCCCCTTAAGGGGCTTTCTTTTTATGCCTTGGTATTCTTGCTACCCGTGAACGGGTCTATAAACTCTTTCAGGCTCATCTGATCTGCGATTTGATCTTCTTCAAGTTGGTGTTTAATGTATTCCTGAATCTGCTTTTTGTTCCGCCCCACTGTGTCCACGTAATAACCTCTTGCCCAGAAATGCCGATCTCCGTATTTGTATTTGAGATTGGCATGCCGGTCGAAAATCATTAAGCTACTTTTTCCTTTGAGATATCCCATGATTTGTGATACACTATACTTTGGAGGGATACTCAACAGCATGTGGATGTGATCTGGACAGGCTTGTGCTTCTATGATTTCTATACCCTTTTGTTCACACAGCCTTCTCAATATCTGTCCAATATCTTGTTTGATTTGTCCGTACACTACCATTCTTCGGTATTTCGGTGCAAACACAATATGGTACTGGCATCGCCATGTGGTATGCTTTAAGCTGTCGATATCCTTTTCTTTCATGTCAAAAGACCTCCTGGTTTTCTATTGTTGCAGTTGACCGACCGCAACTCTATTTTACCAGAAGGCCTTTTTCACTATATAATTCTTTGACTCTCCCCAGCAGAGCTGGGGGTTTATTTTCTTTTAGCTAAAGCACTTAATAAAATGCCTACAGTAATTGGCAGTCCAAAAAACTGTCCAATTTCCTGTAGGCATTCCATCTGTGTGAGTGTTACAAAATAGATGCCTGTACCAGCGCGGGATAAAAAAATACGCACACCCACCAGCGTGAGTGCGCGTATTTGCTACGGCTCTAAGCCGTTGTCTGACTGCTATATTTTAGATATCGGCTTCAGATTAATTACCAAGTTATCGGCCAGAATTAAGTAGATTTATTCAAGAAAAGATCCGTGTCATCAACAAGATTTCGAAGCAGCATCTGTTGGACAAAGGCAGTATCGCGCTGCAAATCGCAAAGCAGCAATTCAAAGCTTCCTTGTTTCCGTACGGACACAAGCTTTTGATACTGTTGTTCCGCTAAACTGACATCCATATTTTTAGGTGTATCATAGACCCCCACCAAGCAGCCTGCCTGTATCCACCGTGCAATATTTTCTTTTTCTGTCCGAACATTTTTCATATCCGGATATTCTCGCAGCGCCCCAAAAAAGGAACCACATTCCACCAGTAAATCTCCAACAGCAGAAAGAGCTTCCGTCGAAAGGAGAAAACAGATATTATCAAACTGCGCAGCATATCGGACCCAGTTCATGTCCGGTTTCTTCTCCCGAATTGTCAAAACAAAAATACTGCGAGAATTCCGACCTGCCAGAGAACCAATGGGTTCCCTGGCATCGTTTTTTGTGTGGACATCCAGGAGAAATACATAAGCGCCCCGCTCATTCCAACCTATAATATCCGGTTCTGCTGCAATATCAATTTTCTGTATCCAACAGATCTTTTGGTTATCTGAATTTTCGCGCAGGACATTTGCTCCAATAGTTAATGCACCACAGCAAAGATTTACGGTCAATGTCTGCAAGGACTCCTCCCGAACAGAAGCAGCTGCCCGGTGGATCAACGGATCATAATGACTGTCTGATGCAGTCGTATAACTTTTGACCCTATTCCAGAAATCCAGCTGAGACGGGCGGCACGCAAACCCTCTGCACAATTCGATGACATTGCGCGTCTCCCGTTTCCCGCCGTATTTCAGGTCGCGGATTGCTTTTCCGGCAATAGTCTGTAGTGTACTGCGCATCAGCAGCGATGGATTTTCCATAGTTTCCTCCCTATCTGTTTCTTGAATCACCTCATGTTTCCGGCACTGCTTTTCCCATTTCTCCAGCCAGCTTGAAACCCTGTTTTGCTACAAAAACCGCAATTATTTCGTTAATAACCGCCGCAGCCGCAATCGTACCGCGGACAATATCCCCATACTGACTATAATCGCCGGTCAATGCCGATACAGCAATGCCTGTAAGAACCAACGATACCCCAGAATGCGGAAGCAAAGTCATGCCCAGATATTTCTTGACCGTCGGGGCAGCGTGGGAAAGCTGTGCCCCCAGTGCAGCGCCACCCATTTTACCGATAGCACGGAATAAAATATAGACTACTGTAAAAATGCCTGCGCCAAGAATCAAATGATAATCCAGCGGTGCGCCTAAATTGAGGATAATCAGCGTAAAGCAGGCACCGACAATGGGATTGCAGTATTGCATGGTTTCTTCCAGCACCTTTTCTTCTATCAAGTTGGCAAATACAGCAGAATACACCATACCGCTCATCATAAAGTTGAGAATCGGGAAAGGCATCAGATAAGTGTTAAGCAGAAGGGTAACCGTTGCTGTAACCATGGCGCCGGCAAATACAACAATCGCCCTCGTTTTGGCAGACTGCGCTTTCTTCAGCAGCAACGCGGTGGGCCATCCAACTACCAGGCCGATCAGGATGGGAAGCAGCACCACCAAAAGCATCAGATAGCCTGGTATGGAACCGCCAGCCGTCTGATGAAGGACAATCCCCATCACCGAGAGAAAGACACAGATGGCAATCACATCATCAATAACTGCAAGTGGGATCAGGGTTTTGGTGACTGGCCCGTCTGTTTTGTATTCCGTCACAATGGAAAGTGCGGGAGCTGGAGCAGTTGCCAGCGCGATTCCACCAAATATCAGTCCTAAAAATACCGGAATCTCCATAAAATAGAATATTATGGAAAAGGCAAGGCTGACTACAACAAAAGTCATCAGCGACTGCGCAAGGGTGATAACGACAATCTGCTTTCCATATGAACGTATCCGTCGCCAGACCATCTCACTCCCCAGCATCAGTCCCATGCCGCATTCCAGAAAAGAGATTAAGGTATCATAAACAGGTGCGTCCAGCATCTCCTGTGTGAGCAAACCAATGGCATTGGGCCCCAGCGCCATTCCGGCAATCAGAAAGCCCAGCACTGCGGGCATTTTGAACATGGATGCCAGTTTCCCGGCGCCGAATGCCAGAACGACTACCAGCAGCAATCGAAAAAAATTCTCAATCATGATAAAAAAACCTCTTTTCAGAAAAGAATTGTAAAAACAAAAAAAGTATGCTATACTAGATGAAACCTACAAACCGGTCTGGGAGGTGAAATTTATGTCCACTTCTGAATTTACCAAATATATGATTGCGCAGGGCGTCAAACAGCTGCTGCAAACCATAGAATTTGAGGATATTTCTGTTGGGGATATTGCAAAACACTGCCATATCAGCCGCAATACCTTTTACTATCATTTCAAAGATAAGTATGACGTGATCAGTTGGATTTTCTATTCGGAAATTACTCCCATCATCGGAGATGCCAGCCGGATCGACAACTGGGGAGAAGGATTGCTATCCCTCTGCCGGTATATGCAGGAAAATAAGGACTTCTATATCAAGGTTTTGCAGGTACAAGGTCAAAACAGTTTTTCAGAGTGCCTCATGGATTTCTATGCGAATCTGGTGCGCAATCTTTTGTTAAACGCAGAAGGCGATCAGGTTTTAGATCCCAAACAAATCCGGATTATTTCTAATTTTTATGCCTTTGGCCTTACCGGCGTTGTGTCAAATTGGGCGAAAAGCGGAATGACGGCAGAACCAGAACCTGTTATTCGAATGTTAGAAGATCTTCTTTCCGGCGAAATTTTTGATAAAATTCTTACCTTACAAAATGAAGTCCCATAGAAAATCTCCCTTATTCATAAACTCCCTGATGTTCCCCACCCTATGCGGGAACGCCAGGGAGTTTTATTTAAGAATTTATTTCGATTGAATGGTCCTTTTGGCCATTCTTTCCCGCAATTCCAACATCTTCCGGTCTGTATCTGCAATGGTATCCGCACACGCTTTCAGATCAGCCGCCAATTGTTCGCTGTCCGCGACGTCCTTTTTATACCGGATCTGATGTTCCAGACTCGCCCAGAAGTCCATAGCAACTGTCCGCAGCTGTACTTCCACCCGCATTTGTTCCTTCGCATCCATAAAGAACACCGGTACTTGTACAATCATGTGATAACTGCGGTATCCGTTTGGCTTCGGGTTTTGAATGTAGTCCTTAACTTCCACAACCTGGATATCATCCTGCACTGCCAATTTTTCCGCAACCATGTAAATGTCATCGATAAAGGGGCAAATAACGCGGATTCCGGCAACATCATTGAGTTCGGAACGAATGTTATCCAGATTCACTTCTTTTCCCCTTGCATTCATTTTTTTCAGAATACTTACCGGTTTTTTGATCCGGGACTGAATGCTCTCAATACTGCTGCGGCGGTTTCGGATTTGAAAATCGCTTTTTAGAATTTCCAGCTTGGTTGATACTTCCTTGACAGCTGCTTGATAGCGGCTCATCAATTCATTGAACTGGATGATATGAGTGAGCAAATCATCCTGATGGCTCAATAGATATGCCTGCAATTCTGGTGATACACCTGGCGTTTCCATAAGGCTCCCCCTCTATTTTAAGATCCTGATCGGAATTTCTACCAACAGCATAGCAGACTTTTGATGGGATTTCATTTCGCAATTCTCTCACCTTGTGCGAAATCCTGACAAATTAACGGTTTTGTACGATTTCTGTACAAATTTCTCTTTTTGCCAATACGCAAATTTCATTTCCCCTGCTAAAATGAAAGCAGGAACAGAATCTTGCAGTCTGTTCAAATCATGAAAGGCAGGGAATTAACATGAATGATCTGAGCACAGAACTCAAACGCATTTTTTTGGCTGGCGTAGGCGCGATTGCCGTCACCGCGGAAAAATCCCAGCAGATGGTAGAAGAACTGGTCAAAAAAGGCGAGCTGACTGTAGAACAGGGAAAAGTTCTGAATGAAGAACTCAAACGGGATGTGAGCGAAAAGGTTAAAGAAGCCGTTGCCAACATTCAGGGCACCGAACCGGTCGAAAAAATCGCAGAGCGCGTAGATCAGATGACTGCGGAAGAACGGGCCATCCTGAAAGCAAAACTGGAGGAAGCAGAGGCTGCTGCAGAAGCCAAAACAGAAAACACAGCGGCGGCGGAATGTGAAAGCAAATAAGCCGTCCCCATCCTTTTTCCAATTCGGAAGCCCCGCATTTATTCCCTTGCGGGGTTTCTTTTCTTAGGAAGGCAGGTGCAGGGACAATGAAACCACCTAAAAAATCAAGAGTTTCCGAAATGGTGGAAGTGCTGAAACAAAACGACATCGCGCATGGGTTGAACCCCCAGAAACTGCGGCAAATCATGGAAGATCTCGGCCCCACTTTCGTGAAATTAGGGCAGATTCTATCCATGCGGGCCGATCTGATCCCTTCGAATTATTGTGAGGAGCTGACCAAACTCCGTTCTCAGGTAACGCCTATGCCGTTTTCTCAGGTCAAACAGGTTATCCGGCAGGAATATGGCGTCAAAAGCATCCATCAGGTCTTTCTTTCGTTTGAATCAGAACCGCTTGGTTCCGCCTCCATTGCGCAAGTACATCGTGCAGTTTTG
Organism: Candidatus Merdivicinus sp.; assembly: GCA_050943495.1. Taxonomy (GTDB): domain Bacteria; phylum Bacillota; class Clostridia; order Oscillospirales; family Ruminococcaceae; genus Merdivicinus. The sequence goes on from JBMNPH010000003.1 coordinate 204,013, forward strand.
CGAAATGGCGATCCCGTTGTTGTCAAGGTACAGCGTCCCGGGATCAAAGAACAGATGGGACAGGATGTTGCCATCCTCCGGCGGGTTATTTCCCTTGTAAAATTTGCGCCGGAACTGGGCGATCCACTCGATTTCCAGGTTATGCTGGAAGAAATGTGGGTCACAGCGCAACAGGAAATGGACTTTTTGATTGAAGCTTCCCACCTGGAAGAATTTGCAAAACTGAACCGGGAAATTCAGTATATCAGCTGTCCAAAAGTGGAAAAACATCTGACCACGTCCCGGATTCTGGTGATGGAGTATGTGGAAGGAATTCCAATCGACCATAAAAATGAATTGCTGGAACTGGGATATAACCTGAATGAAATAGCGATGAAGCTGGCAGAAAATTACACCAAACAGGTGCTGGATGATGGCTTTTTCCATGCGGACCCCCACCCCGGAAATATTGCCATCCGGGACGGCAAAATCATCTGGCTGGATCTGGGAATGGTCGGGAAAATTTCCCAGCGCGATCGCAGCCTCTTTACTACTGCCATGCAAGCGATTATCGACGGGGATGTTTATGAACTGAAGAATGTAGTGCTATCCATAGGTGTACTACGCCAGAAAATCAATCATGCGGCTTTGTACAATGACATTGATCTGATAATGACCAAATACGCTACCGCTGATTTTGCTTCCATCAATCTGGGGCGTTTTATCATGGAACTCAATGACCTGACCAACCGGCACCATATTGGAATGCCGGAAGGCGTTTCCATGCTGGGACGCGGACTGATGACCATTGAAGGCGTACTGGCGGATATCAATCCTGACATCAATTTCATGCAGATTGTCACGGTTCATTTGGCAGGTCAGGAACTGGATATCCAAAAAGAATTAAAACAAACTTCGATTACGGCACTGAACACTCTGCGGAAAACGTTGGATATCCCCGCTCATTTGGCGGATATTCTCAAAATGACGGTCAAGGGGCAAACCAAAATCAATCTGGAAATTACCGGTTCCGAGGAACCGCTTTCAAAAATTGACGCCATGGTCAACAAAATTATTCTGGCAATCATCTGCGCCGGACTGCTGATCGGCTCCAGTCTGGTTTGTACTACGGATATGAGCGGCAAACTGTTCGGTATCCCAGCACTGGGCGCGATTGGATTTTTCCTCGCTGTCATTCTGGGGGGAATCATTGTCTACGATATTTTGAGGAAGAAAAAATAGAATTTACCAAAAACAAAGCAGGAGGAAATCTATGGGAAAAATTCTGAAAAGGCTGGGCAAGTATCCGGCAGCCTTGGCGCTGACCATTCTCAGTGTTGTTTTCAGTGCTGCTGCCAGTCTGTTGATGCCCGCTTACCTTGCGAATATTATCAACGTGTATATTCCGGCAGAAGATACCGCAAGTATTCTGGATGCCGGTGGGATGATGTTGGTTTTGGCGTTAGCCGGCGCGCTCTGTTTGCTGCTCAATGGGTATCTGGCTGCCAAAATATCCGCTTCACTCGGAAAGGAACTGAGCAATCAGATGTTCCGCCATGTCACCTATTTTTCCAAAACGGAAATCGATCATTTTTCCGCATCTTCCCTGATTACCCGCACCACTAACGATATTATGCAGGTGCAAAATTTTGTTACTATGCTGCTGCGCGTTTGTCTGATGGCGCCCATTATTTGTATCGTAGGTTCTGTTATGGCCTATCTGAAAAGTCCTTCTCTTTCGCTGCTGATACTCATTTCTCTGCCGCTGATGCTGGCGATCATCTGGATCATCGCCAAAAACTCCACCCCGCTTTCTCAGACAATGCAAAAGCAGATGGATCGGCTCAATCTGATTACCAGAGAAAAACTCACCGGTGTCCGGGTAACACGGGCATTTGGGATGGAAACACATGAGGAAAAACGTTTTGGCAAGGCAAATCAGGAATACCGCACAACTGCATCTTCGCTGGGAAAATGGATGGGCAGTATGGAACCCAGCTTGCGATTGATTATGACTAGTACAACGGTGGCAATTCTCGCGTTGGGCGCGTGGCAGATTGCTGTAAAACCTGATGCTATCCCAGTGGGGGATCTCATCGCAGTGATCCAGTATGTGCTACAAATCAATATGTCGGGGATCCTGCTGTCCATCGCCCTCATCAATTATCCACGAGCGGTTGTTTCCGCAGAACGTATCAATGAAGTGCTGGAAACGCCAGCCTCCATTGCAAACCCGGAACAGCCGCAGTCCGCACAGGAAAAAGGATCGGTACGTTTTGAAAATGTTTCGTTTGCCTTTCCAGGCGCAGACAAACCGGTTCTGCAAAATATTAGTTTTACATCATATCCCGGTGAAACAACTGCTATTATCGGTAGTACCGGAAGCGGCAAATCTTCTATCGCCAACCTGATTCTGCGTTTTTACGATGTGACAGAAGGTCGGGTGCTGGTAGATGGACAGGATGTCCGAAACTATTCCCTCCATGACCTTCGGGCAAAAATCGGGTTTGTACCGCAGAAAAATTTCCTGTTTTCGGGCACCATCGAATCCAATATCCGCTTTGGCTGTGAAAGTGCCGGTGAAAAGGCTGTGACACTGGCTGCACAGACTGCGCAAAGCATGGACTTTATTGAGAAAAAGAAAGATGGGTTTGCTTCTCCGGTATCACGCGGAGGCACAAATGTATCCGGAGGCCAGCGGCAACGGCTTGCGATTGCGCGTGCTTTGGTGCGCAATCCTGAAATCCTGATCTTTGATGACAGCTTTTCCGCGCTGGATTTCAAAACGGACGCGGCACTGCGAAAAGCGCTGAAAGAGCGCTCTACCGATAAAACAACAATCCTGGTCGCACAGAGGGTCAGTACGATCCAGCACGCTGACCGGATTCTCGTATTGGAAGAAGGACGATGTGTCGGACTGGGAACCCATGAAGAATTGCTGCAAAATTGCGCAGTATACCGGGAGATTGTGGACTCCCAATTTCGGAAGGAGGACGTGCAATGATCCCGAATCATAAACCCCAAAAACGCACAGTTTTGAAACGGCTGTATTCCTCCATGGGAAAATACCGTAAAGGACTGCTGGCAGGCATTGTTCTAATTGTGTTGTCCGCTCTCTTTAACAATCTGGCGCCCTTTGTTCTTGGAAAAAGCACAGACGCCCTGACCGATATCGCGTTCGGTTCTACAAATAAAGCCGAAAGTCTGGAACGATTTCTCGTCCTGCTAATTACATTGGCGCTTTGTTATCTTCTGGCGCAAGGTGCAAAACTGCTGAGTGTCCGGTTGATGGTTCGGGTATCTCAAAAAACGATTGCCGATCTCCGGGAAAAAGCAGACCAGAAAATGCGCAAACTCCCCCTAAACTACTTTGACACCCATCCGCATGGCGATACCCTTAGCCGGATGACCAATGATATTGATACGATTTCCAACTCTTTACAGCAGAGTGTAGAACAGGTAGTCAACGCTGTGGCATCAGTCGTATTTATCTTTATCATGATGCTGATTGTTAGTCCGATTCTGACCTTTATCGGGATTGTCACCATTCCCATCGCGCTGTTTTTGTCCGCACAACTGATGAAAAAAGCGCAGCCGTTCTTCAAAGAGCAGCAGGATACGATCGGGGAACTGAATGGTTATGTGGAAGAAATGTATTCCGGACAAACAGAAATTGCCGCTTTTGGACGAGAGGAATCCGTAATCCAGAAGTTTGAAGAAATCAGTGATGACCTGTTTGAAAGCGGATGGAAATCCCAGTTCTTATCCAGTATGCTCCAGCCGCTCACACAGAGCATGTCCAATATCGGATATGCGGCAGTTGCAGTAGTAGGCGGATGTCTGGTTGTGAACGGTCGTCTTTCCGTTGGAATGATTCAGTCCTTTATCCAGTATCTGCGCCACTTTTCCCAACCCATTAACCAAACTGTCCAGATATCCAATATCATGCAGGCAACTGCCGCAGCGGCACAGCGTGTTTTTGACTTTCTGGACGAAACAGAGGAGATCCCGGAAGCAACGCCGGATACCTTCCCTTCTCCGCTGAATGGCGCGGTGGAATTTTCCCATGTGCAATTTGGCTATCTTCCCTATCACACCCTGATGCATGATGTGAGCCTTTCGGTAAAACCCGGACAAAAAGTAGCCATTGTAGGTCCCACTGGAGCCGGAAAAACCACACTGGTCAATCTGCTCATGCGATTTTATGATGTCAACGAGGGATCGATCACCATTGATGGCGTGGATATCCGCCAGATGGCACGGCAAAACCTGCGCAGCATCTTTGGGATGGTACTTCAGGACACCTGGCTATTTCAGGGAACAATTGAGGAGAATCTACGATATGGAAAAACGGGAGCTTCTCATGACGAGATCGTTGAAGCGGCCAAAGCAGCTCATGCCCATGAATTTATCCGCACCTTACCGGGCGGCTATCAGATGGAATTGCAGGAGGGCGGAACCAATTTGGCACAAGGACAACGTCAACTTCTTACCATAGCAAGAGCATTGCTGTCTGATTCACCCATCATGATTTTGGATGAAGCGACCAGTTCGGTTGACACCCGTACAGAACTATTGATCCAAAACGCAATGGCAAATCTCACCGCCGGACGTACCAGTTTTATTATCGCTCATCGACTTTCTACCATCCGAGATGCTGATCAGATCTTCTATATGCAGGATGGAGACATTAAAGAGGTCGGTTCCCATGAAGAACTTTTAGCACAAAATGGACTGTATGCCAAACTATATAACAGCCAGTTTGCAAATGAATGAAATAGATTCGTT
>JBMNPH010000004.1:0-195526 GCA_050943495.1 Candidatus Merdivicinus sp.
GCTCATCCGTGTCGAAAATACTTGGCTGGAGACGGCCTGGGAAGATAGAACGATGCCGGTACTAAATACAAGAAACCCGATTAACGGGTTTCTTGTCATATTTATTGCTCCTTAGCTCAGTCGGTAGAGCACGCGGCTGTTAACCGCGGTGTCGTCAGTTCGAGCCTGACAGGAGCAGCCACAACAAAAAGCCCCACATTGTGGGGCTTTTTCTTTTTCGTTACTTGTGTGATGCTCTGGCTGAAAACATCGTGTTTCATCGGGCGCTTAGGCATCTTTCCCAGGCAGTTTCACTGTGCAGATAATCCGGGAAGAAAGACCTGGTGTCGTCGGCGTAAAATTGCTACTGCAATTTTACGTAATGAGACCTGACAGGAGCAGCCATATCAGCTGGTCAAAATGACCGGCTGTTTTTTATTTGTGCAATTAGTTTTGACGGGATCAGTCATAATAAAAGCCGGTCTTTTGACCGGCCTTTATGTTTGGTATAGTTATATTTTATTGTATAAATTTATATGAAAGGATATAAGAATACATGGGTTATAATTGGAATTGAGATAAGCTTTGATGATCTATCCTTTTCGGATAGGTCATTTTGTTCACAAGCGTATATATTGGTTTACATAAAATATTATATAATTTTCTTAAACATTTTTTCAAAAAACTATTGACAAAATCTAAAAGAAATTTTATAATATAATAAAAATTGTTCATTTAAAACAATTTTTTATTGTGAACCAATATATACCTTATTATACTAAAGGAGGGTGAAAAATTTACTGCTCAACAGAAAATCTAAAGCGTAGTTAGAAAAATAATTTGTAAATTGGAGGGAAGAAATCAAATGGTAGCAACAAAGAGTGCAGAAAAAAAACCGGCAAAAGAGTCTTTTTTTCAAAAAAAATGGAAGGCCATAATGCGGGAAAAATGGTTGTATATCTTATTGATTCCCGGCATTATATATTTTATTATTTTTAAATATGTTCCAATGAGCGGTGTTTTATATGCTTTTCAGGACTATATGCCAGCTAGTGGTTTATTTGGCAGTCCTTGGGTTGGCTTGAAACATTTTCAACGCTTTTTCGCCTCTCCTCAATTTGGACAACTATTTGTAAATACTTTAGTCTTTGCAGTCTTAAATTTGATTTTCTATTTTCCTTATCCGATTTTACTAGCATTATTATTAAATGAAGTTCGCATCAACTGGTATAAAAGAACGGTGCAGTCCTTGGTTTATCTACCTCACTTTCTTTCCTGGGTAGTCATTGCCAGTATTACACAGCAGCTTTTGACAACGGAAAATGGTGCCGTAAATGGTTTATTGGGCTTGTTGGGAATCGAACCTATTCCTTTTATGCTTTCGGAAAATTGGTTAAGGCCACTTATTTTAATCCAGACTATGTGGAAAGAAGGCGGTTGGGGAACCATTATATTCTTAGCTGCTTTAGCTGGTGTTGACGTAAGCTTGTATGAGGCCGCTATCGTAGACGGTGCAGGACATTGGAAACGCCTGTGGAATATAACCATTCCTGCTATCAAGCCAACAATTGTTACTTTGCTAATTTTGCGTATGGGAAGCTTTATGAATACCGGTTTCGAACAGCTCTTTCTTATGACAAATTCAATGAATCGTTCAGTTGGCGATGTTTTTGATACTTATGTTTACCGTATGGGTATTACAGGCGGGCAATTTAGCTACTCAACAGCTGTCGGTTTGTTTAAATCTATAATTAGTTTGATCTTGGTTTATACAGCGAATAAGCTGGCAGAGCGAGCAGGAGAAGAAGGCATTTTTTAATGACTTTTATAGGGAAACGGAGGTAGGCATGCGATGATTAAGGAAAGTCCTGGCAGACGAATTTTCAATGTAGTGAATATAATTATCCTAGCCCTTTTAAGTTTAGCAACATTTTTACCGTTTTTGAATGTTGTGGGAAGTTCTTTTGCAAATTCATATGAGATTTTGGAACGTCCCTTTATGCTGTTTCCGCATGATCCCACATTATTGTCATATCAGTATATATTTTCTACCCAGACATTGCCTCAAAGTTTGCTGGTATCAGTTTTTGTTACGATTGTTGGAACCTTTGTCAATTTAGTTATGACAATTATAACAGCATATCCATTGGCGCATCCCAATCTGGTTGGTCGGAGAATTTTGATGAACTTGATTTTATTCACGATGCTCTTCAGTGGTGGGATGATTCCAAGTTTCATTCTAGTGAAAAATCTTGGATTGATTGATAGCTTAGCATCCTTAATTTTACCTGGTGCAATTAATGTTTACAATATGATCGTAGTTAAAAACTTTTTTCAGCAGCTTCCGCGAGAATTGGAAGAAGCGGCAAAAATTGATGGCGCGCATGAATTATACATATTGGGGCGGATTATTATTCCACTTTCCATGCCGGTTATTGCGACATTTACCCTATTTTATGCGGTTGGTCACTGGAATAGTTATTTTGAATGTCTTCTGTATATCAATGACAGTAATAAATGGACTGTTCAGATTCTGCTGCGGCAAATGGTAATGATGGCTTCTGGTATTGGCAGTTCAGAAGCGATGGCATCGGAAAGTCTGATTCTGCCTGAGGAAGCAGTGAAAATGGCGACCATTGTGGTATCTACATTACCAATTCTGGTAGTATATCCCTTCTTGCAGAAGTATTTTGCAAAGGGTGTTTTGCTCGGTTCTGTAAAAGGTTAATTTTTGACGAGGGGAGTTGCGAACAATGCCAGTTGGAAAAAAATGGTCTAGTGAAATGCGGGAATTTTTTGATCCGAAAACCGGTGCTAAAATACAAAAATTGACAAATTATCGCTGTAACAGCCATCATCTGTATTTTACGAATAATTGCTGGTACGACCATCACACAAAGTTCGTATTCGTCAGTGAACGAGATAACCGGATCAATCTATGCTCCATGGATATGAACACCTATGAAATCACGCAGCTGACCGATTTGCCTGAAATTGGGTTGAAATATGACGGAGATTTACAGTGTTCCTTTGTAGATGGTGTGCGAAACAAAGCATATTTCCGATATGGGAAAGAACTTTTCTCACTAGATTTGATGAACTTTGAAACGAGGCTTTTGTATCAGATTCCGGACGGATATGTGGCGAGTATGATTAGCTGTAAAGATGACTGTCCGTATGTTTATACCTCTATTTATCAGGATCTAAGTAATTTGTTTCCCATCGACCTGCATCATCAGTATGTTGGATTTGAGGAAATCTGGGCACATCATCCGCATTCGCAGATTATTCAGATTCAAGCGGATGGAAGCGGACATCGTTATATTTTTGAAGAGTATAGCTGGATAGGGCATGTCAATCTCTCTCCTACGGATGATACCAAGCTTACCTATTGCCACGAAGGGCCATGGTATAAAGTAGATAATCGCATCTGGGGTTTGGATGTCGCCACAGGTAAAAATTGGATGATTCGTCCCAGAACCTCAGGAGAGTCGGTCGGACATGAGTATTGGTATGAAGACGGTATTCACATTGGGTATCATGGTCAGTATGATGACGATAACAAAGTTATCGGTGTGGTGCGGTTTGATAATACAGAAAATGAGGAGGAACGATTTAACTTTTTCACTGGACATATTTTTTCCAGAGATAAGCAGCTGATTGTCGGCGATGGCGGGCAATATATCCGGCTGTGGAAGTTTGACGGAAAAGAATATGGACAGCCCAAGGCATTGGCTTATCATAATAGTAGCATGAAACAGCAGGAAGCACATCCACATCCGCGTATCACGCCGGATGGAAAACATGTAATGTTTTCAACAGATAAGTGCGGATATATCAATATCTATCTTGCTGAAATCCCGGACAATCTGGAAGAACTTCCGGATATTTCCAAATTATCGGAGATGTAAAACAATACTTCTCATGAAAATGAGAGGAATGAATTTTATGAAAAGAGGGAAAGTCATGTTAAGTAAAAAAGCAAAATTGTTCACAGTATTGTGTGCGGCTGCTATGTTAATGGCTAGCTGTTCTTCCGGCGGAGAGAGCAAAACAGAGACGTCGACCGGGACAACGGGAGGCGGAGATACCTCTACTGCATCGCAGGAAAATACCGGGTCTGGTGAGCCAGTTACGTTGACAGCATTGAGCATGTATTTTACGGCAGAAGTTCCCAATCGTACCGATGTTCTGGATAAAATTGCAGAATTAACGGGATATAACCTGGATATTACCTGGGTACCATCCACTGGATATAATGACAAATTAAGTACAATGATCGCATCCGATGCGCTTCCCATGTTGACCGTTGTTTCAGATTTGAAGGCCACCGCCTTTGTCAGCGCATGTCGCTCGGGAATGTTTTGGCAGGTAGACGATTACATTGACGATTATGAAGGCCTCTCTTCCAAAAATCCGGATGTCTATGACAATACCCGGGTAGACGGCAACTTATATGGAATTTATCGTCATCGTGCATTAGTACGGCAGGGCATTATCTATCGTGCGGACTGGCTGGAGGAAGAGGGACTTTCCGTTCCTAAGACACCAGATGAAATGATGAATGTAATTCGGGTATTTAGTGAACGCTGCGATTATGGCGTTGCATTGGGCGGACAAGGCGGATTGCCCGAAGGCATTGGCTACATGGCAATTTGGAATGGCGCACCCAATGGCTGGGGCGTTGCGGATGATGGAAAAGTAAAACCTGCCTTCTTCTTTGATGAATATAAAGAGGCGATGGATTGGTTCCGAGATATGTATGCAGAGGGACTAATCAACCAGAATTTTGCAGAATTGACCGCAGAAGATGCGAAAAAACTGGTTAATACGGAACAGACGGGATTTGCATTTATTTATGTTGATGATATTGTCAATCGGTTTAACGATCTGGCTGTTAAGAATCCGGATGCTAAGTTGGACTTCTCCTTGGATCTTTACGGAAACGACAATGTCAAGCGTTCTATCGCAACAGCAGGCTACAATGGTGTCATTGCAATGTCCAAGACCGCAGTTCCGGATGAAGAAACCTTACGGCAGTGCCTCGATTACATCGACAAGACCGCGACACCCGAGTTTAACGACCTGATGCTGTATGGTATTGAAGGAGTTGACCATAAGATTACCGATGGCAAGTTTGATACGACCGATCAGGCTATGCTGGAAAACTATAGCAAGGGTGCAAACCAATATATGCAGCTGGCAGCATTTGATACGAACAATATTCACACCAAACCTGTCATCACTTCGGAAATCCAGATGAAAGTATATGAAGAAGAAGGCGGAAAACATGATGCAGATGCAGTTCACAATGTGACACAGCCTTATCTGTCTCAGAGCTGGACCGAAATGGGCGGTGACTTAAATCAGATTTCCAATGACGCCATTACCAAATACATTATGGGTGTTATTGATGAAGCAGGCTGGGAAGATGCGAAACAGACTTGGCTGGATCAGGGCGGTCAGGCTGTTATTGACGAGTATACAGAAGCATATAACGCCAATAATTAATAAAATATATGCCACAAACACCAAAAAACTATTGACAATACCAATACAGAAAACTATAATAGAATAAAAATTGTGCAGAGGTGTGTCAAATGAGTATAAAATGCTTGCGGGAATATCAGCTCGGAAGTAAACTAGGACAGGTTCGCAGTGTTCCGGTAAGTCTGGGAAATGATCGGGAAAAGGCAGTTTTATTTGTCTACTCCGCTCAGGAGAATCTGGATCCGTGGCATGAGTGTGTCTATGGCGCAAAAGATACACTAAAAATGGCACTGTATACGGAGGACGGGATCCTCATGTGGGAAAAAGATATGGGGGAAGGAGTAATTCCGGGTGTTTGGTATTTTCCGTTCATCTCCTTTGATCTGGATGGGGATGGAATTGATGAAATCTGGTATGTAACCAATCTGAACCCCAATGCACCATTCAGTTTTATTTACCGTCGGCTGGAACGTCTGGACCCGCGCACCGGAAAGGTGACAGGGCAATGGATGTGGCCGAATTATACAGTAAATGAGACGATGTCCCATGCATATCGATTTTTCCTGTCCGGCGGTTATGTTAATGGAAGTCCGGTATTGGTGACAGCCCAGGGTACTTATACGGATATGTATCTGCAAGGTTATAATCCCGGTATGGAAAAGCGCTGGGAAATTGTAATTCCCAAGGATGAGCCGGGAGCACGTTCCAGTCATCTTTGTCCTGTTTTGGATTTCAATGAGGACGGAATCGACGAACTGTTTTGGGGAGAACGTCTTCTTAGTCTGGATGACGGGCATGAAGTATTCTGCGGAGACCGTGAAAAGTATCGGGGACATTCCGATATTGTAACCCCCTTTATTGACATTGAAACTGGCAAGAAATATATTTATACTTGTCGGGAGGGGTATGAAGTTCCCGGAGAACAGCGAGTTGTGATTTATGATGCGCAGGGACAGAAGGCATGGACAGCTGTGGATGAAGGCCATATGCATAAAGGCTGGATTGCTAATATCGGTGAAAATTACCGCAAGGTAATTATGTCAATGCGGCTGGACCGCAAGTTTACGGAAACCGGCTTATCCGATGAAGCAGGCGCTGTGTTCTATTTTGATGCAGTAACCGGAAAAGAATTAAAAGATCCAATTCCATTCCCCGGCAACGAAGTAATGCCATTGGATTTTGACGGAGACGGCTACCATGAATTTTGCGGGATCGAAGGGGATTCCAAGGGATATGTATTTGACCGTTTCGGAAAGATCCTCAAATTTATCGGAGGCGAACAAGTCCGTAGCGGAAAAATTCTGTCGGAACCTGGTGAGCAGATTATGTTGTTCTACCCTCATGAAGGTAAAGTGCGGGTCTGGGGTGATGACTGTGCTGTGGAAAGCGATGTGTTCCGCGCACGGTATCAGAACGGATATTTGGAATTTATGCAGCATTTGATGGGAACGGGATACAATCATATTAATGGCACCGTTTCCTGCGGAATTTAATTGAAGAATAGGGGGAAAATCAGCGGAGGTTTTCCCCCGTTTTTTCTGAATAAGGGGGAAAACCATGAAATCGGAACAGATTCGGTTGTTGGTTCTGACTGATATCAGCAGTCTAAAGGGAGGTTTCAAAGAACCGGATGATACACAGTCGCTTGTGAGACTTTTGTTGTACGCCAATGATTTTAAAATCGAAGGATTGATTGCAACCTATACAAAACACTGGGAGGACAGCAAACCGGAATATATTCAGGCGATTGTAGAAGCCTATGGAAAAGTTTGCGAAAACCTGAAAAAACACGATTCCCGTTATCCGGCTGCCCCGGAATTGCTGAGCAAAATCAAGCGTGGCAATCCACATTGTGGAATGGATCAAATCGGGGAAGGGAAGGACACCGAAGCCTCGGAGTGGATCATCCATACTGTTGACGAGCCAGATGAACGTCCGATATGGATTGTGGTATGGGGAGCACCAACGGATCTGGCACAGGCGCTTTGGAAGGTTTCCCATCAACGGAATAGAGAAGAAACCGCCGCATTTCTGGAAAAAATCCGAGTATATGCAATCGGCGATCAGTACGATGAGAGCGGGCCATGGATCCGGGAACAGTTTCCGCAGTTGATTTATATCATGTCCGGATATGGGATGCGCGGAATGTACCGGACGGGAGAGGAATCTTTGGTGACAGCTAACTGGCTTGCAGAGCACATTTGCCGGGAACACGGATCTTTAGGAGAAGCTTATCCGATTTATGATGGCGGCGACCCGTGGGGGCGGGTATTGGGCGTCAAGGAAGGGGACACCCCATCTTTTCTGTATTTGATACCGCATACACCCGGCGATCCCATGCATCCGGAATGGGAAAGCTGGGGCGGCCTTTTCCAGCAGGTGCCCGGCACACGCCATTATTTAGATACGGAAAGCCGACACGATGTGCGGGAATGTGTCTCCAAATGGCGGCCAGATTATCAGGCGGATTTTGCGGCAAGAATGGATTGGTGCGTGCAGGATTATGCACATGCCAATCATGCACCGGAAGTCGCAATCGCGGGAGAAACATGGCGAAAGATTGTGCCGGGTGAGGAAATCATTCTGGATGCAGGGCTAAGCTCGGATCCAGACGGTGATTCTTTGAACTATCATTGGAAATTGGCCGAAAAAAAGAACTGCGGAGAGGTTCAGATGGAGGGAATTTTTGAGCCGGTTTTGCGGGTGAAAATATTAGACCTGCAATACGGGGGTGAAATTCGGATTTTACTGACAGTCCGTGATAATGGAACACCATCTCTTTGCTCATCTGTTTCGATTATTCTTTCAGCGGAATGTTAACAGACAAAAAGCCGGCAGAAAACTGCCGGCTTTTTATTTTATTTTATGAAATGAGTAAGATCCACAATACCGACCTGTGTTTTGCCGCTTTGACTCAGCGCGGTGAAACATAATTTCATGCCATCCGGCGAGAATTGCGGATGTGGATGACAGGGATGCGTCCAATCCGTAGGTGCGATTGCTGCAACTGCTTCAATCTGCTTTTCAGGGTTTAAGTATACAACTTCACTGAAAGAACCACCGATTTGGGTATCTGCTGCCGCACAGTGGCCGTCAGGTGAACTGGATGTATGCCAGTAACGGTACTTAGACCCAACACAGTGTGCTTTTTGGGAAGCCATATCGTAGTACCAGACGCCACCAGGCAGAATAGTCGTGGAAATATACTTGACAAAGAAGATTCCATTTCCATCTGCTGCCCACATTTCATGACCACATGGTTCCCCATTGTTCCCCTCCTCATCCAATCGTTGTCGGAAGAGATTGTGCGCGGTATGGGAGGGGTAATCCGCCAGCCAGAGCCGATTCGTAATATATTGGCAGGTACCCTCGTGGCTGAAGAACATCTGATCCCCATTTTTAGGATTAAGCATGCAATGGTTGGCAATAGGGAATGGCTCATCAAATTTGATACGGCAGAATTCTTCCATTTTTCCGGTATGAAGATCCAACCGATTGATGGAAGTTTTGCCGTCCTCCATTTGCCAGTAGACGCTGAAATAACGTCCATCATCTGTCATACTGGGAGGTCCGTTGAGTGTATAACGCAGATCTCCACTCCACAGGAGTTCCGATTTTCCTGTGTCCAGAGAAGTTTTCCAGATACCGTGCTCGGTCATGTGATAGACATATCCGTTTTGCACAATATAGCTAGACCAAAAAGAGCGATCGGTAATAAAACGACTTTCCCCTGTGCGGATATCAGTCAGCCAGAGCTCGGAAGCCATTGATTTTTTTCGGTCTGCCATTTTGGAAAGAAGAATGTGATCGGGATCCACCCAGCAGTTTGCAGTAAAATAGCAATGGGCAACATCAAATTTAGGATCCTGCAGCCAAATAATTTCATTTCCGGTCTGGGGACAGGGCAAAACAATGCGTTCCATGATGTTCTCCTCCTTAAAAGATATCACGGTATTCCTTCCCGTCGATCCAAGCGGTAAATGTGTCATAAAATGTTTTGGTAGGAACGGCATGAACGCTACCGCAGACGCGGAGGTTACCGTAGGAGGCAGAAATATTGTCATTTTTCAGGCGCTCTACGGAAATATCCGGAGTAGAAAGAGTACTGTCTGTAATCTCAAATGCCAGAGCGCAGACACATTCCTGCAGCTGGGCAAAGTTGATTTCGCGTTTTTCCCCGTGATAGAGGATAATATCCAGATATTGGATAGTTCCTTTCACGCTGTGGCCACCGGTTTCATTAACATGATCCTTTTCAACGCCGGTTTGAATGGAGATGGGCATATCGCCGAATTTCGCATACGGAATCAGAATTCGAATTTTCAGATCGCCTTTCTGCGCGAGATAAAGGCCGGGTTCCTTTTCCGTGAGGGTCATATCCGAGACTGCGCCGCCGAATTCAAAGCGGATCCGGAGATCGGAAGCGGTAATTGTTGCATTTTTGACCATATCCAGATTGCAATGAGTGTCGCCGCCGTCGGTGATGAAATTAATCAGGGAGACACAGCGATTTTTCTGCTGTGCGGTGACAATGACACCGGAAGAGTAGTCATAAAGATCATGCAGAAGCTTCAAGCCGCAGTAAGCTGGATTTTTCTCATCGCCGAAGTAGCAGAGCATGTTACGCTTCTGATTCCAGAAGGTACATTGATAAAAGTTTCCAATTGTATAGTTGTTGGTCATGTAGGCAGTAGCAATATCCGATTCGAAGATACGCTGATTCACTTCCGTTTCACCGCGCGGTTCCGTAAAATAGGGGACATATTTTGCCGGGCAGCGATGATTCAGGCTGAAGAAATCCATGGGCAACAGATCCGCAACACCATCCTGATCTAGATCCACTAGATGAATCCGGTAGTCGAGCGCGCGCTGAATTTTCAGCTGAAGAGCCTGTGTTTGCAGCATCGTGTAGGCGCGGGCATGTGGACCGGCCCATTGTTTGGTTTTGAAGTGGTAATGTTCTGCCACAGTTTTCCATGCCAGATCGTTGAGATCTTCGACCAGTTTGAGATCTTCGGAGTCTTTGACATATTTGAGCATCCGTGCCAAATCATCTGCCAATACAAGGGTGTAGGTAGGGCTGTTGTATTCATTGTAAGAACCTTTGCTGATGTTGAACTGGTACAAGGTACGGAGACGCTTTTTGGCGTATTGGATGAGGGAGTCATCCCCGAGGAGAGTACCACCGACTAGAGTGACATAGGTGCCCATAATTGAAATATTTGTGTATCCAGGTCCCATATCGCGGATGCGGATGGAGTTGCAGGCGTGCAGGAGGGATTCACGCAACATGGCAGTCATTTCCGCAGAAAGTTTATCCGGATGATCCAGCAGGATGTGCATGATTTCTTTACCGCAGAAATCTGCCCAGTTCCAGTCGGGAGGAGCCATCTGAGTCAGTGGCTCTTCGGTGTAATAGGACCAGATACCATACGTTTTGTGGGAAGGATCAGTATCCTGCAGAGGAACGATACGGTTGAGAATATCCATGGAACGCTGCCGATCTCCTTCTCCGTCGCGGTTCAGAAGTTCATAGGCATAGCTTAAAGAATCGCGGGTACCGTGTACAGTCTGATTAACGAGAGTACTGTGATATCCGTGTTCACCGCGCCATTGGGTCAAGGAACATTCCTTGGGATCGTAAGATTGATCCATCCGTTCCATCATCTGATAAAAGAGCGGCTTTTCCTGATCATTTTTAAAGTACAGCATGATTCTGCCTCCTCAAATTGATATCGTTTAAAAAAGCCGACGGCTTTGAGGGCCGCCGGCTTCCCTGAAAGGAATATCAATATTTTCAAATTATTCCATTACAAGGTTTTCTTTGTTTTCATCATACCAGGCTTGGTATTCTGCCATAACCTCATCAAAACCAAGACTGTCACGAAGTGCATCCATATCTGCGAGACACTGCTCAACACTGTAAGACGGGTCTGTGATGCAGCGGTCTTCCAACTCAGCAAAAGATGCATTGAATTCAGAATTATACTTCACGTTGAGATCGGTAGAGGGGAGGGCGGGAATGTCTCGACGATACGTATTCTTCATCTGAGTTTCCAAAGCGAGAGCACGAATCGGAGCATAGGCCTGAGAAAGTTCATCCTCTGCAGCAGAAATGGTCATATATTTATCAATATCTTCAATTACATCATTTGCTACTAAAGCATACTCTTTTGCATAGGTAACTTCAATGGCATTCTTGTCCGCATCAATTGTTTGTGGAATACCATCTACTAAGTTATAGTGGACGCCTTCTTCGCCATAACGCAAAGTCATCCAATTGCCATCAATCAGCCAGTCAATGAACTGAACACAAGCTTCCGGATCCGAAGCGTCTTTGTTCATGCAGACAATCATATTAGCAGGCGGTTCCTGATAGCATCCAAATTTACCATAGGATGTTTCAACAGATTCCAGAGGAACAAGTTCTGCTTCCGGAACATTCTGTTTAAGTTCACGCCACTCATTGGCCTGATCCCATCCTGCAAAATAGGTTCCGCTCTTACCGGTTACAATCAACTGACGCTGACGCTCATAGTTGGTATCGGTGATGTATTCTGGGTCGATGACGCCATCGGTATACCAAGCCTTAACTTGAGTGAGGAAATCTTTATAGCCATCGGTGGTATTCCAGTCAACCAGTTTGTCATCGACAACCATCATTTCGTAACCACCATAAAGGGCTTTCATAATTCCCTTAAAGTTATAGTTAAAGCCGACACCGAAAGTATCGTTCTGGCCATTTCCATCTGGATCGTCGGTGGTAAATTTCCGGACAACATTATCCAGTTCTTCCATGGTAGTCGGTGTGCTCAGCCCAAGATTGTCCAACCAATCCTGACGAATCCACATGCCATGGTTTGCAACGGCAAGAGGAGTACGAGCACTCGTAAACGCATACATCAAGCCATCGGAATCGGATGTGACATAAGGTTTCAATTCAGGATGATTTTCCAGATATGTTTTATAGCTAGTGGAGTATTGCTCAATGTAGTCATCGATAGGCTGCAACACACCCTGATCGATCAAACCATTCATAAAGCCCTTGTTAAATTCCCAAACGAGATCCGGTGCAGAGCCAGAAGCAAACAGCGCGTTGGTTTTTGCGGTAGATTCTGTACGAGGAATCGGTACCCAATCAACATTGACCGGTGAATTTTCATCAATCCACTGCGTCCAGCGGTTATCTTCCATTGTTCCTTCGGAAGCTGCGCATTGTCCACGTTCAAAAGAAATTGCCGTAATGGTTTTCTTTTCGCCCGAACCTTCTGCAGAAGCAGAGGATTCCGTCCCGGTATTTGCGGTATCGCCGCCGGTAGAAGAAGTGGAATCCCCACCGCATCCAGCCAAAGCAGATGCTGCTAGGAATGCTGCCATAATAACGGACAAGTAACGTTTTTTCATATAGGGAACCTCCTTAAAAAAATCTGAGTTATATCAGTTCAAAATGAACTGGAATACGATTTTATCCCTTGACAGAACCTACCATAACGCCTTTTACAAAATACTTTTGAAGGAAAGGATAAACACAAATAATTGGTAGAGTGGAAACGACAATTGTAGCAGCTTTGAAAGTTTCCGGTGCAATCAAAGTTTGGGTCAGACCTTCGCCGCTTTCCTGTGCAATGGTAATTTGTTGGGCAGTATCCAACATCTGTTTTAAGGTAAGCATCAGAGGATATTTTGCGGTACTGGACAGATAAAGCATCGGTCCCATATAGCTGTTCCACCAGCCAACCGCATAAAACAGCACCATAGTGGCCATAATGGGGATCGAAAGAGGAAGAATAATGCGGAAAAGAATGGTCGCATCATTCGCACCGTCAATGCTGGCTGCTTCCTCCAACGAAATCGGAAGAGCTTCAAAGAATGTTTTCATAACAATCATATTGTAAGTGGAGATCAATCCTTGAAGCCAAAGGCCGGTGTAGGAGTCGATTAAGTTTAACGATTTCATGAGGATAAAGTCGGGAATCATACCACCGGAAAACAGCATAGTAAAGACAATCATTCCAATAAAAAAGCCTCGTCCGAATAAGCGCTTTTTAGAAAGTGTATAGGCTGCAAGAGTGGTGGCTACCAGATTAATCAATGTTCCGAAGCCGGTGAGAATAATGGTATTTTTGATTGCCCGGAAAATCTGACCATCCAGCAAAAGCTGATCGTATGCATCCAAATTAAATTCAATAGGAATCAGATTGACTTCACCGGAAGAAACAGCACGGCTGGAACTGAAAGAAGTAGCAATTACGTTAATAAAAGGATAAAGGGCACAAATGGTGAATGCTGTGATAAAGATATAGTTAAAAATGATGAATGCGATCTCACCGGGAGTTTTCCGAACCCGGTTATTCACGGTTTTCGTTTTTGCAGCGGTCATATGTAGTACCTCCTCGCTTACCAGAGACCAGATTCGCCCATGGACCGAATGATCTTATTTGTCGTGAATACTAGGATCAGGCTGATAACCGACTGGAAAAGACCGATTGCGGTAGTATAGCTAAACTGAGCTCCTTCAATACCCAAGCGATACACATAGGTACTGATAACTTCGGATACACGGCGAACCGCGTTATTTTGCAGCATATAAACTTTTTCGAAGCCGATATTCATCATAGATCCCATACGAAGGATCAGCATGGTAGCGATGGTGCTGCGGATTCCGGGAAGGGTAATATGCCAAATCTGCCGGAATTTTCCTGCACCGTCAATACGGGCAGCTTCATAAAGTTGCACATCAATGCTGGTGATAGCAGCAAGATAAACGATTGTGCCCCATCCGGCGCCTTGCCAAATACCAGAGACTACAAAAACAACAATCCACCAGCCTGCATCAGCCATAAAATAGATTGACTCACCGCCCAAGGATTTAATAATGGAGTTAATAACACCAGTAGAAGGAGAACAAATCTGAATGATGATACCGCCTAATACAACCCAAGATAGAAAGTGCGGTAAGTAGAGAATACTTTGTGTAATTCGCTTAAAGAAGCGATTGTCAATTTCATTGAGCATAACTGCCAAGATAATCGGCATCGGGAATCCAAATACAACATCGTATACATTGAGCAAAAGCGTATTTTTTACAATGTTGTAAAAATCTTTGTTGGAGAACATACGGGTAAAGTGTTCGAGTCCAACCCATTCACTTCCCAGAATTCCATCCACAAAACGAAAGTCTTTGAAAGCAATAATGGTACCGATCATGGGAAGGTATTTGAAAACAACATAATATAAGACTATTGGCGATAAAAATAAGTACAACCATCGGTCACGGCAAATTCGTTTCCAAATCAAATTTTTTTGTTTTTTTTGTACAGAAGGCACGGATGCATTTACACGATTTGTCAATGTTTTCCCTCCAATATTGAGATATTTTATTGCTTTTACTCATGACATATCCATATTATAACTTCTTTAAATGGATTTGTATATGAGAAAGTTATGAAAAAATATGCGAATATTACGATTGTTATAAAAAAACGGTCAAGATTCTTGATGAAGTTTACTATATTGTTTGGGTGTTATGCCAACAATTCGTTTAAAAGTACGGATAAAATGGGATTCGTCATTATAGCCAATTAGTTCACATGTTTTTACAACCGGAATTCCGCGCTTGAGATACTCGCGGGATTTCATAATTCTTGTTGTGACGAGATATTCATTTGGAGTCATGCCAACTGTGTTTTTAAAGCTTGTAATAAGATGAGATTTGCTGATGAAAAATTTTTGGCAAAGATCGTCAAGGGTTAGATTTTCATCGGAATGTGTCTGTATATACATAGCAATCGTTCGAGCACGGTCATTCCGGTATTGTTTGGAACTGCCTACGCCACCTAAAAAATTTCATTGCATAGCAAAAGAATCTCTGCCGTTATCAGTTTTTTCCGTAATTGTTTAGCGTAGACATCTTTTTGGGTATATTCTTGCAATTGATCCATAAGCTGCGTCATTTTTATTATTTGATCTTGATTCATGTAGAGACAATTTTCGAAATTTTCAGGACGATTGACAAAAAGTTGAAGCAGATCCTCCCCAAAATCTTGAAAATCCCGCATAAATTCCGGACGAAGATACATGATATAGCGCTCATATAGAAGATTTTGTGGAACAACATTGTGATGGATCTCATTGTTGTTAATGACAAGAACAGTTCCTACCTTGCTAATGTATTCACGGTTATCAATTGTAAATTGGACACCGTCGGTCAAAACAAAGTTGATTTCAAATCCATCGTGAAAATGAGGATGTGGCATGTGATAAAAAGTGCTGATATTGTGCTGTACTTGTACGTCTTGTTCGTATATTTCTTTGATAATAATACTGCTATCCATAGTTCCTCCTACATTTTTAACGCAAAGATATGTCTATTATTTTTGTTATAAGAAAAATTGACAAAAATGTCAATCCATTTCAAAAAAATATGAGGTATTTCCCTATGAAAATACCTCATACTCATACGAACAATTTGAAATTTTATTTTTCAAGAGACTCCAAATACCGGAAACAACGTGTTACTTCGCTAACTCCGTCCGGTTCACAGCCTTCACTTTCTACGACCATATAAAAACCAAGTTCTTTGGCACGTTCCCAAACTGCTTTTACCGGTGCGGAACCCATACCAAGAGAATATCCACGATGACCGCCATTGCCATCCTTAAGATGAATAAAGGAAATACGATCTTTCAGGCGGGTGATTACCTCAAGCGGATCACGTTTTGCGGCAAAAGCCCAATAGGTATCAATTTCAAATTTGATATTCGTACGTTTCACTAATTCATCCATTGGAATTTGTCCGTCTTTATTAGGCAGAAATTCACGGTGATGATTGTGATATTGCAGGGAAATCCCCTCTTTTGCAAGGATTGGCTGCCATTTGTTGAGATTTTCAATGAAAGCGTCTAAAGCGGCTGCTGAGGAAGTATCTGCACCGGGAATAATCAAAGTGTCGCATCCGATTGTTTTGTGGTAGGCGACGGTTCCGTCAAAATCGTTCAGCAGCAGCTGATAGGCGGTGTGAGTGCCTGTAACCTTTAATTTGTATTCATCCAGCCAAGATTTCACTTCAGATGCCGGATGGTCGAAAAAGCCGGCAAATTCTACACCTTTATAACCAATTTCACTTACTTTTTTGAGAGCACCTTGCAGATCCTGACCGGTGATATCGCGCAGACTGTACATTTGAAGACCGTAATCCATTTTTCATACATCCTTCCCAAATAAGATAGCCAAAATAGGTACCGGAACATGTTTTAAGTGTCTTCCGGTGAAAACGATTTCATTATACACAAATTTTGAAAGAGTCGCAAGAGAAAAAACTGATAAAGAAAAGCAAAAGAATTGGACAAACCCAACAATACCCAAAGGAATTTTTGATAAACTGCTTCTTTACAAAACAATAGAAAAGATGAGTGAATAGAATCGAAATAATTGACAAAAAGTCAAATAAAATCCAAAAAAATAGAAAAAAATTGTGCAAGGAAATAAATCGTCGAAAAACCGTGATTTATTTCGTAAACATCGTTTGTAAAATAATTTCCATGCAGATTTTACGACTGAATAAAAAACTTTTCATTTTTTTAGTGTTTTCTTTAAAAAAGGCTTGTAATTTTAGGAATGTTGTGCTATTATATAAGCAGATAGAGTGCTTTGCGAAAATAAAATGTAAAATGTCGAAACAGCGGTTGTAAACTAGAATTATTTTCACTTTACATTTTGAAGCGGCACACAGAAATGGGAAATACGATTTGGAAATGGAGTGGTAGTATGGCGGCAAAAGCAAAGAAACGTCAGTGGAGCTGGACACGCGATGATACAGAATTGACTCTGTTGTCGCTGCCAACAACAATTTGGTATATTTTGTTCAGTTTTCTGCCGATGTTCGGTATCATCATTGCGTTCAAAAATTATAGAGTCAGTGCGCCCGACCGCAGCTTCTTTTACAATTTGCTGGTGAGTGAAAATGCCGGGTTGGACAACTTTAAATTCCTGTTTATGACAGGCGGTATGTGGGATGTTATTAAATTAACCCTATTCTACAACATCATTTTCCAGATTTTAGGTATTCTGGTTCCGGTAACGTTGGCACTTCTGATGAGCCAGCTTTACAGCAAAAAATATGCCAAAATCTGTCAGACCTGCATGTTCTTCCCGTACTTTATGTCGTGGGTTGTTGTAACGTATTTTGTATTCGCGTTTCTGAGCGTGGACAATGGCTTGGTAAATGCGGTCCTCAAGAGCCTCGGAAAAGAAACGGTTAACTGGTATATGGAACCGAAATATTGGCCGGTATTCCTGATTTTCCTTAACACCTGGAAGGGTATGGGATACGGAATGGTTGTATACCTTGCTACCATTACCGGTATTGATGCCACCATGTATGAAGCAGCCTTGATTGATGGTGCAACCAAATGGCAACAGACTCGCTATATCACATTGCCGCATCTGAAAAACGTGATTATCATGATGTTCATTTTGAATGTCGGTAGCCTTGTACGTTCTGACTTCGGTTTGTTCTATCAGGTTCCGAAAGCTTCTCCTTCCCTTACACCGGTAACCAATACCATCGACGTTTATATTTACAATGCTCTGAAAACTCAGTTCGCACCCAATATGGCATCGGCAGCAGCGTTTCTGCAATCAATTGTCGGCTGTATCTTGATTTTGCTGAGCAACTGGATTATTAGCAAAATTGATGCGGACAGTGCCATTATTTAAGGAGGGAGAACTATGGCGAAAAAGCCTTTGGAAGGTATTGAAAAGTTTAATCGAGTGCATCCGATTACCAACGCTTTGTTTGTTGCATTATTTGCAATTCTTGCTATTATCTGTGTTGTTCCGGTTGTGTTTGTCGCAATTATTTCCTTCTCCAGTTCCGCTAGTATTCAGCAGATTGGTTACTCCTTTGTACCACAGGAGTGGTCGTTGGATGCGTACAAGTATCTCTGGAATACCAAAGAAATGATCGGCAGGGCACTGCTGGTTTCCATCGTAGTGACCGTTGTCGGTACATTGATTGGCCTATATTTGACCGCAACGATGGGATATGTTCTGTCACGCCCCGGCTTCAAGCTGAAAGGCTTTCTGACATGGGTGGTCTTTATCCCCATGATTTTCAACGGCGGTCTGGTTGCTACCTACAATGTTTATACTACCGTTCTGCACATTAATGATACTTTGTGGGTATTGATCCTGCCATTGGCAGTCTCATCGTTTAATGTTATCATCTGTAAGACCTTCTTCAAGACGACGGTTCCGGATTCTATCATCGAATCCGCCAAGATTGACGGTGCTCCTCAGCTTCAGATCTTTTTCCAGATCGTACTCCCAATTTCTTTGCCGGTTCTGGCAACAATTGGTCTGTTCCTGACCTTCACATATTGGAACGACTGGTGGCTGTCGCTGATGTATATCAATAATAATAAATTGTATTCTTTGCAGGCAGTTCTGATGAGCGTGGAAAAGAACATCGAATATCTTGCAAACAATGCTTCTTCGGTTGGTGTATCCATCGCGGAATACTCGGCCAAGATGCCCAAGGAATCCATGCGGATGGCGATGGCTGTCATCATCATCTTCCCGATCGCCTGTGCATATCCCTTCTTCCAGAAATATTTTGTATCCGGTCTGACCATTGGTGCGGTTAAAGGCTAATATTTAATGAGGCAGCAACAGTAAATCGCTGTTGTAAATAGATCATCTATCTTGTGACATTGTTAGGAGGATTTTCCAATGAGAAAGAGTTTAAAAGTTATCGCTCTTCTGGCGGCAATGGCAGCTTCCATGGCATGTTTTGCATCCTGTGGAAATGAAAGCAGCGGTGAAGGCAATAGCAATAAGACCGTAAACCTGAGCTGGATCCAGATTTCTCCCCAGCCGAATGATCTGCAAGATGTTACGGCTGCAATGAACGAATATTCCAAGGAAAAGATCGGCGTTACCTGCGACATTACCTATCTTGATTGGGGCGTGTGGCTGGAACGTGTCAAAGCAATGCTGCAGGGCGGCGAAAACTTTGACATCATGTTCAATAACAGCGATGTTTATACCTCTGCAATTGAGCTGGGACGTTTTGCAGAACTCGATGAGCTGCTCAACGAAACTCCCGAACTGAAAGAGTTTGTTCCGGAAGTTGTTTGGGAAGGTGCACGTTACAAAGGCAAAATTTATGCAGTGCCGACCTACAAAGACTCTTCTCAGACTCAGTACTGGGTATGGGATACTGACTTAGTTAACAAGCTGGGAATTCCGTACGAGGATATCCATACCTGTGCAGACCTCGATCCTTGGCTCTACAAGATCCAGGATGAGATCGATGCTGGCAATATTACCCAGGTAAAATATGCTTTCTACAACATCCGTGATGGCATCAACGGCCAGTTCATGAATTACGACGCATCTCCCGCCGGCACTCACATTGGTGTCCGCTATGACGATGAGACCGCAACTGTTGTTCGTATTATGGAACAGCCCGAGATGATGGAACAGTATAAATACATGTACAAATGGTACAACGATGGCCTGATTAATCCCGATGCTCCGACCGTTACCGAAATGCCCAAATGGGTTCCGGTTTACTCCGGACAGGGCTTCCCGGGCGCAGAAGTTTCTTGGGGCGTTCTGAGCCGCGGAACCGAAGTCGTTATTGAACCTTGGGGTGGCCCTGTTTACTCGAATGGTACGATTCAGGGATCTCTGAACTCCATTTCCTCCTCTTCCAAAAATCAGAAAGAGGCTCTCCAGTATCTGCAGTTGGTAAATACTGACCCCACCATGCGGAATCTTCTCGCGTACGGTATTGAAGGTGTTCACTATACAACCAACGAAGACGGCACCATTACCCGTGATACCGTTAAGATGAATGACTATAATCCTGCAACTTATTCGCAGGCTTCCTTTATGACAATGGCTCCGACCGCTCCCAATGCGCCTGATATGTATGAGAAGGTAGCAGAGTGGAACAATACCGCAGAAGAGTCTGTTCTGATGGGATTCAATTTCGACCGCGCACCGGTTGAAAATCAGATTGCAGCATGCGGCACCGTCGCACAGAAATATGATTACAATATCTACACCGGCGCTGTAAATCCGGAAGAAGCGATTCCTCAGATGTATGCAGAAATGGAAACTGCAGGTCTGAAGGATATCGAAGCAGAGCTGCAGAAACAGATCAATGAATTTCTGGGTAAATAATTAAATAGTTGGTCTGTAAGGACGCATGTTTTGGGAACCGTTCTTGTGACGGTTCCCGTTTTTAAAAAATCGGAAAGAGGTAATGAGAAATGGCGAAAATTATAGGATCCGCTTTGCCGAATATTCCCTGGGAAGATAAGCCGGCTGGCTGTAAAGATGTGGTGTGGCGTTACTCGGCAAATCCGATAATCCATCGGGATGAGCAGAAGAACTCCAACAGTATTTTTAACTCGGCAGCTGTTCCGTTCGGGGATGGTTATGCTGGTGTATTTCGTTGTGATGACCGCGCTCGTCGGATGAATCTGTTTGCTGGATTCAGTAAGGACGGTATTCATTGGGAGATTGAGGATGAGCCGCTGGTATTCGAAGGCGACGGTGTTCCGGAAGAGATCACCAAAGTGCAGTATCGTTATGATGCACGTGTTTTGAAAGTAGAGGATCGGTATTTTATTTGCTGGTGTAACGGATATCACGGTCCGACGATTGGCTTGGGATACACCTATGATTTCAAAAAATTCTATCAGTTGGAGAATGCATTCTTGCCGTACAATCGCAATGGCGTCCTCTTTCCCCGCAAGATTAACGGCAACTATATGATGCTGTCCCGTCCGAGCGACACCGGCCATACTGCATTCGGCGATATGTATTTGAGCCAGAGTCCGGATCTTGTATATTGGGGACGTCATCGCTTTGTGATGGGAACCTGTCCGTTTGAGGAGTCGGCATGGCAGTGCACCAAAATTGGTCCTGGTCCTGCCCCTATTGAGACAGATGAAGGGTGGCTGCTGTTCTACCACGGCGTGCTGACCAGCTGCAACGGATACGTTTATAGCTTTGGTGCCGCTCTGCTGGATTTAGAGGATCCTTCTAAAGTGTTGTATCGTTCTCGCCCGTATCTGATTTCCCCGCAGATGGATTATGAATGTGTCGGCGACGTGCCCAATGTTACCTTCCCTTGTGCGGCACTGGCTGATGCAGATACCGGACGCATCACAATTTATTACGGCTGTGCCGATACGGTAACCGGCCTTGCGTTCTGTAAAGTAGACGAAGTCATCGACTGGCTGAAAAAGAATAGCCTGTAAGATGACAGAATGCCGCCGGAATGTCTCGAAGATGAGAATTTCCGGCGGTTTTTTATAAAGAAATCCGAATAAATTTCGACAAAATAAGAAATTTTTTTAGATTGTCTTGCTCTTCCGAAAAAAATCGAATATAATAATAAAGCAAGTTTACAGATTCTAGTGAGTTTAACATGGTAGGAAGGAGCGGTTGCATGTATTTTCCAAAAGAGCGCGCTGAAATCATTACAAAGGAATTGGCAAATCTGATTACGGTTCAGAACCATCCAATTTCTGCGTTTGAAATGAAAGAAGGATTTTTTGTAAATCCTGCAGAAGCGGACGCAGATCCAGCAGCGTATCAGAATTTTTGTTGTGAGACGGATCATTGGGACGGTCCGGATGCGCATTATTGGTTTCGGACGGAATTGGAAGTTCCGGAAAGCTTCGACGGAAAGCCGTTATGGCTGTACTTCTGCACGCAGAAGGTGTATTGGGATGCGGTTAATCCGCAATTTTTGCTGTTTTTGAATGGTGAACCGGTACAGGGCGTAGATATTAACCACCGGGAAGTACTGGTAACCCGAAATGCCAAGGCGGGCGAGAAATATCGGCTGGATCTTCAGGCATATACTGGACGGGATACTAATGAGCATGCAGGAGAAAGCTTTAAGTTGGAGTTACACGCGTCCTATTTGGAACGCAGTGCGGAGATTGAGCGTCTGTACTACAATTTGGCAATACCAGCAGAAATTATTGGATGGCTGGATAAGGAGAGTCTGAGCAGCATCAAGTTAGCGGAGGCTCTTAATGAGACTGTCAACCGAATTGATCTTCGGGAACCTTACAGCAAAGAATTCTATGCTTCGGTTGAGGAAGCCAATCAGTATGTAGAGCAGGCGATCTATACTGAGTTAGCAGGTAATGACGACGTGATTGCAACTTGTATCGGTCATACCCATATCGACGTAGCGTGGTGGTGGACCGTAGCGCAGACTCGGGAAAAGGCTGCACGTTCCTTCGCAACAGTGCTTAAACTGATGGACGAGTACCCTGAGTATAAGTTCATGTCCAGCCAGCCGCAGCTTTACGCATTTGTGAAAGAGCGGTATCCTGAAATGTTTGAGAAGATCAAACAGCGCGTAGCAGAGGGCCGCTGGGAGGTTGAAGGCGGCATGTGGCTGGAAGCAGACTGCAATCTGATTTCCGGTGAAAGCATGGTTCGTCAGTTCCTGCATGGCAAGAAATTTTTCCGTGACGAGTTCGGGAAGGACAATAAAATTCTCTGGCTGCCGGACGTATTTGGTTATTCGGCTGCGCTGCCCCAGATTCTCCACGGCTGCGGAATTGATTACTTTATGACAACTAAGATTGCTTGGAACCAGTTCAATAAGCTTCCGATGGATACGTTCTGGTGGAAGGGTATTGACGGCAGCGAAGTCTTTACCCATCTGATCACAACGCAGGATGCGCACCAGCCAAAGGACAGCCACTATACCACATACAACGGTTTCCTGAATGCGACTTCTGTAATTCGGGCATGGGAACGGTATCAGCAAAAAGAATTTGCCAATGATGTGCTGCTCTCCTGCGGGTATGGCGACGGCGGCGGCGGAACGACCCGTCCGATGGCCGAGAATGCAAAACGTCTCGCCAAAGGTCTGACCGGTGTCCCGAAAGTACGTTGGGAGTTCTCCCGTAATTATTTTGACCAGCTGTTCGAAAAGTGCGGCAAAAATGAGAAACTTCCTCATTGGGTCGGCGAATTGTATCTGGAATACCATCGTGGTACCTATACTTCCATGGCACGCAATAAAAAGGCTAACCGCAAGTCGGAATTGCTGTGGCAAGAAGCGGAATTCTTTGCAAACTGGGCCAAGGATTTGGGAACGGAATATCCAGCAGAGGAGTTCTTTAAGAGTTGGGAAAATATCCTGCTCAATCAGTTCCATGATATTTTGCCTGGTTCTTCAATTCATGATGTATATGAAGTGACCAAAGTGGAATACGCTGATCTGATTTCCCGTGCAAACAAGCTGATTGGAGATCGAGTGCAGCTGCTGGCTGATCATACGGGTGCGGATATAGGAGATTTGGTTGTCTTCAATGCAGCGCCGTTTGACCGGGATGCTGTGATCTGTGTTGCAGCCGGAGTAGATGCGTTGGAAGATGAGTCTGGTTGCCGGTATCCGGTACAGAAGACCGAGAACGGCGGAATCTGCCGCATAGCAGGAATTCCTGCCAAAGGCTGGAAGGCGTTCAAGACGGTTTCCAAGGCAGAAGAAACTTCTCCCTTTATCTTTGCGGATGATGGGATTGAAACTCCCTTCTATCAGATTCGCTGGAATCAAAACGGTTTCTTTACCTCAGTATTTGATAAAGAAGCAGACCGAGAATTACTGAAAGCTGGCAAGCTGGGCAATGTCCTCCGCGCTTATGAAGATAAGCCCATGAAATATGACAACTGGGATATCGATATTTATTATACCGAAAAATCCTGGCTGGTTGACGATGTGCAGTCGATGGAGTGGATAGAGAAAGGTCCAGTTCGCGCAACCCTTCGGATTGAGCGAAAGTTCCTGCAGTCTACCATTATCCAGAATATCCGGTTCTATGCAGACAGCCGCAACATTGATTTTGAGACCTATATTGACTGGAAACAGCATCAGGTCTTGCTCAAAGCGGAATTTGATGTCGATATTAATGCCAATGAGGCAACCTATGATATTCAGTTCGGCAATCTGACCCGTCCGACTCATTCCAATACCATGTGGGATGTGGCAAAATTTGAGGTTTGCGCGCATAAGTGGGCAGATCTTTCTGAAAGCGGTTATGGTGTTGCCCTGCTGAATGACTGCAAGTACGGCCATGCAATCCATGAAGGCCATATGAGCATTACTCTTCTGAAATCCGGTATTCTGCCGAACCCTGTAACCGACCAGGAAGAACATACCTTTACCTATGCGCTGCTGCCGCACATTGGCGACTGGCGAGGAGGCCATGTTCCGGAAGCGGCTTATGCGC
Organism: Candidatus Merdivicinus sp.; assembly: GCA_050943495.1. Taxonomy (GTDB): domain Bacteria; phylum Bacillota; class Clostridia; order Oscillospirales; family Ruminococcaceae; genus Merdivicinus. The sequence goes on from JBMNPH010000004.1 coordinate 24,747, forward strand.
TGAACATTCCGGTCCGCACGGCAGTAGTATCCGCAAAAGGCGAGGGGCTTGCTTCGCAGTATGTGTCAGTATCGGCCGGAAATGTGGCGTTGGAAACTGTTAAACAAGCTTTGGAAGGCAGCGATACGATTCTGCGGATGTATGAATATCGGAATTGCCGCGGTCCGGTAACAGTAACGCTGGCGGATCCGGCAGAAAGGGTATGGGAGTGCGATATGCTGGAGAATCCGATCCGCGAAATGGAAACGGATGGGCATTGCTTCAGCTTTACGATCAAACCCTATGAAGTCAAAACCTTCCGGATTTTGTCCAAATAAACTGGGTACTATTTTGTGAGAAAGGGGGAGGGGATCATGCGAAAAGTTTCCCTGCAGCAGATTGCAGATGAGCTGAATGTATCCCGGATCACAGTTTCCAAGGTGATCAATAACAAGGAAGGTGTATCCGATGATACCCGCCGCCGGGTGGCCCGAAAGTTGGTGGAATATGATTACAAAAAGATCAATCGGGATATTCTTCGGCTGGCCCAGGAGGCGGAAACAGGATCTGCAATTGTGCGGAATAATATTGCGGTGATTGCGACAGAACCGGACTTTTCTGACTACTGGCTCAAGATCATCAATGGGATTGCGAACGAAGTCTCCTCCCGGGGATATAATTTCGTTTATCATTTCTTGACACGAAATGAGGAGACCAATTTTTCCATACCCAAAAGTGTCGTTGATCATAGCGTATGTGGTATCATCGTCATCAACGTTTACAACAATGCAGCCATTACAGCCCTGTCCAATTCGGGAATTCCAGCTGTATTTCTGGATATAACCCCTCAGAAGTACCGGGATGGTGTCAATGGAGATATCGTGCTGTTGGAAGGAAAGCGGACCATTGAGCAAATTACGGAAAGTATTATCCGGCGAGGAAGGCGGTCATTGGGATTTGTAGGGGATATTACTTATGCAAAGACCATGTTGGATCGGTATAAAGGTTTCGAAGAAGCATGTGCCGAATTTGGAATATGGATTGATCCCAAATATTGCCTGACAACGAGCAAGCGAGGGCACTTTTATTTTCAGGATGAGGTACGAGAATATATTCGGAATCTTAGCAGTTTTCCGGAAGCATTTATCTGTGCTAACGATGTAATTGCCTATACGGTGATCAGTGGATTAAATGAACGGGGCTGTCATGTTCCAGAGGATGTGGCGGTATCCGGATATGATAATATCAAAGCATCCATTTTGACTGCCTCTGAGCTGACCACGGCTTCCATTGAAACCGCAGATCTTGGAAAAAGGTTGGCACAACAGCTGCTTCGAATGTTGGAATCTCCTGGTAATTCGAGGGAGATCGTTTTGATTCAACCGAGAATTATTTATAAACGATCAACTGAATTTTAAGATATCTTTGATAAAAGGATCAGTCAAAGCTTCCGGATATAATATCTGGAAGCTTTTGAATTTATAAAAGATGTTGTTAAAACAACTATAAAGTCAGACGAAAAAGCGCAAAAATATTGTGAAAAAGCTGCAATTATGAATATATTGCAGAAAAAATGCAAAATTTGCTTGAAGAAATGATGGGATTCCGCTATAATAATAATGTTTTCTTCGACTCAACGCGGAGAAATAATTGAAAATCTATAGGAGGAATTTCTGCATGGAAAAGTTTTTCAAGCTGAAAGAGCATGGCACCAATGTCAAAACGGAAATTGTTGCCGGCATCACTACTTTTCTGGCGATGGCATACATACTGGCTGTAAATCCCAGTATGCTGGGCAGCACCGGAATGAACAGTGAGGGTGTATTTTTGGCAACTGCTATCTCGGCCGCAATTGCGACAATTATTATGGCCTTTTTGGCGAATTATCCCATTGCATTGGCATCCGGTATGGGTCTGAATGCATATTTTGCGTACACTGTCTGCCTGAGTGATGAAATGGCAGGTGTTGCGGAACCGTGGAAAGTTGCATTAACAGCAATTTTGGTGGAAGGTATCATTTTCATCATCCTTTCTGCGTTTAAATTCCGTGAAACATTAGTAAACTGTATCCCGGCCAACTTAAAGCTCGGAATTACAACTGGTATTGGTCTGTTTATCACCTTTATCGGCCTGCAGAATGCGGGAATTGCTGCTACAGAAGCTTCTACCAAAGTTACATTAGGTGATCTTGGTTCTCCGCAGGTTGCTTTGGCGCTGATTGGCGTGGCAATTATCGGAATAATGCTCTATTTCAATGTGAAAGGCGCTATTTTGTGGGGAATCCTGGTAACATGGGTATTGGGTATTTTAGCAGAATTGGGCGGCTGGTATGTTCCGAATCCGGAAGCTGGCGTCTACTCGGTTATTCCAAGCATTGAAGGCATTCATTCCTTCCTGCCGAATTTCGGCGCTATGGGCGATGTTGCTTTTAAATTTGATTTTTCTTGGGTTGCTAATAACGTTATTGGTTTTGCAACAATTGTGTTTGCTTTCCTGTTCGTAGACTTGTTTGATACTGTTGGAACTTTGATTGGTGTTGCGGCTAAGGGCAACATGCTGGATAAAGAGGGAAAACTTCCGCGTGTTGGCAAGGCTCTGATGGCAGATGCAGTTGGTACAGTTGCTGGCGCATGCTTGGGTACTTCCACAGTTACCAGCTATGTAGAAAGTTCCGCTGGTGTTGCAGAAGGCGGACGTACTGGTCTGACCAGCTTGACAACTGCAGTTTTGTTTATCCTTGCGATTTTCTTCTGGCCGATTTTTGGTGCCATTCCCAGCTTTGCGACAGCACCTGCTTTGATCATCGTTGGTATGTTCATGATGTCCTCTGTTTCCAAAGTGAAATTTGAGGGCGATACAGCTGATGTATTGGGTGCATTTGTGGCAATTATTATGATGCCCTTCACCTATTCGATCGCAAACGGAATTATGTTTGGCGTTCTGACCTGGATGATTCTGAAGATCGTGCGCGGCAAAGTAAAAGAAATCCATCCGGTTATGTGGATTGTCTTTGCGCTGTTTGTTTTGCGGGTTATCACTCTTGTCATGTAATGTTGTAAAACATAAAAAATTCTCCCGGTCACAGAAAGTGATTGGGAGAATTTTTGTATCAAAGAATGGAGGCAGCAACGAATGAAGCTTAAAAAGTTAGTGGCAGTGGGGCCGGTTAATATGCTTCCTGGGGGAAGGGAACGCTGCCGGGAATATGCGGAAAAGGTTGTATTTTATGATACCCAGCCGCGGGATGCACAGGAAATTGCAGAGCGAGTGGGTGATGCCGACGGAATGCTGGTCAGTTATAACCATCTGATCGGGAAAGAGATCCTATCCTGTTGCCCGAATCTGCGGTATGTGGGGATGTGCTGCAGCCTGTATAGTGAGGAAAGCGCGAGCGTGGATATCCGGTATGCGCGGGAACATGGAATTACGGTGACCGGCATTCGGGATTATGGAGATGCCGGGGTTGCAGAATATGTTTTAGAGGAGTTGTTTCCGCTTCTGCACGGAAATCATGGCTGGCAGCCATTTTTTGGTGAACCCTCGGAAATCACCGGATTGCAGGTCGGGATTCTTGGAATGGGCACGACCGGTCAGGTGATTGCAGAGGCAATGCGGTTTTTCGGAGCGGACATCGGGTATTACAGCCGTACACGGAAACCTGATCTAGAGCGGGAAAAAGGGTATCAGTATCAGAACTTGGAAAATCTGCTGCAAAACAGCCAGGTCATTTTCAGCTGCCTGAGTAAAAATACCGTTCTGTTGCATGCCGCGGAATTTTCCCGAATGGGATCCGATAAAATTCTGTTCAATACCTCTTTGAGTCCTTCCTTTGAAAGGAGTGCGCTGGAAGAGTGGCTGAAACTGCCGAATACATGGCTTTTCTGTGATACCCTGATGGCATTGGGTTCAGAGAAACTGCTGGAAAATCCACGGGTTCGGTGCATGCAGAAATCAGCCGGTATGACCCGGCAGGCTGTGATACGCCTCAATGAGAAGGTGCTCGAAAATTTGAAGCGTTATGTAGACGAAAATTAAAGCTGGCATAATCCCCATGCTAACAGGAATTGTGCTACCAGATAGGTCAGCATAATGATAAAACCGGAGTATTTTGCCCGCCGGATAAACAAGCTGCGCGCCAATGTGTAGTCAGACAGGACGAACAGAACGGCACCGCTAGCCAGAATTAGGTCACGAGTATGAAACGCTGTGTACGCCATTCCCAGAATGACGAGCAGATAGGCAATAACCGGTCCCCGCATTCCGGCGGGAAGATGGGTGTGGAGGGAGAAATAGGCGGCTGTACCCAGAATCAGCAGGACAACAGCCAGCGGAATGGAAAAAGCCGGCTGATATTCACCCAGCTGCATCAGAGCGGGAATATAGCAGAGGTGTCCGATCAGAAATGCAGCCAGTCCGCCTAAAAAGAACGGTTTTTGATCTGGTCTGAGAAGGAGAACGTCTCCCAACCAGCCAGAGAGTAAAGCTGCCGCAACAATAGGAGGGCAAAATCCGGTAGAAAGGACACTGGCCAGCAGAACGGGCATCAGCATGACCTTGGTTCCATCGAGCAGACGGCGCTGACCCGGGCGAAGACAGAGAAATAAATGCAGAATGACAAGCAGAAGGTAGGCGGCAATCAGCAAATAGGAAATCATAGAAAAACCTCCTTAATGCGGAATCATTTGATATAAGCCGAGACGGCCACGTTTTCCAGCGCGTGAAACCAGACCCAGTTCCAGCAATGTGAGCAGGGCGTTTCGCGCGAGTGGAACGGACCGTCCGGCTTTTTTTGCAAATTCGGCTGCTGTGAAGGGGAGGGAACCCATATCTGGAAAAATCTGACGGTAATCTTCCGCACAGTCCAGACAAATTTCTTCAAGAAAGTCGAGCGGCCTGCGATCCAAGTGTATTTTCTTCCGGCTGCCCGTCCGCGCAATGTCATACCGTTCCACTTGCAGAACAGCGAGTCGAATGTGAAACCGAGGATGATGCAGAAGAGACCGGATGGGCGTCAATTCTGCTAGAATATCGAAGGGGATGGCCTTGCGGGGAGATTTTCGCCGAATGACTTCTCCCGTATCGGGATCGGTACGAACTATCCACTCTTCAGCAGCGAGCGGATGCACCACTGTGACATCACAAAACTCCAGAAAAGCCTGTAATTTGGGTGCAAGCCGCCATAAATCGCGGCTTTGAATCTCAATGACACCGGATTCGCCTACAATATCCGCTACATAGCCGCCCAAAGGAATCTCGTGATTGGCGACATGCGGTTCGTAGGCGAATTTCAGAACCGCATGCACGGATTTTTCACCCAATCGTCCGATTCCGGCAGTGTTTGTGGACGCTTCAGCAAGTTGGCAGGCTCTTTCAAAATCCTGACGGGTCATACGAGTGCAAAATCAATGTTGCCGGCATTGACATCGACACCGATGCAGCGAACCCGCACCGGATCGCCAAGCCGGAATTTGCGGCCGCCGTGGATGTCCGAAAGTTCGATCAGTCCGTCAAAGAAATATTCACCGTCCGGAAGGTCTTCGAGCCGAACCAATCCCTCAACCGTAGAGGGCAGTTCCACATAGATTCCGAAAGAGGTAACCGAGGAAATCATGCCGTCAAATTCCTGACCAATTTTGTCGCGCATAAATTCCGCCTTGTAGCAGTCTTCGCAACTGCGTTCAATATCCATTGCCTGTAATTCTGTTTCGCTGGAATGTTCAGCGGACCGGGCAGAAAAGCGTTCATATTTCTTGTGCAGTTCCTTAAGGGAATCTCCTTCTGCCCAGGAGGTCAGAATGCGGTGAATCGTAAGATCGGGATAGCGGCGGATGGGAGATGTGAAGTGAGCATAATTTTCCAGCACCAGTCCGAAATGGCCCAGAGGGCGGTCGCTGTAACGTGCTTTAGCCATGGAACGAAGGACGAGTTTGTTGATAACCGGTGCAAAAGGTTCCAGTTTCGTTTGTTCCAAGATGGCAGCCAGATCCGCAGGCTTGACCTTTTCCGGAATTTCACGGCCGGACAGTCCCAATTTGCGGAGTGTTTCCCGCAGGTTGCCGATGCGCTCTGGATCGGGGTGCTCATGCACGCGATAAACAAAGGGAATATCGAGTTTGCGGGCAAGCGTAGCAGCTGCCTCATTTGCCAGCAGCATAAATTCCTCAATGATGGATTCTGCCTCACCGGATACCCGAGGCATTACATCGATAATCTTGCCGCGATCGTCGAGGATGAGCTTGCTCTCCGGAGAATCCAGTTCCGGAGCGCCGCGCTGTTTGCGAAGCTTGAGCCGGAGATCCTTGAGCTCTTTCATAAGCGGGATCATCGGGAGAACTTCCTGATACTTCTGGCGGAGGGATTCATCGGCACTGCCGTCCAGAAGTGCATTAACTTCGGTGTAAACACCCTTTACGCGGGATCGAATTACTGATTTGCGGAAGGTAAAGTCGAGCAGTTCTCCTTCTGGGGAGAGCGTCAATAAAGCGGAGAAGGTGAGGCGTTCTTCCTGGGGATTGAGGGAACAGATGCCATTGGAAAGGGCGGCAGGGAGCATGGGGATGACCTGATCGGCATAATAGATGCTGGTGCCACGTGCAAAAGCTTCCTCATCGAGCAGGGAACGGGATTTCACATAATGAGAAACGTCAGCAATGTGGACACCGAGATGATAAAATCCGTTGTATTTTTCGAGACTGACTGCATCGTCGAGATCTTTGGAGTCTGCGCCGTCAATCGTGAAAATAATGGTGTCTCGGAGATCCAGACGGGTGAGGAGTTCCCGTTCTGGAATGCCGCGATGTTCCAGAAAATGAGCTTCATCCAGTACAGCCGCCGGAAATTCCGGACTGACTCCGGCGGCAGCCAGAACTGCCTTGGCGCAGGCGGCAGCGTGATCAGAGGATCCAAAGCAGGCAGTAATTTCAGCGAGATGGTTGCGGTGGCTGTCACCGCGGCGGATGATCCGAGCCAGAACCTTGTCGCCGTTTTCGGCTTCCAGATGGCTTCCCATGACACGTAACGGAAAATCTCCCAACATGTCTGGGAGGAAAAATGCGCCATTTTCAGTAATTTGGAGACGTCCGGCATAATCGGCTTTGGATTCCTTCACAATGCGGCAGACTTCGCCTTCCGGAAGATTGCCGCGCGGATGGGAGGACAGGCGGATCAATACCTGATCGCCGGGGAGAGATCCCATAAGGCGGCTACCCAAAATAAAGACCTCCTGCCCGTCTGCAAGAGCCGCAAAACCATAAGTTTTGTGCAGGCGCTGAATGCGTGCTGGCAGCAGTCCCAGTGCCTTAACGGATAGATAGTGATTGTTTTTTTCGATCAATTGACCCTCAGCCAGAAGACGGGAAACTGCTGCCTGAAATTTTTTCAGATCCCCCTTTTCCACCTTGCATTTTTTCTGTATTTTATTGAGGGAAAGGCCCTTTTTCCCCGCCTTATCGAGGATTAAAAGAATTCGTTTCATCCATTTTTCCATAACGACTCCTCACTTTCATATTGAGATAGAAAAAAGCTGCCTAAAACCAGAGAGCCGTCATTCTGTCAAGATGTCACAGAGATGAAAAGCCGGTCGTCCGGTTCAGGCAGCTTTGCATTCGGTTTCAGCGCTGCAAAAATTTATTTGGTATAGACCGTAAAGACGCTGACCAGAATAGTGAGCACGAAGAACACGATGGCAGCGTATTTTGTAATTCTTGCGAGCATGGCATCCAGAGTACGGCCAGAGTTGCGGCCCAGATAGGACTCATTGATGCCGCCGGTCAAAGTCTGGGACATTCTGTCCTTGCTTTCCTGAAGCATTACCAAGACAACCAATACAATACAAGCGATCAGCAGAATGAATGCGCCGACGATTTCAAAAGCGTTCATGATCCAGTTTCTCCTTCAATCTTTTGATTCCAGTCCTGATTATGAAAACAGGACAAAATTTCACTTTTACAGTATAGCATACTTTATGAATGGTTTCAAGGGGTTGAACAGAATATTTTCACAATGTTTACAGGGACTCTGACGCGACACATTGTTTTGGGCGAGTAACAGCACGGAGAGCCGCCAATCCCAACAGGAGTAAAATGGGGAAAATGACACCGAACAGGATCCCAATTTTTAAGTTTGCGCCGAAATATTCGGAAACGGCTCCTACGAAACCAGGTCCTCCTGCACATCCCAGGTCACCTGCGAGCGCATAGAGAGCAAACATAGCGGTACCGCCGCGAGGCATTTCCTTAGCTGCCATGCTGAAAGTACCGGGCCACATGATGCCGACCGACAGACCGCAAAGCGTGCAGCCAATCAGGCCGAGGACCGCATTGGTAGTCAACGAAGCCAGCAGATAGCTGCATACACAGAGCAGTGCACTGGCAGTCATAAAGGCGCGCAGCGAAATTTTTTCACTGAATTTTCCGTACAATGCCCGAGAAATCCCCATGAAAATAGCAAAGGTACAAGGTCCCGCCAGATCTCCGACCGTCTTGGAGACTTTGAGACCGGATTCTGCAAAAGCGGAGGCCCATTGGCTCATTCCTTGCTCGGAAGCGCCGGCGCAGATCATCAGAATGAAAAAGATCCAGAACAGCTTGGTTTTGAACAGGGATTTGACCGGGACAGCCTCCCCTTCCGCCACGAGCGGCGCGATGGGTACCTGAGAGAAGTAGAAAATATTGAAAATCGGGATGATGGCCCAGATACAGGCGAGAATCCTCCAGTTCTGGATACCTGCCAGCGTGAAGAAAGCAGTCGAGCAAAGTACGACAAACACATGACCCCAGCAGTAGAAGGAGTGCAGAATACTCATAGCCGCCTCTTTCTTTTTAGTGGGGCAGGCTTCTACAATGGGGCTGATGAGGACTTCGGTCAGACCGCCGCCGATGGCATATAGACCGATGGAACACAGCAGTCCGGCATAGGGATGCGGCAAAAGATCCGGCAGAAAAGCCATACCAATCAATCCGGCTGCGCAGAAGACATGAGCCGCTACAATGGCGCGCCGGTAACCAATCCGGTCGATATATTTGGCTGCCAGAAGATCGACCAGAAGCTGGACACCAAAATTGAAGGTGACAAGCATCGCAATTTTATCCAGCGAAATCTGATAACTGCTCTGGAAGGTGAGAAAGAGCAGCGGCGCAAAATTGTTGATGATCGCCTGGGTGATATATCCGATATAGGAGGCATAAATGGTGTGATTATAATTTTCTCGAATCCGAAGTTTTGACATGGGTATCAACCTCATTTATTTTGTACTTTTTTCAAAACGGAATCTCGTTCGGTGAGATGGGTGGGGATCAGGAAGACCTGTCCTTCCTTACGGTCACCGGACATACGGGCAAGCAGACAGGAAACAGCCTGTCCTGCAATTTGTTCCGTTTGCTGGCGAACGGTAGTCAGACGTGGTTTGATGGCCTGAATCCATTCGATATCGTCGAAAGTAATGAGCGAAAATTCTTCCGGCACTCGGACATTTTGTTCATTGAGTGCCATGATCGCGCCGATTGCCATAAAGTAGTTGCAGATCAGCAAAGCTTCGGGACGGTCGAACAGGGCAAGGATGCGCTTCATGGCGCGATAACCGCCGTCAATGTTGTAGGAATCCTGCTGCATCCAGTCCGGATTGAGCGGAATACCGGCCCGATGGAGGGCATTTTGGTAGCCACGGAGACGCTCATTGGCCGAGAAGTGGAGGGATTCGCCGGTGATGACGCCGATTCGGGAATGTCCGTGATCCAGTAAGCAGCAGACCGCTTCATATGCACCGCCGGCATTTTCGGTCACCACGAAGTCAGCGTCCGGCAGATCCGGCGCAATGCTGTCAACTGTAACGAGCGGAATATTTCGCTGCTGGCAGATTCGGATAATTTCGGGATTGCTGTGGCTGGAGAAGTATAGGATTCCATCCGCAGCCTTGGCAAAGAATAGGTCAACTCCCTGCAATTCCCGTTCGCGGGAATCCTTGGTTTCGTAGAGGATCGCCGTATAACCATTTGTACGAAGTAATTCCTCTACTTCCGAAATGACCGAGGTATAAAAGAGATTGGAGAGGCTGTCGAGCAAAATACCGACGGTCATGGAACGGCGGGTTTTGAGCGTTCTGGCAGCAACATTGACCTGATAGCCCAGTTCGGCGATTGCCGCATCGATTCGCCGCTGATTGGATTCTTTAATGGGGATTCCGTTGATGTGTTTGGAAACCGTGGCGATGGAGACGCCGCTGCGGGCGGCAATATCCTTAATGGTAGCCATACCGGATCGGACTCCTTTCAGTTGATGTAATCCCCATTATTATAGCATTTTTGGGCGACGGATACAATCTGTTTTCTAAAAGATTTCAGAGAAATCCCAAACAAATTACGGTCAAAAGGAGGGTGAAATTTCCGGTTCGGAACAGCAGGAAAATTCCGGCAGTCAAAAGAATTCCCAAAAAGATCCAATGGATCCCAGCGGTCATTTTTTCGGCAGTATTCGGGAGAAATATTTTCCGGAAAGCCAGTGCCAAAAGCTGTCCGCCATCCAGTGCCCGGAGGGGAATCAGGTTGAATGCTGCCAGAAAAAGATGAACGCCAGCGGCCTGCCAAACCTGCAAAGAAATCAAAATTCCTGCTGCGAGAAAATTAGCGAGGACTCCGCCCAGCAGGACAAAAGCTTCCTGCCGGTTGGAAAGCATCGTTTGCGGAGGGATAATACGCATTCCGCCGGCTTCCAGATGAATTTCGCGCGGACGGGTTCCACAGATACTGTATGCAAGAACATGCCCCAATTCATGGATCAGGCAGCAAAAAGCGCACCAGATTGCCCAGTCGTTTCCGGTCAGCTGGGTCAGCAGAAGAAGAACCGCAAAAAAGGCAAAATGAATTTCGATTCGTATTCCGGCCAGAGAAAAACTCATGCGGGTTCCTCCGTATCGTAGGTTTCCGAAAAGAACGGCAGCCATTCCGGATTGAGATGTTGGCCGTTCATACGCACTTCGAAATGGAGATGTGGACCGGTTGCTTCGCCAGTCTGTCCCGAAAGAGCAATTTTTTCACCGCTTTTGATCGAATCTCCTTTTTTAGCAAGTAATTTGCTGCAATGCGCATATAGAGTAGAAAACCCGTTGTAATGATCGATTTGAAGGTAATATCCATAACTGTCATGCCAACCAGATTGAATGACTGTGCCGGAAAGTGTGGCATAAACCGGAGTTCCTTCTGGACACACTAGGTCCGTACCGGTATGGAAATCCATTTCTTCGCGAATGGGATGGAAACGCCATCCGAAATGAGAGCTCAGCCGGATTTCGGAAAGGGGAGAAACCAGCGGGATTGTGAGCAGATAAGGAGAAAAATCCGCGTTTTTCGGCGGAGGCATAGGTTCAAAAGCAGCCGCACTGCAAAGCGGCAGAGCGATTGCTGCTGTTGCTGCCGCCGCAACAGCTGTTTTCCATAGTTTCATGATAACACCTGCTTTCCCTCTACTATATGAGCAGGCGGACAGGAACAGAAGCAGGAACAGAAAAAAGTACCGCCAGTACCCGTAGGCACTGGCGGAAGAAAGAATATTGAGTAGATGTTTATCGGTATAAAGGACCATACGCCTTGCAGGCAGCATAATCAGCAGCCTGTGTATCAGTGGTACCAAAACTTGCCCATGCATGCGGACGATAGATTTTTTCTTCAGGGACGTTGTGCATGGATACCGGAATGCGCAACATCGAAGCGGTTGTAATCAGATCTGCGCCGACATGACCGTAAACGGTGACACCATGATTGGCACCCCAATTTGCCATCACACTATATACATCCTTGAAAGCGCCTTCGCCGGTGAGACGGGGTGCAAACCAGGTAGTAGGCCAGGTGGGATCGGTGCGCTTGTCGATTACGTTGTGAATTTCATCCGGAAGATCTGCGGTCCAGCCTTCTGCAATCTGGAGAACCGGGCCGACGCCTTCCACGATGTTGAAGCGCAGCATGGTAACCGGCATTTCTGCACGACAGCGGAAATGACTGGAGAATCCGCCTCCGCGGAAGTATCCATAGTCTGCACGGCACCAGTCGGTGGCTTTGAGGCAGGCTTCGCGGTCTGCGTCCGTCATTTCCCAGAATGGCTTCATGCAGCCTTCGCCCTTGTCATTTTTGCTGGCGCCGCTGCCGTCGAGAGCGGTTGCGCCAGAGTTAATGAGATGAATGAATCCATTTGCAGCAACGCCGGTAGGCTTTACACCAGTAACGCGTTCACATGCTTCAGGACTCCAGTAGGTGCGGACATCATGGAAGCAGGGAGCAGAATTGGAAACCAAGGTGCCCAGCAGCATGGAAATTCCGTTGCAGACATCGTTTTCGGTTGCGAAAGGAGTCGGAGCCTTCGGGCCGTTCCAGTCAAAGGTAGAAGCAAGGATTGCTTCGGTAAAGTCTGCGTTCGGCAGCCAGTCGGTCCATTGACGCTGTCCCTGGAAGCCGCCAGCAACCGCATTGCGGCCCAGAGCCTCTTCATGCCAGCCCAGTTCATCCAGCTTGGAATTTCCGTAGAGAATATCGCGCATAACCAGCGTCATCTTGACGATGAATTCCCAGTCTTTGTCAGGGGGAACGATCTTGGATTTGGTAATAACAGGCGGCAGATCCTTGCCAGCGTTTTTATCGAACCCTTCGGGGCAGTTTGCCTTGACCCATGCCAGAGCCTTTTCATACTCTTCCGGATCGTAGATGCCCAGCGAAATGCGGCGCAGGATTTCCACTTCGTCAACCCATTCTGCGCGCAGGCCCAGATATTTCTGGAGAACATCGGCATCACAGTAGCTGCCGGCAATACCCATTGCGATGGCGCCGATATTGACATATGCTTTATTCTTCATCCAGCCGACTGCAACAGCGCCGCGGGCAAACCGCAGGATTTTTTCTGCCACATCAGCGGGGATGCTGCTGTCCGTTGCTTCCTGTACATCATGACCGTAGATGGAGAAAGCGGGCAGTCCGCGCTGTGCATGAGCAGCCAGAACAGCAGCGAGATAAACTGCGCCGGGACGTTCAGTTCCGTTAAATCCCCATACTGCTTTGATGGTGTTGGGATCCATGTCAAAAGTTTCGGTACCGTAGCACCAGCAGGGTGTAACGGAAAGGGTTGCCATAACATTCTGAGTCGAGAATTGTTCTGCAACTTTTGCTGCTTCCGCGCCGCCGCCGATGGTGGTGCAGCCGATTACACACTCAACCGGTGTGCCATCCGGATAACGAAGATTTTCTTCGATCAGTTTTGCGGCAGCCTTGGCCATGTTCATGGTCTGGTTTTCCAGGGATTCCCGAACGCCGCCCCAACGTCCGTCGATGACCGGACGAATGCCGATTCTTGGCTTCATCATAACAAAAGACTCCTTTCGAGTTAAACGTTTCATATTTGAGGTAAAGGAAAGAAGCAGTCATACTGCTTCGGTTTTCTTTATTGTAGCACGAGCGGGGCAGGATGTCAACGGAAAAGTGAAATTCATCATATTTTATGAAATAAACAGATAAAATATAGTGAATATATCTCATACAGACCGAATCAAAATCAAACAGGGATTCCATTCATCCCATAAAGTAGGGAAAACCTCCAGTTTGCGGAATCCGAGCGATTCATAAAAGAAGCGGGTACGATCATATTCCGGATAATGGCCTTCCGCCACAGTTTTGACTTGCAGGTATTCATATCCGTGCTGTCGGGCATAGGCAAGAAAGGCAGAAAAGAGTGCTTTTCCGACCCCGTGCCGGTGATAATCCGGATGAACACCCATCACAAAAATTTCCGCTGTAAAGGGGGAAGTTTCTTTCAGGGCAATAAATCCGATGGGGTCTTCTTGAGAAAATGCTGCCCAGAAGGGCATATTGCAACTTTCCGAGATATAGATGGCCGTACTGTCCGGAAGTCCAAACCATTCCGGCAGAAGTCCCAGAATCCGAGCTGCAATCAACTGCTTGGTTCCGGGATCCGAGATTTGCCGAATGAGTGGGGAGAAATGTGCATTCATAGCAGATTCTTTTCCAAATTGAAACTGAGATTTTCTTCGGCACATTTTGCCATTAAGGTAGCCCAGTGTTCAGCAGGTTCGTCCAGAATTTTATTTCGGTGCTGGACGCGGAAGAATTGCCGTTTCCATTGAATGTCGCGGATAGGGAGGATGGCAAGGGTATGTTTGCGAACCGCATCTTCGACAATGCGGATGGGGAGAATAGAGATGCCAAGCCCCAGTTTGACGCCGCCGATAATCGCAAGGGTACTTAGAGATTCCCAGAGCGGTTTGAGGGTAATTCCCCGCATATCCATCAGATTGTCAACGACCGCGCGGGTACCGCTGCCTTTTTCCCGCAGTAAAAGAGGAAGGTTCACCAGATCTGCGCAGTTTAGAGGGGCTTTTTTGAGCAGTGGAGAATCCGGTGCGCAAACGACGGTCAGTTCATCTTCCGCAAAGGGAGTGATGAGCAGCTGAGAAGCTTTTGGCAATCCTTCCACGAATCCGATATCGAGATCATTGTTTAAAACTTTTTGCTCAATCACATCTGTCCGTTCGACCAGCACCTCCACGCGGATATCCGGATAAGTTTCCGCAAAACGCTTGGTGCATTCGGGCAGAAGGCACCCTCCGACTGTCATGCTGGTTCCGACTCGAAGGATACTTTTGCGTGCGCCGCTTTTCATATGCTGTTCCATATCATCCACCTGATTGATGATGGAGTGTACATATCCCAGCAGTTCCTCGCCGGCGGGAGTCAGATATAATTTTTTGCCGATGCGGTCAAACAAGCGGAGATCATATTTTTTTTCCAGTTCCGCGATGGAAAGGCTGACGGATGGCTGCGACAGATAAAGTTCTTCTGCAGCCCGTGTGATACTCATATGGCGGCAAACTGCCTCAAAAATCCGAAGATGGCGAAGTGTCATAAAAATCTCCTCATTTCATAGGAATTCTTTATAAATATGATTCGATTATACTACTTTACTTATGTTTTGACAAGGTGTATAATGGGGTGGTAAAGAAAAATTTTTACAAAATATGGTTGAAAAACGGAAAAGAGGGTATTTGTGGAACGAAATGCACCGATCGTGGAGCGGAATGCGGCATTCTTTTTTACATTGTTCCGATCAACATTCTGTTTAAGCGCGTTTACAGTAGGAGGCGGTTTTGTCATTGTACCGCTGATGAAGAAGAAATTTGTGGATGACCTGCACTGGATCGATGAGAACGAGATGCTGGATATCGCGGCGATTGCGCAGTCATCACCGGGTGCGATTGCTGTCAATGCTTCCATTTTGATCGGATTCCGGCTGGCGGGATTGGCAGGCGCTCTGGTCACAATATTGGGAACGATTCTGCCACCGCTGATTCTACTGAGTGTGATCTCGGTATTTTATGAGGCGTTCCGGGATAACGTCTTTTTTAATGCACTGATGACCGGCATGCGGGCTGGTGTTGCGGCGGTTATTGTAGATGTCGTGATGAAAATGTCGCTGGGAGTCGTGAAAGGGAAGGATCCGGTGGCAATTATTACGATGATAGCAGCGTTTTTGTGTGCCTATTTTGTGAAAGTCAATGTCATCTTGATTATTCTGGTTTGCGGAGTCGTAGGATATCTGAATTATATCTGGCGCAAAAAACAGGCGGAACGGAAGGAGGCAGACAAATGAGCCTTTATCTGGAGTTGCTGTGGAGTTTTTTCCAGATCGGTCTGTTCAGTGTGGGCGGCGGATATGCGGCGATGCCGTTGATACAGGCGCAGGTTGTTGAGAAGCACGGATGGCTGACAATGACGCAGTTTGCCGATATTATCACCATTGCGGAGATGACGCCGGGTCCGGTTGCAATCAATTCTGCAACCTTTGTGGGAATGCAGGTGCTGGGAATCTCTGGTGCTATTGTGGCGACATTGGGATGCATTCTGCCTGCCTGCATCATTGTGACGACGATTGCTTATTTCTATTTTAAATACCGCAATGTGTCGGTCGTACAGGGGATTCTGGGCGGACTTCGCCCGGCGGTAGTGGCGCTGATTGCCTCTGCGGGGTTGAGCATCCTGATGCTGGCGGTATTCGGCGGAAAGAGTCAGGGAATTTTCGACTTTCCGATGGAAAGCCTTGACTGGATTGCCATAGTACTTTTTATTGCGGCGTTCATCCTTCTGAGGAAAACTAAGTTAAATCCGCTTTATATCATGGCCGGAACCGGAATTATCGGGATGGCAGCTTATCCGATTCTGGAAAGGCTGGCAGGATAGGATTCCGGCAGATACAGTTTGCAGACCTGTCAAACTTCTGCAAATATGAAAAATTGAGTGTGAAAAATGGAACAAAAACAAAATCGCATGGGAACGGCAAAGGAATTGCCGCTCCTTCTTTCAATGGGTGTCCCCATGATGATCTCCATGCTGATTCAATCGCTTTATAATATCGTAGACAGCATGTTTGTGGCAAAGCTTGGTACGGATGCATTTACGGCGGTATCGCTGGCGTTCCCGCTGCAAAACATTGTAATTTCGGTTGCCGTAGGTGTCGGAGTTGGAATTAGTACGGCCATTTCGATCAGTCTGGGTGCGGGCGACCAGCAGAAGGCAAATCGCGCCGCAACAGTGGGGGTTACTCTGACCGTATTGCACTGCATTTTGTTTGTCATAATGGGGTTGTTGGTTACCAGACCGTTTCTGCAAATGTTCACATCTGATCTAGAAATTTTGGAACAGGCATGTAATTACACCTACATTGTCCTGTGCTTTTCGAGCGGAAGCCTTTTGCAGATTTGTCTGGAGAAAATTTTCCAGGCCGTGGGCAGTATGAAAATTACCATGGTACTGCTGATGCTGGGCTGTATTCTCAATATCATTCTGGACCCGATCCTGATTTTCGGGCTGTTCGGAATGCCGGCGATGGGAGTTTCCGGGGCAGCAGCTGCGACGGTCATCGGACAGAGTGTGCCGGTATTTTTCTATTTTGCGCTCATTATACGCCGCAATATCGGTGTGCGGCTGGATCGCCGTTATATTCTGCCGGATAAGGAGACGGTCAAACGAATTTATTCGGTGGGAGTTCCCTCTACCCTGATGCTGGCAATTCCATCGGTGCTGGTCAGTTTTTTGAATGGTATCCTCGCCCAGATTTCTCAGGTATATGTGGCGGTATTGGGGATCTATTTCAAATTGCAGACTTTCATTTACATGCCGGCGAGCGGACTGGTGCAGGGATTGCGTCCGATTGTGGGATATAATTATGGCGCCGGGGAATATCAGCGGGTGCGCCGGACGGTTTCCTATGCATTGCTGCTGGCGCTGGCGATGATGGCAATCGGGACGGTTGCAGCATTCTGTTTTCCGGCTCAGATTCTGAGCCTGTTTGATGAAGACGGCCAGATGATCCGGTACGGAGTTCCAGCACTGCGTCTGATTAGCTTGGGATTTTTAGTTTCTGCTGTGGGGGTGGTATATTCTGGCACCTTTGAAGGGCTTGGAATGGGAAAACAGTCGCTGATCATTTCTCTTCTTCGTCAGTTTGTGATTATCCTGCCGTTGGGATGGGTGTTGTCCATTCCATTTGGGGCGGCAGGTATCTGGATTTCCTTTCCTGTTGCAGAGCTGGTCGCAGCAGTGGTATCGGTGATTCTGCTTCGCCGGACACATAACGGACAGCTTTCCCCTGGATTTCGGTTGGGCAACAGAGGAATTTGAGGATTCTGTAGAAAAACTCTTTTCATTCAGCCGCGAATGTGCTATGATAAATTTATCAAGCCGTTTTGCGGCTTTTTCGTGAGAAATACCGGAACAGGAAGGGATTGTTCATGAAGCAGAATTTGCTGATTGTTACCGAGCATTATCCCTGCGGTACGCAGGAAAGCTTTTTGGAAAATGAAATTAACGAACTCAAGAAATTTTATAAAGTCCATGTCATTACCACCGATACGGAACGACTGATGTCGCAGTCTCTGCCCAAGGATGTTGTTTTTTACCGTCCGGCCGAGAAAGTGAGCGGCTTACAGCGTATGCTGGTGAAACTCGCCTGCCGGTTCAGCCGCGGGTATCAGGAAGAGGCCGCAATTGCACGGGCTGAGGGCCGTTGGACACCAGAATTTCAAAAACATTTGCTGAATATGCTGGTTAAAAGCCGTCTGCTCTATAATTATATCCGATCGCAGGATCTCTTTGAAAAGGAAGAGCCGTTGCTCATTTATTCTGCCAATTTTAATGATTATTTGTATGGCCTTTGCTGTCTGAAGGATTTTTCAGATGATATTCGGGTAGTGGCGCGCTGTCATAATGCCAATATGTTCAATCCGCGTACTGGTGCGCGGCGGGATACCCTGAATGGGGTGATTAATCGGGCAATAGACGCGGTTTATTTTACAAGTGAGCATTCTAGACAGCTATATTTGGATAATTTTGTACAGCCGGGAGAGGATATTTCCCATTTTCAGGTGGCGCGTCTGGGAGTACCGGGTCAGGAACGGGAACCGCTGGAACCGCTGCCGGAGTTTTTCCTGCGGGTGGTTACCTGCTCGCCAATTGAGAAGGACAAGCGTTTAAATCTGTTGGTAGATGCATTGTCGCGGGTGGAAGGCGGCTGTATTGAGTGGGTTCATATCGGAACCGGATCTAAGCAGAAGGAACTGAGCGAATATGTGCGGACAAAACTGGGCGAAAAGAAGGGAATCCGCTGCCGTTTTCTGGGAAAACTGAATCGGAAGGAGATTTATCGGTATTATCGAGAAAATTATGTCGATATGTTCCTGAGCGTGAGTGCGGCGGAAAGCGTCCCAACAGCGATGATGGAGGCAATGGCCAACCGTATTTTTGTGGCGGCCACGAATGTGGACGGCGTGTCAGCGGTTGTCGACAATGACAACGGCATGCTGCTGCCGGCTGATGTGACAGCGGAACAGCTTGGGAAGGCTTTGGATGGCTTCTGCCGGATCAGTAAAGAACGGATCGCGCAAAAGGGTGAGCGTGCTTATTTGAGCTGGAAGGAAAAATTTGATGCTGACCGGAACTGTGTCGATTTTGCCGAGACATTGGCCCATCTTTCCGGACAGACCGAGAAGGAAATCGAGGAGGAACGGGCAGAAGCAGAGCGTGCGGCGCAAAATGCTTCAGAACGCCGGATTCCCGAGCCGCTTCAGATGCCGGCTGCCCATGCGAGCATTCGCGAAATGCCGGTCAGCTTCCGGGAATCTCTGAAGGCGGACGGCCTTCTGACCGAGGAGGATGCGGCAGAACCTGTATATACGAATCGTGCTGAGGAAATTACCGAAGAAGAACAGCCGGATGGCTTTTTCCCGGAAGAGGATTCTCCCCGAGAAGAACAGTTTTCAGCGGCTCCGACTGAGGAAAATCTGGAGGAAACGCTGGAGGATTCGGCTAAACTGTTGGAAGAGTTGGACAAATTGGCGAAAAAATAGGACTGGTATTTTCATCAAAGATATGGTATAATAAATTGAAATTGTCCTGATTAGTTTTTATCGGTTGTTCTTTAAAAATATCAGGACTTTTTGAGTTGAACGGAAGGGGAACCTATCAAAAATGGTGAAAAATTTTGTCAAAAAATTGCAGAGAACCTTCCTGCTCGCATTCAAAGGCCTGTTTTTTGTGGTATTGTTCGCCATATTTTTCGGGTTGTTCGGACTGACAGAGCGGGAACTTTGGCGTGCCTCTCGGACAGCTGCAATTGCAATGTCGACTTTTGCAGTAGCGGGGATCTGCTTTATTAAAATTTACGGCGGTTTTGCAATCGGTCGGAAAAAAAGTAAGGAAATTATTTATTCGGTGATGCTGGCAACGCTGATTACCGATGTCATTACCTATTTCCAAATTTATATCATGCTGATCAATTACGATCAGCGCGCGCCGTTTATGCAGGATGTTTTTACCTTTATCGGAGTTGTCATTCTACAGATCATAGCGATTTATCTGTCCACTTATTTTGGAAATTACATTTATTTTGTGATTAACCCGCCCGATACGGTTGTGGTCGTATACGGGGAAAAAGAAGGACTCGTCAATTTTGTCTCCAAAATCAATCGATATAAGAAACAGTATAATATCCGTACCCTTTGTTCGATTAAAGATGAGAATTTAAAACAGATTATTCGAGATCATCAGACGGTATTTTTGTATGCACTTTCAGAATCCGATAAGGATAAAATGGTGGAGTACTGCTACAAGCATCGGAAAAATGTGTACTTTACCCCTGAATTGGCCGATATCATTATCAAGCATTCTCATCATGTGCTGGTAGATGACGTCACCGTTCTGGAATCAAGGGTGACGGGACTCACCTTCGAGCAGGCGCTGATCAAACGTGCCTGCGATATTGTGGTGTCGCTGATCGCAGTGGTGCTGTCCAGCCCGATTATGCTCATTGAGGCAATTGCCATCAAGCTCGAAGACGGCGGTCCAGTTTTCTTCAAACAGCCCCGTGTAACGCAGGATGGAAAAATTTTTAACGTGCTGAAATTCCGTACCATGATTGTGGACGCGGATAAAAACAATAAACGTTTGGCCTCCCAGGGAGACAGTCGGATTACCAAAGTCGGAAATATTTTGCGGAAGCTCCGAATTGATGAACTGCCGCAGTTTATCAATATCCTGAAAGGCGAAATGAGCGTGGTCGGACCTCGTCCCGAGCAGGCAGAAATTACCGAAAAGTATGTGGAAGTGCTGCCGGAATTCCGGTATCGCCTGAAAGTAAAGGCCGGGTTGACTGGTTTGGCGCAGATTTTGGGCAAGTATAATACCACTCCGAAAGATAAGCTGATATTGGACTTGATTTACATTGAGCAGTACAGCATTTGGGTGGATTTGAAAATCATGCTGCAGACGGCGAAAGTTCTCTTTAAGTCGGACAGTACCGAAGGCGTTATCGGAGAACTGCCGATTGATTTGGAAAAGCACCGGGAATTGTTGGAAGAAAAACAGGCGGAGGAAAATCAATAAAAGGGGTGCATGTCTGTGCTGAAATTCTTCAAAACGATCGAAGGCAAAATTGAACAGCTCAAACGGGAAGAACCCGGGTGTTGGGTTATGGCAGTTCATCCAACGGCTGATGAGTTACAGTATATGCATTCTTCGATGGGATTGGATCATGATTTCCTGAGCGCATCTTTGGACGAAGAGGAAATTTCCCGTACGGAAAAAGAAGAAGAACAGACTTTTGTTGTTGTGGACGTCCCCTATCAGGTGGAAAAGGATGAAGATGATGTGGAAGACCAGTCGGTTGTTTTTACGACGATTCCGCTTGGTATCATTATTACACCAGATTATTTTGTGACAATTAGTACCAAACAGTGTGGTCTATTGGATAATTTGGCTTCCGGTGTTGTGCGGGGTGTTCAGACGAAAATGCATACCCGATTTCTGCTGATGATTCTTCTCCGAATTGCCCAGCGATTTCTTGTACACTTGAAGCAGATTGAAAAAATTGCCGGCAGCATGGAGAGCCAGATGCATACCTCCATGAAAAATGAGGCTCTGATCCAGCTGATGGGATTGCAGAAATCACTGGTTTATATTTCCACCTCCCTGCGTGCAAATGAGGCAACTTTAAAGCGGATTTCACGGGGCAATTTGCTTACTCTCTATGAAGATGACGAGGATCTGATGCAGGATGTGCTGATCGAGATTCATCAGGCAATGGAGATGAGCGAGATTTATGGAAATATTTTATCCAGCACGATGGACGCATACGCCTCGATCATTTCCAATAATCTGAATATCGTGATGAAGGTGCTGACATCAGTAACCGTATTGATGACGATTCCCACAATGGTGTTCAGCTATTACGGGATGAATGTCAGCGGATTGCAGATGCCGGTGTGGTGGTTTCCGACCTTTATTTCACTGTTTTTGGCGTTGATCGCCATCTTCATTCTGGTAAAATTCAAGATGTTTAAGTAATGGGAAGGGACTCTTGGAGTCCCTTTTTGTCTATCATTTTAGGAGGGAAAAAGAATGCCGCCGCTGAATTTTTTGATTAAACCGGCCTCGGGAAACTGTAACATCCGCTGCCGGTACTGTTTTTATCACGATATTACCGAAAACCGGGACGTAGCGTCTTATGGTGTGATGTCCGAGGAGACGCTGGAAATCCTGATTACAAAGGCACTGGAAACCGCAGAGGGTAGCTGCTCTTTTGGATTTCAGGGTGGGGAACCGACGCTGGCCGGATTGGATTTTTTCCGGAAAGCAGTGGAACTCCAGAAAAAGTATAATCGGAAACATTTGCAAGTCTCCAATGCCATTCAGACCAATGGAATGGTACTCAATGCCGAATGGGCGGATTTTCTGGCGGAAAATCACTTTCTGGTCGGGCTGTCTCTGGACGGCACCAAGGAGATTCACGATGCCAACCGGATTGACCCGGTTGGAAAGGGAACCTTTAATCGGGTGCTGCGGACGGCGCAGCTGCTGACTGCGCATCATGTGGAATTCAATGTGCTGACTGTCATTACCCGGCAGTCAGCGCGGTATATTGACCGGATTTATAGCTTTTTCCGGCGTTCCGGCCTGCTCTGGCAGCAGTATATTCCCTGTCTGGACCCGCTGGGTGAGGAACGCGGCAGCAATCCGTATTCGCTGACTCCGGAAACATTTGCAAATTTTCTGAAAACCCTGTTTGACCTCTGGTATCGGGATGTCAAGGCCGGCAACTTTATATACATCCGGTATTTTGAAAATCTGGTTGGCATGATGATGGGGTATCCGCCGGAAAGCTGCGGATTGAGCGGTCAATGCGTCATTCAGAATGTCGTGGAGGCGGACGGCTCGGTGTATCCCTGCGACTTTTACGCCCTTGACGAATGGAAGCTGGGTAATATCCGCACCGACTCTATTCCAGAGATGATGAACGGCGAGACAGCCCGGCGTTTTCTGGCAATGCCGCGGGAGATTCCCGAAAAATGTCGGAACTGCCGGTATGCCTTCATCTGCCGGGGAGGATGCCGCCGCGACCGGGAACCGATGCGTGGAGATACGTTGCCGCTGAATTATTTCTGCCCGGCTTATGAAGAATTTTTTGCTTATGCGCTGCCGCGCCTGAAGGAGATTGCCGATGATGCTGCCAAACGCCATGCCGGATACCCCCATTTTTGATTTTCTGAAACAATATGAAAAAAGCGGGACATCCCGCCTGCATATGCCCGGACATAAGGGAAATGCCCCGTCTCTGCCGGGGTTCGAGGCATTGCCGTTTCCGCTGGATATTACCGAAATTAAGGGCGCGGATGCCCTCTATGAAGCTGAGGGGATTATTGGCCATTCCGAACAGATTGCGGCGGAACTTTTTGGCGTCCGGACGACCTGCTATTCGGCAGGCGGTTCGACGCTGTCAATTCTGGCGATGGTGCGGGAAGCGTATCGGCGGGGCGGAAAAATTCTGGCGGTACGGAATTGCCATATTGCCTTTCTGCATGCCTGCGCGTTGCTGGACTGGCAGCCGGTCTGGCTCTGTCCGCCATATGATCGGGAGATTGGTCTGGCATCCGTAGTAACAGCTGCGGAGATTGCAGAGCAGATGGAGGCAGATCCGGAAATCCGAACCGTCTATCTGACCAGTCCGGACTATTACGGTGCGGAGGCGGATATTGCCGCCATTGCGGAGGAAGTGCACCGACGGGGAGGCTGGCTGCTGGTCGATAATGCGCATGGCTCGCACCTGCGTTTTCTGCCGCAGGACCGGCATCCCATGACGCTGGGGGCGGATCTCTGCTGCGACAGCGCCCACAAGGTTTTGCCGGTTCTCACCGGCGGCGGTTATCTGCATTGCAATGCACCCATTCCCAAGGAACAGCTGAAAGCGGATATGGTGCTGTTCGGTTCGACCAGTCCTTCCTATCTAATTTTGGCTTCTCTGGATCTTTGCAATCGCTGGCTCGCCTGCTCGGCGAGGGAAGCCTTTTCCGCAATGGCGCAGCAGACCGCGCAAACCATGCGTTTTCTGCAAACTCGAGGGGTTGCGCTCCACCCATGGCAGACGGATCCCGCCAAAATTACCATCGATTGCTACCGGTGCGGATATAGCCATGAGGAGATGGCGGCAATGCTGCGCCGGAATGGGATGGAACCGGAATTTTGCGGCGGCGGAAAAATTGTCCTGATGCTGTCTCCCTGTACGCCGCGGCAGGATTACGGACGTTTGGAAGCTGCTTTTGAGGATTTTGTTCCGCGCGATGTTATCCCATATCCCGATGTTTCCCTGAAACCGCAAACCTGCCTGACATTGCGAGAGGCAGAATTTTCCCCCTTTGAGGAGATTCCGCTGGAAAAAGCGGTGGGCAGAATCGCAGCCGAAACAAAAATTACCTGCCCGCCGGCCGTTCCCATTGTGGCGGCAGGCGAAAAAATCGGGGAAAATGAGAAAAAACTTCTTGAAAACAGTGGTAATTTTTTGCTGAAAGTGGTAAAATAGAACTATAAACCAACTGATTGCAGTTGATTAGAGAATAGGAGGCCCCTGTATGAAACTTATTTATGCAATTGTCAGCAGCGATGACAGCTCCCCTGTTTCCGGAGCGTTGACCCAGAACGGCTTCTTTGCCACTAAACTCGCATCGACCGGTGGGTTCCTGATGGCTGGAAATACTACTTTTTTGATTTGTACCGAAGATGAAAATGTGGACCGCGTCATCAGCATCATCGCGGACCATTCCAAAAAACGCAAACAAATGGTATCCTCCTCTGCCGGTTACGGCTTGGGTTCCTATACGCCTTTCCCAGTTGAAGTAACGGTCGGCGGCGCTACCATTATTGTAACCGACGTTCAGCGTTTTGAGAAACTTTAATGGAATTTGATTCGTTTTGCGGAAATCAGGCTGCCGTCCGGATTCTGCGGACAGCAGCACAGGGCGTTCCCCGTAGCCATGCGTACCTGTTTTACGGGACGGAAGGAACGGGGAAAAAAACGCTCGCCAATTTATTTGCGCAGGCATTGCTATGCGGCGGTGAGGAAAAACCTTGCGGCCGCTGCGTTGCATGTCTGAAAGTTTTAAAAGGCATTCATCCGGATTTTACGGTGGTGCGAAAACCAGCTGATAAGAGCATCATTTCGGTGGAACAAATCCGGGCGCTGCGGGAAGAAATCTTTATCCGTCCCAATGAGTCGGATTATCGAGTCGTGCTGTTGGAAGAAGCTGAAAATATGAATATTCCGGCTGCGAATGCATTATTAAAGGTTCTGGAAGAACCACCATCTTATGTGATTTTCCTTTTGACGGCAGGCAACGAGCGTCTTTTGCCGGAAACGATTGTTTCCCGCTGTACCAGTATTGAATTGTTTGAGGTTCCGCTTACTCAAGCGCAAAAATGGATCGAGGAACAGTTTCCAGCAGCGGATCCGGCAGAACGGCAGAAAGCTCTGCTGTATGGCAGGGGAAACCTTGGGAAAAGTCGTGCATATCTGGAAGATGCGGCAGTGCGACGCGGATGGGAACAGGCATTTTCTCTCGCCCGTGCGTTGACTGCCCGGCGGGAATATGATATTTTGGAAGCGCTGGCACCTTATGAAAATGATAAAAGCGGTTTGCTTCAGCTGCTGCGGGATTTTGATAATATTTTAGGAAGAATTGCCGTTCGTCCGTATTCGGAAGTGCCGGATGCTGAGATGGATCCTTTGGCGGGAAAAATTTCTCCGCTTCAGGCAGCGGCTTTGCACAATGAGCTGGATGGAGTGCGTACGGCTCTGTTTTTTAATGGAAACTGTGCGTTGACTGCGGCAAAGTTCGGATCACGGCTCAAAACAATTATGGAAACACAGGCGTAATGCCTTGAAAATAGAGTGAGAAAGGTAGAATTTATGACCGAAATTATTGGGGTACGATTTCAAAATAACGGAAAAACCTATTATTTTTCGCCTAGTGGGCAGAAAATGACGGTGGGTCAGCGTGTTATCGTTGAAACTGCGCGCGGTATTGAATGCGGAACTGTTGCAATTGCCAATCGGATGGTTGAAGAAGAACGAATAGTTGCACCGCTAAAACCGATTATCCGGATTGCAACTGAAAAGGATCTGGCGCAGTTGGAAGAAAATGAACGACGGGAAGAGGAAGCGTTCCGAATCTGTGAGGAAAAAATTGCCCGTCATAAATTGAATATGAATCTGGTGGATGTAGAGTACACCTTTGACAATAACAAGATTCTGTTCTATTTTACGGCAGATGGCCGGATTGATTTCCGTGAGTTGGTTAAGGATCTGGCGAGTGTCTTCCGTACTCGGATTGAGCTGCGTCAAATTGGTGTGCGGGACGAAGCGAAGATGTTGGGAGGACTGGGTATTTGCGGAAGGCCATTCTGCTGTTCCAGTTTTCTGAGCGATTTTCAGCCGGTTTCGATCAAAATGGCGAAAGAACAGGGCCTTTCTTTGAACCCAACTAAAATTTCCGGTACCTGCGGACGACTGATGTGTTGTCTGAAGTACGAGCAGGATGCCTATGAAGACCTGCTGAAAATTACGCCTAAAAATGGGGGCAATTGTTCAGACACCGGATGGCAAAGGTGTTGTGGTAGACAGTAATCTTCTGACCGGAGCGCTGAAAGTGCAGCTTGACAGCAAACCGGATGCTGCGCCTTCGGATTTCCACCGAAAGGATGTTAAAATTATTCGGGATGGCGCAATTCGCGTTGCTAAGGAAGAGAAAAAAGCGCTGGAAGATCTGGAAGGATAAGCCGTATTTTTTAGGGCAGAATAAAATATGGGATACGGTTTTAAGGAAGTCCCGGAAGAATTTTTTTGTCAAGCCTTGATTTTTGACGAAAATATGGTACAATATAGGCATGAACATGAAGGAGGTGTAAATCCTATGGCATACGTGATTAGCGATGAGTGCATCAGCTGCGGCGCTTGCGCAGGTGAGTGTCCGGTTAGCGCTATCTCCGAGGGTGATGGCAAATACGTGATCGATGCAGCTACCTGCATTGACTGCGGCAACTGCTCGAATGTTTGCCCCGTTGGCGCTCCTCAGGCTGAATAATTCAGAATCAGCAAACCGCTCTTTCCGCGAGGAAAGGGCGGTTTTTTTATGTCAAAATGGAAATCACATATTCGTGTAATATGTGAGTAAATAACTGTAAAATTTTGTTTATTTCACACATTTACTGTCGAATAACCTTAAAAATAAAATTGATTTTACAAAATATGCTAGCTTTTTATACAAAAAAGTGGAAAAATATAGTATTTAGTTAGTCGTTTAATTCGTTGACAAAATCTTTATAATATATTATACTGATGTTGTAATCAATCAAGTTAATCCCTTACCCAAAATATAAATGAAAGAGGAGTGCGTTGGATGAAAAAAATGATGAAACGTGTGTTGGCTTCTACCCTTGCCGCCACAATCGCAATGACTGCCACTTCCATGATTGCTTCTGCAGCATGGGAAAAATCTGCTTCCGGCACATGGAGTTGGACTGAAAATGGTCAAAAGGCAACCGGTTGGAGATTGATCAATGGGAAATGGTATTTCATGGATCAAAACGGCGATATGGCGACCGGTTGGAAACTGATCAACGGTAAATGGTACTTCCTGAAAGAAACCGGTGATATGGTAACCGGTTGGAAATTGATCAACGGTAAATGGTATTTCCTGAATGAAAATGGAGATATGGCTACCGGCTGGAAAATGGTCAATGGAAAATGGTATTTCCTGAACGAAAATGGTGATATGCGTACCGGATGGCTCAAAGATGCAAAAGGTGACTGGTATTACCTTGATAGCACCGGCGCTATGGAGACTGGTTTCTTCGAAGTAAATGGTAAGACCTATTTTGCTTCTGCAAGCGGTGATATGCAGACCGGTGTTGTAGAAATAGATGGCAATATCTATTATTTCGGCGAAGAAAATGATGGCGCTATGAAGACCGGCTATGTCGAGATCGATGGCAAGCTTTATCGTTTTGGTGAAGATGGCCAGTGCGATAGCGTTCGGAAACCTGTTGCAGATGTAGCATTTACTACCAATGAGACCACAGACACAGTTGTCCCGGTTACTCCAACTGTTCCGGATAAGCCTTCCGGTGGAAGTGTAATCATTCCGCCCGCTTCTTCGGATAATGATGACGATAAAGAAGATACTACGGTTGCACGTGTTTCTACTGCTGCAGAATTGGAAGCAGCTCTGTCCAATACATCCATCAAGAGAATCGTTATTACCCAGTCCATTGGTTCTGCTGAGGAATATGGCATTTATCGCGTAGAACGTCCGGTTGCAATTGAAAGTGGCACTGTTTATGGCAGCTTTGTTGTTGTAGCTGACGGCGTATCATTTGATGGCGTTACCATTAAGAATAAAGGCGATGCGACCAATACAAAAGCAGACCGTAATGCAATTAACTTTGTTGGTTCTGAAATTACGATTAAGAACTGCGTCTTTGATGCATCCGATAGCACTGAATTTGCAAACGGCGTTTCTATTTTCCCGACCGAAACAAGCGTGAACTATACCATTATTGGTAATACTTTCAAAGCGTACGATGATGATGTGGAGAGCTTCTCTCCTTCCGGTATTACCATTGCGAGCGGCGTAACCATTAATGAGTCATATAAAGCATTTTTCGGTGTAACCAAAGATGCTGTGATGCCCAATGATGTAGACGACTATACAATTGCAACAGGTAATCAGTTCATCGGCTGCAGCATTGATTATTCCCGTGATGACTGGAAGTCCGGCAATAAAGTATATGCCCGTTCGATTTCCAATGGTGACAATCTTCTCCTTCAGAATGCCGCGGAGGAAGCCTCCTACTATGTAACCGGCAACATCACCCGTGACG
The DNA here is from genome assembly GCA_050943495.1 of Candidatus Merdivicinus sp. Taxonomy (GTDB): domain Bacteria; phylum Bacillota; class Clostridia; order Oscillospirales; family Ruminococcaceae; genus Merdivicinus. The sequence goes on from JBMNPH010000004.1 coordinate 53,474, forward strand.
AGGCTGCTACTGTTAAAGCTGGAACTACCCTGACTGTTACTGCGGGTAAAACTCTGACTGCTGCAGCGAATATCACGGTAGAAGAGGGCGGTGCTCTGGTTGGTGAAACCGGATCTGTACTGGTCGTTAACAGTGGTGTTACCGTAGATGATAAGAATGCTGGTATCTATACATGGGACGGCGAGAATTGGGTCAAAGATGCAGGCACTGCTCTGGTCGGCACCGAAGAAGAGTTGGAAACAGCTTTGAGCGGTGACGCAAAAGAAATTGTTTTGACTCAAAATATTGATACAACCAAAACAATCAGTGTGGATCGTGAAGTTGTCATCGATGGTAATGGCAAAACCTTGGAAGCTTCCAACCTGAACAGCACTCCTGGCCAAAACAGCGCTCTGCTCATTACTGCTGATGGTGTAAAGGTAGAGAATCTGGTGTTGGATGCTGCGAAAACAGACGTTGGCGCGTGGGGCAGCATTTACACCATTCAGGTGTATGAAGCAACGGGTGTCGTCCTGAATAATGTAACCGCAAAAGGCGGTAACGGTGGCATTATTGTCAATGGTTCTGATGTAACGTTGGAAGGCACTACCGACGTATCTGGTAACGGCTTTGGCGGCATTGAGGTCAGCAAGGGTGTTGACGTAGAAAGTGATCCGGTTCTGACCGTAAATGGCACCATTGTATACGCAGATGAGAGTCTCACAAAACCGGCAGTCTGGATCGACAAGCTGGAAGGAACAGTTAACTGGGAAGGACATGATCCTTATCATTATACCGAGAGCGGTAAAAATCAGTACTTCTACTTTGTCAACAATGACCTCGGCAAGCCTGTCGTCGAAATGGCAGAGAAAGATGAATTTACTGTAACAGAAAAAGTTGCTGCGGAAGAAAACGGCAAAATCACAGAGTATGTTCCGGTCGATGAAAATAAGGTAGCTGTTTCCTTGAAGAAGGGCGTAGAGTCCTACACCAACGTTCGCTTTGTAGTGGAAGTTGAGGGAGAAGCCGCTGATGGCCTTCAGCTGATTGCACAGGATACCAGCGGAAATTGGTATGACATTGCAGTAGCTGGATGGGGAATTGAAGCAGGTTTCCCGATTGCAGATGCCACAACAAATGTATATGTAACCGCTAATAAAGCTGGTACGTATCATGTGACTGTAAAACTGGTGGATGTGAAGAATGACAGCGCGGTTCTGGCAGAAGTCAGCGGTGTCATTGAAGCTGTGGAAGCACCTGTGACAGAGGAGGAAACCGAAGATGTTTCTTCCGTACAAGAAGCTCATGTTCCGGCAGTTCTTCCCGAAGTTGTAACAGCTGAATAATAAAGCATTGTGTTATGTTCAAAGCGCCCTGTGGATCTCCACAGGGCGCTTTTGAGTTTCAGATGTAGATGCATCAGAAATGATTTGTACCATGCGGCGGACGGGGTGCAAGGCCGAAACTGATGGAAAGAGCTGAATCTACAGAATGCATGGTATCAGCGGGAATTTCACCCATTTTCTCCTTTAACCGCCGTTTGTCGAGGGTGCGAACCTGTTCAAGCAGCACAATCGAGTTTTTGGAGAGACCGCAGGATTTGGCGTCAAGTGGAATATGAGTAGGAAGGTCTGCCTTGGTTTGCTGACTGGTAATCGCTGCTGCAATAACAGTGGGACTGTATCGATTTCCGACGTCGTTCTGGACGATGAGGACGGGGCGGATACCACCCTGTTCTGATCCGACAACCGGACTTAAATCGGCATAGTAAATTTCGCCGCGTTTGACTGACATACAAGATGCTCCTTTCGATGAGGGTTCCTTCTATCCTATTGTGCGGACAAGCAGGATGGTGCCATCCTCCTATTTGAGTCGGATTCCTCTGATTTTTTAATCCGACCGTCCTGAATCTGCATGATTCGGCCGGCCATATGAGCGACGTTGGGATCGTGTGTAATTAAAACCATCGTATGCCCTTCCTGATTTAGTTCCAGAAGGGTATCCATGACTTCCCGACCGGTTGCGGAATCTAGATTGCCGGTGGGTTCATCAGCGAGAATCAGCGGCGGACGCGCGGCAATGGCACGCGCAATTGCAACTCGCTGCTGCTGACCTCCCGAAAGTTGAGAAGGACGATGATTCGCTCGGGAAAGTAATCCCATCTTATCCAACGCTTCTGTGGCAAGGCGTTTGCGTTCAGAACGAGAAAGTCCTCGATAGGCCAGTGGCAATTCAATATTTTCCATAGCGGAGAGGGTGGGAATGAGATGAAACCCTTGAAAAATAAAGCCGATTTTTCGATTACGGATTTTGCTGAGAGAGTCTTCTTCCTGTTCGGGAATATCTAGACCGTCCAGCCGATATTCTCCTGAGTCCGGCAAGTCCAGACAACCTAGAAGATTCATCAAAGTAGACTTTCCAGATCCGGAACTTCCGACGATGGCGAGAAATTCTCCTTGTTCGACGGTCAGGGAAACATCACGCAATGCTTCTACAGTATTTTCACCGGCCCGATAAGTTTTCCAGATATGTTCCATTTCGATGAGCGACAACTGCCTCACCTCCTCATCGATAGTCTGCCCGGAAACAGAATGTTTATGCCGTGTCATATCTGTAGAATCGGAAGAATAGGCGGTTTATTTGAAAAGGTACTTGCCATTTTACGCAATTTTGATATAATAGAAACAGGGATGGATAGGGTAAGGAGGAACTGTAATTGATATTGAATCTTGTTTTGGTGGAACCGCAAATCCCGCAGAATACAGGAAATATTGCCCGTACCTGTTCCGTGACGGGAGCGCGGCTGCATATAGTTAAGCCAATGGGGTTTTCCATTGATGACAAAAAGCTCAAAAGGGCCGGTTTGGATTACTGGCATTATTTGGATATCACCTATTATGAAAATTGGGAGGATTTTGTATCCAAAAACAGTGGGCCTTACTACTACTTCACCACCAAGGGCCGGAAAACACATTCGGATGTATGCTATCCGGACGGATCGTACCTAGTGTTTGGGAGGGAAGATGCCGGGCTTCCGGAGGAACTGCTCAAGGAGAATCCGGAATATTGTGTGCGGATCCCGATGCGTTCCGAAGTGCGCAGCTTGAATCTATCGAATTCTGTAGCAATTGCGGCGTATGAGACGCTGCGTCAGTGGGGATATCCGGAACTGGAAACTAAGGGACATCTTGCCCGGCTTTGCTGGGAGGAAGATCTCCCCACATCAAATGGAAGGATGGGATAAGCCAACATGAGAAAAATTCAGATTGTGACCGACTCCGCCTGCGATATTCCAAAGGAGTATGAAGAAAAGTATGGGATTCGGATTCTATCATTTCCGATTACGGTTGGAGAGGAAAGCTTTTTAGAACGGCGAGATTTTGAGCCAGATGATTTTTATCGGATTTTGGAATCCTCCCCAAAAATTCCAAGCACTGCTCAGTATACAGCGCATCAGTTTGGGGAATTATATGAGGAACTATATGGTATGGGAATCACGGATGTGATCTATGTGACGATCAATGCCAAAAGTTCTAGCACAAACGGCAACGCCCATATGGCAAAAAAGCAGTTTTTTGAGGAACATCCGGAAGCAATCGGCGAAATGGAAATATATATTGTCGATTCCCAGACATATTCGATGGGATACGGCCTGCCGGTCATTGCGGCTGCGAAAAAAGCGCAGAAAGGTGCGCCAGTATCTGAAATATTGGCTTATCTGGAAGATTGGTTTAATTGCTGTCGAGTGGTATTTGCTCCCTATTCGCTGGAATTTGTCAAAAAAAGCGGACGAGTGAGCTGTGCTGCAGCGTTTGTTGGAGAATTAATGGGGCTGAAGCCTATTATTGAATTTGAGAATGGAGAAGCTGCCACGATTGGCAAAGTCCGTGGAGATAAGGCGGTAGTTCCCGCTCTGCTGAAAAAAATGCAGCAAGAAATGATTCCGCACACACCTTATATTATTTTGGAGGGCTCGGAACCTTCTTATGCAGATGCGATGGAGGCAGAAACAGCGAAATTATTCGGAACGCCCTGTACGATGCGGGTTAAAATTGGTGCAGCAATCAGTATCAATGCCGGCCACAAAATTTTGGGAATCGTCTATAAGGGAAAACCTAGAAAATAAGGTTTCGGCGGAATGAACGATAGTTCCGCAAAAAAATCCAGTGCTTTCAGCGGAATTTTTGCGAAATTTTGCGGGAAATCACTTGAAAAAAAACACAAAATGAGATACAATAATCTCAGGATTGTTTTATCTTTAACAATAAGATCAGGAAGGATGACCAACATGACCTCTTATAACAAAAAAACGGTAGAGGACATCAACGTAAAGGGCAAAAAGGTTCTTGTCCGCTGCGATTTCAATGTCCCCATGAAAGATGGCAAAATTACCAACGATAATCGTATCGTTGCTGCACTGCCGACCCTCAAAAAGCTGATCGAAAACGGCGGCCGTTTGATTCTCTGCAGCCATCTCGGCAAGCCGAAAAATGGTCCGGAAGAGAAATTCAGCCTGGCACCGGTTGCAGTCCGTCTGGGCGAACTGCTGGGCAAAGATGTTGTTTTTGCAAACGATGACAACGTTGTCGGCGAGAATGCAAAAGCTGCTGTTGCTGCTATGAAGGATGGCGACGTCGTCCTGCTGCAGAATACCCGTTTCCGCAAGGAAGAAACCAAGAATCTCCCTGAATTCAGCGAAGAGCTGGCGAGCCTTGCTGAAGTTTATGTCAACGATGCATTCGGTTCCGCACATCGTGCTCACTGCTCGACTGCCGGCGTTACCGACTATATCAAGGAAACTGCTGTCGGCTATCTGATGGAAAAAGAAATCAAATACCTCGGTAATGCAGTGAATGATCCGGTTCGTCCGTTCCTTGCAATTCTCGGTGGTGCGAAAGTTTCTGATAAGCTGAGCGTTATCGAAAACCTGTTGACCAAGGTTGATACCCTGATCATCGGCGGCGGTATGGCTTATACTTTCCTCAAGGCAAAAGGCTATGAAGTCGGCAAGAGCCTTGTAGACGACGAGAAAGTGGATTACTGCAAGGATATGCTGAAGAAAGCTGAGGAGAAGGGCGTGAAGCTGCTTCTGCCGGTTGATACCGCAATTGCAGATTCTTTCCCGGATCCGATCGATGCAGAAATCAAGGTAGATTATGTGGATTCTGATAAGATTCCTGCTGACAAGATGGGTCTGGATATCGGACCGAAGACGCAGGAACTCTTTGCAGCTGCTGTTAAAGAAGCAAAGACCATCGTTTGGAATGGACCGATGGGTGTATTCGAAAATCCGACATTGGCTGCTGGTACTCTTGCTGTTGCAAAAGCGATGGCTGAGGCAGACGCAACAACCGTAATCGGCGGCGGTGACTCTGCTGCAGCTGTGATGCAGCTTGGCTATGCAGATAAGATGACCCATATCTCCACCGGCGGCGGTGCTTCTCTGGAATATCTGGAAGGCAAGGAACTCCCCGGCATTACCTGCATCAACAACAAATAAGTTTTGACCGCACAGGGGTTCAGGCGACTGGACCCCTGTATTGGTATGTAAATTATTCCATTATCATTAGGAGGAAATTATCATGAATAAAGCTTTGCGTAAAGCCGTAATTGCCGGCAACTGGAAAATGAACAAGACCCGTCCGGAAGCCAAAGAGCTGGTTGAGGCAATCAAACCTTTGGTTGCAGATGCTGGCTGTGAGGTCGTTGCATGCGTGCCTTTTACCAACTTGGAAACCGTTCTGGAAGCTGTGAAAGGTTCCAATATCAAAGTCGGTGCAGAGAACTGCCACTTTGAAAAATCCGGCGCATTCACCGGTGAAATTTCTGCGGACATGCTGGCAGAAATGGGCGTAGAATATGTCATTATCGGCCACTCTGAGCGCCGTCAGTATTTCGGCGAAACCGATGAAACCGTTAACAAACGTACTCGTGCTGCTCTGGCAGCCGGCCTGAAAGTCATTCTCTGCGTGGGCGAGATGTTGGCAGACCGTGAAAACGGCATTACAGAAGAACTGGTAGCCCTCCAGACCAAAATCGCTCTGAAAGGCGTTACCGCTGAGGAACTCAAGAATGTGATTATTGCGTATGAGCCTGTTTGGGCAATCGGTACCGGCAAAACTGCAACAGCAGAGCAGGCAAACGAAGTTTGTGCAGTGATCCGCAATGTCATCTGCAAACTGTACGGCAAAGAAGCTGCAGACGGTATCACCATTCAGTACGGTGGTTCTATGAACGCCAAAAATGCAGCAGAATTGGTTGCACAGCCGGATGTTGATGGTGGTCTGATCGGCGGTGCTTCTTTGAAGGCACCCGACTTTGCTGCAATTGTAGAAGCTGCTACCAGAGGCTAATCCAACTGAAAAGAAAGGAAATCTGCATGAAAAAACCTGTTGCTTTGATAATTATGGACGGCTTCGGCTGTAACCCTGACAAAAAGGGAAATGCTATTGCAGAAGCCAATACCCCGAATCTGGATAAAATTTTTGCAGAATGTCCGCATACACAGATCGGTGCCAGCGGTCTCGATGTTGGTCTGCCGGATGGCCAGATGGGTAACTCTGAGGTTGGACATACCAATATCGGTGCCGGCCGCGTGGTTTATCAGATGCTGGTGAAAATTTCGAAGGATATCAAAGACGGCACGATCCGTAAAAATCCCGCTATTGTAGGCGCGATGGAGAACTGCGTGAAAAATAATAAGGCTTTGCACTTGATCGGTTTGCTTTCCGATGGCGGCGTGCACAGTCATATTGAGCATCTGATCGGCCTGATTGAGATGGCAAAAGCTTCCGGTGTGGAGAAAGTTTACGTTCATGCACTGCTGGACGGCCGTGATGTTCCTCCTACTTCCGGTGCAGATTACATGCAGCAGCTGGTCGATGAAATGAAGAGAATCGGCTTGGGCAAAGTTGCCACTGTAATGGGCCGTTTCTATGCGATGGACCGTGACAATGCCTGGGATCGTGTGGAAAAGGCATATGCCGCTATGGTTTATGGTGAAGGCGTGGAAGGCTGTTGCCCGGTCGGCGCGATCAAGAAGTCTTATGAAGAAGGCGTCACCGACGAATTTATGGTTCCTACCGTTCTGGATAAAGACGGTATGATTGTAGAAGGCGATTCTGTTATCTTCTTTAACTTCCGTCCTGACCGTGCCCGCCAGATTACCCGTTCTTTTGTGGATCCTGATTTTACTGGATTTGAACGGAAGAAAGGCTTCTTTAAACTGCACTATGTCTGCATGGCACAGTATGATGCTACGATGCCCAATGTGGATGTCGCTTATCCGCCTGAAGCGCTGACCATGACGATGGGTGAGTATATCAGCAAGAAGGGCTTGACTCAGCTGCGGATTGCCGAAACCCAGAAATATGCGCATGTTACTTTCTTCTACAACGGCGGCGAAGAAAAGACCTTTGAAGGCGAGGATCGCATCCTGATTAAATCTCCTGATGTCGAAACCTTTGATATGAAGCCTGAAATGAGCGCGTATGAAGTGACCGATGCAGTTGTTGAGGCAATTGAATCTGGCAAATATAATATGATCATTCTGAACTACGCGAACTGCGATATGGTTGGACATACCGGCATTGAGGACGCTGCAATAAAGGCTGTAGAAGCAGTTGATGCTTGTGTTGGACGTACAGTGGATGCTATCCTGAAAGCTGGCGGTGTTGCGCTGATTACAGCTGACCACGGCAATGCAGAGAAGATGCTGGAGGCAGATGGCGTATCGCCCTTTACCGCTCATACCACCAATCCGGTTCCGCTTGCAATTGTAGGTTATCCCTGCAAACTGAAAGATGGCGGACGTCTGGCAGATCTTTCTCCCACGATGCTGGACATTATGGGCTTGGAAAAACCGGCTGAAATGGACGGTCAGAGCTTGATCGAAAAATAAAATGATAAATTTTATCCCTGATTCGATTAGAGTCAGGGATTTTTTATGTAAACTTTAATTTATTTTTGATAACCTGTCATAATTTTTCAATTCGGAAAGAAATGCATTTACAAATCTCACGGAATTGATATAATGAAAGTGTTATAAATTTGCTTATTTTTGCGAAAATAATTTTCCGAAAGGGTGTTATTTATGAAGGACAGTTTGAAAATTGGGATAATTGGTCTTGGAAATCGTGGATATAGTTTGATGAATTCAGTCATGCTGCCGCGTAAAGAAATCGAGGTAGCTGCTGTTTGTGATCTTTATGAAGATCGTCGAGAGAGAGCTGTCGCTAAAGTTAAAGAAGAACGTGGAATGGAACCATTCTCCACAGCAGATTATCGGGAAATCCTTGCGATGGACAAGATTGATGCGGTGATTGTCTCCACATCCTGGACCGATCATATCAAAATTTCCATTGAGGCAATGAAAGCAGGAAAATATGTGGGGTGCGAAGTAGGCGGCGCTTATTCAATCGATGATTGCTGGCAGCTGGTCAGGACATATGAAGAGACGGGCGTTCCTTGCATGATGATGGAAAATTGCTGCTATGGCCGTGATGAACTAATGGTACTGAATATGGTCAAGCAGGGAATATTTGGCGAAGTGGTGCATTGTCAGGGCGGATACCGCCACGATCTTCGGGATGAGGTTGCATATGGCCGTGAAATCCGTCATTATCGGCTGGCCAATTACCAAAACCGGAATTGTGAAAATTATCCGACCCATGAATTGGGCCCGATTGCCAAGGTCCTGAATATTAACCGTGGGAATCGAATGGTGACATTGAATTCAATTGCATCCAAGGCAGTGGGACTTCATGAATTTCTGATGAAAGAGAAAGGGCCAGACTATGACCTTTCCAGTTATCGCTTTGAACAGGGAGATGTCGTAACCACTGTTATTAAGTGTGCGCATGGAGAGACGATTGTTCTTACTTTGGATACGACCCTTCCGCGTGCCTATTCGAGAGGATTCCATGTACAAGGAACCAAAGGCATGTATATGGAGGATAATCGCAGTATTTTTTTGGATGATCTGCATGCAAAAATGCACTTTAAATGGAAGGATCAATGGAACAATGTAGAAGAATTCCGTGAAAAATATGAACATCCAATTTGGAAGCAGTACTTAGCAGAAGGTGTTGTAGGTGGACATGATGGCATCGACTGGCTGGTATTTGGTGCATTTTTCGATGCGGTGAAGCGCGGAATTCAGACTCCGATTGATGTATATGATATGGCTGCTTGGATGAGTATTACTCCACTTTCAGAAGCCTCGATTGCAATGGGAGGTGCACCGGTTGCCATTCCGGATTTCACAAACGGCCGCTGGATTAATCGTGAGCCTGTTGTAGAAGGACATTATTGCCTTGATAAAATCTGCGAATAAAGAAAAACCCCGTTTTGTTTTCAAGAGCAAAACGGGGTTTTTTTATAATTTGCGAAGCTGTTTAAAGAAACCTGTTAAAAGTGCGGCAGATTCTTCTGCCAGAATTCCGCCTGTGACTTCAGGATGATGGTTAAATCGTTCCCGGAAGAGGTCGGTTACACTGCCACAGCAGCCAGCCTTTCGGTCGGAGGCACCATAAACTACTCGTTGAATTCGAGCATTAATAATTGCTCCCGCACACATAGGACAGGGTTCCAATGTTACATAAAGGGTAGCCTTATGGAGACGCCATCCTCCCAGTTTTCGACATGCTTGTTCAATTGCTAAGATTTCGGCATGAGCAGTTGCACATCTGTCCAACTCCCTGCGGTTATAGGCCGAGGCAATGACTTCCCCGTCCCAGACAATGATGGCGCCGATTGGAGTTTCCTGCTGTGATTGCGCAATTCGTGCCTGTTCTAACGCCAATCGCATATAAGCTTCATCCTGTTCTAAGGTAGCCAATTCGATCCTCCTATCCAATAAATTGCAGATAACCGATTACCTGAATTCCCCAAAGCAGAAGGGCAATTACCATAATCACATTTCCGAAAAAGCGTGCAAATTTCCGAGAAATTTTAGTGGCTGTGTGCCCGCTGCTTAAAATGAAGGGATTTCCTTCATTGCGGCAAAACTGCATAAAACTGAGCAGTCCAATCGCAAGTACCGCGAGAAATAAAATATTCTGCAGAATGGGAGTGACAATACCAGGGAAAAGATGCGGAAGACAATCAATCGCAACACTAAGGAGTAGACTGGCAAAACGCATCAAAATAGCAGTCCAGACTGAACCAGTTCGAATTACAAAATAGGCAAGAACCAATCCCAAAGCAAATCCACGAATATCTCGCGTGATAGTATAATGAATTACACTGAATGTAACCGATGAAGCAACAATAGCGAAAGAATCACCAAATTGCCGCAGAGAGCGCAGAATGATTCCCCGAAACAGGATTTCCTCCAGTAGGGCAGGAAGTATCAGAATTCGCATTAACAGAATAAAGGTAGCAGCCGGAGTAGAGGGTAGGCTAGTATCCGGAGAGAGGGAAAGGACGCGAAATTCTTGTAAGGCATAGGAAAATAAAGAACCACTTAAATAGAAAATTACCCAAACCGCCATCGCAATTGCGACACCTGAAGCGGTTAGTGAGGCCGATGGACGGCGGAACATGGAAACAGTTCTACGGCGTTTTGGACGTAATAGACAGACACCCAGACATAAAGCAATCAACATGCTTCCCAAATATAGCAACAGTTCATACATCTGTAGATAAGAGGCCTGCAGCCCATATGTTAAATAGGAATCTCCTGCCAAATAAAGGAAGGGAGCATAGAGAGCATTCAGAAGTATCTGTACCGGATAAGCTAGAAAAGAGGGGGTAATCAGCAGTACAAGCAGGATAAACCCAATAATGGATGAGGTCTTCCAGATAGCACGATTTTCCTGAAGCCAGGGATCCTCTGAAACAAAACCATATCCATTGACATAAATGTGATCGACAGGAGGCTGATGCATTCCTCCTGACTGATGATTATTCATTGACAAAAACCTCCCAATGATGTTTTGACCGAATAAATTCTATTTTTATTGTATCATTTTTGGGAAGGGAATAATAGAGAAGTTTTGTAAACAATTTACGGCATCTTTCACCAGAATTTTTTCTTTTTAAATAGCAGTATGCATAAAAGCACAATGACCAAACTGATGATAATAATGCAGAGGTAGCCATATTTCCATTGAAGTTCCGGCATATTCGTAAAATTCATTCCATACCAACCTGCAATGACGGAAAGAGGAAAGAAAACCGTTGTGACGATTGTCAGAACTTTCATAATGTTATTTTGGCGGATATCTGTTTGTGCCTGAAAAACCTCTCGCAGTTGCATGGCATATTCCCGCAGCATTGCTGTTTCATCCCGTAGAAAGGAAATTCTGGAAACGAGGGCATGCATAGCGGTAACATCTTGAGAAGAACAGGGAATTTGTTCTGCAAGTTCGGTTCCGAAAGCAAGCAGTTGGCTATAATATCGATAACGTTTGGCAATTTCCTTCTTCAGTGGCAACATTTTTCGGCTGAATTCATCGGGAAGCTTTTCTAACGTCTGTTCTTCCAATTTTTCCAATTGTTCCTCTAAAGATTCCAAGTGAGGAAGTTCTCCATCCAGCATGATTGCCATTAAATCGTGAAAAAATAGTAGGATAGATTCTTTTTGCCTCTTTTTAGCAGCAATTTGCGGGATAATTTGCTGCCAGAAAGGATCATTGCTGATTAAGATCAGATGGTTATCTTGGAGATAGAAGAAGGCACTGTGTGAATGATTAGTTTTGTCGGATTGAAACAGCCGTAGGGTACCGTAGAGATAGCCAGTATGACATTCCAAACGACATCCCCGGATATTTCCATGCGGTGTTTGCGATGGAAGATCCGGAAAAGTTGTCTGTTCAAATTCTTCGGCTGAGCAAATTGTGACCAAAGCAGAATTTTCTAAATTGGGGGTATGTTTCAAAACGGATAAACCATTTTCCAAATCATATGTCAATTTTGTTCTCTCCTTTGGAAAAATATTTGTTTAGCAGTGCCTCACATCCTTGCAGAATATCCTGATAGGTTTCCTCAAAATTGCCGGTATACCAGGGGTCCGCGATGTCGCGAGGGGTATCTGTTAAATCTAAAAATCGGAAAATTTTCTTTTGGGGATCTCCGCCGGTGATTCGCAAAATATTGCGAAGATTCCATTGATCCATACCAATGATCCAATCATAACGTTCATAATCGGAGGCTGTCATTTGAATGGCCCGTTTTTCCCGGCAGGAAATTCCCAATCGATTTAAAATTTTTTGAGTGCCATGATGCACAGGATTTCCAATTTCTTCGGTACTGGTGGCAGCAGACTCTGCAAAAACCTGTTCGCGGAGTCCCCGCTTTTCCGCCAGATCGTTAAGAAGGTATTCGGCCATCGGAGAGCGGCAGATATTGCCGTGACAAACAAAAAGTATGCGCATTTTTGGAATTCATCCTTTCTTGAGAAACCAGTATTGAAAAATCGTGTTTTTTTGCCTGATAATCCATGAAAATTGTTTCTATTTTTCAAGCACATTGACAGAAATCAAGAATTCGGCTACAATGAAACCAAATGAAATTGCAGATTTGTTTCATTACTATTATTATAAAGGAGCGAGAACAATGTTGCAACATTTTTTGAAAGGAACGCGGATCGGAGATCGAATGATTCCGGCTGTCCGCAGAGATATGGTTCGAGATCCCAATTCTACGGAATATGGTGCAGTCTGCACCCCGGTAAAAGGGTTCGGAGAGCCCAGTCAGAGTAATTATATCAGTTTGTTGGTTTCTGCCTATTATAATCCGCACTCTCGTTATTATCAGGATGCTTCTCTGTTGGAAGATGCGCTCTGTATTTTGAATTTCATGCTTCGCAAACAGCATCCGGATGGCACGATTGATCTGCGGGAAACGAATTTCCACTGTGCTTCCACTGTTGGGTTCAGTGTACAGGTAATGGCATACACATGGAGGTTGATCGATCAGAAAAATCAGGGAACTGAATTGGAGAAATCTGTCGCAGATGCGTTGTACGAATTTTTGCGGATGGGTGCCGAAGGTATGAAGCACGGCGGTTTCCATACGCCGAATCATCGTTGGGTACTGACCTCAGCGTTGTCTCTTTGTGCAAACATTCTGGGCGACGAAGAATGCCGGAAGGAATGTAGCCTGTACCTGGGTGAGGGAATTGACTGTGATGCCAACGGCGAATATACCGAACGTTCGGCAGGTATCTATAATGTTGTTAATAACCGGTCACTGATTATTGCGGCAGAAGAGCTGGGAATGCCGGAACTTCTGGAGTATGTCCGCCGCAACCTGCGGATGGTTCCCTGCTATTTTGAGCCGGACGGCACTGTTTTCACCATGAATTCCACACGTCAGGACAGTTCCAAAAAGCTCTATCCCATCGCATATTACGAAAATTACATGCTGATGGCATGCAAGGATCATGATGCGGAATTTTCCGGTATGGCAGAATGGCTGTTTGACCGGATCGAGCGGATGAGTGCAGCGGCAGTGTCCGATTATGATTTGTATCAAAATGTAGAAATTCCTTGCTGGCTGACCAAAATGCAGTTGGATGAAAGCCTGATTGAGACAGAGGTTGACCCTAAGACCATGTCGGAGGAATATCACCGCTTTTTTGAGGAGTCCGGAATTGTACGGGATCGCAAGGGGAATACCACTTATACCATTCTGGCCAATTCGCCTACTTTCCTGGTATTTCAAAGAGGCACCAGCCGGATGTCGGTCAAATTCGGATGCAGCTATTATGGAAAAGGCCAGATGATTTCGCCGCGAATTGTGCCCATTGAAAACGGATATCGCTTGGAATATGCGCACAGCTGGGGATATACCCGTCCGTTTGCAAACGGCTCGGATACACCCGACTGGCGGAAAATGGATCATACGAAACGGGAACATGTTCTCGTCAAAACCGTGACCTTGACCGTAGATGTTGTCGAAGAGAATGGACATTTGGCGCTGCATTTTGCAAGCGACGGAATGGATGAACTGCCTGCCAAGATGGAATTTACCTTTGAAGCGGGCGGATATTTCCAGACCGGAGATATTTTCATGCAGACACACCCCGGCGAAGCAGTTCTGTTGAAGGGCAAGACCGCCAGCTATGATTATGACGGAGAAGTCATCACCTTAACAGGCGGCTGTATGGAACACAGCTATACTTCGGCTATGCGCGGCACTGAACCGAATGATCCGCATCGTTTTACTGTGTATACCACGGCAATGGGACAGTTTAACAAGACCGTTTTGATCGACTAAAAATCAAAAGAATACCTGCCTTCTGTTTTTATACAGAGGACAGGTATTTATTTTTGCGAATTTCCGCCAAAAACCGATTCTGCTCTCCCCGCATAGGATAGAAGGAAATGGAATTCCTTTTCTATTATTATGTGAAGGAGAGAATACGATGGGCATATTGAATTCCAATAAACTGGTAGATAAGGCTAGTATTGATTGCGCGGATATGCTGAAAGTGACGCTGTCACTGACAGCAGCACCCGATATCCTGGAGAATCCGACGGATATCGTACTGGTTCTGGATCGATCCGGCAGCATGGCGGGAGTACCGCTGATGAACGTGAAACTCGGTGCGAACACATTTATTGATATCATTTCGGAAACGACAGGAGGAACGCAGGACCAGCAAATTGGAGCGGGAAGCCGGATGGCAGTTGTTTCGTTTGCAGCGACCGCCATTGCCAATACGCAGCTGATCACCTCAACAACCGAATTAAAAGCTGCTGTGAATAGTATGGCAGCGGCAGGCTCGACAAATCATGGGGATGCATTTACCAAAGCAATGCAGCTGCTGACTCCCGATTCTCCTAATGCGAAGGTAATTGTCATGTTTACCGATGGAGTGACAACCACCGGATTGCCTCCGGCACCGATAGCAGCAGAAGCACGGGCACGCGGAATCATTATTTATTGCATTGGACTGATCGGCAGCGATGGCTTGGATGTCTCCGTATTGAACGAATGGGCAACGGATCCGGATACGTCCCATGTTGCAGTAACACCGGATGCGGCAGATTTGGAAGAACTGTTTGCAGAATTAGCGGCCAATATTTCGAAACCCGGCGCAACAGGAATTGTAATCGAAGAAGAGGTGGAGGATGACTTTGCGATCCAAAGCATTGTTCAGTCCAGCAAGGGGCAGGTTTATATCGAAGATGACCATCGGCTGCGCTGGATGATTGATTCGCTCGGCACCACGCAAAATGAGGGGGCACTGCTCGAGTTTATGATTCAGCATACCGGCACAACCGGCGGATTGAAAAAGGTCAATCGAGAAATCACCTATCAAGATAACGAGAATAATGTGGTAGTCTTTCCTTCTCCTGAAGTGGAAGTTTCCTGTGCAGTCGAGTATTGTGCAGAACCCTGCCCGCTTCCGGAAGAAATTGTTATGTCAGGCTGTCAGGATATCTTGGAATATCAGTTGGATAATATGTCTCTTATGCCATCCGGGCGATTGCTCAATCTAAGCATTAAATTACTGCATATATGTCCGGATCGTCGGGTTGCACTGGGAATTGTTCTCAGTGAGACAGATGGGAATGGGGAAGAACACCCGCGCGGATTCAAGGCAGTGACAGTACCGGCGCATCATGCTCCTGGATGCCGGGATGTGCTTGTAAAGTGTATTCCATTTGTATTGCCAGAGGATCAAAATATGGTTGATAGGGGAGATAATTTCTGCAAGGAACGACGATTTTTTGCCCGCGTATATGCCAACTATCTGGACTTTGATGATCCCTGTATCCATGCGTAATCAAAAAGGCGGGAATATCTCCCGCCTTTTCTTTATTTCTCAGAAGAGTCTGTTCCTTTGACAATTTTTACGACCAGTCCCGAAAGGGCTAGAATACCAATCAAGTTAGGAATTACCATTAAGCCGTTGAAAAGGTCGGAAAGGTTCCAGACTAGATCAACCTTAAGGCAGGATCCAGCAATAACAAATAATACAACAATAACGCTGTAAATTTTGACTGCTTTTTTACCAAAAAGTGCTTTGACATTGACTTCGCCGAAGAAGTACCATCCGATAATGGTAGAAAACGCAAAGAAGAACATGCAGATTGCGACAAAAATGTTGCCGAATGAACCGAATGCATGATTGAAAGCCATTTGTGCCAGAGTAGTGCCGGATTCGCCAGTGGAGAGCATGCCGGAGGTCAGAATGACCAGTGCAGTCAAAGTGAGCACTACGAAAGTATCAATAAAGACGCCCATCATGGCGATAATACCTTGATCTTCCGGTTTTTTAACCTTTGCCAGAGCATGTGCATGCGGAGTACTTCCCATACCAGCTTCATTCGAGAACAGACCGCGTGCAACGCCGTAGCGCATGGCTTCTTTCACCGTAACACCAGCAACACCGCCCGCAATCGCCTGTGGCTGGAACGCAAGGACAAAAATCTGTTTGAATGCTTCCAGAACCATATCATGGTTGATAACCAGAATAACCAGACATCCTACGATATAGAATACCGCCATAACGGGGACAAGTTTTTCGGTAACAGAAGCAATTCGTTTGACGCCGCCGATGAAGATAAAGCCGGAAATGAGAGCAACAACAATTCCTACAGCCAGCGGGGGAATTCCGAAGGCGTTGTGGAACGCATCTCCGATTGAGTTGGACTGCACCATGTTGCCCATAAAACCAAGGGCGAGAATAATGGCAATCGAGAAAAATCCGGCAAGAAATTTTCCGAATTTTCCGGTGAATGCAGCCTTAATGTAATAAATGGGGCCGCCGGTGACCTGACCATCTTGGACGGTACGGAATTTTTGCGCGAGAACCGCTTCGCTAAAAATAGTAGACATTCCGAAAAATGCGCTGACCCACATCCAGAAGATAGCGCCAGGACCGCCGGAGGCAAGTGCTGTTGCGCAGCCAGTGATGTTGCCGGTACCCACTTGGGCAGCAATTGCAGTAGTCAAAGCTTGGAAGGAACTCATTCCCTCATGATCGGCTTTTTTTCCGTTCAAGTTAATGTTGCCGAATAAACGTCGGCATCCTTCGCCGAATTTTCGCACTTGAATGAACTTTAGCCGAATTGTGAAATAGATTCCGGTTCCGCAAAGAAGGAACAGCAGAATGTTATTCCAGAAAAAATCGCTGATGACTTTGACAATTTGAGCCGCCTGATCCATGGGAGATCCATCCTTCCTATTGTTTGCATGATCTGATCAGTCCTGGGAAAATGGAAAGCCGGATTGAAAAAATCCAATCCGGCTCTGAAAAACATTTCTTTTATTGTAGCAGCAAAATACTGCATTTGTTTCTCACTCTGTCCTTTTGCCTGAGAGATTAGCAAATTTATTGCCTTGCACCTTCGGCACCCGTATGAGCGGGATTCTCCAGAGCCACATCCGCTCATAGTCCCTGTCCAACAGTCTGGACACCTGAGAGTTTTACTCCTTCGGTAAGCAACAGCTTTATCCTACAAGCTTCCTTTGTTCTGATTCAGTTGTACAAGCAATACCATAACATATTTGTCGGTCAAAGTCAAGTGTATCCGACAAAAATACGTTTATTTCCGCATTTTTAACAAAATATGTCGTTTTTTCTTTGCTCAATCACGGAAAATGATAGTTCCGTCTTCAATAGAGTCGATTATTGCCAGAGATTGAAGATTGACGCCTTGTTCGCGAAGAAGTTGGCCGCCGTCCTGAAATCCTTTTTCGATTACGATGCCACAGCCGACCAGATGGGCGCCGGATTGCCGAACAATTTCCATCAGACCTTTGAGAGCCTGTCCGTGTGCCAGAAAATCGTCAATGACGAGCACATGGTCCTCAGGAGTTAGATACTTTTTAGAGACTTGTACGTCAAAAGGAATGCCACGTGTGTAAGAGAAGACAGGAACCGAGAAGAGATCTCCATCAAGATTTTTGGATTTGCTCTTTTTGGCAAAAATGACGTCCGCATTGTTAAAATACTGGGCGGCAATGGCTGCAATTCCGATACCGGAGGCTTCAATGGTGAGAATTTTATTGATCTCGGGCTGGGGAAACAGACGGCGGAATTCCTTGCCGATTTCCTGCAAAAGGGAAATATCCATTCGATGATTGAGAAAACTGTCAACCTTCAGGACATTACCTTCCTTCATTTTTCCATCCCGCAGAATCCGTTCTTTTAAAAGTTCCATACTGCCGTCTCCTTTTTGGTAAAGTATAAAAGATACCCTCCGCCGGATGCCGTGCAGAGGGGAAAAGCCTGATTTATAATCAAATATTATATCACCTTTTTCGACAATTTACAATTGGTTCCGGCAAATTTCTGATGTTCTGTCCGGAGAAAATTTTATAAATTACAAAATTTTGTCGAAATCATGGATTTTTAGAAAAAACTCTGGTCAAAATGCCCGTTTTATGGTATAGTAAGAGAGAAAATAAAGCGTATAATTTCAGCAAAATGGGCTGTGAGTTTCTACCCGCTGGCCGTAATCCGGCGGACTACGCAAAATGATTTCGAAAGCGCCATCCACGATTTCCCGCGGCAGGCGTTTTGTTTTGCGCTTCTTGCAGTCTTGAGCTGGCACGCTGCAAGGAGTATTTTTATGTCAATTGAAAACATCTACCGTTTGGACGGGAAAGTACCGCTTTCCCGTGCGATTCCTCTCGGCATTCAGCATGTGTTGGCGATGTTTTTGGGGAATGTTTCGCCGCTTCTCATCATCTGTGGCATGCTCAACATGGACATTTCTCTGAAAACCAGTCTAATTCAAAATGCCATGTTTATTGCCGGTGTCGTCACTCTGATTCAGCTGTATCCGATCTGGAAAGTGGGCTGCCGCCTTCCAGTAGTAATGGGTACCAGTTCCGGTTTTATCGGAACCTGTAAGTCTATCGGCGGAACCTTTGGTTATGGTGCCATCCTGGGTGCCTCACTGACCGGTGCAATTCTGGAAATTATTTTGGGCTTTTTCATCAAGCCGCTGAAAAAGCTGTTTCCGCCTGTTGTAACCAGTTTGGTCATTATGTCCATCGGACTTTCCCTGCTACCGGTTGGTATCAACTACTTTGCCGGCGGTTCTGGTGCGGCAGATTTCGGCCACTGGAAACATCTGTTGGTTGGATTTATTGTAGTTGTTGTAATTGTGGTGCTGAAGCAGTTCACTCGGGGCTTTTTAAGCATTTCCTCCGTGCTGATTGGTATAGCAGTAGGATATGTTGTCGCAATCGGTCTTGGAATGGTCGACTTCACCCAGGTAAAGGAAGCTGCATGGATCAGCCTCCCCAAACCTGTTTTCCTGATGGAAAATATGAAGCTGGAATTTCACTGGCAGGCCATGATTGCTATGGCGATTATGTTTGTGGCGACTGCCGTAGAGACAGTCGGTGATATTTCTGGTATTACCAACGGCGGACTGGATCGTGAACCTTCCAACCAGGAACTTTCCGGCGGTGTCATCGCAGACGGTGTGGGAAGCTTGATCGCTGCATTGTTTGGTGTATTGCCGAACACTTCCTTCAGCCAGAATGTCGGCCTGATTACCGTTACCAAAGTAGTCAATCGGTTCTGCATTATGACCGGTGCAGTGTTCCTGATTCTCTGTGGATTCATTCCCAAGCTGTCCGCAATTTTCTCGGTTATGCCTCAGTCGGTGCTAGGCGGAGCCGCTGTTATCATGTTCGCCATGATTTTGGTCAGTGGTATGCAGTCCCTCCAGCGTGAAAAGCTGGACGGCCGTAACGGTATGATCGTTGCGCTGGCGCTGGGTCTCGGTGTAGGTCTGGGTATGGTTCCCAGTGCACTGGATCAAATGCCGGCTTGGGTGGGCCAGATTTTTGCTCAGAATGGCATTATTATGACCTTTGTCATTGCCACTGTCATGAATCTGATCCTTCCGAAAGACAAAAAATAAATTCGACAGGATTCCCGGGGCTGTCTGTAATGCTGGGGTGCATTACGGACAGCCTTTTGGCATAAAATACTCCTAAAAATGTTCAACGGATATCGACAAGGCGAAGCCTTTTTGGTACAATAAAAGAAAGGATGTTTGACAATGAAAATGAAATCCCTGTTTTCTTTGATGTTGGCCTCCCTGTTAGCTGTTTCCTCTCTGACTGCCTGCGGTGGTCAGTCTGAAACTTCCTCGGAAGCGGAAAGTTCCGTTGTTTCGGAGGAAGCCTCTGCAGAAAGTATAGCAGAGTCTTCTGCGGAAACTACTGGTGAAATTACTTTCACCGATCATGCCGGCCGCACCGTTACTCTGGATGCGCCCGCTGAAAAAGTGGTATCGGTTTATTATCTGTCCACATCCCTGTTGGCCGCTATCGGCGCTGAGGACAAGCTGGTTGGTATTGAAATGAAAGCGGAAACCCGCCCCCTTTATACAGAAGCCTTTCCGGAACTGCTGGAACTGCCTGCCGTAGGCTCCGGCAAAGGTGTCAATGTGGAGGAAACCGCGGCTTTGGAACCGGACCTGGTAGTCCTCCCCATGAAGCTGAAAGATTCTGTCGAGCAGTTTGAAGCGCTGGATATTCCAGTAGCTGTTATCGATCCGGAAACGATGCCTACCTTCCTGGAAACCGTGGAAATGTTGGGTGTTGCCACCGGATGTGAGGAAAAGGCGGATCAGCTGGTATCCTATTATAACGAAGTTATGGAGGATGTCTCCGCCCGTACCGCGGATTTGGAGGACAAACCCACCGTTTATATCGCTGGCAGCGATATGCTCCGTACCGCCGGTTCTGGAATGTACCAGAACGACCTGATTGAAATGGCAGGAGGCGTCAATGTGGCGGCGGGAATCGACAGCGACCAGTGGGCGGATGTCACTGCCGAAGAACTGGTAGGCTGGAATCCAGATAAAATTTTCCTCGTGTCGTACAGCGATTATACCCGGGATGAATTCCTGTCGGATGAGCGATTCGCAAGCCTTTCCGCTGTCCAGGACGCTGATAACAGCGTTGTGATTTTCCCCGGTGAAACCGAAGCCTGGGACTACCCCACCGCGTCCAGCGTGTTGGGCATTCTGTGGCTGGCAAACCAGCTGCATCCGGACGTGGTAACCGCTGAGGAAGTAGAAACTGCCGCATCAGAATTTTACCAGACCTATTTTGGCATCGAATACGCCGCTGAATAAATCAAATAAAAAGGAGGGACGGGCATGAACAAGCGCTTTTGGGCCACAATGGTCCTGTGGGCGGGGATGCTCGTCCTTTCTGCTTGTCTGGGGCGTTATTCGCTGACGCTCTGGGATATCAGCGCCATTTTACTCGGAAACCATCCGTCAGAAATGGCAGCATCGGTATTCTGGAACATTCGATTCCCACGAGTCGTTCTGACTGCATTGGGAGGAGGTGCGTTAGCAGTATCCGGCATGGTATTTCAGACAGTTTTTGCAAATCCGCTGGTTTCCCCGGATGTGCTGGGAGTCACCAGCGGCTGTTCTGTAGGAGCAGTGACTGCGCTGTTGTTCCTACCGGGGTGGACGATCCCTCTTTCCGCCTTCGGATGCGGAATCCTGACCGTAGGTTTTGCCTTGTTTTTGGCTTCCTTTGTTCGTCACAACCGGGTTCTGGGAATGGTACTGGCGGGAATCGTAGTGGGGAGCATTTCTTCCGCCATTTTAATGCTTTTGAAATTCCTGGCAGATCCTGAAAAACAGCTGGCTTCCATTGAATACTGGCTTATGGGTAGCTTTCAGAATATCAGCGGCTGGAATGAAGTGGCTGTGGTAACCTTGCTCATCCTTCCTGCTCTGTTGCTTTTGTACGGTGGACGGTTCCGTATCAAACTTTTGTCTTTGGGAGATGACCAAGCTCAGAGTCTGGGCATTCGCCCCATCCGAGTGCGTCTGTTAGCCGTTGGATGTGCCACCGTTCTGGTCGCAGCAGTCGTTTCAGCGGCAGGGGTTGTTAGTTGGATTGGATTGCTCGCCCCTCATATTCTGCGATTTTTGGGCGGGAAAGACATTACGAAAAGTATTGGATCGTGCTTTTTTACAGGTGGTATTCTTTTGATGGCTGCTGACCTCTGTGCACGCTGTCTGTCTACGGTAGAAATTCCGGTAAGTATTTTTACTTCTCTGTTCGGGGCAGTATTTCTTTGCGGTTTATTTCTTCGGGCTGCGAGGCAGAAAGGTAGGCAAATATGATGGGATTATCCGTTGAAAATCTCTCGGTTTCGCTTACCGGAAAAATTATTCTTCGAAATGTATCTTTTTCACTTCCCGAAACTGGCCTTTTTTTCTTGTTGGGACCAAACGGATCCGGAAAATCTACTTTGCTTCGAGCACTATGTGGTTTAGTGCCAGCTCAAAAAGGAACCATTAGTTGGAAAAATCAGTCAATTTTGGGGCTATTACCACGAGAATTGTCAAAACAAATCGGATATCTTCCACAAAATATACAATCAGTTGAAATGACAGCGGAAGAATTTGCCATGCTAGGGGCGGCGCCTTATCTGAAATGGGGAGAGGTTCCCGGGGAAACCTACCGGAACAGTGCACGGAACGCCTTGGAAACTCTAGGCATTTCCCATTTGGCTGAAAGGCCCATGGACCAAATGAGCGGCGGCGAACGTCAGATGGCGGCTCTGGCTCGGGCTATGGTCCAAAACGCGTCCCTTCTTCTATTGGACGAACCCACCGCCAGTTTGGATGTCAAACGCCAGCAGGATTTCTTAAAAATCCTGCAAAAGGCAGTGATTGCCGGAGGAAAATGTGCCCTCCTAAGCGTTCATGACCCCAATCTGGCCTTAACTTATGGGGACGGGGTGCTGATTCTGCGGGATGGGGAAACGAAATTTCTTCCGGCGTCCCAAAACCTGGGGGAAACCCTTTGTCAACAGCTCAAACCGCTTTACGGGGAAAATTTCACCCTGTCGGCGGACGGATATTTTTACTGGAAAACCGAAAGGAGGCTGTAACTTGTTTACGGTACAACAATACGTGAAGGTTTCTTCCTTGGAGGAAGCCTTTACCCTGAATCAAAAGAAAAGCAGCGCCGTTTTAGGCGGCGGATGCTGGATGAAAATGGGCAAGCGCCGCATCGGCACCCTGATTGATCTGTCCGGCTTAGGACTGGACACTATTGAGGAAACAGATGATGCCTTTGTTCTGGGGGCTATGGTCACTCTGCGGCAGTTGGAAACCAATGCTCGGCTGAAAGAGGTATTCGGCGCAGGTTTCGCCGATATGGTGCGGCACATTGTGGGCGTGCAGTTCCGCAACTGCGCCACCCTGGGCGGAAGCCTGTATTCCCGGTTCGGATTCTCGGACATTCTCACCTGGCTGCTGGCTCTGGATTGCGACGTGGAACTGGCGGGCGCGGGAATCATCCCCCTTGCCCAGTATGCCGCTATGCCCTATGACCGGGACGTGCTGGCCCGGGTCATTGTCCATAAAACCGGACGGAAAGCGGTCTACGAAAGCTTTCGCAACACCGAAACGGACATCCCCGTCCTGACCTGCGCTGCATCTTCCCTGAATGGAGACTTGCGGCTGGTCATCGGCGGACGTCCCATGCGGGCACTGACAGTGGAGGGACTGACCCTCACGGAATCCATGGAAACCATTGTGGAAAAAGCCCAGAGCCTGCCTTTTGGAAGCAATATGCGGGCTAGCGCCGAATACCGCCAGCATTTAGCCGGCGTTCTGGCAAAACGGGCAGTCAATCGTCTGCGGGAGGTGGAATGATGCAGATTACAGTGACAATTAACGGAAAGAAATACACCGAGGACGTGGCCCCGGATTTAGTGCTGCTGGACTTTTTGCGGGCACACGGCTGTTATTCGGTAAAACGTGGGTGTGAAACCTCCAACTGCGGCCTCTGCACCGTCCATCTGGACGGAAAACCGGTGCTGTCCTGCAGTGTCCTGGCAGTCCGGGCGGACGGAAAATCTGTCACTACCCTAGAAGGCTTGCAGAAAGAAGCAGAGGAGTTCGGCGGATTTCTGGCGGATGAAGGCGGCGAGCAGTGCGGCTTTTGCAGTCCCGGCTTTATCATGAACGTTCTGGCTATGGTCAAGGAACTGGAAAATCCCACCGAACAGGAAATCCAGGAATACCTGGCGGGAAATCTCTGCCGGTGCACCGGTTACCAGAGCCAGCTGCGGGCCATCAAAAAATATCTGGCATGGAAACAGGAGGGGACAAAATGAGCTATGTAAACAGCCGTGTCCGGAAAAAGGACGCCATGAGCCTTGTCACCGGCAAACCGGTCTACACCGGCGACCTGATTCCCCAGAATACGCTGGTGGTAAAACTGCTCCGCAGCCCTCACGCCAACGCCTTCATTGAGGAAATCAACACTGCCGCGGCTTCCAAAGTGCCGGGAGTTGCCGCTATTTTCACCTATGAGGACGTGCCCAAATCTCGGTTTACCACAGCAGGCCAGACCTATCCGGAACCCAGTCCCTACGACCGACTGATTCTGGATAAACATCTGCGCTGTGCCGGGGACCCGGTGGCTATTATCGCCGCAGAAAATGAAGCGGCGGCCTTGAAAGCCATGAATTTAATCAAGGTGAAATACGATGTGCGGGAACCTCTGCTGGACTTTACCAAGGCCAAGGACAACCCCATTCTGGTGCATCCGGAGGAGGATTTCAAGGCCCTGTGTCCCGTTGGCGCAGACAATCACCGGAACCTTTGCAGCACCGATGTCTTTGAGGTAGGCAATGTGGAAGAAACTCTTTCCGCCTGCGATGTGGTACTGGAACGCACCTATCATACCAAGGCCAACAATCAGGCCATGATGGAAACCTTCCGCACCTACTCTTATTTGGATGAGTATGGCCGTTTAAGCCTCATTAGTTCGACCCAGGTTCCCTTCCATGTGCGGCGGATTCTCTCCAATGCCCTGGAAATCCCCAAATCCCAGATTCGAGTGCTAAAACCCCGTATCGGCGGCGGTTTCGGCGCAAAACAAAGCGCCGTCAGCGAAGTCTATCCCGCTTTTGTCACATTAAAAACCGGTCGTCCGGCAGCCATTGTCTATACCCGGGAAGAATCCATGACCAATGGTTCCCCCCGGCACGAAATGCAGATGACCGTCCGCATCGGCGCCAATAAGGATGGCGTCATCAAGGCCATCGACCTGTACGCCCTGTCCAACGCCGGAGCCTACGGCGAACACGGCCCCACCACCATCGGCCTGGTGGGACACAAGTCCCTTTCCCTTTACGGCGGCGTAGAAGCGGCACGGTTTGCCTGTGACGTTGTGTATACCAACACTATGGGCGGCGGCGCATACCGGGGCTACGGCGCAACCCAGGGCATCTATGCAGTGGAAACTGCGGTCAATGAAATGGCGGCAGCCCTACACATGGACCCCTGCACCATCCGAGAGAAAAACATGGTGCTGGAAGGCCAGGTGATGCGCACCTATTATAACGAAACCTGCAACAGCTGCACCCTGGACAAATGTATGGCCAAAGCCAAGGAAATGATGAACTGGCAGGAAAAATTCCCGGCAAAAGTCCTGGAAAACGGCCATATTCGCAGCGTCGGCGTGGCCATGGCTATGCAGGGCAGCGGTATTTCCGGCGTGGACATTGCCAGCGTGGAAATCCGCCTCAATGACGACGGCTTTTACACCCTGCTGGTGGGCTGTACCGATATGGGAACCGGTTGTGACACCATTTTGGCCCAGATGGCGGCGGATTGCCTGGACTGCGACCTGGACCGGATTGCCGTTCGAGGCGTGGACACCGACCAGTCTCCCTATGACACCGGTTCCTACGCTTCCTCCACCACCTATGTCACCGGTATGGCAGTGGTAAAAACCTGCGAAAAGCTCCGGGAGAAAATCCTGGAAACCGGCGCAAGACTGCTAGATATCTCGGTGGAAGATGCGGAATTTGACGGCAAGCGGGTATTCTGTCCGGCTACCGGCAAAGAAGTAAGCCTGTCCCAGATTGGCTATGCCAGCTTTGAAGGCCACAATCGCTGTATTTCCGCCAGCGAGTCCCATTCCTCTCCCGTTTCGCCTCCTCCCTTCATGGTAGGTATGGTGGAAATCGACCTGGATCCGGAAACCGGCAAGGTAGAAATCGTGGATTACGCGGCGGCTGTGGACTGCGGCACTGTCATCAACCGGAATCTGGCTACTGTCCAGACCGAAGGCGGCATTGTCCAGGGCATCGGCATGACCCTGTTTGAGAATATCCAGTACGATAAAGCTGGGCGGATGATGAACAACTCCTTCCTGCAATATAAAATTCCCACCCGTCTGGACGCTGGAAAAATCCGGGTGGAATTTGAAAGCAGTTATGAGCCTACCGGTCCCTTTGGTGCAAAGTCCATCGGGGAACTGGTCATCAATACCCCAGCGCCAGCGATTACCAATGCCATTGCCAATGCCACCGGCCTGTATTTCCGGGAACTTCCTATCCGGCCGGAAGATATTGCGCTGGGTCTCCTGAAAAAAGATGAAAATTGATTTGATTTTGTTGGCCGGCGGGATATCCCGCCGATTTGCCTCACAATCCGCGGAAGCAGGCGGAAAAAAGCTGCTGGCTGATTTTGCGGGACAGCCTCTTTTCCGGTATGCCTTAGATTCTGTGAATGCTGTTTCCGATTCGTGCCGGATCTTGGTGGTGACGCAAGAATTGGTAATCCGGGAAGAAGCGATTCGACTGGGATTTTCTGTTATAGAAGCCCCGCCCCCTGACGAGGGGATGGCTGCTTCCATGCGGGCAGGAGTTTGTGCTGCCAGATCAGATGCAAACCTTTGCTTCTTTGTCTGTGATGAGCCATATTTTACTGGTGATTTACTGGCTGATTTTCTGAAGAATTTTTCTCATCAACATTTGCCTCTCGGCCGTGTTAGAGCGGGGAATCACTTCGGATCTCCGACTATATTTTCCTCTCGGTTTCGGGAAGAACTGCTGGCAATCCATGGCGATGAAGGCGGTCGGAGTTTGTTTAAACGCTATCCGAATCAAATATTTTTCTATGATGTACCTGAAAAAGCTTTGCAAGATTTTGATCAGCCTTGGTAGAAATCAAAAAATCCCCCTTCTGTCCGGAAGGGGGATTCAGTTTTATGCGGCGGAATTTTGCCGTCTTGCAAATCCTTTTGTTTTCCATTTTCCAAGTCGATACATAAAAAAGGTCAGAACTGCGCCAATTATCCAGGAAATTACCAACGAAATGAAAATACAGGCGGGATTCCCAACTGGATTTTCTTCGCTGCGGGTAAGAAAAGCTATTAAGTAAGCCAGCGGCATTCGAATAATAACAGTTGTCACCATGGAAATCCACATAGGAGTAATAGTGTCTCCTGCACCACGCATGGTACCGGATAATGTCTGAGTAACAGCCATTGCAATGTAGCCGACTGCCAAAATTTGCATCATCTTCATGCTGAAGTCTATTACTTCTGTTGTAGAAGTGAAAAGACTCATCAAAGAGCGGCCAAAGAGTAAAATAGCAGCAACCAAGATAACAGAAACCAGTAATCCAAGCCGGAGCCCATCTTTATTCCCCTGATCAACCCGATCCATCTTTCCAGCTCCGATATTCTGTCCGACAAAGGTGGTCATTGCGATTCCAAAACTAAAGTTTGGCATCATAGCAAAACCATCCACTCTCATGACAATTACATTACTGGCAATTACAAGAGTACCGAAAGAATTGGTCAGAGATTGCACAATTAGTGCCGCCATAGAGAAGATTGCCTGTGTTGCGCCGGAAGGCAATCCAAGCCAAACCAACTGCTTAACCAGATTTCCTTTCAAACGGAAAGCATGACGATTGATGGTTAAAACAGATTTCATCTGAAATAAACGGAAGAGACAGAGGATGCTGGAAACAGCCTGTGAAATGATAGTTGCCCATGCGACACCGGCAACCCCCCATTTGAAAAGAATTACGAACGCCAAATCTAGTACAATATTTAGACCGCAGGCAATCAGCAAAAAAATCAGCGGCATTAAGGAATCTCCCAGGCCTCTGAGAATACCGGTCAAAATATTATAGAAAGCCACACCGGCAATACCCAGAAAAATAATTTTCAGGTAACTGCAGGAATCCGCCATAATATCTGCCGGAGTATCCAGAAGATTCATAAACCATTCCGCAGTCAGAACCCCTACAATCATCATAAAAATTGATGCAATCAATGTTAGTATAATCGCATTTCCGACAGTATCTGAAAGCATCTCTCGATCTTTTGCACCAAAATACTGTGCGACCATAATACTGGCGCCAGTGGAAATCCCTACAAACAGAACTAAAATTAAATTGAAAAGCGGCATACTCGCCCCTACAGCAGCCAATGCATTGTCACCGACGTAGGTTCCAACTACAATGGAGTCGACAGTGTTGTAAAGCTGTTGGGCTAGATTTCCGATCAGCAGCGGGATAGCAAATTGAACCAAGCAGCTGTATGGATTTCCTTCGGTCATATCTTTTGCACCGAAAAATCCAGAAAGTGCTTTCATAAATCCGGTCATCTCAGTGTCTCCTCTCGATATTAAAAATTATGTAACCGTTTACAAAACAAAGCATACTTCTCCCCAAGAATTCCTCCTATTTATAAGTTACTGGAATAGCAGCAAGAAAGCCACATTATTCCGCTCAATTATTGCACAGTAACGTCATTATACCACAAAAAATAAAAAAAATCCACATATTTTTTAAAAATACTACAAGAAAAATTGACAGATTCTCTGGATAAATTTCCAATTTGTTCTTGCATCTGATACAGAAAAAGGGTACAATAAAAGAAAAGAAGGGATGCCGATTTTGAAAAAGAAAAAAATTTCGAAAGGAAAACTTTTTCTGCAATGGATTCCGATTGCGGCAATTTTTCTATTTTTTATGATCGGATTGCGGTATCGGGAGGATTTTTCTCTGGATTTTCTGTTATCACAGGCTCCTCGTCAGGTCATTCCAGCCATTGCTTTTTTGATGCTGCTGTTCTCATTGAAATCACTTTCCATTGTCTTTCCTATTCTAGTAATTTACGCACTGAGTGGAGTTTTGTTTCCGCCGGCTGCAGCAATTTTGATCAATTTGTGTGGAACTGCCGTTGTGTTGTCTATTCCTTATTGGTTGGGAAGGTTGTCTGGAGTAGAATTGGTACAAAGCATTTTTCGTAAATATCCAAAAGCCAGAAAATTACGGGAATTTCAACGGCACAATCCATGGTTTTTCTCATTTTTTCTGCGTGTATTGGGCTTTTTACCAGGAGATGTCGTCAGTATGTATCTGGGGGCAAGTCGGCTTCCCTGGCTGCCCAGTCTGATTGGTGGAATGGCAGGAATGTTTCCGGCATTGTTGGCAGGAACATTTTTAGGAGATAATATCACGGATCCAACTTCGCCAGCATTTCTCGTCAGTGCAGGCGGAATGATTTTATTAAGTTTGCTGTCCGTACTGCTTTATCGCAGATATGGAAAGCATTCCAAAAAACAGATGGAAAATCGAAAGGATGAGAATCATGATTCACCGTGAACCATTGGAATGGACTAGGACTTGGTGGGAACAGGCAGAGTCTGGAGATTTGCCTCGTATTTTGCTGATTGGAGACTCTATTGTATGCGGCTACCGGGATGGGGTACAGGAGGAACTGAGGGGAAAGGCTTATGTCGATCAATTTGCGACCTCCAAATTTGCGGCAGATCCTTTTTTCGCAAAGGAACTGAACCTCTATCTGGAAGCATATCCTTATGATTGTATCCATTTCAATCACGGCCTGCATGGGCGGGACTTTCCATTAGATGTATACGAGCATGCTTATGAAGAAACGCTGAAAAAATTATTGACGGTTTGTCCGCATGTAATTTTGACCTTATCGACTCCTATTACTCGTTCCGGAAATCCGGCAGAATTGGATTCATTAAATCAAGTGGTTACGGAACGGAATCAGGTAGTTTTGGACTTGGCGGAGAAATATCAGCTTCCGGTTGATGATCTCTATGCTCTCGTGCTTGGACATCCGGAATATCGCGTGATGGATGGATACCATTATAATGAGAGTGGGAAAGCAGTACAATCGAAACAAGTAGCAGAAACTATCATGAAAATAATAGAATAAAAAAGAACCGCAGAATCCTGACAAATACAAGATTCTGCGGTTTTTGATTTCTGAAACTTATTTGAGCTCGACTTTAGCGCCAGCGTCTTCGAGTTTCTTCTTCATCTCTTCAGCATCGGACTTGGAAACACCAGTCTTAACTGCTTTCGGAGCGTTGTCAACGATCTCTTTGGACTCTTTCAGGCCGAGACCAGTGATTTCTTTAACAGCTTTGATGACAGCGGTCTTCGCATCGCCAACTTCAGCCAGAACAACGTCGAATTCAGATTTCTCTTCCTCAGCAGGAGCAGCAGCGCCAGCAGCAACAGTAACAGTCGCAGCAGCAGCAGAAACGCCGAATTCTTCTTCCAGAGCTTTAACGAGCTCAGCAAGCTCCAAAACAGTCAGAGCTTTTACTTCTTCAATCATAGCCAATACTTTCTCAGAAGCCATGGTAGTACCCTCCTAAATTTTGAATCATTCAATAGTTAGCAAGCTTCTTTCTGTTCCCGAATCTGATCAAGAACAACGGCGAAGTTGCGGATAACACCGTTGAAACCGCCGAGAACACGTGCGATAAGCACTTCCCGAGAGGGGATCTCTGCGAGTTCGTTGACACCGGCAACATCGAGCATTTTGCCCTCGACGAAACCAGCTTTCACATTAAAGCCTTCTTTGACAGCCTTTGCATATTTTGCAATAATGCGAGCAGCTGCAGTTGCATCCTCTTCAGATACAGCGAAAGCGGTTGTACCATCCAAATATTTTGCGAGGTCTGCATAAGGGGTACCCTCTACTGCAAAACGGATGATGGAATTCTTGTAAACGCAGTAATCAATGCCTGCTTCGCGCAATTCTTTACGCAGCTGCGTGTCGTTTGCAACGTCGATACCTTTGTAGTCGACGAGAACACCTGCAACAGCCTTGTCGAGTTTTGCTTTGAGTTCGGCAACAGCCTGCTGTTTCTCCAATAAAACTTTTTCGCTAGCCAATTGATTCACCTCCAACATAAAGTCGTGGAAATCCGTATGAGAAAACCCTTCTCCAAGACAGAGAAGGGCAAAATACATGGCGGTATTTTGGTCTTCCTCGGCAGGCGGCAAACCGTTAGCCTGTTTTCACAGGACCTGCTGTCTTTGGATTCCAGCCTTATTATTATACCACAGGTCAAGCAGCTTGTCAAGACCTGTGGTGTAATTTTTTTGGAATTTATGCGCCGTAGCGAGTGGGGTTAATACGTACGCCGGGGCCCATGGTGGTAGCAACCACGCAGGATTTGACATACTGACCCTTGGAAGCGGCGGGTTTTGCCTTGACAATTGCGTTCATCAGAGCGTCAAAGTTCTCGAGGAGTTTCTCAGCGCCGAAAGAAGCCTTGCCGATAGGGCAGTGGATGATGTTGGTTTTATCCAGACGGTATTCGATCTTACCAGCTTTTGCTTCGGTAACTGCTCTTGCAACGTCAGGAGTAACAGTTCCGGCTTTAGGAGAAGGCATCAAGCCACGCGGACCGAGCACTTTACCAAGACGGCCAACAACGCCCATCATATCGGGGGTAGCGATGACAACGTCGAAATCCATCCAGCCTTCGGTCTGGATCTTCTGAACGTATTCTTCGCCGACATAGTCAGCGCCAGCAGCCTGAGCAGCTTCTACATTTGCGCCTTTGCAGATAACCAAAACGCGGACATTTTTACCAGTGCCGTTGGGCAGAACAACTGCGCCGCGGACCTGCTGGTCAGCATGACGGGAGTCAACGCCCAGACGGATATGGACTTCTACAGTTTCATCAAATTTTGCTTTTGCATTGTTGACAGCGGTAGCCAGAGCCTCAGACGCTTCAAACAAGTTGCTGCGGTCGTAGGCTTTGAGGCTGTCTGTATATTTTTTACCATGTTTCATGACAATAATCCTCCCTGAATTAGTGGTTCATAGCGGAATTATCCTCCCACGCGGACGGGGGGTTAATCCACAACCTCGATGCCCATCGAACGAGCGGTACCAGCGATCATGCTCATTGCAGTATCGATGTTGGCTGCGTTGAGGTCACGCATTTTGGTTTCAGCGATCTTCTGTACCTGCTCCTTGGTGATTTTACCAACTTTTTTCTTGTTGGGCTCGCCGGAAGCGGATTCCAGACCAGCAGCTTTTTTAATCAGGACAGCTGCGGGAGGGGTTTTGGTGATGAAGCTGAAAGTACGGTCGGCATAAACGGTGATGACAACCGGGATAATCATGCCGATATCATTTTTTGTGCGCTCGTTGAATTCCTTGGTGAAGGACATAATGTTAACGCCGTGCTGGCCGAGAGCGGGACCAACTGGCGGTGCAGGCGTTGCCTTGCCTGCCGGGATCTGCAGCTTGATATAGCCTGTAACTTTCTGAGCCATAAATAAGCACCTCCAAAATAACGTGGTGAATGGCGGAAAGGGGATACCCTTCCTCCCACATTCAAATTGGAACCTTTTGTTCTATTCCAATCTGAAAGGCATCCTGCCGGATGCTTCGATTTTGCTTTGCTAAGGATTTCAGTCCTGAACCAGTTCCACCTGGCCCAACTGAAGTTCTGCCAGAGTATCCCGTCCAAACATGGAGACGGTCACTTTGACGATGTTTTTGTCCACATCGATTTCCTCTACGCGGCCGATAAAGCCTTCGAGAGGTCCATGAATGATCTTGACGTTGTTTCCGACCGTGTAATCCACTTCGACGGTCCGCACTTCCACACCCAGCTTTTCGACTTCCTCGTCGGTCAGGGGGATAGGTTTGCTTGCGGGGCCGACAAAACCGGTTACACCGCGGATATTCCGGATCACATACCAGGAATCATCGGTGAGGATCATTTTCACAAGGACATAGCCGGGGAAAATTTTCCGTTCCACTTCGCGCTTTTTGTCGTCTTTATATTCGACAACCGTTTCCGTGGGTATGCTTACCTCAAAAATCAGATCGCCGAGACCTTGGTTCTCTACGAACTTTTCTATATTTTGTGCAACTTTATTCTCATACCCGGAATAGGTGTGTACGACATACCATTTTGGTGTTTCTGACATATTCAGACCTCCGACAAATCAGCATTAGAAAATTGGAACGAACAGATTTACATACCGAGAACGAATCCCCGTACTACGGTGAGCACCCAATCGAGCACCCAGATGACAATGCCGACCGAACCCATCATTACAAAAGCAACGCCGGTATTATTAAGCACTTGCTTTTTGGATGGCCAGACGACTTTTTTCATCTCGCTGTTCAAGTCTCGGAAGAAACGGGAAGCTTTTTTCAGAAAGCCATCCTTTTTCTTAGCAGGCTTTGACTTCTGAGTTTTCTCGAGAGCTTTTTTTTCATTCTGCTCTGCCATGCCTGTTCCCCTTTCTCACTTACTTGGTTTCCTTGTGGACGGTGTGTTTCTTGCAGAAACGGCAGTACTTGCTCATTTCCAGTCTGTCAGGATCGTTTTTCTTTTCCTTCATTGTGTTGTAGTTGCGCTGCTTGCACTCTGTGCAGGCCAATGTGATTTTGACACGCATGTTCGGCACCTCCTGTATAATCGGACTGTTTTGCCTCCCTCAAAAAAGAGAACGCTTGGATTTGCTTTCCTCTGCGTTGGGTTCCGTTTCGGAAAGGCCGGTCTGTTTCCAGACCGATTTTTGCACAAAAAAATAAACCCTTTTAGAGGTACTAATATTATAGCACAAACAAGGGATGCTTGTCAACAAAAATTTACCGTCCGATCCGCCATTTTTTTTGGTGGAAACAGCAGAAGCGGACGGCATATTGTTTTAGATTCTTTTTTGAATTTCGCAATTGATCCGACTGCGAAGATTTAGAAGATAAGAAGCTTCCTGCGGATATTCAAAGAAAGTAATTTCTTTCGAAAGACTGCCCTCCATCAAATTCATGACAAACTCCCGTCCGGCAAGAGATTCGAGCAGTTCCAAGGCACGGAGGTCGTTGATTGCCTCAAAGAAAATTCGGATTCGGATGGAATCCCAAGGCTGACCGTCGTCACCGGGGTAGACGAGGAATGCATCGCCGGAAGGGAAGGCACAGTCGGCATCCGTCACCGCAAAGGGATCGATATGGCGAACCGAGTGCATGGTATTATAGAAGTTAAATCCCCATTGCAGGAATCCGGCAATCTGATATTTATAGAATTGAAGGCCGATGATACGGTTGCGGGCGGATGGCATTGCCATGAAACGGTTGCTGACCCGATTTCCCTGTCCGCAGCAGTAGTAGACCCACAATCCCGGAACTTGGTTCTCCAGGAAGGGATTGACATGATCGGTTGCTACAACCGGATGGGTGCAGACTCCCTGCTGATAAAAGCTGAAATCGCTCAAAGCATCCATGATAGTATAACCTTCCAGCAGATGCTTCACTTGTTCTTTGCAGGCTTCATATTGCGGAAGCGCTTCTGTGCTGGGTTCGTCCGAAATATGGAAAACAACCTGTCTTTTTTCGAGGCCGATCCGGGAGAGTTCTGCAGTAAGAGCGGGCAGAAAAGCTTCTAGGAAAGTACGGTATTCCGGACTGACCGCATCGCTTTCCCAACCGAAAATCCGGCGATATTCTCCGTTGTCGGTCGCCATGATTTTGGGACAGTGTTTGGCGCCCCACTGCGTATAGAGATGCGCAATTTCAAAGAATTCAATTCCGCAGGAACGGCACATCGCAACCCAGCGATCCAGCTTGTCGAATCCAAAGGAATAGCTTCCGTTTTCGCGTTTGATGTCCACCAACTGAATGGTAGTGCGTTCTCCGCCAATTCGGGTATCCAGTGCTGGAGTGAAGACCGGTGTTAGCAGCATATTGACACCATATTTGGCAGCTGTACGGATTTGACCTTCCAGCAGTTTCCAGTGTTCCTCGCTCCAAACCGGCACATGGTAATAATCGGCGATACAGTCCCCATGGAACCATTCGGTGTGAACCAGTTTTTGTTTGGGAAGTTCTGCCGGGATTACTTCGACCGTTACCTCTTTTTCGTAAGTTTCGATATTCCCGTTTGCCTCCACCGTGAGGGTAACTGTCACCGGGAATCGTCCGGCAGGCGTTGCGGAATCGGAAAGAATCTGTACCCAGACAGCATTCCATTCTCCGGCTGGAATGCGCACACCCTCTTCCGGAAATGGGCGGAGAAGGTCAGGATAGAGGCCGGGTTTTGTCCGGAGATAATTCCCGTCTGAGCTGTCCGATACCGGATACCGGGAAGGAACACAAACAACTTGGGTTAGATTCAGCCACGGTGCAAGCGGCGATTGAACAGCTGCCTTGACAAGAGAATGATAATGGATATTGGCAGCCGCTTCAATCTGATAGGCAATCTGGAAAGAGAGCTGGTCGCAGCGAAGCATGGAAAATTGTCCGGAATACTCCTGCGGACATTGATCCGGAAAAACTTTTTCCAAGCTGGATAATACCTTAAGCTGATGTATCATAAAGCACGCCTCCATTCAATGCTTGTTTTTCTCATTATAAACGTTTTGTTCCGAAAGGAACAGTCTTTTAAAAAAGTCCGCAAATTTCTTGACGATCAGTCAATAAAAACTAAGGAAACATTCATAAAAAGTTGCTTGAAAAAGAAAAAAGGCTGTGATACCATAAAATAAAGGAGGAATCTGCATGCAAAAATTGAATTGGAACTCTGCTGCATCTCAGGAGGATATTGCAGTGATTGCCGCTTTGGGAGAAGAAATTTGGCGGCAGCATTATACGCAGCTTTTGGGCAAAGAGCAAGTGGACTATATGTTGGAAAAATATCAGAGCCGGGAGGCTTTGCAGAAACAACTGGAAAACGGGTACACCTACTGGCTGATCCGGTGGGAGGGGATTCCTTGCGGATACTGCGGCTTTGTACGGGAAGGAGACCGTCTTTTTTTGAGTAAGTTGTACTTGCAGGAACGGGTACGTGGAAAGGGAATAGCCCGCGCAGTTGTAGAACAATTATGCCGGGATGCGGCCTCGCAGAACCTTCGTGCAGTCTATCTGACTGTAAACAAATACAATACCGGATCCATTGGAGTATATCAAAAATTGGGATTTCAGGAAATTGATGCAGTGGAAACGGATATTGGACATGGATTCATCATGGATGATTACATCATGGAACTCCCGATTGCGGAGGGAAAGGAGTTTTAGCATGAAACAATGGAAGAAACTAATGGCAGTAGGGATAGCTTTGTGCTTATGTACCGGGATGCTGGCTTCCTGTACACAGAATGACGAACCGCAGGAAGAAAGTTCGGTTTCCTCCGCTGTGACGGAGAAAGAAGATGAGTTTTCCTCTGAAGAGGCAATGGAACTTGTCAAAGAGAGGCTTCCCCTTGATTTTGAAAAAATTTACACGCTGTCTGTCAATTCTGAGGACTTGGAATGGAATGGGCGCCACTACTATCACTTTCTGATTTCGGATGAAATGGTGACAATGGAAACATCGGTGTTGGTTGATCAGGAAAATCAGCAGATCTTTACCTATTATCCGGATGGATCTGCTTACGCACCGGAAGATGATCCATTCTGCAAGGCAGCGGAAGAATCTTCCCAAAGTACGGAAAATAGTCAGACAGAATCGGGAGGCAGCGAAACATCCAACGTGGAGAGTCCGATGGAATGGAAAGGTACTTATCAAAACGAGGCAGGAATAATTTTATCCATTGAACCGCAGGATACAACGTCTTTTGAATTCACCCTGCTGGATTCAAGTGGTGCCGGAGTGGAACATCAGGTTGCACGCTCGGATGGAAACGGGACCGCAGTATCCTATTCTAGCGCGGAGTATACTGTAACATTTACTCAGCAGCAAGGAAAAATAATTATTGAAACTGATGGGAATATGCCGGATGGATTTGATCCGGACGGAGAATATTCTCCTATAGAAGAATAATAAAAAAGCGGGGCAGCGTAAATGGGGCTGCCCCGTTTTCTATAAATTTTATTGAGCGGAACTCTTTTTTCTGGGTGCTGATACAGAATGCAGGATGATAATCATCACAATTAAAACGACAATAGCGGTTCCCAATGTAATAAAGACGTTTCCTTTGCTTAAACCAGCTGCGACATATCCGCAGAAGCTGGCAATGGCGGTGATCAGAGCATATGGCATCTGGGAGGAAACATGCTGGATGTGATCGCATCCAGCGCCGGTGGAGGAGAGAATGGTGGTATCTGAAATGGGAGAACAATGATCTCCGAAAACAGATCCTGCTAAGGTTGCTGCAAGTGCAACAGTGAGAATGGGAGTACCGGCCATGGATTCCATGACAGTGAGGACGATCGGAATCAAAATACCGAAGGTTCCCCACGCCGTACCAGTGGAGAATGATAAGAGCGCTGCAACAACAAATACAATAGCAGGAACGATATAAAGAGAAATTTTCATGCTTTCCACGAATTCGCCTACAAAGATACCGGTTCCGAGCATATCCCGGCAGACACCGCTGATTGTCCAAGCGAGGGTCAGGATAATGCAGGCAGGAACCATTGCTTTTACTCCTTCGCCGATGCAGTCCATAAAGGCGCGGAAACCAATGACCTTGCGCGGTATCAGGAACAGGAAGGCAACCAAAAGGCCACCGAATCCGCCAAGAACAAGAGAGGCTGCCGAATCACAGTTTCCGAAAGCATCGGCAAGGTTGGATGTTTCACCAGTGAAGAGACCGCCTGTATATAACATGGCTAAAATTGAAAAAATAATCAAAGCGAGCACCGGCACGATCAAATCATAAACCCGGCCTTTCGTTTCGGGGAGTTCTTGTTCCTGATCGGTGTCTATTGCACCGACATTGCCGGTTTGTTCTGCGGTTTCCTGCAAATGGCGCATAGGACCGAAATCGTAGTTCGAGATGCAGAGGAAGATAACCAGACCAATCGATAATAAAGCATAGAGATTATAGGGAATAGAGCTAACGAAGGCGCTCATGGTACTATCAAAACCGCCGGCTTCCTGCAAATTAGATCCGACTGCTGCCGCCCAACTGGAAATCGGAGCGATAATACAGACCGGAGCAGCGGTAGCATCAATGATATATGCTAATTTTGCGCGGGAAATACGATACTTATCGGTGACTGGTTTCATAACGGTGCCTATAGTCAGGCAGTTAAAATAGTCATCAATAAAGATTAGGACTCCCAATGCGGCAGTGGCAAGCTGTGCGGAACGTTTTCCTTTCAGCTTTTTACTTGCCCATCTGCCATAAGCTGCGGAAGCACCAGTTTTGCTGATGACAGCGACCAATGCACCAAGCAGGCAGAGAAAGAGGATAATGTTGATATTATCAGCCATCTTTTGTGCCATGAGGGTAAAAGTGTTTTCCACAGTTTTGACTGCAATTCCCAGTACGCTGTCTGCTGTATAGCAGGCATAAATCAGAGTACCGGAAAAAATACCGATCATCAGGGAGGAAATGACTTCTTTTGTCAAAAGGGCCAAAATGATTGCCAGGATGGGAGGAACGATTGATAATATGCCAACTTCTACCAATTCCATATGCAAAACTCCTATCTTTTTGTACTTCTTCCCTTTACTATACTACAAGGATGAAAAAAGCGCAACGTTAATTTTGAATTTTATTTGTATTTTGTATGAATATTCAGAATAAAACATCTAATCTTGTCAATTTCGACAGTGTTTTACAAAATATAGACTGGGATGAATAAAATATTCGAGAGTTGTCTGTGCAAAATATATTTTTTGTGCTACAATAATTTCAGAAAATTATTTTAAGACAAGGACTGTAAGGAGGTTTTTATGGCGCAAAATCAATTTGTATTGTTACATGAAGATGGTCAATACTTATCAATCAATGATGGCAATCATTGGATTTGCGTACCGGACCGGATGGCGGCGACGGTATTGACCGAGACAAAGGCGAATAATATTTTACA
Source organism: Candidatus Merdivicinus sp. (assembly GCA_050943495.1). Classification (GTDB taxonomy): domain Bacteria; phylum Bacillota; class Clostridia; order Oscillospirales; family Ruminococcaceae; genus Merdivicinus. The sequence continues at coordinate 92,291 of JBMNPH010000004.1, forward strand.
AAATATGATCAAACCGAAAGAGCGGGAACATTGGCGGCTGACGCCCTTTTCAGACCAGGGGACAGAAGTAGAGAAAACTGTTGCAGAGGAAATCCCGCAAGAAGAGGTGCCGGCTTTTGAAGTGAAGCCGCCCCAGAAAAAATCAACCCGAAAGAAAAAAGTATCAGAAAAATCAAAAGGATCGGAAATTGAAAAGACAGTGGAAGCTCAGCCGGCAAAGGTAGTGCTGTCGAAAGCACATACCGTTCCAGTACAAGAGAATCCGGATACCTTGATAGAAGAGTGGATGAAACGCGCGGACTCGATGAAACAGGAGTATGAGCGGCTGGTACAACGAAAAAAAGACCTGGCGGAAGAACTCCGTCAGGTCAGCGCAGAACTCTGCGATTTGGAACATTATATTGAATTTCATTCACTAAATGCGGTAAAAGGATACCGGATTTATCGGCAATTGCGGGATTGCCTGATTCGGCGCCGCAAAATTAAGGATGAATTGATGTGCATTACCATCTTTTTAAAAGCGGAGCCGCATAACATTCTCAATGGAAATTTGGTGCGTCAGTTCAGCGGTTTACGCACCCGCGAATATGCCCCACGTGTTCTGGCCGATCTGTTTGCAGAGGAATTATCTCCAGAGGAGAAAGATCGCGACCGCGACAGCAAAAAATAAGGTTCCGGCAACTTGACTAAAGACAGAGAGTGCTTTTCCACTGCGAGGGAAAGCGAGCATCCCAATACCGGAAATGGCAAGACCACCGCTGAGAAAGAGCATTCCTTCATCTGTTTTTTGAGCTATGAGAAGGACAAGCCCAATTGCCGCCCCAACCAGTGCAAGAATCTGGGTGACTGCAAAAGGAATTCGCGTTTTCTGGCTGAAATTGACGCGAGCCTCTCCTTTTTGCCGGCAGTAGGTGCTGCAATATGGGGCATTGCCGGTGGTCTTTTTTCCACAGTATCCACATTTCATGAGGTTGCTCCTTTCAAAAGCAAAAGATTGGAAATTTTTATGCACCCACAGAAACGGATTCTTCCGATTTCTGTGGGTTATTTTCAGTTAGGAGATTGGGGATCAGCCGCAAATTTCAGCAATTGCAGCGGCAAAAATTTTGGCGGAGAGAATCAGCTGATCGATTTCAGCAAACTCATCATCGCCGTGCATCCGGTTATTGACACCGGTGCGGGCACATCCGAATGCGACACCGTTTTGCAGGTGGTGCACATAGGTACCGCCGCCAATAGAAATGCAGTATCCTTTTTCGCCAGTGAAGGCCTCATAGCAGGAGAGCAGTGTCTGTACAAAAGGACTGTCCGCCGGAACATGATGTGGGGCAAAGACAGAACAGGGGGCAAGTGTAATACCTTCTGCCTGAAGTTCATCGCGGATGACATCCCGCAGATTCTGATCGTTTGCCAGAATGCTGGCACGGCAGTCGAATTCGCCCTGCAGTCCGGTTAGGTTGTAATGGAAAATGTCAAAGCTCAGAGTCGTATAGCCGGACAATTCATCTTCCATTGCAACATTGGCTGCTTTTCCGAGCCAGTCGCCGTGTGGGAAGAATTTTTCCACCGTTTTAAGACGTGTAAAGCCCTCACTTTCCGCCAGAGGAAGAGATACCAGCAGCCGAAGCAGACCGGTTAGAGCATTGTTTCCTTCCTGTGGGCTGGCAGCGTGAGCACCGACTCCCTTGGCATCAATTCGAATCCTGTTTGCATCTGCAGGTGTGATGGTGTACTGTACGCCAGTTTTTTGCGAGACTGCTTTGGCAATGGCTTCCAATTCCTTTTGATCCAATCCTTCTACCAGTGCGTTTGCTTTATCCGGAACTACGTTCAGCTTGGTACCGCTGTCCGCTGAAATCAGGCGGGGAAGCGCAGGATCTTCCTTCCATTCTGCGGAGAAAGCACCGCGTAAACCGCCTTTTTCGAGATTGATGAGCGGGAAATCTGCATCGGGCGAAAAGCTTTTCGGAGCTTCTTTTTCGATGGCATAGTAGTGTTCAAGATCCGAACTTCCGCATTCTTCATCGGTCCCCAAAATCGCCCGGACATTTTTTGTGAGAGGAATTCCTAAATCCTTGACCGCCTTCATCGCATATAGGGCAGCAACAGCGGGGCCTTTGTCATCTGCTGTTCCGCGTCCGTAAATCCGGCCGTCCTGTACCAGCGGAGCAAACGGCTGTGTGACAGTCCAGCTGTCGCTGACCGGAACGACATCAAGATGTGCCAGAATATCCAGTTCAGTCGGAAGAGAATTCAGATCGGCTGTGCAAACATAATTCTCGTAATTTTTGACGGAGAAACCAAGTTCTTCGGCAATCTTCATTGCTTCGTTCAGAGCTTTTGCGGGGCCTTCTCCATAAGGCATTCCCGGACGGGATTCGCCGCGTTCACTCGGAATCCTCACCAAACGGCAGATATCCCGGATCATTTCATCTCGGTGCAGATCAAAATATTCGTCCAATCTTTTTTTCTCTAACATATCAAGTCATCCTTTCGATTCCAATGAATGACTTTCCCGGTAAGAACGGGGTGTCATTCCGGAGAATAATTTGAATTGGCGGTAAAATTGCCCTTTGTCCGCATATCCGGCAGTGCAGGCAATTTCTTCGATACTTAATTGAGTGCCGGTAAGCAGTTCGGCAGCACGCTTCATGCGTTTTTGACCGATAAATTCCGTCAAACTGATTCCGACCGCCTCCTTGAAAATCCGACTGAAATAGGAGGGGTGATAAAAGCATCTGCTTGCAAGCTCTGAAAGGGTTAGATGCTCACAGCAATGTTCCTCAATATAGGCAAGGATTTCGGGAGGAAGAGATTTACGACGGTCCGGCGCGATTTCAGGAATCGCCATCCGGCGAAAAAGCTGCGCCAGCAAGGTGGAAAGACATCCCCGTAAAATCGTCCGATATCCGGGCAGTTTGGCACAGAATTCGCGGTTCATCAGATGAACCATGCTTTCGACATCCCGGAGAGATTCCCCCTCAAATGAGCAGAAAGCAGTTTGATCACAATCGGCACCGCGGAATTCCTCAAAGGCTGTCAAGCTCAGCAGAGAAAATGCATCCGTCTGCTCTACCAGTTCCAGACCCATAAATTCCGGCTTGAGCAAGATGTTGTAATATTCCAGCGTGCCTTTTGGAACAAAGGCATGGAGTTCTCCGCAATTTAAAAAGAGCAGACTGCCGCGCTGAACCTGATATTCCCGATTGCCAACCTGCTGCACGCCGTATCCTTCCGCGATATAAACCAGTTCAATGAAATCATGGGTGTGAATCGGTTCCGGAAGATCTGTCTGATTGTGTTGGATGGTAATATTTTCAGCCGGATCCAGCAAATCAGCGGCATGATAAATCAGCATGGTGTGCTCCTTTCTATTTTATCACAAATCGCGGCAAAAAGAAATGAAATCTGGCGGAATTTTCTCAGAACAAAATCCAAATGGCGACTGGTACAAGATAAACAACGATTGCAGCGCCGATGGCAGCTGCAGAAAAGAGAAGCAAGGCGGCTGACCGCAGGATGCGCAAACGGCAGAGTTGTTTTCGGAACCGGAAAAAGCAGACTGCGAGCAGAATACCGGTTAGACTGAGGAGGGCACCGATCCGGAAGCCAGGCGGTGTATAGGTGAGTACGATTTGATTATCGCCTTCTTCCATCGGAAGGGAAAGATAATTTCCGGCAGTACGGGAAATGGGAACGGATTTGCCGTTGACCGTTGCTTTCCAGCCGGGATCATAGGAGAGAGGAATAAAAAGTGTCTGTCCCGCTTTTGCCGTGACCTGTGCCGAGAAATGACTGCCGGAACCGGATAATTCTGCACCCTCTGCGTTATTGCAGATGTCCTCTAGTACCGAATCGCGCATGCCGAATAATTCAAAGGATTCCGGTTGAATATCCTTGTCAATTTCGACTGTTACTTCGACAATCCCTTCCGAAAAACTTCCGAGACAAAGAATTCCGTTTTCGGCCTTGGAAGGGTAATCCTGCCGGAAAAGAGTACCATTGACCCGGATGTTGCAGCTTTTATTTACCTTTTCGGTCAGAGCGTTGCTTGGGGCGGCAGCACAGTCAAAATAAAGGGTCACCGGTTCGGTAATAGGGATTTCCCAGCGCAGCGTTCCGGTTTTTCCGGAATCCGGAATATAACGCCCGTTCGATATGGTGATGTCTTCCACCTCATCCGGTTGATATCGGAAAAAAAGTTGGTCGCTGTCCGGGAAAAGAGCTTCCGCAATTTGCTGTTGAATATCCATTCGGGAACCAGCAGGAAGATCCTCCAGAAATCCGGGATCCGTATCGGTGAGAATCGTATCCGGCAGTCGGTATTTCTGCGGAATGATGGCGAACTTCTCTCCAATATAAACTGGCGTCACCGAAGAGGGAATACTGGTATTCGGGAGAATCACATATTTATTTCCTAAGATAGCATCTGAAAATGCTGTACCGCCGTCTGATCCCACTTCCATCCAGTAGCCAGAGTAACCTAGACGACGCTGGGAAATCAGTGTCGTTTCGGGAGTGAGGGATGTATAGTGGGCAAGGGATTCGTAACCCATTGCGGAAAGAAGATTGACATCGAAATATTTGCGGGACGCCTTGACCCGGTAAAATCCATCTTCCGGAATCTGATCCTCCAGTTCCATTATCTGACGATAGGTTTGCTGACTTTGAGCAGCATCTCCGATATAAACGCTGGCGTTGAAAAAGCATTCGCAGAAGATAACGAATGCGGCTGCGGCTGTAAAGAAACGGCGAGATAGCTTTCCAGCCTGCCATAGTCCTAACAGAAGCGCATAGATTGCGATAGCTGCCAGAAGCATAGCCAGTAGGGCAAGAAAAGAACCTTCATTTCCCCAAAGACTTTTACTGTAAACCGAAAATGTGGGGAGATAATCTGCTAGAATGATCAGAACCAACACCAGATATCCAATTGAAAATCCTGCTGTGATAATACCAGCAATCGGTTTTGTGCGCATGGGAGGGTGAGATGGTGCAATACTACGGACAATCCAGAATCCCATCAAGATCAGAAGAAATCCGATCATATAGCCGTATCGGGTGGGAAATCCCTGATAACTTCCGGTGTGCCACATTTTGTTGATCGGCTGGATTAGAATGGGCAGCAGAAGAAGAGAGATCATCCCTATCACAACCGACATTAAGCCGGTGCGCAGTTTGCTTTTTTTGAGAAAAAAGAGAGCAGCGAACGGAATAGCTGCGGTAAAAATCGTTGGAAGGGTGGTAAAAAGCTGGGAAGCAAAATCACCGGATGCAATCCCTTTGACCAGACCGTCTCCCCGTGCGGAACGAAATACCTGCAAGAGTGACGGCAGCCAGACAACTGCTGTAATCAAAACAGACAGAAGGGCACCGATTCCCAGAAGGAGAGCACTTTCCCCACGCCGTTGGGTATTGCTCTGCATAAACAGATACAGCCCGTATCCGAACAGCAAGAAGAGCACGATCATATAGCTCAGATAGTAGTGAACGATCAGCATGGCAGAGAAAACCAGCACAAAGGGAAACAGATCGCGTTTGCGTTCGAGGCGGATAATAGCAAGCAGAAGCAATGGAAACAGCGCCATCATATCTAGCCATACAATATTTTGATAATACATCAGCGCATAGCCGGAGAAGGCATAGAGAACTCCGCAAAGGCTGGCAGGAAGGGATTTCCCGCCATTTTGCAGGCGGCAAAAAAAGAATGAAGAGGTTCCCGCACAAACCATCATTTTCCAGACCAGCATCCAGTTCATAAACCATGGCAGATGTTCCGGTTCGGAAAAGACCGCCAGAAAGGAAAACGGACTGGAAAGAAAGAAGAAGAAAATTCCCCAGAAATTGATGCCGCCTGCCCCGGGACTACGGAACATGCTGCCTTTTCCCAGCAGGACATTCCGAAATTCAGCAGTCAGCGGAATTACCTGCTGGTTCATGTCGCACCAGGCGATGCTTTTCTCTCCAAAAGGATAAAATCCAAAAGCAGCATAGACAGCCAGAAGCAATCCGCCGGTTAGCAGGCAGGGGAGAATGACTTTTATAAAGTGGAAGAATCGAGAGGAGGATGCGAAACGGATCATTGCAGGGCACCCTCCACGGTATGACAGAGCAGATAATCGATCCAGGTATTGTAGGTGCTGACGCCAAAATGCATGCCATCGGAACTGAGCTCATCCGGCAAGTATCCATCTTCATCTGCAATGGCTTCTGCAACATTCAGATAAAAAACTTCCTGTTCTTCCGCCATGGCAGCGATCTGCTCATTCAGAGTACGGATTCTTTCGTTGGTCAGGTTCTCCTGTTCGAGTTCCTTGCCGCGTGTGACCGGCAGAATGGACTGCACATAGATGTTGGCGTCTGGATGATCTGTTTGTAATTCATCAATCAGTTCACTGTACCAACCGATAATATCATCAAAATTCAGGAACGCAACACCGTTTGCACCCAACATGATGTAAATCTCTTCAGGATCGAGCTCACTGGCCGCTTCGACTACTGTTTTTTCAGTTCCATTCTGTTCAATACATTCTTTGGTGAGAATGGTCTGAGGATTGATACCGGTATTCGCCAAAACCTGTTCGCGCGGCAGGACATTGTAGACTGCGAGACCATCGGTCAACGAATCTCCGATGAAAATAGCATCGTCCAAATAACTTTCATCCTGTTTTGTACCCTCCGGAACGGGTTCTCCGATTAGGGCAGAGAGATCAGGTTCCGAGGATTCCGGTGCAGTAACGATGGAATCGTCTGCAGAAGAAACGGAAGAATCTGTTTGAGAGGATACGAGATTAGATTCGGGAGATGTTTCGCCAATGGGAGTCAAAAGCGGTTCGGATCCGCAGGAACTGAATGCGCAAATTGCTAACAATGCGATCAGAATGGTACCAATTCGTTTCATAGCAGATGTCTTCCTTTCTGTTTAAAGAACCATGCCGCCGTTGGGGGCGAGCACTTGTCCTGTAATAAAATCGGATTGTGGAGAAGCCAAAAACCAGACGGCTTCTGCAATATCCGCGGGCTGTCCTACAACTCCTAGGGGAATTTCTTCCAAAAGTGTTTGTATAGTCTCGGAAGAGAGATGTCCGTTCATTTCGGTGGCAATAAGGCCGGGAGAGACACAGTTCACCTGAATATGAGATGGACCAACCTCTTGCGCAAGTGCCTTGGTGAGGGCGATTACAGCCCCTTTGGCAGCAGAATAGTGGACTTCACAGGATGCGCCGACCTGCCCCCACATCGAGGCAATATTGATAATTTTTCCGGATTTTCTACGGATCATGGCAGGGAGAAAGGCCTGGCAACATAGAAAAACCCCTTTGACATCGACCGAGAACATACGATCCCAATCAGAATCCGTGATGTCAGTAAACAATTTTTGTTGGGCAATTCCTGCATTGTTGACCAGAATATCCACGTCTCCCCAGAGCGATTCAATTTTTTTACGCATAGTCATAACGGAATCCCGACAGGAAACATCTGCCTGTAGGGAAATCGCACTGTTCGGACGGAGGCGATTCAATTCTTCAGCTAAAAGAATGGCTTCCTGTGCGGATTGGTTGTAATTTAAGACAACTCGGCAACCCTCACGCCAGAATTTCAGAGCAGTTTCTCGTCCAATTCCGCGTGAAGCACCGGTAATTAATGCAATTTTTTCCATAAGATCCTCCTTTGGGAATCTATTTGTTTACTATACCATATTTCCGACTCGAAAAAAAGCGCAGAATCCTGAACTTTCTATTTTTTTTAAGATACCCGTCTTATTGCACAATTTTTTTGCTCGATCAAGAGATTTTCTAACAAAAAACTTCCAGCTATATTTAGCTGGAAGTATCTTTATTGATTGGAACAGGAGAGCCGGAATCCAGTCTGGATAATAAGCTGACCATTTGAAAGGGTAGCGGATACATTTCCACCCATTTTTATGCAGAGCGCCTTTACGATAGCAAGTCCAAGACCGGTTCCTTTTCCAGTCCGCATCCTGTCTGCTGTAAAGAAGCGATCAAATAAACGCTCACAATCTTCCTGAGAAAGTTCGGGAGCGGGATTGCAAAATCGTAAATAAAGAAAATCTTTGGAAGTATAGCTGTCGATTGTAAGGGTATTTCCTCCATGTCGAACGGCATTTTGAATCAGGTTCTGGAATATTCGGCGAATGCCTTGTCGATCTGCATAAATTGTGGGAAGTGGCTGAGTAATCTGCATCACTGGTTCCATTTTAGCTTCGACAAATTCCATGTAATAATCTGCAATCAGCTGATACAGCATTCCGGAAGGTTCCAAAATCTCTAATTCTAATGGATATCCGCCGGCTTCCAAACGGGAAAGATCATAAAATCCGGCTAATAGATCTTGTAAAGTATGTGCCCGGTTTTCACAGACTGTCAGATACTCCCGGCGTTCTTCTGGTGTACAGGAAGGCTGTTCCATTAATTGTAGGTATCCGAGAATGGAAGTAAGCGGAGTACGGAGGTCGTGGGAGATATTTGCAATTTCATCTCGACGTTCCTGTTCAGCCCGTCGGTGATCCTGTTCGGATTTTTGGCAGTCATCCAGTAAAAGATTCACCTCTGCTACAAGACCTTCCAGACAGTGATCCGGAGAAGCAAGCCGTAATCTTCTTCCAGTGTTCCCATTTCGGATTTGCCTCAGTTCCTTTTCTGAGTGGCGAAGATTACGGCGGGATAAGATCCATAACAATAGGAGAATAATGTTTAGCAAAATAGAAAGTATGAGAATGACAGTCATTTTTTCCCTTCTTTCGTTTGATTGAAAAATCCATTAGAATTCCCGATGAGAGAAAAGCAGCGCCCCAAATGCTGTAAAGAAAACAAAGAATGTGGTCCCCACAATCCAACACTCCAAAAGATAAGGAACAACATCTATTTCGATCATAAGGATCAGGAGTTTTGTGAGCGGATTCCACCAATTGAGAAAATCAGTAATAGGGGTATTCAACCTGTCAAAAAAGAGAGTAGGGATTCCGGACAAAAAGAGAACCGCACAGACAAGCACCGTACTGTTGACAGAGTTCAAAAAGATGCAGAGGAGAATGCCTAATATTCCGATCCATATCGGGAAGCAGACAGCTATTTTTTGAGACAAAGGCAACAGCAACTGTTGCAGCTGATCTGGCGACATTACAAAATTTGAAAAAATAATCAGATAGGAGAGCGCAAAGCTTCCAAACATAAGTGACAGAAGGAGAAAAGCGAGAATCAGAATGGCGGCAAATTTTCCCCAACAGATTGTCAATCGTGAAATTCCGCCGCCGATTGTGTTGGAAAAAGTATGGAGACGATTTTCATCTGCAAAAACTTGGTCAGTAATTACTATCAGCGCCAGCAATCCAAAGAAAGGAACAAAGATCCCGGCAAAGAGACCAATTTCTTCTGCAGGCATAGCGGTTTTCGTTTCACAAATGGAAAAAAAGAGCAGAATATTCATGAGAATGGGCAGTAGGATGCCTGTTCCGAATAGAAAACGGAGCCAAAATCTTTTGGATGTGCGCCAGAGTTCTGCCTGCACATAATTAAGCATGGAAATCCTCCCTTCGGAAAAATAGAAAAAAGGCAATATTCCGGGAATCGTTCACATTCCCGGAATATGTGCGTAAAATGAAGTTACTTGATTTCCATCTGACGAAAAGTCAGATATCCAAATGCAAGGAAAAATGCGGTAAAAATAGCACCGATCATCCAACATTCTCCAATCAGCCAAGGATTGGAGAATGCATATCCCTTACTGATCTGATCCAAATAGCTGCTTGGCAGCAGATCCCGAATAGCCAACACGATATTGTTATGAAATAAGAGTCCGACTAATTTCAGTGTATTGGTCGGGATGATCAGGCATGCAAAGAAGGCAAATACCGCCAGATTATTGCTGGGGATCAGGCAGTACAACATATTAGAAAGCGCAGCCCCCGCTATCCATAGAGGAATACTGGATCCAATCATAACGCCAAATTGGGCGATAGATTCCAACAGATCAGGACCGGTACCAAGCAAAAGAATTCCGCTTCCAAAAATAACAGCGATCAGGACCGCCAGCACCAGAAAGCAGAACAGGAGAGCATTCAGGAATTTTCCAAAGAAGATCGTGGCGCGGGAAGTTCCGTAAAAGACGGTATTGCGCATGGTTTGGAATTTATATTCCTCGGAGAATGTCATGTCTCCCAGAAGAATGGTCATATAAAAACCAATGGAAGGCAGGAATTGGATGAACATATACAATAGAAAATCTAAATGCATCCGGACTCCGGAGTCGCCTTCCATTTGATTTCCTACAAAAAAGAGCACGTTTAGTCCTACAAGAATTATGGAACACACAATCAACAGAACATAGAAATAATTACGATGTGTTGTGCGATAAAATTCTGCCTGTAAATAATGATTCATACCTGTTTTCCTCCCATCAGATTTAAGAAATAGTCTTCAAGATTTGAAGAATGAGTGTGGATAGAGAGGAGAGAAACTCCGCCATCGATCAACAGTTTTGAAATGGTCTGTGGATCCTCCATGTGACTGTACAGGCGGATAATATTGCCAGGCAATACTTCATATTCCGGGCGGTCCAGCGTATCCAGCAGTGTAGCGGCTTGCGGCGCATTATTAACAGCAATTTCCAGACAATCACGGCATTTGACACGGATTTCTTCAGCGGAAATTTGTTCCAATAGCCGTCCTTGATCGATGAATGCGTAATCGGTAGCCAGATTGGAAAGTTCACTCAGAATATGACTGGAAATTAGGATTGTAGTGCCGTGCTGACGATTCATTTGAAGAAGAACGTCGCGGAATTCTACGATTCCCATAGGATCTAATCCGTTAATAGGTTCATCCAAAACGAGAAAATCAGGGCTTCCCAAAAGTGCAAGTCCTAACCCTAGACGCTGTTTCATTCCAAGGGAAAAGTTCTTGAATTTTTTCTTGCCGGTATCTGCAAGGCCAACCTGCCGTAATATGGCATCGACCGTTTCCCGTCCGGGAATACCGCGCTGAATTCGATAAAATTCTAGGTTGTCGTGAGCTGACAGATAGGGAAAAAAGCTCGGTGTTTCCACCATGCAGCCAATTCGGCGCCGCATTTGATTGAGTTCTCGTTCTCCAGTTTGACCGAAAAGAGAAAAATCGCCGGATGTTGGGAAGGTCTGTCCGGTAATCATTCGGATCAAGGTCGTTTTTCCGGCGCCGTTTTTTCCGACCAGACCGAAAATCTGTCCAGGTTTGATACACAGGGAGATATGGTCGACTGCCAGATCCCGGTAACGTTTGGTGAGTCCATTGGAGGAAAAAATCGTTTCTTCCATGGCAAATCCATCCTTTCGTATTGAATCTTTCTTACAGTAGACAGTATACCGCACCTGTTGTAAGACGCGCTAAAGAAAAGATTAAAGAAGTCTTAATTTCACAAAAGAAAGAATTGAAAAAGATTGCGGGGAAAGGTGTCATCTTTTTTGACGGGAAGTGTCTGCTTTTTTCCGTTTCTTTTTTGGTGTTTTTTTGACGGAGAATCCAAAACTGCCTATTTTTTCTCCTAATGCAAAATATTCACCGTGAGAATATGCTACAAGTCCTGCGCGGTCAAGATGAAGTTTTCCCGCATCATCGACAAACTGGCCGTCTACATGCATTCCCACAATATCAGCTAGGAACATATCATGGGAACCAAGAGGAATGATCTGCCGTACCCTGCAGCAGAAATTCACCGGACTTTCTGAAATTCCCGGCGCAGAAAAATTCGGATAGGCTTCAGGAGTTAGATGGCAGGCAGAAAACTTGTCTTCTTTTGCACCGCTTTTGACTCCGCACCAGTCACATGCACGGACCAGCTGACGGGTAGTCAGATTGATGACGAATTCCCCGCTTTCCTTGATAATGGGATAGGAGAAGCGCTGAGGACGTACCGAGATATAGGTCATGGGTGGTATGGTATTGACGATTCCGGTCCAGGCGATGGTGAGTATATTGGGATGTTCCATTGTCCCGCAGGACACCATGGCGGGAGGAATAGGGGAAATCAAAGTACCAGGTTTCCAGCTTAGTTTTGTCATAAAATCTCCTTTTTGGCGGGCAAGTCCCAGTTGAGGGTAAACCCGGAAGTTTGTAGAAAGTGTGAGGCGGCCGAAAAGTGACGGCAGCCGAAAAATCCACGGGAAGCCGAAAGAGGGCTAGGATGTGCAGCCTCCAATATGAGATGGTGAGGATTGGTTAAATAGATTTTTTTGGAGCGTGCAGATGATCCCCATAAGAAAAAGACAACGGGATCTTCTTTTTTGTTAAGGGCATTCAGAACTGCATCGGTTAGCAGTTCCCATCCTATCCCACGGTGGGAATTCGGACAGCCCGCTCGTACAGTCAGGACTGTATTCAGCAGCAAAACTCCTCGTTGTGCCCATGGAGTGAGATCACCGTTTGCAGGTGGCTCTATCTTGCAGTCAGCTTCCAGCTCGCGAAAAATATTGCGCAGTGAGGGCGGAATTCGGACGTCGGATGAAACCGAAAAAGCCAGGCCATTTGCCTGACCTGGTCCATGATAAGGATCTTGCCCAAGGATGACGGCACGAACTTTGGAAAAAGGTGTAAGTGAAAATGCTCGAAAAAGTTGGGAATAAGGGGGAAAAACAGATTCTGTCTGATATAATCGTTGAGTTCGCTGCAGGAGACCATCCCATTGCGATTCTGATATAAACGGACTTAAAGCATTATCCCAATCATTTCCAAGTAAAAACATTCCAACCAGCCTTTCATAAAACTTCTTATATTTTACCGCCATTTTGGGAAATTGTAAAGAGGAGTGAGAAAAACCATTTTGCTTTTTGCAGTGTTTTATAGTATAATAAAATTACGACTGCATATCTATACTGGAATCGACAAAATCCGACAAATTTCGTCAATTTGATTGGGGGGATACCATTGGAAAGTTTGGAGTTGCTGCGGCAGCTGTATGAGAATGAATCGGAACCTGCATTCGGCTTTAGTGCGGATTATCGAATCGTTTGGGAGAATCATGCAGCAGAGCAAAGATTTCCTTCTATTCTGGAGGGAATGGACATCCGAGAACAGTTTCCCGAGTTTGCCTTGGATGGACTGGAATATTTGCAGCAGCAATTATCCTCTGTGACGCTGCATGCTCGCAGCGGAATCGGTAGAATGACTATACTACGGTTTGGGAAGCCGTCGGTTTATGCTGCTTTATGGTCGGAAACCGAGGTTTGCCATCTGGATCCAGAGGATCAAGCAAGTGCGGAAGGCGTGCAATTGCTGGAGGCGGGAATCCGGCAGGGAGTCTTTCGAATTTTTAATCATTTAGATGTCATCAGCATGCAGATGGAGAAAGCCGGCATGACAGTTGGAGTGGACAGTGCGGAACGGATCGAGAAAAATTGTCAGCAGCTTTTGCGGCTTGGAAGTAATCTTCGCGGTTATTATGGAAGTTCGCGACAAGAGGCCGGATTGATGGAACCGGTTTGGATGGAGGAATATCTTGGGGAACTCTTCCGAGAGATTGACTTTCAGTTGGATGCGCTGGATATTGAGCTGGTGTGGAAAGGCAGTTGTAAAGGGGCAGTGTGTGAGATCAGTCGAAACCGTTTTACCAGTGCAATTTTGAATTTGATTGATCTTTCGGCTGCATATGCGCCGGAAGGTGGAAAAATGGAATTTTCGATGAGCAAAACGGAGAAAGAATTCTGCTTGACCTTTACGGATTCGCATACACCAGCTGCATTGCTGAAGGGAGGGCTTCCCTGTACTGTACCGGGCGAGGGTCAGGGACGTTCTGTGATGAGCCTGCCAAAAGTGTCACTGGGTGTGGTGGACCGTATCGTCCGGGAACATGGGGGACGCTGCATTTTGGACGGAGGTCGGCAGGGAATGAAAGCCGTAATTCGGCTTCCTCTCTGTGATGCAGAGATTCCCATGGTACTGAAGGATGAACCCGCATATACTGTCCGATATCGGGGACAGAATCGAACTAGTCTAGTAAGCATTCTGTTGTCTGATCTGGAAAGATAAAACCAGCCGCTGTGTTGTGCAGCGGCTGGTTGTTTTTATTTTTGAAGATATTTTTGCTGGAGAAGATCGACAATCATATGCGCACATTTATTGACATCACCACATCCCAGAGTGAGGATCAGATCGCCGGGTTGAGCATGTTCCGCCACATATTCTGCAATTTCCGGAAATTCCGGAAACCAGACGCATCCGGGAATTTTCTCAGCCAGATCCTTTGCATAGATGTGATAGGTGTTCTTCTCACGGGAACCCATGATTTCCGACAAAACTACATGATCCGCAATGGAGAGAACCTTCGCAAAGTCATCCAGCAACATGGCGGTGCGGGAGTAGGTAAAGGGCTGATGTACGGCCCAGACCCGTTGAAAGGGAAGATTTTTTGCGGCAGTGAGAGTGGCACCTATTTCAGTGGGATGATGACCGTAATCGTCTGCGACCGTGATGCCGTTGATTTTGGCCAGCACTTCAAATCGGCGCTGCGCACCATGAAAGGCATCCAAACCACGGGCGCATTGTTCCCAGGAAGCACCGGCTTCATGAGCAGCAATACAGGCAGCAATGGCATTTAAGATGTTGTGATCGCCCGGGACATGAATCCGGATCGGGGTCAGTACCTGAGAATCCCGGCAGAGATCAAATGATAAGGTCACGCCGTCCACATGCTCAATATTGGCAGGATAATAATCGTTCATGGAGGAATATCCGAAGGTGATAATTTTTTTCTGAACCCCTTCCAACGCCTTGAGAGTATTTTTATCATCGCCGTTTGCAATGACCATTCGAGTCGCTTTGGATGCAAATTTGTGGAAGGAGGCGATCAGATTCTCCATGGTTTTGAAATAATCGAGGTGGTCGGCATCAATGTTCAGAATGACCGCAATGTCGGGATACAGTTTGAGGAAGGTATCCACAAACTCACACGCTTCGCAGACCATCGTATCGCTTTTTCCAGCACGCCCGCTGCCATGGATGGCGGGCAGCTTGCCACCAATAACACAGGTGGGATCCAATCCGGCGTCAAAGAGAATCTGTGTCACCATAGAAGAAGTGGTGGTTTTTCCGTGGGTTCCGCTGACGCAGACCGCATCGGAATAGCGCGCCGTGATTTCTCCCAACAGGACACTTCGTTCCACGGTGGGAATGCCGCTGGCGCGCGCAGCGATTAATTCGGGGTTATCATCCATAATAGCGGCGGTGTGGACAATGAGATCCGCCCCTTCGATATTTTCGGCGCGCTGTCCAAGTGTAACCGGAATCCCCATGTCACGCACCATTTGCAGAGTATCAGTTTCGTTATTGTCGGATCCGGTCAGATAATATCCCTCTCCGTGCAGAATCTGTGCCAGCGGGAACATGCCCGAGCCGCCGATTCCGATAAAGTGAATGTGTTTTTTATTCTCAAGAAGCATGAAAGAAAGTCTCCCTTCTGAAAGTTGTCTAATTCCAGCCGTCCTTATTTTGGGCAAAAAGCTGGTCAATAATCACACCCATGGCAGAATTTTCCGGTCTGCATAGTTCCGGATCTTCCCGCAGAAGATTGTGGGCGGCGTTCTGCGCGGATTGGAACAGATCTGCATCCTCAAACAGGTCGGCAATTGCGAGAGCGGGCATTCCATGCTGGCGGCTGCCGAAAAAGTCACCGGAACCCCGTAGTTTCAGATCCTCCCGCGCAATTACAAAGCCATCCGACGTGGATTTCATGACCTTCAAGCGGCGGCGGTTTTCCTCGCCATCATGGTCGGAAACTAGAATGCAGTAAGATTTTTTGCTGCCGCGGCCGACCCGTCCCCGAAGCTGATGCAGCTGGGCAAGACCAAAGCGTTCGGCATTCTCGACCATCATCACCGTTGCATTGGGTACATCGACGCCGACTTCCACAACCGTTGTGGCGACAAGCAGAGAAATCTCATTTTTTTGGAAGGCCGTCATAACTTCCTCTTTTTCGGCAGGTTTCATCCGACCGTGCAGAAGTCCTACCGGAATTCCCTCGAAATCTCGAGCAATCTGATCCCGATACTGAGAGGCTGCCAGCAGGTCACTTTCTTCGGAGTCCTCCACCAATGGGCAGACAATGTATGCCTGCTCTCCGGCCTCAATATGTTCCCGGATGAAATGCAGAGCCCGTTCCCGTTTGTCGGAGTGGATGACGAGTGTATCAATAGGTTGGCGTCCTTTTGGCAGTTCATCCAGTATCGAAATATCCAGATCGCCATAAACGATGAGGGCAAGTGTGCGGGGGATGGGCGTGGCAGACATGACCAGGCAGTGTGGACTGTCACCTTTTCCGGCAAGCCTGCGGCGCTGTTCGACACCGAACCGATGCTGCTCGTCGGTGATCACCAACCCCAGATTCCGAAATTTTGTGGAGTCCTGAACCAGCGCATGTGTTCCTACTGCAGCCTGATATACTCCGTTGGCGAGATCCTCTTTGAGAATCTCCTTCTGTTTGGGAGAAAGGGATCCGGTCAGCAGGCAGACGTGGATGCCAAGCGGTTCCAGTACGCGGGAAAAGGTGAGAAAATGTTGTTCGGCAAGAATTTCCGTCGGTGCCATGATAGCGGATTGAAACCCATTTTTGGCAGCAGAAAAAACCGCTGCCGCAGCAACCATCGTCTTTCCTGAACCGACGTCCCCCTGCAAAAGCCGGTTCATCGGGCAGCTTTTCTGCATATCTGCGAGAATTTCTCTAATGGCGCGCTGTTGGGCATTGGTCAGCGTAAACGGTAGAGAAGTATAGAAATCGGTAAGATCGGTGTCAGCAAGCTGAATGGCTGTGGAGACTTTTTCTCGACCACGAAGACGGATGAGAGCAAGCGACAACGTGAAAAATTCTTCATAGACCAGTCGGTACCGTGCAATTTCATATGCCTCTTTTCCTTTCGGAAAATGGATATTTTCGATCGCATAGCGAAGCTGGCAAAGTTTTTCCTCCCGGAGAATCGACAGAGGCATTGGATCGGTTAGCTGTTCGGCACAGCGATCCACGGCTTCGCGCATGTTATTGGAAATCATGCCATTGGAAAGTCCTTCCGTCAGATTGTAAACCGGGCGCATGGTATCAGCTTCGGCTGCCGGCACAAAGGAGGACAGCGCCAGTTGATAGTGGCCTCCTGAAACGCTGAATTTACCGCAGAATGCGTATTCTTCTCCAGCCTTCATTCCATAATATGCATATTCGTTGTTAAAAATGGTAATTTGAATATTGGAAATGCCATCATTTGCAATGACTTTGTAAATGACAAGTCCCTTGCGGATCGGAGCCGGCTGCATCCGGCGGGTAACAGCAGCACGGATGACGCAGGTTTCGCCATCCGGTGCATCCGCAGCCATGACCGGAGCCGTGTAATCCACATAGCTGCGCGGATAGTAGCGAAGCAGATCCAGAATAGTATGGATACCGAGTTTATCATAAAGGGCGGCACGTTTGGCTCCCACATTTTTCAGTTTTGTGACCGGAGAATCCAGTGTAAGTTCTGTGGTATCCAAAAGTGGCCTCCTTTCGCATCGGTCAAAAAGTAACAGGTACCCCTGCCCGAATTTCCGGCGCAGGGGTTGGTAGCAGTATTCAGTTTTATTCTACGGAAATCATGTAATAATAGACTGGCTGTCCGCCATTGATGAGACTGATTTCCAGATTGGGATTTAGTTTGGAACGGAGAAGTTCTTCCGCTGAAGCTGCCTGATCGTCACTGACGTCTGCACCATAGATCAGCGTAATAAAGTTGGAATCGCGGCGAACCATGCTCTTGGTGAGTTTATAAACAGCCTTTTCCAGATCCTTTTCCACAAAAGCGAGCTTTCCATTCTCCATTGCCAGAATTTCGCCGGCTTTGATGTTGTGACCATCGAAATCGCTGTCGCGAGCTGCAAAGGTAATCTGTCCGGATTGAACACGTCCGGCAGCTTCGGTCATCGCCACCTGATTGTCGCCGAAGGAAGCTTCGGGATCAAAAGCGAGCATTGCGGAAATCCCCTGCGGAATCGAAACGGTTTGCAGGACACAGACCCGGCGGTCGGCGAGTTTGACAGCCTGCTCTGCAGCCATGATGATATTTTTGTTGTTGGGCAGCACAAAAACAGTCTGTGCAGGAGTGGCGTGAATGGCATTCAAAATGTCATCTGTACTGGGATTCATGGTCTGCCCGCCGGTTACAACATTATTGACCCCCAGATCTTCAAAAAGTGCCTGCACTCCCTGCCCGGCGGCAACTGCTACAAATCCGTACGGAATTTCCGGGTCAACCGGCACATAGCTGTCATTTTCTGCCATCTGTTCGGCCTCAGTGACCTGTGCGGTGTGCTGTTCTTTCATGTTTTCAATTTTTAGCTTCGTCAAGGCGCCGAATTTCAGACCTTCCTCCAGAGCATTACCCGGATGATTAGTGTGGACATGAACCTTGATAATTTCCTCATCATCCACCACAACAACACTGTCTCCGATGGATTCCAGATAAGCGCGAAGTTTCAGAGCATCTTCTGAATCCGGCTTTTTCATGACAATAAATTCGGTGCAATATGTAAATTTAATGTCACCATCCGCTTCTGCAACAGCAGAGCGTTTTGGTTTAGCAGAAGCTGCCACAGAAGATAGAGGCTTTACAACTTCCTTCCCTTCGAAGACGTCGAGCATTGCCCCGAAGATGACACAAAATCCCTTTCCGCCTGCATCCACAACTCCGGCCTTTTTGAGTACCGGCAGCATTTCCGGTGTTTTCAACAAAGTCGCCTCAGCTTGTTCCACGGCAGCGCGAAAAACCGTAAGTGGATCATTCGTTTCCATGGCCACAGCACGTGCCTTTTCAGAAGCTTCCCGTGCGACGGTCAGAATGGTTCCTTCCGTCGGCTTCATAACAGCTTTGTAAGCAGCGGTGACGCCTTCTACCAGTGCGTCAGCTAAGTCTGTTCCGGAAGCCTCCGTTTTATCCCGCAAGCCGACTGAGAACCCACGGAACAGCAGAGAAAGAATCACGCCCGAATTTCCTCGTGCACCCCGCAGTAATGCGGAAGCAGCTACTTTCGAAGTTTCTGATACAGTGGGATCTTTGAGCAATTCGAGTTCCCGAACTGCTGCGCCGATGGTCATAGACATATTGGTTCCGGTATCGCCATCCGGCACCGGGAAGACATTCAGTTCGTCAACCTGTTGTTTCTGATTGGCGATGGTATATGCTGCCGAGATGATGGCATCCCGCAGTAAACTTCCGTTCATCACTTAAACTGCACTCCTTATCGGCGGATATATCCGCCGTAATATTCAAGATCTGTTTAGTTGGTACGCATTCCGTCGACAAAGACATTGACATGTTCCACAGGGATGCCGGTTACTTCTTCGACGGTATAGCTGACCTTATGCATAATGCTTTTGACGATAGCGGAGATATTGATGCCATATGTTACGATGATATGAAGATCAATAATCAGGCTGCCATTGCGGGTGCGGATACTGACGCCGCAGGCATCTTCGCTGAGGCCGCTGAATCTTTGCCAGAACCCGGCTGCCGGATGAGGCGCTGCCATAGCGGCGACACCAAAACAGCTGGTCGCCGTTGTACCAACCAGATTGACGAAAACATTTCTGGAAATCTCAATCGTGCCGAGATGGTTTTTCAGTTTGACCATATTCAGCCCTCCTAGTCTGTAAAACTGGGTGATTTGCTACACCTATCTATAATACAGTTTAATAAAAACCCTACTCTTTGTCAAGCAAAAATACCCTGCTTGGTACATTTCGACAAAAAAAGACGACGCATATTTGGAGACGGCTCTGCATATGCTTACAACAGTTTAGGGAGAGGAGCGGTGATTATGCGAACCCGACTGCGCCGTAAATACCGTCTGCAAAAAATTTTGGCGGCTTTATTTGCGGCAACCGGCATCGGCGCGGCGGCGGCGGGCCTTTTGTATTTTACCCCCGGCATTGCGGGTTATGCGGTGCGAGCGGGTCTTTTGTCAGCAGGATTAACCCTTCCGGAAGGAGGACTGGCAGTTTTGGAAGGACATGCTGCACGCAGCGAAGCATCTGACTCAGCGGAACCATCCCAAATCACTTTGGAAAATCGGCAGCCGGAAAGTTCACAGTCCGTCCCTGCTGAGGAGAATTTAGAGGAAAGTATTCCGGAAGTTTCTGAATTGGAAGCAATTGACTCATCTGAGTTAGAAATTTCTATCCCAGAACCGGAGGTTCCCGAGGAAAATCGGGCAGCTTTGGTACATAAAACCTATACGGTAACTCCTTCCAATCTCTATATTCCGCTTGAAAATGGGTATATTAAAAACTGTACCAGTATTTCTCGAGAAGAAATTGAGGCGCAGATTCAGAACCCACCCTATTTTACTATTGAAAATACGGATCAGCCACAGGTATTGATTATGCATACCCATACGACCGAAAGCTATGTGCCGTTTACCGGAGAATATTATGATAAAACAATGTCTTTCCGTTCTACCGACAATTCACAAAATATGTCGGTTGTAGGAGATCGGATTGCGGCAGAACTTGAGGCAGCTGGAATTGGCGTCATACACGATACAACTCAGCACGACTATCCCTCCTATAATGGATCTTATGACCGGTCAGCTGTGACAGTTCAAAAATATCTGGAACAATATCCTTCTATCAAAATTGTTCTCGATGTCCACCGGGACGCCATTGCATCGGGGGATTCCGTTTACTCAGCTGAAGCGGAGATTGACGGGAAAAAGGCGGCGCAGGTCATGATTATATCAGGCTGTGATGACGGGACGATGGGATATCCCGAATATATGAAAAATTTGAGTTTCGCGGCGGCGCTGCAGAATCAGCTGGAAGGGGATTATCCGTCGCTGACACGTCCGATTCTGTTTGATTACCGCAAATACAATCAGCAGCTGACAACCGGTTCAATTCTGCTGGAAGTGGGGAGTCATGGCAATACGCTGGAACAGGCAGCCTATACGGGAGAATTGATCGGAAAATCTCTGGGAAGGCTGCTCAATAATTTGAAAAAATAAAGGAGTCATAACAATGAAAAAAGTTCAGGAAGGAATCCGATGGTTTCTGATTGGATTTGTACCGACATTGTGCCTGTTTGGCTTGCTGTTCGGCCTTTTTTTTGTCTGGGTAAACAGCCGTGCTTCACTAATTCCTCAACAAGCGGCTCTTTCCATTGAGACGACGGAAGACGGCTGGATGATCCGGACTTCAGAAACGGAACAGATGATCCAATATCCGGATATGGAGGCCGCACATTTTGTGGAACGATGGCCGGTATTGGTTCCGCACAGCATCCGTCTTTTGGCATGGGCGGAGAATCAGGTAGAAGAAAAATGGCCGGATTGGGAGGAATATCTGCGGGGAATTGTCACACAATAGGAAGGGCGGGGAAATCCGCCGGACTGAAAAAGGAGGGATTCCGTTGCCGCAGATGACCGCACGAGAACTTGCCGCTGTGCAGGATCAGCTGAACCTGGAAGGCAGCCTGGTGCGCAAATATCAAATGTTTGCCCAGACCTGTGTCGATCCCCAATTGCGTACAAAATGCGAGGAAATCGCCGCCAGACATCGAAATCATTACCAGAGTTTGCTGGAACTTTTCCATGAGTCGTAGAAAGGAACACGTATGGCGAACAATCAATTTGATGACCGGGAAATTCTGAAGGATGCCTTGCTCAGTGAAAAAATGGCTGTAAACGGGTATAATCAGTTCTGTTGTGAAACCGTCACCCCGAAAATTCGGCAGCAATTTCTTTCTTTGCTGTCAGAAGAACATGAAATTCAAAATGTCGTTTTTCAGGAAATGCAGAAGCGGGGATGGTATCCGACCCCCGCAGCCGGACAGCAGGATCTCATGCAAGTGAAGCGAAAATATCAGGCTCTCTCTCCCTGATGCCGCCCCGCCGAAAAATTTTTCGGCGGGGTTTTTCCATATCCGGCAAAAGCGTGCAGGATTCCATTTATTTCCGGAAAATTTCTTGTATTTTTATCCAAAATACGGTATACTAAATGTTTAGGAACAGAAGGGGGATACAGGATGAAACAGGTGACACTCTATACGGATGGCGCATGCAGTGGGAATCCTGGTCCCGGCGGATGGGGCGCAATCCTTGAGTGTGAGGGACACCGCCGGGAACTTTGCGGCGGTGAGGCCAATACCACCAATAATCGAATGGAATTGACAGCCGTGATCGAAGGATTGTCGGCACTAAAATTTCCGTGTTCAGTGACGTTAGTCAGTGATTCCAAATATGTTATCGATGCGATTACCAAAAGATGGGTCTATGCCTGGAAAGCAAAAGGATGGCGAAAGGCGGATAAATCTCCAGCTTTGAATGTGGATCTTTGGGAAAAGCTGTTGGTTCAGCTGGAACGGCATGAGATGCATTATCAATGGGTTCGCGGGCATACCGGACATCCAGAGAATGAACGTTGCGATCAGATGGCAGTGGAACAGAGTCGAAAATTTCAGTAAATGAAAATTTTTTGTGAACAGTATTGATAAATACACCACAGAGGTATATAATAAAAACGAAAAAAGTATTTGCCACAATTTTGTGAAGGAATAAAGGAAAGGAAATGCAAAATGGAACGTTTTGTCTATTTGGACAATTCCGCTACAACCAAGATCTCCAAACGTGTATTTGACGCGATGGTTCCCTATTTGACTGAACATTATGGGAATCCGTCGAGTATCTATGCGATTGGAAGAGAATCGCGGGTAGCGATTGAGGAAGCACGCAAAAAAGTTGCGGATGCTCTGGGTGCCAAGCCGGAGGAAATTTATTTTACCGGCTGCGGCAGTGAGTCAGATAACTGGGCAATTAAAGGTGTTGCGCGCCGGCTGGCCAGAATGCAGGGCAAAAAACATATTATCACATCGGTATTTGAACATCATGCGGTTCTTCATACCTGTCAGGCCCTGGAAAAAGAAGGCTTTGAAGTAACGTACATTCCGGTAGATCGGTTTGGATTTGTAAATCCTGCGGATGTGGAGGCAGCAATCCGTCCGGATACCGCAATAGTTTCGATTATGTATGCAAACAACGAAATCGGTACGATCCAGCCGATCGCGGAAATCGGAAAGATCTGTCGGGCACATAAAGTGCTCTTTCATACGGATGCGGTACAAGCAGTAGGAAATGTACGGATTGATGTGCAGGAACAGAATATCGATCTGCTCTCACTTTCCGGTCATAAGATCCATGGCCCGAAAGGCATCGGTGCCCTGTATATCCGCCGCAGCGTGGGAATTGATAATTTCATGGACGGCGGTGCGCAGGAATCCGGACGCCGTGCTGGTACCGAAAACCTCGCATCTATTGTGGGACTCGGCGAGGCAATTGTGGAAACTTATGAGAATTTTGACGAAAAAGTTGCAAAAATGACGGCGTTGCGGAATAAACTCATGGACGGTCTGCTGAAGATTCCCTGCACACGGCTGAACGGTGGTCGGGACAATCGGCTCTGCACCAATGTTAATATTTCATTTGGCGGCATTGAAGGCGAAGGCTTACTTCTTTTGTTGGATCTGAACGGTGTGGCAGCTTCTTCGGGATCTGCATGCACATCCGGTTCGTTGGATCCGTCCCATGTTTTGTTGTCGATTGGATTGGAACATGGAATTGCGCATGGTTCTCTTCGGTTGAGCTTAGGTGCAGATACCACAGAAGAGGAAATTGACTATACTTTGGAAGTTGTACCGAAAGTGGTGGAACGTCTGCGTGCGATGTCTCCTGTATGGCAGGAATGGTCGGATGATGAGCGCGCCGGCAAAAATCTGTAAGTTGTGGAAAACGGAAAGGATGGATTCTGATTATGTTATACAGTGCAAAAGTAATGGAACATTTTGCGAATCCGCATAATGTCGGCGAATTGAAGGACGCTAATGGCGTTGGTGAGGTCGGCAATCAGAAATGCGGCGATATCATGAAAATGTATATCAAGGTGGAAAACGGCATCATTGCGGATGTCAGCTTTATGACCTTTGGCTGCGGTGCGGCGATTGCTACATCCTCAATGGCGACGGATTTGATTAAGGGCAAACCGCTGGAGGATGCGTTGAAGCTGACGAATAAAGCAGTAGTCGAAGCTCTGGACGGCCTCCCGGCAGTAAAGGTTCACTGCTCGGTACTGGCAGAACAGGCAATCAAGGCGGCAATTGCGGATTACTACAAACGGCAGGGAATTGATCCGACTCCGATTGTAGGAAATCTGGAAGAGTGTGAAGCTTGTAGCCATGAGCATGACTCGTGCAGCTGCAATGAATAAATAAAAAGACAGGCGGCATGGGAGATCTCACGCCGCCTTTTGTATATCAGTGGATGAGGTGTCATATGAATCAGAAAAGTATTTTGCTCGCGATGAGTGGAGGTGTGGACAGTTCAGCCTGCGCAGTTCTGCTCAAAGAGCAGGGATATGATGTGGCAGGTGTTGTTTTGAAGATGTCGCCGGCGCATGAGCAGACGGTTGAAGATGCGCGGATAGCGGCAGAGCAGGCAGGAGTTCCGCTGTTTGTACGGGATTTGACAGCGGAATTTGAGCGGGAGGTTGTGACCTACTTTGTGGAGGAATACCGGCACGGACGCACGCCGAATCCGTGTGTGGTATGCAATCCGAAGCTGAAATTTCGTGCCTTATTGGAGACTGCCAATGAGCATGGGTACTATTGGATGGCGACCGGGCATTATGCAGGACTGCGCCGGGAGAAGGAACTGACATATCTGACAAAAGGCGAGAATCTGGAACGGGATCAGTCCTATATGCTGTGCCGGCTGAAACAGGAAACCCTTGCCCGGCTGCAGTTCCCGCTGGCATCGATGCCCAAGTCAATGGTGCGGGAGATTGCGGAGCGGGCAGGATTATCCTGCGCCAGCAAGCCGGACAGTCAGGAAATTTGCTTCATTCCGGACAATGATTATGGTGCTTTTATTGAAAATCGGTGCGGAAAATGCCCCTCCGGAGAATTCATTTCGCCGGAAGGGAAGGTCTGCGGAAAGCATAACGGGATTATCCATTATACCGTTGGCCAACGGAAGGGATTGGGAATTGCGCTGGGACGTCCGGTATTCATCCGGAAAATTGAGCCGGAGACCAATCGAATTTATTTAGCAGACGCCCGCGATTCCATGGAATCAGAAATTCTGCTGTCCGATCTTTCCTGCACCTATCCGGAAGCTGTTCAGGATGGTATGGAAGTAGAGGTAAAAATCCGTTCCCGCGCAACGCCTGCGAAGGCAGTGATTAACCGGGAGGGGAGCCTCTGGCGGGTCAAGTTTGCCCAGCCGCAGCGTGCACCTGCTCGGGGGCAGACCGCGGCGGTTTATGACGGTGACATTGTGCTGGGCGGCGGATTTATCGAATAAGCGAAAAAGGAAGGAGAATCCGAATGGCGGAATTTTGGGATATCTATGACAAAAACCGGCAGAAAACGGGACGAATTCAGGAACGAGGAAAGCCGATGGATCCGGATGATTATCATTTGGTAGTGGAAATTTGGCTTCAAAATACCAAAGGGGAGGTACTGCTGACCCGACGTCATCCGGATAAACATTACGGTGGATTGTGGGAGTGTACCGGTGGATCTGCCGTAGCAGGAGAGGAATCTCTGACTGCCGCCATGCGGGAGATGCGCGAGGAAATCGGTGTCGATCTCACCGATGGCGAACCCGGAAAACATCTGGCGAGCTTTACAATCCGACGGGATGCGCCGGGACATTACAGTGCCCATTATGACGTGTACCTGTTCCGGCGAGATATTCCGTTGGAATCGCTGCACCTTCAGGCGGAGGAGGTTACGGATGCCCAGTGGGTAGACGAAGCTACATTCCAAAAAATGCAGCAGAATGGGGAATTGATTCCCTGCAAACTGAACCCCTTTCAGTGGGGAAAATTTAAAGAATAGAAGAATGAATTTCACTGTCATCAGCCGGTTCCGGGATTGGGACTGGCTGATTTTGATAGAGAGAATAGAGGATACACTCTTTGATTCCTTTTGGGAAAAGAGGGGAGAGAGCCTTGCGGTAGAGGTTAATTTGAAGGGAGTAGCGCTGAATCAATTCCGCGGGGGAGGCGTGATCCGTTTTGTAGTCGAGTAGAACGCCGGCACCATCTTCTTCAAATAGGCAGTCCGCTACGCCCTGAATTAGGATGGGATCCTCCCCTTCATAACCGGCACGGGAAGCAGGTACAGTATCAAAGAAACGGTATTCGCGCCAGATTTTGTCAGCGGAGAGAATGCGCGCCATCATTTCCGAATGGAAAAAGCGGGAAAAGGCAGTCAGCGGAATGACAGCGGCTTCTTCAGGGGTAAGATAACGGGCATCGGTCAGGCGCTGCAATTCCGCGGCCGGATCCGCTCGTCCAGCTGCATAATCGGCAAATTGGAGGGCACGATGGAAAATGGTACCGCGTTCTGCTGCGGAAAATCCCTCTTTTTGGGTGAAAGCCGGCATGGGAAGGGAAATTTGCCCTGCGTCCTCTTCTTCCCGGCGTACGATGTCCGTGACCGCAAGCTTTGCCGGAATCACCGTGCGGGATCGCCATGGATATTTCCAGAAGATCTGTTCGGAAATCCGCTGTACCAGTGCAGGATCCGCTGAAAGTTCTGGTTTTACATCCGTTTCCGGCAGAAATTCTTCCGGACGAACCAAAGAAGTACGCAGAAGGATCGAAAAATTCGCAGGAATCGGCGAGGCTGCCACCCCATATTGGCGGCAGATCGGCGCAAAGTCCGGATGACGCAGCAAGGCGGCAAGCAGCCATTGACTCCAGCTTGTCATTTGCAGGACAAGGCTCGGATCGAGGGCAGCAGAATCTTCCGGAATCAGGGCAGCGACATTGCGCAGTCGTTTTTCGAGATTTTTCTCGGTGATGTTGAGAATGAGGGTTTCGCGGGCGCGGGTCATGGCGACATAAAGCAGGCGGATTTCTTCAGAAACCGTATCCTCCTGTTCCCGGAGGCGGACAGCCGCGGAAGAGAGGGTCGGATACCGGCGGAGGGTACTGCGATCGATGACCTGAATTCCGTATCCCAGAGCCGGATGGAATAAGGCAGGGCGATTGCTGTCCATTTGGTTAAAAGCCTTGGAACAGTTCGCCAGAATGACAATGGGAAATTCCAGACCTTTGGATTTGTGGACACTCATAATCTGCACCATTCCATTTTCAGTCGAAAGGGGATTGGCGACCTTAAAATCGTCGCCGCGGTCCATCATACGCCGGATATAGGCAACAAATCCGCTCAGTTCATTCCGTCCGGAACGCTCATAATCGCCTGCATATTGGAGAAGAAGTTTCAGATTCGCCTCGCGTCCAGAACTTCCGGCCATAATTTCCAGAAAGTCAGTAGAGTCGTAAATGTATTGGATGAGGGCGCGTACCCGTTTCACGGCAGCCTTTTCCCGCAGGGAGGCGAGAAGGGAGAGGATAGCTTCTATTTTCGGAGAACCATTCTGTTCTGCGAGAAGGGCGGAATAAAGGCGCATATCCGGATGGCGCAGCCGAAGGGAGGCCAGTTCATCGCAGGTAAACATACCAAGCGGAGAAAGGAGGACGGCTGCCAGCGGGATATCCTGCAAAGGATTATCCAAAACCTGTAAAAGGCTGATCATCGAGAGAACTTCCCGAGAGGTAAAGTATCCTTCCGCCGAACTGACAGCGGCTTCGACCCCTTCGTTTTGAATAGCCTCGCAGAAAATGGCTTCGACCCCCTTGAGACTGCGCAGAAGGATCGCAAAATCGGTGGGACGGCATGGGCGCAGATTCCCGTCTTCGGAGACCGGATAGCCTTCCCGAAGCATGCGGGCGATGCGGCGGGCAGTCTGCTGTGCTTCGATCAGGATGCGGGAGCTGTCCTCGAGATTTTCCATGTCAATGAGCTGAATTTCGAGACAGGGATTGGGGCGGTCGGGATAAGTAGCGCCGGGATGAACGGCCTCGGCCTCATCATAACGGACGCCGCCGGCCTGCTCGCTCATCAGCTGAGAGAAGAAGAAATTGACGGCATGCAGGACATCCGGCCGGCTTCGGAAGTTGCGGGAAAGGCGCAGCAGTGCCGGAAATGTTCCATCTGTCGCAAAGCGGGCCTGTTTTTCGGCAAAAACAGTGGGATCTGCGCTGCGGAAGCGATAGATGCTTTGTTTGAGATCTCCGACAAAGAAGAGATTTTCGCCGTTTTGAGAAATGGCGTGAAAGATTTCATCCTGGAGACGGTTGGTATCCTGATATTCGTCCAGAAGGATTTCGTCAAAATTGCGGGCATATTCCCGCGCAAAATCGGTGGGAACCCCCTCCTCATCGGTGCAAAGCTGAAGGGCAAATTCTGCCATATCGCCGAAATCTGCAAGATTTGCTTCCTGTTTGGCCGCGAAAAATTCAGCCTGAAATTGGCTGGTAAGACGGAAAATGCCGCGGATGACAGGAAGCAGAAAGGCACAGTCCTCAAAAAAGTCCGCCGATGTGCCGGGGACACATTCCCTCGCCTCGGCCCAGAAATCCTTACAAAGACTGCGGAGCGCCGAGATTTCCTCTTTCAGAAGTTCGTCAGAACCTTTTGGAGCGCGTCCGATGGCACCCATATCATTTTGGGACAGGAAGTGACAGAGAGCATCCCAGTTTCGGTAGGAGGCAATCCGAATTCCTTCCTCAAAGAGGGCGCGATCCGCCTGAATGGCGGCGCCATAGCCTTTGGCAAGCTTTTCATCCCAGAAGAGTTTTTCCCGAATCTGTGCGTTGATCCGGAGAGCATTCTGGAAAGTCTGCCGGATATGCGCGAGAAGCTGACTGCCCCAATCGGTGTCTTCAGGCGCGGCGGGATGCTCATAGGAAAGCTGCTGACGCCGGAACCAGAGCTGCGGACGGGGGATAGAACGGATTTTTTCAAAAAGAGTAAGCACTTCCTCGGTCAGGCGTTGGTCGCTTTGTTCACCGAAATAAGTGGCTGCTGCCAGAAAATCCGGATGTTCTTCCTGATAGGACTGTTCGAGTATCTGCTCCATAGCACCGGCACGGAGATCGGCAAGTTCTGCCTCCTCTGCGATGCGGATTCCAGGAGAGATCCCCAGTTTTTCAAAATTTTCCCGCACCATGGAACCGAAAAAGGCATCCATGGTGCAAATTTTTGCTTTTTGCAGGCGGATCAGCTGCTGTTCGAGAAGCGGATTACCGGGCATTTCATGCAACAGTTCCCGCAGACGTGCATCAACGCGGCCGCGCATTTCGGATGCCGCCGCATTGGTAAAGGTGACGACCAGCAAGCGGTCAGCGGGGAGAGGATTTTCCGGATCGG
Organism: Candidatus Merdivicinus sp.; assembly: GCA_050943495.1. Taxonomy (GTDB): domain Bacteria; phylum Bacillota; class Clostridia; order Oscillospirales; family Ruminococcaceae; genus Merdivicinus. The sequence goes on from JBMNPH010000004.1 coordinate 121,566, forward strand.
TAATCCGGCTGATAATCCGTTCTACCAAAACGGCTGTTTTCCCGCTGCCCGCGGCAGCAGAAACGAGGATACCGCCGCCAGAAGTGTGGATGGCGGCAAGCTGTTCTGGGGTCCATTGACGGCTCATATCAAATCTTCTCCTTTCTCAGATTCTCGGCGGATTGCGGCGATTTCTTCCAGAGATGTGCTGCGTACAAGGCGGCAGCTGTCGGTAGGTTCCCGGCCGCAGAGCGCTCGGAATTCACAGTAACGGCAGGGAATGCGTTGACCGGATTGGATAGGATTGGGGGCAATTTCACCGGCAAGCAGTGCGCCTTTCATCGCTTCGATCAGGCGGATTGCATACCATTCGAGATTTTCAAAATCTTCAAGTGCAGCGAGCCATTTGGTGCCGCGCATTTTATTTTTTCCCATGGAGACTGGCAGAAAACGGCCCTGCAAATCTTTCTCCATGGCGCAGAGAACCGTCCGGTCATCGAGAAGAAGACCGTTCATACAGAATCCGGATTCGGTTGCAGTCCGTTGGTCCTCCTCATCGGCCGAGCGAGGAAGGAACGGTTCGAGCGGCTTTGCCGGCAGGTATAAAATTCCTGCGGGCGTCAGATTATGCAGTTCGGCGCGTCCGCCTCTCCAAATGGAGAACAGGTACAGAAGCATCTGCAAATTGAGTCCCTCTGCCACTTCGTCGAGGGAAAATTCTTTGTTTCCGGTTTTATAATCGATAATTCGGAAGTAATGCCGGTCTTCCTGTTCCCAGCAGTCGATCCGGTCGATTTTTCCGACTACTGTAATTTGGGAACGGCTGCCGTCCGGTTCTTGAATCGGAATCTGGAGAGGGGCAATGCGGCTGCTGAAAGAAATCGGCTCTTCCAGACCGGTGATGACAAATTCACATTGTGCAAATTCTGCCCGCAGAGCCAGAAGTACTCGGAATGCATTTTCGGACATGCGGCGATAGAGGTAGAGAAAGCGCTTGGATTGCTGTTCTCCGCCCAGAGCTTCGCGGAGGTAGTCCTCCAGCAAAGATTCGATCAAAGCGCGCAGTTCTTTTTCTTCCATGGTAAAGAAATCGCCTCGGCTGAGAATCTGTTCCAGCAGGAAGTGGATGATATTGCCGCGGGAAAGGGGATTCAGTTCAGCGCGTCCGCGAGAGTGCAGCCGAAGACCATATTGACAGAAATATTGGAAACGACAGTTGTAAAAGCGTTCGATTTGGGAGGGGGAAAGAATCTGACTGCCGCCGAACATTTGATGGGTGAGAGCGGAATTTTGCATGGAAAAGCGGTCCTTCCGCTGAAACCCATCGAGTTGTTGAAATCTTTGGGCATAAAAGGAATCCTGCGCGAGCACCTCCCGAACCGAAGCAGAGAAGGCCGCCTGTTCCGATCCGTGGCGTACCGCCTGAAGAAATGCCGTTCGCGGAGAGCGGCAGAAGAATTCCGGCGGAAAATCCTGCGGAGTGAGGACAGGAGTTTGAGGGAAAATTGTCCGGAAACCGCTGACAATGGCCGACGGATAACGTTCTTCTCCCCGAAGATTGCCTAGCGAGTAGGTGATGGTCAGCTTATCAGAGGGGCTGGAGAGGGCCTGCCAGGTGATGAAACGTTCTTCCAGAATGGATTCCTCGAGATTGCCCGACAGCGGGAATCCATGAAGAGCGAGTTGTTCGCGTTCTTCTTCGGTAAAGAGGCCGCCGGAAGAGGGAAGCAGCGGAAATTCGCGGTCATTTGCGCCGAGAATTAGTACTGCTTTTTTACCACTGATGCGGACACGTTCGGCACTTCCGATCAGAACACTGTCAAGAGTCTGCGGAATCCGACCAAGCTTGTAACCGGCGGCGCAGACCGAAAACAGGGAGACAAATTCGCGTAGATCCATTGACTCGTCTGCCAGAACCGCATCCATTGTCGTCAGAAGTTCCGTCAGAACCTCCCAGCTTCGGCGCAGATCATCCGAATCCTTCTGGCGGTTGGCGCGCTGAAGGGCGAGGATTTGTTCGCTGATTTGTTCCGGGATGGTCATTTGGCGGAGAATGGAGAATAGGGCGCGCGGCCAGGAATGTAGCTGGTCATATTCCGCAGAAAAGGCGGAAATCCAACCGGTCACCAGCTGCCGTACTTCTTCAGCGGTATGAAGTTCGATTTCTTCCGCTTCGGTCATCGGCTGGGCGGAGTAGCCGGCAGGATGTTGGGAAAATGGCTGCAAAAATTGGCTGTGGTCGATATTCCAGACATAGCAGTAGCTTTCAAATGCCGCAATTTCCTCCAGCGAAAGGGGAAGGAGACCGCATTTGAGGAGAGCCAGCATTTCCTCCCGGGAAAAGTTAGCGGCAGTCGCTTTCATCAGGTGGCAGAGAAAGCGGAACAGCGGCAGAATATCCACACTTTCCACCCGGTCCATATAAAAGGGGATTTCATAACGTTCCAGTGCTGCTTCGAGCAGGGGACCGTATTTGTCGAGATCCCGCACAAGGATTGCCATTTCTTCAAAAGAATAGCCAGAACGAGCATATTCCAGGATCTGAGCAGCAGCAAACTCTGCTTCATCAAATTCATGGAACAGGGCGACGCACTGTACATCCGGATTGGGACTATCAAAGGAAATAGGATTGGTACGAAGGATCTGGCCAGAAAAATGACGCAGTGCAGGCGAGGCGAATCCGACCGGTTCGGAAAGAAATTCGGGTTTCGGGACAGCTTCTCCCGCCTGATAAGCGAGACCGCGCAGACGCTTGGCTGTTTCGAACGGGACTGCAAAGCGATTGTCCGGCTCTTCGGAACCGATCGGAAGGGTCACCGTGACCTCGGCATGCTGGCGAAGCATGATGCCAATGATCCGTTCCTGAACGGCGGTAAAGCTTTTGAAGCCGTCCAGCCAGATTTTTTTGCCGGCAAACCAGTTATGTTCGGCACAGAGAAGGGCAGCACGGGAAAGGTTGTCCAATCCGTCCAGATAATGTTCCGCTAGCATGCTTTCGTAGACCGTCCACAGGATTTCCAGATCCGAAAGTTTCCGACGGAGAATCCCGTCTTCCAGGGAAACTTGTGCTTGTTCTGCATCCAGACAGGATAATCCGGCATTTTTAAATTCCGCAACAGTATGAACCATCTGCATGGGAAAATCCGGATGGGCTGCAAAGCGGCTGTATGTATCCAGTTGGCCCTTGCATTGCTGCAAGGAGAGTTTCATTGTAATCAGACGGGCAGTATCAGTGGCAATTTCTCCTGCTAGACCGCCGAATTCCCGGAAAATATCATCGGTAAACCGTTCAAAGCTGACAACCCGAATTTTGGCAGCATTGGCAAGTCCCAGCAATTCCACATAAGTTCGTTCCGTTTCGAAGGAAAATTGTTCCGGAACAAAAAGCAGGAGGCCGTCCTCTTGCTTTGCTCTGGACAGCAACTCCTGTTGGATTCGGGTAGATTTGCCTGTTTTGGCACCACCCTGTATGATACGCAGCATAATTTATTCCGCCTTTCTGCTGCGGGCGTCCTCGATCCATTCACCGATCCGCCCTGCTAGTTCCATGAAGTAAAAACGCACTTCATATTTAGGTTCCGCTTCCAAAATTTGCCGTTCTCCGGAAGAAAAAGTCTGCATTTCCTCTTCAATTTCCGACGCAGCGCCGACGCAGAGAGGCGGATAAAGGACACACCACCAGTTATGCCCTTCCCCATTACCCAATGTAATCTGAAGCGCCTGATAGCGTCCAGCAGGCATGGTAAAGTTCTCATAAACGCGGGTATCAAAGAATAATTCGGTGACACGGGCGTTTGCTTTATAGGAAACCCCCTCAGATTGGAGCACTTCATCCGCAATTTTTTCTACGTTTTGAAGATTTGCGCGGGCAGCCTCTTCGGCATCGGAGCGGTTTTCCGCATGGTTAAAGAGCGTTCCCGTCTGTGCGAGCAGTGCGTCGCGTACTTTTAATTTAACGGCCTGATCCTGTTCAGAATCAGAGTTTGCAAGGATGTGAAGCCGGAGAACATCCTCCTGCAAGTTCCGGCATTCCTCATGAAAGCTGGAGAAGCTATCGATTACTACTCCGAAAAGGAAGGTCAGTGTGATCACGAAAACCCAGAAGGAAACTGAATGTTCATATTTTCTGTCCATAAAAATCCCGCCTTTCTGTTGTACGGGAAGTATGGACCAAAATCGGAAAATTATTCCATAGAAAGTATTTCCACACCAGTGGGAACCGGTTCTGCGGCAAAGACCTGCTCGCCCGGCAGAGCAATTTTCTGCGCGCAAGCTTGTGCCGCCTGCATGTCCGGGAATACACCGAATACAGCAGAACCGCTTCCGGTCATCTGGGCTGCAAAAGCACCGGATTCGGTCAGACGGCGGCAGATTTTTCGGATTTCCGGCAGACGATCGGAAGCCTGTTCCAGCACATTGCGCATATGAGGCGCCAATTCTTCTAGATGGCTTTTCATCAGGCAGTCCACAACTCGATATGAATCGGGCCGCTCAACAGGCATCCCGCTGTCAAAGGCGCGGAAAGCAGCAGCGGTTGATACGCCCCATTCCGGTTTGATGATGACTACTGCCCCTTTGCGCATTTGAGGGGTTGGGAAAATTTTTTCGCCAATTCCTTCTACCATTGCAGTTCCGCCGGTGAGGCAGTAGGGAATATCGGCTCCGAGCGGGAGTCCGATCTGCCGGAGTTCCGGTAGGGAAAGGTGCGTTTCGTATAAATGATTCAGACCATGCAGAACAGCGGCGGCATCAGCGCTGCCGCCTGCCAACCCCGCTTGAGAAGGAATTTTTTTTTCAAGCCGGATGGCCGCACCGCCTTGAATACCGGTGTGAGAAAAGAATACATTTGCCGCCTTCCAGACCAGATTTTCCGGCGTGGCGAGTTCCTCCGCTTCCAGTGAAATTTGATCTGCTTTGCGGATGTCCACGGTATCGTAAAGGCTAACAGTCTGCATTACCATCTGCAAAAGGTGATACCCGTCAGAACGCAGGCCGGTAATATCGAGGGTGAAGTTCAGTTTTGCGGCCGCCCGCAAGGTAATCTGATTCATAAAAGACGGCGCATCCTTTCTGTTAATATTGGTAGAGCAGGGTAGTGGGCAGGAAAAAGAGGTAGGGGGCCGTAAAAATTGCCATGGACAGTGCCAACTTTTTTCGCTGAATATCATCCAAGGTGGTCTTTTTCAGGCAGAATTTTAAGTTGAAGAGGTAAATCAAAAATCCAGCCAGTGCCACGAAAAAGACCGTCCAAAGGAAGCTGCCAATTGATGAAAATGGATTCATCATGACTCCCAGCCCAATTTTGTTGTTAAACCATACCCGGTAAGGGTCCGGCAGCAAATCACCGCCGACTGCGGCCAAGAACATTCCTGCCGTTCCAATCAGATCGGCGGCAAAGCCCATGAGCCAGCTCTTAAGGACAGCGGATTTCAGATTTTGCTTAATGTCCGGCATTTTGCAGAGCTTCATAGTAAGAAAAAGCACCAGTAGATCAATGACAAAGTTTGCGGGAATCACCACGATCCATGCGATGGGAAACAATACTAAAAACCAAATCGGAAACATGACGTTATAAAGTTTTATTTCACTTTTCATGAAACGTTCCTCCTTAAACAAATTGGGGGAATTTTGCCTTTAAAAAGTCCTGATATTCCGGATAGGCAACAGATTTTTGCAGTTCCTGCCGCGCCATTTTTTCAATCCATTGGAGTTTTTTCGGGGAATGTTCGGTATAACGGTTTAAAAGAATCAATCCTTCCTGTTCTGCGCGTAAAATGGCTTCATAAGCATCTGGAATCCATTCCTGCCCGGTAATTTTTATCGGGGTTTCGCAGGTAAACGCCCCGGGAATCCCTTCCAATGGGATACAATCCTCAGATTCTGCCGTATAAATCCAGCCGGGAACGCCAGCAAAAGTATCCGGAAATGCATCCGGGTAGTATTCTTCCAGCACCGGCTTTCCTTCCGGTGAAAAACCGTAAGAGGCAAATTTATAAAACGGCCCGGTATGGGAAAATCCGGTACATTTGCAGTGGCGTTCCACTGGATTGCTGAGATAAACCAAAACACTTTCCCGCCGGTCCGCTAAGTAAACCAGCGGTTTTCCGTGGTTGGAGATATGTGGCGTTAGTTCTGTTAAATTTGGGACAGGGGAAGCATGATAGAAAACGCTCATAGGGAATCCTCTCCTGCTTCAAATATTTCGAATGTATTTTTGAACGGCTTTCAGTGAATCAAGTACCGGCACACCGGTTGTCTCCAACCGTTTTCGGGATTGATGTCCACAGGAAAGAAGTACACACCGGCAGCCTAGTTTCGTCGCCGTTTGGGCATCGTGATCGGTATCCCCAATAAGGACGCAGCTTTCTGGAGAAATTCCTTCCTCCAGCATCCAACGAATTCCCCGTTCGGTTTTGCCTACGGCGTATCCGTCCTCCTGTCCGATAATGTGGGTAAAATATTCCCGCACTCCCAGCCGGGAAAGCTGGCTTTCCAAAAGTCCCTGTTCTGACGCTGACAGGATGTTCTGTCCAAATCCTGCCTGCCGGAAGGCTTCCAAAGTTTCTTTTGCCCCGTCCATCAGGCCGCAGTCCCGGCTTGCGATGGGATAAAGAGCAAAATAATCCTCCGCCATGCTCTCAAAGGTTTCGCATGAAAAATCCAGCCCCGCCGCCCGGTAATAGTTTTCCACCGGAAACTGGAAAATCTCCCGGTATTGTTCCAGATCCCGCAAAGGCGGCTTTCCCCGTTTGATAAGCATTGTATTGAGGACGGCAGGTCCGGTAGCAATATCGTCAAAAAGGGTGCCGTTCCAGTCCCAGATAATTTCCATCTTACAGTTTCTCCAGAATCCGGCTCCGTTTCACTGAAATGGCGTGAACCGGGCACATTTCATGACAGCAGTAGCATTTGATGCAGTTTGCACGGTTGATCTCGGCTTTGCGGTTGACAATTGAAATGGTGTGGGGCGGACAGCTTTCGGCGCATTTTCCGCATCCGATGCAAATTGTACGGTCAATGACCGGTTTAGGAGTAAAAAAGCGATCGATCAGAGGTTTGCAGATCCCGCGCAGAGGTTTCGGAATATTCGATTGAAAATCAACCGTTCGGCTGCGGGGCATTTGGAAATCGGCAAAAACCGGAAGTGAATCTCCCTTCTGTTCCAGCTGATCGAAATTCAGGGTGCAGAGACCTCGTTCCTGCGCATTCCGAATCGTCAGAATAGAATCAGGTTCTCTGCCGATGATATGTGCAAGCGCCAGATCAAGCTGATAGGGATTATCTGAGGCGAGCAGGAGACCGGTCTGACGCAGCGTTCCGGAGGAGGGGCCATCCCCTTCCATGGAAACGACGGCATCCACAAAGGTGACGCCGGGTTTGACGGTTTCGCAGAGGTCGAGCAGCATGTTACAGAAGTCCTTTTCCTGCGGAAATCGCCAGTGAAACTCTGGTTTGGTCAGACCTGGGATGCAGCCGAATAGATTTTTGACTGCACCGGATAAACCGGTCATACAGTGCGATTTGAGCTTGGCAGCAGAAATAACAAAATCCGCTTTTGCGATCGGATTGATGAGATCAAATGCCTTGCAGACCACACCATCCGGCTGAGGACAGTGGGTAGTACCGAGATCATAATTGAGAATCGCGCCGGTTTCGGCGGCGACCTCTTCCATACCGGAAGCACGGTAAATGCCGGCAAGAGCGGATTTGGTGTACGGACCGCCGGGACTGTCCGCAATGGTAATCTGCTTTACCCCAAGTTTCTGAAGATTCCGGATAATGCCGCGCACTACGGCAGGATGGGTGGTTGTCCCTTCCTCCGGGTGGCGCTTCATCAGTAGATTCGGTTTGACGGTAATCTTCCATTCGGGCTGGATGATTTTCTCCAAGCCTAGCATGTCGAAAAGACGGGAAATCTCCTCTTCTGTCCGGTTTATTTCATAACTGGAAAGATGACGGCATGCAATCAAGGATGACTCTCCTTCCATTCTTCTACGAATTCCTGAATCCGGCCAAGAGCGATTTTTAGATGCTGAACCGAATAAGAGTAGGAAACTCGAATAAATCCTTCTCCGCTTTCACCAAATGCGTTTCCCGGCACAACGGCGACTTTTTTGCCATAGAGCAGTTTTTCGCAGAATTCTTCCGATCCCATGCCGAGACTCTTAATGCAGGGGAAGACATAAAATGCCCCTTCCGGTTCAAAGGTGTGCAGCCCCATTTTATTAAAGGCATCCACGACAAAGCGGCGGCGGCTGTTGTATTCTTCCCGCATCTGGCAGATATTCTCCTCACAATGATCGAGTGCTTCGATGGCAGCGTATTGGGAGGTAGTGGGGGCGCACATAATCGCGTATTGATGGATTTTGGTCATCTGTTTGATGGCAGCAGCCGGTCCCACTGCAAATCCCAGACGCCAGCCGGTCATAGCGAAGGTTTTGGAAAATCCGTTGACCACAATGGTCCGTTCTTTCATGTCGGGAATTTCCGCGATCGAGGTATGACGTCCGTTGTAAGTCAGCTCGGCATAGATTTCGTCAGAAAGAATGATAATATCATGTTTGCGGAGAACTTCGGCAATTGCTTCCAAATGTTCGCGACGCATGACGGCACCGGTTGGGTTATTCGGATACGGCAGCACCAGCATTTTGGTTTTGGGAGTGATAGCAGCTTCCAGCTGTTCGGGAGTCAGACGGAAATGATCCTCTTCATGGGTAGGAATCGCCACTGGCACTCCACTGGTCAAGGTAACGATAGGGGCATAGCAGACAAAGCAGGGTTCCGGAATCAGGACTTCATCGCCGGGATTCAGGAAGGCACGAATCGCAAGATCAATCGCTTCAGAACCGCCCACGGTCACCAGAACCTCAGATTTTTTATCATATTCCAGATTAAATTTTCGCAGCATATAGTCGCAGATAGCGCGACGAAGTTCCATTAGTCCGGCATTTGCCGAGTATCGTGTTTGACCATGCTGAAGATTTTCAATACCAGCGCGACGGACTGAGTATGGTGTTTTAAAGTCAGGTTCTCCGACTCCCAGCGCAATGACCCCTTCCATTTCGTTGGCAATATCAAAAAATTTGCGAATACCGGAAGGTTTCAGCGAGACGGTGCGCTGGGAAAGCATGTTTTCGAGATTCATCAAAGTGAAATGTTCCCCCTCTCATCGCCGGGCAGATCAGTCATAAATACGCCCTGATCCTTGTAGTGGGAGAGGACAAAGTGGGTTGCCGTAGAAACCACACCGTCGAGGATTGCCAGACGCTGTGCGACAAACATGGCGATATCCTTGAATGTTTTTCCGACCACGCGAACATGGAGATCATAGCCGCCGCTCATCAGATAAACGCTGTCGACTTCATGGTATCGGCTGATTTTCTGAGCGATTTCCTCAAATCCAAAATCCTTTTTGGGGGTTACTTTCAGTTCAATAAGTGCTTCGACATATTGCGTATCAATTTTCTCATAATCGAGCAGCGGTTTATAACCGCGGATGACTCCTTCCTGCTCATATTGGGCAATACGGCGTTCGACTTCCTCCTTTGTAGTATCCAGCATAACCGCAAGAGCTTCGGTCGACATGCGGGCATCCGTATTCAATAATTCCAAAAGACGATCCATCATCGTTTGTCACTCCTTTGCATTTCAGAAGAAAATCCTGTTAATAGTATATTATACCAAAGTTTTGCAGGTTTTGGCAAGAGAAATTCCCGGAAAAACTATTCATGCAGCAAAAACTCCTGCCATCCCGGAGGAGGCAGGAGAAAGAGATCAGACGCGCCGAATGCCGTCAACCAATACCGCAACGGTACGGCAAGAAATATCGGTCAACGGGTTACCGCGGAAAATAGCAATATCCGCATCCTTTCCGACGGCGAGGCTGCCGACACGGTCCGCAATGCCGGCGATTCGGGCAGGATTCAGAGTAATGGCTTTCCACGCTTCTTCTTCAGGCAGGCCATCTTTCACAGCGAGACCGGCACAGAGCGGAAGATATTGCAGCGGGATGACCGGCGCATCCGTGATAATGGCAGTCAATAGACCGGCTTTAACCAGAATGCCGGGCGTTTCGAAACTCTTATTGGCGAGTTCGACTTTGGATTTACTGCCAAGGGAAGGACCAACCAGAACCGGACGATTTTCCTCTGCCAGTTCATCCGCAATGAGGGCGCCATCGGTGCAGTGGTCAAGTGTGATATCCAATCCGAATTCTTTGGCGATGCGCAGAGCTGTAAAAATGTCATCTGCCCGATGCGCATGAGCTTTCAGCGGAATTTCGCGGCGGATAACCGGACGCATGGCCTCCAACTGAATGTCAAAATCCGGTTTTTTCTCTTCTTTCCCGCTCTCATAGGCAGCCCATTTTTCCTCATAATCGCGGGCTTTAAAGAGGAGGGTGCGCAGGATGGCGGCAGTCGCCATCCGGGTTACCGGAGACTGCTGTTTGCTTCCGTAAACACGCTTGGGATTTTCTCCGAAAGCAATTTTCATAGCCACAGGATCCTTCACGATCATTTTATCGACGCGCTTGCCGAACATCTTGATCGCACAGAAGGTACCGCCGACAACATTGGCGCTGCCAGGTCCGGTGACAGCGCAGGTGACACCTGCTTTGAGTGCTTCTGCCAGTCCCTCGTCCATCGGATTGATAGCATCAATTGCACGCATCTGCGGAGTTGTAGGACTGGTAGTTTCATTGATATCCAGTCCCACTGCACCAATGATTTCCTCGTGAAGGCCAATGTGGCAGTGTCCCTCTACAAATCCCGGTGTAACCAGACAGCCGGATGCGTCCAGAATTTCCGTTCCATCCGGGACATTCAGATTGGTACCGATGGCAGCAATTTTGCCGTTTTCGATTAAAATATCCCCTTGCGGGAGGTCTGGTGATTCGATGGGTTTAATCCAACCATTACGAATGAGAAGCATTTCAATCATCCTTTCGATCCAACATAATTATGATTTCAAAAGTTTCGTGAGTGTCTGCTGAAGAATCGCGAAATCAATCGGTTTGGAAATGTGGGCGTTCATTCCGGCAGAAGTCGTGGCGGCAATATCTTCGGCAAAAGCATTTGCTGTTACCGCAATAATTGGTATCGTACCGGCATCCGGGCGATTGAGGGAACGTATGGCACGAGCAGCGTCGCAGCCATTCATTTCGGGCATCTGCATATCCATCAAGATAGCGTCAAAGAAGCCAGGGATGGAGTTGCGGAAAAGTTCCAATGCTTCACGGCCGTTCCAAGCCTGTGTAACTTCAATTTCCTGCATTTGGAGGAGTTCCGTAGCGATTTCCATGTTGATTTCATTATCCTCAGCAAGAAGAATTCGACGACCAGCGAGAGAAATTTCATTTTGCGGCAGCGCGGCAGGTTCAGATTCTGATTCCGTATCAATGTTGAGCGGGAGTGTTACAGTAAAAGTGGTTCCCGATCCCAGCTTACTTTCCACATGAATATCTCCATCCATCTGAAGAACAATATGATGGACAATTGGCATCCCCAAACCTGTTCCCATTACATTTTTCGCACCAAAACGAGTTTCCCTTTCAAACGGAACAAAGATTTTTTGTAGAAATTCTTCTGTCATCCCGCAACCAGTATCCTGTACAGTAAATTGATACTTAGCATAATGCGCGTCATCCAGCTGTCGCACTGAAATAGAGATAGAGTCGCCCGCTTTTGTAAATTTGATGGCATTGGAGAGTAGATTATTCAGGATTTGCTGGATCCGGAACAGATCTCCCACGACATGATTATTTTGAATCTCATAAGTTTCTGTAAATTTTTTCTGTTGTTCCTTTGCCTGAATCCGGAAGACATCTACACATTCGACAATGCTTTCCTGAAGCAGGAAGGCGTTGTTTTCGAGATCCAGTTTTCCTTGTTCCAGTTTAGACATATCAAGGATGTCGTTGATGAGGCCAAGGAGATGTTTGCTGGAGGTATTAATTTTCTGCAAATAGTTTTGCAGCTGATCAGGTTCTGTGAGATGATGTTCCGCAAGTTCCGACAAACCAATTATAGCATTTAGAGGGGTTCTCATATCGTGCGACATGCCGGCAAAGAACATGTTTTTTGCCTCAGTACTCTTCTGCAGAGCAGCAAGGGATTCCTTAAGCAGGCGAGTATGTTGAAGCTGCCGCTGCTTTTCCTCGTCTACTTCACGGAAGCAGAGAACCGCTTCATTGAGATTCAGCGATTCATCAAACAGTAGACGAACATTGACCCATCGATATTCTCCGTTGAATAGGCGAAGGAAATCGCCGCCATAATCTCGAACTTTGCGTGTCACGAGTTTCCGGATACTGTCCAGTGAAAAGCTGTCAATAAAATCTGCATAAGCATCTTTTTCAATTACATTTTCGAGAGCACGTAGAAAATCAAAATAATCCCCTTCATATTCTAAATGAGTGCGGATATAATCCGATCCCTTCAGCATGGTATAGCGACCGGTATCAAAATTGATTCGATAGATAGCATAATAGGAGTTGCCTAAAACCCTTACCGTTTCATTTGTAAGCTCGATCTGCCGGTTAAGTCGGCTTTCGCGTAGGTACATCAAGCCGGCGAGCACCAGGAACGAAATAAAAATTCCGCCGTACCAGATCACCAGGTTTTTCAGCCCATCTACAAGGTAGCTGTATGGAATCGTAATAATGGAAGTCCATCCATTCAAAGTTTTTCGATGATAAACAGCTCGTTTTTTATTGCTGAGATCCTGAATATAAACAGTATCTTCAGAATCTTCAATAGAATCAATTAAAGATAAAATGTATTCCTGAATTTCTTCCTGTGAATTGGTAAGAGGAGTTTCATAAAACAGTAATGTACCGGCAGGATCACATAGAAAAAAGGAACTTCCAGGCGGCAGGGTATCAACAGACGCCCATAATTGAAAGTATTCCGGGAATAGGTCGATAGCAAGTACAGTATCACTCTGTCCCACACGAAGTGCCATGGTGACAACTGAGGAACCGGTTACTACATCAGGATATGCATTGGTATAAATAATTTCACCTTCTGCAGCAATAGCAAGCTGATACCATTCCGTTTGAGTTGGATCGAAGGTGTCATCACCCTCCCAGTAGTTGGCAGCGACAATTTTTCCATGAATAGCAGCATACATGTCGATTCCTTTGGAACGGACGCTTTCTTTGACATGAACGAGATACTCTTCCATCCAATGAGCAATATCTTCTGTGCTTTTTTCCTCTTGTAATTGCTTATCGAGCCATTGGGAAGCATTTTTCAGAAGCAATTCATAAGCGTAAATATTGGCATCTTCACTGACAGAAAAACTTCTGGTAATTTCCTTTCCCATAACGTCTGCATTTTTAAGCATAGTATTCTGTACCAGGGTGATACTTACTAAAGAAAGAACCGCAAAAACGATTAGTACCCAAATAGCAAAAATTGCCTGCTTTTTACGGCCTTTGTAAGGCTGCTGATTTTCCTTCAATGTATGCCTCCTAAATCCCGCTTAATCCAGACGGAAAACTTCCACCATGCGTGGTTGGGCACCGGTTTCTGGATCCATTTCCATAATCATGACATCTTTCATGTATTCATTCCATTTATCAACGATAGGACTTTCTGCCTGGACCTTTGCGGCATATTCGCAACCCTTTTCACATTCATAATAACCAAACAGCTCATTTCCAACATTCCAGATGCTGTAGTTGCAGATGCCAGCTTGTTTGAGGAGAGCCTTCATTTCAGGCCAGATTTGGTCATGACGGCGTTTATATTCCTCGATCATTCCATCTTTTACGATTGCTTTCCATGCATAACGTTCCATAAACATTCACTCCAATCCATGTTTTACTTTATTTTAAATGATTTTCCGTCAAAATGCAAGGGATTGTGTTTACTTTTCGCCGAAAAAGCGGTATACTGTTTCTATTCAGAAAAAAGTATTTGATAATATGGAGAGGAAGGAATATAGGATGACAAACAAGCTGCAGGAATTGCTAAAAGAAAAGTCTGTTATATTGTTGGATGGGGCGATGGGAACCATGCTGCAGTGGGAAGGGTTGCAGCCGGGTGAGCGTCCGGAATTGTTTCTGTTGGAACATCCGGATATTGTAACAGAGATTCATAAAGCCTATCTGAATAGCGGGAGCAACCTGCTTTATACATGCACATTCGGGGCAAACCGGAGAAAATTGAGCGGGACAGGGCATACTCCTTCCGAAGTAATCCATGCAGCAGTACAGGCGGCAAAAGCGGCAGCCGACAGTTATTCCGGAAGAAGGCCGCTGATCGCATTGGATATTGGACCGATCGGAGAAATGATGTATCCGTCCGGAATGCTTCATTTTGAAGAAGCATACGACATCTTCCGAGAGGTGGTGATTGCAGGAGAAGAAGCAGGCGCGGATTTGGTTGTATTTGAGACGATGACGGACTTGGGAGAAATCCGTGCTGCTGTGCTGGCTGCTCGGGAAAATACGAGTTTACCGGTCATGACAACTATGACTTTTGAAGAAAATGGGCGTACCTTTACCGGATGTACAGCGGAAGCAATGGCCTATACAATGGACGGTATGGGAGTGGATGCATTAGGAGTCAATTGCTCGTTGGGGCCGGAAAAATTGTATCCAATAGCGGAACGGATTGCGGCATGTACGGATTTGCCGCTGATTGTGAAGGCAAATGCGGGACTTCCGGATCCGGTTGACAATACCTATCATTTGCTGCCGGAAGATTTTGCCTTGCAAATGGAAAAATTTTCGGCATTGGGAGTGCGGTTGGCAGGAGGATGCTGCGGCACTACACCGGACTTTATTCGGGCATTGCAGAAAAGGTTTGAAAATTTAGATCCGATTGTCCGGAAAAAGAAGGCAGCAATCTGCTCACCCCTTCATACCATTTTCCCGAATGAGATCCATGTGATCGGCGAGCGAATCAATCCCACCGGAAAAAAAGAACTCCAGCAGGCATTGCTGGAGCAGGATATGGATGTTATTACAGAATTCGGTATGGATCAGGCCGATGCAGGCGCGGAACTTCTGGATGTCAATCTCGGATATCCGGGAGTTGAGGAGGCTGTTTTGATGAAGCTTTCCGTAGAAGAGCTGCAAAGTGTCTGTAAGCTTCCTCTGGTGATCGATTCGGCAGATCCTGCCGTATTGGAAGCAGGACTTCGGGCATTCCACGGTATTGCAATTGCCAATTCCGTAACTGGAGAAAAGACGTCTCTGGAACGGATTTTACCGGTCGTGAAGAAATATGGTGCTTTTGTCATCGGACTGACGATGGATGAGAAGGGGATTCCCCAAACTGCGGAAGAACGCCTTGCTATCGCAGAAAAGATTGTGAATACCGCAGAAAAATACGGGATTGCGCGGGAAAAAATTCTGATTGACTGCTTGACCTGCCCGGTCGGAGCACAGCAGGATCAGCCATCTGAAACACTGCGGGCAGTTCGCTTGGCAAAGGAACAGCTTGGCGTAGGGACAGTATTGGGTGTGTCCAACGTCTCCTATGGAATGCCGGAACGGGAAACCCTCAACCGGAGTTTTCTTTCAGCGGCACTGGAGAATGGCTTGAATTTTGCTATTCTGAATCCCAACGAAGAAAGCCTGATGGATACGATAACCAGCTGGAAAACGCTGCATGGTTTGGATCCGGATGCGGCCGGTTATCTCGAACGGTTTGGTAAGAGATAATCAGTGGCTGTATGTAGCGGCATTTTCAAATCCTTCCTTGAGTTCCGCCATGCTGTCAAAGCAGGTGCCGGTTCCGATGCCGACACAGCGAACCGGATCTTCTGCGAGTTTGGTGGTAATGCCAGTATTTTCTTCGATCAGGGCAGCAAGACCGCGCATGAGGGAGGTTCCGCCTGTCATTAAAATACCGTTTTCATGAATATCGCCAATCAATTCGGGTGGAGTGCGCTCAAGTACGTTGCGGACTGCCATGACGATTTCAGCTGCGAACGGGCGCAGTACCTCAAATAATTCGGTTTGGGTGATGGTAATCTGTTCGGGATAGCCAGTGAGCAGATTCCGTCCTTTGACGGTTGCCGTCACGGTTTCGTCGGGATCAAAGACACAGCCGATCTCCTTTTTAAGATTTTCCGCGACTTTTGTCCCGATTGCAAGCTTGTACTCATTTTGAATGTACTTGATAATGGCTTCATCAAAGGTGTTTCCGGCAACGCGCAGGGAGTTGGAAGTGACAATTCCGCCCAGCGAGATGACCGCTACATCGGTTGTCCCACCGCCGGAATCCACCATCATATGGCCTTCGGGACGCAGAACATCAATTCCAGCACCGATGGCGGCGGCGAGCGGTTCGTCGACCAGATAAACCTGACGGGCACCGGCACTCATGGCAGCATCGACAACAGCACGCGCTTCTACATGGGTAATTGCAGATGGAATGCAGATGGCGATTCTCGGCTTAATCAGATAACTTCGCGTCACCTTCCGCACAAATTCCTTTACTAAATATTCGGTATACATGTGATCAGAGATTACACCGTCCCGAATTGGGCATTCCGTTTGAATGTAAGCGGGGGTTTTGCCCAGCATGGCGAGCGCTTCATGTCCGACAGCGACAACTTTGCCGGAACGAGTATTATAAGCGACAACACTCGGCTCTTCGAGGACAATTCCTTTATCTCTTCTGTAAATAATAATTTTGGTTGTTCCAAGGTCGATTCCCAGATCTACACCTGCCATGGAAACGCCTCCTTTTTAAGAATATAAAAAACGATTACTTTCATTATACCGCAAAAAGAGGGAATTTTTCAAGAAAATCCAGTCGAACGGAGAAATTTTTACAATTTATCTGCAAATTAAACGGGAATTTCTGAAAAGATAGAATATTATATATAAAATGCACAAATATTTATTTAAAAAATTGTTGATGTACGGGAATTGAGAACATGTGAAAAAACAGGTATGCTTAGAGTAGATCAAATTATTTTGGAAAGGAAGATGTTCAAATGGCAAATAAAACCATGGTAGATGAGATTCGGTCTTATGGCCTGATCCCTGTTATCAAAATCGACGATCCCGCACAGGCAGAGCCTCTCGCACAAGCTCTGTGTGATGGAGGTCTCCCGGCAGCTGAGGTGACATTCCGTACTGCAGCTGCAAAAGAAGCAATTGCCCGTATGACCAAGGCATTCCCGGATATGCTGGTCGGCGCAGGCACCGTTCTGACCACCAAACAGGTGGATGAGGCTGTTGAAGCTGGCGCAAAATTCATCGTATCCCCCGGCCTGAATCCTAAAGTTGTTTCCTATTGTATTGAAAAAGGCGTGCCGATTATGCCCGGCTGTGCAACTCCTTCCGATATGGAAGCTGCTATTGAGCTGGGACTGGATGTTGTAAAATTCTTCCCGGCAGAAGCAAATGGCGGCATCAAATCCATTAAGGCGATGGCTGCTCCCTATACCCAGCTTCGCTTTATGCCCACCGGCGGCATCAATGAAAAGAACCTGCTCGATTACCTGTCTTTCCCGAAGATCATTGCCTGCGGCGGCAGCTTCATGGTAAACGAAGATCTGCTCAAGGCTGGTGATTATGCTGCAATTACTGAATTGACCCGCAATGCAGTCCGTCTGATGCTCGGCTTCGAGCTGGCTCATATCGGCATCAACGCTGAAAATGAGGAAGAAGCAAAGAAGGGCGCTGCGATGTTCCAGACCCTGTTCGGCTTCACCGCAAAAGAGGGCAACAGCTCGATCTTTGCAGGCAAGGAAGTAGAACTGATGAAATCGCCTTATCTCGGCAAGAACGGCCATATTGCGATTTCTACCAACAGCATTGACCGTGCAGTTGCATTCTTTGAGCGTAAAGGCTTTGCATTCAATCAGGATTCTGCAAAATATGATGCAAAGAAGAATTTGAAAGCAATCTACTTTGCAGACGAAGTTTGCGGATTTGCAATTCACCTGGTACAGAAATAATCGAGATTGATAAAGGAGAGTTTTTCCATGAAAGTTGTAACTTTTGGTGAGCTGATGCTCCGTCTTGCCCCCAACGGCTATTACCGTTTCTTCCAGAATGATCAGATGCAGGCTACCTTCGGCGGCGGCGAAGCCAATGTTGCGGTTTCCCTTGCAAACTACGGCGTCGATGTTGCCTATGTAACTAAGCTGCCGAAACATGCAATCGGCCAGGCTGCTGTTGATTCCCTGCGTTATTTCGGCATTGACACCTCCAAGATCGTCCGTGGTGGCGACCGTGTCGGCATTTATTATCTGGAAAAGGGTGCTTCTCAGCGCGGCAGCGTTTGCATTTATGACCGTGCACATTCTGCTATTCAGGAAGCAAAGCCTTCCGATTTCGATTGGGATGCTATTTTTGACGGTGTGGATTGGTTCCACTTCACCGGTATCACCCCTGCTCTGGGTGAGAACCTCGTTGAGATCTGCCTCGAAGCCTGCAAAGCTGCAAAGGCAAAAGGCGTGAAGATTTCCTGCGACCTGAACTACCGCGGCAAACTCTGGACCCGTGACGAAGCTCGCGCTGCAATGACCAAACTCTGTGAGTATGTTGATGTCTGCATCTCCAACGAAGAGGATGCAAAAGACGTATTCGGCATCGAAGCAGAAGGCACCGATATCACCGGTGGTAAGCTGAACCATGAAGGCTATAAGTCTGTTGCAAAACAGCTGGCTGACAAATTTGGCTTTGAGAAAGTTGCAATCACCCTGCGTTCTTCCATCTCTGCGAACGACAATGACTGGGCTGGTATGCTGTATGACGGTGAGAACTATTGCTTCTCCAAGCAGTATCACCTGCACATTGTAGACCGCGTCGGCGGTGGCGACAGCTTCGGCGGCGGCTTGATCTACGCTCTGCTGTCCGGCAAGGACACTCAGGCAGCTGTGGAGTTTGCAGTAGCAGCATCTGCTCTCAAGCACTCCATCGAAGGCGACTACAACCGCGTCAGTGTTTCCGAAGTGGAAAAACTGGCTGGCGGCGACGGTTCCGGCCGCGTACAGCGCTAAGAATCAGAAAGAAAAATTCCCCCCAAGGCTTCTGCTGCGGGGGGATTTTGTCTATTATTTTGATTGGGGAGATGGGAAGCATGTTTCGGGAATGGCTGTTAACCAATTCGCTTGAGGATTATCTTCTTCCTGTTGACGAATGTCATTTATATCCAAGACGCTGTGACCGGAAAGAATGGGAACAGGTTCCGGCAGAGCAGCGTGAGATCTGTATACAAAAAGCAGAGGAGTATATCGGGTATTCGTGGCCTTCTCTGCCTGCTGCGGCATTTATGGAATTCCAGAGAAGCGGCAATCGTGAGATTTATGAAAAGCTGCATTTTGCACGGCGTCATGCATTGCAGTGGCTGGTACTGGGCGAGTGTCTGGAAGGAAAAGGCCGATTTGCAGACGATATTATCAATGGGATCTGGTGTATCTGTGAAGAAAGTTTTTGGGGAGTCTCGGCTCATAATGGAAATGTGAAGGACCGAAAGATGATGCTGCCGGATGTGGAGGCACCTTATATTGACCTGTTTGCGGCGGAAACAGCAGCACTGCTTGCCTGGACCCGATATCTTCTGGGAGACCTGATGGATAGTGTGGCAAAGCAGGTGACCCGCCGGATCGATGTCGAATTGGAGAGACGGATCAAATTGCCATTTTTGACGCATACGGATTTTTGGTGGATGGGATACGGCAAAAGACGGGTAAATAACTGGAATCCCTGGATTCTTGCCAATATGGTCTCGGTCTTTCTGGTGAATGAAAAGGATGAGAACCGTCGTATCAGTGCTTTTGAGCGGATTTTGGATTCTCTGGAGTCATTTCTGGACATTTATCAAGATGACGGTGGATGCGACGAGGGAACTTCCTATTGGAATGTTGCAGGCGGCGCTTTGTTTGATTGTCTGGAACAGCTTTATCTGGCTTCCGGCGGCAAAATGAATTTCTTTGGCGATGAACTGGTGAAGCAGATTGGCCGGTTTTTATACCGGGCGCATATTGCCGATGATTATTTCATCAATTTTGCGGATGGATCCGCCCGGGTACAGATTTCCAGCTGTATGGTTTATCGTTACGGCAAGTACATCGGCGACGACAAGATGATGGGCATGGCAGCAGGTATTCCGTCTGCCAATTATCGGATGGAACAGGGCGCCTTGCGTCGTACCCTGCCGATTTTGTTCCATCAGAAGGAAATGGCAGCGTGTAAACTGCCTGTTCCGTATGAGCGTGATGTCTGGCTTTCCGGAATCCAGGTAATGGCGGCACGGGAGAATGAGTCAAAAGAAGGATTCTATTTGGCAGTCAAAGGCGGACATAATGAGGAGAGCCACAATCATAATGATGTGGGATCCTGTGTTGTCTATCTGGATGGGAAACCCGTGCTGATTGATGCGGGAGTGGGCGTTTATACCCGTCAAACGTTCAGTGCGGAACGTTATACTATCTGGACCATGCAGTCGCAGTATCATAACCTGCCGACGATCAACGGGCAGATGCAGCAGCCGGGCCGGGAATTCTGTGCACATGCGGTAGAATATCAGGCAGATGACAATGCTGCGGAATTTTCATTGGATCTTGCGGGGGCATATTCAAAAGAAGCAGAAATAGCATCCTATCGCCGTACATATCGCCTGGAACGCGTCCAAGATGCCGCGAGAATATCGATCCGGGACTGCTGGAATTTCAGCGGAAACCAATCTGTACTGACACTGAATCTTCTCTGTGCACAGAAGCCGGAAGTGTTGGAAAAGGGGAAGGTTTGCCTTTCGAACGGGGAAAAGAATCTTTTGTTGGATTACGATGGAACAAAATTTGAACCCGAAATTGAAGAGATTTCCATTTCGGATCCCAAGTTGTCCGCAGTCTGGAACGATCGGGTATGGCGTATTCAGCTGCATTGCAGGTGTGCCGGGACAGCAGGTGAAACAGAACTCCTGCTGCGGAGAAAGTAGGAAATCAAATGAAGATCGAAGATGCCAATTTGTTTTTCTGCTGTCCAGTTCCAGTGCCGGAGGCATTCACCGATCTTCCGGAAGGCTATCAGATCCGGAACTGTCGGAAAGAGGAATTGTGGGATTGGATGGATCTTCCCTTCGATACACCGGAAGAAGCCAACCAGTATCGGGGATACATGGAAGATTTTTTTGCCAAAGTATATGCACCCCATGGAAATCTATTTTTTAAACAGTGCCGCTTGCTTTTGGAACCGGATGGAAGGATTGCAGGAAGCTGCTTTATTTGGAAGGCATATGAGAAAGTGACAACGGTACATTGGTTTAAAATTCGGAAGGATTTGGAAGGCCATGGCCTTGGTCGTGCCCTTCTGTCAGCGGTACTGCGCGAAGTTCAGCCGGAAGACTATCCGATCTGTCTGCACACCCAGCCGGGGAGTTTTCGGGCGATTAAACTGTACATTGATTTCGGATTTTACATGGCAGAAGATCCGGTGATTGGACAGCGAATCAATCAGTGGAAGGAGGCCTTGCCGTATCTGCGGGAGATGATGCCGAAACCAGTCTTTGATTCGATCCGGATCGGAAAAGCACCGGAAGTTCTTTTGAGAGCAGCGGCGCAGTCCGTTATCAATGAATTTTAGTTAACCAGCGCAAGCAGATCTTCCATGGACAAGGATGGCTGTAAAGCGCGGTTAATGCCGAAAGCAATAGTTTTGGCGGCGTTTTCGATAATGGTATCCACTTCGCGCGGTGTAACCATCAAAGGTGGGGAGTCTTTTTGTGCATGGTAGTCCACCACAGTCGGAACGCCCATTGCGATGACCGGGATTCCAAGCGTATTTTTGCTCAGTTCACGTCGTCGGTTGGAAACGCCGGAACCGGGAGAAATTCCGCTGTCGCAGATTTGAACGGTGCACCCAAGCCGGGAAATGTCTGCAGCAGCAAGAGCATCAATTGCGATGACGGCGACGGGATGAATTTCATGAACCAGTGCCGCAATGATCTCGGCGCTTTCCATACCGGTCTGTCCCAGAACGCCGGGGGCAATTGCAGCGGCAGAACGCAATCCTTCCAATCCGGCCTGCATTGCCTGTTCGCCTCGAATATGTCGGGTTGCAAGCATCAAATGGATGGTTTCCGGTCCTAGTGCATCGGGTGTGATGGAAGAATTCCCAAGCCCAACCACAAGTACCGTTCCTTCTGGAGGAAGAAGATCGGACAAAGCTTCTGCGACCGCTTCCGCCTGCTGCTCAAAATTATCCGATGGATGGGCAAAAGGGGGACAGGAGAGCGTATAATATCGTCCAATAGGTTTGTGAAGTCGCACTGCCGCATCCGATTGTTTGATTTCTACTAGGGAAGAGGGGATTCCATGCAGGATCATTTCGGTATAATAGGCTCCATCCGGCAGAGAAGATACAGCCGTTAATTGTTCTACGGCTAAATCTGTTCGTATATTCAAAAAATCAACTCCTTTTCTCCGCTTTTTGGCGGAAGTTCTATTTTTTGTTTTGGAAAGGAAAAATCTTAATTTTTCTTGAAAAAACCCTTGCAATTTTTCCGGAAAAATGGTATGATATAAAAGCTGTCGTATGCCATTCCTCGTGTCTGGGCGCACTGCGCTTTGGAAGGCAGAATGACAAAACGCTGGAAAGCGCAATCCTCAGTTAGTTTGCGTGAAGCGGACTGACTTTATGTGAAGGAGGTGCAAAAAGAATGCCGAATATTAAATCAGCGAAAAAAAGAGTGAAAGTTTCTGCAACCAAAACTCTGCAGAACCGGATTCTGAAAGGTAACCTCAAAGCTGCTCTGAAAGCTGCAAATGCCGCAATCGAGCAGGATGCTGCCAACAAGGCGGAAGTGGTTAAGGTTGCATACAAGACCATCGACCAGTCTGCTGCCAAGGGTGTCATCCATAAGAACATGGCTGCGAGAAAGAAATCTCAGATTGCATCCAAATTGAATGCAGCAAAAGCATAATCCTTCTCACCGGATATTGTTTTTGGAAATAGGCGCTCGCCCCTCTAACCTCTGGGGGCGGGCGCCGCTGTTTTTTCCGGAATATCGACTTTTCTTTTGAAATAATTTATGATATGATAGGAACAGAAAGGAAGGATAGAGATGAAAGAAACCGTTTTGGAAAAATTTCTCCGTTATATTGCAGTAGATACAACCTCGGATCCGGAAACCGGTACACATCCCAGTACGCCGGGACAGCTGGTATTGGGAAAGATGCTGGTGGAAGAACTGAAGCAGCTCGGACTTGCAGATGCACGCCAGGATTCACACGGGTATGTTTACGCTTCGATACCGGCAACGCCTGGGAAGGAAACAGTTCCAGCATTGGGATTTATTGCACATCTGGATACCTCCTGCGCTGTATCCGGCCAGAATATTCATCCTGTGATTACCCGGAATTATGACGGCGGCGATATTCTGCTCAACGAGGAACAGAATCTGATTCTATCTCCGAAAGAATTCCCCTCACTTCTCCAGTATGTGGGGAAAACCATTGTGTCGACCGATGGCACAACGCTGCTTGGAGGAGATGATAAAGGCGGTATCGCCGGCATTATGGGATTGCTGGAATATCTGGCTGAACATCCGGAATTTCCACATGGCAAAATCTGCATTGGCTTTACTCCGGACGAAGAGATCGGGGAAGGCGCTGATTATTTTGATGTTCCAGGTTTTGGAGCACAGTTTGCCTATACCGTAGACGGCGGGATGATTGGTGAATTGGAATATGAGAATTTCAATGCGGCTTCGGCCAATTTGACCTTCCATGGAAAAAGCATCCATCCCGGCTCCGCAAAAGGACAGATGGTGAATGCCATTCTGCTGGCAATGGAGTTCAATGCCATGCTTCCGGTTTTTGAGAATCCGGCCTGTACCGAAAACCGGGAAGGATTTCATCATATTGATGTGATTCGTGGTGGAGTAGAGCGAACCGACTGCGAATACATTATCCGCGACCACGATCGCACCCTTTTTGAGAAAAAGAAGGAGAATTTCCGGGATGCCGCCCTGTATCTGAATCGTAAATACGGGGAAGGAACCGTGGAATTAACATTGACCGATTCCTACTATAACATGTTGGAAAAGATCGAACCGCATATGCATCTGATTGAGAATGCCAAATCCGTGATGGAGTCCATGGGAATTGAGCCGAAAATTCTTCCGGTGCGCGGTGGAACAGATGGATCCCGTCTCTCTTATATGGGACTGCCCTGTCCGAATCTCTTTACGGGCGGCCACAACGGACACGGACGTTTTGAGTATACGGTAGCGGAAAGTCTGGAAAAAATTCCGGAAATACTGCTGGGTATTCTGCGGAAATATGCAGAGTAATTCGATTATTCTTCCCAATTTCCCTGTGTAAATTCGGGATCTACCATGTCCTGAATTCCGGCCAGCAGCATCAGGATACCGCCGACCCGATGCGGTTGGATGACGTAAGTTCCTTTGGGTGCGTTTTTATCTTCGGTAACTAGATCCGCAGTCAGCAGCGGTTTCAGATGATGATAGACCTGACCTGTAGAATTGTATCCGCATTCTTCTACCAGCTGCGCAACCGTCATCGGTTTTTTGAGAATGGTCAGCAGAATGTTCAGGCGGTCGCTGCTGCCGATACAGGCCAGCACATTCTCAGCGGTATGATTTTCGATCAGTTTCAGCAGCTTGTCAGCGCTCACATCGTTGCGGATCCAGTTGGACTGCCGTCCGCCGGAAGAAAATACACCCAGATAGGTCATGCGTCCGGTATCTCCGCTTTTTCCGCAGTGATTCTCCAAGCGATCCATGATTGTCATGATCGAGGGATCCGGATGCATGTTTTTCATCTTTTGGACGTGATTTACGGCTTCTTTTGGATCAGAACAAGAGTTACAAACGGGCAGAAGATCTTCCAGCATAATGCGGATTTCTGCTAATTCTTTTCGAAGCTGATCGATTTCCAGTCCATAATTACGTTCCATATTTCATTTCTCCTTTGCTAATAAATTTGCAATTCCGTAATTTCAATATATCATAGCAATATAGCTTTGTCAATACGTTTTTTCGTAATTGCGGAAAGATTAGTTAATTTTAATTGGATAAGGCACTGTTTTCTTTTGATCTTTTCCGGAAAACAGTAGACAGCATTTTGTCCGCGTGGTATACTGTAAGTGGAAAGTATGAATAGGAGGAATACATCATGATGAAGATCATCCAGACAAAGAATTATGAGGATTTGAGCCGGAAGGCAGCAAACATCATTGCAGCGCAGGTAATTTTGAAACCGGAATCGGTGCTGGGTCTGGCAACAGGTTCCTCTCCGCTGGGATTGTATGCGGAATTGATTAAAGGGTATGAGCAAGGAGATTTGGACTTTTCAAAAGTCCGGACTGTCAATCTGGATGAATACCGCGGATTGACCAAGGATAACGATCAGAGTTATGCGTATTTTATGCATGAAAATCTGTTCAAACATATCAACATTGATATGGCGAATACCAACGTACCGGACGGAACCGAACCGGATGCTGCGAAGGAATGTGCCCGCTATGATGCAGTGATTGACAGTATGGGCGGCGTGGATATTCAGTTGTTGGGGATCGGCTTGACGGGTCATATTGGCTTCAATGAGCCGGCAGATGAGTTCAAAAAAGGAACGAACTGTGTGGATTTGGATCCGAAGACGATTGAATCCAATGCACGGTTTTTCTCTTCTATCGACGAGGTGCCCAAACAGGCATATACCATGGGAATTCAGTCGATTATGAAAGCGAAGAAGATTCTGTTGATCGCAAATGGGGAAGGAAAGGCGGAAATTCTTTATAAAGCCTGCTGCGGCCCCATCACCCCGCAGGTGCCGGCTTCGATTCTGCAGCTTCACCCGGATGTGGTAGTCGTTGCAGATGAGGCAGCGCTGAAAGTGATTGCGGAAAAGAATCCTTCCTGTATCAGCTAATGGAGGAAAGAAAGCGGAGTGCAAGCCATAAAAGCACTCCGCTTTTTATATTTTCGTATTTGTAAGGAGAAAATTTAGAAAATCTTTCGACTCTATGGGGGAAAATCTGCTATAATAGTGGAAAAGGAGCGAATCAAATGAGTCGAAAAAGAAAAATTCGTTGGGGAAGAATCTTTGTCCTGATGCTGATCATTGCAGTCGCAGCAGGATGCGCCCATTATTTTCTGGGATGGGGCGAAAGCCGGATTGCGATTGCACTGGATGCAGGGCACGGCGGAAATGATCCGGGTGCGGCCGGCTTGATACAGGAGACGGAACTGACCGAAAATACGGTGCGGTATCTGGAGGAATATCTGCGGGAGGATGATAATTATCGGGTGATTCTCTGTCGGGAATATGGAGAGGGGGAAGACTTGAATGCGCGCTGGATGAAATCCATCGTACAGGGGGCAGATTTGTTGCTCTGCGTGCATGGGAATTCGTCGGATGACCCGTCCGCGCGCGGCTTTGAGGTATATCCCAGTCTTCCAGATCAGAAGTATCATGCGGAAAGTGTGCAGTTTGCGCAGCTGATTGCGGAAGAAGTATCGCAGACCGGAATTCCGCTGCGCGGGAACGGCGGAATCCGCTATGCCTATTATCAGGAACAGCCGGACGGAAGTTCCCAGAAAATTCTGGTGGATGAACCGGATCCGGAATTGTCGGATTGTCCGTCCTTTGCGATGGTTGAATACCCGCGGTGTCCGGCAGTGCTGGCGGAACAGGGATTTGTCACCAATGAACAGGATGTGGTGCTGTTGGCAGGAGAGGCCGGATGCCGTCTGGCAGCGGAATGTTATTATCGGGCGATTTGTGCATATTTTGGCACGGATCCTGTAATTTAACCGGATTTACAATCAAAAAACCCCGTTTTATGTATGGACAGACCGGATGCTTTCCCGTATAATGAGGAGAGATATTGCAAAACAGGAGGGCATTTATGGGGGCGGTATTGCTGAAAGCAGGGATTTTTCTCTGCATTATTGCGATGGGATATGGACTCAAGAAAACCGGATTTTTTCGAAAAGAAGATTTTCGGGTTGTAGCCAAAATCGTATTGAATATCACATTGCCGTGCGCGGTAATTTCAAATTTTGCAGGACTGGAATTTGATTCCACCTTAGTGATTCTGGCACTGTTCGGATTTCTTTGCGATATGGTGCTGTTGGCAGCCGGATATCTGGTTGCTTTGCGGCGTCCCAAAGAGGAACAGGCATTTAATGTGATCAATTATACGGGGTATAATATCGGATGCTTTACCCTGCCGTATGTACAGAGCTTTTTAGGGCCCGCGGCAGTGGTATCGGCCTGTATTTTCGATGCCGGAAATGCGGTGATCTGTACCAGCGGTTCCTATGCAGTCGGTTCAAGTGTTCTGGGCAAGGGGGAAAAGACGACTGTTCTGCGTTTCCTGAAGAAAATGTTCCGTTCGGTGCCGCTGGATACCTATTTGATTATGCTGTTCCTGACGGCGGTTGGAATCGCACTTCCGGCGCCTTTGATGCAGTTTGCCCAGACCATTGGCGGCGCGAATGCATTTCTGGCGATGCTGATGATCGGGATTGGGTTTGAAATCAATTTGGACAAAAGTCGGGTCGGACGTCTGGTTAAATTGCTGGTGATTCGCTTTGCTATTTCCGGCCTACTTTCGGCAGGATTCTATTTTCTGTTGCCTTTTCCGCTGGAGGTGCGGCAATTGATGGCGCTGATTGTTTTCTCGCCGATTGCCAGCGCAGCGCCGGCCTTCACTCAGCAGATTGAAGGCGATATTGAATTGTCCAGCACGGCCAATTCGCTCAGCATTATCATCAGCATGACGATTATGACAGTTCTGCTGATGGGAATGGGAATCTGATTTTATGATAGAAACGAGGAATATTATGTCAAATTTACGGGAAAAACTGGAACCGCTGCTGCTCAAAGTGCAGAAACCGGCACGATATGTAGGCGGCGAATATAACAGCGTGGTCAAGGACCGGACAAAGGTGAAAACCCGTCTGGCGCTCTGCTTTCCCGATAACTATGAAATCGGGATGTCCCATTTGGGACTGAAAATCCTGTATTCTCTCATCAATGCACGGGAGGATTGCTGGGCAGAACGGGTATATGCACCGTGGATGGATATGGAAGCGCTGATGCGCGAGAATGGAATTCCACTTTATGGTCTGGAAAGCTTCGATCCGCTGACGGACTTTGATTTTCTGGGATTCTCGCTCCAGTATGAACTTTCCTATACCAATATTTTGAATATGCTGGATCTGGGCGGGGTCAACCCGCTGGCAGCGGAACGGGGCAATGATGATCCCATCGTCTGGATGGGCGGTCCCTGCGCCATGAATGTGGAACCTCTCTGCGATTTTGCGGACTTGGTGCAGCTGGGAGAAGGCGAGGAAATCATGCTCGAAATGATCGACCTCTATCAGCAGCATAAGGCTTCCGGAAAGTGGGATAAGCAGGCATTTCTGCGCGCTGCAGCGCAGATTCCCGGGATGTATGTCCCATCCCTCTATGATGTTTCCTACAATCCGGACGGAACCGTTGCATCTGTGACCCCCAAAGATGGCGCCCCCGCAAAAATCACCAAGCGGATCTGCAAGGAGATGGACAAGGCGTTCTATCCTGAGACTTTTGTTGTGCCCTATACCGAAGTAGTTCATGACCGTGCCGTTTTAGAGGTCATGCGCGGTTGTATCCGCGGCTGCCGGTTCTGTCAGGCTGGATTTATTTACCGTCCTATCCGTGCCAAGTCTCCAGATGTCCTCTGTTCGCAGGGCAAGAGCCTCTGTGAAACCACCGGCTACGAAGAAATGTCGCTCGCATCCCTTTCCACCTCCGATCATCCGCAGGTGGAGGAAATGCTCGATAAAATTATTGACTACACCCTCGACCAGAAGATCAATCTGTCTCTGCCGTCGCTGCGTGTGGACAATTTCTCCAAGGAACTCCTTGACAAGGTCAACAAAGTCCGCAAAACCGGCCTGACCTTTGCACCGGAAGCTGGCACCCAGCGTCTTCGGGATGTGATCAATAAGGGTGTCACCGAGGAAGAAATCATGCGCACTTCCCGGATTGCGTTTGAGGGTGGCTACACCAGCGTTAAACTTTATTTCATGATGGGACTGCCCACCGAAACCGAGGAGGATTTGCGGGGTATCACTCAGCTGGGGCAGAAAATTGTCGACTTGTATTATTCACTGCCCACCAAACCCAAGGGAAAAGGCGTCAATGTCACGATTTCCGTTTCGACCTTTGTTCCCAAACCCTTTACGCCGTTCCAGTGGTGCGCGCAGGATTCCTACGATACCATTGTGGAGAAACATGATTTTCTGCGCCATAGCCTGACGACCCGGAAAATTTCGCTGAACTACCACGAAGTGAAAACTTCGGTGCTGGAGGGTGTTTTGGCACGCGGCGACCGCCGATTGGGAAAAGTAATTTATACAGCTTGGAAAAAAGGATGTAAATTCGACAGCTGGGAGGAATTTTTCGACTTTGAGAAGTGGAAAGAGGCAATGGAGGAAAACGGCCTGACGATGGAATTTTATGCCAATCGGGAACGTTCCCCCGAGGAAATTCTTCCCTGGGATCACATTGATGTAGGTGTAACAAAATCCTTCTTCCTGCGGGAGTACGAGAAGGCAAAACGGGCGGAAATTACGCCGAACTGTAAAGAAAACTGCGCCGGATGCGGCGCCAACAAGCTCATCGGAGGAGGTCGCTGCATTGGATAATCCGAAAATCATCGTGGTGGAGGGAACTCCCGTTTATGACATCCGGGCATTTTACCGGAAGGAAGGACGAGCGAAATACATCTCCCATCTGGATTTGTATCGTACAATTCAGCGTTCCTTTCAGCGTTCCCGGTTGCCGATCTGGTTTACGCAGGGATTCAATCCGCATATTTATCTGACCTTTGCGCTGCCTATCGCATTGGGATATGAAGGGGTAGAGGAGAGTTTCGATTTCCGGCTCCGGGAGAATCTTCCCGAGGCAGAGGTACTTTCCCGTTTGAATGCCGCGCTTCCGGAAGGAATTGTCATCACACGGATTGCTGCGCCGCAAAAAAAGGCGGAGGAGATTGAAAAAGCGGAATACACTTTGTTGTTTTCTGCAAAAAATATACAATCACGAGATCTTATGGCGAAATTTGACGCCTATCTGGCACAGGATTCTATCCTGACGCAAAAGCGTACCAAAAAGGGCCCGAAAACGATTGATTTGAAACCTTTTATTTTCTCCGCACAAACTGGCTTATCGGGCGAATCCGTTTCGCTGGAAATCACCTTGCCGGCCGGTATTTTCCAAAACATCAATCCGACTTTGCTGATAGATGCGTTTGCGGTGGAAGCCGGATTGGAATTGGAGTACCACACAATCCGAAGAAATATAATTCTATGTAAAGATGGAACACAATTTTCCTAAAATTGTCTCGTCGTAAGCATTCTTAATCAAATGCTGAAAAATTAATTCTGAGAAACTCAAAGTTGATATATCGCGAGATAACTAAATTTATCCTTATAAGGCAGGAGTGATATAACTATGAATTCGTCAGATATGGAGTTGGCATGGGAATATTTTCCTTATTTATTAATTAATGATCGGGAACCTTTTTTACCAGAAGCGATTGGAGTGCACATTTATCGCAGTACAGAGAAATCCCGTTCTTTCCGTCGGGAAATCCGAGTAGAGGGAACAACGGCATTTGTAATCGAATATGCTGTATTTTTTACTTATGATATTGAGCATCTCTATGATCTGGAACATATTTGGATTTATGTAGGAAAAGATGGACAGGTATTAGAGTGTGAAAGCAGTTTCCATGGGAAATTTGTAAAGGGGCTGAAGCCGGATCGATCGAATTTAATTGACCAGCGAGTAATTTTGTTCTGTCAGCCTGGTAAACATGCCTTTTCTGCTTATCGTGAATTGTTGGAATTGGATCCAGGCGGGTATATGCGAGTGCCCATGTCGCCGGATGCAGTGAATGGGTTGCTTATTACGGGAATTTTAGAAGGCCGGATGGAATGCAATGATGCGGTTAATGCTATGGTGAATCGACAACTTGCAAGAATGAAGTTTACCCCATCAGCAACGTTCCATTCTTATCTTTGTCAGCCGGATATTTTTATGACTTGGGATTTATTGAACGAAAAGATCCCCGTACTGATTCAAGCAGAGTTAGATCGGTTGAATGCAATGGAGAATCCATCCAATAAGTAGTAAAATCATTTTATAATAAGAAAAGTCCTGTCAAAATCTTTTGGATATGACAGGATTTTTTATTTTTAGAAATACTGGTGTAATTTAATTATCTGCTTTTATAGTAAGATGATCTCTGTAGTTTGAAAAAGAAGATTTAAAAGCCTTTATAACAACACATACGAAAATTTAATTACATTTTACACGAGAATGCTAGGTGAATTTACATAGATGCTGTTAAAATAAGATTGTAAAGATTACACGGTGTTGATTATGGAGGTATGATGTCATGTATGCATCACAAAAACAAACGGCGACTCAATCACAAAAACTGATGGTATTCGTTCTATCGATGTCCCTGTATGGTCTGGCCACACTTTTTACAGAGCTAATTCCAAAATTCCAGGTTGGTCTTGTAGAATTTTCAGTGGAGTATTTTCTATTTATTCCTCTAACACTTGCCATGTTGTTTGATCCTTTGTCTGCCGCATTAGGTGCAGCTACCGGCGAACTGATATTCAGTGAAATCATGCTCGGACAGTTTGGCGGCCTGGGTGAATTAGAAAAATTTCTCACGGTTACGATCGGAGTCTATATCGCAGGACGGCTGGTTCGCAATCCGGAAAATCGTGTCATGGTAGGTGTTGCTGCGCTGACTGGAACTGGTGCACAACTTTTAATGGGAACTATCGTGGACATTTTAAAAGTGCAGTTTGCGGTAGAAGATTTTGAGGCCGTTGCAGGACTTCCGGAAAGTGTTTATGCCACAGAAGGCTTTGCATTCCTCAATGACTTCCTATTCTCTGGAATTTTGTTCTGCCTTCTGCCTACCTTGTATCTGGTTCCAAAAATGTATGGAAAGATTGAACCTTTGTTGGGAATGCAGCCTCGTACCCCGGAAACTGGATTGGGACAGATTCGAATTAAAACCGTAGTAGGATGCTTGATCGCTTTTGCATGTGCGATTGTAGCAGAACTTCTGGCTTCTAGCGGCATGGAATTGATCGATTGGGAAGCTAGCTGGGCGGAAAGCGGAACTGCCTTTGCTGTTGGAATGATTGTAGCAGCTGTTGTCGCAATCGTAGCCCTGCTGATTGTCAAAAAGAAACATTCCACTAAGGCGGCATAAAATTATGAATATCATCGAGATTGAAAATTTGACCTATACTTATCCTGGGGCCAAAAGTCCTACACTGGATCAAATCAGTCTTGAGATCGAGCAGGGTGATTTCCTTGCTATTGTTGGAAACAACGGCTGTGGAAAATCAACATTATGCAAGGTTTTGAATGGATTGATTCCACACTTTATTTCAGGGACCATGACCGGACAGGTGCTGGTAGCAGGAGAAAATACCCTGGAAACGGATGTAGGCGCTCTAGCACAGAAAGTAGGGTATGTCTACCAAGATTTTGAAAATCAGATTGTACGGCCTACTGTTCTGGATGATGCTTCTTATGCTTGCTTAAATTATGGAATGTCGAATTATTTGGAAAAAGGGCGGGAAGCATTGTACCGATGCGGCCTTCAGGGACGAGAAAACGATTATATTTGGCAGCTTTCTGGAGGACAGACTCATTTGTTGGCTTTGGCCGGCGCTGTTGCTTTGGGACCGGAAGTCCTAATTCTGGATGAGCCTATAGCCCAATTGGATCCAATGCATGCAGATCGGATTTACGAAATTTTGCGAGAGCTGAATGAGCATTATGGTAAAACCATTCTTGTCATTGAGCATCATACCGAATATATTGCCGATTACTGTAAACATGTTCTTTTGTTGAAAGACGGAAAGGCAGTTTGGAAACTTCCTACCGCAGAGGCACTGTCCAGAGTAGAGGAATTGCAGGAAAGTAATATTTTTCCTCCTCAAGTCACTATGGCTGGGTATCGTCTTCGTCAGAAAGGATCGATTTTGAATGAAGAGCTGCTTCCTACCACTGTGGAGGATGGGAAGCATGCTTTCCGGAATTTGCACTATAAAGGCCTTTCTACTGCTAAAATAGTGGAAAAATCGAAAGAATCCGTAGTGAGATTCCAGAATGTGGGCGTATCGTATCGATCGGTTAAGGGAGAACCCCGTACAATTTTTCAAGATCTCAATCTAAGCTTGCATAAAGGGGAAAAGATTGCACTAATCGGTTCTAACGGAGCAGGAAAATCCACATTAATGAAGATGATGGTAGGCCTTCTAAAGCCTTCTGCCGGCTCTATTGAATTGAATGGTCAAATTTTGAAGGATGTGAAGCCAGAAGATCTTTCCCAGCAAATTTCATTGGTCTACCAGAATCCGGAGGATATGTTTATCAAAGATTCCATCCGGGGAGATATTTCCTATGCCATGCAAGTTCGAAACGTGGAGGACTGGAAAGAAAAAACAGAAAAACTCCTCTCCAGATTCCGATTGATGGAACTTCAAAACCGAGATGGTCGTCTATTATCAGGTGGACAGATGCGGCGTGCTAGTCTGGCAATTGGCGTAGCCCTGAATCCCGGAATTTTGCTTTTGGATGAACCAACTGCTAATTTGGATATCGCTACCCGCAAAGAAATTATGCGCACGTTATGGGATATGAAGGAGATCACCGAAACTGTTATGATTGCAACCCATGATATGCAGCTAGTCTGCGAATGGGCAGAACGTATCATTGTGTTGTGTCAGGGTGAAGTGGTGGCAGATGGCAGCCGAGACGAGATTTTTGGAAATTATGATCTTACCCGAAAAGTCGGTATTCGCCCACCGGAGATTTTTGCAATGGGACAGACATTGGATCCACGGGCGTTTTGTTATACGGTGGATGAATTTTTGACTGCTTTTCAAGGAGAATCCGTATGAATAAAATGATGAATAAATTGTCGGAGAATGTTCTCGATAAGTTTTCCATGGATTTTCTCCGAAATCAGGTGCTAAAAAATGCTTATGGCAATGATGATACGATGATTGCGGCTTTGGATCCTCGGATTTTGCTGGTATGGTATTTATTTTTTGGATTAGTGCCGTGGTTTATCAATGATCTGCCATTTCTGCTTGGGTGTTTTGCTCTGGTAATGGTTACCACACTGTTGGCTAAAGTTGCGGGTCTGGTATTATTCCTATTTGCATTGGGTGTTTTTTCTCAGACTGGTTATCTGCTGGTTGTCACCTTGCTTTTTGGGGGGGATGCTTCCGCAATTGTTCCACTGTTGATTCTAACATTAAAGGTTGCTACCATTTCGCTGGCATCTGTTACTGTTTTTTCAGGCTTGGATCCGGATCGACTTTCCAATGGCCTCATGTGGTATGGCTGTCCAGAACGGCTTTCCTTCTCGATTTCCTATGCTTACCGGATGCTCCCTATGCTGATGGAAGAATTTCAAAACGTTTTGCTGTCTTATCGTTTGCGGGGGAATCCGCCAGTCCATGAGACATTAGGAGGAAAAATTCGCTATCTGATTTATCAGGTGAAGATTATTGTCCATGCTTTTTATCCATTGATGCTTAATACAGCGAAACGTTCCCGAACAACGGTGGAAGCCCTGGAAATAAAAGGATACCGTTATGCGGCAGTAAGCAAGGAAGTCCGGAAAATGAAACTGTCCTCTCTGAAAGTTACCTATAATGATTGGATTTTTTTGGCAGTATCCTTTCTTTGGACAGCGATTTCCATATTAATTTCTACCGTAATTTGAAAGGAGCCTCATTTTGTATATTGATTTTCATACCCATGGAAAACTGGCAAAATATCTGCCCTTTTCCGAAGAATACACGCATTGGCTCTTTTCAGAGGCTAGACAAGCCGGATTGGATGCCCTATGCTTAACGGAACATTTCAATACATTGGGATTCGGAGAACTGTACCGCTATATTCAGCAGCATTCAGAACGGGATGGAGATACTCTTTTATTTTCTGGCCTGCGAATTTTTCCTGGAATGGAGACGGATATTGCGGAAGGCGGACATATTCTTTCCGTTGGACCTATGGAAGCTATTTTAGAGCTGAATCAGCGATTGGAACTCAATAAGAAAAAAGGGAATTTCCTAACTTTTGAGCAGCTTATGGATCTGTACAGCCAATATCCTGTTTTGGTAGGTGGGGGACACCCCTTCCGAGAAGGAGGACATATTCCGGAACTTCCGCTCGAACAATTGAGTCGTCTGTCATTTTTTGATTTGAATGGAAAAGATCTTGCAGAAAATCGTCTGAAAACAGAGGAAAGAACATATTGGTTAGGCGAACAACTGGCAAAACCCATAGTAGGCGGAAGCGATACGCATCAGGCAATTCAATATGGATGTATCCGTACTTGCTTTGAACAGGAATGCAATACGGTTGAACAGCTTTATCAAGAAATGTTGGACGGCCGTTATCAGATTATCATTTCAGAATTTGTATCTGCTCAGGTGAAATCTGCTGGAATGCTTAAACGTGCTCTAAAGGAAATTAATGCGTTGAATGGAGATTATGTGTCCGTGTTAATGGGCAAAGGAGAGACTCCGGCAGTTCTTTCCAAAAAGGCTAAAATGATCGTATCCTAAAAGAATGCGGAGGATCAGTCATTATGTGTATTCAATTTCCTGAAATTGCGGAAAAACTTACCGCTGCAGAGCAGTCGATTCTGGAATTTATCGAGGGGCATCGGGAAGAATTTTTATTTATGACTATCGGACAGGTTGCGGAACAACTTCATGTTTCGGATGCCACTGTTTCTCGGTTTGCAAAGCATGTTGGCTGCCGCGATTTCAAGCATTTGAAAGCGATGGTGCTGGAACAGAATCATTTGGAAGGACCTGCAGGAAAATTGGCGAAAACCCTTTTCCGAGAAGATTCCTTTCAAGCTGCCTATTATGTCATGCAGCAACAACTCTGTCTGGAAAAAACAGCAGAACATCTAGATGCAGAGATTTTTGAGCGGGCAATTTATTGCTTGCTCAATGCCAAAAGGATTTTTCTTTTCGGAAAAAGTGCTTCTGCTTCGGTCAGTCAGCTTCTCTATTTTCGGTTGCGCCGATTGGGGCTTTCAGTTTCATTGCTTCCAACAGGTGGTTCGGAAATTGCAGAGGGATTGGCTCAAGTTCAACGTGAAGATGTGGTTGTCATCTTTTCTTTTTCTAAAATCTCCAAAGAAGCTCGTTTGATTCTCGATTATCAGAAAGAGGCAGGATTTCAAACAGTTGCCTTTACAAGCCGACTTCATGTCCCGACTGAGGAACAGGCTAGTGTAAATCTTTATGTATATCGAGGCAAAGAACAGGAATATCATTCTATGACAGCAGCAGTCGCGGTTGTAGATGCGCTTGTGGTTGCACTTTCAGAAAAATGTGGTGCGGATAGCGTAAGGTGCCTGCATAAGATTCATCAGTTAAAAAAATACTATGCGGATAATTTATCATAATATGAAAGATATTGCTAAAGTGGTGCAAAATAATGCTAGACACCGTTCCTATTATATGCTATACTATGTTCAAATTGAATCGATAATGGCGGTGTGGAGATCCGTTTTGGATAGCCAAGAATAGGGAATCAGGTGAGAATCCTGAGCAGACCTGCTACCGTATTAGGGGAGTTTGCTTTCGATATGCCACTGACAGTTTGTTGGGAAGGTGAAGGACAAGCGAAGATCCTTAAGTCGGGAGACCTGCCGCAACCGGTTTTTCCGGATAATATA
The DNA here is from genome assembly GCA_050943495.1 of Candidatus Merdivicinus sp. Lineage (GTDB taxonomy): Bacteria > Bacillota > Clostridia > Oscillospirales > Ruminococcaceae > Merdivicinus. The sequence continues at coordinate 158,293 of JBMNPH010000004.1, forward strand.
ACTTGACAGAGTTAAGAGTTATATGGCTTTACAGTATTATGAAAAGCTTATTTACGCGGATACCGTCCTTTTACGGTATTCGCGATTTTTGATGCGCCATTATTTGGATCAATTGAACACTTAGAAAGAAGGCGTATCTTTATGAAAAGAACTGCTGCAATGATTCTATCATTATTGCTTGCCATTCCGGCAATAACAGCCTGTACCCCGCAATCCGAATCTTCTTCGGATGCTTCTGCTGAAACCTCTCAGGTTCAGACTGCAGAATCTTCTGCTTCGGAGGAAGAACTGGTCATTTCCACGGAATCTTCCAATCTGATCCCCATGGACGGTTGGAGTGAGATTCCGGCCGCTGAAGAAGATACCAAAGCAGAACCCGGCACTCTGCGCGCTGTCTATGAGCCTCAGTTTGCGGAAGGATTTTCGATCGAGTATTATCACGGCGGCGCCAAAATTATTGACATCCATTTCCGCGAGACAACCAGTGTGCAGGCACAATCGCAGCGCATTCTTCTGCTGCCCGACGGGGCGACAGAACCCGTAGATGCACAATGGGATCAGCAAATTAACGGCAAGGTGGAACGGGTTGTAACGCTTGCCAGCTCTCATGCGGGACATTTTGCCAACCTCTCCGCCATTGATACCATCAAGGGCACCTCGATTTCTGCGTCCAGCTGCCGGATTCCGGCTCTTGCCGAGGCGCTGGAGAGCGGACAGGCACAGACCGTTACCAAAAAGGCGGATAGCGATGCGGATACCACCAAATATTTTGATCAGGAACTGGTCGCTTCTCTGGATCCGCAGGTCGTCTTTGTCGGCGGAATGGCAGAGGATATCACAGCAGCTAAGAAATTGCAGGAAAGCGGATTTACCTGCGTTTATATCGGCGATTTTGCAGAAGAAAATTATGTGGGCCGCGCCCAGTGGATTGAGCTTTTCGGCGCCTTTATCGACAAGGAACAGGAAGGCCATGAATTCCTTCGCCAGAGTGTAGAGCAGGCCAATGAAGTCATTGCCAGAGCAGAGAAAATTGAAGAGAAACCGAATGTCCTCTGGTTTACCAAATCCGGTACCGGCGCTTCGACACAGTGGTTTGTCAAAACCGATACCGATTACACCGCTTCCTTTATTCATGCGCTCGGCGGCAATATGATTTATCCGGAAGGAGTCGAGGAGAATTCCATTGCGTTGTCCGGTGAGTCGTTCTTAGTGGAATTGAACCGCGCTGATAAGCTCATTTTCGGCGTTTCGATGGCCTCTTATCCCGATGCAACCGATATGACCTTCTTTAATGTGGAAGGCGCCATTGATTTTTCCGCTACCAAGGCATTCCAGAATGATGATTGCTATGCAGTTGGCAATGACTGGTCGCAGGATACGGCCAATATCGGAGAAATTATGAAGGATCTGGCGAAGGCTCTGTATCCGGAGGAATTTTCGGATATCGAGAATCCGCAGAAGATTGTCAAATTTAAGCGCTGATTGTGCCGAAGCTGCAGGGAATGGAGATTTTTATGAGTCATCATCGCATACGGGTGGGGATTATCCTGATGGTGCTGGTGGGAGGGCTGCTTTTTTCTGCAGTCCTGGCAATCGGCATGGGTTCGGTCTGGATTCCGCCCGGAGAAGTCATCGAGGTTTTAACGAAACCGGTCGACCTGTCCGATACCAATAGTATTATCGTGCATAATATGCGGCTTTGCCGGGTGATTGCCAGCATACTGGGCGGAGCGGCGCTCGCTCTGTCCGGATTGCTGCTGCAGATTCTGTTTCACAACCCGATTGCCGACCCCTATGTGTTGGGTATTTCCTCCGGCGCGCGGCTTTTTGTGGGATTGGCCATTTTGGGTGGCGTGACATTCGGAATGTCGGTCACGAATTCCTGGTTTATGTTTTTGGGAGCATTCATCGGCTCGCTTGTCATGATGTTTGTCATACTGGCCTTTGCGCGCCGCCTCAAAAGCATAACCACGCTGCTGATTGTCGGAATGATGCTCAGTTATCTCTGTTCTGCGGTTGTCGGAATCCTGACCTCCCTGTCCGACGACAAAGCGGTTGCCGACTTCACCCGCTGGGGGATGGGATCCTTCGGGATGATGACCTGGGACAATGTCCGGGTACTGGCCATTGTGTGTGTGATATTCTTTATCGGAGGATTCCTGCTTTCCAAAAATCTGAATCTTCTTCTTCTGGGGGAGGCCTACGCCAAAACGATGGGGGTGAATACCCGTCTCCTCCGGATTCTGATTATTCTGGTGTCCGGAGTGCTCACGGCTGTTGTGACCGCTTTTGCAGGCCCCGTTGCCTTTATCGGAATGAGCGTTCCGCACATGGCGCGTCTGCTGCTCAAATCGGAGGATTCCCGCATTCTGATTCCGACCTCGCTGCTGCTGGGCGGTGTATTCGGGGTCGTATGTGACCTACTGGCGCGTACGGTGGCGGCGCCTGGGGAACTGGCGGTCGGAAATATCACCTCCTGCGTCGGGGTTCCCATTGTTTTGTTCCTGCTGCTGCGCAAAAATCGCGCAAATCCGACGGAAAGGTGAGGTAGTATCATGCAGAATTCGCCTGCAATCCGGCTGAGTAACGTGACGGTCGGATATGGATCCCGTCCGGTTATCCGTCAGATTCAAGTCGATTTTCTCCGCGGAAAAATGACCTGTCTTCTCGGCTCCAACGGGACCGGAAAAACCACCATGCTCAAAACCATTGCCGGAATCATTCCGCCTCTGGAAGGGGAGGTTTCCATTCTGGATCGTCCGCTGCAGAAGTTCCGTCCGGCTGAGCTTGCCAAAAAAATGGCAGTTGTCCTCACCAACAAAATCGACATTGAGAATCTGACCGGATTTGAAGTCGCTGCGATGGGACGCTATCCGCATACCGGCTTTTTCTGCCGCCTGACAGAGGAAGATGTGCGGATTGTGGAAAAGTATCTGGCGCTGTGTTCGGCGGAATCCCTGCGGGATACCTATTTCCATCAGATGAGCGACGGGGAACGGCAGAAAATCATGCTGGCACGCGGACTGGCGCAGGAAGCGGAAATCCTGATGCTGGATGAGCCGACCAGCCATTTGGATATCAAACATAAACTGGATTTGCTTTACCTTCTTCGCCGGCTCTGCCTCGAGGAACATCGCACCATCCTTTGTACGCTGCATGAGCCGGACCTCGCAATTAAGTGCTGTGATCAGTTGGTTCTGGTCAAAGAGGATCGGGTCCTGGCCGCAGGGGAAACCGAGAAAATCATCGCATCCGGTCTTCTCGATCAGCTGTATGGCTTTTCCCAGCATCAGTTTGATCCCTCGCTGGGTACCATCGAATTTCCGAATCTTCCCGGCAAGGATGTTTTTCTCATCGGAAGCGATTCCCATACCCCCATGCTTCTGCGAAATCTGAATAAGTTTTTCCGGGGAATCGGCATGGGCATCCTTCAGGAAAATGATATCGCCTGCCATATTGCCTCGAATATGAATATACCGGTGGCAACGGTCCCGCCATTTGCGCCAGTTACGGATGAAGATGTGGACCGCGCTTTTGAGACGGCGGTTCAATATCCGATCATTCTGCTCAGCGATTTCCCGCTCTGTCCGCTTACGGAAAAGAATCGGCTGCTGGCGGATCGCCTGCGGGCGCAGGGAAAATCGGTTATTTCGCTTGCGGATACCTCTCCGGAGGAGGTGCTGGTAAAGATCTGTCATGCCGAAAAGGAGGAAAAAGGATGATACTTCTGATTGGAGGCATTACCGAAGCGACCTCTCTCGCCGAACAGCTTGCAAAGGATTATGACGTTCTGTTGTCTGTTGCTTCGCCGTATGGGGCCTCTCTCGCACAGAATTCCCATTATCAGACGATTTGCGGTAAACGGGATGCTGCAGGTTTTGTCCGGTTGATGGAAGAGTATTCCATCCGCTTGATTGTGGACTGTTCTCATCCGTTTGCAGAACAGGTTTCTAAAGAGGTCGAGACTGCCGCCCAGATGTCCGGCATCCCTCTGCTTCGTTACCGGCGAAGCCTGACCTGCGATCCGCAATCCGATCGCGCCGTGCTGCGTGTCCGCACATTTTCTGAGGCGGCTCATGCTGCCCGACAGATTTGCGGGGATAAACTAGTATTTTCTTCGGTCGGTGCCAATCATCTGCCGGAGTTGGCTGCCATCATTCCGCCGGAACAGATTGTTGCCCGTGTTCTGGATCGTCCGGAATCGCTGGAAGTCTGCCGCAAAGTTGGGATTCCGCCCCAGCAGATTCTCGCCAAACGCGGCCCTTTTTCGGTGGAAGAGAATTTGCATGATTTTGGGCAGTTTTCTCTCGGTGTGCTGATCTCCAAAGACAGCGGGTCTGCCGGAGGTACTCCGGAAAAATTGGAGGCGGCTGCCTGTATGAATCTGCCGGTTATTCTGATTCTTCCGCCTCATTCCTCAGCAGATGCATTTTCCTCGTTGCCGGAATTGATCCGTGCCATTCACCACCAACTGAAAGGATGATCTTGATGGAACTGTTAAAACCGATGGAGATTGAAAAGCAAAGCTTTGCTACGATTACCCGCGAATTAGGAGATTTGGAACTTCCGGCTGACCGGGAACCCATTATCAAACGTGTGATTCATACAACCGCGGATTTTGATTATGTGCGAACCCTTCGATTTTCGCCAGATGTAGTATCCAAGGCCCTGGCAGCACTGCGAGATGGCGCACATATCGTTACGGATACGAATATGGCGTTGGCCGGCATCAACAAATCCACCCTTTCCAAGTTGGGAGGAACGGCTCATTGCTTTATTGCAGACACGGATGTCGCGGAAACAGCCCGTCAGGAGGGAATTACCCGCGCTGCGGTCAGCATGCGCAAAGCCGCACAGGAATTGCAGGGCCCGGTCATTTTTGCAATCGGGAATGCCCCAACCGCCTTGATTGAATTGGATCGACTGATTCATGAAGGAAAGATCGATCCGGCGTTGATTATTGGCGTGCCGGTTGGATTTGTGCATGTCTGTGAATCGAAGGAACTGATCCTTCAGAATCCTTCTGTGCCCTTTATTGTAGCGGAGGGACGAAAAGGCGGCAGCAATGTTGCAGCGGCGATTGTAAATGCACTTCTTTATCAGGCTTGTCCTCGGGAAAGCTTATAATTTTTTCATTTAAAAACCCTGCCCGAATGAAGGACAGGGTTTTTCTTAATATTTTCCAAGTCGAAGAGCTTCCTCAATAAAAATACGGTAATTTTGAGCGGTTTTGGGTGACAAAGGGATATTGATTGGAGAAGCTGTTGGCATAATCACAAACCGTCCGCCTTCTTTAGCAGATGCCATGCATTTTTGAACAGCATTTCTTACTTCTACTTCACTTCCGTTTTCTAGCAATTTTAATTCCAAATTGCCAAAAATGCACATCCGGTTTCCTACTTTTCGTTTGATCTCCGCAAGGGAAATATCCCCGTCAGGAGGTTCCTCACAAGGATCCAATCCATCGGCACCAGTTTCTCGCATTAAATCCAGTACTTGGCCAATCCGTCCATGAGAGTGAATGCGGACCTTCTTTCCATATCCATGAATGAGATCTACCATTTCCCCCAGATATCGGGCAACATATCGTTCAAAATGCTTGGGAGAAAGATAAGGAGGAGTGGCATACTCTGGACCGTAGATGCGATATAGATCCACCGGCTGACACTCCAGCATATTTTTTAGATTGCACATATTTCGACGATGTAGTTCTTCTAGGGTATGCATAAAGTGATCTGGTTCTGTTATTGCCCATATTGTTGCTTCCCCAAATTCCATGATCTCCATAGCTGTACAGATGGGATCGCCAATGGAACTCATGATGATGCCATGCTCGCCTGTTTCCTGAGCAATTCGCGGATAATCATCTCCCTGGTATTGAACCGGTTCATAGGGCAAATTCATAAGCGCATCCACATCTTCCAGGTCCTTGCATGGGTGTTCCACCTGCCAGTAAGTTTTTACCGAATCCTGATGCTTTACAGTTTTTTGTAAATCACGGCTAGGTGTATGAATGATTGTCCTTATTACATGATATCCATTTTTTTCGAATCGTTCTTCGCTGATAGAGGCTGGATAGGACGATTTCACCAGTCGTTCATTTCCATTTGGGTTCCACATGGTGATTGCATCGGTTTGCTCACGAATTAACTGCATAAGCTTGCGATAGGATTCTTCCTGATTCTCAAAACTTTTGGAATTATATCCGCACAATTCATAGGTCGAGATAGGTACTCGATCGGGAATTTCACCATTCATCACAGCTAACAGACGCTCTCTGGATGTCAATTTTATCACACTCCTTTTACTTTTGGCCGGATCATCTGGAGTTTCATTATGTTTTATCATATCAAAGTTTTTTACATTTTGCAAGATGAAAAAATTAGAATTTCAAATTTTAATCTCAAAGATAAGGAAACTCCGAACCTGCAGAATCAGGTTCGGAGTTTCCTATAAAATCATAAACAAGAAGCCTGCTGTCTAACATTTTTCAAACATGGAAAAATTGTTAGTTATGTGTTTTGAAATATTTTTTTCTTGCCACAACAACTGCCGCAAAGAGAATTACCAGTACCGCAGTAGGAACCAGCCACAGTACAGAGTTGTTACCAGTTTGCGGTGCATCAATGGTAGGTACATCAGAATCATCAATCTCTTCAGTGGAGTCTCCCGGATTTGTTGGAATTGCTGTTTCTGTCGAATCCGTAGATCCATCCGTTAAAGGAGTATCTGGATCTTCGATATCCTCTTCTGATAACGTGTACCAGACAATAATCTCTTTATCTTCAGTCATACGGCCTGTCAGTGCATCCCCAGTAATTTCATCCAAGGAGTATCCCTCGATTACCTTATCGGTGTAAGCAGTCACATCATACGAAGTATTGGCTGCTTTTGTTGTCCGATAAGGACTGGCCAGAACATTTTCCGTACCAGTTTCCAGATAACGAACAATCAGATCGTAATAAATTGTCGTACTATCATTATCGTCGTCATCATCATCGTCATCCGTAGATTTTACAGTATATGATACGGTAGGCTTTGCAAAATTCTCCGGAACACCAGATTCTCCATTTGAGTCTACGGGGTAGAGTGTTGCACTGATGTTGGTAAGAAGAGAAGCTTGTTTATTGCCGCCATTTTCATCATAAACGCCATATGTGCCTTCCGCTGTCTGAGGATCCGTCAGTTTAACTGTGTAAGTAAGCTGAGCCGGCGCAAAGTTGCTGATCGGAACATTGATATTCCATACCAGGCACTCATCACTCTTACCATCCTGACCATTTGCATAGTAATTGACGACAAAGGCGTAGATATTCTTGTAATCAACATAATTAGTATTTTGAGGGTCAGGGATAGGTTCCATATAGCCAAATCCATACGAATTAGTGATGTAGGGATCGCTGAATTGAGGATCTTCAAGTTTGGTTTTGTCGAGGATTTCGCCGTTGATCGAAATATTCATCTGATCCAGATCATCTACAAAGTCAAAGTTATAGCTATTGCCTTTGTTATCGGTACCATATCCGATGATGTCCACAACCTGAGAGCCTGCGCTCAGGAGGTAGTAGATATCGTTCTGGATGTCCGTAAAGTCCACTTCTTCTCCGTTCGACAGATAATTCATAAAGGAGGGACCATACGGATGCACATCGCCATCGGTTCTGTTCGGATCATCCGTAGTATCAGCAGTAGGAGCACTTCTCATTACAGAATAGCAATGATATTTTTCTTGCAGTTCCTGATAAAGTTCTGCACACTGATAAAGCGCGATATCAACGGTTGTCGCATAATCGTTTCTTTCGTCATATGCGACAAAAGGTTTACCTGCGGTAGGATTATCCCGATCATAATCGGAAGCTTTTTCCGCAATCGTCTTATCGAGCAGAGAACCGACTGTTGCCAGATGGCTCTTCCAGTTGGTAGGAATATAGTTACCGTGCTTCGTTGCCCATGCGTCCGGACTAGCTAACATCGGGGAGTTAGGCGAATCGCCATTTGCAAAGTTGACGCCCTTTTGATTTCCATAGCTGTCTGACCAGGTATAGGTAATACCATCGCTGATGAGCACCATGTATTTACGGTTATCCGCGGTAGAAGAATCCTCTAGCATTTTTTGTGCAGCTTCGAGTCCTGCCATCATGTTGGAACCGCCAATTTCAGGTCTTGTTGTAATAAACTGATTGATTTCGTCAATACTGTCGGGAGTTAATCTTGCCAAAGGTTTGGTCACTGCATTCCCACGGAAGACAACAAATCCGACATTTACTGCCGCGCCGGTGTCTTTTACCTGATTTGCTAAAGCAACAAGCATATTGTCCATTTCTTCGACAACGGCATCATATGCCGAAGATTCATCCAGCACAAAGACGACATCAGATTCCAAGACTTCCTCTTTTGCAGGGAGAGAGAGGGTGACATTGGATTCGAAGTCCTCATTGAGATTGGTAGCAGTTTTGGATTTGGATTTGGTCCAATCGGGAAGATCCGGATCATCCTGTTCGAGCGGTTCCATTCCATGTGCGGCTTTCAACGCGAGGGTGCCGTATACAGAAGCAATGCCGTTGCGCTCAAATTTCACAAATTCATTTACGTGATATGGTTCTTCATGAGCTTCCCAACGAGCATCTTCACTATCGTCATACCAGCCATCAATTACATGATTACAGTCATCCAGTGTCCATTCCGCGTCGATTTTACTAAATGTGACGGAACATTTTTCATAACTGTAAATATCGTCGCCAGCTTTGTCAGCATGGTTGTTGTAAACGGCTGCGCTGACGGGCAAAACAACAGAAGCTGTACTATATTTGCTCGATCCAGCACGTACACCACCGCCATAAGTTGCAGTAGTATTGTTGGTAATGGTTATGATCGCTTCATCGAGTCTTGCTTCGCCGCTGTTTACACTCAGTCCGTTGTTCTGATTTTCCGTCATGGTCATGCTAAGTTGTTTGTCTTCATCGGTTTTTTTAGTCTGTAAAACTTTACCGGAAAAGACAAATCCAGTGCCGGCATTCTGATTTGCTGTAATGGTAGAATCGATAATATTCATCGGCTGCTTCACCTGAATACCATGGCTGCCGTTTCCATTCGCTTCTACCGTACAATTTTGAATGGTGGATTCTGATTTACCCTCATTGAGTTTGGAAATATTGATACCGATTCCACCATTCTCGTTTGCCAGAATGGTATAACCATCGGCATCAAGAGCGGCATTAGATCCAAGGCCACCGTCAAAGCCGTTGTTGCCATTTCCGCTTACATTGAAGGTGTACTTGATAGTACGACTAGTATTTTCCAAAGTAACATAGGCGTAACTAAATCCGTCTCCTCGTCCTCCATCCGGATTCATACCATTTCCAGTTACCTCTACATCAACATTCTTAAAAATAAATGTTAATTTTCCTGTATAACTGGAGCGAGGACCTTCAATACCATTCAATCCGTTATTATTTGCCTTAAAAGAACCGCCAGTTATAACAAATTTAGCATTTGGATTACATCCATCACTTTGGGGCATTGAGGCATTTACGCCAGATTTTCCATTATTCGAGAATTCCAAATTACTATTAATTGCGGTTAAAGTATTGCTGTTTGTTCCAGGAAAGATACCGCCACCATATGAAGTTTGATTGTTATTACAGCTGAAATTTGAATCTTCAATTAAAAATTCAGCAGAATTCCAATGGGTAATATAATTACCATTTTCGTTACCTTCACAGGAGAGAGTTACGTTTTTGAGAGTGTTTTTGGCTCCGCTCAAAGCTAACAAAGTGCCATTTCCCGTAACCATTAGAAGATCTTGATCCCGGTCACCGGAGTAACCTTCCAAGGTAGCGTTTTTCAGGGTAATGCCGCCCTCAACTTCCACTTCACCGTCGACATACAAAGTAATGCCGTCTACGGTGAAACCTTTTTGATATGTACCAGCTTGAATTAAGGCAGGTTTACTATCTGCTGTCGCCTGTTTTAGTACAGAATCAACATTTTCCGTCTCAGGAGTAATAATATAGGTTTCTTCAATATTAATTTTTTCTTCGACTGTTACCGTAATCTGAGGAAGATTTCCTTCATAGAAGAATCCTTCCGACAGAACTGCTTCAAAGGTATAATCCGCAGGTTCTTCTGCATCATATTCCTCCTCACATTCCCAGGTAACCGGTACATCAACAGTTGTTATTATATCGGTGATATTATTAGTGAAAACGTCGATTGTTTCATCGGTAGAAACGTCGATTGTTTCATCGGTAGAAACGTCGATTGTTTCATCGGTAGAAACGTCGATTGTTTCATCGGTAGAAACGTCGGTTGTTTCATCGGTAGAAACGTCGGTTGTTTCATCGGTAGAAACGTCGGTTGTTTCATCGGTGGAAACGTCGGTTGTTTCATCGGTAGAAACGTCGGTTGTTTCATCGGTGGAAACATCGGTTGTTTCATCGGTAGAAACGTCGGTTGTTTCATCGGTGGAAACGTCGGTTGTTTCATCAGTGGAAACATCGGTTGTTTCATCGGTAGAAACGTCGGTTGTTTCATCGGTGGAAACGTCGGTTGTTTCATCAGTGGAAACATCGGTTGTTTCATCGGTAGGATCTGCAAGTTCTTCTGTTTTCACTGTACCGACTAATGTGGCAGGCAACTTTGCCTGTACATCTTCCAATGCTGTTCCAAATTTGACTGAAATTTTACTTTCTGCGTCTGTTGGCAGTTCAACCTTTTCCAATACAGTCGGATTGGATAGTTCTTCATCTGCCGCAGTTGCGACAACAGGACCCAGATTCAGTAGACCAATGGTCATACTGGCTGTCAGGATTGTTGCCAATAATTTTTGTAATTTGCTTTTCTTTGCCATGTTCCGTTCTCCTTTTTTGTTCATTGAGATCGGAATGAATGGCAGCCGGGCGTGCTTGGCAGAATACTTCTGCTGTAGATCCTTGGCTTTGCGTCCCATCCTTTCAGATAGTTTGCCTTTTGCATTATTCCAGGACACAGGATTTAATGATCCGTATCACATTATACTAGAGATTTTGATGCAATTTTGTCTCCAGTATTAAAAAAATCCTCCTTTCTGTTTTATATAACACATACACCGATAAAACAAGAAAAAGAAACATACTCCTCTCCAACTCAGAAAGAACAGTAGCTGCATGTTGCTTCTGTTTTCCTGTTTTGCCTATATTATACTACAAAAAATATATGATGTCAAAGAAGTATTGTTGTTTTAATGAAAAAATTTTCCTATAAATAGTGTTGAAAATCACCTAAAATAGAAGATACTTAAAATAATGCAACAAAATGGAAATCTTGGTTGTATAGAAAGTAGAATCGGAAAAAACTTCCCTTCAATATATCAAAAGGAGTGTATATGATGAAAAAGAGAAAATTTTTTGCTGTTCTGCTGTCCTTGACTATTGGAGGTACGGCAATGGCTTTACCTGTACATGCAAGCGCAAAGAATGAAGTCAGTGTTCCATATCAATATGCGATAGAAATTCGTGGTGAATTAATGGAAGAACATGCCTGTATGATGGTGCCACTTAATACAATAGCCAAGAAGATGGGCTTTACAGTTACAGTTCAGAAGGATGAGACGATATTGGTGGATAATGGAGAAATTCATACCATTGTAACAAACGGCTTAGATTGTTATCAGATTACAACCAGCCATGCTGGGATGGTAGGTATGAGTGCGCCATTATCATTTGGAGTTCCTCCATATACAGTGGATGGAAAGACTTATGTTCCATTGGGACTATTTGATGCGTTATTAGGCAATCAAGCAGAAGAGATTGTTCTTACAGATGAAATCCCAGCACTTGATGGAGAACATACGGAGATTTCAAATCCATTTATATTATGCCAAACGATAGGAGAGGCGGAGAAACTGGCAGGGTTTTCGGTATCCCTTCCCAAACGTATTCCAAATTGGGTGAGAAGTTGTGAATTTCGTGCCGTTCAAAATCAAATGGTAGAAGTAATCTATCTGGGAGAAACAGAGGAATTATGCATTCGCAAGGGTGTAGGTGATGGAGATATCAGTGGAGATTATCAAATATATGATCAAATAGTCCAAAAAGCCTGGAAAGACATACCGGTAACACTAAAAGGGAAGAATAATTTGTTTCATACTGCAACATGGACGAAAAATAGCTACACTTATTCCATAGTGGTTCCGGATGGTATGAGCGAAGATGCAATATGCGGATTGATCCAGGAGATAGAATAGCAGAAAAAACGGGTCACGGAAATTCCCGTGACTCGTTTTTCTTCTGAAGGGGGAGTATGTGTTGGTAAGTTTCCAGTACAGATACATGCCGATTCCAAGGCTGCAGCTGTTTGATTGGATTATTAGGATTGTCAAAATCGAAAACCAAATTTCTGTTTTGAAGGTAAGCCGTGAACAAATCAATAACCAAGCAGAACAGTATCTTACAGAGTATGGGAACAGCATTTTGCGGTTTGCTTACTCGTACCTGCATGATATGGACGATGCAGAAGAAATATTACAGGAGGCTATGATACAATTTTTAAAATACGCACCGTCTTTTGAAAATGAGAATCATGCAAAAGCATGGTTTTTACGTGTGACTGCCAATCTAAGTAAAAATCGAATCCGCTATAATAGACATCGTGCAACCGATGAACTGAACGAAATGATAGTTGCCGAACAAAAAGAAGATTTGTCTTTTGTATGGGAAGCAGTAAAATCTCTGCCACTCAATTATCGAGAGGTTATCCATCTATTCTACCAAGAAGGGTATACGACTACACAAATTGCAGAAATTCTGGGACGGAAAGAATCTACCATTCGTTCCCACTTACTGCGTGGAAGAAGCAAATTGAAAGAGATTTTAAGGGAGGAATATGATTTTGATGAAAATGGTGCCTTATAAAGAGATCATGAACTATGTCATTGTTACGGATGAAATGAAGCAGCGCATTTTGAACAATTTGAAAAAGGTTCCGTTTGAAGAATCCAAAAGGCTGCATTTCAAATCCTTTCAAAAATATTGTATGGTCGCCGCATGTATTGCACTTTTGATCACAGGCGGAATGGCAGTTTGGCAGTATAGAGATCCTGTCTTACCCGATTCTTCATTTATCAATCAATCTGTTTTTCAAATGGAAGAGGTAGAAACTGTTCAGGAATTATCTAAATTGGTGGGATTTGAAATATCGGAACCAGACATTCCATTTCAAGTGAGTGAGGTTCGCTATTCAGCTATTGGAAGAGAACTTGCACAGATTCAATATATCGGAAAAGAAGCAAATGCGACCTATCGGATGATGGCTGGAAAAGAGGATCCTTCCGGAGATTTTACTGAATATCAAAATATGGAGGAAATGACGGCAGAAGATGTTACATTTTTGCTGAAAGGGAATGAATCCGGCTATTGTTTGGCAATATGGCAGGATGAAAGATATTCATATTCGCTACGTTTTTCGTATGAACTTTCGAAAAGTCAGTGGGAGGATATCCTGATGGGAGTATCCGAATTTTAACCTGCAGGATTGCAAAATTGTGAGGCTGCAGGAATACAAAACCGGCCAGAGTCATATGCTCGGGCCGGTTTTACTATTGATTGGATCAGATTACTTCACACCATCTTGCCTTTTTGTAATACCAGAAAAAGGTAAGGGAACTAAGAGACCAGGTTAAGGGATAGACCCAGTAAACCATTTGAATACTGTGTGTAAGAGGAATTGTGATGGTCAGAAATGCAACGCGTACCACACACCAGAAGATCATCATAACCAGCATGGGAATCATAGCCTTTCCGGCGCCGCGCAGGACAGCTGCAATGGAATGGGAGTAGGCGAGCAAAAAGTAGAAGAGGGCAGCAGTTCGTGCCTTTTCAATTCCAAATTGGACGACCTCAGGTGTGGGATCAAATGCTGCAATCATTTGCGGCGCAAAGAGGAAGACAACAATGCCAATCAATTCTGCCAGAATAATGGTGACCAATATCCCGAAACGTGCGCCTTTTCGAGTACGTTCCACTTGTTTTGCACCGAGATTCTGTCCTACAAAAGTTGTCAATGCCATAGTAAAGCTAGTAATTGGCAGGAATCCGAATCCTTCTACTTTAGTATAAGCACCATATCCGGCCATTGCCATTTCGCCGAATGCATTGATATTGGATTGGACAATGACATTCGCAAATGCAATAATCGAATTTTGAACGCCGGATGGTAGGCCAATTCGAATAATTTGTCCGAGAATTTTGGAATCAAAGCGGATTTTTTTTATTTGAAGCCTGTAATTCTCACGGCTTTTCAACAAAAGGATCATGCACAACGCAGCACTGAACACCTGAGAAATGATAGTTGCCAGAGCAGCACCGCCTACCCCAGTATGGAATCCGCGAATAAATAAAATATCCAGCACAAGATTGATAACAGAGGAGGCGATCAAGTAGTAAAGCGGATGACGGCTGTCTCCTACAGCCTGCAGAATTCCCACAAAAATATTGTACATAACAAATCCGAGTGAGCCGGAAAAATAGATCTGCAAGTAGGTTACGGAATCGGGCATTACACTGGAGGGAGTATCCATCCAAATTAGAATTTGCGGTGAAAGCAACACCCCAATAAAGGTCATCAAAACACCTGCAACTAATCCAAATGCAACTGTTGTATGAACTGCTCGATGGAGATTTTCAGTATCTCCGGCGCCAAAAAATCGGGCTACAATTACCCCAGCACCGGATGAAATTCCACTTAAGAATCCGATCAGCATAAAGATCAGACTGCCAGAGGAACTGACCGCTGCAAGGGCACTGCTTCCCAGAAAATTTCCGACAATTAAAGAGTCAACAGTATTATACATTTGCTGAAAAAGATTTCCAAGCAAAATAGGCAATGCAAAATATGTAATTCTTTTCCAAATCGAACCGCTTGTCATTGGTTCAATCGTTTTAGCCATCTAGTATCACCTTTTCAGTAAAGATTTGCAAATTTAATACGCATATTTTTATTATATCCTTCTTTTTTATCCAACGCAAGCTTGCTGATAGAAAAAGAGGGGAGAATCTTTCAGACAAATAAATTCCCCGCCCGAAAAATTCGGGCGGGGAAAGGGGATTAGGGGAAGATTAGCAGCAGCCGCAATTATTGTTGCAGTCGTTGCATCCGCAGCTATTACCGCAGCCGCAGTTGTTGCCACCGCAGCAGATGAGGAGAAGGATGATGATGAGGATCCAGCTGCAATTGTTTCCGCCAAAATTGTTCATAGAGATGAACCTCCTTTGATTGATGTATCCTATACTATGAGGAGGCTCAGAAAAGTGTTACGGGGATGCTTATCCCAATTTTTAGGCAGCAAAAAGGACGGCACCTCTGCCTAATACAGGCTAGCCGTCCCCACAATGAAGGAAGAGCTCTTATGCGTTCTCTTCAATGTATTTAACGATGTCGCCGACAGTCTTGATGTTTTCAACCTGATCGTCAGGAATTTCCACACCAAACTCATCTTCAAGAGACATAACAAGGTCAACAATATCCAGGGAATCTGCGCCGAGATCATCGGTAATCGATGCCTCCATGCTGACTTTTTCTTCTTCCACATCCAGCTGTTCCACCAGAATGTCGCGGACTTTCTCAAATACCATGAGATTTTCCTCCTTCTAAAAATATCGTTTAATTTATTATAACGCAAAGCGGTTATAATCATCAAGATTCGTTGAGAGATGAATTGGTAATTTCTTCAAATTCGCCGATTTTTCTGAATTTATTATACCGTGCTTCCAGCAAATTTGCAACACCTTTTTGCATATATTTGCGAATACTTTCCAAAATTGTGTCCGCAATATTTTCGGCCATCAATTGAGGATTGGTATGAGCACCTCCCTGCGGTTCGGGGATGATGCCGTCACAAATACCGAATTCAACCAGATCTTCGGCTGTAATGCGAAGTTTTTCTGCTGCTTCCTTTTCCTTGGAAGGATCTTTCCAGAGGATACTGGCGCATCCACGCGGAGAAATGACGCTGTATACCGCATTCTGCAGCATATAAAGGGCATCACAGACTCCGAGAGCGAGTGCACCGCCCGAACCGCCTTCTCCCAGTACAATGGAAATAATGGGAGTTTTTAGACGGCTGAATTCCAGCAGATTCCGTGCGATGGCCTCCCCTTGTCCCCGTTCTTCGGCGGCAATGCCGCAAAATGCACCGGGTGTATCGATAAAGCAGATAACGGGACGATGAAATTTTTCCGCCTGTTTTGCCAGACGGAGAGCCTTGCGGTATCCTTCCGGATGGGGACAGGCAAAATTCGTGCGCTTATTCTCTTCCAGATCGCGGCCTTTTACCTGGCCGATAACCGTGACCGGAATTCCGCTGATTTTTCCGATTCCGCCTAAGATTGCCGGGTCATCGCCAAAGCAGCGGTCTCCGTGCATTTCGTAGAATTCATCAAAAATCAGGGGAATGTAATCATTGACGGTTGGACGGTTTTTATGGCGGATCAGTTCAATCCGTTCCCATGCAGTTAATTCATTCATGGCTGGGTCCCTCCGTCGTATTGAGATGAAGCTTCAGAAGTTTCGAAATAGTGCGGCGCATATTCACGCGATTCACGATCATATCTACAAAACCATGTTCCAGCAGGAATTCTGCCGACTGAAAATCATCAGGCAGACGCTGTTTGATGGTATCTTCGATGACTCTGCGTCCTGCAAAGCCCACCAGCACTTTGGGCTCAGCGATAATGATATCACCCAATGAAGCAAAGGAAGCGGTTACGCCACCTGTGGTGGGATCTGTGAGGACAGTAATGTAAAGCAGTCCGGCATCGGAATGCCGAGCAATGGCGGCAGAGGTTTTGGCCATCTGCATGAGGGAAAGGATTCCTTCCTGCATTCGTGCACCACCGGACGCTGCAAACAGGACGACCGGCAGCTGTTTTTGAATGGCATGTTCAAAAGCACGCGCAATTTTTTCCCCGACGACTGAACCCATGGAGGCCATCATAAAATGAGAGTCCATAATGACAATGACACATTTCCGGGTACGAATGGAACATTCTCCGGTGATGACCGCGTCATTCAGTCCGGTAGCCTTGCGGGCGGATTCCAGCTTTTCAGGATATCCCTCAAAATTCAGCGGATTTTTGGAAATAAGATCCGCATCCAGTTCCACAAAACTGTCCTTATCGACTGTAATCTCCAGACGTTCCCGTGCAGAAATACGGGCATGATAATTACAGGCGGAACAAACCTTCATTGCAGATTTGAAATCGTCCATAAACATCACGTTCTGGCAGCGGGGGCATTTGAAGAGCAGATCATTGGGCATATTGGCCCGGACCGGGTTCGTGCTCTTATTATCGTAATCAAGGCGGGACTTGACCACTTTGAATAAATCTTCCAGCATAAAAATTCCTCAGGCCTTTCCAAGAAATTAGGATCCCCGGTCAAGGTTTCGCGGGAAAAAGATCCTTGCGCCGGTTCAGAAAGCCGATGTCATAGCGGGCAGCTTCCACATCGCTGTCTTTAATCAAGTTTAACTGAAAATCGATGTTGGTGTCAACCCCTTCGACCAAAAATTCTGCCAATGCCCACTTCATTTTCATCAGCGCTTCGGCGCGGGTGGGAGCATAGACAATCAGCTTGGCGATCATACTGTCATAATAAGGGGGGATTTCGCAGCCTTGGTACATAGCGGAATCGATCCGAATACCAGGGCCACCCGGCATGTGCAGGCTAACGATTTTTCCTGGACAAGGCCGGAAATCCAGCGCAGGATTTTCCGCATTGACCCGGCATTCAATCGCATGGCCGGTCATACGAATTTCTTCCTGCTTGACCGAAAGCGGTTCACCTGCCGCAATGCGGAGCTGGGATTTTACCAGATCAATGCCCGTGACCTGTTCGGTGATGGGATGTTCCACCTGAATCCGGGTATTCATCTCCATAAAGTAAAAATTTTCACCCGAAAGCAGGAATTCGATGGTGCCGACATTGCGGTATCCACAAGCGGCAGCCGCCTTTTTAGCAGCCTCTCCCATCCGGTCACGGAGGGCAGGAGTCAGAATCGGACAGGGACATTCCTCGATCATTTTCTGGTTTCGGCGCTGCAGAGAGCAGTCGCGTTCACCCAGATGGACAATATTCCCGTAATTATCTGCCATAATCTGAATCTCTACATGGCGGGGATCGACAATGAATTTTTCAAGATAAATGCCATCGTTGCCGAAGAAACTTTTTGCTTCCTGTTTGGCGGTGAGAATGGCACTTTCAAGCTGTGATTCATTATCAACCTTGCGGATTCCGCGTCCGCCGCCGCCGGCAGAAGCCTTGACCATAACGGGATAGCCAATTTCTGCAGCAATCTGTTTGGCTTCTTCCAGCGAGGAAATCTCACCGTCTGAGCCGGGCACAACCGGAACGCCGGCAGCTTTCATCGTTGCTTTGGCCTCCGCCTTGTCACCCATCTGATCCATCGCGGAGGGAGGCGGTCCGATAAAGGTGATGCCGCATTTTTCGCACATCCGTGCAAAGTTTGCATTTTCCGAGAGAAATCCGAATCCCGGATGAATTGCTTCAGCGCCCGTGAGTTCACAGGCGGCAAGAATAGACTTAATATTGAGATAGCTGTCAGAAGTTTTGGCAGGGCCAATACAGATTGCTTCGTCGGCGATTTGAGCATGCAGAGCAGAGCGATCCGCTTCTGAGAAAACGGCAACCGTTGCGATGCCGAGTTCCCGACAGGCGCGGATGATGCGAACGGCAATTTCACCGCGGTTCGCGATTAAAACTTTACGAAACATGGATGTCACGCTCCCAAAACCGAAGAGAATTCGGCAGTGGCGATTTTTTTGCCGTCTACCGTAGCGGTACCTTTGCAGAAGCTGACGCCGTGTACGGTTTTGATGACCTCGACTTCGAGAGTCAGCGTGTCGCCAGGACCGGCTTTGCCCCGGAAACGAGCCTTATCAATACCGGCAAAGAATGCAATTTTTCCTTTGTTTTCCGGCAGACAGAGCGCACAGACGGCTCCGGTCTGGGCGAGCATTTCGATGGTGAGAACGCCAGGCTGAACCGGTTCCTGCGGGAAATGCCCTTTGAACCAGAACTCATCCGGTTTGAGATATTTTTTGGCAACTGCACGGACCCCGGGCTCCAGTTCCACAACCTCATCAATCAGCAGAAAAGGGTCGCGGTGAGGGATAATTTCTTTGATCTGTTCCAGATTCAGGACGGACATGGATAATACCCCTTTCTCATTCAATAATCAGGATCGGCTGGCCGTATTCGACCGGCTGCCCGTCCTGTACCAGAATTTTCTTGACTTTTCCGTCAAATTCACTCTGAATTTCATTCATCAGCTTCATAGATTCAATGATGAAAAGCACATCACCTTTTTTAACCGTTTTTCCTTCGCTGACAAAGGGCGCTTTATCAGGGGAGGGGGCGGCATAGAAAGTGCCCACAATAGGTGATTTAACAATATTGCCGGAAACTTCTTCCTTTTTAGGGGCGGGAACCGGTGCGGCAGCAGGGATTGCGGCAACAGCAGCCGTTTCTCCCTGCACAATGATTTCCTTCTGTTCTGCTTTCAGCGAGAGTTCGAAGTCGCCATCCTTGATCTGGACAGCCGTAAGGCCAGTATCAGCCATTTTTTCCATCAATTCCTTGATTTCCGAAACGGTCAGTTTCAATTCGGACATGGGAAACACTTCCTTTCGGGATTAGTCCTGATATTTTTTCAGGCAGAGAGTGGCGTTATGGCCGCCGAATCCAAGCGAATTGGAGAGGGCAACCCGAATATCCGCTTTGCGGGGGCCTTCCGGGACGCAGTCAAGATCGCAGTCCTCATCGGGGACTTTGTAACCGAGCGTCTGAGGGATCACGCCGTTTTCCAGAGAAAGCGCTGTGATAATTGCTTCTACTGCACCTGCAGCGCCGAGCATATGGCCGGTCATGGATTTGGTGGAAGATACCGCGACTTTGGCGGCATGTTCGCCTAATGCTTTCTTAATCGCGATCGTTTCATAACGCTCATTGATCGGAGTGGAAGTACCATGTGCATTGATGTAATCGACATCTTCTGCGGAGAGACCGCCTTCCTCAAAGGAAAGCTGCATTGCTTTGGCAGCTGCATCTCCTTCCGGAGAAGGGCTGGTGATATGATAGGCATCACCGGTTGCACCATATCCGACAATTTCTGCATAAATATGTGCACCGCGTGCCTTAGCATGTTCAAGTTCTTCCAGAACAAGCATACCGGCACCTTCGCCCATGACAAAGCCGCAACGTTCCTTATCGAAGGGAATGGAAGCGCGATCCGGATCCGATGATGTACAGAGGGCACCCATGTTGTTGAATCCTGCTGTTGCGAATTTGGTGATCGAAGCCTCAGCGCCGCCGGTAATGCAGGCGTCCAAATAACCATGCTTAATCTGGCGGAAAGCTTCACCTACTGCATGGGAGGAAGTCGCACAGGCAGTGACCGGTGCAAAGTTTGCTCCCTTGAAGCCGGTGCGGATCGAGATCATGCCGGCAGCCATATTGCTGATGAGCATGGGAATGAAGAAAACGGAAACCCGTTTGCTGCCCTTCTGCTCGAATTTGGTGTGTTCTTCTTCAAAGGTCTGGATGCCGCCGATACCGCTGCCGACAATAACGCCGACCCGGTAAGGATCCAAATCCTTCAGATCACTGCCGCAGTTTTCCAGCGCCTGATGAGCGGCACACAATGCATACTGACAGTATAGGTCCGTACGGCGCTGCTCCTTTTTATCCACAACTGGTGCTGGGTCGAAATTCTTGACCATGGCAGCCAGCTTGACTTCGATATCCGAAGTATCAAAACGGTCAATTTCCGAAATTCCATGTTTGCCAGCCAGAAGATTTTCCCACATTGTCGGGACGTCGTTTCCGATTGGAGTAATCGCGCCGATTCCCGTGATGACAACTCGTTTCATGTATTTTGATTCCTCCATTACATCGACATACAGCCGGATACTTCCAGAACCTGTCCGGTCACATAGGAAGCCCGATCCGACGCGAAGAATGCGACGGCATTGGCAATATCCTCGGGTTGTCCGAAGCGCTTGAGCGCAATATTCTGGATAATCGCTTCTTTGTATTTTTCATCCAGCACATCGGTCATTGGAGTCTGGATGAAGCCGGGAGCAACGGCATTGACGGTAATTCCGCGGCCGCCCAGTTCCTTGGCAGCCGTTTTGGTCATGCCGATAATGCCAGCTTTGGCAGCAGAGTAGTTCATCTGCCCCGCATTGCCGTACAGTCCGGCAACAGAGGAAATATTGATAATCCGTCCGCTGCGCTGGCGAATCATGACGCCGCTGACATGGCGCATCATGTTGAAAACGGATTTGTAGTTCACATTGGTAACGATATCGAATTGCTCTTCACTCATGCGAGCAAGCAGGCCGTCGCGGGTGATACCGGCATTGTTGACGAGAACATCAATGCTGCCGAAACGTTCTTTGACTGCTTTGGTCATTGCTTCGCAAGCTGCAAAATCCGAAACATCGCAAAGAAAGCATTCTGCTTCCACACCAAATGCACGGCAAGCTTCCGCCGTCTGTTTTCCGCCATTTTCAAGTTCCTGTTCACCGCGGCAGTTGATGGCAACATTAAAGCCATCTGCGGCGAGAGTTTTCGCAATGCAGGCGCCGATTCCCTGAGAAGCGCCCGTAATCAGTGCAGTTTTTGCCATAACAAACATCCTTTCCGAGGAAAAAGTATATCCAAAAATCGATCATTCGTCAAGATTTATCGCAGACGCTTTTGTTTTGAGCAATTCTTCGGCCTGCTCAAAGATATCTGTAACAATTTTGGCACATGGGCGGATTTCCGTCACCATACCGGCAATCTGACCAGCCATAAAGCTTCCGTTTTCTAAATCGCCTTCTTTTGCAGCGCGGCGCAGAGATCCGATGGTGAGTTCTTCGATTTCTTCAAAAGTGGCACCAGCGCGCTCTTTTTCGATCACCTTTTTCGTGTAACGGTTTTTAATCTGACGTACAGCCGCACCGCCGCAGATCTGACCAGTTACAGCGGAATCTGTATCCTTTGCTTTGAGTACAAGATCTTTGTAGTTTGGATGAATCTGACATTCTTCCGAAGCAAGAAAGACTGTTCCCATTTGAACACCTTCCGCACCCAGCATCATGACTGCGGCGAGTCCTCTTCCATCGGCGATGCCGCCAGCTGCAATGACAGGAATAGACACTGCATCCACAACCTGTGGTACCAGACACATAGTGGTCGTTTGTCCGATATGACCGCCGGATTCACATCCTTCTGCAATGACAGCATCTGCACCGGCCCGTTCCATTCTCCTGGCGAGAGCGACGGACGGAACAACCGGGATCACCTTAATACCAGCAGCTTTCCAGCTTTCCATATATTTTCCAGGATTTCCAGCACCGGTTGTCACAACAGCGACGCCTTCTTCTACTACAATTTTTGCGAGATCATCCGCATTGGGACTCATCAACATGATGTTTACACCAAAAGGCTTGTCCGTTAATTTTTTCGCTTTGCGAATTTCTTCGCGGATTACTTCTGCAGGTGCAGAACCGCCGGCAATCAGGCCCACGCCGCCTGCGTTGGAAACCGCTGCGGCGAGCGTGGACTCCGCCACCCAAGCCATACCGCCTTGTAAAACCGGGTATTGGACACCCAGCAGTTCCGTAATTCTGGTTTTCATTTTCTATTCTTCCTTTCCTTCCATCAATATTCAAAAATTGCGCTGCCATATACCAGTCCTGCGCCGAATCCAACCAGACAAATTGTTTGACCTTTTTGGATTCTTCCGTCGCGGATGGCTTCGTCTAGCGCAATGGGAATGCAGGCAGAAGAGGTGTTAGCACGTTCTGCAATATTGCAGATAGTTTTTTCCATTGGGAATTTCAATGCGGAATTTGCAGTCTGAATAATTCGGATATTTGCCTGATGCGGAATCAGCCAGTCAATTTGATCTAACGCAATTCCATATTTTTCACAAACTTCCCGTACGGCTTTTGGCATCGCAGTTACTGCAAATTTATATACTTTATGTCCGTCCATATATAGTATTTCCGGTTTGGATTCTATAAAACCATCACAGGATTGTGTAGAACGGGTCTGAACAAAGGGTACACTGTTTTCTTTGTGTCGAGCAAATAAGGTGCACGCACCAGTGCCATCCGTGCCTAAAACTGAGGCAAATGGTCTGTCAGATGGACCTAAAATGACTGCACCAGCACCATCACCGAAGAGGACGCAGGTGGAACGATCGGTATAATCCGTAATCTGTGACAGTTTTTCTGAAGAAATGACCATAATTCGGCGCATGCCGTTTTGTAAATAGAGATGTGCCACATCCAATCCAAATACAAATCCGGCACAGGCGGCGTTAATGTCGAATGCAATGGCAGAGGAAGCGCCAATTTTTCCCTGTACAATGCACGCCAGAGAAGGTGTATAATAATCGGAGGTGACGGTTGTGCAGAGAATCATGTCCAGATCCTCTGCGGATAAACCAGCATTTTCCAGTGCGCGTTGTGCCGCCTGGACAGCCATCTCAAAATTGGCGCCATCGTGCAGATGACGGCGTTTGATTCCGGAATGTTTTACAATCCATTCATCTGATGTCTCAACATATTGGGTAAACTCTTCGTTTTCCACAATCCGTTCCGGTACAAAGGAACCGGTTCCCAGAATTTGAATGCCCATTTTTTCTTCCTTTCTACTATCCATCATTCCGCGCATTCTTGAAAAACACTTGCAAAAACAGCGTAGATTTGTTATATTGAAAAGAGAGACGTTTGCAGGCGCAGCGTCTCCATACCTGATATTATTGTACCGATTTGTAACCGATTTGTCAACAAGTATTCGTGTCGTTTGGATAAATCACTGAATGAAGAAGGAAATTTTGCCAACTGTTTGACACTGTAATACGATATTTTGTCTAAAAAGGACGAATCTGTAAATTATATTCAGAAAGGACGTTTTCGATGAATGCATTCTTATTTTCCGGTCAGGGATCCCAGAAGCCGGGAATGGCAGTGGAATTGACTGCTCATTCCCAGGCGGCAAAGGAGGTTTTTGATACGGCTTCTGCTGTATTGGGCTTTGATTTGCTGGGAATTTGCCGGGATGGTTCCGCAGAAGAACTTTCCGCAACGGAGGTTGCTCAACCCGCTATTATGGCAACTTCTCTTGCCGCGTTCCGCTGCTTGGAAGAAGCTGGGATTTCTTGTGCAGCAGTTGCAGGTCATTCGCTGGGCGAATATGCGGCGATGGTGGCGAGCGGGATGCTGACAATGGAAGAAGGATTTAATCTGATTCGGTATCGTGCAGCTGCAATGGGAAAATGTGCTGCTCAATCGGATGGGGCGATGGCTGCCATTGTCGGCTCTGATGAGGAGACGGTGAAAAAAGTCTGTGAGGAAACAGATGGCTATGTTGTACCGGTAAACTTTAATTCGACCGCTCAGACGGTTATCGCAGGCGAAAAGGAAGCCGTAGCCGCTGCCTCTGCCAAATTTGCGGAAATGGGCAAACGTGCCATTCCGCTTGCCGTTGCGTCAGCATTTCATTCAAAGTTGATGCAACCAGCTGCGGATGAGTTTTATGAAGCGGCGCGGAAATTTAACTTCCGTGCTCCCAAGGTGGATTTCTATTCCAATCTTTCCGGTGAAAAGCTGACCGATTTTTCGGATATTCCGGCACGCCTGGCCAGCCATATCGTATCACCGGTGTTGTTTACCCGAGAACTTGCATCCATGCAGCAGGCGGGAGTGGATACCTTTATCGAATGTGGTCCTGGAAAGGTGCTGACAGGACTTGTGAAAAAGACTCTGAAGGACGTTACAGCTTGTAATGTGGAGGATTGTAAATCCCTGGAAAAGGCATTGGAATGCTGTCAGAAATAATTGATATCACAATGTATTGAGGAGGAAAAAACATGAAAGCAATGAAATTAACCCCTGCATTCAAGGATTATCTTTGGGGAGGCACTAAGCTGCGCGATGAATTCGGCAAAAAATGCGATTTTGATAAAGTTGCGGAGAGCTGGGAACTTTCCTGCCATAAGGACGGAAATTCTGTGGTGGCAAGCGGCGAATATGCCGGTATGACCCTCGCGGAATACGTGGAGAAAGCTGGAAAGGGAGTTTTGGGAACCGATTGTGAGAAGTTTGAAAATTTCCCCATTCTGATTAAGCTGATAGACGCAAAAGACAATCTTTCGGTACAGGTTCATCCGGATAATGAGTATGCACTTCGGGTGGAAGGCGAGTACGGCAAAACGGAGATGTGGTATGTAGTGGACTGTGAGCCGGGTGCTTCGCTGCTCTATGGTTTCACTCATGAAATTTCTAAGGAAGAATTCAAGGAACGGATTGAAAATAATACCTTGCTGGAAGTGACCAATCGGGTAGAGGTTCATCCGGGCGATATGTTCTTTATTGATGCCAAGACCCTGCACGCAATCGGCAGCGGCATTCTGATTGCGGAAATTCAGCAGAATTCCAATACCACTTATCGTGTTTATGACTACGGCCGTGTCGGTGCAGACGGAAAAACCCGTCCTCTTCACATTGAAAAGGCGATGGATGTTACCAGCCTGACGCCTCCTTGCCGGCCGGTTGGACCACAGGGGAAAAAGGAGATACTGGATGGTTACACCAGTACCTTGCTGGCATCTTGTGAATATTTTACTGTTCATGAGATGGAGATTGCAGAGAAAGCAGCACTCTGTGCAGACGAAAAGTCTTTCCATTCGCTGCTGGTGCTGGATGGCAGTCTCACCCTTTGCATGGATGGGGAAGATTTGGCTCTGGTAAAAGGAGACAGCGTCTTTATTCCTGCAAATGCGGGAAACTATACTTTGAGCGGAAAAGCAAAACTGGTGCATACGATTGTGTAATAAGAATCAAAGGGGCGGGAAACCGCCCTTTTTTCATAGGGAGGAAGCGGTATGGCTGTCAAAACGCATCTTTCTCTGAATGAAATCCGGAGTATGCTGGAGAGATATCCAGTTGGAAAAGTGTTTTCCGCTTCGGAAATTCAGGCGGGTACGGTGCAGAGTAATTTTCGAATTGAAGCGGAAATGGGCACTTATGTATTGCGGCTGTATGAATCCAGAACAATGGAACAGGTAAGCTTTGAGGCGGCATTGATCCGGAAGTTGACTGCCTGCGGTTTTCCCACACCGAAACTTGTGGAAGCGGAGAACAGAAGGATTCACAGCATACTCGGAAAACCGTATTGCCTGTATGCCTTTGCAAAAGGCACCCATGTTTCCGTATTGAACAGGCAGCAGGAAGAAAGTCTGATCCAAACGATGGCAGAATTGGCTCGAATTACTAGATCGCTGCATTTGCCGGGAAAAGAAACCCGTATTTCCTATCAACCAGATTGTATGGAAAAACTTGCTTGTCAGAAAGCGGAATGCTTGGGAACTGAAAATGCAGTTCAAAAATTTGCATGGTACCAACAGCAGCTGCGAAAGTTGATTCTGCCGGATGGAATGGCGATGGGAATTTGCCATTGTGATTATGATTTGTCTAATATCCTGTTTCATGATGGAAAGGTATCCGCATTGCTGGATTTTGATGATGCAAATTATACATGGGCATTGTTTGACTTTGCAAGTTCTACCAATTTTTTTCGGAAAGATTTTAGCCATGAAAGCTGGAACCAGTTTCAAAGAGATGATCCGATTCTGGATTTTACGGAAGCAAGGCGTCGAATGGCAATTTATATTCGCCATTGCGAGGTTTCAAAGACAGACCGTCTGCATTTGTTTGATTTAGCGAAATTGGGGATTCTGGTGGATTGTATTTGGTATTTTGAACGCGGAGAATGGCAGGATTTTTATGAACGGCGGAAGATAGAGGCATTGGATGCATATGGACGGGATCATTTCTATCAAAGCGTGTTCGGAGAATTGCAATATGAGTGAGCTCTATTTGAAAATTTATACAGTTGTGCGGCAGATTCCTTTAGGGAAGGTTGCAACATACGGACAAATCGCATTTCTGGTTGGAAATCCCCGGTTAGCTCGTGTGGTTGGATATGCACTTCATATTGCGCCGGATGATATTCCTTGTCATCGAGTGGTCAGTCGTGAGGGAAAAACTGCGGCAGTATTTCAGCAATCTGGCGTTGATTTGCAGCGGATTCGATTGGAAAAAGAGGGCGTTATTTTTACATTCGAAGGGACCGTTGATCTGAAAACTTTCGGATGGCATCCAGAATAATCGGGAATTCGGAAGGAATCCTTCAAAACATTTCTATTTGTTACAATTGAACAGTGTTTCCTCCTTTGACATACAATGGAGTATCTCTATTGAAAGGAGGAATATCCATGTCCAATCAGTGCGGATGCGGTTGTTCCAATCAATCATCTAGGAGAGGCTGTTGTCAGTCTTCTCAGGATCTTCAAACTCTAGAGGAGACCTATAGCCAACCCGTTGAAACAACAACGAATTATAATTGCCCGCAGACGTTAGAAGAATCGCCCTGCTGCTGTGCCTGCCAATGTGGCTGTCATTCCTGCGGATGCTGCCCGCATTGTACCCCTACTCCACGTAGAGGATGGGATGTTGACTATGCCCGTGATGTAGCTACGGCAGATTCCGTTAGCTGCACTTGTAATTCCGTTTGTCCCGGGACTAATTGCAACGATCCCGATGTTCCGATCTACACTTGTACTGGTAGCAATTCCCGCAGCCGTTGTCGGATTTGCTGTGATCAGGATGGTTGCTGCCGAATTTATCCATGCTCATGGCGGAATAAGTTCTGGCCGGAATTCTGCCATCCCAGATGGCTTTGCTGCCGCGATCTCTATAATGTAAGAGACTAAAAGAATCCCCCCACGGTATGGCACCATGGGGGGATATTTATGTAGTTATTCGGTCAGGCCATAGAATTTTTCCAAAGTTTCGATGTATTGATCTAAGCCCATGCTGTTTAGAGTATCCAGATAATTTTGCCAATCGGCATCGTTGTCGATATCCAGATTGCCCAAAACAAACGCAGTATCAGTTGCTGCGATATATTCGTTAAAGCTTACCTGATAGTCTGCCTTAGCGTTCGCAATATCCGCATCACTGTTCCAAACAACGTCCGGAATATTGTGCCAGACATAGTAGGGCTCATAAATTTTAGCCGCAGAATACAGAACATAGGTATTATCAGTATCGCGGAGGGCCTCATCGTCAACTGTAGCATAACGTACATCGACGCTGTCATAACGGGGGAAATAACCCGAGTTCCACAGAATGGTTCCGCTAACATTTTCCTTAGTCGCCTTAAGAGCCTTGTCTGAGCCGTTAAATGCAGGCTGATCGACCCACTCATAGGTTTCTCCTTCTACACCGAATTGGGTAAAGAAGTTGCCTTCTTCACTGACCAAGTAATCTAGCCAACGGAATGCGACTTCCGGATATTCGCATTTGGTCGTAATCATATTATTCAGTGCAAAACCGCCGCCTTTTCTTGCTGCTGTCTGCTGAAGTCCGGTCGGGCCTTTCAACGGCGCAATTGCCTGGTAATCCGTCCATTTGAGAACAGAGGTGTCAATGGCATCTCCCTGATACCAGAAGGGGAATGTACCGACAATTGTTTCACCAGCGGGTTTATTGAGCAGAGCTTGGAACTGAGTTTTATCCTGCACATAAGTTTCTTCTTCGATCAAGCCGCTTTCATACAGATCATTGAGATAGCGAAGTCCATCTCGCCAGCCATCAGTATTGGCAACAAAATTGATTTTCTTATCATCTGTGATCGTATAGTAGTTGGTGTTATACAGTTCAAATGCATTCATTAAATAGCAGATCGGATCAGATTGGCGTCCGTTGTAGAATCCTACCAGCCCCAATTCATCTGCCTGTCCATTGCCATTGGGATCCTGTTCTTTAAAGGCAATCAGCATTTCTTTAAATTCTTCGGGAGTTGTCGGAGCTTCCATATTGAGTTTTTCCAGCCAATCGGTATATACCCACATCTTGTATTCCGAGTCCTTGTGAACGCCGACATCGGTATACATGAAGTTATAGATATTTCCATCCGGTGCTGTCAGCATATCCACATACTGCGGCTGCTCTTCCAGAGCTTTCTGGAAATTGGTCCCATATTTGTCTATTAAGTCATTTAATGGAATTACGATGTCACCTTCAATGCACATTGCAACCTGTTCAGTAGAATAACCGCTGCCCATAATATCCGGGAGGTCACCACTGGCTATTAACAGGTTGAAAGCCTCATTGCCGTCCATCGTAGAACTGTACTGATCCCATTCGATGTGGACGCCAGTCATTTCCTCATAATATGTGGTAGAGAGAAGGGTGTTATAATCACCTTGGATAGTTTCCGGTCCCCAAACTTTTAACGTAACTGGCTCATTTACAATGGGAAAACCAGTTTCGTTAAAGATATCAGATGTAGCAGTACTGGTTTCTGTAGAAGTAGTGGATCCAGAAGATGCGGTGCTTGTTGCAGGATCGCTGCCGCAGCTTGCGAGCATCGCACAAAGGGTGAAAATTGCTAATAGAGAAAGATGCTTTTTCATGAAAAGACCTCCTTTAATATTAAGACCGAAAACGATCTTTTAACCTTTGACTGCACCGATCATAATTCCCTTAACGAAGTATTTCTGAACAAAGGGATAAATCAGCATGACCGGCAGGGATGAAACAATGATGACTGCATATTTCATGATATTACGCCGCTCTTCCAGTTCCATCAGGACTCCGACATCCATGTTGTCAATTGCAGTTTCATTGAGAACTAGAATTTCACGCAGAATCAGAGAAAGTGGGTATTTGCTGCGGTCGCGTAGATAGATCATCGCATCAAAATAGGAATTCCAATAACCAACCGCATAGAAAAGGCCGATAACCGCCAGAATCGGAACCGATAGCGGAAGTAGGATACTGAACAAATAGCGGATATTTCCGCAGCCATCAAGCTGAGAGGATTCCAGCACTTCATTGGGAATCTGTGAGCGGAAATAGGTACGCATGACGATCATATTGTACACAGACAATGCTCCCGGGAGAAGAACTGCCCAACGGGTATCCAAGAGTCCCAGATCGCGTACAACCAAGAATGTAGGAATCATGCCTCCAGAAAAATACATGGTAATCATACATAGTACCATTACTACTCCGCCGCCTTTGAAATCAGGACGAGAGAGGGGGTAGGCGCATAAAATAGTCATCGCGAGCGAAATAACGGTGCCAGCTGCCATATAGAAAAGAGAATTGAGGTAACCGGTCCAGATATCTTCCTCCTGAAACACTGCCTGATAGCCTGCCAACGAGAAACGTTCCGGAATCAGAGATAAGCTCATGACAGAGGTGCCTGCCGTGAAGGAAGCAGATATGACATAAAGCAGCGGATAAAGAATAATTATCAGGAAGCAGCTCAGGAAAATCCAGTTAAATGTTAGGAAAATTCGGTCGCTTACAGTATAACGGATTGCTTTGTTTTTTTTCATGGAAATTTGCCCTCCCTTACCACAAAGAGCTTCCGCTGAGTTTTCCAGTGATTTTATTGACTGTAATCAGCAGAATGACGTTAATTAGGGATACGAACAATCCGATTGCAGTTGCATAAGAATACTGCGGTGTGGTAGCGGCAATACCTTGTTTGTAAACATAGGTACTAATGACCTCGGATACGGAACTGTTCAGGTTGTTTTGCATAAGGTAAATTTTTTCATATCCTACGGAAAGGATACTTCCACATTGCATAATCAGCAGAATGGAGACAGTAGGAAGAAGGCTGGGCAAGTCAATATGCCACATTCGCTTTAGAATGTTAGCACCGTCTACAATGGCAGCCTCATGCAGCTCAGGTGAAACACCAGCTAAAGCTGCAATATAGATGATGGAACTATAACCAACTCCTTGCCAGACACCGGACCAGACATAAATATGATAGAAATACTTCGGCTGACTCATGAAACTGATGGAATCTCCGCCCAATGATGTAATAATCATATTTAGTAAGCCGCTGCGGGTATCCAAAAACTGGAGAATAATACCGACCATAACGACAGTGGAGATGAAATGCGGGGCATAGCTGACCAACTGAACTGTTTTTTTGAAGCGTTGGGAAGGCATATAATTGAGAAGTAAGGCCAGCACAATCGGCAGCGGGAAGGTAAGCAGTGAATACAGGCTGATGGAGAGGGTATTGCGAATAATTGACCAGGAACTGGGATTATTGAAGAAACGCTGAAAATGTTTCCATCCGACCCAGGGACTTCCTGTGATACTACGTACTGGAGTATAATCACGAAATGCGATCTGTACTCCGTACATGGGGACATATTTAAAAATAATTAAATAGGCAACTGGGATGGCAACCAACAGATAAAGTCCCCAATTTGTACGGAATTCTCGGCGGACTTTTTCCCAGAAGCTGCGTTGTGCTGCATTTTTCGCGGGGCGAGCACCGACTTGCATGAAAGTTCCTCCTTTAATTATATAGTTATATCAAATGTTGAATTTGAACCGGGCCCAGCAATCCAGAAACAAGATTTTCGCCTTCGCGCTGGATGTTGTCATTATTCCAGTAACGATTCCAACCAAGAGCCATTCCTTCATCTACCAGCAGGAACTGGCGTTCCACTGCGGCGGAATTGGAGACAATGACCGTAATTTGATTCTCTCCGTCATGAAGAAGATCGGTGACATCCAGTCGATATGGCTGCCATACGCGCGAACCTGCATAGACGTCATTGATCCAAATTTCCGCCTGAAATGCGGTATCTCCCAAATTCAGAAGATAGCAGCCTGGCTTTTTGGAAATCCATACTGTATTCTGATATCGCGCAAATCCTGAATACCATTCAAGACCGTGTAAACGCCAATCAAATAGAGCTGTACGGAAAGGTGCTAATGTTACTTGGATCGGCTGATGTAGACCATCTTTTTCCGACTGCGCGGTTATACGAATTTCTAAATGATGAGGAATTCCATCCGGTTTACATAGGGCCTTGCCATTTTTCCAAGTTAGTTCCATTCCGTCTAACGTGATGGAACAGTCGCTTCCGGTAACATCCGGATATGCAATCTGTTTGGTTCCGGCGGGAATGGTCAAATTATAGACCAACTGCTGTGGATAAGAAATTTTTTCACCAAAGAGCGGGAGATCTCCCCACGGCTGTAAAGGTGGACAGCCGCGTTCCCATGCTTCCAGCCATTCTCCTTGTCGTGCCCCATCGCCGAATGAAGAGCATGCTGATGCATCTAGATGACGAACATGAGGCTGATAAGACAGCTGATCCCATCCGTCCGGAACGGAATCGCTGACAATCCAACTGGAGTCGCTTATAATGCGAAGAATATCATCACCTGAGCAGATTTCTACTTGCAGCAGAAGAGAGGTAAGTCGATCTGGTGGAAGTGTCTCGGCAGAACAGACGTTATGATCGGACAGCGGCTTTGGATTATGTACTTGTATAGCGAGGAGATTTTCTCCTTCTGTAAAACATCCCGAAAGATCAGCCTGCATCGGCTCTAATCCTTGAGCAGATTGGACTGCCTTCTTTCCATTGATCCAAAGTGTCCATTCCTGAACGGCAGCAATGCAGATTCTTGCGGATTTCGGAATCTGATCCAGATGGATTAATTTTCGGAAATAGAGGTCCGGTTTGGAACAGTCATCCTGCCATGCAGGACGGCGGGTGATCCAGCTTGCCTCCCAGAGGCTTAGATGACGCCCGCAGAAACCGGGTTCTGTGTTGGTATTGCAGATACGGATTCGTTTTCCTGCCGGATGCGTATCGGAACTGAGAATTGCCAATGGGATTTGCAGAGTTGTATTTTGGCAAAGAAGCTGTTCCGAACCGGAAAGTTCGGATGAAATCGGAAGAAATTCCCAGCGTCCCGCTACCGCAATCTCTTCTCTGATTTCGGGAACGGAAACGAATGGAGTAGCATCTTCCGGATCCAGAATCAGCCAGCAGGCTTCATCCGGTTCCAGCCAAAGATCGATTTCGGTTCCGTTCGAAACGATGCGGCCGGAAAGAGCAGTACAAGTTCCGGTTTCAGGACTTAATTTCCGAATGCTACCCATTGCCCGCAAAAGTAGAGTGGTAAATCTGGCATTTGGAGAACTATTCGATATCAGATAGCAGTCTTTGCCTTCTATTACACGATGGCTTGCGAAGAGATTGTTGCGAGTTCCGCGTAAAATTTGAACATCTGGCTGAATTTTTTCTGCAATGACGGCAGGCAGTTGAGTGGGGGAAATTCCGCCATCGAATTCTGTGCAGCTATACCGCAGAATAATGCCGCCATTCTGTTCAAATTCTTTAAGTTTTTGTTCGAGAGACTGCGGAAGATCCGCCGGCTCCGGGAAAAGCAGGATGCGGAATGATTGTACCCCTGTCCGAATTTTTCCCTTTGAAACTTCGGCAGATAGGAGGCAGCGGCTGTCAATCATGTCGGTATCGATCTGATGTTCCAGTAGGGTATTCAGTACTATAGTAAAAGCCTGATCCAAAGCAACTCCGGCTGGAGTTGTTTTTCCAGCGACAGTTTCCGCCTGCATTTGTTCAATCGGATAGTAAAGACCGACATCAACAACTGGTTTTCCCAATGTATTCATATAGCAGATCCGGCTGATATAGTCGGCAAACTGCCGGAAATAACGCCAGTATGGATTCTGATAGAAGAAGCTGGTCGGCCAATCGGATTGAGAACCCTGATGTTCACATTCTGAATAAAATCCATGGAGTGTGAACATACTGATTCCCATGACTCCCATGGTGTTGACGCCTCGTTTAAATTGTTGAAGGCTGCATCCCCAGCCAGCACCGCCCATTGCTTCGGACATAGCGCGTTCTTTTCCATAAGCCCGAGCAACGGAAACGGAGTACTTCGGTTCGCAGTATGTAATCTTGCGCGGAAAACGATAACGATAATCATGGTTGTCAGCGCCTGGAATTTGCAAATGTCGGATGGTATCAAAATAATTTCCCTGCCGTCCGGGATGGCCTGCAAGATGTTCTTCCGTATGGCCGGTTAATTTCAGATGATTTTCTTCACACCATTCCGAAATCTGGGTGAAAAATGCTTCTTCATATAGTTCTGCGATCGTTTGGTAGTAATCCTTTCGAATTTGACGTTCCTGCTCGCCGCCGGCTGTTGCCAAAGCGGGAAGTTTAGGAATCAGATCATAGCCACGGCGTTTTTGAAATTCCTCTGCAAGACAGTCCGTCCAGGGGAATGCTTCAGCACGCATATAAATTTCATCGAAGAAGATACCAGGAATCCGATTTCCAAAGAATTGACCATATCGTTTTTTATATTCTTCGTGCGTGTAATCCATAAAGAGACGAATGGTGTTCCGATTTAGATAATCTACGTTTCGAGGATGGATTTTTAAGGAAAATACCAGAATCTGCCCTTGTTCTTGCAGATGTTCGGGATCAGTTCGAAGCATTTCTCCATTTTTTTCTTGAAACAGATATAACGGAGAAAAAGAAGTGTCTGTTAATTGAAAATCGTTGGCTGATGCGTATCGGCGGATTTCCAAACTTTTTGCCATGTTACAGATACCTTTTGCCAATACTGGTGAAGGTTTTTGAAATCCGTATTCAAAGGTGCTGCCAGCGGTGCCACTAGGCCAGGCGTATTCGTCATACAGCCAGGGATGAAATCCGGTTTTTTCGCCTTCTTCCACACAGGCGGAAACAGCGTCCCACCATTCCTGTTCCAGATATGGGGTTTTCAGATAGGCACGAGCATGCATAAACCCATTGTATACTCCTTTGTCAGCCATTTCGTTGATCTGCCAACGGAGACGTTCTGGTTTGAGATCCCCGTACCAGAACCAGAAGGCATTGGGACTGAAAGCCTTGGGTGGGGATTGAACTTCATCCAAAAAACTCATCAAAACACTTCCTTAACTATTTTTTTGAGAATGCAATTTAATATGTTGGCTCGGGGAGTACCCCATAATCCGTTTGTAAGCGCGGCTAAATGAATTCGCATTTTCATAACCGACTGCTGATCCAATTTGTGAGATAGAAAGTTTTTGTTCTTCCAAAAGATGATTGGCATCTCGAATGCGGAGCTTTTCAATGTAAACTTGGAAATTTTCCCCTAAAAGTTTACGGATCAGGGAGGAAAGATAAATTTCTGTCATACCAAATTGAAGAGAAAGGGTTGTAAGACTAAGATCTGAATCTCGATAGTGATCATTTAGATAGGCAATGATATTTTGTTCATTTTGGTTTTGCTTTTTTTCCTGCATATGAATGGACTCCTGACACAAGAGTGAATACTGCTCTTTCAGATAGGTGAAGAATTCTTCTGTTGTAATTTTGGGAAGATCTGGTGGCACAATAGGGACAGAACGGGCATATTTAGAACTGAATAGAGTGCCGAGCATTCGATAGAACAGAAGATTTTTCATAAATGGTGATAAGTGTTTATGCGAGAAATTTTCCTGGTAAACTTGTTGTAGAGTCTCTTGAATCAGAGAGATATTTCCCATTTCAGTTGCATCTGTCAAGCGTTCTTCCTGCTGAATGGTATAACAATATCCTTCGGTATTGACGCTGTCTGCATCATTGAGAAAAAGAAATCGTTCGGAAAGATCTACTGTATTTTGAATCAAACTGCGTGCCTCGGTAAAGGAATGAGAGATTTCAAGCAGCGGTCGTGGATTTCCAGCATAAATACAGATATCTAACTGGTATTGTTCCTTGATTTGGTAATACAGTTGTTTGAATACCTCCTCGGCTATTTGTCCGGGGGATTCTGTATAAAGGACAGATACATGGCGGGAATCCAGCCACAAACCAATATGAAGAGAAGAAAATTCGCGCTCTATTCCATCAGCAAGTTGATTTCGTATGGGAAGCTGAAGATCTTCCTGAATTTGCAGATAAATTCCCCTGCAAGCGGATTCTGGCGTGAGCGGAAGGGCGTAACGGACAAGGTTTTCTGCTAATTTTTTTTGATCCAAAATACCGCCGAACTCCAACTGAATGAGAAAAGCTTCTCGTAAACGTTGTTCTTGTTCTTGTAACAGCAACTCCATATTTGCGTTTTTTTGAGTAACTGTACGCACTGAAGTTACCAATCTCCAAAGCCCGTTCTGTGCACGGGTTTTTGCAGTACCCTCCTCCAGCGGCTGGAGTGCATAGGCAATATGTGTGAGCGGCTGCTGATTATAGTAATAAGAACATAGAATTAAAAAAATTCCGACTGCAATCAGAATGAGGGTACCAACTAAATTGATTTGCAAACTTTTCATGCAGCTTTGATGAATCTCCTGCTGGGGGATTCCAATTACGAAATCAAGTTGGTATTGCGTTGAATAGCAGCGAGCCAATAGGAATTTTGTACCATTCCAGTTAAAGCTGGTATGATTATCTTCCATTTCAGGAAAGTCTGATGAAGTTGCAATTTTGGCATCGAACCCTTCACTTAGAAGGATATTTCCATTGGAATCAGCCAGATAGAAAAATTGAGCCCCAAGTTCAAATGCTTTTTGTAATGTATTTCGGATCTGAGCGGTATTGAGTTCAAAAAAGATTTTTCCACCAATATCCACCTGACGTCCCACATAGGGCATTTGATAATAGACGGAATTTTCTCCTGATTCTGTAGGCAGAATTACTAATGGACAGGAGGTTGGATTGCTGTCAAGTAGTTGTTCTTTCCATTGTTCATAAGGGATTTCATTGGATCCCCAAAAGTAATCATAATAAAGGGTAATATCTAGAAAAACCTGATTTGGTGAAAAAAGCAGCTGATTGTTTTGGGAATATAGATAGTAAGATTTAACATATTGCATACTATCATTATAGACTGGAAGGTAGTGAGCGGCCTGCTGCAGGTCGTACATGTTTAAGGTTTCTTGACTGGGATTTCGGA
Source organism: Candidatus Merdivicinus sp. (assembly GCA_050943495.1). Classification (GTDB taxonomy): domain Bacteria; phylum Bacillota; class Clostridia; order Oscillospirales; family Ruminococcaceae; genus Merdivicinus. Next base: position 195,159 of record JBMNPH010000004.1, read on the forward strand.
GGATCTTATCAATATAATTTAGACCATTGATGGTAGAAGCAAAATCCTGAATGGAGTTGAGACTCCCTTCCAATGAATACATGGCATTTTCCAAAATTAGGCTGTTGGAATGTAAAAGCTGCTTTTTGGCAGCAGAATAGTTGCTGCTATAGCTGATGACACCCATGGCAATTGGAATTAATATCAGCATCAGATAGGAAATACTGAATTGCAGCAGGATTTTGGGCTTCCGTTTGGGATGTTCTTTTCTTGGCTGCAAAAATTTCATAATGCAATAATTCCTCAATTCTTTGACATAAAAAACAGATAAAATGCTCAAATTTGATTTTAATTATATGGGATAAATTGGCAAAAAACAATCTACATTT
>JBMNPH010000005.1:0-128195 GCA_050943495.1 Candidatus Merdivicinus sp.
GATAAAGTAACTTTACTTTTGGGACGTTCGATATAAAACAAAGGGCAATTAATTCGATACAGAATAAAAAACTGTACCAAATTTTACTGCCCTTCATCATAGATTAACTGGCGGAATATAGTAGGGTATTGATCCTGTCTTTGGCCTGATTTATGGACTCCTGCTTGGGAAGAATAACATATAGATCCTGGCCTGGCATGGAAAAGGTGGGACGGTATGCACTGGCGCCATCCACAGTAAAAGAAGAGATTTCCCAGCTAGGATTCTCAAAAAGTTGCATAGCGGCCAATTCGGTAATTTGATCTTCGGGCATATTTGTTTCGAAACTGCCGGACACCGCCTCCATAACAGAACGATAATTCTTTAAAATTGCCGGAGAGGCACACTTTTGAATGACAGCACGGATAACTTCCGCCTGATTTCGAGCGCGCTGATAATCTCCGTCCGGAAAGCTATATCGTTCTCGAGCAAAGGCAAGTGCCTCCAATCCGTTGAGCTGATTCCATCCCTTGTGATAATCCCGGATATTCTGTACCGTAAAATCATAATCAGAATAGACCTCAATCCCGCCTAATGCGTCAATAATTTCTACAAAACCGCTGAAATTCAGTCGCACGTAGTAATCAATCGAAACATCATACAGACGTTCTAAAGCATCCACGGAAGCATCGATCCCATAAATTCCGGCGTGTGTCAGTTTATCCTTAGCACCGCCTGTTTCGGAAAATTCTACATAATAATCCCGCGGAGTTGAAACTAAAAGGATTTCGTCAGTACGGGTGTTCACAGCCATTAGAATATTGACATCACTTCGGGAACGAGCAGCTAGACCTCCAAACGTATCGATACCGCTGAGATATACCAGAAAACTCTCCGGAACCTTGTCGGGAACAGGCAGCTGTTCCTCAGACTCTGAAACATCGGATAAGGAAAAATACCCGATTCGCCGCATTCCTTCTGTTATCCATTCATATCCTTCCGTTTCCGCGATACTCTGTACATAGGCTTCGTTCAGCACAATGGAACGGCACTGCTGATCCCGTAATCCATCCACTAAAGTAAATAGATTCTCATAGGCAGTAACAGTCGGTTTTTCCCCCAGGATTTCCTCCAACTTTACCAATAACTGTTCTTTCGCAATAGAATCATCCTTGGTGCTGATTCCGTAGGGATATCCGGCGGTATCCCTAATATCGGAAGCAGGGTCATCTTGCAGTACATACACGGACAGCACAGTATAAGGATTTTCAGGAGTTGTCACTTGTTCCAAGGTATTCCGGGCAACCAGATAATAGTAGGCTGCCATTCCGACCACAGATATCAGAAAAAATGCCGCTAGGCTGACTGCAGTATATACGATCCATCGATATTTCTTTTTCATTTGCCTGCCTCCTTTCCGGAAAGACAGATTTTTTCGAAAATTTTACCGGTAGTGTCTGCAATTATTTCGCTGAATTCAGCAGCTTCGATCCGGCTTCGGAACCCAAACCCATAGGTCACAGCCAGAAATGCAATGCCCGTTTCCCGAGCACCTTCTGCATCAAATGCACTATCTCCAACTAAAATGGTTTCTTCTCTTCGTGATCCCAGAATCCGTATACAGCGTTGAATCAAATCTGCTTTGCTGAAATGATCGCCTGTATCCATGCCGCATACCGTATCAAAAATATGAAGCAATCCCTGTTCAGCCAGAATCTCCTTAGCAAATTGCTCGCTTTTCAGTGTGGCAACACCCAACCGACAATCGGCTTTCTGCAGTTGCAGAAGTGTCTCCTTCATCCCATCATATACCCGAATCTGATGTTTTCCTTTTGCGGCGTAATATTCGCGATAACAGGCGGCGGCCTGTTCTGCTTCGGAAAAACTCATATCGCATAATTCCCGGAATACCCAGATGAGCGGTGCGCCGATTGCCCGCTGAACAAACGCATCCCCACCGAATTCCCGGTTCATCCGCTGCATAGTCCATCGGTAGGACTCAAAAATTCCCTGATAGGAATCGACCAATGTCCCATCCATATCAAATAAAACGCATGAATATTTTCCATTTTTACGCATTATGGATCTCCTTTTCATAGATGGACGGCGTCAGAAAGGTGAGTTCTATTTCCCCAGACAATTTTTGCAGGCGCTGGGCAATCCGCTTCTGTTTTTCTGCCAGTTCTTCCTCATCTGCCTGAAAGTGAAATGCCTCGCGATAATAACTCCCATTCTGCGAATAACGGAATCCATCAAATCCTGCCAACGAAACCTTCTGCGCCCCACAGCGCCGCAGCAAATTAAGCAGCATCAGCCCCGCATTATCCGAAATCATTGCATCCGGAATGGTATATTGCGTATAATCCACGTACAAACAATCGGTTTTCCCGCTCAAATTCGAGGTTAGAATAGTCCGTACATTTCCCAGCAGCCGGATTTCCGGTTCCAAAATATCCATCCGCTTATGACTGCTCACAAAACAGGCATCCATCGGAAACCGGGAGTCAGCAAAATTGACAGCGATTACAAAAGGATTTCTCTGCCGGATAAATTCGCGGATCCGATCTGACTCCGAAATCAGGCTCTTTCCTGGTGCCAACAGCAAAATTTCCCGCCCGGAAATCCAATCCGTGATCTCCTGAACTGCCGCACGGTCATCAATTTTTCGGCTTTGATACTGCATATACAATTCTTCAATCAGCTCCCGATCATACAGGATGCGGTATTCTTCGGGGATTGACTGGATAATTTTTTCGATATCCTTCATTGTCAAGGTCTGCCTGTTGAGCAGATAGGAGGCATAATTGGGGTGGCAGACATTGCTGGCGGCAATGTGATACGGAACACTGTACCCCCATTCAAATTTTTTCCGGATCCCTACGATATACTCATCATAAATGTCCATCAGCATAGTGACATCATACCGCTGGGCAATATTTTTATTGATATACTGGGTAATCAGTTCCGTTGGAAGATTTCCCGCCCCACGTCCCATACCATTGACGGAGGAATCAAGAATTAATGTCCGTCTGGTCTGAATTTTCCCAAGGACCTGCGCATTGGAAAAGGCCAGCTGAAGATTGTTGTGCCCATGAAATCCCAGATGAATCGCAGGATCCATATTTTCATCAATCAGATAAAATCGATGGGACACCTCATTCCGGTACATACTTCCCAGTGTATCTACGATATAAAAGGCATATGGTTTCAGATTATTAATCTTTTCGACCAACTGAAGTAATTCCAAATCGCTGTAAAAGCCCGTACCTACCGGCTGCATAAAGACTTGATAACCTTTCTGCTGAATAATATGCGCCCATTCGATCGCCTTATCGATTTCCCCTTTGTGGAAGGTGAGACGGATTCCGTCAATGCTTTTCCCGTCACAGGGCGTCAATTCGGTAGGATGCAGTTCTTTTTCGCCAATGGCGATCATTGCCACATACATGGCCTTTCGTTTCTGCCGGGGCAATACCGCCTCAATTTGCGGAATATTCGGAAACAGGGAACATTCTTCATCTTCCACCATCCGGGTTAAAAAGCCACACTCGATAATATCGACTCCTGCTTTCTCCAGCTTCTCCAAAATGGAGGCAATCGTCTTTTTTCCGAATCGCCAATCATTGACATATCCGCCATCCCGCAAAGTACAATCCAATATTTTGGTGCTCACAGTATAACCTCCCCTCGCGCCAGCTTGTCCTGAACGACTCCCCGCACATATTCCAGATCTTTAGGAGTATCTACCGATAGCGTTCGCGCTTCCACCGGAATCATTTTCAGCTTTTTTCCATGTTCCAAAAAGCGCAATTCGTTGATATCTTCAATCCTCTCCAAACACCCTTTCGGCGTCTCTGCAAAAAAGCGCAATGCTTCCGGTGAATATGCTAATACACCGAGATGTTTATAATAATCATAATCCAGACTTGCTTTGGGATGCGGAATGGGGCTTCTGGAGAAAAACAAGGCATACCCCTCTTCATCGGTCACAACCTTGATGTTGCTCTCATCCACCGCCTCTGCCGGATGATGGATTTTCGTCATCAGGTTGGCTGCAAAAAAATTTTTTCCGTCTGTCGGAATCACCTGTTCCACAATGGACGGCTCGATCAGCGGCTCATCTCCGTTGACACAGAGATAGACATCCGCCGGAATACTCCGGGACACCTCATAAAGCCGTTCCGTACTGGTTCGGTGATTAGGCGAAGTCATTACGCAGGGAATTTGATACTGCTGACATACCTGTCGGATTCGTTCATCATCGGTTGCGGCGTAAACCGCGTCGATCCGATCCGATTTCTGAACCTGTCGGCATACCCACCAGATCATGGGACGTCCGCAAATATCTGCCAGTGGCTTTCCACGAAACCGACTGGATTCATAGCGTGCCGGTATGATTGCAACTGTTCGCATCTGTTTCCTCCTTATCTCCGAAGCCATGCCGCTAATGTGCGGAGAGGCTTGGTGATCCGCCAGGATGTGGAATTTTCGTACAGTTCCGCAACTTCCCGAATTCGCCGCTCTACTTCTTCCGCACTTGGTCCGGAAATCGGCATCGTTCGAACAGGTTCCGGAACTTTTGTTTTAGACGATTGATTTCCATTTCGTTCCTGCTTATATAAATTCCAATTTTCCAGAATTCGATCCGACCACATTTTCAGAACTCTTTCACTGACTGCCTCAAACCCTTCCGGAACCGGAATATCTGCACGTTTGCAGCAGTTCTCCCCGTCCTTCATGTCATAGGCCAGAATACTGGGAAGATAAACCGAAATTTCCTTTTTTAGCAACTGCTTGCGTCCATTGGAACGCAGGCCGAAATGCAGAATCAGAAAATCCCGTATGCGATCTGCCAATGGCAAGAAAGCTTTGTTATAGATATTCTCTTCGCAGTAGGTGTCCAATAATGACTGGATCACATAATGGTTTTGCAGTGATCCATAACAGCCTGTCGTCAGATCTTCGTCATTTTCAAATCCGAAAAAAATTGGATTCAAACGCAGCCGCTTCAAATTCAGATTGGCCCGATATTCCGGCTTCAGCACAATGCCGCCCAATTCGCTGAGAAGCTTCAGTGCGATATATTCTTCTGCAAATTCAATCTCTCCCGCATCCAAGGCCTTCCGCACACTGTCCGGCATCTGCTCTGCCGGATAGTTTTCCACAAACACCCGTTCACATTGTGGGAAATCCCTTTGGAGTGTCTCTAGATATTCCTCCGGAATCGGCCTCCCCAGATGAACGCAGATAAACCGTTCCGGTATCACGTCCTTCTCCAGAAAATCCAAGATCTTCCGGGTTTTCTTATCCTTTTCCAAATAGGAATTCATGCGAAAGTATCGTTGGTATTTCTTCAAAAATTCAATGAAATCCGCCTGAAACAGGATACGGGACTGCGTCATATTCCAGTAGAGCTGCTTTGCAATACAGTATACCGTTTCTTCCCGATACTGCGGATCACTGTTTTCGAGAAAATTGCGGAATGCCCGCAGAATATCCACCATCTGTCCCACAAAGGAGGTGGAAATGGTATTGGATCTGCGGTAGTAGTTGTAAAATGCCTCCTTGACGTAACCGATTTTGGGAGTCCGCGTCACCAAGGCCGGAATCAAGGCAATATCTTCAAACAACATTTTTTCATACCGGTTCTCTTCCCAGAGGCTTCGCCGGTAAATTTTATTGACACTGTACGTGATGTTGTTCCCATTTGCAATGTAATCTGAAAGATCCACCTCTTCCCGAGGATAGGAGGATACCACCGATGTCCGATTCTCGTCCACATACAAAATCCGCACATCGCACATCACAATATCGCAGTCTTCCGCCGATGCTTTCGCATACATAGCTGCATACATCTCCGGTTCGACGGTATCATCCGAATCCAGAAAGGCCACATATTCTCCTCTCGCAATATCCAGTCCGCTATTTCGTGCCATCCCCAAACCTTCATTTTGCTTATGGATGACGCGTATTTGTTCCGGATATTCCGCAGCATATCGGTCACAGATCTCCGGAGAATTATCTTCACTTCCATCATCGACCAGGATAATTTCCTTTTCTTGCAGAGTCTGTGCCAGAACCGAATCAATCGCCCGTTCCAAATAATTCTCCACCTGATATACCGGTATGATCACTGAAACCTTAATGTCCGGCTGTCCATTTTCTTCCTTCCATTCGTTCATAGGATCCTCCCTTTCCCGGATTGCTTGTCCAGATACCGAAGAATATGCCGAAGTTCATAGATTGTCCGGGGAACATAATAATTTTCGTCTGCATGCAGCCGGTAGAACTGATGCAGATACCTCCGAAGTACCGCGTCCTCTTTCCAGAGAACCTTCCCCTCAAACAGTTCATAAAGCATGACCGTATTCATATGGATTCCGAATACCAGCCGGCTGGTCAGCGCCGCATTCGAACATACTGTAATTACCGCAGTATGCTGCAGATCTTCATTCATCAGAAATAATTCCCACGGAACATCCTCTGGACCGCGCCGTGTCAGTCCCAACTCAAACGGTACATTAACCGGATTACGAGGATGCGGCTTTACGAGAAATTTTTCCGAACCAACTGTCTGCCTACATTCCCGCATCAGTTCCAAATCGTTGGTTTTGAGTCCCTCTGCGCGGAAAGATTGTTCCAGAAAGAGAAATTCCGGAGTTTTTTCCGGCCTCCGGTAATCAAAAACATAATTGAGCAGTTCCCGAAATTCCCAGTTTCCCAGCTGGATTTTCGGGAGTGCGTGATTGGGCAGATGGTCTCCCCGCATCGCAAGCCGCGGCTCATAAAGCAGAGTATGTGTTACCTTTTCCCGAATTTTTCCGCCATCCGGATGTCGGTTGATGGGAGCCCGATCCGCGCGGAGATAATCGATCACATAAGAGGAAAATCCATCCTCAAACCAGATAAATCGGCAAGGATGCTCATAAAATCGGCAGGCCAGCATGCGGGTAAACGGATCAAAATTGGCAAAATAGATGGTCTCATAGTTTGTCAATTCGTCATCGAGTATCCAGCGGAAAGAGGCATCGGCATTTGCAAATCCTTCTGACAGTTCCGCTTCCTTTGCGGCAGCATACCGCCGATTCCATTCTTGCGTTCGGCCCGTAATGACCCGCTCAAATAAGCCGCTGTTTTTCAGTCGCGGCACCGTTTCCACCAGCTGCGGTGTTACATCTGTCACAATTAGATCCGCTGTACTGTCTGTCTCCATCGTTTCTTTGATGTGGATAGCTGTCAGCAACTGATAGACAGAATTGACCAGTATCAAAATTTGTTTCTTTCCCATTTTGTTTCCTTTCTATGATCCAAATACGGAAATGATGGCGAAGATTTTCCCAGCCTGTCGAATCCAAGCAACAGAGAATTTCCGGCTTTTTCCGGAATACATAAGGCAGCAGCTCTGCCGGAAAAATTTTCCGGATTACATAGGCATCCCGAAAAATCCCCCGATAATCCAGTGTATCATCCGGATGCGGTTTGATAATCAGTTTCCTGCCGCGCAATACTCCATCCCGCAGCTCTTCATAGAGTTTCCGCTGTTCTTCTTCGTTCATAATTCCCAGGCTGGCATAATGCCGGGTCAGCAGAATGATATCACCGGTTTTCCACAGCCGATGTTTCAGAAAAAATCGAATTACTTTTTTCCGATTCGTTTCCAGCAGTACGGCAAGCGCCTCCTCCACCGAAAAATCCTGATACCGACTGCCATCAAAATCTCGAGTCTGTGATTCTTTGCGGCAGATCACACGCTGAATCAGCGGATTACTGCCGTCAAACAGTCCGTATTTTCTCGCGATTGCGGCATGAAGCGGATATTTTTTAGCGAGCGTTTTCTCCAATTCCTCCGGTCGGCTCAGCATCCTCGCCGCATCCTCCAAAAAGACAAAGGGGATTCGGTTTTGAATCAGATACAGGGAGAAATAGAAATGCGCTCCTGCCACATATATGTCAGAAAAAGAGGAAATGGGGTAGGGGATAGTTCGCTGGTAACAGCGGATTGTTTCCTCTAAAATCTGTTTTTCGCTGCAGTGCGGAATCTGCAAATATGGAAACAGATAGACTTCCTCGAAAAAATGCCGACTTTTCAGTTTTCGTACTTGCGGGTACTTTCGGACAATAAAATCCGGCAGAATCAATACGGTCTTTTCCGTTGGGTGAAACAACATCCGATGCAGCATGACCTCCAACAGTTGATAAGAACTCACCGCATGGTACAGGACCCTATCAGCAGGTTTCCCCGATTTATTATCCGATATGCGCTTCATCCATCAGATCCTCCAGATCTTTCATAAATTTCCGATTTTTGCGGCTGCATGCTACCAGCATCGGCGCGCAGGCATCCCGTCCGCTGATGGGAATTTCCCATCCGATCCGCGTTTCCAGTTCGAGAAACTGTTCCACAAAGTCGAGAATTCCCCGATGGATCTCACAGATTCGGTCTGCACCAGATGGCTTTGGCTTGAAACGACAGACCGGATTTCCATCTTTATTCAGATAAAAGCCGATCAAACTGCCTTCAGGCGCCCCCAAAAGCAATTCCCAATACAGATTGTGCCCGTTTGCCGGATCGTGAAATTTCCAGATGTCGCGGTTTTCTGCCTGGGAAAACAGATAGCTTACCACCTGCCCACTCATCCGGAAGAGTTCGGTATTATCTGGCTCTGCACTGAAAAAGCTGTTTGTCCCTGCCACCATGCCAATAATCCTGCATTCCATTCCCCAGAGCCGGCGGACTGCCGTATCCAGCATCATGGCGCCGCTCGCCGCCCAGCCAATATCAACTGCAACTGCCGTCTGACAATCTCCAAGTATCCCTTGGATATACTTTCCGCCTGCCTCCACCTGTTCCTGATAATGTTCCAGTACCTGATTCCAATTGTCAAGAAGGTATTCCTGCATCATTTCCGCGATTTTCGGTGTCAGTTCTTCCTCCGGCTTCACGCCGATTGCCTGACAAATCGGATCCAGCTGTTCGTTCAGTTCCATTGCCTCAAGAATTTTTCGGATTGTGTCATGGCGGCTTGTCTTATGGAACAGAAATCGCCGAAAGTAATCTGCCTTATAAAATCCAGCTGTCAATTTCAGGGCAGCCAGCCTCGACCAGTACAGATATTCCGTATGTTCCTCCGGATACATTCGCTGATAAGCCTTCTGAAGGAGAAAGCCATCTCGCGACAAAAACAGAATTTTATCAATCGAATACCGCTCGGCATATTCATGGAGAAACCGGCAGTATCCGATCACAAACAATCCGCCATATACATATCCGTATTCATATTCCCGCGAAAAAACGGAAGTTCCATTATACAGATGGCTATTCACCAGTCCGCGATAAATACTCCCCACTATCGAAGAGAGATCTTCGACGCGGTACCGTCCACCTAACTGCTGTACGCTGGGATACCAATATGCTTGAATGTGATGGAGCTGCGCCTGTTTGCAGTCCGAAATTGGATGATCCCCAACATGGACAATTGTTCCGTTCGTTTCCCGACGCAGAAGATCATACAATTCGCCGCTGCTTTTGGAAACGCCCGCATCACCCGAAACAAAATATTCCGAAAAGGTACCATATCCGCACAGATCCAAAAGTTCCCGAATCCGATTTTTTCCCAAATACATGTCGGATGTAACGACCATTCGCTTTCCCCGGCGCCGCAATTCCTTCACTATCTGGAATAAATATGGATTTGCCGTACAACATCGCCATTCGCAGTCCCATTCCACTTGTACTCCAATTTCCATTGGAATTCCGGTTTCCCGTTCCATTTCCGCCCAAATCTGTTCCAACGTTACCTCACACGTTCCAGATTGCCTGTACTGCTTTTCCCTTGCATGCTGTTCCGCTTCCATCCGGATTTGCCGAAAATCAGGATAATGCAGCTTCATTCCGACCAAATAAAACAAATCCGAGGGGTGAGAAAACGGACGCAGGATCAGCGTATCAAATACATCAAAGGAAATGACATCGGCTGCCGCCAGCTTTTCGGCAAATAATTCCGGGGGTTCCCGTCCGGATAGGGAAGATTCGCTTTCCGGTCGGGGAAGGCGAGGTATCTCAAATATGGAATTGCCGGAAAATGGTAGGCAATACCGCAGATTCAGCCAGAGCAGATACAGCAGCGCCATCCAGCGGCCACCGCCATTCTGCCGGAAAAGCAGGTAATGTTCTCGGATTTTCGGAATCCGGTTGACGAATATCTGATATAGCTGTTGCTTCACCGCTCATCCTTCCTTCATTTTTTCGTATCGGGAGCAGATCTCCTGTGGATCCCCGATTCCCCTCAATTGTCCTTTTTCAATCCAGATCACCCGACTGCAATTCTGTCGGATCACCGGGGTGGAATGGGACACAATTAACACCGTTGACCCGCTGTGGATCATTTCTCGAATGCGCGCTTCGCTCTTTTTTCGGAAAAAGAGATCTCCCACGCTCAGCACTTCGTCCAATATCAGAATTTCCGGTGCATCTCCGGCAGTAGCAATCGCAAATCCTAGTCGGGAGACCATTCCGGAGGAATAGTTCCGCACCTTTTCCTCCATAAATCCTTCCAGTTCCGCAAACCGCACAATTTCATCAAAATGCCGATCGATCCATTCTTTCTGATACCCAATCAGTGCTCCGTTCAGGTAGACATTTTCCCGGCCGGTCAATTCCGGATCAAATCCTGTGCCCAAGGTCAGCAACTGTACTTTTTTTCGATCCACCAATACGGTTCCTTCCGTGGGAATCAGCGCACCGGAAATGATTTTTAAAAGGGTGCTTTTGCCGGAACCATTGGTGCCGATGACGCCGATTACCTCACCTCGCTGAATTTGAAAACTGATGTGATTCAGAGCCGTAAACATTTCAACCTGATGTTCTCTCCGCAATCTGCGCAGCAGCAATTCCTTCAGACTGGTCGCCTCATTTTTGGCCCGCCGAAACCGCATGGTAACATTTCGGACCATAATTACCGCTTTTTCCGGCATTATCTTCCCGCCTCCTTACAGCTTCTGCAAAATCCGGACTCGGTTTTTCCGGAAAATCCAATATCCCAATCCGCAAATTCCCGCACTCCACACGATCATTCGGATCCAATCCCCGAAAACAGGAAACTGCCCATACAGAACCGCTTCTCGCAGACAGTGAATATAAGCGTAAAGGGGATTGTTCCGGATCACCACCTGAATTACTCCCTCCAACTGCTCAGCAGGATAAAAAATAGCGGAACAGTACATCCAGAGTGTCAGAAACACAGAGTACAGGTGGCGAATATCGCCGAAAAATACAGCTGCTGTCGCCAGTATATAGGAGATTCCAAGCGAAAACGCCGTCAGAAACAAAAGAATCAGCGGCGAAATCAGCATTGCCCATTTCGGTGTAATCCGGAATACAAGCAGCAGCACACTGTATGCCACCAACGAATATCCGAGGTTGACCAATGCCGTATAGACGCGGGTGAGAATGAAAAGATCCATCGGAAATTTCACTTTGAGCAGAAGCATTTTATTGTCTGCCAGTGCCGTCATAGCTGCCGTAGTCGCACCGGTAAAGGTTTGCCACAGCAGATAGCCGGTCAGATAGTAGATCGGAAAATTTTCAATGGAACGACGAAATAGTTGCGAAAAAATCAAGGATAGGACGCTCATTGACAGTAGGGGATTTAAGACACTCCAAACAATTCCCAGATAGGATCGGGCGTATTTCCGCTTGATTTCCCGCATCGTCAGCTGCTGCACCACAAAGGCAAACTGCCTGCGCTGTGAAATGTCCTTCATCTTAAATCCTCCTTTCTCTCCGGAAACGAATGATTTTCCATCCATATCGCACTGCCTGAAACAGTCGGTACTGCATGAGATGATACCGAACCCGTCTCCCGCTGCGAACTACGCTTCCTTCATACCAAGCACTTTGCTGGACTTTCTTTCTTTCCTCATCAACAGTCATCATGAGCCTTGGGATAAGATGATAAGCCTTTAATTCTTGTTCCGTTAGTATTGGTGCAATCTCTGATTCTTCCTCATCCAATACATCATCTGAAAAATGCAGGCGGCCGAAAATTTCCGCTTCCTCTACCGACGGATTTCCCATGAATTTCTCCATCAGTCCTCGGATAACTTTTCGATCTGCTTCTCTGCTGTCGAAGTCCGGCTCTGTATCTGCAAGCAAATGAATATAAGGCAGCAGATATTGTTCCATTTTCTGAATGAAATTATTCCGATCTGCTTCCATTTTTCCGTAACAAGGCAAGTATCGCCCCTTTTCCAAACGATAGGAAAGGGTCATTCCGTGAGGTGCCATGGAAACCGCTTCCAGCAGAGAGTTATTGAATCCAATTTTTTTCCGCAGACCATTTTCCGGACCAAAGTAATAGGTGTGGTAATCTGACCTTTGCGTACCTGGTGGCAAATCATACAATCCCCAGTAATATCCCTCTAAAGGTGCAGTTTGACCAAGCAAAAAGAGTACTTCTCCCAAAGACTTCTGCATCGAACCGACCCATCCGCTGTCTACAATTGCATACGAGATTCCATCCAAAAGCCCTTCCTGCTGCAAATATCCCGAAAGTCCCGGCATTGCGGCGCGGGAATGAGCCTCCACAATTCGGCGAAATTCTTTGCATCTGCCAACCTGGTGGCGCACCTGGGCTAAATTTTTTTCCGAAAGAGACTCTTCCGGCGGAAACGACAGTCCCAGCATCTCCGTAATTTCTTGACATTCCGAATCGGTCAGACTCGCCCGTTTCAGAATGTTTTGTACCGTCACATGCATGCTATTTCGACAGAGAAACTCCACTGTTTTTTCCCAATTCCGATGAAAAAGAGGCAATCGAATGGCATAGCGCGAAATGCTCAGATACCGGCACTCTATTGGAATACAGCGTTTTTCACAAAGAACTTTTGCCGCCTTCCAGGGAAAATATCCGTCTCTTGCCAGAAAGTACAACCGTTTTTTTCCGCTGCGCATCGTTTCTTCTAAGAGCCATTCTACAAATCCTCCCAGAGCGGGCGCAAGTACAAAGGATGCTATCACAGCGGCAGGCTCCTCTGGCGAAACAATCTGTTCTAATATTCCAGCCATCCGGGGAGAATGCTGCCATATTCGCCGGTATTTTTCCATCCTTTCCTGATACCCCATCCTTTTTCAACCTTTCATATGGAATGATTGATCCGTCACGAAGACTTTCCGCTTCCTTCGGATGCTATAGTGAACGAAGGCCGGCACTGCACCAACCAACAGCGGTTTCAGCACGTAAGGAAAGGTCGCTTTATTGAGAATTCCCAGTTCTTGAAATCCCTTGCTTCGTACCTTCATTTCTCGAATCCGGCGCTGATAGGTTCGCTTCCGATAAGAGGTATAGCTCTCCCAATATTGCAGCAGCGGTTCCTGCAAGTTATATCCTCGGTTTCCCGTACTGTGAAGCCGCATGAACAGTTCATAATCCTCATTCCCCCTATTCCGACGAGCAGTACTGTATCCTCTGTTTTTCAGCAGTACCTCTCGTCGGAACATTACCGTTGGATGGATGTAGGGCGAATTAAATAGAAAATCTCTTTTGGAAGGAGTTTCCGGCATTTTTTGATATCCCCAGATGCCGTTCTCATCCATCAGTTCGGCATTGGAACCCACCCATTGAAACTGAGGATGGGCATCTAAAAAATCAGATTGTTTTTGAAGCCTATCCTTCGCTGCAATATCGTCATCATCCATCCGCGCGATATATTGCCCTTCCGCATGAAAAAGGCACTCATTCAGTGCATGGGAAAGTCCATGATTTTGATTATCACGAATATATTGGATCCGGCTGTCCAGCGCGGCAGCTTTCCGGATAATCCGGGCAAATGCCTCATCAGAACCGTCATCGTAAAGCAGCATTTCCCAGTTGTCAAAACTCTGCCGCATTATGGAATGCACTGCTTGGAAAAGGCGTCTTTTCTCCGGATTATATACTCCCATTATGATACTGATTTCTGGTTTTTGTCTGTTTTTCATCTTGCTTTTCCTCGATTCTCTGTTCCATATCGGCATAAATCCTTCTCATTAAAAATCCAGTGTATTTCTTATCAAAAGGTCTTGCAGAAGCAGTACAGTAAGCCTTCATTTTTTCGCGATTTATCGGATCAAGATTTCGGATTGTCTCAATACTTTCTGCAAATTCATCCACATCATCATATCGACAGATAAACCCATTTTTGCCCTGTTTCATATATTCGCGGGTACCGCGGTTATCTGACGCAATGACTGGGATTCCCATCGCAAGGGATTCCAGTGCGGCCATACCCAACCCTTCCCGCTTGGAGGGAAAGGCAGTGGCATCCGCACATCCAAGCATCTGGGGAATATCCGTTCGATGGCCGTATAGCGTGACATTATCCTCCAGCCCCATTTCTGATATCCATTGTTCCATCCTTTGCCGGAAAAAGCCATCACCACAAATCCCATAATGAATGGAGGAAATATCTTTGTGTATATGTTTCAATTTTGCCAGAGCTTGCAGTATAACTCGATGATTTTTATTTTCGTTCAATTCTCCGATGGAGAGCAAAAAGAATATTTCCTCTCCTAGTCCCAACTGTTTTCTCAATGTGTTTCGCTCTTCTAACGGAATTGGTTTGAATATTTCCAGATCCAATCCCACCCCAGGTAGCTGATACAGAGTTCCATTCTTTTTTAAACGAAAATTCCGTGCATTCCGGTAATCCTCTTGATTAATCACGATCAGTATGTCCGTATAGTGTGCCAATTTTTTTTCGGCCTGATAGTAAAACAAACGATTGATAAATGGGGCACCTTGATAAAAGTGAAATCCATGGGCGGTATAGAGTATGACGGGACTTCGTTCCGGGCACAGTCTTCCCGTCAGACGTCCCAGTAAACCGCCTACTGGGGTATGACAATGGATCGCCTGGATCGGGTATTTTTTCATCAGCGTTAATAATTGTCGCAGTGCCTTTTGATTATTCCGAATCAAAAACGGCGATCGGGCAATCTCAATCGGATGCACCATTACGTTCATTTTGTGAAGTCTCTCCAAATCGGAGATGTAATTTGGTTCGTAAATATTTGTCGCATAATGCACGACATATCCCATTTGCTGTAGAATTCTGACGTTTTCCCGCTCAAATTTTCCAACAAAATCATTGGTGGTTGTAAGAATCAGGATATGTTTCTCCATGCTGCGCAATCCCTCTCCATTGTTTGTTTAAAGGCAGATGTCAGCTTTAACGATATTGCAGTTATAAAGCTTATCCTTCCAAATCATCCCGATAATACAGGAAGTCTTACAATAGTTTCGCCATGGAGATACAGTTTTATTCGATCAATTTATACCAAATGAAAGGAGATAAGTTATATTTTGGAACATGTATCTTTATCTTGGAAGAATCCTTGCATTAAAATAATACAGATTATTTTTAATGATTTTTTATATATTACACAGATCATAAGAAATAAGGAAAAACGAAAAAAAGCCCAGAACAATTTGTTCTGGGCTTTTCTTATAGGAAAAATACAGTTCATAATTTTTCCACTGTTTACGATCAAGTTCTTTAATTTCCAACATGAAGATTCTCCAAGTTATAAATTTGTATATGCAAAAAATACCTGATAATAAAATCAGGTATTTTTGTGTCTTTGGTGACCGTTTTTACTGGCAATAATACTAATTTCATTTGATGCCCCTGATCACCATAATGATTGAAACATTGGTATCCCATTGTTTCTCACCACGTTTATACTGCTCTATTCGAGCATCATATTTTGCGTTTGTGAGATGCTTCATTTCATTAACCTCTTGCGTTGTAAAATGTTCAGGCATGGTATGCAACACCGATTCTATTGCGTCCAAAGCGGTGTATCTATTTGAATTGATCATATCCAGCGCCAGCGAAACCGAAAACTTGGGATTATCCGGAGTCAAATCAACTGTAATAAAACCGGTACTGATATTAGAAAAACCATACTCAGCCATTACAGTCGGTATTTCCGCTTCACTCATAGGATATTTGCACACAGCAAATCGATCCATTGAATCATCATACTGTTCCACCTTTTTCCAAAACTGCTGCTCATACTCATTAGAAGCGGTGCATTTGGGATTAATATGGATCCCTTTTCGGGACGAAAGCACAAGGCATACGCCATTTGGCTTTAATACCCTTATTTGCTCACCGTAAAACTTTGATGGTTCAATATGCTCAGCTACTGTATTCGATATGGTTACATCAAAAGTATTATCCTCAAATGGAAGTGCAGTTGCATCACCTTCCACAAAATTTACTTCCGGTTCGTATTCTGCAGCAAACCGAATAAACTCGCTATCACGATCAACTGCTGTTATCTCAGCGTAAGGATACCAACGATGGAGAGCACTAGCAAGTGCACCAGGACCACAGCCTATCTCGAGTATTTTTAGTTTCCTATTTGCATCCAGATTAAACAGGCGTCTGTATTGATCCGAAAACAAATCATCAAAACGCAATTTGCGTGAAAAATATAATGTTTTCGTACCTTGCACATACTTTGACCAAAGAGTGTTCATTCCCTTATTCCTCTTTTCAAGTTTAATACTTTAAGAATGGTAAAGAGTTTATCTAAATTTCATTTTTCCGAATTTCCTGTCTACTCCATAGTTGAGGAATCAGACAAAACTCCGCTTTTGTTTATTAAAAATCTTTGTTTTGCCATTTTGGGGAAAAGGTATCTATGGGAAATCACTTTGGATTTTGCATTCTAAAAAGCCCACAAACCCGTATAAATACTAAAAAATGTGCCTGACAATAAAATCAGGCACATAATCTGGTGGACGAGGGTGGATTCGGACCACCGAAGCTGAAAAGCAACAGATTTACAGTCTGCCCCCTTTGGCCACTCGGGAACTCGTCCATATTAAATTATAAGAAAGTGGAGCTGGTGGACGGACTCGAACCCCCGACCTGCTGATTACAAATCAGCTGCTCTACCAACTGAGCTACACCAGCAAATTTTACGCCCTAGCCCCATAAAATGGTCGGGGCGACAGGACTCGAACCTGCGGCATCTTGGTCCCAAACCAAGCACTCTACCAAACTGAGCTACGCCCCGGCGTTGGTCCTTGTGACAGCTTAACTATTTTATCACAAAAACGCGATTTTGTCAAGCACTTTCTTTCTTAAAATACAAGCCGTAAATACCGTATTTACGGCTTGTAAATGGCGCGCCCGGAGGGATTCGAACCCGCGACCTTTTGATTCGTAGTCAAACACTCTATCCAACTGAGCTACGAGCGCATATTTTAGTATCTCGTGACAACGTATATGATTATATCACAGGTCGAAAGGTTTGTCAACACTTTTTTGCAAAAAAATAAAAAATTACCAGACAGAGAAAACTGCCTGGTAAGAAACAATTTTATAAGAGTGTAATACTAAATGTAAGAGTATAAAAGCCACCCTTTAAATGATGTGCTTTCGGCATAGCGGTACTCCATGCCATATCCGAGCCAATCGGTCCGTGTGCGGCATCAATATGAAGATAGCTTTCCGTCCGATAGGGGAGTTCATGTTCGTGCCCCACCTCGTAGTCTGCAATCGTGTGATGATGCACATCAAAATGGAACGGCTGATCTGCTGCAATACGCAGACAGTTTCCTTCGGCGTTCCGAAGTTCCAGCCAGCGGGCATCCTCATGGCCGCCTGTTTCAGATGGCGGACTAAAGGGGAAGTGCTGTTCCGTTACGGTTGACTCCCAGACCTTCAGATTGGCGGCAAGTTTGCGATCAGCGTAATTTTCCAGCGGGCCGCGGCTGTAACTGTACACCTTTTCAAATCCCGGCGCAATGGCGAGTTCCAAACCTGCCCGTGAAATTGCCGGGAAAGAGGACGGAATCTGAACAGAGAATTCGGTGCGGATTTCTTCGCCGATTACGGTGTAGCAAAGTTTTCCCCGTGTGGGAATACCAGCTGTGCTCTCCATTTTCCAGTCAAATTCCAGCCGGATGCGATCTGATCCTTTTAAAATAACCGCAGGTTCTGCTTTGGGTTCCATTCCGTCGAGCTGTTCCAAAACCTTCCGCCAACCCCATCCCGTCGAGGTATCCATACCGGTGCGGGGACGTGTCAGACAGGGACGCAGGCTGCCCGCTAAATAGGACGCTGTTCCTTTTTCCAGCCGGGTGAGACCACCGGTTTCTTTTGAAAATACCGCGGTGAATTCATTCGCGCCGGTTACAATCCATTCCGCCTCGGTTTCGGAGAGGAACAGCGGTTTGCTGTCTACTGCCGATTCCACCGCAGGCAGCATGCCGCCCGGCAGTTCAAACTGATTGCAGCCGATTTGCTCGCCAGCTTTGGCAAACCAGCAATCCTCTTTTCGGCTGAAGGAAAATTCTAAATGGTATTCGCAGTCCTCTTTTTTACAGTTGGGAATGTCCAGCGTGAGTGCTTGCTCCGACATAGGCGGCAGATTGGGCAATTCTACCTCCCAGCGTAGGATTTCCAAGCCGTTTTCACGCAGAATGGCTTCGCAGCGAAAATCTTTGCCCCATTCGGTCATAGAACGGTTTTTTAGGACAAAATCCTGTTCGGGATTGACGGTCTTCCATGCAGAATCATTCTGCGGCTTTTCCATCCAGATAGGGCAGTAGGCTTCTTTGACCTCATAAGCCACCGGCTTCCAGCGGAGGTCTGCCTGCACAATGCCGTTATTGGTCATATAGGACGGGTGCTCCCAGTCCACCACGGATTCACCGAAGTCACCGCCGTATGCGAAATATTCGGCACCTTCTGCCGTTTTGCCCACCAGTGCCTTATCCTGCCAGTCCCAGATATATCCGCCTTGGAAACGGGGATACTGTTCGGTCAATTCGCGGAAATGTTCCATGCCGCCGCCGCTGTTGGAAATCTGATAGAGATATTCAACGAGAATGATGGGGCGGCTGTCGATTGGATCCGCGATCATTTTGAGAATGCGCTCGATGGTTGCGTACATGTATCCCCGCACATCTGAAATATTTTTTTCGGGTTCGCCAGCTTCATACTGGCAAAGCCGGGTTTTGTCGTATTCTTTAATGAAACCGTACATGGCGGCATGATTGGCACCGGTGCCACTTTCATTTCCGAGCGACCACGAGTAGATGGAAGGATGGTTTTGATAGGTAATCACCATCCGCATGGCGCGTTCCAGATATTGCATCGCCCAGGCAGGGTTATGGCTGAGGGCACCCATGACGCCGTGAGTTTCGAGATTGCATTCGCAGATGAGGAGGATTCCCAGTTCATCGCAGAGATCGTACCATTCCGGGCAGTCCGGATAATGGCAGGTGCGAACCGAGTTGATATTCATGCGTTTCATCTGGCGGATTTCTTCGATCATATGCTCACGGGAGACGGTTCGGCCGCCTCTCCAGCAGAAGTCATGCCGGTTGACGCCGCGTGCGATAAACCGCTGTCCATTGAGATAGACAATCCCATCCCGGACTTCCACCTTTTTAAAGCCGAAACGACAGCCTTCCCAGTCCAATTCGGTGCCATCGGCATCCAGCAGGGTGATGACCGCGCGGTACAAGTGCGGTTTTTCCGGAGACCAGAGTTCCGCTTTCGGCAAAGTCAGGCGCACCCGTCCGGTGTTGGCAGTCGGCTGGCGGTCAGAACGGTACTGCGCCGTTGGCATGACGGGCGCATCCCCTTCAGCGAGCTTTGTGCCGTCCGGCGCATAAATCGCCAGCCGAACTCGGCAGTCTGCAAATCCGTCCCAGCGTGAAATGGCAATATCAGCGCAGACTTCGCCGCTGCCGCGACAGAGGTCGGGAATAGCCGTCAGCTGATAGCTTTCGATCCGGTGCGCCGGCTTCGCAATCAGCCAGACATTGCGGTGGATGCCCGACAGATGCCAGTAATCCTGATCTTCCAGATAGATGCTCTTGGAAAAACGCAGGACTTCCAGCGCCACGGTATTTTCGCCTGGGCGGACAAATTCGGTGACATTGAATTCGGAGGGCAGCTTGCTGTCCTCGGCATAACCGACCGGTTCACCGTTGACCCACAGATAATAGGCGGTTTCCACTCCGTCAAAGCGCAGAAAGATCTCTTTCCCTACAAAATTTTCCGGCAGTAGGAAGGTCCGGCGATAACATCCGGTCGGATTTTCTTTCGGCAGGTAAGGCGGATTCGGCACCAATTTTTCCTTTTGCAGGGAAGGCTGAATCCAATGCGCAGCCCCTTTTTGCCGGTTCCACGGGTAGAGGGTATTGGTGTAAATTGGTTCGCCGAATCCCTGCACTTCCCAACTTCCGGGCACAGCGATGGGGGAGAAGCCAGTCAAATCAGCGTCTTCCCGGTAGAAATTCCCGACTGCTTCGGGAGAATTTTCCAGTTTAAACTGCCATTCCCCGTTGAGGGAGACTTTATTGGCGGAGCAGCCTTGCGGACAGGCCGCTTCCGCAGCGGAAGAATAGGCTTCCCAAGGCGTGTGCGCGGGCACACGATTGACAGACGAAACCTCAATGGTTTGCCAGTCGGGAATTCGGTGAAAATCTATTCGTGGATTCATGGTGCAGCACTCCTTTCAAACAGACAGAGATCCTGTCTTGAAAACAAGTTCAGTGTAGCATAACCGGCGGAAATTTGCAAGAGATCCACCGGCCTTTGTTTGCTTTCTATGAAAAATAATGTTTTTAGCACTCGATATCTTCGTCGAACTTTTTCCAGTCGTAAGGAAGAAGCTCACCGAGCGTGGAGATTTCCCAGCCGGGAAGAAGAACCTCCGCGTTCCGGTTGAGCGGATGCAGGCAGGTGAGGAACTCTCGGCACCGTCCGCAGGGCGGCATTATATTGCCGTTCCGCCCTACCGCCACAACAGCAAGAATACAGGATTCTCCGGCTGTAATCATGGCGGCAGCTGCGGCATGTTCGGCGCAGAACCCCATGGAACACGAAGTATCTATACAGACACCGGTATAAATGTTTCCATCCGCTGTCAAAATCGCGGCCCCTACACTTCCAGCTTCAGCGTAATCGGTGAGTTTCCGTGGATTGACTACGGATTTTGCTGCTTCATACAGATCCATTTTTCTGGGAGAAACCATCCATATTTCCCATGTATTCTTGTCGAAAATCCATTGCCAACCCGCATAAATCGGATCCGGTTCGATCTCAAAGAATACCTGCGGCAGTTCCCGTTCCACCCATTCCACCCGTTTGTAAGGAAAAGAAATTCCGTTCAGTTGGGCGGTATTCTCCCCGTTTCCAATATCCAAATAGGAAAAATCTCGGACTGTCTCATCCTCCTGCCAACAAAGCTGGGAGATCGTTTCTTCCGGTACACCGGTAAACCGTACATCCAGAGATACTACCTCAACCGGAATAGGATCGCCTTCCCGGACTTTTTCTGAAGAAGCGTCTACCCCGTCCAGCACCAGTTTTACCCGACCGTTTCCTTCATCAAAAACCCGGATGATTCGGGCATCGCAAAGCTGATAGTCCCAAAATTGCCGCATTATAATTCCTCCTGGTAATTCAGCGGACTTCAAAGGGTTTTGGAAGAAATAAATGTTCCTTTTGTCCCAGATAGGTTTTCCCTTCAAAATCCAATTCCACAATGTAGGGCATCCAGTCCATTAGCCGGAAGAAATCCCCGCAGCCGAAATCCGATTCAAAATAGTGTAGAACACTGCTTAAAGCAGTGCCATGGGTGCCGATCATCACGGTTTTTCCCGGATTCTGTTCCAAAATTTCCATAATAGCGGTGATATTGCGCTTTTGCACCATGTGTATGGATTCACCACCGGGTTCATGCCAATCCAAATCCGCCCATCGTTTTGCAATCATATCCCGGCCTGTTCCGCTAACGCCGGATTCGCGTTCTCGCAGTCTTTCATCAGTGTGAATCTCTTTACACCAGTATTTTGCCACAGACTTTATGGTATCCATACTTCGCCTGTAAGGACTGCTATACACAATATCCGGCGGAACATCCCGAAAAAATTCCAAGACCCGGTTGGTATCTTGCATCCCCTCGTCTGTCAAAGGCCTTGTCCGGTCATCTTTCCAAGAATGTTGCGGCTGCGCATGGCGCACAAAAAACAATTGTGTCATACAAGACCCTCCCGGAGTTTTTGTAAAATCTCGTTCATAGACAGTTTTTCCAGTTCCAAAGCGCGCGGATCATGTCCGGACATGGTTTCGAGGTCATGGGCGTCGGAGTCGGTGATGATACAATAAGATTCTCCGTCAGGCGGCACAAATCCCCGATCAATGCCACCGGGACTGATTTCCACTGTTTTCGCCTCCAGTTCCGGTGGAATGACACCAAGATTGGAGAGAACAGAGTAAGCAGATTTGTCGATGTGGGCGGGAATGGGTACTCCGCCGTATCCGCGCACCTTTTCAAAGACCCTGTCAATGGGGAGGACCGTGGCGTTGATGAGGAGTTTTTCCAGTTCGCCCATTGGCTCGTCCTTTTCGTTAAGGATCCGCTGATACCCGAAAATTTCCGGTTTGTTGCGGACCGGCGGCAGGGCGGCATATAATTCCTCTCCCATCGCGAGGGCAGCCTCGACGCTTGGGAAAAGCGACAGGACATGCACCTCCTCCGCCGAGGTAATTTCGATAGCCGGAACCAGCAGAATCCCCGCTTCCTCCGCCAGATTTTGGACGGCGGGCAGCTGCCTTGCCGTATTGTGGTCGGCCACGGCAAAGGCGGCAAGTTCCATGACCTGCGCCATTCCCACCAGATTGTTGGGAGTCATTTCGTCCTCGCCGCAGGGCGACAGGCAGGAATGAAGGTGCAGGTCATAGGGCACTAACAACGTCCCAGCTCTTTACCGAGCTGGAGGGCTAGCGTAAAGGCGGGCTGATCGCTTTCGAGGACGCATACTTCCTGTTGTTTGGCCCGCGCAATGCATGCTTCATCAAAGTGGATTCCTTCGCAGAGAATAATGCATGCCACATCCGCCAGCACCGCCACGGCAATGGTATTGATATTGGCCATTACAGTGACAAAAGCATCATTTTCTCTGGCACGGCCCATTACCATGCTCAGCAAATCGCCGCAGTATGCCCCTTCAATTTCCCGGCAGCTTCCGCTGCCCTCTGAAACGACCTTTAGGCCGTATTTTTCTGCAAATTCCAGCGGTGTCATGAGTTCTCCTCCTCTTCTATCGTTTGTTCCGACTGTTCGGGGCGGAAAGGCGCCGGAATGTAATTTTCCAGCTTGTGAAGATCCTGCAGCAGACTGGTGATATTGCTCTTGTATCGGAAGATGCAGTCCTCTGGCGAGGCCATCCCGCGCACAATATCCTCCGCCAACGCCCGGCAGGAGGGGGCGCCGCAGGATCCGCAGTCCAGCCCTTCCAGTGAATCGCAGATTTCCTCCACCTTCGCCATTTTCTCCATGGCAGTCCAAACATCTTCATCCAGCTTGAGGACCGGCACAAATTCCAGCGGAGTATCCCATAATAGACTGCTGTCAACATTGTCGAGATGGTTGAGACTAACGGGGAGATGCTTGCGGATGCGGTAGAGCTTGGTTTTGGCAACATAAGGATTTTCGACGTTGAGGACGCCGCCGACACAGCCGCCCGCACAGGCGTTCAGCTCGATGAAATCGACGTCGCGGAATTTTTCGTCCTCGAGATCTTCCAATACTCGGATAACATTCTCAATGCCGTCAGCGGCCAGATAATTGTCGTTAATGAGCCCGGAACATTCGCCGCTGCTGCTGCCCCACGACAGTCCGATTTTTCCCGTCTCGGTGAGCGGCTGCATGGGTTTGGCGGCTGTCTCCTTCATGACCGACACGAGCTTCGGATAAATTTCGCTGACCGCAATCACTGCGTCTACCGCACTTTTTTCGGTGCCGAGCGGCATTTTGGTGGCGGTCACCTTGGCTGGGCAGGGTGAAATGAAAATCGCCCCAATTTTTTCCGGCGGCAGGCCGGTCTTTTGCACCGCTTCCTGCTTGGAAAGGCGTGCGGCTACCTCAATCGGTGCATGCAGTGGGAGAACATGGTCAATCAGACTGGGAAACCGCACTCGAATCAGGCGCGTTACAGCCGGACAGGCAGAACTGATGATAGGGCGGGGAAGATTTCCTTCCTTCATCAGGATACGGGTTGCAGCCGAGACAATTTCCGCCGCTTTTGCCACCTCATAGACCTCGTCAAAGCCGAAATCCCGCAAAGCATTCAGTACAATATCGACATCTTCCAGATTGTTGAATTGGGCCATGAAGGACGGCGCCGGAAGGGCAATCGTATAGTCGTATTGCTGTAAAACATCGAGGTTGTCATAAGTCGCACGTTTGGCATGATGCGGGCAGACTCGGATGCATTCCCCGCAGTCGATGCAGCGTTCGGGAATGATGTATGCTTTTTTATTCCGTACTCGGATCGCTTCAGTCGGACAACGTTTGATGCAATTGATACATCCCATACATTTGTCCCGATCGAGCGTCACTGAGTGAAAAAATTCCTGCATACCAAAAACCTCCCAACTGCCGTTTGAATATTAGATTGTTGTTATATTTCGTAAAATTCTTTTTGCTTTCGTTCTTTAACCGCTTTTTCCCGTTTTTTGTCCCGAATGGACGTTTGAATCGAGCGGAATGCAACCGAGTAAAAAATGGCATACACCACTTCGGCAATCCCGTCTGGAAGATAAAAGACATCTTTCCATAAATTATCAGCCGCAGTCAAAAGGAAAACCGTTGCAATTCCACCGAATATAACGAAAACAAAATGGAGAAAATAGTCCAGTGCTTTGATTAAAAAATCTGTCATTGGAATCCCTCACGAAAATTATTAGATAATCAGGATGAAAATTGCTGCACCCAACGCCACTACGCCGCCAACCCTTCCCATAATCAGAGCTGCATCGCTGGGTTCCGCATCCTTATACCGCCATCCATAGGACAGATACCACGCTGTTTCGGGTGCCAACAGCTGGAATAGACCCACTCCCGCTAGCAAAAGAACCGCTAGAATTTTCGTTCCATCAAATGAAACAGGTTTTGCCCGGCTCTCGATAATGATTTCACATAAATCATCCGGGTCGGGGTATGGAGATTCCAGCATATGGGTGTCGTACCAGCTTCCGCTTCCGGTTCCGCCCCCATTTTGTTGACTCCAAAGCCAGTCGCTTCCGTCCGGAAAGCGGATCTCACAACGATAATCTTTTGCATCGCCGGAGAATTCGTAACGGTATTCCTCGGTTTCCCCATCTGTTTCCACCAGCAGCACATCCTCCTCTTCGGATGCCGTAACCGTATAAAGCAGTCGGCTTCCCTCTCGGCTGCCCGAGCGGATTTCCCAAACATTTTCTCCGACAGGGGAGACAACTCCGCTCTCTGCCAGTACAACGGATCCGGCAAAAAAGAGGGCAAACAGGAAGAACATCAACAGCGCAGACCGGAACTTTGTCATCATGACTATCACGTCCTGTTCGTTAGAAAAATAAAAAGAGATTGGGGATAATTCCGCAGAGTCCACCCATGCAAGAGACAGCAATCCGGCGCAATCCTACTCGGGACGGTTTTTTCCGGAAGAAGGGGATCCGGCGGAACCGCCAGCGCAGACACTGGGGTTTGAATGCGCCTTCTATGGATGCTACAAGGAAAAATGCAATCGGAAATGCGAGCAGAAGACTACCGGCAATTGTGAAAAATTCTACTTCTTTGCGGAACATCTCAAAAAGCAGAATAATGATCGCCCCGAATCCGATATAACGGTACCTTCGGAAAAAAATCCAGTTCAGGCGCCGGTTGGCAAAGCGGCGGAAAAAGATAAAGGAAAGAATGCCGGTCATAAGAATTACGAACGTGCCAAAAAAAGACAGGGAAAAATTTTTCCGGCATACAAATATGATAACCATATTGTAAAGCCAGGATCCCAGAAAACCGCCGCCGAAATAGAGCCAGATAGAAGCTTTCATTGCTGGATATACACCGTCATATAAACGGTTGTGCCGACTCCAACCGTCGATTCAATCCGCATTTCATCGGAATACTTCTTCATATTGGGTAGCCCCATTCCCGCCCCAAATCCGAGAGAACGTACCTCATCCGGAGCGGTCGACCAACCTTCCTGCATTGCCTGTGCAATATCCGGAATTCCTTTGCCGGTGTCGGCGAGGACCATATCAATTTTCTGCGGACTCATTTCGACCGTGATCGACCCCCCGTCCGCATGGATGACCATATTGATCTCCCCTTCGTAGAGGGCTATGGATACCTTTCGAATAACCTCAGGCGAGACGCCAAGTTTGCGCAGATTTTTTTTGACATTGGAAGAGGCCTCTCCGGCACGTGTAAAATCGCTTCCATCAACCTCATAGTTCCATTTTAATGTGTTCATCTGCACGTCCTCCTCCCCGCAGGCCATTTTCCCACAGCAATCCGCAGGCAGTGAACATTCGGTGCTGAGTCTTTAGCAGCACCATTCCTCGCCGTTTCGCGAGGGCAATCATATCTTCATCCGGTCCCTTGCCCCGCACAAAAACAATACATACCATATCCATCATATCAGCCGTTCGCACTACCTGAATGTTGACGAGTCCGGTGAGTAAAACAGCCTGATCTTTAACAAAGGCGAGTACATCGCTCATCATATCCGATCCGCAGGCTTCATGCACTTCAACCTCCAGATTTTCCTCGCCGCAAATCAGTTCGGCATCCAGTATCTGCATGATATCCCGTACGTTCATACCATGTCCTCCTTTGATTGTATTTATGTAGATTCATCTTGTGTAGAAATTGCGCGGAAACGTCTAAAAAATAATGGAATATTATTTTCATTATATATGAAATTTACACGTCATGCAATAGAGCAAAAGAAACAAAAACTTTTTTGTGGTTTTTCCATAAAAAATAAAACAAAGGTTCAGCATCAAGCATTCTAGTATTTTCTGCCGAAATATGATATACTTATTGAAAGTATCTGTTGTTTTTTGATAACACAGAAAACGTTTACACCCGCACGTCGGGGTTAATTCGGCAAGGCTTTTGCCGCCATGTTTCAAGGAGGTCGCAATCTATGTCCAGTAAAAAAGCTGGCGTTCTCTTTCAGGATACGCCGGAACAGAAAAAGAAGCTTGAAGAAATCATTGCTTCTCACAAAGATCAGCCGGGCGCACTGATGCCGGTGCTGCAGCAGGCTCAGGAGGTTTATGGATACCTCCCAATCGAGGTGCAGACCACAATCGCAGAAGGACTCGATATTCCACTTGAGGAAGTCTACGGCGTTGTTACATTTTATGCGCAATTCTCCCTGTACCCCAAGGGACAGTATAAAATTTCGGTTTGTCTCGGTACCGCCTGTTATGTAAAAGGATCCGGCGATATTTATGATAAACTTCAGCAAAAGCTGGGCATTAAGGGCGGAGAATGTACACCCGATGGAAAATTTTCGCTGGATGCCTGCCGCTGCATTGGAGCTTGCGGCCTTGCCCCGGTTATGACCATCAATGACGAGGTTTACGGTAAGCTGCTGCCGGACGATATCGACGATATTCTCGCGAAATACGGCGTATAAGGTGCTTCGGACAGGAGGGGCGGCAGATGCAGGAACTTTCCCTGAATGTGCTGGATATTGCCCAGAATTCCATCCGGGCGCAAGCATTACTGATTGAGATTTCAATCGAACAGCGCACAGCGGATGCTTTTTTGGAAATTTCCATCACAGATAATGGCTGCGGCATGAGTGAAGAACAGGTATCCCATGTAATGGATCCTTTTTTTACGACTCGCACCACCCGGAAGGTCGGATTGGGCATTCCGTTTTTCAAAATGTCGGCCGAAGCGACCGGCGGCAGTTTTTCCATTGTTTCGGAGCTTGGAAAGGGAACCCGAACAACGGCAAGCTACCATACCGATCATATTGATATGCTTCCGGTCGGCGATATGAACGCCACCATGCTGGCGCTGATTACGATGAATCCTGATCGGGATTTCGTATACCGCCGCACCCTGGATGATAAGGTTTTTACATTGGACACGCGGGAACTGAAGGCCGTTTTGGAAGATGTCCCGCTGGATACTCCGGAGGTCGCGGACTATATCCGTGAGATGCTGGAGGAGGGAGAGCGGGAACTGCTGGGGCCCGCCGTTGGATGAAAGGATGATTGGAAATGAAAAGCCTGGAAGAACTCAAGGCACTCCGTGAACGGGTCAAAAATAATGTCACCCTGCGGAAAGAAGATGCGGATAGTCTCCGCGTTGTTGTCGGCATGGCAACCTGCGGCATTGCAGCAGGTGCGCGTCCGGTTTTGGCAGCATTTACTGAGGAAGTTGCCAAACGTGGGCTGACAAATGTGATGGTTACCCAGACCGGTTGTATTGGCATTTGCCAGTATGAGCCAGTGGTTGAGGTATTTGAGCCGGATGGTAAAAAAACTACCTATGTGAAAATGACTGCGGATAAAGCTGCCCGGGTTGTGACCGAACACCTGGTCAATGGGAAAGTCGTGGAAGAATATACCATTGGCAGCATCAGCAATTTGAAATAAGGAGGCAGCTTCATGTATCGTTCTCATGTACTGGTCTGCGGCGGTACCGGATGTACTTCGTCCAACAGCCAGCAGATCATCGACGCTCTTGAAACAGAAATCGCCGCGGCCGGACTCGCTGACGAGGTAAAGGTTGTCAAAACCGGCTGCTTTGGACTTTGCGCGCTCGGCCCGATTATGATTGTCTATCCCGAAGGCTCGTTCTATTCCGAAGTAAAGCCTTCTGATGTTCCGGAAATTGTCCAGGAACATTTGCTGAAAGGCCGTATTGTAAAGCGTTTGCTTTACAAGGAAACCGTTCAGGAAAATAACGTGAAATCCCTGAATGAAACCAACTTCTATGCCAAACAGCATCGTGTGGCGCTCCGCAACTGCGGCGTCATCAACCCCGAAAATATTGAAGAGTACATCGCAGTCGATGGCTATGAGGCGCTGGGCAAGGTCGTTACCGAAATGACTCCTCAGCAGGTCATCGATGTCATTTTGGACTCCGGTCTCCGCGGACGCGGCGGCGCCGGCTTCCCTACCGGACGTAAATGGAGTTTTGCCGCGGCAAATAAGGCAGACCAGAAATATGTCTGCTGTAACGCTGACGAGGGAGACCCGGGTGCATTTATGGACCGTTCCGTTCTGGAAGGCGACCCCCACGTTGTGATTGAGGCAATGGCGATCGCAGGTTATGCGATTGGTGCTTCGCAGGGTTATATCTATGTCCGTGCAGAATACCCGATCGCTGTACATCGTCTTCAGATTGCAATTAAGCAGGCTCGGGAATACGGCCTGCTCGGTAAGAATATCTTCGGCAGCGGCTTTGATTTTGACCTCGACCTTCGTCTGGGTGCAGGTGCATTCGTCTGCGGCGAGGAAACCGCACTGATGACCTCCATCGAAGGCCACCGCGGCGAACCCCGTCCCCGTCCTCCGTTCCCGGCAGTCAAGGGTCTGTTCCAGAAACCGACCGTTCTGAACAACGTCGAAACGTATGCGAATATCCCGCAGATTATCCTCAAGGGTGCCGATTGGTTCAAATCGATGGGCACTGAGAAATCCAAGGGCACCAAGGTCTTTGCTTTGGGCGGTAAGATCAAAAATACCGGTCTGGTCGAAGTTCCGATGGGCACCACCCTTCGCGAAATCGTCGAGGAAATCGGCGGCGGTATCCCCAATGGCAAGAAATTTAAAGCAGCGCAGACCGGCGGTCCTTCCGGCGGATGCATCCCGGCAGAACACCTCGATATCCCGATCGACTATGATAACCTGCTCGCCATCGGTTCGATGATGGGATCCGGCGGACTGATCGTCATGGACGAGGATACCTGTATGGTCGACATCGCGAAATTCTTCCTCGAATTTACTGTTGATGAGTCCTGCGGTAAATGTACCCCTTGTCGTGTGGGTACCAAACGCCTTTATGAGATGCTCGATAAGATCACCCGCGGAGAAGCAACCCTCGAGGATCTGGATAAGATGGAGCAGCTCTGCTACTATATTAAGGAAAACTCTTTGTGCGGTCTGGGCCAGACAGCGCCCAACCCGGTATTGTCCACCCTTCGTTATTTCCGCGATGAATATGTGGCGCACGTTGTGGATAAGAAATGTCCCGCCGGCGTCTGCAAACACCTGATGCAGGTCACCATCCTCACCGACAAGTGCAAAGGCTGTACCCTCTGTGCCCGCACCTGCCCGGTCGGCGCGATCGAAGGCTCGGTCAAGGTTCCCCATGTGGTCAACCAGGCAAAATGTATCAAGTGCGGCGCATGCATTGAGAAGTGCAAATTCGGCGCAATTGTCAAGAAATAAAGGAGTGTGGCTCAAGTCATGGAAATGGTCAACCTGAAAATTAACAATATTCCGGTTTCGGTTGCTCCGGGCAGTACCATCCTGGAAGCAGCCCGTCAGGCCGGCATTGAAATTCCCACCCTCTGCTACCTGAAAGACATCAACGAGATCGGCGCCTGCCGTATCTGTATGGTCGAAGTAAAGGGTGCACGCGGATTGGTGACATCCTGTGTTTATCCCGTAACCGAGGGAATGGAAGTCTTCACCAACACCAAAAAGGTGCGGGATTCCCGCCGCCAGAACCTCGAATTGCTGCTCTCCTGCCACGATAAGAATTGTCTGGCATGTGTCCGCAGCGGAAATTGCGAGTTCCAGAAGCTTTGTAAGGATTACGGCGTGGAGGATGTCGATGCATTCAAGGGCGCTCGCAATCAGTATGAGATTGATGATTCTGCTCCGCACATGATCCGCGACAATAACAAATGTATTCTTTGTCGCCGCTGTGCTGCAGTTTGCCGCAAATGGCAGGATGTCGGTGTTATCGGTGCCAATGAGCGCGGATTCCTCACCAATATTTCCTGTGCATTCGAGTCTCCGCTCGGCGAGACCTCTTGTGTCTCCTGCGGACAGTGTATCGTAGCCTGCCCGACCGGTGCTCTCACCGAAAAGGATCAGACCAACGAGGTGTGGGATGCTTTGGGCGATCCTGAAAAGATCGTGCTGGTTCAGACCGCTCCCGCTACCCGTGTTACCATCGGCGAAGCATTCGGCATGCCGATCGGAACCAATGCGGAAGGCAAAATGGTTGCGGCACTCCGTCGACTCGGCTTTGATAAAGTCTTTGACACCAACTTTGCCGCTGACCTCACCATTATGGAGGAAGCAAACGAATTGGTAGAGCGCATCCAGAACGGCGGTGCACTGCCTATGATTACCTCCTGTTCGCCCGGCTGGGTCAAATACTGCGAGCACTATTTCCCAGAATTTATTCCGAACCTCTCCACCTGCAAATCTCCCCAGCAGATGTTCGGCGCAGTTGCCAAGACCTGGTATGCCAAACAGATTGGCGTCGATCCCAAGAACATTGTAATGGTTTCTATCATGCCCTGTACTGCGAAAAAGTTCGAAGTCGGTCGTGAAAACGAGTCCGCAGCTGGTGTTCCGGATGTAGATATCGCCCTGACGACTCGCGAACTGGCCCGCATGATTGAAACAGCTGGTCTGAATTTCACCGCCCTGCCTGATGAGGATTATGATGCTCCGCTCGGCATCGATACCGGTGCCGGTTTGATCTTCGGTGCAACCGGCGGCGTTATGGAGGCAGCTCTCCGTACCGCAGCTGATTGGCTGACCGGCGGTAATGCTTCCGGCGACGCGCTCGTTTATAACGATGTCCGCGGTACTGAAGGCATCAAGGAAGCTTCCTATACCATCGGCGGTTTGACCCTGAAAGTGGCAGTTTGCTCCGGCCTTGCGAACGCCAAGAAGGTTCTCCGTGCGGTCAAGGAAGGCAAGGCAGATTATCAGTTTATCGAAGTGATGGCTTGCCCCGGCGGATGTGTCAATGGCGGTGGCCAGCCGATTCAGCCCGCATCGGTTCGCAACTTTGTCGATCTGAAGGGTCTGCGCGCAAAAGCATTGTACAGCACTGATGCTTCCATGGAACTGCGTAAATCTCATGAGAATCCGGCAATCAAGAAACTCTATGAAGAGTTCCTCGAGAAACCCGGCAGCCATGTGGCACATGAGGTTCTGCACACCTCCTATGTTGCCCGTCCGAAATACTAATTATAAAAATGCCCACTGCTCTCGGTTTGGGAGCAGTGGGTTTGTATCATGGGAGGGATACCTGTGACGTGTAAAACCTATCCGCTGGAATCGCTCAAATCCTATCGATATGTGGTTGTTCTTTCCGAATACGAGGGGAAAATCTTGTTGAGCCGTCATAAAGAGCGTTCCACTTGGGAAACACAGGGAGGTCATATTGAACCGGGGGAAAAGCCTCTGGACGCCGCTAAGCGGGAACTTTTTGAGGAATCCGGCGCCATAGAATTTGAGATAGAACCCCTTTGCGATTACTGGGCAGGCGATGTCGGAACGGACCACTGGTCCAATGGCATGGTGTTCCGTGCGGTTATCCACCGGCTTGGCGAGATGCCCGAAAGCGAAATGGCGGAAACTCGTTCTTTTGATTCGTTGCCTGAAAATCTCACATATCCGGATATTTCGCCCATACTTTTCGAGTACCTGTGGAATGCTGAAAGATAACCGAATATTCTGAAAATGCAAAATCGCGTCCTTTTCGGGACGCGATTTTTTGATTCAGTCGTGATTCTCCTTGATCAGACCGGTTCGGTAAGCTTCCAACAACTGTTTAAGATCATTAATATCCGCGCGAATTTGAACACCGTCATCGGTATCGGCGATTTTCATGCGGGATTCACGCGTCTCAAATATTACGGATGTTGATAAAATGTCTTTATTATACCGAATGGCATCTGTCACACCGGCAAACGGCTCATGGGAAGTGATGCGGATCCCGTGTGAGTTGTAGATCAGCGTATAGCCGGCGATGCCGGTTTTTGGCTGATAAACTTTGCAGAATCCGCCGTCAATGACGATCAGACGTCCGTTTGCTTTGACCGGATTTTCGCCGTCCTTGCTACGGACCGGCACATGACCGTTGATAATGTGGGAGTACTCACCTTGTAAGCCAAATTCTCGCAGAATCCGCAGGCAGGTTTCCTCCTCATTATTGTGGAGATAGTAAGGATTTTTCCCTTCCTCGGAGAGTTTTTTATCGCCAATCAGCAGACGTTCAAAGGTAGCCATTTTATCGCGGCCAAACAGCGGCGAACTGCTTCCGCACCATAAAAACCACAAAAAGTCTTTGCCGAGCTGCCGTTCGGGACTGTCCGGGCGGGCATAGTAGCCTTGTCGCGCCAGAGATTCTGTATAATCAATAAAGGATTTTCCAGAAAGTATTTTTCCTTGCGCCTCAAATTCCGTAAAGGAACCATCGTCATTCATGGGGATGCAGCCGTGGAAAAGCAGATTCTGATTGCAGCACAGATACATGCCGCCTTTGGAGTAGAGGAATTTGACATGGCGCTGCAATTTTTCGCTGTGCTGGAAGGAGAATCGCAGCTGGGACATCACCGCGGCTTCCTCATCGGAAAGTTTGTAGGGATTTTCGCGGTCTACGGTCGGGAAGTCGCAGTCCAGCAGAGGATAATCTTTGCCGCCAATACAGATGGTACCGGTTTCGTAATTGATTTTGTCGAGAAGAAGCCGATTTTCCATCCGGAAGGAGGGGTTGCGAAGGATAGTCTGGCCTTCCAACTTGAACAGGATGATGAGGATGGCTTTGTGCATTCGAGCGGCCTGTTCGAGATCTTTGGGATTGTAGTGACCTTCTTTGGGAACTCGAGGCATGAAGCATTGGAGATTGGAATTGCGGTAGACCTCGCTGGCAAAGAGTGCGAGCGGCCGCAGGCTGATGCCGTAGCCGGTTTCAATGACCTCCAAATTGTTATAAGTGATGCAGTTGTTCAGAACATTGGCGATACAGGTGCGGCTTCCGGCGGCAGCGCCCATCCAGAGGATGTCATGATTTCCCCATTGAATATCAACGCGGTGATGTTCCATGAGGGAGTCCATGATAATATCCGGGCGCAGTCCGCGGTCAAAGATGTCGCCGACAATATGGAGGCGATCGACAATCAGGCGCTTAATGGTGTTGCAGATTGCGATGATGACGGCATCCGCACGGTCAATGTCGATAATCGTTGCAATAATGTTCTCATAATACTGCTCTTTGTTCAGCGCATCATAATTGGTGTGCAGCAATTCATCGATGATGTGTTCGTAGCCTTTGGGCAAGGCGGCGCGCACTTTGGAACGGGTGTATTTGGAAGCGACGAGGCGGCAGATTTCCATTAGCCGGTTGAGGGTAATTTTGTACCATTCCTCCATTTCCGCAGCTGGAATCTCCTCTTTGATCTCCTTGAGTTTTGCCTCGGTGTAGTAAATCAATGTCGCAAGAACGGCGCGTTCTTTGGAGGAAAGGGTGTTGGAGAAAAGAATGTCTACCTTTTCCTTGATGGCGCCGGAGGCATTGTTGAGAATGTGAAGGAAAGCCTCATATTCGCCGTGCAGGTCGGACATAAAGTGTTCCGTTCCCTTCGGAAGATTCAGATATGCCTGCAGGTTGATAATTTCAGTTGCCGCCGCTTCAATGGAAGGATATTGATGAGACAACATTTGTAAGTAACGCAGGGTTGCATTATTGGTTTCGGAAGAGAGTTGCATTGCATAACCGCCTTTCATTCCATGGAGTCAATTGCCAGCATGGCCGAGGACCATGCCCATTGGAGATTAAATCCGCCGCAGTCGCCGTCGATATCCAGCACTTCGCCGCAGGAATATAAGCCGGGAACCAACCTGGATTCCAGCGTTTCAGGGGAGAATTCCCGCACATCGGCGCCGCCTGCCGTCACCTGTGCAT
This sequence comes from Candidatus Merdivicinus sp., assembly GCA_050943495.1. Taxonomy (GTDB): domain Bacteria; phylum Bacillota; class Clostridia; order Oscillospirales; family Ruminococcaceae; genus Merdivicinus. Next base: position 34,727 of record JBMNPH010000005.1, read on the forward strand.
TGGCGAGGCCCATCGTACCGGTAACGGCAATCCGCCAACCTTTCAGAAGCTGTGCAAGTGCCGCCATTTCCGCATTGGAAAGAGTTTCCGCCGTCCGGGACAGCGGTGCAATTCCCGCCGCTTTGAGGACAGTCTGCCCTAATCGTTTGGAAAGGAGTCCCAGCATAAAATTTTCGAGCAGGGTATCTGGTCGGGAAAATTTCCGGCGGTAAAGCAGAGAAGAGAGCTCTTTTTGGGAATATTCGGGAAAGAGATCCAGCGAGAGCACCGGCTGCGCAGATTTCCGGCCGATATAATGGGTAGCTGTACAGGAAAGCTGCAAAATCGGTGGCCCGGACAGTCCGTAATCGGTAAAGAGAATTTCACCGGATTCACTCCGCAGCAGCTTGCTGCCGTCGTAAAGAGAGGCAATCCCGTCGAATTTGATGCCGGACAGCGGCTTGATAGCAGAAGTGTCAGTTTTCAACTGGACGATGGAGGGGAGAGGCGGAAGAATGGTATGCCCCAAGCTTTCCAGCAGCCGGTATCCGCTGTCGGTTCCGCCAAGTTTGGGAGAAGCCGCACCGCCTGCGGCCAAAAGAACATACTTTGCGGAAAGGCGTTCGGAACCGTTTAGTTCCAGTGAAAATCCCTCCGATTTCGGGCGGATTGCAGTCACTTCGGTATCACAGCGAGTCTGTACTCCGAGACGGTCACATTCCAGCCGCAGGGCATCCAGTACCGATGCCGCCTGCAAGGAACGGGGATAGAGTTTACCGTTTTCTTCTTCATGAAACAGGAGACCCAGCTGCTCAAAAAATGTAAGCGTGGGTTCCAGACCGAAACGGGCAAAGGCAGTCCGGGTAAATTCCGGCTTCTGACCGTGATAATTTTCTTCCCGGAAAAAGCGATTGGTCAAATTGCATCGCCCGTTTCCTGTGGCGAGCAGCTTTTTTCCGACTCGCGGCCCACGTTCCAAAAGATAGATCGTCTCGAATTTTGCGGACTGTGCCGCGAAGACCGCCGCACATAGTCCTCCCGCCCCGCCGCCGATAATTGCCAAAGTCTGCCGCATATAGATGGCCTCCTCCCTGTTCTGTTCCTATTTTACCATAAAAAAACGGTCAGGGGAAGTCGAAAAATAAAATCTCTTGACAATCACCTTGTCAGCTGATACACTGAAAAAAAAGGAGGGGCATTTATGAAGAAAATACTGTTTATCGGAAACAGCCACACCTATTTCAACGATATGCCTCAGATGCTTTCGGAACTATACCGTATGGCTGGCGAAGATGTACATGTCACCATGTTAACACAAGGCGGCATGACCTTGGATTGGCACTGTCAGCAGGAACAGACCGCATTTAACCTCCGGTACGGCGGATATGATTTCTGCATTCTTCAACAGGCCGCCCATCCGTTTGCGGGGTATGCCGCACTCTCGGATGGTATACAGCATATTCGTGCCCTTGCAAGAGAAAATCCGCCACGGTTTGTCCTCTATATGACTTGGGCGGAAAAGGCAAAGCCTGAAAATCAAGCGGAAATGTCGGCTGCGTACCGCCAAACTGCCGCTGAACAGGAACTGCTTCTTGCGCCGGTCGGGGATCGGTGGCAGCGATTCCGCGTCGTCCATCCGGAAACAGAACTTTACTTCACCGACGGCGCACATGCTTCCCCAGCCGGTTCATTGCTCGCCGCCTGCACTATTTATACGGCAATTGAGGAAAAGAAACTGCCGCTCATAGGTCCGTCCGAATCGATGGTACTTGACCGCATGGATGCGGAGACTAGGGAAAAAGTAATCCGTTTCTGTCAGGAAGATACAATAAAAAAGTAAGTTTCAGGAGGACAATATGGATGAATTTTGTTGGATGACTGCTACAGAACTGAAAGTACAAATTCAAAAAAGAAATATTGGCATTGAAGAGTTAACACGCTCTTATCTGAACCGAATCGAAAAGTATGACCCCAAACTGAATACAATATCTGAAATGAACGAATCCGTTTTAAAACAGGCAAAAAAGCTGGATTCTCAGAAATTAGGACGCGATGCCGTATTATTTGGACTTCCTTTGCTGGTCAAGGATAACATCGACGTTGCCGGACTTCATACGACAGCTGGGAGCATGGCTTTATCTGACAATCTGGCAAAAACAAATGCCGCTGTTGTAGAAAATATCCTGCATAATGGCGGCATTGTTTTAGGAAAAACCAATATGACAGAGTTTGCGAATTTTACATCAAAGGGTATGCCAAACGGTTACAGTTCCAAAGGCGGATATGTAAAAAATGCCTATGATCCCAATAAGGATCCAAGCGGATCCAGCACCGGTTCAGCAGTAGCCGTTTCCGCAGGGTTCTGTCCGATTGCAGTCGGAACAGATACCTCCTTTTCGGTTGTAGCCTGCGCTACAGAAAACGGAATCGTGGGCTTCAAGCCGCAGCACAACTCCTTGTCATCCGACGGCATCCTCCCGATCTCCCGCACATTAGACAGCGCGGGATCGTTAAGCAGGAATCTATCCGACGCAATTCTGCTGTACAGCGGCATGTCGGACAAACCACTCGCCCCGATTCGGCCGATTCCTGTGAAGGAACTGAAAATCGGTGTGAACTTGTATAACAGGGAAATGGTGTCAGATGCGCAGTTCCGGAGATATGAAAGCCTTTTTGATACTCTTCGTCATGACGGAGCACAGTTTTCTGAAATTACACAACCATATACCTCTTATCAGCATCATATCATGCAGTGTGAATTTAAGCGGGATCTGGAAAGCTATCTTACGCAATCATCCGCAAATTTGAAAACCTTGAACGATATTATTGCCTTTTATGAAGCGGATCCCAAAACCATGATGAAATATGGCATTACCCAATTACAAGAAGCTGCTCAAAAAAGCGCGGATGATTTGATTTACAAGGAAGCAATGGCAGAACGTGTCCGTATGCGCAGTCTGGTTATAAAAGAGCTTGAACCGTATGATGTGTGCATCATGACCGGACCGACAAATATTATGCACTTTGTCGGATTGCCATCACTTGCGCTGAAAATGTGCACGGGAGAAGATGGAATTCCAAAGGGAATTATTCTTTATGGCGAGGATGAACGGAAGCTTCTGGCTGCTGCGCTCACCATTGAGACATATTGTTCGCCTTTCTGTCCCCCTGAATTGTAAAGCGCTATTTCACGATTAAGGAGAGCTTGGCAATGGAACCTTTTGTTTCACTGAAAAATATCACCCCGGATAATATCGAGGAAGTTTTGAAACTAAAAGTTTCCAAAGAACAGGAAGATTTTGTACCAACAACAGCTCATGCGTTGGCTAAAGCTTGGGCATATTACAATACAGCCTTTCCTTTCGCTATCTACGCTGGAGATACGCTGGTCGGATTTATTATGATGGGGTATTATGAACGGAAAAGGCAATATACGGTGTGGTATTTTCTCATTGATGAGCGTTACCAGCATCAAGGATATGGAAGAGCTGCTCTGAAATTGGGCGTGCAGTTCCTGATTGACCGTTTCCATGTGAATGAAGTCTATATCGGAGTCCGATTTGGAAATACTGTTGCTCATAAATTGTACGCTTCTTTTGGTTTTTCCGAAACCAGCGACATAACGGACACGGGGTTTGAGATGAAGCTTGTGATTAGCGAAAAATAGAATCCTCCAATAAATCCCACGGTTTTCCCTTGACAGAAGGGGAAAGGCGTGCTACAATAACCTTATACGAGAAACCTTTGAACAGGAAGCGGATTTTCCGCCAGCTTTTCGCCCAGAGAGGAATGCCACCGGCTGCAAGCATTCCCGAAAACAGGATTTTCCGATACCGCCTGCGAGGGTGCGGTGAACCGCAACGGCTGGCAGCCGTTACCCTGCCTCAGAGTGACAGCCTGCGGGTTGTAATCCGGGTGGAACCATGGAGCAATCGCTTCATCCCAGTGTTGGGATGAGGCGTTTTTTTATTTTGGAAAGGAGGCTGGAAGATGTTATTTCCACAAAAAGTGAATCCTCGGGTGGGACGGCGAACCAGCCGCCTCCGCCGCTGTTCTTAGTGACAGCCTGCGGGGGCTTTCCAACCAACATGATTGCGTATTATAAGAAAGGAAGAGAATATATGCTGAATATTACCTTAAAAGATGGCAGCATCAAGAGTTATGATGCGCCGATTTCCGCAGCAGATGTCTGCAAAGATTTGAGCATGGGTCTTTATCGCGCTGCTTGCGCCTGCAAAATCAACGGAGAACTCAAAGATCTCCGCACCGTAATTGACAGTGACGCTTCGCTGGAAATCCTGACCTTCTCCGACGAGGAAGGCAAAAAGACGTTCTGGCACACCACCTCGCATATTCTGGCGCAGGCCGTCAAACGCCTGTTCCCTGCTGTCAAGCTGGCAATTGGCCCGGCAATTGACAATGGATTCTACTACGATTTCGATACCGAAAAACCCTTCACTCCCGAGGATTTGAAGGCTTTGGAAACAGAAATGAAGAAAATCGTCAAGGAAAAACCCTCCATTGAGCGGTTTACCCTTTCTCCTGCTGAGGCAACCAAGCTGATGGAAGAGCGCGGCGAACCGTATAAGGTGGAACTCATTGCTGAGCATGCAGAGCAGGGCGATGAAATCTCCTTCTACAAACAGGGCGAATTTACCGAGTTGTGCGCTGGCCCGCATCTGATGGACATCGCAATGGTGAAGGCCTTCAAATTGACCGCTACCACCGGTGCTTACTGGCGCGGCGATTCCAAGAACCGTCAGCTTTGCCGTGTGTACGGCGTCTCCTTCCCCAAGGCTTCCGAACTGGAAGAACACCTCAAAATGATGGAAGAGGCCAAAAAGCGCGACCACAATGTGATTGGCCGTCAGCTCGAATATTTCACCACTGTTGATGTCATTGGCCAGGGCTTGCCGATTCTGCTGCCTAAGGGTGCCAAGACGATTCAGCTTCTCCAGCGGTTTGTCGAGGATACCGAGGATAACGAGTGGGGCTATGTTCGCACCAAAACTCCGTATATGGCAAAACGGGAACTTTATAAAATTTCCGGACACTGGGATCATTACCTGGATGGAATGTTCATTCTGGGCGACCCCCACGATGAAACCAAAGAATGCTTCGCCCTCCGCCCCATGACCTGCCCCTTCCAGTATCAGGTATTTTTGAATCGTGCCCGTTCTTACCGGGATCTGCCTATGCGCTTGGGTGAAACTTCCACCCTGTTCCGTAACGAGGATTCCGGCGAAATGCATGGCCTCATCCGTGTCCGCCAGTTTACCATTTCTGAGGGACATATTATCCTCCGTCCCGAACAGTTGGAGGAAGAATTCCGTCGCTGCTTGCAGCTGGCTAACTATATGCTCAAATGTGTGGGCTTGGACGATGATGTTTCGTATCGGTTCTCTCAGTGGGATCCCAAGAATCCCGGCAATAAATACGAAGGTACTCCCGAACAGTGGGAAGAAGCTCAGTCCACCATGCAGAAGATTTTGGACCATATTGGCCTGAAATACTCTATTGGTATTGACGAAGCCGCTTTCTACGGCCCGAAGTTGGATATCCAGATTAAGAACGTTCACGGCAAAGAGGACACCCTTATTACGATTCAGATTGATATGCTGCTGGCTCAGAAGTTCGGCATGGAATATGTCGACGCTGACGGCCAGAAGAAGACACCGTATATTATCCACCGCACCTCAATCGGTTGCTATGAGCGTACGCTGGCTCTGCTGCTGGAGAAATATGCAGGCGCACTGCCGATCTGGATCGCACCTGAGCAGGTTCGTCTGCTGCCTGTTACCGACCGTGCGGCAGAGTGCTGTGAAAACCTCGCTAAACAGATGAAGGCAGCCGGCCTGCGCGTCACGATTGATGGCCGCAGCGAGAAGATCGGCTACAAGATCCGGGAAGCACAGATGGAAAAGATCCCCTTCATGCTCATCATTGGCGACAAGGAAGTCGAAGATGGCACTGTGGCACCCCGTTCCCGTGCAAACGGCGACCTGGGCAGCATGAGCTTGGACGAATTCCTCACGATGATTCGCGGCAAAATTGCAGAATTTGCAGCAGACTAAGAAATAATGAAAAAGGCCGACAGGAAAGGATCCTGTCGGTCTTTTTGCATGTCCGAAAAATTACATCATGCCGCAGTCTTCGTAATCACGCCATTTATTGCGGTAGGCACGTTCGGTCAGAAAATGGTTAATCAGGTAGGCGCCGCCCATAATCAGGGTCAACATCCCGAATACCAGCGAAATAATGGACATTGCGGTCATGCTGCGGTCGGAATTTTTATTGCATCTCATAAGAAAGCCTCCTGTTTGATAATATGATTACATAAATTAGGGTTTGTCCGAAAATCCCCAGCCATCCAGTCCGCTGCGGCGAAGGGCACCGAAAATCCGGAATTGAAAGCCATCGCTTTCCCGTTCTTTCTGTGCCAGGAATTCTTTCATAACCTGCCGCTGTGTATAACCGTCTGCCGGGCATTTGCTCTTAACGATTGGCAGCTTTGCACGTTCTGCGGCACGGCGCACCTCTTTTTCGGGAGCAAATACCAGCGGACGGATCATCCAGAGATCTTTGCGGGAAAGATAGGATTTGGGTGAGAAACATCCCACTCGTCCTTCGTTAAACAAATTCATTAGGAATGTTTCGATTACATCATTATAGTGATGTCCTAAGGCAATTTTGTTGCATCCGGCTGCTTTTGCCGCGTCGTGCAGCGCACCGCGCCGCATCCGTGCACAAAGACTGCAGGGATTGGATTCCTGTCGAGCATCAAAGACAATTTCGCCGATCTGCGTCCGCCGAATGATATAAGGTATTCCTAATCTGGTACACAAATTGGCCACTTCCCGGTAATCTCCCGGAACTCCGCCGAATTGCGGGTCCAGCGTAATGGCGGTCAGCTGATAGTCGATTCCAATAAACCGCCGCAGATAAGCCAGTCCGGTCAGCAGCACCACGGAATCCTTTCCGCCGGACACGCCAACTGCAATATGATCCCCGTCCTGAATCAAGTCAAATTCCTGAATGGCTTTGCGCATATATCCTAAAATTCGCTGCATAATACCTCCCAAAATTTCTGGTATTCTCATTATACCCGATCTGCGGATCGAATGCAACGGGTATTTTCATAAGTTTCCATTAAAAAACGGACAGTTTCTTTGGAAACCGTCCGTTTCTTTAAGAATTTGCAGCTGGAACTTCCGCAAGGATTTTACCGCTATTTGGATCGAGAGCAAACATTTTGTCCGGTAGAACCAGATAAAATACCTGGCGCAGTAAAAATCCGGTTTCATATTCCGGTAGGGAAGGCGTTTCGGCTGACTCGTAAAGTGGAAAATCAGCAATCAGTTTGAATCCGGTTTCCTCTCGGTATTGATAGAGACGGTATGTGTATTGGGTTGTGTACGAATTTTCCGTATTAATATAATTAGTAATCCCAAATCCAATCAGTCCGCTGTTTTCATCCTGATAGAGATACTCATGATTATTCATAGCAGGAAGGTACAAATCCCCGGAAATTTCAATGGAATGCTGCAATTCCGTCCCATCATAGACTCCCAGAGTAACACCGGAGACAGTCCCTTCTGCACTATAAGCATAGTCAAGCTTCAGCAACAGAGAACCGAATGGAATACTTTGAATGGATCCATCCCGTGTTGGAGATTTCTGCAAAATACGCGGATAACGTGCAGAAGTGCAGTCCACAACGGCAATCGAATCGCCGGCATAGTTGCAGAAATACAATAAGGAATCCTGACGATCGATGGATGCAATAGAACCAGCCGGTGCAAAATCTTCTAGAGAACTGGTAACATTCATCTTTTTATCCAGTAGATACAAAGAGGGAGAACCTGTTGAATCTGTAATCGTGACGGCCAGTGTTTTATTTTTCGGAAGCATTTCAATGTTGCCAATCAGGGTGCCGTTCAAGATATTTTCGCCGTTAAGTGAAATGCCGCTATTTCCAATATCAAAGGAGGCCAGCATTACCTGTGCGGAATCGGATTTATTTCGTGCCAGACAAATAAATTGATCACTGACATATAGAGCATCACTTCCGCCCAAATAACAGAAGGTGTCGGCGAAGAAAGAAGGCTCCGAAAGATCTATCATGCTGATGGTTGTATATACCGGTGCATCTAAATCCTGTCCAATTTGGATTTGATCTCGACGGGGAATCCGAATCAACCCATTTTCATAAGAAGCCGGCAGATAGCTGTTCAGAGTTTCCTCATCAAGTCCGCGGGTAGAAGGAATAGAATGCTGAGAAATCATGACAAGAAATCCATCTTCCGTATAGGAGGCAGTTGCCCGACCATCCTGACATAAGGTGGAGAGGAAAACCGGCGCAGAAGGATCGCTCACGTCATAAAATGACATGACAGTCAGATTTTGCTGCTGTGCGGTGGTATCTGACCAGTAGCGTGCATTGCCGATAATCGTGAGAATATCATCTTCCAGCAGCAGCTCAGAGACGGCAACATAACTGGAGTGCATACCGGAAATGGATGGCAAGGTATACTGCGGGGTAAATTCTCCTGCAAAGGTGGATTTTGGGCCGTTCAGCTGATAAATACGAATCATGGAGTTTTCACCGTCATCTGCAATTGTGCAGGTGATACGGCTATTGCTAACCACTGTACTGCCCTGATTTTCATGTGCAATTACTACAGTGTTCCCCGCCGGCATGGCAAAGGAAACCGTATTAGGTACAGAATTCTGTAAAACAGCATTCCGTTGAGCACCCTCCATTGCATTGTAAATATCACGGTATCCCTCGATAGATTCCTGTTCCTGCAGACCAGGATAATCCAGATTGACAGCAGGAGGCGGACCTTGCGGTTCCGAAGTTTCCTGTGTTTCGGAAGATTCCGACTGTCCGGACTGTGGTTCCTGAGTGGAATTTTCTGTTGTTTGAGAATTGGCATCCGGATCTGATACAGATTCTTCTGTTTCTTCCGGAAGAGAATTAGATAGGCCGGGCTGAGAATCCGGTTCCGGTTGAGAATCTGGAGTTATCTGAGATTCAGAGGAAACAGAGTCGTCTGATGGTAAAGATTCAGGATCGGATTCCGATACTTCAGAGTCTGGTTCGGAATAGGAAGAAGACTCTGATGGTAAAATTGGATTGCTAATAAAGTTACGCAAAACGGTTGCGCCAGCCAGAACCAAAAGGAGGCAGGCTGCAGCCGAAAAGAGGGGAGAATATTTTCGAGCAAATGAAATAGGCCTGACTTTCTGCCGGTCAGGCAGCTTTTGAAGCAGGCTTTCCGGAGAGAGCGAGGATGGCGTTTCGAGTTGGTCGGCCATCTTCCGGATGCGCTGCTCCAGCACATCATGTTCCGGGAATTGTTTCATCTAAGAATCGTCCTTTCAGTGGAATCATGCACATTTCATTGAGAAAGTGCTTCGCGAAGTTTTGCCAGGGCGCGGCTGTGCTTGGAACGGACGGTATTCCGGTTCAAGCGGAGCATGTCAGCCACTTCGCCGCTGTCGTATCCGCCAAAAATGATGAGAGAAAGAATGAGCCGTTCCTCATCATTGAGCAATGCCATAGCTCTTTTAAGTTCAAGAGCCTCTTCCCGGTCGGCTGTGACGGGAATTTCGACCTCGGAAAGATCCGTTTCTTCCCGACGGGCGGCATAATATTTCATTTTACGTTTGCATTTAGCAGAGAGGATTTTGAACATCCAGGCGCGGAAAGAATCATCCTGCCGCAGTTTGGGCAGACTTTCCCACGCATCCATGACGGCATCGCTGACGGCATCCTCTGCGTCGGTTTCGTTTTTCAGGCAATAGAAAGCAAATTTATATAAATCCTGATAAACCTCCTGGTAAAGCTGAGAGAAGGCCGACTTATCGCCCTTCTTAGCAGCGGAAACAAGGTTTAGAAGATTGGTCATTCCCTCACCTCATATAGGAATCGGAATCCTTCTTTCCAATTCACCAGTACATTCATATAGTGTCCGGAAAGAGCGGAACTGTTGCATCCAAATGATAAAATATTGAGCGATCCAGGCAAAAAGCGGAAGCTTTTCCCAATATATCGTGTCTGCGATAATTAAAAAGGTAGACAGTAGGACGGGATTCTCCCATTGGATCAAAGGGAAAGAAGTCGAGATGTGCCATTTTTTCGACCTGTTTGGGATCCAGCCCTTCATATTCGGGGAGATATTGCTGCCGCAAAACGGAGTCGCGGAAAAAGGCTAGCCTTGTTTCGCGAAGAGCAGGCGAATCGGAATTCGGAAGCCATATGGGAAGTTTTTTGCATTTTTCATGGGAATAGAGATCATATCGCATCCGCCATCCCAATATTTCCGGATCGCATCCCGGAAGGGTACAGCCGTAACGGTAGAGAATGTCATACTGATCCAGTTTGGTGTGCGGCTGATCGAAGAGTTTTTGCTGGCGGTACCAGCGGCTGAAATTTTCATAAAACAGGAAAGGACGGCTTTCTAGCGGGACCAGATAGGCGAGGCTCGCTTCAAAGCGTCTGGAATTTTCGTATTGTTCGGTCAGAGCCTCGATGTCCTTGAGGCGCAGTAGATCGCTATAGGGCATTACATTGGTAGCGAGGACTTCATAGGGAGGTTCGTCACGCCATAAAATACCATATTGAGAGGCATTCTTTCTGAGGCCGGAACCTTTAAGTAGTTTGAGAAATCCAAGCTGGAATTGATCGGGATGGAGGGCGTAGACCCAATCAAAGGAATTGCCGAAACTGTCATAATTTTCATAGGGCAGGCCTGCAATTAAATCCAGATGAAGATGGATATTATGATTCTGGCGGATCCGGCGACAAATTCCAGCTAATTTTTCCAGATTGGTATGGCGATCGACAGCATTCAATGTAGCAGGATTGACTGACTGCACACCGATTTCAAACTGAAACAAGCCTGGACGAACCGTTTCCAAAAAGGTAAGCTGTTCTTCGGTAATGAGGTCCGCTTCCATTTCAAAATGGAAATTGGTGACACCGTTGTCATGTTCGGCGAGATAGCGCCAGATTTCCAGTGCAAAATGCGCATTGGTATTAAAGGTGCGGTCAACAAACTTGACCTGGGGCACGCGGGCATCTAGAAAAATCTGCAATTCCCGTTTCACCTTGTCAAGCGGCTGAAAGCGCACCCCTTTGTCCACTGAGGAGAGGCAGTACTGGCAGTTGAATGGACAGCCGCGCTGTGCTTCATAATATAGAATTCGGTTTTCAAACGCTTGTAAATCCTCGTATACAAAGGGAAGTCGAGCAAGGTCAAGTGGTTTTGCTGGGGCATTCTGATGGAAAATATCGTTTTCGTACCATCCCAGGGAGGGGACATCCGCAAGAGATTCTTTCCCCATCGCAGCCAGACAAAGGTGGGAGAATGGTTCTTCGCCCTCTCCGGACAGCACAAAATCCGCACCGGTTTCCGTGAGTGCCTGTTGGGGCTCAAAGCTCACTTCCGGTCCGCCCACAAAAATTTTTGTGTCAGGAAGGATTTTTTTTAGTGCCGGGATCAGACGGCAAATTTGACCGTAGTTCCAGATGTAGCAGGAAAATCCCAGCAGATCCGGCGAAAGCCGATAGATTTCGGACAGGATAAAATCATCGTATTGATTTATGGTAAATTCTGCAGTCTGGCTGGTAATTCCGTATTGTTCCAAAGCGTACCGGCGGAGAAGATGAACCGCCAGAGTGGAATGAATATATTTGGCGCTGATACCGGCCAGAAGAATGTTCATGAAAATGCCGCCTCCATATTAAAGGTTACTTTTTATCTTATCATAAATGTTGGCAATAAACAACACAATTTACTTAATTAAAGCATAAAAGAACTCGAATAAAAGAAAAGGTCTATTACAATAGACTTTTTAGTAATAATATCATGTTTGTGGCAGAATGTCAAGAAACAATTCGTTAAAAAAATATTTTTAGAATTTTTCTAAAAAACTATTGACAGATCATAATTTATACGCTATAATAAAATCACAGTCGAGGAACGAACGGTTCCAAGGACCGACAAAATAAAAAGAAAACCTGATTTCAAGGAGGAAATTTAAAATGAAAAAATTTGTATGCTCTGTTTGCGGTTATGTTCATGAAGGCGATTCTGCACCGGATTTCTGCCCCCAGTGCAAGGCCCCAAAAGAGAAATTCAAAGAGCAGGCTGGTGAGAAGACTTGGGCTGCTGAACACGTTGTCGGTGTAGCAGCAGGTGCACCCGAGGATATCATGGCGGATCTTCGTGCAAACTTCGAAGGCGAATGCACCGAAGTTGGTATGTATCTGGCAATGGCTCGCGTTGCACATCGTGAAGGCTATCCGGAAATCGGCCTGTACTGGGAGAAAGCTGCTTACGAGGAAGCAGAGCATGCTGCAAAATTTGCAGAGCTGCTCGGTGAAGTCGTAACCGATTCCACCAAGAAGAACCTTGAGATGCGTGTTGACGCTGAGAACGGCGCAACTGCTGGCAAGTTTGACCTGGCAAAACGTGCGAAAGCTTTGAACCTCGATGCAATCCATGACACCGTTCATGAAATGGCTCGCGATGAGGCCCGTCACGGCAAAGCTTTTGAAGGTCTCCTCAACCGTTACTTTGGTAAATAATTATTGGAAACTCCAGATTCCATAATGATAGAAGTCCCCGGAAGATTTTTCTTCCGGGGATTTTTCTATTCAAAAAATGCTTGAAAAAATGTGGAAGCCTGTTATAATGGAAGAAAAGTCCGATTGCAGGTGTGATCGGGGAAGAGGAGGCTGCCATGAAATTTGATCCGCATACCCATGATCTTTCGCTGTCGTCATGGGGACCTTATACCAAAAAATATGCCGGAATTTCGCACATTGGATCCGGAAAGGATGGGATTCGCTTTGATTTAAGCGTATTTCCGGGATTCTACCGGCGTCGTGTGGATTTGCCGAATGTTCTGATGGAAGGGAATTATCACGTTTGGGAAGCAGCGCCGGATTTGTCCTATTATTCCACTCGGCATGAGTTGGAATGGAAGGATGAGGTTTACTGTGACATTGCCTATGTGCGTCCGGATGAGCACAGCTGCCTAATCCGCAGTCATTGTGTTAATAACGGGCAGGATGTGCAGAACCTTGTGCTGCATTATATGGCTTCAATTCAGTATCCCAATGAGGGGAATCCGCTCGATCCGGAATGGATTACGCCCGTATCCTGTGAAAGACCGCCAAAAAGTGTGTTCTGCCGTGCGATCGATTATGAGAGAATAACGCGCAAAGAACTCCTGCCTACTGATCAACTGGTGCCGGACGGCCGGCGCCCCAATGAAGTGCGCGGCGCCGGATTCTGCGGCGGCTCAGGTGTCCGACTTGGAAAGACACCCGGCGAACGGCTGGAATTTACCTTGGAAACGCCGGAACTATTTTTGGAACCGGTGCTGATTTTGCGCTACCGCAGCGAAAAAGCGGCTCAGATGAGAGCGGACGGCAATCTGACGTTTGCAGAAACGCTGCCAATCCATTCTGTCTTGGAAACGTTTGCAATTCGTCCCGCCTGTTACCGGGAAGGGGGAAAATTGAGATTTGCACTTTCCCTGACAGAAGGGGAAATCCTGCTGGACAGTCTTGTCCTTTGCGAGAAGGAAGATGCGGATGCGGTCTGTTATCGGACAGAGGAACCCGCTTGGATCCCGGAATGCTGGGAAATGGGATCAGAGAAACCGCTGGACTGGAAAAATCAGATGCGGCTTCCGCTGGAAAAGGATGCCTCAAAAGAAACTGATACCTCCCAGAATACCCTGGTTCTCAAATATCCGCACGATGAAAATTATTATGGAATTTACTGGGATTTTCCGGACTTTTGCCTGCGGTATCTGCTCACTGATGAATTGGATATTTATCTGCGGTATATGGCGCACAATCATGTGAGCAAGGTGCTGACCGGAAATGGGAAAGGACATTTTTCCAATGTGTTTCTGCGTCCGATTCCGGTGAAGCCGGGCACTTCTCTTGATTTATACGGGGCGGTCTGCTGCGGGAAAACGCGGGAGGAAGTCCAGCGGCGGCTTGCCGGATGGATTGCGCGCCGTCCGGAATTCCCCGCAATCTGCGATTCCCTGCGTAAGAATGTCAGCCAGCCCGCGGAAAATCCGGAAGGGGAATGTTATCGTTTTTCGCAGGAACGGATGATGGCGACAACCCTGACCAATGTTGTGTATCCGGTCTATACCAAACGCAGCTATATCCGACACAATACCCCCGGTCGTTGGTGGGACAGCCTGTATACCTGGGATTCCGGTTTTGTGGGACTGGGACTTTCAGCCTGTGAAATCCAGCGTGCGGCAGACTGTCTCAACGCCTATTTGACCGAACCGGGCGACCCCGAAACAGCATTTCTCCATCACGGTTCGCCGGTTCCGGTGCAGTTTTACCTGTTCCAGGAACTTTATAACAAAACCCAGTCCCGGGAACTGCTGGAAGCCTGTTATCCGCGGCTGCTGCAGTATTACCGCTTTATGACCGGACAGCTGGGAAGTTCCACGATCGGAAAGTTTTCTTCCAATATCCTCTGTACTTGGGATTATTTCTACAATTCGGGCGGATGGGACGACTATCCGCCGCAGGTCGCTGTTCATGCGCAGAAGCTGGAATCCTCTGCTGCACCGACTGTCACGACCTCCCATATGATTCGTTGTGCCAAAATTATGAAGCTTGCTGCGGAACAGCTGGGTGCACCAGAGGAGGATTGCCGTCTGTTTGAGCGGGATATCCAGCGGTTCGAAGAGGCACTGCAGCAGTATTGCTGGGATGAGGAATCCGGATATTTCGGGTATCTGCGCCATGATGAGAAGGGGAATCCCCTCGGTATTTTCCGCCACGCGAGCGGACAGAACTTTAATATGGGCCTAGATGGCGCTTCTCCGATGCTGGCGGGTATTCTGACCGACAGCCAGCTGGAACGAATTACAGGGCATTTGATGTCGGAACGGGAACTGTGGACCCCCATCGGCTTATCCACCGTCGACCAATCTGCCAACTATTATAAAAAGGATGGTTATTGGAATGGCGCGGTCTGGATGCCGCATCAGTGGTTCTTCTTCAAGGCTTTGCTGGACTACGGCAAGGCAGACGAAGCCTTCCGAGTGGCGAAAACCGGTTTGGATGTCTGGGCAAATGAGGTGGATGCCTCTTATAATTGCTTCGAGCATTTCATTATTGCATCCGGGCGGGGCGCCGGCTGGCATCATTTTTCTGGGCTTTCCACGCCGGTACTGCTCTGGTATGCCTCCTACTTCCGGCCGGGCACCATCACTGGCGGAAATTCCGCTTGGATTGAGCAGCAGGAATGGTCTTCCAATCAGGATGCACTGCGGTGCCGGATCCGTTTTTCGGATACCCGCCGGGAAACAGTACTGGTTTTTGTCCTCAAGCAAGGCAAAGCATATCGCTGCCGGGTAAACGGGACGGAAGCTGTGCTCAAAAAGCGGTTCGATGGAACGTATGAACTGCGGCTTTCTCCGGATGCCGGCGAATGTTTTTCAATTGAAATTTTTGAGTAAAGTAAGACGGTACGGAGAAATTTCTCCGTACCGTCTATTTTTTCTATTCCATGGCCGCCAGCTTAGATCCCAGCGCGGCGCAGGCTTCCAGTCCATCCGCATCCGGCATCTCATTTAGGATTAGCCCTTCCTCTCCGCACAGGATTCCGCCTGCTGCGATCACTCGTTCCTGCCAGTTTCGCATCCATTCGCCATCGCCCCAGCCGTAGGATCCAAACAATGCAATTTTTTTACCTTGGATGGAACCTTCTAGTTCACTGAAAAAGGGTTCGAATTCCGCCTCTTCCAGCACTTCCACGCCCATTGCTGGACATCCGAGCGCTAATTTTTCATAGTTTGCCGCCTCATTTGCGGATATTTCCGAAACAGGTAGCAATATTGACTCCGATCCTGCACCTTTTGCAACCGCTTCCGCCATCGCTTGCGTATTGCCGGTTCCAGACCAGTAAATCACTGCAATTTTTCCCATCAGAGCCTCCTTGTTAGCACGCGGTAAATAACCGCTGAATGGAACATCCTTCCCCGATTCTTCGGCAGATGGCGCTGCGGCATCGGTCGTATTGTGCGAACGTCCGCTTCGCCTTATCCACATCGGAATATACCTTCCAATGCCCACAGTATCGGTAATTTTTCCCCCTATTTTCCAGAAATCCCAGAACATCCGCAACCGGATACCCCAAAAATAAGCCGATTTCATGTGGAAATTCCGCCTGATTCCGGATACGGAAACTTAAAAACTCCAGCATCATGGGGAGACCGGATTGTATTGGATATCCGACCGCCCGCAGTAGCCTGGAAACTTCCGGAGAGGCAAGCTGGTTTTGCAGACGTCCTTCCCGATAGACCAGCAGCAGGCTTCGCTGATCACAGTCGCAAAGAATTGAAATCCGAATTCCACATTTTAGGAGAGAACCATTATATTCGGCAACCATCGCGTAAAAATTCGGATAATTCTGCCGGCAGCAGGATAGAAGACAGGCCGGTTTGATGCCGGCTAAAGCCGGACCGCAAAAGAAGGCCAGATCCTTTTCAAATTCCATCTGCAAAACACATCACCTCGTTGGACTAAATGGGAGAATCTACAGAAGTTAATTACAATTAACTTCTGTATATTTACTATACCAGAATAGGAGAAGATTGTCAATAGCCAAATGTTACTGTTAACAAACTTTTATCAAAAACAAATTCCCTGCCATTTCATATGCGGCAGGGAAATCTGTTATACCATAATATGGCTTGCAAGAGAACGAGTCAGTTGCACAGGTTGTCCGTGTACGGAAACTACCAGAGCATCCGACTTTCGGTCGAGCAGGGTGACATCGGTTCCGATTGCCAGGCCCATCCGATCCAATGTGTCGGAGTGTCCGTGAATTTCAGCAATAATCTGGACTTCCTTGAGGGGTGCAAGATTAAGCGGCATCATGTCTGCAAATCCTCCTTTGTTTTCCATAAAAGGGAACGACTTCCATAGATTAAAAGGGTCGCAACACAACGACTATATAGTCAGTATAGGAGGATTTTACCGTGCTGTCAATGGTGATTCTTCATAAAATGCAGGGGTGTGATTTTAACGGAATGCCTTTTTGATGCGGCAAAGTGCTTCCAGAAGGAGGCTACGCGGGCAGGCGGCAGTCAGGCGCATAAAACCTTCTCCAGCATCTTTTCCGAAACCAGTTCCGACGCCGAGTGAGACACCTGCGTCTAGAAGGCGCTGATTGAGTTCCTCGCAGGAAAGGCCGGTTTTACGGCAGTCAAGCCATGCCAGATAAGTAGCTTGGGGACGAACAAAGGAAATTTCCGGCAGTTCCCGGGCAAAAAACTCTTCCATTACGCGGAAATTTTCTGCTACATATGCATTCATTTCCCGCATCCATTCTTCGCCATGCTGATAAGCGGCAGTTGCAGCCGTAATTCCCATAAAAGTTGGGGAAGGAATACGGTTTTTTCCCATCAAATCGGCAATTTTTTTCCGCATCTCTGGATTACGGACAACGATACAGGAGGTTTGAAGACCAGGAAGATTAAATGTTTTGCTGGGGGCGGTGAGAACGACTGCATCCCCTGCGATTTCGGGAGGAAGGGACAGTACGGAAACAAATTCTCCGCCGGGCATGATAATATCGCCGTGTATTTCATCGGAAAAGACAGTGACCTGATGCTGACGGCAGATGGTGAGCATTTGGCAGAGTTCTTCGCGGGTCCACATACGGCCAGTCGGATTGTGTGGATTACAGAGAATAAAGGTGTTAACATCGGGACGGGCAGCCATTGTTTCAAACTCTTCCCAATTAAAGAGCCATTTCCCACTGTCGCTGCATAAGGTTACGGGATAGAGAGGCTTGTCTAGATTGCGCGGGACGCTCATGAAAGGGGGATAAGACGGAAGCATAATCATAGCGCCGTCTTGTGGAGTAATGGCTTGAATGGACCATTGCAGTCCAGTAATCACGCCGGGGGAAAGTAGAATTTCCTCTTTGGATACGGAACAGCCGTGAATTCGCTCTTCCCATTCGCAGAACGCCTTATAAAAATCATCGCCTGCGAAGCTATATCCGAAAACTCCATGTTCAGCGCGTCGTATAAGTGCATCGATTACACATTGAGGGGATCGGAAATCCATATCCGCGACAAACATCGGAATGGTATCCGCTGAGCATTCATCCCATTTGGAACTGGACGTTCCATGGCGATCTGGGAAGCTGTCAAACCATTCAGTATGTTCCATTCGGGCACCTCCAAAAAACAGTTTATAACAATTTGTTCCATTATGACGGACATCATCTTGATTATAGCACAAAAAAATTTTCTTGCAAGGAGTTTTGAAAAGAAAAAGCATGTGCATTTTCACCAAGATTGCCGAGGATTCAAAGTGCACAATGCTCATTTCCATACAATTTGTATAAAATGCCCTTTGAAATCCATTGGGACAAGTGGTATAATAAAAGAGTCAGAAAGAAACAACTGGGAACAGGAGGAAAAAATGTTTGCAGAGGGCTGCTATATTATCTATCGAAATTTAGGTGTATGTAAAGTTGAGAAAGTGGGGCATCCGACGGAAGGAACTTTTTCCCAGGAAATGGATTACTATACGTTAAAGCCATGGCATGGAGAAGGTATTATATACGTACCGGTTAATTCGAAGGTGCGGATGCGTCCCGTGATGAGTCGAAAGGAAGCGGATAATTTAATCCGTCAGATTCCAAGTATATCGGCTGAAGTATGTCAGAGTCGGGATCGAAAGGTATTGCAGGGATTTGGCAATGCTTCGCTGCAGTCGCAGTCGAGCGAGGAATTGCTCCGGCTGATTAAATCGATCACAATAAAGGAACGCATGTTGGCCCAGAAGGGAAAGCGGCTTGGGAGTATTGATGCCAATTCGCGTCGACAGGCACAGGAATTGCTCTATCAGGAACTAGCTTTTGTTTTTGAGATTCCCTATGAGACGGTAAGTCGTAAAGTAGCTGAACAACTGGATTCCTGTATGCCGGAAAAAAGTTGAAAATCCCGCCAAGATCGCAAAAATACGATCATTGGCGGGATTTTTTGGGGGTATTATTTTGAAGAAAATTATGCTACAATAAAATCGGATACTCATTCGACTTGATAAATGTCCTGAAACACCGCATAGTAGCGTGGCGGGATCACTTTGTCAAGATGATATCGTCCAAAGAACCACCGTTCAAAACTGCATTGGCGGGCAATGTAATCCAGATACAGATGGATGCAGCTAGCGTTGGTATCATTCATACGAATGAACTGTTTAATTAGAGTGGGCGCATCATGGGTTATAATCAGATCTACCTTGCCATGCAAACGGCGCAGATTTTCAACCCCGTGCTGCTGATCCTCTTCGGAAGGTTGTTCCTGAGGCCACCAGCGGCTGCCATCCAGTCCCTGTTCTTCACTGTCACCGCCGCCGAATGCGAAAACGGTTTTGCCGCAGATTTGGTAAATTTCACCGCGCAGCAGCTGATAGATATTTCCGCAGATTTTACGGGCCATGCCGCCTCGGTACGGGACGATCGGATATTCCTTGAGCAAATCATAATTATCATGGCAGCCTTCCACAAAAACGGTATCATGCTTACGGCTGCCGATTTTTTTGAGAAGTTTCTGTTCCGTTTTGTCGCCATTCCAAACAAAGCCGAAATCCCCGCAAATGATGAGAACATCGGAATCTTTTAGCTTTTTGAGCAATGGATGCCGGAAGCGTTCGATATCTCCATGCATATCTCCGGTCACATAGATCAAAGTGCAGACCTCCTTGCATTCTTATTGTAGCAGAGAAACCAATGTTTGTCCAGTATAGTCTGAAAAAGTTTGCATTTTCATGGAAGAAAGGTGAGAAATATGATTCATTCATTTTTGATGATAGGGCAATCCAATATGGCAGGACGAGGACATATCTCTGAGGTGGAACCTATCCATTCTCCGCGACTGTGGGTACTGCGAAATGGGCGTTGGCAGCCAATGTATACTCCGGTAAACTGCGACCGACCATTTTCAGGTGTCAGTTTAGCGGAGAGTTTTGCACAGAGGTATTCGGAACTACATGAGGTGGATGTAGGATTGATTCCATGCGCGGATGGAGGAACATCGATGGATCAATGGGCACCGGGAGGACTGTTGTACGATCATGCAGTAATGCAGGCAAAACTTGCTATGCGGACGTCCATGCTGTGTGGTGTGCTGTGGCATCAGGGAGAGACGGATTGTCCTGATCAGCTATATCCATATTATGAGGAGAAACTGCGTGCAATGTTGGCTGCCCTGCGAGCAGAATTGGGTAATCCGCAGTTGCCCGTAGTGATGGGAACATTGGGGGATTACCTTGCTGAAAGTTCATATGACCCAAATTTGAAAAATTATCATTACATCAATGATGCACTGCAGAGAATAGCGAATCCGAAGGCCAATATTGCGCTGGCATTAGCAGAAGGATTAACATGCAATGCGGATCAGTTGCATTTTAACGCGAAAAGTCTACGGGAATTTGGATTACGTTATGAGAAAGCCTATGAGAGCCTTCTTCCTTCCCCAATCGGCAAGGGAGAGGAAAAAAATATCACATTGCGGGAGATGGAACGGTTATAAAAGGGGGATTTCCAATGAAAAAGTTTGCATTCATTTTGATGGGCGGGGACTTTCATCCCGAAAAGGATACGGCTTGTTTTGAAACTCCCGGCGGTATAACTTCGATTTTTACCGTGCGTAGTCTGCAAGAGGCGGAAAAACGCGCGATAGAATGTGCTGCAGAAGGGTATGGCGTTATCGAGCTTTGCGGAGCTTTTGGGGAAGAGGGGGCAAGTAAAATCCGAGAAGCAACCAATGACAAAATCGGTGTAGGATATGTTATCCATGACCCGGCACAAGATGATATCTTTGCGGAATTTTTTTCAGGAAAATGATAGAATGTTTATTTTATCAAAAATTGTAATTTTCTGATTGCGAACAGTGCAGAATCTGCTTATTTTTCTCAATGTACAAAAGATCTAGAATATGCTATGATGAAAATCAGAGATCATTTAGAAAAGGAGCAGGATTTTATGCGCAAGCTGTCGATTGGCGGCAATGGAATTGTAGAAGGCGTTATTTGGAAAGAAATGCTGGCATTTTTCTTCCCCATATTATTTGGCACCTTTTTTCAGCAGCTGTATAATACAGTGGATGCCATTGTGGTGGGAAATTTTGTCGGAAAAGAGGCATTGGCGGCAGTTGGAGGAAGCAGCAGTACCTTTATCAATCTACTGTTGGGGTTCTTTATAGGGCTTGCTTCAGGTGCAACAGTTTTGATTTCACAATTTTATGGCGCACGGGATGCGGAAAGCACACAAAAAGCAGTCCATACTGCGGTAGCCCTCGCCCTTGCAAGCGGGGGATTTTTGATGATTATTGGGCAGATTTGCGCCCCTTATGTACTGCGTGCGATGGGCACACCCGAGGATATTATGGAATATACCCTGATTTATATGCGAGTATATTTTCTGGGAATGATTCCAAATCTCTTTTATAATGTAGGCACCGGAATTCTGCGTGCAATAGGAGATTCCCGCCGGCCATTGTACTTCCTCATCACCAGCACCATGGTCAATCTGGTATTGGATTTGGTATTTGTATTACAGTTCCATATGGGAGTTTTGGGCGTTGCAATGGCGACCATTCTAGCCCAGACGATCAGTGCGCTGATGATTTTATTCGTTCTGGTACGAACAACCGGACCACATCGCCTTTTTATTCGGAAAATCGGGTTTACCCGGAATATGCTGTTTGATATTATTCGAATCGGTATACCGGCTGGGCTGCAATCGGTAATGTATGGCTTATCTAACTTAATTATTCAGATAAGTGTAAATTCTTTTGGAACCGATATGTTGGCAGCATGGACTGCCTACGGGAAGATTGATAGTACGTTTTGGATGGTTATGGATGCCTTTGGTGTCACAATATCAACCTTTGTAGCACAAAATTTTGGTGCCCAGCAGTATAGTCGTATGCGAAAGAGTGTACGAGTGTGTATGGGAATGACCATAGGTACAACGATTATGATCAGTTCGCTACAGTTAATATTTGGCAGATACATTTATCGTTTATTTACGAATGATCCTGTAGTTATTGATAATGGAATGGAAATTCTCTATATGATGGTGCCTTTTTATATCACCTATATAGGAATTGCGATATTGTGCAGTGCGGTTCGGGGAACAGGCGATGCGATTATTCCAATGATAATTACCTGTACGGGAGTTTGTGTGTTGCGTATTGTATGGATTTTGCTGGTTACGCCTTGGAATCCGACAATTCAGATGGTATTGGCCAGCTATCCGATTACATGGAGTATTACATCGCTGCTGTTTGTTGGATACTATTTGCAAGGCGGCTGGTTGCGGCGTCAGATTGCCCGAAAGGGTTTTCCACCGGAACAAAAGAAAGAGCATAATATAAAAGCATAATAAAAAAGATGAAACCGCTTTCCAAATAATGGAAAGCGGTTTTTTACAGAGAGAATCAAAATCCGGCGCTGCCGCTGGCAGTAGCTGTGACGCGGGAAGAAAGGAAGAGATCCTGTGCGTGGACAGCCTCCTGTCCGACGCGGGCAGTCAATGGCGTTTCGCAGGCCGTGATGAGGATTTCGCCTTTGGCACCGCGGCGTTCGGCCTCCTGACGTGCCTCGGTTCGGACAGCCTCCAGAGCAGTCTGGACGGCTTCCTCGTAGGTGGGGGCGAAGAGACGCTGGCGCGGAGTGCAGATGTGGTAGCCGTCGTCTTCGGTGGCACCTGCCAGGATAATTTCTGCAGAAACAGTGGCAGAAACTCGACCGGTAACAGCACCGAGGGCATTGGCAACGGCAGCATTTTCCGGGATGATGCAAGGGGCACCGAGAGCATCCGCGACATCTGCAAGGAAAAGATGGGTCGAAGCGCCGATGCCGACCAGCGTCATTTCGGTTTTCGCAAAGAAATGCAGAAGCGGATTGGGCTGATGGCGGTGATCCCATCCGGCTTCTATGATTTTCTGAAGCCCGGGTTCGATTCCTTTACGGAAAATAGGATCCGTATTTTCCAGCATAGCCTGTACAATGTGGAAGTACAGTTCTTTTTTTACTCGGTTAAAGACCCGTTCGCAAAACTCTTCAGGAGAAATTTCCAGCCGATTTGCAAGAAAACGGGCGGCAAGACGGGAAGCTTCCGCATCAAAGCGTTCAAAATCGCCGCGCAGATGCATCGCATCGGTAGGGGTGAAGCTGATTCGCATGATGATTGTTTCGGTTTCGAGTCGGCGAGTATTGAGAGTGTAGAGATCCGCACCAGCAGCTGCGGCGAGACGGTCAATCCGCAGAGCCCCACCTTTCAGCGCCCGGCAGATGGCGCGTTCCTGTTCGGAATAGAGCGGGTCATCCGAAATGTCGCGAATCAGGCAGAAAAATTCATGCAGCGGATGGGTATTTTCCGGCATTTCCTCTACTAGAGCTGCGAGTTCCTCCCGAATGGAGGGCCATTTTGCGGCAGCAGCACAGAGTGGTATAACGCGCTGCGGACCTGCAGTGATGCCGTCCGACGTCTCACCGGGTTTGGCTAGGCGGATCCAGCTGTCGCCGCCCAGTCCGATGGTATGAATGTAAACGGAATCTACAAAGGTATCCCACTTGCCGATTGAAACGCCGCCATCCCCCTTGACCGGAACACCGTTGCGGACAATGGCAATGTCAGTGGTGGTGCCGCCCATGTCAACAACGAGGCAGTTGCGGGCCCCGGAAAGGGTCATTCCGCCCATAACGCTGGCAGCGGGACCGCAGAGAATGGTTTCGACCGGGCGTTCCAGCGAAAATTCCTCGGACATCAGGGTGCCGTCACTGCGCACAATGACGATGGGGGCATGCATGCCGCGTTCCGCCATATTTTGATGAATCGCTTTAAGAAAATCGGTGATGACCGGAATGAGCCGGGCATTGAGCAGGGTGCTGGCACCGCGCTTGATGTAGTTGAGACTCCAGAAAAGTTCGTGCCCGCATACGGTGAAGAGGCCGAAATGTTCCATGAGTAGCTGTTTGGCCTTCTGCTCGAGAGTAGGGTTGCGGATTCCTTGAAAAGACACAACCGCAAGGGAATCGGCGCCTTCCAGGAAGGGGGGGATTTCCTCCAGAAATTTTTCCCAGTCGGGTTCCTGCGTGACAGTCCCGTCAAATTGGATGGCGGCGTCGACAAAGAAGATCTCCTTTGCAGGCGGAAGTCCGTACCGGGCACCGGTTTCTTCCACAACAGGTTTTTCTGCACCGATCAGAATCAGCTTAGCGCGTCCGCCCTTATCCTCAACGCAGGCGTTGGTGGCGAGAGTCGTGGAGAGAGCCAGTGACTCCACCTGCGGAAGCAATTCTTGCGGCAGGCAGTCCATAACCGCGCTGATGCCGAGAGAAAGATCTTCTTTGGTTGTCTGTGCTTTTCCGGAAGCGAGAATCTGACCGCTTTCGGTATCCAGTAAGACGGCATCGGTATAGGTGCCGCCAGTATCAATTCCCAGAACAAGTTTCATGTCCGAGCCTCCTCATGCTATTCTATTTTTTATTATACTTCTTCCGGAGAAAATCCCGCTATAACAGAATTTCAATTTTTATCAGGATCTTTGGATTTCCGTTGGAAAAAATCAAAAGCGTTAGAAAAGACAGCAAGAATTGTCTGATTTTTTTTCGAAAATGTCGTGAAATTTTGAAAACAGCGTGCTATAATGACAGTAAGTAACCGGTATGAGGAGGTTTTTTTATGAAACATACATGGGCATTGATCGGATTCGGCGGCATGGGCGGCTGGCATTATAAGAATATCCAGGAACGTTTGCCTGAAATCCGCACCAAAGGCGCATATGATATTCGCCCCGAGGCACGCAAGGCGGCAGAAGAAAAGGGCTTGTATGCTTATTCCACGCTGGAAGAACTGCTCAACGATCCGGAAGTGGATCTCGTTACTATTGCGGTTCCTAACAATTTCCACAAAGATTTGTCTATTCGCTGTCTGCGTGCAGGAAAGAACGTCATCTGTGAGAAACCTGTCACCATGAATGCAGCGGAACTGGAAGAGATTATTGCCGTTTCCAAAGAGACCGGCAAGTTGTTCTCTATCCATCAGAACCGGCGCTGGGACAAGGATTACCGCATCATTAAGGAAATCGTGGACAGCGGCGTGATTGGCGCACCGTATTTCATTGAAAGCCGAGTACAGGGTTCCCGCGGTTCGATGTTCGGCTGGCGTAACCACAAGGTCAATGGCGGCGGCATGCTGCTGGACTGGGGCGTACATCTGATCGACCAGATGCTGAATATGATTGATTCCCCGGTTGTTTCGGTCTGCGCACATCTGCAGAAAGTATTCGGCAGCGATGTCGATGACAATATCAAGGTATTTCTCCGCTTTGAAAACGGCGTTTCCGCAACCTGCGAAATGGTCACCAACTGCTTCTATCAGCTTCCCCGCTGGCGGATGTCCTGCATGGACGGCACCGCAGTTGTGGAGGACTGGAGCTGCAAAGGCAAAATGGTGCAGCTGAATACCGATGCGGAGATGGCATGGGATGATGAGATCGTCTACACCGAGGCCGGCCCGACCCGCACAATGGCACCTCGTCCTAAAACTTCGCTCAAGGAACTGCCTCTGCCGGAAGTTCAAACCGATTGGTCCGATTACTATAAGAACATCGTGGCAGTGCTGGATAACGGCGCAGAATTGATCGTCAAGCCGGAACAGGCGCTGCGCGTTATGAAGGTCATTGACTTGCTCTTTAAGTCGGAAGAGGAAGGCACCGGATTTGCCTGCCGAATCTAACGGATTATACACAGAAACAAATTTTGTAAGGAGGCGTTTGGAATGTCTGAAAAGAAAGTCCTGATTTTTGAAGGTGGATGGGACGGCCACGAGCCGAAGTTGACCAGTAAGCGTTTTGCAGGCTTGATGGAAAAACACGGATACACCGTAGAAATTGCCGATACGCAGGAACCTTTGGGAGATCTCGACAAGCTGATGGGATTGGATCTGATTGTGGCTTGCTGGACCATGGGACAGATTGAACGGGAATATACCAAGAATATCGCGAAAGCAGTAGGCGCAGGCGTTGGTCTGGCAGGCTGCCACGGCGGTATGTGCGATGCGTTCCGGCAGGATACTGAATGGCAGTTCATCACCGGCGGCCAGTGGGTATCGCATCCCGGCGGCGACGGCATCGATTATATGGTCAATATCCGGCACGGCTCGAGCCCCATTGTGGAAGGTCTGGAGGATTTCCCGGTGTGCAGCGAACATTATTATCTGCATGTAGACCCTTCCATTGAAGTGCTGGCGACCACCCGCTTCCCGCTGGTTTCCTATTACCATATCTCCAATAAACCGGTAGATATGCCGGTTGCATGGACAAAATACTGGGGCAACGGACGGGTATTCTATACCTCGCTTGGGCATCATGACGATGTTTTCGACAAGTCCCCCAATGCGCAGATCCTTATGGAACGCGGCATGCTCTGGGCAGCGGAAGGAAAAGCTTATGCCGAAGAACATGGCCTGACCACCGAACGTTTTGAAAATCAGGCGAAGATGTACTGATTTCCATAGAAACCAAACATGGAGGAGGAGATTCCCATGCTGAAACCTGTTAAAGTTGCGATGATCGGATGCGGTTCGATCAGCGGCATCTATCTGAAAAACATTACCACCGTATTCCAGGAACTGGAACTGGTGGGTGTCTGTGACCTGATCCGGGAACGTGCGGAAAAGGCTCAGGCAGAATACAATGTCCCCAAAATTTATGATACCATGTACGATGCTTTCGCCGATCCGGAAGTGGAAATCGTGCTCAACCTGACCCGTCCGTATCAGCATTTTGATGTCACCAAAGCGGCACTCGAGGCCGGCAAGCACGTTTATTCCGAGAAACCGCTGGGCGCGGATTTTGAGGAAGGCAAAAAGCTGGTGGCACTTGCCAAGGAAAAGGGCCTGATGTTGGGCGGAGCACCGGATACCTTCTTAGGTGCAGGCATCCAGACCTGCCGGGAATTGATCGACAAGGGCGTCATCGGCAAGCCGATCGGTGCAGCTTGCTTCATGATCTGCCACGGCCATGAGACCTGGCATCCCGATCCCGAATTTTACTACAAACGCGGCGGCGGCCCCATGATGGATATGGGTCCGTATTATGTGACCGCATTGGTCAACCTGCTGGGCGGCATCAAATCGGTAACCGGTATTACCCGCAGCTTTTTCCCGAAGCGCGTTATTACCAGCCAGCCGCACTGCGGAGAGATCATTGATGTCGAATCTCCTACCCACTTGACCGGTATGCTCGAGTTCGACAACGGCGTCATCGGTACCATTATTACGACCTTTGACGTTTACTACAAAGGGCAGGCTCGTTTCGAGATTTACGGCACCGAGGGCACCATGATGGTTCCCGACCCGAACTGCTTCGGCGGTCCAATCAAGATTCTGCGCCCCGAGGACGGCGAATGGCGCGAAATGCCGCTGACCTTTGATTACAAGGAAAACAGCCGCGGCTTGGGTCTTGCCGATATGGCATGCTCGCTCCGTACCGGCAGTCCGTTCCGGGCTTCCTGGGAACAGACTTACCATGTACTGGAAGTGCTTACCTCGTTTGAAAAGAGCAGCGAGGCTCATGCAGCGTATCAAATGGAGACCCATTACGACCAGAAACCGGCAATCAAACGGCACCCCATTCACGGTGTGCTGGATGAAACCGCAGAGCTGTAAACAATGACAAAAGGATAGGGGTGATTGGTTACCTCTATCCTTTTTTGCATTATGGAAAAGGAGGGTTCTATATGCAGCAGTTTCCCCGCACAATGGTAGGCGGTGTTTCGCTGTCCCGCATGATTATCGGCACCAATTGGCTGGCAGGATGGAGTCATCGTTCGCCAGCTGCGGACGCCATGATTCAGGAACGCCATTCCCGCCCGGAGAGTATCCAACCGATGCTGGATGTTTTTCTTTCTTATGGCGTCGATACCATGATGGCGCCTTTCGGACAGACACCAGCAATTTTGGAGGCAGTCCGCCGCGCCGAAGAAAAAAACGGCCGGAAAATGATTTTGATTGACACCCCGATTATTAATGTAGACGATACTGCGGCAGCGCGCCGGGAGGCGGAGGCTGTGATCTGCCGCAGCAAGGAATTGGGGGCAGAATTTTGCCTGTTGCATCACTCCAGCGTGGAACAACTCGTAGATAAAAACCGGAGAAAAATCCATCGTCTGGACGACTATACCCAAATGATCCGGGATGCCGGTCTGATACCGGGATTGTCCGCGCATATGCCGGAATTGGTCATTTACAGCGATGAAAACGACTATGACGTAGAGACCTATATTCAAATTTATAACTGCATGGGATTTTTGATGCAGGTAGAAATTGAAACAGTCAATCAGATCATTCGTCATGCAAAAAAACCGGTGATGACGATTAAATCTATGGCGGCGGGAAGATGCACCCCATTTGTGGGATTGAATTTTTCATGGGCAACCCTGCGGGATTGTGATATGGTGACAGTCGGCTGTTTCAACGAGAGAGAGGCGGCCGAAGATATTGAGATTTCATTGGCGGCATTGGAACGGCGTGCGCCTTCGATCGGGGCGAGAAACAGTCCCAATCAGAATCAGGCTGCCTTTGGAAAACAGGGGGAATAACTTGGAAATGGAACGGTCATTGTTAAAAGGATGGAATACTTTTTATGTGCGGAGTGTGCTGAGTCATCTGCTGATGCCGCAGGGATTTTCGATCAATCTGGGGCTGAAAAATTACAGTTCCGGAGCCGTGTTGGGCGAAGCGTTGATCGGACGGTTTGATCCCGATGCAGAGCAGATTCATCCGGGTCCCCGCAGCTACGATGGGACATACACCCAGCTTCGGATCCGCTATCATGGGACGGAAACGTTGGTGGAATCCGCTGAAATAAACGGGGAAATCTGCCTGCTGGTGACACCGGTCAAGCAGGAGAAAAAGCCAATGGCGCTTCTGGCAGAAGGGACCATTCTCTGGAACCGGACAGGAACGGTTCGCCGCGAGGGAGATCATCTGGTGGCGGAGCTTCCGGATCGCACGGTGACGGTCTGGACCGATGGGGAGGAACTTCCCGAATATAATATCAGCATGAAAGGCCCTTATCTGTCGGTAGGTCTGAGCCGTCCGGTGGCGGTAACAAGCGGCGTGCGGCGGACAGCGGAGGAAGTTCGAAAAATTCTCGATGCAGCCCGACAAAAGGTGGAGAAGGAAGCGGAACAATACGGCAAATTGGCAGAGGTCTATCATGCTATGCGGACCTGCCTGGCATGGGATACCATCTATGAGCCGGAAAAAGGACAGCTCTGCTCGCCGGTAAGCCGACTCTGGAGTATCGGCTGGGGCGGATATGTGCTGTTCTGCTGGGACACCTATTTTTCGAGCATGATGGCGATGACCGGAAACAGAGAGCTGGCGTATGCCAATGCGGCGGCGATCACCCATGAAAAAACAGAATCCGGATTTGTGCCGAATTTTGGATCCGCGAACGATTCCAAGAGTCGGGATCGTTCCCAGCCTCCGGTTGGGGCGCTGGCTGTGCGGGAAATTTATCGGAAATATCGGGAAAAGGAATTTGTGCGGGGACTGTTTGACGACCTTCTGGAATGGAACCGCTGGTTTGCCGACAACCGGATGCTGGAAAACGGACAGTTGTGCTGGGGATCCAATCCGTTTGAGCCGCGTGCCGATAAACATTTTGAAGTTCATGATGTGGATAACTTACAAGGCGCTGCCTTTGAGTCGGGACTAGACAACTCTCCCATGTGCGATGATATTCCATATGACGCGGATCGGCATCTGATGTGCCTAGCGGATGTTGGATTGACGGGACTATATATCGCAGATTGCGAATATCTGGCAGAACTGGCGGCGGAAATCGGCCGGGATGAAGTCATCGGGGAACTGCGCAGCCGTGCGGCTCACAGCAAAGAGGGACTTGGGCAGATGTGGGATGAAGAGATCGGCATGTTCTGCAACGTCCGCACCGATACGGGAAAATTTATCCATCGTATTTCCCCTACGAATTTCTATGCGCTGTACAGCGATGCAGTGACGCCGGAACAGGCAGAACGGATGATGAAGGAGCATTTTTATAATCCGGAGGAATTCTGGGGCGAGTATATTCTGCCGTCCATCGCGCGGAATGATCCAGCGTACCCGGATCAGGATTACTGGAGAGGAAGAATTTGGGCGCCGCTGAATTTTCTGGTTTATGTGGCGATGCGCAGGCATGGTTTGAAACAGGAGTGTCAGGATCTGGCGGAAAAGTCCAAAAATCTCCTGCTGAAGGAATGGCTGGAACACGGGCATGTTCATGAGAATTACAATGGAGATACCGGAGAAGGGTGCGACAAGCGCAACAGTGATAAATTCTATCATTGGGGCGCGCTGCTCAGCCTGATTGCCATGATGGATGCCGGATACGTGGAGGGGCCTGAGAAGCCGCTTTGATCCGGTGTAATTTCAACCAATAACAGAAAAGGACTCCCGGCCAAAAACCGGAAGTCCTTTTTGCGTGCATTCTTTTCAGGGCAGATGAACAACAGTGCCATCCTCGGCAAATGTTACGCGGCTGCCCAGAATTTCGCGGGCAAGGGCAAGTTCCTTCGTTTCATCCTGCAAAATGAAGCGTCCGTGATGGAAGAAGAGCACGTTGCCGAACGGAACACCGGATTCCGCCAGTTCGCGGCAGAGATCGCAGGCGCGGTGATGTCCGGTTTCCAGCATCAGCAGATCGGAACCGGCTGCCAGGGGAAGAATTTCGGACAGATCGCGGAAATCACCCGAGTAGAAGATCTGCTGCCCCTCGGCATTGATCCGGAAGGAGAAGCTTTTCCAATCTTCTCCGGGTGCAGGTTCTCCTAGGTGATAGTTGTGCAGGGCGGTGACGGTGATTCCTTCATCCAGCAGGACGCCGTCCGCAACGGGATAACTTTCCAGCGAAAAAACCGTTTCGTAGTTTCCCTCACTTCCCAGAAGCATCTGATAAATCCCGTCAAAAACGGGAAGATTGGGCAGAAAGACTCGGATTTTTCGTCCTTCCATCCGCTGTTGGTTTTCGGGGGAGAGAGTCGTGAGTTTGCGGACATTCCAGAGAAGGTGCGGCAGGCCGCCGATGTGATCCATATGGGTATGGGAGATAAAAATGCTATCCAGATTCAACTGGTCGATTCCCAGCAAGTGGGAACTGTATCCGCAGTGTTCTCCGGCGTCCAGAAAGTACAGCTTTCCGCCGGATTCCAGTGCGACGCTGGTGTGATGACGTCCTGGCATGGGCTCGGTGCCGGAACAGCTTCCCAGAATATGCAGAATCATTGCAGGCACTCCTTTCCAATCCCAAGAAAAATTTTACGAAAAAAGCAGGCACACGCGGGTGCCTGCCATTCGAAAGCCGCTTAGTCGAGATTGTCGCGGATTTTCTGTGCGATTTCTTCGTATTCAGCATCGGTCAGCATGACTTTGCCGCTGTTCATTTCAAAGGTGGTGCCCCATTCTACTTCATCCTTATATTTGGGAACGAGGTGGAAATGAAGATGACAGCCGGTGTCGCCGTAAGCGCCGTAATTGACTTTGTCGGGGTGGAAAGCCTTGTGCAGTGCACGGGCAACTTTGGCAATATCCGCAAAGTAAACGTTGCGTTCTTCGTCAGTAAGGTCGATCATTTCGCTGACATGTTTTTTGTGAGCGACGATGCAGCGGCCGGGATGGCTCTGCTCTTTAAAGACATAGACCATGCTGGAATCCAGCTCGCAGGCGAAGTAGCCGAATTTTGCAACGAGATCGCCTTTCATGCAGTATGCACAGTTTGTATCCATGGAAAACACTCCCTATCGATAGTTTTTTCTTTATCATAGCAGATTTTCGGCGGAAATACAAGGGCGATCCCGGACTTTTATAAATATTTTTGATATCGTTTGTCATCGTAGCCCATAGTATCGGCATAGAGGTCGGAGAGGGAACGGCCATCCTCCTGCCATTCCTCGGCCAGAAGGTCGGCATGGACGCCACCGTACCGCAGAAGAAGAACTCGGTCGAAGATATTTTCCATTTCCTCGACATCATGGGTGGAAATCAGCAGCGTTTCGCCGCAGCGGAGGCCGGCGGTGAGCAGTTTGAGGAAATCCTTGCGGGAAAAGACGTCCTTGCCAGAGAACGGCTCATCGAGAAGGAGGTATTTTGCCCCCTTGGAGAAGCCGGCGGCCAGTTCGACGCGGGTTTTCTGGCCTTTTGAGAGGGTGGAAAGCTTCTGGCGGGTGTAGAGGTTCAGTTCGAAGAAGGAAAGGAGACTGCCGAAGCGTTCCCGGTCGAAGCGCGGATAGAAGCGGCAGAGGAAATCCGCATATTCGCAAGCAGTCATTTCGGGAAAAAAGGAACCGTCGCCGCTTAAAAAGGCGAGATCCTCATAACATTTCTGCGGCGGCCTGCCATCGTAGAGGACGGTCCCGCCTCCGCCGGTGATGCCCGCCATGCGTTTAAGAAGGGTGGTTTTGCCCACGCCGTTCCGGCCGAGCAACCCTACAATCTGTCCATCGGGAATGGTGAAACTGATGCCGGTCAGAACCCGTCCGGTGCCGGGATATGTTTTTTCCAAATCTTTGACTTCAATCATGGTTCCTCCGCCCTTTCCAATGTAAATTTGCGCATAGTTCGGGAGACTGTGTAGAGGTCAGTAGAATCCTGTGCCCCCTCCTGGCTGGCAGGTGTATGTAGAATGGCCTGATAGAGCGGCTCGGTTTGTCCGGATTGACAGACGAAAATCTGATATTCAGGCGGATGATCCGGAGATTCCTTCGAGCCAATTATCCCCAGTTTTCCATCAGCAAATCGTGCATGCAGAATGCGGAAATTAACGGTCCGCGCCGGATGCAGGATACTGCCTCCATTTTGGGTGGAAACCGCCACAATGCGGGACTGGCTATATTCCCGGCTTCGAAATCCGGCACAAAAGCTGTCTCCGTCCGGATAAAAGAAGAAATACCCGTCTGGAACCCCAAAAAGCTCGGTATCAGCTTCTCCCAGGAAATCGCCGCTGCGGGAGTCATAGAATTGGAATGCGATTCCCCGCTGATTCTGGATGCAGAGCACCAGGGTTCCGTTTTCGAGCGCATACAATCCCAGAATATCCACCATATTTCCGCTCACAACCTCGCACAGCGGAGTGATGTCGCCGATCGTTTCGTAATCTTCACAAAATGCCGCATTGATCCAGTTTTCGGGGCGGTTCAGACAGTAAATCCAGCGGGTTCCTTCCCATTCCTGTTTGACGGTGGGGACAAAGTAGAAGACATTGCCGATTTGGGCAACATTCTCCATGCCGGAAGGAAATTGATAACCGATCAGAGACTGGGTGGGAGGATTTTCCGGTGCAGGATTCCAGTTTGCCTGATTTTCGTGCTGGCAGGAACGTTCCATTTCCTCCTGCGTCGGTTCCGTTTCAAAACATTGATAAGTAGAATGCTGGAAACGGTAAGGATTCCGATTAATCAGTCCGGTGTCAATCTGCGCAAGAAAGTGCTGTGATTCGCCGTTTACCGAGTCAAAGCCGTTCAATTTCCATGTCAGGCGCATTTGGGTGCTGGTGACAGTATGGGTTACATCATAATAGCCACTTTCGGGATATTTGGAATCCCGGATTGCATAAAAACTTTCCTCCCGAATCCCGTCCACACGAAATACAGGCTGTGCAGAAAAGCTCATCGGCCACTCATCTGCTTTCCATGCGGTCGGGATGACTGAGGTTTCCTGCCCGATTTTTCCCTGCTTAATGGTAAAATCCGTCTGTTCGTAATCATCCCCCAGAACGCCGGTAATCGAAAAGGGGTCCATGGCGGACGGATCGCCGCTTTCCTCCAACCAGAACTGCATTTCGGCGCTTCGGACTGGCAGCCACGCTGCGGTATAGACACCAGTAATCAGCAGTATGGCGGTTACTATGGAAACAGGTATTGAATATTTTTTCATACGAACTCCTCCTTAAAAATCCCCGTTCCGTACCGCGCGGAAGCTGTCCAAAATCATTAGAGCGAGAAATCCGAGCAATACGGCATAGAGAATATAGTCAGCCCGATCCAGATAAGTGTAATTGTTCAATCTGGAACGCAGAATAAAGATCCAGCTGACCAGAACCGGGAGAGCTAGTATGATAGACCGCACCCAGCGACGTCCGCGTCTCCAGCCGATGTGAAAACTGAGCAGCGGCAGGGTGAGTAGAAGCAGCAGAGTAGAAATCATTTCCCGGAAAGTCATCGGGCAGAGCAGACGGAACAGCGGTGTGCGGCATAGTCCGAGCCAGAATCCCGCCGTCATCCGGCAGTCAACCTGCGCGATGCGGGCGAATTTTTCGCACCAGCTGAGGAAAAGGGGATAACAGAGCGCAATACCGGTGAGAATTCTCGCAATCAGAATCAGTAGGGAGGTGCAAAATGCGAGAATTTTCGCAAGATAGATCTGGCTACGGCGGCCGGGAAGGGTCAGCAGCGTCGCAACACTGCCGTTGGTGATGTCGCGCATGGTCATCCAGATCATCCAGCCGGTTAAGGCTGCAAATAGTACCGGCACAACAATCGGGGCAGCTGACGCAAGATAGACCGTCTCAAAGCGGGTCGCGTCTGATGTATTTTGCAGGGTAATCCAGTAGAACAATGGCTGGAAAAGGATGGCGATCAACGCTAAAATCCATGTGGGGACAGTGCAGTTGGTAAATTCACGCGAAAATAAAGTGCAGAAGTTTTTCATAGCGAAATCTTCCTTTCTGTATTAACTGAGTAGTACACCGATTGCAAAAAAATATTAAGTTTCTTCCCACAATTCGCTCAATAGATCCATCATCTGCTTGTAGGATAGTTTTAATTCCTTGGCATTCCGCACAAAATCCGCCCCAACTTCCCGAATCCATTCCTCCCGGATTTTTTGCCGGGTTTCCTCGGAACAGTGGATCATACTGCCCGTGTTCCCTTCTGTTGTGAGAATCCCCTCTTCTTCCAGCATTTTATAAGCTTTTTGGACCGTGTTCGGATTAATTTCGAGCTGAGCGGCAGTTTCCCGGCGGGAGGGGAGCGCCATTCCATCCGCCAGCTGACCAGCTGCCAGAAGTTGCTTGATTCGACGAATCAGCTGCAAATAAACAGCTTCTTTCCGAGTCAGTGTAAAATGAGACCAGATATCCAATCTGCCGCCTCCTTTCGAATTGGATAGAATCTGAGTAATGATGTTTTTCTAAGTGTATTATATCAGTAATACACTATCCTGTCAATCCGTTTGTATAAAATTTAACGGATTTGTCTATATTGTATATGTTCAATGGAATATATGGCAATATTGCTGATTTTATAAAATTTTAATTGTAATTTTGCGTCAACTTTGATATAATATATTTTGAGTAGGCTCTTGCAGCGGCAGAGCAGACGGCCGGCAGCAAAGAAAGTTTGAGCCGGATCTGGATGGTAAAGGTGGTGAAAGAATGTCTGTATTGGAATTGATTCAGGCGGAAGAGGAAAAGGCGCGGCAGAAAAAAGCCGCGGTTTTGGAGGAAAATCGCGCAAAATTGGCGAAAGCCCAGGAAGAGGCGCGAACGGAAGCCGATCAGATTGTGGCAAAAGCCCGACAGCAGGCGGCAGAATTGGTGAAGGAAGCGCAGACGAGGCTGCAGGAGCAAACCCGTGAAATATTGGCCGCAGCTGCCGGCCGGGACGCAGAGGAGGCGGAGAAAGCCCGCCAAAATCTGCCTCAGGCGGCTGCACGGATAGTAGAAAGGATTGAGCAGCAATGATTGTTCCGATGAAAAAGGCAATGCTAATCGTGCTCCGGGAAGATCGGGATGCGGTGACAGAAGCCTTGCAGCGGTGCGGAGAACTGATGCCCATTCCGCCGGAGGATCAGAGTTTCCATCCGGAAACAGCAGAGGAAACCCTTCGTGCGCAGCAGGCGCTGCGGATGATGAAGCCATATCAGCCGAAAAAAGGGATGTTTGCCCCACGGCCGGAGATCAGCTTTCAGGAACTTCTGACGCCGGATGAAGAGGCGAGGAAATTACTGGAGGAAACGGAAAGAATTTCGGCGGAATCGGAAAGCGCAGCTGCCCGTATTTCGGAAATCCGCGCTAAAATCGAGGAAATCCGGCCGTGGATTCGGATGGATATTCCAGTGGAAGCGCTGGGAGGAACCAAATCCGCAGGAATTTACAGCGGCTATATCGACCCATCCAAAGCGGATCTCCTGTGGGAGGCGGCGGAGAAACGGGACGGCGCTGTGATTCAGCTGGACACCGGCTCGCAGGGAACGGCCGTTCTGGTTTATACCTACCGGCAGGAGGAAGAAGGCATGCTGGAGGATCTGGCGGCAATCGGATTTTCGCAGGCAGCGCCGCCCGGAGACGGACTTCCCAAAGATACCATGCAGCAATATGAGAAGGAATTGGCAGAGGCAGAAAAAATGCAGACTGCCGCCCGCGAAAAGTTGACGGAACTGGCCCAGAAGAGCGAAAAGCTGGAAATTTACTGTGACCAGTCCGATGCGGCGCAAGAACGGGAGGAAACTCCATTCGGCGAGACGATGGAAACCTTCTATCTGGAAGGCTGGGTGCGGAGTGACCGTACGGATCGCCTGAAAAAGGCGCTGGAAAAGGCGACAGATTGCTTTGATCTGACCTTTGTCGATCCGGAACCCGAAGATAATCCCCCGACTGTTACCAAAAACAACCGCTTTATTTCGCAGTTTGAAACAATTACGGATATGTTTTCCCGGCCTAAAAACGGGGAACTGGATCCGAACCCCGTCATGGGGCCTTGGTATTGGATCATTTTCGGTCTGATGATGGGTGATGCAGGCTATGGCCTTTTGATGCTGATCGGACTGTGGGCATTCAAAAAGCTTAAAAAGCCACGCGGCGATATGGCAAAGCTGGTGAATGTCATGTTTTTTTCCAGTTTTACCACCATTTTCTGGGGAATCGTCTTCGGCAGCTATTTTGGAGAAACTTGGCACCCGCTGCTGTTTGGACCGCTGGATAACCCGATGGGGATGCTCATTTTCTGTATGATTATCGGCGTGCTGCACATTTTCTCAGGTATGGCGATGAAGATGGCGGCCGATATCAAGGCCGGGCATTTTTGGGACGCCATTTTTGACCAGTTCAGCTGGATGATGCTGATTGCCGGATTGGGACTTTTGTTCCTGCCGCAGACGCAGACCGTAGGCGCGGTATTGGCGATTGCAGGGGCGGCGATTGTGTTCCTGACAGCCGGACGCGCAAAGAAGGGAATTGTCGGGAAAATTGTAGGCGGCTTTGGCGGCTTGTACGGCATCACCGGCTATATGAGCGATATCCTGTCCTATTCCCGTATCCTTGCCCTTTCGCTGGCAACCGGTGTTGTCGGAATGGTTATGAATCTGCTGGCCGGCATGGTGCAGGGATCAGTAATCGGATTTATCCTGTCGCTGGCCATTTATGCGGCCGGACATCTTTTCAATCTGGCGATGGGTCTGCTGTCTGCCTATGTGCATGACAGTCGACTTCAGTATATCGAATTTTTCAACAAATTTTATGAAGGCGGCGGCTACGCATTCCGTCCGCTTCAGGTCAGCCCCCGGTTTGTCGATGTGACATCCGACGGGGAAAATTAAGGAGGAAATTGACATGACACTCGGACTCGTTTTGGCTATTGCAGGTGCGGTTCTGGCCGCAGCACTTCCCGGTATTGGCTCTGCTTACGGTGTACAGATCGGCGGTCAGGCAGCTGCCGGCGTTGTTTCGGAAAAACCCGACCTGTTCGGTAAATTGCTCGTTTTGCAGGCACTTCCCGGTACACAGGGTATTTACGGCTTCCTGATTGCAGTTCTGGTTATGGTTCGCGTCGGTCTGCTCGGAGGCGGCGCAATCGAACTCACCACTCAGCAGGGTTGGGCATTCTTTGCAGCCTGCATGCCGATGGCAATTGTGGGTCTGCTGTCCGCGATTTCTCAGGGCAAGGCTGCGGTTGCGGCCATCCACATGACCGCAAAACAGCCTGATTCCTCTGCAAAAGGTATCACCATGACCGCATTGGTCGAAACCTATGCGATTCTGGCGTTGCTGGTTTCCGTTCTGCTGATCTTCGTTGGAATCCCGGTATAAGGGCGGTTCGGCAGTGAGGAAATAAGGAGGAATTTTTTTGGGTGCGGAAGCAATTTTAGATAAGATCCGCAAAAATGCGGAAGAAGAAGCCGCCGCCCTGCGCAAACAGGGGGAGGAAAAGGCTGAAGCAGCTGCTGCCAAAATTCGGGCGGATGCCGAAGCCGAGGCAGATTTCTTGCTGCAGTCCGCTATGAAAACAGTGGACGAGATGGAGCGGCGGGAAATGCTGATGGCGGGACTGGAAACGCGTAAGAATACGTTGGCTGCGCGCCGCGCCGTCATGGATGAGGCGTTTGCGGACGCTTTTCGGCAGCTGATGAACCTGCCGGAGGGCCGCTGGAGAGCGTTAATTCTGCGGCTGGTAATGGAATCGGCGGAGACCGGTACCGAGGTGTTGGAAATCCCGGCTGCCGACCGCGAAAAATATGAGTCGGTGCCGGAGGGAAATCTTCCGCTGATCGGCGAGAAGAGCTTCCTGAAACAGCTGAATGCCGCCCTGAAGGATGCAGGCCGGGAAGGGAAATTGACCCTTGCCGACGCGCCTGCCGGAATAGCGGGCGGATTCCGCCTGAGCGGGCCGGTATATGATGTGAATGCTTCGTTTGAGATGCTGGTCAGCCTCGCACGGGAGGAAATGGAACAGGAGATTTATCGGATGCTGTATCCGCAGGAATCGTAAGGAAGGGGTGGTCATATGGCAAAGGTCAGCTATCCATTTGCCGTCGGACGGATTCGGGCGTTGGAACTGAAACTGATTGATGCCGCCCGCTGGACCCGGCTGCGGGAAGCGAGCCGGGAAGATGCGATCCGCCTTCTTTCCGAGATTGGATATGGAAACGGTGCGCCGAAGGATGACCCCGAGAGCATGATCCGGATGGAGGAAGAGGAGACAAGGAAGGTAATTGCCGAGTTATCTCCGGAACCGGTCTGGACGGATCTGTTCCTGTTGCCGGTCGATGCGCACAATATTAAGGCTGCCTATAAGGGAAAGCGGCTGGAACAGGACGTTTCGCGGCTGCTGATGGAAGGCGGGACGGTGCCTGCCGATCTGGTTCGGATTTCGGTGGAGGCTGGGGAATATTCGATGCTGCCCGCGGCTTTCCGGCCGGTGCTGGAAGAGGCAGATTCCAATCAGAGCCTGCTGGAATTCAGTGCGGCAGTGGATCGCGCTGTTTTTGAGCAGATAAGGCTCGTTTTGCATAAGAAGAAAAATCCATTGCTGAGCCGCTACTTTACGGCACAGGCTGACTTTACCAATGTGCTCAGCACACTGCGTGCGGCGGCCCTCAAATGGGATGCAGAAAAGCTTTCACTGGTCCTGCTGCCGGGCGGTACTATCCCGCAGGAGGCTTTTGCCGAAGCGCTTGGATCGGGACAATTTGTTCCGACTCTCTGCAAGGGTGAATTTGCCTCAGCTGTGAGCCGGGTTCTGACGGATTATGTCCAGGACGGTAGCCTCACCGATGCGGAACGGCGCTTTACCGAAGAGCGGACGCTCCTGCTCAACGAAGGGCAGGATGATACCTTTAGTATCGGACCGATCGTCGGATACTGGATGCAGCGCGAGAATGA
This sequence comes from Candidatus Merdivicinus sp., assembly GCA_050943495.1. GTDB lineage: Bacteria > Bacillota > Clostridia > Oscillospirales > Ruminococcaceae > Merdivicinus. Next base: position 74,456 of record JBMNPH010000005.1, read on the forward strand.
GGCGCGGGAACTTCGAGTCCTGTTCGCCAGAAAAGCATGACAATCAGGAAGGAGCGTTTTTCTGTGAGCCAGAATCAGTCAGATGGAAAAATGGCCGTCATCGGCGATCGGGAATCCGTGATGCTGTTCCGGGTTCTGGGGGTTCAGACGATTACTGCCGAAACCGCGGAAGATACTGCACGTGCCATCCATAAGCTGGCGCGGGAGGGATGTTCCATTATCTATATCACCGAGCAGCTGGCTCGGATGGTTCCGGAGGAACTGGCACGGTATCAGGCAAGAACCTGCCCGGCAATCATTCCCATTCCCGGAAGCAGGGGATCGGACGGCTTCGGCCGGGATCAGATTCAGAGCAATATCTATAAAGCGGTCGGAATGGACCTGCAATAGTCCACAGATAGAAGGAGAAGATTATGAAAAATCCAATGGAAAAGGAAGTCCGCGGCACCATCCGCAAGGTGGCCGGGCCTCTGATTGTGGCGGACGGCATGGGCGATGTCCAGATGTACGACGTGGTCCGGGTCAGTGAGAAGCGCCTCATTGGAGAGGTCATCGAGCTGCGCGGCGACGAGGCTTCCATTCAGGTATATGAAGAAACGGCAGGCTTGGGGCCGGGAGAACCGGTTTACGGCACCGGCGAAGCACTTTCGGTCGAGTTGGCGCCCGGTTTGATTGAAGGAATTTTTGACGGAATCCAGCGTCCCCTCAATGTCATTTATGAGGAGGCAGGCGACCGCATTACCCGCGGAATCGAGGTTCCCAAACTGAATCGGGAGAAAAAGTGGGCGTTTGTCCCCACAGCAAAAGAAGGCGACAAGCTGGTTGGCGGCGATATTCTCGGAACCGTGCAGGAGACGCCGGCCGTTCTTCATAAAATTATGATGCCACCCAAGCTTTCGGGTACAGTGGAGTGGATTTTTGAGGGCGAGGCAACCATCGTTGAGCCGATCGCCAGAATCCGGAAGGAAAACGGCGATCTGGTGGAAGTTCCCATGTTGCAGCGCTGGCCGGTTCGCCGCGGGCGTCCGACTGCGGAGAAAATTGCGCCCGATGAGCCGATGATTACCGGACAGCGGGTGATTGATACCCTGTTCCCCATTGCAAAGGGCGGTATTGCAGCCATTCCCGGTCCGTTCGGATCGGGCAAGACGGTCGTACAGCATCAGCTGGCAAAATGGGCGGATGCAGATATTATCGTGTACATCGGATGTGGTGAGCGCGGCAACGAAATGACCGACGTTTTGCTGGAATTTCCGGAATTGCACGACCCCCGTACTGGGCTTTCGCTGATGAAGAGGACGGTTCTGATTGCAAATACCTCTGATATGCCCGTTGCGGCACGGGAAGCTTCCATTTACAGCGGTATCACCATTGCCGAATATTTCCGCGACATGGGGTATAAGGTCGCGATCATGGCGGACTCCACCTCCCGGTGGGCGGAAGCGCTCCGCGAAATGTCCGGACGTCTGGAAGAAATGCCCGGTGAAGAAGGTTATCCGGCGTATCTGTCTTCCCGTCTGGCAGAATTCTATGAGCGAGCAGGATTTGTCCGCTGCATCGGATCGGATGGTCGCTTCGGCGCGATCTCTGCCATCGGTGCGGTATCTCCTCCCGGCGGCGACACCTCCGAGCCGGTTTCGCAGGCAACGCTGCGGATTGTCAAGGTGTTCTGGGGATTGTCGGCAGATTTGGCTTATAAGCGGCACTTCCCGGCAATTGACTGGCTGACAAGTTACTCGCTTTACAACGAAAATCTCTCGGATTATTTCGATCAGAAGGTCGCCTCCGACTGGTCGGCGCAGGTTCGCGAAACCCGCAGTATCCTGCAGGAAGAGGCGGAACTTCAGGAAATTGTCCGTCTGGTCGGCGTGGATGCGCTGGCGCTTAAGGATCGGATGACGCTGGAAGCGGCGCGCTCCATTCGTGAGGACTATCTGCATCAGATCGCATTTGACGATGTAGATACCTATACTTCCCCCAAGAAGCAGTACGGGATGCTGAAACTGATTCTGAGCTGGTATCACAAGGGCGAGGAGGCTGTAGCGGCGGAAGTTCCCTTTGAGCAGATCCTGACCATGCCGGTCGTCGAGAAGATCGGACGGCTCAAACGTGTCCCCGAAGATCAGTGGGATGCGCACTATGCTGCTGTGACCGGGGAACTGGAAGCGCAGTTTGCCGGACTGATGGAGGAGGAACACGACCATGCGTAAAGAATATAAGACTATCCGCGAGGTCGTCGGGCCTCTGATGCTGGTGGACGGCGTCGAAGGGGTCAAATACGACGAACTGGTGGAAATTGAACAGGCAGACGGAGAACTCCGGGTCGGAAAGGTGCTGGAGGTCAACGGCGATAAGGCAATGGTGCAGCTGTTTGAAAGCTCACAGGGCCTGCGGATTGCCGACTCTAAGGCGCGTTTTCTGGGACACGGCATTGAACTGAAGGTCAGCCCCGATATGCTCGGCCGCGTTTTTGACGGAATGGGCAATCCCATCGACGGTGGAACCGAAATCATCCCTGAGATGCGGCTGAATATCAACGGATCTCCCATCAACCCGGCGGCGCGCGACTATCCGGCGGAATTTATCCAGACTGGTGTGTCTGCTATTGACGGCCTGAATACGCTGGTCCGCGGACAGAAGCTGCCGGTATTCTCTGGATCCGGTCTGCCGCATGCCCAGCTGGCGGCGCAGATCGCAAGACAGGCGCAGGTGCGCGGTTCCGGTGAGAAATTCGCAGTTGTTTTCGGCGCGATCGGCATCACCTTTGAGGAAGCGGACTTCTTTATCAAGGATTTCCGCCGCACCGGCGCAATCGACCGTGCTGTCCTCTTTATGAATCTGGCAAACGACCCGGCTGTTGAGCGTATCGCGACTCCGCGTATGGCGATCACCTGTGCCGAATATCTAGCGTATGAGCTAGGCATGCACGTCCTCGTTATCCTGACTGATATCACCAACTACGCCGAGGCACTGCGGGAAGTTTCGGCTGCCCGCAAGGAGGTCCCCGGACGGCGCGGATATCCCGGATATCTTTATACCGACCTCGCGTCCCTTTATGAAAGAGCGGGACGAATCCGCGGCAAAAAGGGGTCCATTACCCAGCTGCCGATCCTGACCGTGCCCGAAGATGACAAAACGCATCCGATTCCTGACCTGACCGGTTATATCACCGAGGGGCAGATCATCCTGTCTCGTGATTTGTATCTGAAAGGCATCACTCCGCCGATTGACGTTCTGCCCTCACTGTCCCGTCTGAAAGATAAGGGAATCGGCGAAGGCAAAACCCGTGCTGACCATTCCGGTGTTATGAACCAGCTGTTCTCAGCTTATGCCCGCGGTAAGGAAGCGAAGGAACTGGCGGTCATTCTCGGTGAGGCAGCATTGTCGAGTGTCGATAAGTTGTATGCGAAATTCGCGACCGAATTTGAAAAGCAGTATGTATCGCAGGGCTACCAGACCAACCGCAGCATCGAGGAGACGCTGGAAATCGGCTGGAAACTGCTGGGAATCCTGCCTCGCAGCGAGCTGAAGCGTATCAAGGACGAGTATCTCGACCTGTATTATCCCAAATCCGAAGAAAAGGAGTAACCCGCTATGGCAATTCGTGTAAATCCGACCCGGATGGAATTGACCCGCCTGAAAAAGCGCCTGAAAACCGCGGTCAAGGGGCATAAGCTTCTCAAAGACAAGCGGGATGAAATGGTGCGGCAGTTCATGCTCTATATTCGCCGGAACCGTGAGCTGCGTGCGGAAGTGGAGGCGGCTCTGGGACGCGATATGAAGCGGGTGGCAATTGCCTCTGCCCGGATGGGCGACACAGCTATCGGTGAGGCACTCCTCTCTGAGGCAGGTGGCGATGTCTCAGTCACGGTTGGGGAACACAATATTATGGGTGTGACCGTTCCCACCTTTGCCGCGCAGGGTGGCGGGCAGATTTCTGATCTGCCGTACAGCTTTGCCTTCACCTCGGCGGAACTGGATGGCGCAGTCTTGGATTTGGCTGACCTGATGCCCAAACTGATTGAGCTCGCGCAGGTGGAAAAGACCTGTTCCATGCTGGCGGATGAAATTGAAAAGACCCGGCGCCGGGTCAATGCGCTGGAACATGTGATGATTCCCGAAACACAGAAAACCATTAAATATATCACGATGAAGCTGGAAGACAATGAGCGCAGCAACGTTACCCGTCTGATGAAGGTCAAAGATATGATTCTTAAAGAACAGATGGAAGCCCGCCAGCAGTATACAGTGCAATAATAGAAAATCCGCAGCAGAAGCTGCGGATTTTTTGTTGTTTCAGTGATTATTTTAGGAGATAGGAAAAAGAATTGGCTGGAGAAAAGCGAGTTTTTTTGCAAAAAATCTGGCAATTAGTCCCACAATCAAGGCGGCAATAATGGTACCGATTCCCACGCCGTTGATAGATGAAAATAGCAACAGCGAGATCAATCCGGCACAAATGGTCATTCCAGCATCAAAACAGACCTTTGTAATACCAAAATCGGTGTGGAAAGCGATACAGACCGAGTTGACAAACCCTTCACCCGGAAGCATTACAACATTGGCGAGAACTTCCGTATAAACGCCAAATCCTAGAATGATGCAGCCAATTAGAAGGGAAAGGAACTTGGCAGCATAGTGATGCGGTTGGATAAAATAAAGCAGGAACATGGTAAAATCAATAAAATACCCAAAAAGAAAGGATACCGGGATTTGAAGCAATTGAATTTTATCAAAGCGCCTGCGCAGTAGCAAAATTTGCAAAATAATCAACAGTAGACTGAAAACAATGGTAAATTGACCAAGCGTCGGCTCAAAACCGAGGCTTAAGGTGTAGGGAATACTGGAAATAGGGGAGGTACCGAGCGCCGCTTTGGTGACAAAACTGACTCCTAGCGCATTAATAAACAGTCCAATTAGAAAAATTCCATACCGTTTAAATTTGTCCATTTAGTTGTTCGCTTCCTTTGTAAGATTCTGATAAATTTTTTGGAGGATCTCCAGAAAAAACTCCTGTTCCGCGGACGAGATTCCCGAAAATGCGCAGCGTTCGTATTCTGCAAAGATATTCCGCACAATCGTGCAGGCAGCTTTCCCTTTTTCGGTCAAGAATACATAGTTGCTTTTTCGATTTCCGTTTTGCGAACGGCGTTCAATCAGCCCATTTTGTTCCATCCTTTGCAGGATACCGGTGACAGTTGCCCCTTCCAGATGAAAAACTTCTCCTAAAATTTTTTGTTCACATCCGTCATGATCTTCCAGGTAATCGAGAAATTTGGATTGTCCAGGTAAGAGATCTGATTCGGCGGCTTTGGATACGATTTTTTTCTGAAATGTATTCTGCACGGTTAGGATCAAATGATGAAAGGTTGTTTCCATATTTTCCCCCTATATAAAATAATTAGCATACTAACTATTTTAAGCGGATTTTATTTATTTGTCAAGTATAAAAAGGCAGGCGGATACTTGCTATTTTTTTGAAAATTTACTACAATATATAGAAAGACCAATCGTTCAAGATGAGGAGATTCGAATATGTATCGTATGGAATTGCATTGTCATACTCAAGGCGTCAGTAAGTGCGCTGAATACCCACCGGAGAAAGCAGCAGAATTATACATTGAGGAGGGATATGCGGGTGTAGTTGTAACGGATCATATGAATCGACACACCTTTTCGCATTTTGATAAGGAGACTCCATGGGAACAACAAATCGAGCATTTCATGTCGGGATACCGGCGCTTCCATGCAGCGGCAGGGGATCGGCTCACAGTGCTGCTGGGAATGGAACTGCGCTTTGACGAGAATGACAATGATTACTTGGTCTATGGGGCAGATGAGGAGTTTTTACTGCATCATCCGGAAATGATGGCGATGAAACCCGCTTCCTTTGCGCAGCTTGCCCGACAGGAGGGACTTCTGTTTTATCAGGCGCATCCTTTTCGAGATGGAATGACAGTGATTCCGCCACAGTATCTGGATGGGATTGAGGTCTGGAATGGTCATCCTAATCATGATTCCCGCAATGAAATTGCGTTGGCGTGGGCGGAAAAATTCGGATTAAAACAGATTGGAGGTTCGGATTTTCATTTCCCCGAAGCTTGCGGAAAGGGTGGAATTGTAACGGAACGTCCGATTTTGGATATTCCAACTTTGCTAGATGTGCTAAAAAATCAACAATACGAAATATATCGAGGATAATATACAAAAAGGAAACCTCCTTCTGCCAATGTGGCGGAAGGAGGTGGACTTATTTATGAGAGAATCACTCGGTTAAAAAATACGTATAAAGAAAGAGGAAACCATCGAGATCGGGGTAGGAAAACTGCTGTTCCAAAGAAAATCCGGCGTTCTCGAGGGCGCGGCAGGAAGCAATATTTTGACTTAGCACATAGGCTTGCAGCTGCTCGGCTTGGAGAAAATTATGAGCAAAATCTTTTGCCATGCGGAGAAGTTCGCCGCAATACCCTTTCCCCCAGAATGGCTTCCCCAAAAATACACGCAGAACAACGGTGCGCGGTTTTTCCGAAGAGGTCTGGAAAGTGAACAGCCCGACAAATTCGCCAGTCTGTTTGAGGACAATATAGGAAAGATTGCCGCCAGAGGTCCAATCCTGAATGGCATCGGTTGTCTGAGATATCTCAGTATGAGTTTGAAAGCGCATAAAGTGGGTAATTTCGGGATCAGAGGTCAGCGAAAAGAGAGCAGGCGCAGCCGTTTGATCCAGCGGCTTGAGCAAAAGATGTTCGGTGCGGATTTCGGCGGGAATGGCGAGATTTTCGCGGCTGCGAGAAAGAATATCCGCTTGATAGTCGCGGCTGATTTGTAGGAGTGCATTAAAAAATGCGGTTACATAGTCTTCCATGCCGGGAGAAGCGGCAGTACGCATCTCATTTAAAATCGCTACTTCTCGCGCCGGGACAAAGATCTCCATGTTATGTGCCTGTTTGTATTCGGCCACCTCGCGGGAAAGTTGCATACGTTCTTCCAGCAGACGCAGCATTTCGTGATTGATATGATCAATTTTCTGCCGGGCTTCATTCAGTTCCATTGGAGTCCTCCTCAGGGGATTCAGTTTCTTCTTTTTTGCGAGGGCGGCAAAGTTCCAGGATTTCCTGTGCCTGTTTTTTGTAGAAAGTGGTGCCGCCGGCATCGAGTATATATTCGCAGTGATCGATTGCGCTGCGTGCGGCACCAGTCATTTGATCCATTTTCGCCAGCTTGATCAAAACGGTCATACGGCTGAGTGGGTAGGAGGAGGCATCAAACAAATCTTCATAAATTTCATAACAGCGCATATAACTTCCCTGATGGAAGGTTAAAATGCCGTCAATAATGGTGAGAAGCTGCTGGCCATTGCGAAGAGCAGGTGTTCCTTCCTTGAGGCCAATCATGAGCTTTTTGACCTTTTCCCGGACCTCCACGACTCGTTCAAAATCCTGTGTTGCCTCATAGCAGCCTGCCATGACGTTATAGTATTGAAAAATCTGTAAAGTTCCTTCTTTAGGACGGGGCATTGCCAATAAGGTATCAAGAGCCTCTTGTGGCTTTCCTGCATAAAACTGACCACGTGCGATGTTTAGCTGGCAATCTACCTTGTTCATTCCAGAATGTTCCAGACCACGGAAAATTTTTTCAAATTTTATGGGATCACAATTGTTGTTCAGAACTTGATTGAGCATATGAAACTGGAGTTTCCGTCCCGTATAAAAGAGATAATTCAAAACACAAAGAAAGACAACCGAGAAAAAGGAACTGGTGATGGTACTTTTTCCGGTAAAAAACATAACAGCCACAATGACTGCACCGACGACTGTCAAGGCATGCAGCACCCAGAAAATCAAAATGTTTTTCTTATATGCCGAGAGAATTGCATCCGCTTTCATCGCCTTGAAGTTCGTCTTTTTGGTAAACATGCAAAAGGCACCTCCGCAAATGATAATATTGTTCCCATTGTAGCATGTTTTAGAGGGAAATGCAAGATGCCTATATCAAGAAGCCTGTCTATTTTGGGTAAAAAAGTGGAGAGAAACATTGGGATATTGTGCATAATTCAAAAAGAATAAATGGGAGTTTTGTATAAGATTTCCTCTTGCGGAAGGAGAATAGATTGAGTATCATTAGACTAGAATGTTGTACCATAGAAAAGGAGTGGGAGAGCATGGCACAGAGGGCAAAATGGATCTGGCTGGATGAAAATCGCTATCCGCTGGAACAATCCTGCGCAATTTCTAGTGCGAATGGAGGACGGGATTTTTCGCATTATTGTATGGCGGAATTCCGCAAAGAAATTTCCTTCCGGCGGGACGTCGTTTCGGCTGAAATCCGAGTGAGTGGCGATACATTTTTCCGACTTTACTGTAATGAAGAATTTGTAGGGATTGGCCCTGTAGCGGCGGGCGGCGATTTTGGACATAATCTTCCGATGAAGCATCATTTTGCAAATCGGTATCATGTTGATTTGAGCGGAAAACAAATTTCGTTTTTGGCACAGGTACAAATTCCGTCCGTTGTGATCTCAGAATGGTCGCAGGGACATGGCGGTTTTTATTTGGAGGCCGATATCCGGTTGGAAGACGGATCCCACGAGAGGATTGTCAGCGATGAAAGTTGGGAGGTACGCCGAAATGGATGTTATGCGGCGCCGTATCGTTATGACCAGCGGATCAAACCGGATGGGTGGGAAACAGTGCAGATAGTCTCGCCGGTATGGAATTTGACGGACGCCCCGATCCCTATGCTTTCTATGCAGGAAATTTTGCCGCAGGGAGCGCAGGAATTTGTAGTAGGCGCAGGAGAAGAACGAACCTTTTCAGTGGAATTTGACCGCATTTATGCGGGGTATTTGCTGTTAAAGGCAGAGACGGCGGGAGAATGTGAAATAACCGTGCATTTTCGGGAACTGACGGGCAAAGATTCCAGTCCGGAAACGCTGATTCTGACCGGGAATATGAATTACTCCGGATTTCAGATGCACAGCATTGGAGGACTGGATATTTCAGTTTGCAATCGTTCTGCTTCGCCGGCAATTTTGCGTCCGGCAATCCGATTCAGCTGCTATCCGGTGGAAGTAGAAGGTAAGTTTTCCTGTTCCGACCTGGAACTGACGAAGGTTTGGGAGGTCTGCAAATGGGCGCTGCAGATTTGCCGCCAGACGCTGCATCTGGACAGCCCGCGGCATCAGGAACCGCTGGCTTGTACTGGCGACTATTACATCGAAAGTTTGATGACTGCCTATACCTTTGGAGATATGCGGCTGGCGCGGCTGGATGTCCTGCGGACAGCCGAACGCTTAATGCTGACGGACGGCTGGATGTTCCATACGACATACAGCCTGATCTGGGTACAGATGCTGTGGGATGTCTACCAATATAATGATGATTTGGAAATGGTGCGGAACTGCTTGCCTGCATTGCGTGCTCTTTTGAAGCGTTTCCATAGTTATACCGATGACAACGGAGTCATAACAGCTGCGCCGAATTATATGTTTATCGATTGGATTGTGGTAGACGGATATTCGATGCACCATCCGCCTAAGGCATTGGGACAAACGGCATTGAATGCCTTTTATTATGGAGCATTGCGGACGGCAGTTCGGCTGCTGGAGGCAGCGGATGATCCGAAATACCGACAATTTATTCCAATTTATAGGCAAAGAGCGGAACAACTATATCATGCATTTTCGGCATATTTTTATGATGAAGAGCAAAAACTTTATTTTGATGGACAGGATACTCCGGAACCAGCCTTGAAATGGCGACCTGCTAATATCAATCGCCGGTATTTTTCCAGACATAGCAATGTACTTGCCGTATTGTACGGCCTGTGCGAACCTGCGGAAGGACGCCGAATTCTGGAGGAAGTTCTGGAACGGAAAGATTTGCCGGGAATGCAGCCGTATTTTATGCATTTTGTATTTGAAGCGGTATGGAAAATGGGCTTATTCTCCCGGTATGGCTTGGAACTTCTTCAAAAATGGATTCCTATGGTAGAGACCTGCGACAAAGGACTGCAGGAAGGATGGCTTAAACCGGAAGAAGGGTATTCTTTTGATTACAGCCACGCCTGGGGTGGGACACCTGCCTATCAATTACCATCGAAATTATTAGGATTGGAAATGTTGGAACCCGGTTATGGACGGATTCGGTTGGTTCCGCGTCTGTATGGGCTGAAATGGGCGAAAATAGAGGTTCCCACACCGTATGGCAAGCTGTACTGTCGCATGGAAGAAGGAAAAGATCCTATTGTGATAGTACCAGAGGAGATCAAAGCTGAAATTTGTTGAAGGATTTTGCAAACATTTTACCTAATTTTGGTAGACAGACTTTCAAAAAAACTTATAATAAAAGATGGAAGAGAATGCATGATGGAAAGGAAGATGCTGTATGCGCTGCGGGATTGTTGATATGGGATCGAACTCGATCCGGCTGTCAATATACGATTGTTTGGAGAGCGGAGAAATTATTCCGGTCATTCATAAAAAAATTATGGCAGGACTCGCTGGATATGTAAAGAAAGGGCGCCTTACAGAACGTGGAATAGAGAAGGCCTGTTCAGCATTGGATGAATTTCAGGCTCTACTAGATAGTTTTACGCCCGATTATACAGGAATTTTTGCGACAGCTTCCCTTCGCAACATCAGTAATCAGGATGAAGTCGTGAATTCCATTCGAAAGACAACCGGTATTTTGCCGGAAATTATATCCGGGCAGGAGGAGGCGCGTCTCGATTTTCTGGGCGCTACCCATTTTTATCCGATGGAACGAGGATTGCTGGCAGATATCGGCGGGGGAAGTACAGAATTTGTGTGGTTTGTAAAAAATGGACCCAAGGAAATGATCAGTGTACCGGTTGGTTCTTTGTGTCTGCATACCCGCTGGGTACAGGGACTGATTCCCAATCCCAAGGAGATTGAAAAAATGCGTCGTGAAGTGCGGCAGACGTTGGATAATATCGATTGGGCAGTGGAACCAAAGGATTGCCGATTGGCTTGCGGAATCGGCGGCACGATGCGGATGGCATTGCAATTGTCACAGGAATTGCTCGATCACGATCGGCAGGACCGCACCTTTACCATTCAAGAGGTAGAAAAACTTTGGAAAATTGCGACAAATGATGATGCCTCAGTTAGTAAAACCGCATATCGTATTTTGCCGGAACGGATGTTCAGCATGGTGCCGGGACTTCTGCTTATTTTGGAAATCGGACGGCGTTTCGGGACAGAGGATTTTTATGTAAGTCAGACCGGAGTACGGGAAGGATACCTCATTGATCGATTTTTAGACAGAAGACAGGATAGATTGGAGTAAAGGACGGACAATAATGGAAGAAATTAATTATCGAAGCTGCATGCAGAACCGGGAACTTTCCTGGCTAAAATTCAATCAGCGGGTGTTGGAGGAAGCAAATTGTACCAATACGCCACTGTTGGAACGGATGCACTTTGTTTCGATATTTACGACGAATCTGGATGAGTTTTTTATGGTTCGAGTGGGAAGCCTTATCGACTATATGCAGTATTCTTCCGGATACTATGATAATAAGACTGGAATGACTGCGGCTGAACAGCTTGCGAAGATATACCGCGCCTGTGCACCACTGTATGCGCTTCGGGATGAAGTATATGAGCGCTTATCCGGACAGCTTGCCACAGCGGGATTAACCTGCCTGCACATGAAAGACCTCTCAAAAGCTGATGCTAAGGAGGCATCCGAGTATTTTGACCGCGAAATCTGGCCGGTGCTGTCGCCGCAGATTATTGATCCATCCCATCCGTTTCCGCATCTGCCCAACAAGACGCTTAATGTGGCGGTTTCTTTGGAGAAAGATGGAAATATTGTTTTTGGGATCATTCCCATTCCGGCGGTTGTGGGGCGTCTGTTTTTCTTGAGAGGGGAAGAAAAACGTTATTTGCTGGTTGAAGATATTATTTGTTATTTTGCGGATCGGATTTTTGATCAGTATCGTGTGAAGAGCCGCTGTGTGATCAGTGTTACCCGAAATGCGGATATGGATATGGATGCTGGGCTGCTGGATGAGGATTTGGATTATCGCCAGCATATGAAGAAGATCTTGAAACGACGTATGCGCTTGGCACCGGTTCGCCTCGAATATCAGGGGGACATTAGCGAAGAGGGTTTAAAATACCTACGGCAGAAGCTTGGATTAGAGAAGGCGCAGGTTTTTCAATCGATCGCGCCATTGGATTTGACCTATTGCTTTGCGCTGGATACTCGGCTGACAACGGGAATGAAGAAACAGCTTCTCCTGCAATCCTTTATTCCACAACAGTCTCGTATGGTGAATGCATCCGACAGTATGCTCAGACAGGTAGATCAGCATGATATTTTGCTTTCCTATCCTTATGAGTCGATGCGCCCGCTGCTCAATTTGCTGCAGGAGGCCGCTTCGGATCCGGAGGTCGTTTCCATTAAAATTACGTTGTATCGGATTGCGCGACAGTCTGTCTTGGCCGAACATCTGATTGAAGCAGCCGAGAATGGGAAAGACGTTACGGTTTTGATGGAACTCCGCGCCCGATTTGACGAGGAGAACAATATCGAATGGGCGCAGAGACTGGAGGAATCCGGCTGTCAGGTAATTTACGGGATGGAGGGTTTTAAAGTTCATTCTAAAATTTGCCTGATTACTCGTCGTACCGATAAGGGAATTCGCTACATTACTCAAATCGGAACCGGAAACTACAATGAAAAGACCGCAAAACTTTATACGGACCTTGCGATTCTGACTGCCAACCAGCAGATCGGGGAAGATGCGGCAGCATTTTTCCGCAATCTTTCTTTGTCGAATCTTAATGGGGAATATCACAAGCTGTGGGTAGCACCGGTCAACTTTAAGCAGAGTATCCTGGATCTTACCGACGCTGAGATTGAAAAAGCTAAGGCGGGTAAGGAGGCCCGTATTCAGGTTAAATGCAACTCCTTTACCGATCGGGAATTGATCGAAAAATTCATCGATGCTTCAATGGCGGGTGTCAAAATTCGGCTAGTCATTCGCGGAATTTGTTGTCTAACGCCGCAAATTCCGGGAATGACCGACAATATTCAAATTGTAAGCATTGTAGGGCGTTTTCTGGAACACTCGCGGATTTATACATTTGGAGTGGGAGAAGAGACAAAGGTGTTTATTGCTTCCGGCGATATGATGACTCGGAATACCGAACGCCGGGTAGAGGTCGCCTGTCCGATTTATGACCGCACCATCAAAAAACGGCTATTGGATATGATGGATATTTTATTGCGGGACAACGTCAAAGCGCGTGAACAGTTTGCTGACGGACGCTATATTCTACGAACACCCTTGAACAGCTTGCCATTGAATGCCCAGGAATATTTCATGCGGGAGGCACTCAAGCCTGCTCTGGAACCTGAAAAATCGAAAGTTGCCGCGCCGGTTAAGCGGAAGGGTATTTTCAGTTTCCTGCACCGCGGCCGCAAATAAATGGAAAACGGAAAAGGGACTGTGCTATATTGGCGCAGTCCCCTTTTTTTATCCGGAAAGCAGATCCTCCCGCAGGCAGGTAAGCAATTTTTTTTCGCGGCGTGAAACCTGCACTTGTGTCATGCCCAGTAATTCCGCAGTGCGGCTCTGCGTGAGTCCTTTGTAATAACGCAGCCGGATCAGTTCCCGGTCCCGATCATCTAGCCTGCTCAATAATTCGCGTAAGGCCAGACGGTTTGCCAATGCCTCCTCTGGTGCTTCAATTTCGACATCAATTTGCTGGCCGTCATTTTCATCGCTGGATTGTGTGAGAGAAAGTGCCGGAAGACTGACATTGACTGCTTCCGCCACCCGTTCGGGAGGCTCTCCCAGTTCAGTTGCCAGTTCGGAAAGGGTGGGTTCTCTTCCCAGCCGGATGCCCAGCCGTTCTCGCTCCCGTGTGACTTTGAGAGAGAATTCTTTGAGAGAACGGCTTACTTTCACTGTTCCTCCGTCCCGGAATAAACGCTTCATTTCTCCCAGGATAACGGGAACTGCATAAGTGGAAAATTTGAGGCCCCGGTTTTCATCAAATCCTTCCGCTGCCTTGACAAGACCCAGACATCCGGCTGAATACAGCTCCTCATATTCAATGCCGCGCCCGGTCATGCGGTGCGCAAGGGAATGGACAAGACCAAGATTTGCCGCAACAAAAGCTTCTCGTTCAGCGGTCGTCTGTTTCATCCGTGGTCCGGGAGCTGAGTGTTTTCCGAAGGGTGACAGTTGTACCCTTTCCGGGAGTTGAACGAACGGTTACTTTGTCCATGAAGGATTGCATGACTGCAAATCCGAGGCCGGCACGCTCACCGGTCTCGCAGGTGGTGAAAAGAGGTTCCATGGCTTGTGCAATATCCGGAATTCCACAGCCATAGTCTTTGATTTGTATGTAAATCTCACTATCTTCATAAATACGTGCGGTCATCCGAATTTTTCCAAGATTGTGACGGTATGCGTGCACAATACAGTTGGTAACCGCTTCGCTGACAGCAGTTTTAATGTCAGCGAGTTCCTCTACGGTGGGATCGAGCTGAGAAAAGAAGGAAGCCGCCGCGGAACGAGAAAAACTTTCATTAGCGGACCGACTCCAGAAAAGCAAGGTCATTTCGTTGCGTAGTTTTTTCATGTCAAACATCCTTTCAACTGATCGTGATCGGGAGCAGGGATAATCCCGCCAGATTCATCAGCCGTTTAAGCGGTGCTGGCACACGTTCTACCCGAATAGAACCGCCGAGCGACTGCATAAGTTTATATCGACCCATGATCAAGCCGATTCCACTGGAATCCATAAAGCTTACTCCGCTGAAATCCAGTACCAAAAGCTGCGGCAGAGCACTTTCCACCATGCGATCAATGGAATCTCGCAGCCCTGCTGCTGAATGATGGTCGATATCGCCACTGATGTGTGCAAATAGCTTGTCCTCCTGAGAGTCATAAGTAACAGGCATAATACCCCTCCTGCAATCAATTCTTTTCATACAGGATACCTTAAAATTCGCGCAAAATTGGTCGGAATGTGAGGGGAATTTGAATTTTTTACGTAAATTTTGATTCTGCTTGCTTTTTTCTTGATTCTGGACGTTTTTTTTGGTATAATAGAAAAAAGTATGCCCGCCGTTTTAACGGCGGAATTTTTTCCAATTTTATCAAATCACGAAAGGCCTGAATCAATTGGAGACAAAAGTATCAATCGTAATCCCGGCCTATAATGGAGGAGACTTGCTGATTCGAACGCTGGATAGCCTTTGCTGCCAGACCTTTTCCAATTTTGAAATCATTGTGGTGGATGATGGATCTACCGATGACACTGCACTTCGTCTTGCACAGTATGCGGAAAAAGAGCCGCGGCTGCGTTGTTTTACAGTGCCGAATGGAGGGCCCGCGCGAGCCCGCAATTTTGGAATCGAGCAGGCACGGGGAGAATATCTGTATCTTTGTGATGCAGATGATCTTTCTGAACCGATTTTGCTTGAACGGCTGGTGAAGGAGATGGATCGTGGGGTGCAGCTTGCAGCCTGCGGGTTCATTCAGGAACAGGAAGCGGATGGCAAGATCAAATCCAGTACGGAATTTCGGGCAGAAGCCGTGCAGACAGAATCCAATGTGGAGTTTCTGCGGGTACTTCCCGGACTGATGCAGAAGCAGCTGATGTATGTCAATTGGAATAAAATGTATCGAATGGATATTGTTCGGCGAGAGAAAATAACATTTCCCGAGAAATATGCCAGTTGTGAAGATCGTCTATTTAATCTGGCGTATTTTCCTTTTGTGGATCATTTTTCGTTCCTTTCCGAGTGTCTGTTTCATTATTACGTACGGGGAGATTCCAGCTTGGTCAGCCGGTTTCTTCCGTCCAAATATGAATCGTTGGAACAATTTGACAGTACGCTCAACCGTCTATACGAACAGAACAATCTGCTGACACCAGAAGTACAAGCTGTTAATGCTCGCATCTTTGTGAAAGGGGTGGTTGCCTGCCTTATTAGCTTGCATCATCCTTCCTGTAAATTGAACCGTAGCGAAAAACATGCTTTTTTACTGGAGATGCTGCGCAGCGATTCATTGAAGAATGCGTTAGCTCATCTTTCCGGCGGGATATCTTATCAGGTAATCGGCTTAGTTTTGAAAACAAAATCACCGGTATTGGCAAATATGTTGGGTGGAATAGCCGGATTTGCCGCTAAAAAACTGCCCAGCCTGATTCAAAAAATCAAGCATCGCAACTAGGAGGCTGTCCATGAAAACGAAAGACTTGATCAAAACTGGTAGACAGCTGGCGGGAAAACTGCTGACCTTGATCAACCGGCTTATCCCCAAACGAAAAAATACGATTTTGTTTGTCGGTAATGACGGCCTGACCGACAATAGTCGCGCTTTATTCACATATCTAGTGGAAAATGGTTATCCGAAAAAATATCGGATTCTCTGTGCAGTTAAAAACAGTGATCAGTATGGTTACCTTGCCGGAGAAAATATTCGATTTTTGTCGCTAAAACGAGGCGTATTTTCCTACTTTCGGGCCGGGCATGTTTTTTACTGTAATGGCACTTACCCCATCAAACCATCTAAATCTCAGGTAGTTGTAAATCTTTGGCATGGGACACCACTTAAAAAAATTTGTAAACTGGCCCCAAATGTGGCACACTATGATTACGACTATTTCACCTATGTGTTGGCTGCTTCGCCAATGTTTGTGCCAATTATGGCGCAGTGCTTTGGAGTGCCGGAAAACCGCGTTTTGTGCTGTGGACATGCGCGTAATGATATTCTGTTCCGAAAATCGCCGGATGTATTACAAAAACTATCATTGGAAAAAGGCTTTGAAAAGCTTTTGCTCTGGATGCCGACTTTCCGGAATTCGTACAATGACTATATTCATGATGGAGGCTGCACAACGAAGACCGGCCTTCCGATTTTTGATACGTTGGATCAGATGGCGGCATTCAACGACTGGCTAGTACAACAGCGCGCGGTGATGGTCGTAAAACTGCATCCCATGCAGAAACAGAGTGATATTGCAGATTTTTCTTTTTCCAATATCCGACTGCTCACCAACCGAGAGATTGAGGCACAAAGAATGCAGCTTTATGAGCTGGTAGCATATGCGGACGCATTGGTGACCGACTACTCCTCGATTTATTTCGATTATTTATTGCTGAACCGCCCTATCGGCTTTACCTGTGACGATTTGGAAGCCTACGGCGGCAGCCGGGGATTCGTGGTAGACAATCCGCTGGATTGGATGCCGGGAATGAAATTGCATAATTATGAAGAATTCCGTACATTTGCGGAGAAAGCACTGGCCGGAGACGATGGGTTTGCCGCAGAGCGGGAACGAGTAAATAAACTTGTCAATGCAGACCGGGATGGGCAGAGTGCCGCACATCTGATCCGCCTGCTGAAGCTTTAAGAATGAAAAGGGTGAACAAAATGCGGAAAGTTATCACATATGGAACCTTTGACCTGCTGCACTATGGGCATATCAACCTGCTAAAACGGGCGAAGGAACAGGGCGACTATCTGATTGTTGCTCTTTCGGATGATGAGTTCAATCGTGGAAAGGGAAAAGAATGCTATTTCCCTTATGAAGTACGCAAACAACTTTTGGAAGCCATCCGCTATGTGGATTTAGTGATTCCGGAAACCTGTTGGGAACAAAAGATATCGGATGTTAAAGAATTCAAAGTGGATGTTTTTGTTATGGGAGACGATTGGAAAGGGAAATTTGATTTCCTGAAGGATTATTGCGAAGTCATCTATCTGCCGCGTACTCCCGAGATTTCGACGACCAAGATTAAGCACGATCTGGAATTGCAGGAGAAGAAACATGATTGAGAAAAAGGTGCTGATGGGGATTTTGCCGCGCGGCACCAGCGGGAAAATCAGTTATATGATGGAATTATTCCGTCACATGGACCGAGAGAAGTATCATTTTACCTTTTTGGCGGAATGTCCAGATTCCTACTACGAAAAGGAAATTTTGGCTTCCGGCGGTGAGATCCGGGTGATTACCCCCCGAAGAAAAAATCCGCTGCAGCACAAAAAGGATTTAAAACATGTCATGCAGGAGGGCTTTGATGTCTGTCATATTCATTTCACGACAGCAAGCAATCTGGATGCCCTCAAAATTGCGAAAAAAGTAGGAATTCCGGTCGTGATCGCGCATTCTCACAGTGCAGGAACCGAGGGCAGTCGCCTGGGAGCGATGCTGCATTATTGGAATGCACCCAAAATCCGGAAATATACGACCGTACGGTTGGCCTGTTCTAAACTTGCCGGGCAATTTTTGTTTGCTGGGGCGGACTTTTTGGTAGCGAAAAATTCAATTGATACCGCGCGATTTGACTTTTCGGAGGAAACCCGCACTCGCATGCGGGCAGAACTACAGGTCGAAGGGAAATTTGTCGTAGGGCATATCGGGCGGATTGCAGAGGCCAAAAATCCCCGCTTTTTGATCGAGACTTTTGCGGAAATTCATCAGCTTCGGCCGGACAGCGTCCTGGTTTATGCGGGACAAGGCCCTCTTCTGGAAGAGATGAAGCAGCTTGCCGGACAGCTGGGAATTGCGGATGCCGTTCATTTTGTCGGACAGGTTTCCAATCCGCAGGAGTATTTGTGCGCCTTTGATTGTTTTGTGCTGCCCTCCCGCTTTGAGGGACTTGGGTTTGTTGTTATTGAATCGGTTTGTTCGGGACTGCGGTGCTTTGCCTCGGATGTCATTCCCGAAGAAGCACGGGTCAGTGATTTGGTAGAACTTTTTTCGCTCTCGGATGATAAAAAAAACCTGGCACAGCGCATTTTGGATCGCTGCGGACAGGATCTTCCGCGAACCGGTTGTACCGATTTACTGACAAAGCTTGGTTATGATATTGATTCACAACGCAAGCAAATGGAGGCAATTTATAACGGGTTACTAAAATCATCACGGGAGGATTGAAATGGAACATACAAAAGCATCATTCCGGCATTATTTTGATATTCTGTTTTCTCATCAGGCGTACCGAATTGTATTGCTCATTTTGGTAACGCTGCGTAGTTCAGCATTGCTGGCACCTTATGTGGGCCCAACAGTGAAATTTACTTTGATTTGGGCAGTCGTGATTCTGCTGAAGGATCTCTTTACGGAACGGCTGCTGCTGGTGAATCGCTGGCGGGGATGGCTGTATGTTTTCCTGATTTTATACGGTGTGACAACACTTACCCAATATCCGGTAAGCTTTGCTCGCAATATTGCGATGCTCTGCTATATGGCTGTGAACCTGCTTCTGTTTTATTCCTATGATCTTTCCAGAAGTCGGGAAGATGTAAAACGCGAGATTCAAAATCTCTGCCATACGTTTATGGCCGTTTCATTTGCCACTGCAATTGTCAGTCTGGCTGCATTTGTGCTGAATATTCACTATGCATTCAGTTATACAAGTAGTGGTGTGGAGGAATATAGTTGGGTAGGATTTTATAGTGGCCGTCTGTGGGGAATCATTTCCAATCCTAATGCGGGCGGCGATCTTGCAGTGCTCAACTTGATTATGATGTTTCTCTGCTTGGTGATTGCCGGGAAAGGTGTCACCCGTCTGCAGAAACGCTTTTATATTGTCAACCTCGTTGTACAGTCCGCTATTTTTTTCCTGTCTAACTCCCGTACTGCGTGGCTGTGTATTCTTTTCTTCATCATGCTCATTCCGTTCCTGTTTATGCTGACCAATTTTCATGAGAAAATTCAGACTATGAGTCTGAAAAAATTGCTGCAGAAGACAATTGCAGCCGCTTTAGTAGCAATGTTTACTTTTGCCGGACTGGATACTTTTGCAAAGGCAGTTCTCCCGCATCTTGTCATCCCGACCGATTATTTTAGCCTCCAACTTGCACAGCTGCCCAACAGCAGCCTTTCCGAGGAAGAGGAACCTGTCTTTGAAGAAGCACCTACTGATGTGGTACGCGATGATTATGGATATTTTTTGGGTGGTCGTTCTTACTTGTGGCGAGCAGGAGTTGGAATAATCGCGAATCATCCACTGTTCGGAGTCAGTTCGGAAAATGTGGCTGATTATGCTGAACAGTATGCTGCCTGGCCCCAATCCTATGAAGAGGCCAAACAGGAATATGAAATAAAGCAGCAGGAATTAGCGGAAACGAAATTAGCGGCTGCGCGGGAACAGCTCGAAGAGGCACGAGAGAATGGTTGCCGTGATGTTTCAGATTTGGAAAAGACCGTTCGAACGTTGGAAAACACCGAAATTCCGGAGTATGAACCCTATTTACCCGGAATCGATGGTGGTCTGCACAATATGCTGATCCAGATTGCAGCATCTTCAGGCTTGCCGGCATTGGCAATTATTATTGTGGTAGCAGTCAGCTTTTTGGTTTACTTTATCCGGTATATTATTTATGCATTCTCCCGTAAAAAGGTCAATCTGCTAATCCTTTCCATGGGGGCGTTGATTCTGACATTATTGGTGCGCAGCATGAGTGAAACCGGATTGATTTATGGAATTTATTATGTTTCCATTATTTTCTGGAGTTTTGTCGGATATACGATTTATTTCATTGAAAAAGAGACTGCAGGAGATTCCGCATTCCGAAGAGGATCTGAACCGGTATTGGCACGTCTGACCAATAAAATATTTTCCAAAAAGAAAGGCCGGTGAAAATGGTGAGCGAAGAACTCACCCGTGCACTTCAGCTGCAGGGGTTACAAATCGTTTTATTGATCGATTCGATTTGTAAGAAATATGAGATTCCATATTATCTGTTTTATGGTACAGAACTGGGTGCGATTCGGCATGGCGGATTTATTCCATGGGATGATGATGTGGATATCGTGATGTATCGCAAGGATTTTCAACGTTTTAAACAGGTTTGGATGCAGGATCAGCCGGAAGGATATTTTTATCAGGATATTAATACAGATCCCAATTATCATGTGAAAATTACAAAAATCCGTAAAAATGGGACTGCTCTGGTTGAGGGTCCCGTCAAGGATATTGACATGCATCATGGAATTTGGGTGGATATTTTTCCGCTGGATGACTATGTTCAAAATAAATTCCTGCGTCATATCGGTGAGCTGATTGCGATGTTTGACTATAATGCAGTGCGGCAATATCATCCGGGTGGAATTCGAAATGTATTGTACGGTGTAACGAATGTACTGTTCCGCAGTGGCAAAATTTATCGCTGGTGGTTTGAGAAGGTTTTTCCACATTTGAAAAAGGATGACACAATGTGCAGCGATATCAATTCCTATACTTTAAGTCATCGGTATGATTTTAAGCGAGAATGGTTGGGAAAAGGAAAGCGTATTCCATTTGAGGGGGAGATGCTTCCGGTATCAGAAAATAGCGATGCTACTTTGAAAGTCTGCTATGGGGATTACTGGCAGCTTCCGCCGCCGGAAAAACGTATTTCCAATCATCAGCCATATTTTTACTCAGTAGACCGGGAATATCATCCCGGAATGGATATTGGGAAGGGGACGCAGCATGGCTAAATCAATTGCGGCCAATTCACTTTATAATTTTATTCTGAAATTTTTTCGGTTAATTGTGCCGCTGCTCGTCAGTTCCCATGTTATTCAGACATTGGATCAGCAGCTATATGCAGAATTTCAAAGTGCGAGTACATGGCTTGATTTTGCATTGATATTCGGTGTATTCGGCGTAACGGTTTATGGCATTCGGGAAGGAGCAAGAGTCCGGGACGATAAGGAAAAAGCTAAAAAGCTTTTTTCTAGTTTATTTTCTCTTAATTTGGTGACAAATAGCGTCGTATTATTGATTTATTCTGCGGTTGTATTTTTTTCGTTGGAATCGATCAGTCGTACGATCTATTTGGTTCTTGGACTTAAGCTTTTTGCCAATATTTTTCTGGTAGAATGGCTTAATGAAGCGATGGAAAACTATCGATTCATTACCATTAAAACAATACTGGTTCGGATTTTTTATGCAGTACTGATTTTCGGATTTATTCATGAACCAGATGATGTTGTTCGTTATGTTGTCATTATCATACTCACGGATCTGCTCAATAATCTAGCCAGCTTTTTCTATATCAAAAAACGAATGCCTATTTCTTTCCATGATTTGGAAATAAAGAAGCATATAGTTCCGTTAATCAGTATGATGGTAATTTCCAACGTGAATATTTTATATACTCAGTTAGATAAGATGCTGTTGGATGTTACAGTTGGCAGTATGGCGGTAGCAACCTACAAAATTCCCCAGGATATTACCGTAATTATTTCTAATCTGCTGTCTTCGGTTGTTATGGTGGCAGTGCCGCGGCTAGCGTATTACCATGGAAACGATCAGGAGAATTCCTACCGACAGCTTTTGGATCAAAGTTATCATAGCTTTATGCTGTTGGTTTTTCCTGCTTGTATGGGTTTTGCATGCCTTGCGCAGGAGATTATGCATGCTTATACAAAAGGAACCGCTTATGATGCTGCGATACCGGTTTTGATTTTATTTGCATTTCGTACAGTTGAAAACTCTGTTTATACAGTTTGTGCGAATCAGATTTTCTTTGTGTATAATCAGGAAAAATATCTGATTCGAATGCTGTTGATTTGCGGACTGCTGAATGTGGCACTGAATTATACACTGATTGCCACCGGATTCTTTACACCAGTTACAGCAATCGCAACTACCATATTGTCGGAAATTATTCTGATGTGTATTTTGTTCCAGTTTATTCGCAAGCGGTTGAAAATTCCATTTCGATTTTTTACTAAAACTAATGTCAAATATATGCTGTTATCACTCACATTCATCCCAATTACCCTCGCGGTACGGGGACTGGGGCTGGAGACATCGCTGCAGTCAATTCTTCTTGGTTCATTGCTGACAGCCGGCATTATTATTGTGATTTGCATGGCACTGTATTTTGGCGTTCTTTTACTGATTCGTGATACGACCATGTGTTTTCTTACTCAGAAAGCCATCCAAATGTTTTTTGGTCGTTTCCGGCGCAATAAGTAAAGAAAAATACCTGCCCTTTAAGAGGACAGGTATTTTTTATTTTTATTCTGCTGATATTGATTCGGAGGAGGGATCCGGCTGAGCAGTTTTGGGGATGGGCGTGAGTATAATTTTACCGTCTTCGAGATGAGTCAGCATGGTTTCGCGCCCGGTAATGCCCAATTCATCAAGATATTCCCGAGGAAGCTGAACTCGTCCGGCTTTATCTACGACGGTGCGTTCCTCCACCTCAGTAGATTCTGCTGGGACTTCCGTTTCACTACTCAGAGAGTCGAGTCCTTCAAGCGAAAGAGAACGGCGGATAAACTCGCTGCTGGTGCGGCCATCGCGGATCATGACGGCGCGGTTGACAAAGGAAGAGACCAAGCGGTCATGGGTGACAATCACAATGGTAATGCCCAGCTTTTGATTAAGACGTTGGAAAAGGCGAAGCAAATCCTCCGTTGTTTTCGAGTCAACGGCTCCCGTGGGCTCATCGGCCAGAAGCAGACGCGGATTGCTGGCAAGGGCAATGGCAATGGCAACGCGCTGCTGTTCGCCTCCAGACAATTCGGTCAGCCGGCTTTTGCGCCGGTGGGAAAGTTCCACCAGATCCAACAGTGCTGCTGCTCGTTCTGCTGCGGTTTTGGTCACAATCGGAGTGCCATCTGCTGCTGGGAGAGGTGGCATATCAGCCGGCTTTTTGCGGCTGATGAGAATAGGAAGTTCAACGTTTTTCTGAGCGGTAAGATAAGGAATCAAGTTGCGGGCAGGATTCTGCCATACAAATCCAACTGTAGAGCGGCGGTATTCCATCATTTGCTTTTTGTCAAAGGCGAGCAGATTTTTTCCGTCCACTTCCAACTGCCCGGCGCTGGGAACATCCAGTCCGCCCAGCATATTGAGCAAGGTTGATTTTCCCGAGCCGGAATTTCCGATAATTGCCATCAGTTCTCCGTCCTCGACAGTGAGATCCAGTCCCTGAAGGGCGACAACTTCAATTTCGCCGGTCTTATAGATTTTGACTAAGTTTTCGCATTGGATCATACGGAATCGCCTCCTTGCCGGGCCGTCAGAACACCGTCGTGAAGGGTATAGACGCAATCAGCAATCTGCATCAGATCCGGGTCGTGCGTCGTCATGATAATGGTAGCGCCTTGTGTTTCGATCAGCTTTTTGAAGACGGCGATTACCTGCAATCCCATTGTGGAATCCAGCTGGGCAGTCGGCTCATCAGCAAAGATGGCAGCAGGCCGGTGGGCGATGGCACGGGCAATGGCAACGCGTTGCTGTTCGCCGCCAGACATTTCCTGCGGCAGATGAGAGGCTCGTTTGAGCAGTCCTACCAAATCCAAACATTCCAG
The DNA here is from genome assembly GCA_050943495.1 of Candidatus Merdivicinus sp. GTDB lineage: Bacteria > Bacillota > Clostridia > Oscillospirales > Ruminococcaceae > Merdivicinus. The sequence continues at coordinate 98,772 of JBMNPH010000005.1, forward strand.
AGCGCGTTTGCGGCGTTCGGAGGCCGGAAATCCTGCTACGCGGAGTCCAAATTCGACATTTTCCAAAGCGGTCATTGTCGAAATAAGCGCCACTGATTGGAAAACAATGCCGATACGGGAACGGCGAATTTTATCGCGGGCAGGTTCGCTGAGGGCGGAGAGTTCTTGATCTTCAAAGAAAATTTTACCGGATGTTGGTCGGTCAAGCGCCCCCAAAAGATTGATCAAGGTTGTTTTTCCAGAACCGGACTTTCCGTTTAAGATGGTGAGCTTGCCGGGTTGAATTTCCAGCGTCACATCGCGCAGCGCATGCACCTCGCCGCCGGAGGAGGGAAAGGTACGGCAGAGCGCTTCGGTCCGAATAATCGGGGTTTCTTTTTGCGGCATATTTCCTTCCTCCTTTAATCTTCACCGAGTTTGAGGGCTTCGTTAGCATGCAAGCGGAAGACAATCTGCCCCAAGATGACCGCCGCAGCGCCCATCATTAACGCAACCAAAATGATGATGCGCCAGTAATCGGATGGGGAGGCACAAACGGTAAATGGGAGAATTTGGTCAGCCGGATTGACATTACATTCCAGAATGGGTGCAAAGAGGATAGCGGTAAGTGTCCCGGTTCCCAGCCCGGCTAGAATTGCCGTAACCGATACTAGAAGCTGTTCCCAGAATAGCACCATGACAACGGACATCCGAGAAAGACCCATGGAACGCAGAATACCGAATTGAAGCAAACGCCCTTTGATTGCTAAAATCCAGTAAATGAAGAAACCAACAAAAGTAATCAGCATGGTAACAAGGAAAGAAAGAGTAAAAAATCCGTTGATTCCTTGCGTCATGGCGTCATTTTTAAGATTCGTAATCTCCGAGGTCGTATCTTTGAGAGACTGGATAGTGATTCTTTTGTCTTCCAGTTCCTGATACAATTCAGCGGATGTGGCACCGGGTGCCTTTTTCAGCCATACTGCATAAGGCTCGAGTTTGGTTTCCTGTTGGAGGTAAATCAGATTTGTGACGGCAACCACTGGCTTAGCTTTTCCAGTCTGGACTGGGTTGAAGGAGGGAAAATAGTCAATTCCTGCATAGATGACAAACTGCACGGAATTTTTGTTTTCTCCGATAGAAAGAAAAACGGTATCACCAGGCTGAAGATCGTACTCTTCCATGGCGGAGTTGGAAAGCAGTAGAGCACGCGGTTCTTCTGCCAGCAGGTTGAGATATTCGTTGATGTGATAGGGAAGGAGAGAATTTTTCATCCAGCAGGTACGGCCAAATTCATCTGGTACAATTCCTATCATAGTGATATTTGTAATTTTTTTGGAATCTGAATTTAGAATTACCCCTGTTTTTGTTAAAACGCGAGCGGCACTTTCCACGGTCTCCATGTCGGTATATTTGGAGAATTGCGGTTCCGTGTAGTAAACGGGACTGTCTTCGAGCCCATTTTCCCCTCCGGAGGAACCGCCGGTATATGGCCATTCTTCCTGCAATACGACATCAGCACCAATACTGTATCGAATGCGATCCTCGTCATTCTGGTTGAGGGTACGGACAGTGACTGAGTTGAAGACACCCATAGATAAGGTGAAAATCAGGAAAAGCGAGATCATCTGATTTTTGCGGCTGCCGCGGGAGATATTTAATAAAGAAAGATAAAGAACGGGTCCCCAGAATCGTTGGCCGATCTTATAGATCAGGCGGATCAGCAGAGGAAAAATTCGCAGGAAAAGCAGGGTTACGCCCAAAATAAACAGAGTTGAGCTTCCATACATCATAAAATCGATGGGAACATCCGAGGCATTGACGCCGGTTTCCCGAATGACTTGGAGGCGATTGCGGAAATTATAGAGAGCATATCCTGAAACAGCCAAACAGACCAAATCCAAACAGAGCTTCTGCCAGAGCGGGAAAGAGGCTTTGCCTGATTTTTTTCGTTTGAAGGAAACAATTGAGGTTTCACCACTGAAAAGGACGGCCAATAGCATCGTCAGTACGAGAATAACTGCAGTAATACCGTCATACAGGAAGGTATTGGGTGTAATGGAAACTTCCAATGCTTTACGATTTACAAATTCCATAAATCCATTCGAAGCACCGATCATCTGGCAGAATAGCAGACTAAAAAGCGGTCCGAGCAGAAAGGCAGCACCAGCTAGAATCAGAGACTGCCAGAAATATATGAGGGTGACTTGAGTGCGAGAGGCACCTCGGCTTTTCAGAACAGCAATCTCATTTTTTTCGTGTTCCAGAATCAGCCGAGAGACCATCAGGATGTAAAATAGAAGCATCAGAAGGATCGGAACTTCAATAATCCAAAGCATAGCATTGAGTTCTTCCCGCCGGAGCTCATATTCTTCCAGAATGCTGGCAAAATAAATGCGCAATGTGGGATTAAAAAATTGGCGATCGCTATATTTTTGGATAGTATCAGAAATACTCCCACAGTTTTCTGGGGTGATAGCACGGTAGTCCAGAGCATACGCCCATGTAGCTGCGTCTGGATAGAACCCACTTTCTCCGTCTACAAAAAGACGCTGGAACAGGTTCGAAGAAATCATCAGCGATTCATGAAAGGTGCTCCATGGCATGACCCAATATAAGTCCCCAGGATCTGTTACAGTAAAGACACCAGTAATGCGGAAGGTTCCCACCTTTTTATAGGTGGCTGTATTGGCCGAGAAACTGTAGGAATAATCATAGAGATCATAAACTGAACCGGAGGATAGTCCTAATTTGCTAGCAGCTGTATCACTGATAGCTGCCTCGATAATACCATCTTGAATTTCATCGGATGGGATTTCTCCATCCAGCATAGTGACATGAGCAAATAGATCATCACAAGAGGCTAGTTGCCCTATAGATGAGGTATCCTTGATTTCATTTTCATCTGTAACGCCAGTTCGAACGATCCGCATAGAATCTAAAGCGATATAAGTAGTCGACATTTCCACAGGAAGCCCAGTTTCTGCCACAAATCCGTCCCGTAGTTGCATATCCAGACGTTTAAAATTCTCTGCCTTCACGGAGGAATCCTCTTGCCCATTGTAGAGGGTTGCTTCCGAAATCACGCATCCGGGATACACATTCCGTGAAACTTGGACTTGTTCCAGGTCTTTCCGCAGCATTCGGCTTAAGATGGCGTGACTGTAAATTGGCATGCTGCATACAATCGCAGTTGCCATTAGATATCCCACTAGTAGGCTGAGTGCCAACCAGCGGTTCCGGCCCATCTTGTGCAGTGCAAAACCAAACATTTTGACAGGCCTCCTGTTACTTAATAATGATTTCTTCGCCTTCTTCGAGACCATTGATGACCTCAATTTCGGTGACGTTCTTAATTCCCGTTTCGATAATTCGTTCTTTTTTAACGCCGTCCTCCAGTACTAACACATAGGATTCGCCTGAATATATGGAAACAACATTTCGCGGAATGACCAAGACATCATCTTTTTGTTCTCGAATCATTTCCACTTGGACGCTTTTTCCCAACAGATCCTCTTCCGGCAGAGGATCCGTTACTTCAATCCGAACAAAGGCCTTCCCGGACTCCAATGCAATATCCGGTGCCTCGGCCGATGTCATGACAACTTTTCCAGCATAAGTTTGCTTATCAATCGTGACGCTTACATCCTGATTCAATTTAAAATCGGAGACTTTATCATCGGTACATTCAATTTGCAAGGACGACGGATCCACAATTCGGATTAATGTGCTGCGCGCCGCGACATATTCTCCAATACTCGACTTGGATATGTAAGAGACTACCCCGTTGTCCGGCGCATAAATACTTTGTTTTTCCAATTCCATTTTCAAATTGTCCAACTGCAGTTTTTGAAGTTGATAATCGATTTCGGCCAACCGGATCGAAGAGCTTGTAGCATTTTCTGCATTTCGAGCAGCTTCTAAAGCAATGGCGGCCTTTTCAGTTTGAAGTTCTTGTTTTTGAATGTCCAATTCCAAAGAATCGGTGTCAAGCCGTGCCAGAAGCTGTCCTTTTTCCACTGTCTGACCGGGTTCCACATTTAGTTCGCTCAAATAACCAGAACGCTTATCGAAAGAGAGATCATAAGAACGGGTTGAGATGAAAGTACCAGACATTGTAACACTGTCCACAATACTTCCACGTTTGACTGTTGTTGTCGTATAACTGACTGCTGTAGGCGCTTTTAAAGGGGGAGCCAAAACCTCCTCTTCTTCAGGGAAGAGCGAGCATCCCGAAAGAGTGATGGCACAAACAGAGAACATCGCAAGAATGGATATAGGGCGAATTTTCATTTGGCAACACCAGCCTTCAATTTAGAATTAAAAATAGGATATTTATTAGTATTGCATATTATAGTAAAAAATTCAAGTTGGATTTTGTACAAAATTTAAATAACATTACTGGGCAAAATAAAAAATCCACCTCTTGAAACAGAGATGGATTTTCTGATTAATCTGAAGATTTACCTTTGACGCGATCCCAGTAAGCTTTGGCAGCTTGTTCGGTTTTGTTGTTGCCGTAGTGGTAGTAGACCCGGCCTTTGAGGGCATCCGGCAGGTATTGCTGGTCAACCCAGCGGTTGGGAAAATCGTGCGGGTACTGGTAAAACTGTCCCTTGATTTCCGCGTCTTCCCCATCGAAGTGCTTATTCTGGAGGGTGCGCGGGATCGGCCCGGAAATTCCTTTTCGTAAGTCTTCCATCGCTTCATTAATCGCATTGTGTGCCGTATTGGATTTAGGGGCAGTTGCCACCAGAATAACTGCGTCAGCCAGACAGAGGCGTGCTTCCGGCATACCTACTTGTAAAGCCGCATCAACAGCAGCCTTAACAATTGGAATAATCATGGGGTATGCCAGCCCGACATCCTCGCAGGCGCATACCATTAGTCTACGGCAGGCAGAAGGCAGGTCTCCTGCTTCCAACAATCGAGCCAAGTAATGAATAGCCGCGTCGGGATCGGAACCGCGCATGGATTTTTGAAAGGCAGAGACAATGTCATAATGTTCATCTCCCTCTCGGTCATAACGCATAGCGCTGCGCTGGGAGAGTTCCTGTGCCAGTTCGAGAGTTACAACACGGGTATTCTCTTGCTTCTGTGCAGAAAGGGTCAGAAGTTCTACAGTATTGAGCGATTTGCGGACATCACCGCCGCAGCTGTAGGCAATATGATGCACAACGCCTTTTTCCAATTGAATCGGCGCCCCGATTTCCTCTTCCATTGCCTGAAATCCCCGCTTGACTGCCTTTTCAATTTCTGTGGGTTCCACCTGCTTGAACTCAAATACCGTAGAGCGGCTCAATACGGCATTATAAATATAAAAATAAGGATTTTCGGTCGTGGAGGCAATCAAAGTGATCCGGCCATCCTCAATATACTCCAGCAAAGACTGTTGCTGCTTTTTATTTAGGTACTGAATTTCGTCAAGATATAGCAAAATACCATTATATCCCATGATCGAATCCAGTTCCTCCACAATCGCTTTAATATCCGCGATTGAGGCATTGGTTCCATTTAATTTATGTAGCCTTTTTTTGGTCTGCGACGCAATAATCCGAGCGACGGTGGTTTTGCCGACGCCGGATGGCCCGTAAAAAATCATATTTGGAATATTGCCGCTTTCAATAATGCGGCGGAGGCTCTTTCCCTCTCCCAGCAGATGTTTTTGTCCAACGACTTCTGCAAGCGATGATGGCCGAAGCCGGTCTGCAAATGGCGATGACATATTAGTTCCTCCTCGCTTTGATATCCTTATTTATTTTACAGGATTTTGATTCAAAAGTAAACCATTCTGGGAGATCTTCTCTTGAAACCTTCCAAAATTCGTGTTACAATAAAAATAAACGAATGGATTTTCAAGGAGGGCATAAAGATGAATGAAGTGTTACAAACAATTTATGAACGCCGCAGCGTGCGCGATTACAAACCTGATCCAATTCCTGAGGAAATCCTCAAAGAAATCGTACGGGCTGGCATTTATGCCCCCAGTGCAATGAATCAGCAATCTTGGCATCTTACTGTTTTGACCGGACAAGCTGCCGAGCGGTTCCGTAAGTTTGCTGCAGAGCAGGCTGGACGGGAAGCCTATCATAATTCGCCGGTAATTGTGTTGGTTTTTGGAGATAAAGCTGCAATCGAGCCGATTCGCGATGGAACGCTCGCAATCAGCAGTATGATGTTGGCGGCGAAATCTTTGGGAATTGCTTCCTGTTGGATTAATATTGTCAATCATATTTTTGTTGGTGAGAATTCCGATGCATTGTCCGCCCTATGGGGAGTTCCGGCAGGATATGTTCCGGTGGGATCGCTTGAACTCGGATACAGCGCGCACCCTTCCCGCGAAGCTGCGCCCAGAAAGGATGGTACCGTTACCTACCTGAACGAATAATGATGAAAGAAGCCTATTATGAGCCACGAAAGGAAGAACTGTCAGTCGGAATTTCGCGGAATATGGATTTTCCGGCCCATTTTCACGAAAGTCTGGAACTCTTTTATGCGCTGAATGATGGTGCTTATGTAACAGTGGGGGAACAGACCAAACGTATGCATGCAGGGGATTTAGCCCTGATTTTTTCCAACAGCATCCATGCTTATGCGTCAGAACAAGGTCTGTCGGAACCGACTCAGGCAATTTTGGCCATTGTTCCCCTTGCACTGACAGGCGAATATCGTCAACTCCTGGCTGAAATGACACCGGAAGATCCTTTTCTGCCGGCGGAGATGCTTCATCCAGATGTTGCTTACGCCATATCTTCTCTGTCGAAGAGCGAATCCCCGCCCAATTTGCGCGCAAATCGTGCTCTGGTTCAGCTCACTTTAAGCCGAACGGTTCCCTTGCTGCATCTCAAAAAAAACACGGCTAAATATTCCCTGCTTTATCAAGCGGTAGAATTGATTTCAACGTCCTATCGCGAACCGTTGACATTGGAGGATCTTTCCAGAAAATTGGGTGTCAGTCGCTATACACTTTCTCGAGTATTTTCCGAAAAGATTGGATGCGGGTTTCCTGAGTATGTCAATCGTTTGCGCCTGAATGAGGCAGAAAGCCTGCTGTTGGACAGTGATCTTTCTATAACTGAAATTAGTTATCATTGCGGATTTGAGACACCACGTAATTTTAATCGAGTTTTTTTGCGGCGCCGCGGTATTACGCCACGTGAGTTTCGCCAAAGAGAAATTGGTAAAATGATATGAAATGAAAAAATCAGAGGACGGAAAAATCCAGAAAATTCCTCTGATTTTTTTTATTTTTGGGGCAAAATAAAAAAGCCGAAATGGTAAATTTTCTGGAAACAGGTGATGGCTTGTATCAGGTCTTTATAATGGAAACCGGTAGAGTTCAGAAAATGAAACGAATTCTTTCCCGTCTTTTGCCGCCGGGAATTCAAATTCTTCCGTTTTCAAAAGCACCTCCTCAAGCACCTCTACTCCTCATTATTCCGGAATGCGGCCGAATTCCGGAGAATTTTTCTATTCCTAGTTCTGCGACTATTATTGTCAGTTCAGAAGAACAGCATCAGCTGCTGGCTTTAGCTGGAACTTCGGCACGAGTTATTACCTGCGGATATGGTTACAAAGATACGGTTACTGTATCAAGCAGTCAAGATGATTGTGTAGTCGTTTCTCTTCTGCGCAGTTTTCAAGGTAAGGAAAATGTAGTGGAACCACTGGATTTGCCTTTGCATGCACGGCCTTCAGATGATGCATATCCTTTGTTGGCTGGTGCCGCAACAATGTTATATTTTCAGCTGGCGGATCCTCAAAATCTAAAAATTTCCAGTTATAATTTATCTTGCTCGGCACACAATACTAAAGCAAACGCCAATAAATTCAAATCAATCAAAAATATTAAGGAGTGTAAAAATTATGTCTAACTATAGCAGCAATAAACTGGTTGTCCCTCAGGCCAAGGAAGCAATGGAACGCTTCAAAATGGAAGCCGCTAATGAAGTCGGTGTAAATCTGAAACAGGGTTACAATGGTGACCTGACCTCTCGTCAGGCTGGCTCCATCGGCGGACAGATGGTTAAGAAGATGATTGAGTCCTACGAAAATTCCATGAAATAACTCCCAATCAGTAAAAGCCAGAGTGGAAACACTCTGGCTTTTGTAATTCTAATAACATCCGCACGGATGTTATTTTTTCGTGAAATAGAAGACCACACAAAATGAAAGTTGACTAAATATATTGTTTATGTTATGGAATACCTTTCCGTGCATTTCGTTCATATTGTGGTATGTAGGGGGATGTTTCTGGCCATTTGAATTTCGGAAATAGCAATGGATGAGTTTCTATCAATTCAAAAAGGACATCTTTTCGTAATGATGCTAGCAGACCACATGAATATAAAATTTATGGGAACGCATTCCGGATAGTCAAATCGGATAGTCGGTAAGATATTTTTCTTTTAGTCATGAAACCATCTCCCTTACATTGTGTCTTTTCAATACTTAATAGATGTAGATCCGGAGCATCGCCATAGATGCTTCGGATTTTGCTTTTAGCCGAGGACTTCTGGCTCAGTGACAGGCGGTGTGATTTGACCACAGCCAGTGCAAATATCTTCAGCAGAAGCATTATTGCAGCTGACAAAGGTATCGCCGACGGAAGCAACTGCACCGAACTCTACCGGTACCGCCACGCAAATATCCTGTGCCAAGGTAAAGACGCAGGCACCGTTTCGTTCTCCTTCACAGGTTAGCTTTCCAGGGACCACAACCGGTGCGCCACAGCATTTGGTAAAGGTTGCACCAGTTTTGGCAAATGGTGTTACTGTAACCGGAACACAGATCGATGCTGACTGGTATCCCACGGTCGGGCAGGTTTGATCCTCCATTAAAGCAGCATTGTTTTCCAACATAATTCATTTGACTCCTTTCGTTGTGGAATGGTACATCATATTCCGACAGAATCCGAAAAGTTCCATTTTGGATTCGACACAATTTTTCAGGAATTTTGGAAAAAAAATTCACCGTGGCGGTGTTTCCGCTCGCGGTGAGAAAATCAGAAGATTATTTGGTCGGATATTTTTTATAACCGGGGTGTCGGCCTGTTACTTTATAGTAATTTTTGCGAAGATACATCAGCTTATCGATCTGATTCATGGGGATTTCTTTGGCACCGCCCAGCAAATGAGCATTCAGACTAATTTTTGCATACAATTCCAGCGTCTCCATCCGGTAATATGCGGTCAAAAGATCTGCACCGACCGTCAATGCGCCGTGGTTCTGGAGCAAAAGAACATCATGTTCCTGAAGGTAGGGAGTAATCGCTTCCGGCACTTCATCAGTAGACGGGGTGCCATAAGGAGTCAGCGGAATAGACCCGATAGCAATGACCGTCTCAATCATGGAATATTCATCCAGGCTCTTGCCGGCAACAGCATATCCGGTTGCGGTGGGCGGATGTGCATGAACAACACCATTTACATCCGGACGCTCCCGATAGCAGCGCAGATGCATTTTAATTTCTGAAGAGGGTTTGTAGCCTGGCTCGCCTTCAATTACTTCCCCTTTGTCGTTGATACGCACCAGTTTTTCCGGAGTAATAAAACTCTTGCTGATTCCGGTGGGAGTCGCAAGAAAAGTGCCGTCCTCCAACCGAACAGATACATTTCCGTCATTGGCGGCGACCCATCCAAGCTGCCACATTTTATGGCAGACATCACAGATCTGCTCTTTAATTGTATTTAAGTCCTGCATATAAAACGCTCCTTTTCATTTTTGTGCAGAAGTTCTTGTATTCTGCGTCTGCCTCTATTATAATAAAAATTGAGCGGTAATGTAAAGAGATGGCGCAAATATCGAAAAATAATCAGTAAAACGCGCAAAAACGCTCAGATTCAATTAATTTCGATCGAGGTGTACGGAATGTCTGGATATATTCGTCAGAAGGAAATCCTATCTTTGCTGGAACAAAAAGCGGAGGTTCGGGTAGAAGAATTTTGCCATGCTCTATATGTCAGTGCACCTACCATCCGTCGGGATTTGCAGGCGCTGGAACGGGAAGGATTAATTCGCCGAACTCGGGGTGGTGCTGCATTACTGCGCGGTGCCGGTACAGAATCGCCGTTCACACTGCGTTCTTCCGAACATCACGGTGCCAAGGAACAGATGGCTGAGGAAGCCGTTACCCTCATTTCGGACGGAATGACCCTGTTTCTCGATTCCAGTTCCACCATTCTGCGCCTTGCTGCCCTGCTGGGACGATTTCAGGATCTCACCGTCATTACCAACGGCATACGAACGGTCGAACTTTTGAGTGATTTTCCTCAGCTGACTGTCTTTTCGACCGGAGGCCGTGTTCGTCCACATTCCAAAAGCTTGATCGGAACCTCTGCATGCGATATGATTCGCCAGCATTGTGCGGATCTGGTTTTCTTTTCCAGCCAAGGTGTATCCGAAGCATTTGGCCCAACCGAGGCTAATGAGGAGGAAGCGCAAATTAAAAAGTGTTTTCTGAAATCGGCCAAAAAAGCTGTATTTCTGGCTGATGAGAGTAAGTGGGGGATGGATTACTGCGCTCGAATCTGTCGTTTGGAGGCGATTTTTCGCATTTTTCGGCGGTAAAATGCACAAAAGCGACATGCTCAAGCAGAGCGATTTGTGAAGTATTCAGCCTTGCCAAAATCCTATTTTTGCTTTAAAATAGAAGTATATGGTTCCTGTGATACCACAGGATCTGGGAGTCAAAAATTTGCGCCGGATGGAAAGGAGGCTGTCTGCGTTGAAAGCTTGCAGGGCCGTGTTTGGATTGGGTTCGGCGGGGATTTTGCACTCCTTTGAGAAAATGTGCGGGATTTTTGCGCGATTTTCTCGCTGAATGTCGGAAATATGCTGCGATTTTTTGAAGGTCGCAGCTTTTTCATTTTTACAGAAGACAATGTTCGATACAAAATTGCGGAGGTATGGAATATGGCCAAAAAAGTTGCGGTTATTATGGGAAGCGATAGCGATTGGGGTACCGTTAAAAAAGGTGTCGCTGTGTTGAAAGAATACGGCGTGGAGACAGAAGTCCATGTGATGAGCGCCCACCGCACCCCGGTTCAGGCAGCGGAATTTTCTGCCAATGCCAAGAAAAACGGATTCGGCGTGATCATTGCGGCAGCAGGTATGGCAGCTCATCTGGGCGGCGTGCTGGCAGCCTACACCACCTTGCCGGTCATCGGAATCCCTATGAAATCGGCGGCTTTGGACGGCATGGATGCTTTGCTCGCCACTGTGATGATGCCCAAAGGCGTTCCGGTTGCAACGGTCGCAATCGACGGCGCTGCAAACGCAGCATACCTTGCGCTTCAGATCCTCGCACTTTCTGATGATGCGCTGAGCGAAAAACTGGAAGCTGCTAAAAAGCAGATGGCAGAAGAAGTGATCGCAAAGGATGCAAAATTGCAGGCAGAAGTGAACGGCTGATTTTAAAGGAGGAACCTGACTTTGGGCGGTTTTTTTGGTGTCGTTTCCAAAAACGACTGTGTGATGGATTTGTTTTTCGGCGTGGACTATCATTCCCATCTGGGAACCCGCCGCGGTGGTATGGCAGTTTTGTCCGACAAGGGTTTTGAGCGTGCCATTCATAATATTGAGAATTCTCCGTTTCGGACAAAATTCGAAAAAGATGTCGATGAAATGCATGGAACGATGGGAATTGGTTGCATCAGTGACTATGAGCCGCAGCCGCTGATTGTGCGTTCCCATCTGGGCAATTATGCCATTACCACTGTTGGACGCATCAACAATGAACAGGAACTGATCGATCGTGCGCTTGCTCGGGGCGGTCTCCATTTTCTGGAAATGAGCGGTGGGAAGGTCAATGCGACCGAATTGGTGGCTTCTCTCATCAATGAAGGAACCGACCTCGTTTCCGGCCTTCGCCATGTGCAGGAGATGATCGACGGATCCATGAGTGTGCTGTTGCTGACAAAGGACGGCATCTATGCAGCACGCGATAAATACGGACGGACTCCGATCATCCTCGGCAGCAAGGAGAATGCAATCTGTGCTTCGTTTGAGTCGTTCTCTTATCTGAATCTAGGCTATACGCCGCTGCGGGAACTTGGCCCCGGCGAGATTGTGTTTATTGACCGGGAACTGAATGTGAAAGTAGAGTCCCCCCCTCGTGAGAAAATGAAAATCTGCGCCTTCCTGTGGATTTACTACGGTTATCCGACTTCCTGCTATGAGGGCGTCAATGTAGAAGCCATGCGTAACCGCTGCGGTGAAATTATGGCGAAAAATGATCATGTGGAAGTGGATTATGTAGCCGGTATCCCGGATTCCGGTACCCCCCATGCAGTCGGCTATGCTAATGCTTCCGGTTATCCTTTTGCACGGCCTTTCATCAAATATACCCCGACTTGGCCGCGGAGCTTTATGCCCACCAATCAGGAGATGCGTAATCTCGTGGCACATATGAAGCTCATCCCCGTTGAGGAACTGATTCGCGACAAACGCCTGCTCTTTATCGACGATTCGATTGTTCGCGGCACCCAAATGGGCGGCACTGCCAAATTCCTCTATGACAGCGGTGCAAAAGAAGTGCATATTCGTTCCGCTTGCCCGCCCATTCTGTTCGGCTGCAAATACCTGAATTTCTCCCGTTCCAGTTCCGAAATGGAACTCATTACCCGCCGCACGATTGTGGAATTAGAAGGCGAAGGGGGATTGGATCATCTCTTCGAGTATGCGGACAGTAAAACTGAACGCTATAAAAAAATGGTGGATGCGATCGCCAAAAAATTGGACTTTACTTCCCTCGGCTATCAGACTCTGGAGGGAATGCTGGAGGCAATCGGCCTGCCAGCCGATCAGGTCTGCACTTACTGCTGGACCGGCAGAGAATAAATGACGCACATTTAAAGGAGAATGATTATGAAGAGTTACAGCGATACCTACAAACAGGCAGGCGTAGACGTTACCGCCGGCTACAAAGCAGTTGAACTGATGAAGGAACACGTTGCCCGCACCATGACCTCCTCCGTTCTCACCGGATTGGGCGGTTTCGGCGGCCTGTATGAACTGGATACCACGGGAATTTCCCATCCGGTACTGGTTTCCGGCACCGACGGCGTCGGCACCAAGCTGAAAATCGCATTCCTCATGGACAAACATGACACCATCGGCATCGACTGCGTGGCAATGTGCGTCAACGACATCATCTGCTGCGGCGCAAAACCTCAGTTCTTCCTCGATTACATCGCAATTGGCAAGAATTTTCCTGAAAAAGTCGCACAGATTGTAGCGGGCGTTGCGGAAGGCTGCGTACAGGCTGGCTGTGCACTGGTTGGCGGCGAAACAGCAGAGCATCCCGGCATGATGCCAACAGATGAATATGATCTGGCTGGCTTCTCGGTCGGCGTAGTCGACAAATCCAAAATTCTGAACAAGGAAACGCAGGTTCCTGGCGATGTTCTGATTGCTCTGCCTTCTTCCGGCGTCCATTCCAACGGCTTCTCGCTGGTACGGAAGGTATTCAATGTCGAGAAGGCGGATCTGACCACTTATGTGGAAAAACTCGGCGCGCCGCTCGGCGAAACCCTTCTGACTCCCACCAAAATTTATGTGAAACCCATGTGCGCCCTCTTTGACGCAATTAACGTGAAGTCCGTGGCTCATATCACCGGCGGCGGCTTCTATGAGAATATGCCCCGCGCCATCAAGGATGGTCTTTCCGCTAAAATCAAGAAATCCGATGTCAAGGTTCTCCCGATTTTCGAGCTGATTCAGCAGATGGGTAAGATTCCGGAACGCGATATGTACAACACCTTTAACATGGGCGTCGGCATGATGGTTTGCGTTGCCAAAGAGGATGTGGACAAGGCTCTGGAAGTTCTGAAAGCCAACGGCGAGCCGGATGCTTATATTCTGGGCGAACTGGTCGAAGGCGATGACGGCGTCATTCTGGAATAATTGCCGGAAAGGGACAGCCATGAAAAATATTGTCGTTCTGGTGTCGGGCGGCGGCACCAATCTGCAGGCGCTGATTGACGCCGAAAAGCGGGGCGAAATCCCCGGCGGCAAGATCAGCTGCGTGATTTCGTCCAAACCCGGCGTTTATGCGCTGGAACGGGCAGAAAAAGCGGGCATTCCGCACCGGGTAGTGGAACGCAAAGCCTATCCCGACCGGGAAAGCTACTCGCAGGCAATCCTCGAGGCATTAAACGAGGAGAAGGCCGACCTCGTCATTCTGGCGGGCTTCATGATTATTCTGGATGAGCGGGTTCCCAAAGCCTACCAGAATCGGATCCTGAATGTTCATCCGGCGCTCATTCCGTCCTTCTGCGGTCCCGGATTTTACGGACTGAAAGTTCATGAGGCGGCTCTTGCGGCGGGTGTCAAACTGACCGGCGCGACCGTTCATTTTGTGAGCGAGGTCTGTGACGGAGGCCCGATTATTCTGCAAGGCGCGGTGCCGGTCAAAAATGGCGATACCCCGGAAATCCTGCAGAAACGGGTCATGGAGGAAGTGGAATGGAAGCTTCTTCCCAAAGCAGCCGCACTGTTCTGTGCCGGTAAAATTACTGTCGAAAACGGCATTGCACGGGTGGAGGAATAAATCATTCGGCCAATATTGACAAGCCCTCGGTGGTTTGCTATACTAATAGTGGATATGCCCGTGTGACTGACGGATTTGTGGAGTACCACAATGGAGCACGGGAATAAATTGCCGACCGTCTGGGCAGCCTTTGTTAAGGTTGCCCATTTTTTGTTACATCATCATCTGAGGAGGATTTTTATGGTATCTCTGGAAAAAGAACTGCAGCAGAACAGCTATCCCGGCCGTGGTATCGTCATCGGCCGCAGCCGTGACAACAAATTCGCTGTGATCGGCTATTTCATCATGGGCCGGAGCGAGAACTCCCGCAACCGCGTCTTTGCAAAAGAACCCGACGGCATCCGCACCGAAGCTTTTGATGCGGCTAAACTCGTCGATCCCAGCCTGATTATTTATCATCCCGTGCGTGTGGTCGGGGATACCACCGTTGTCACCAACGGCGATCAGACCGATACCATCGCAGATTTCCTCAAAGAAGGCAAAACTTTCGAAGAGGCTCTCCGCACCCGCACCTTTGAGCCGGATGGCCCCAATTGGACGCCCCGTATTTCCGGTATGGTCGAGAAAAACGGAGATTACCGCCTCTCCATCCTCAAGAGTGCCGACGGTGATGAAAATTCTACCCGCCGCTACTTCTTTGAATACACCGCACCCCGTGCCGGCGAAGCGCATTTCATTCATACCTATGAACATGACGGAAATCCCATTCCTTCCTTTAAGGGCGAGCCGACCTCTGTTTCGCTGGAGGATTACGCCTGCATCAACTGCTTCTCCCATGCGCTGTGGGACAACCTCAACGCTGACAACAAGGTTTCCCTGTACACCTGCTACATCAATCTGGAAACCGGTGAACGCACCGAGAAGATTTTCAACAAGAATAAGTAATTGCGCGAAAGGATGATTGTGATGAACGAACTGGAACTCAAATATGGCTGCAACCCCAACCAGAAACCCTCCCGTATTTTCATGCAGGACGGCAAGGATCTCCCCATCGAAGTCCTGAACGGCAAACCCGGCTACATCAACTTCCTCGACGCCTTCAACAGCTGGCAGCTGGTAAAAGAGCTGAAAGCGGCTACTGGTCTTCCTGCTGCTGCTTCCTTTAAGCATGTTTCTCCCGCTGGCGCCGCAGTTGCTGTTCCGATGAGCGACACCCTCAAGAAAATTTACTTTGTGGATGATCTGGAACTTTCTCCCATTGCAACTGCTTATGCTCGCGCTCGCGGTGCTGACCGTATGAGCTCTTACGGCGACTGGGTTGCCCTCTCCGACGTCTGCGATGAAGCGACTGCGACTCTGCTCGCCCGCGAAGTTTCGGACGGCATCATCGCCCCTGGCTACACCGACAAGGCGCTCGAAATCCTCAAAGGCAAGCGTAAAGGCAGCTACAATGTGGTCAAAATTGATCCCGACTATATGCCCGCGCCTGTGGAACACAAGGATGTATTCGGCATCACCTTTGAGCAGGGCCGCAACGAACTGAAAATCGACGCAGAGATGCTCAAGGAAATGCCCACCCAGAACAAAAATCTCCCCGAAGATGCGAAGCGCGACCTGATTATCGCCTTGATTGCCCTCAAATATACCCAGTCCAATTCAGTCTGCTATGCTAAGGACGGACAGGCCATCGGCATCGGTGCCGGCCAGCAGTCCCGTATTCACTGCACCCGTCTGGCGGGCAACAAGGCGGACATTTGGTTCCTGCGTCAGCATCCCAAGGTCCTGAACCTGCCCTTTAAGAAGGATATTCGCCGTCCTGACCGCGACAACACCATCGACGTTTACATCTCGGACGATTACATGGATGTTCTGGCTGATGGCATGTGGCAGCAGTTCTTCACCGAGTGCCCGGAACCTCTCTCCCGTGAGGAAAAACGCGCATGGCTTGACACTCTGACCGGCGTTTCCCTCGGTTCTGACGCATTCTTCCCCTTTGGCGACAACATTGAGCGCGCTCACAAGAGCGGTGTGCAGTATATCGCGCAGCCCGGCGGTTCCATCCGCGATGACAACGTCATCGAAACCTGCGACAAGTACAACATCGCGATGTCCTTCACCGGCATCCGTCTGTTCCACCACTAATCCGGCTAACAGCCGGGGGAAAGTCGCCGCGCCGGGTTTCGGCTGGCGCAGACAAGCTGCGCCTCTGAAAAAGAAAACCCCGCATGAATATTGCGACGCGGCCGCACAGCCTCTGACCAACAGCATAAGACGTTGCGGCAAACTTGTTTGACGAAGAACAGGCAAAACGTCACGGTTCTGTTGTTTCTTACGGAATGCCCAGTATTTACCGCGGCGGGATCTCGGTTTTGACCGGATAATCGCCGGGATCCCACCACGTAATTCCGATGGACAGCCCGCACCGAACCCCTTCCGCAAAGCACTGGAACGCCTGTTCATCGGTTAGTGTATTACAACGGTTTAGAAGCTGCAAAAACTGAACGCGCTGTTCCTCGGTCATCTCCCGGCGCAGGGATTCCATCAGCGCGCATGCCTGCGGATCATCCTCCGGAAATATCCGGCGGTCGCACGGAATGTTCAGAAATAAGGTTTCCAGAGCGGTTCGCATAATATCAACTCCATTTGCAATTTACCTTTAAGTAGATTATATTCTACTTAAAGGTAAATGTCAACAGGTATTGTTATGAATTTTGAAGAAATTTTTGCTTCTCGTGTGCATGAATTGCGACTGAAAAAAGGTATCAGTCAAAAACAGCTTGGCGAGGCGATTGGCTTATCTCATAAAGCAATCAGTACCATTGAAAGCGGCAATCGTTCCACCAGTATTTCAAAATTGGTGGCATTGGCACAATTTTTTGATGTGTCGACAGATTATTTGCTTGGTCTGAAGGATACGCCGAAACAGGAATCAAAGGCGGACGAAAACATCTGATTTGTCTTGAACGATAGGAGAATTTACATGAAAATTCTGGTAGTCGGCTCTGGCGGACGGGAACACGCCATTGCCTTAAAACTCAAGGAGAATCCCAAGGTGGAGCAGATTTTTGCGGCCCCCGGCAACGGCGGTATGGCGGCATTCTGCACCCCGGTGAACATCAAGGCCACTGATGTGGACGGCATGGTGGCATTTGCGAAGGAGAACGGCATTGACTTTGCCGTGGTTGCTCCCGATGACCCGCTGGTGCTGGGCATGGTGGACGCCATGGAAGAAGCCGGCATCCCTTCCTTTGGCCCCAACAAGGCGGCGGCCATTATTGAGGGAAGCAAGGTGTTCTCCAAAAACCTCATGAAAAAATACGGTATTCCCACTGCGAAATACGAGACTTTCGGCAGTGAGGAAGAAGCGGTGGCTTACCTGAAAGCCGAGAATACCTATCCCACTGTGGTCAAGGCTGACGGCTTGGCGCTGGGCAAGGGCGTTATCATCGCGAAAAATGAGCAGGAAGCGCTCGACGCAGTACATTCCATTATGAGCGACAAGATTTTCGGCGCGTCCGGCAACCACATTGTTATTGAGGAATTTCTGGAAGGTCCCGAGGTTTCGGTTCTGTCCTTTACCGACGGCAAAACTCTGGTGCCCATGATTTCTTCCAAGGACCACAAGCGCGCTCTGGACAATGATGAAGGTCTGAATACCGGCGGTATGGGAACGATTGCTCCCAATCCTTACTATACTCCGGATATTGCCGACCGCTGCATGAAGGAAATTTTCCTCCCCACTGTAGAGGCCATGAAAGCGGAAGGTCGCACCTTCAAGGGCTGCCTTTATTTCGGCCTGATGATTACCAAAGATGGTCCCAAAGTCATTGAATACAATTGCCGGTTCGGCGATCCGGAAACCCAGGTGGTTCTGCCCCTTCTCAAAACCGATTTGCTGACCGTTTTTGAAGCAGTCCATGATGAACGTCTGGCCGAAGTTCCGGTGGAATTTTCGGATGAATCCGCAGCCTGCGTCATTATGGCTTCCGGCGGCTATCCCCAGAAATACCAGACCGGCTACGAAATCAGCGGCCTCGATTCTATGGGGCAAGCGGAAGGTGTTACCGTCTATCATGCGGGTACCAAGCTGGAGAATGGCAAATTCCTCACCTCTGGTGGCCGTGTTCTCGGTGTCACTGCTGTCGGCAAAGATCGCGAAGATGCGCTGGCAAAAAGCTATGCGGCAGTCGAAAAGATTTCCTTCCAGGATGTACACTACCGCAGAGATATCGGCAAAATTCAATAATTCACAAAAATCCGCCCGAAAATTTTCGGACGGATTTTTTTGGTTTTTCTGAAATATGATAGACAAATTGGGGAATTTTGTGTATAATGAAGATAATTTAGCTGAATACAGCAAATTTAGGGAGGAATTTGTATGGAAAAGACACGGTTGGGTATTTCAGTCGGCTTGATGGGCGCTATCTTGTATTTGATGGGTCTCCTCAATTTACTGGGATTGGTTGTCATTGCCGGCTACATTCTCTTTTGTGAATCGAATGTGTGGCTGCGTAAATCTGCAGTCAAAGCGGTTGTTCTGTATGTGATTTTTGCATTGGTTTCCATTTTCTTCGGAATTTTCGACGATATTTTTGGAATCCTGAATACGATGCTCGGCTGGATTTCTTCAATCCGCTTGGGATTCCCGCTTCGTTTGGATGATATTGTCCAGTATGCGGTTTCCATTATCCGGACTATCCTGTATCTGGCCCTCGCAGGTTTGGCTCTCAAGCAGAAAACCATTCCCATGGGCCCCATCGACAAGGAACTGGATCAGCATTTGTCCTGATTATTTGTAAAAACAAACCCCCGACAGTCTGAAGAACTGTCGGGGGTTTTTCTTATAATTTGGATTATTCTTTGGCGAGAATTTCGTCTTTGCGATTCAAAAGGTCATCCGAAAGCAGAATCTCTTCTGTTTTCTCCATTCCCAGTCGGTCAATTACCGCGGAGAAACGTTCCCCTTTGACACCCTGATCCTTGAACAACAGAATTGCCTTTTCCACAACATCCAAAATTTCTTCTTTGGTAAAAAGATGATGGAGAGCAGTTCCCATGCGGACAGATTTGCCCCAGCGTCCGCCGACATATACTTTGTAGAAGGACTCGCTGCCTTCATTCGCGCCGAAATAACATTTGGGGATGCAGCGTCCGCAGTTGTTGCATTTTTCCCGGTCAATAACCAGTTTGCCATCCACAACATGGCAAGCTTTCATCGGACATTCGATTTCACAGGCACATTTTTTACAGCCTTTGCAGACTTCCGGGTTAATGGAGGGAATCCGCTGTCCGACAATGCCAATATCATTCAGGTCGGGTTTTGCGCAGTTGTTAGGGCATCCGCCTACTGCAATTTTAAATTTGTGCGGAAGAGCAACCTGACGATAGCCTTCATAAAACCGATCATGAATTTCCTTCGCCAGCCCCTGCGTGTCAATCAGGCCGAATACACACATGGTTCCTTTGCATGCAACGATGGGACGAACCTTCGCGCCGGTGCCACCAGTTTTCAAGCCAGCTTTGGCGATTTCTGCCTGGAAAGCTGGAATATCTTCATAATGCAGGCCATGTACTTCGACGGTCATTCGTGTGGTGAAAGAAACATCGCCATTTCCGAATTTTTTTGCTGCTTCTGCGATTGCAGCTAACTGTTCTGCATTCAGTACCCCATTTTCTGTAATAATCCGCCCGTTAAAGTGCTCTTTGTCCTTATTAAAGAGAAAGCCTTCGCCTTTTACGGCTTTAATCTGTTCGGGTGTATAATTCATAAATGTACCTCTCTTTTCTCTTCAGATAATTTTGTCTTCTGTCTTTTGCTGCAATCCAATATCTTTATTGTAACACGTTTGTACCTCGCCGTCAACGTTTCTGGATATCTTAAACACAATGGACTTATGTAGGAGGGAATCCCTCCTAGTGCTGATTGCTAAGATATTGGGCAACAAAGTCCTGCAGGTCATGCTCTGTTCCAAATTGTATGCCGCTTTGCAGAATATTTTCCTGAAGCCATACCGGCAGGCTTTGAAAATATCGATCTCTCGGCAGATTCTGCATAAATGTGTTCATTCAAAAAACCTCCTTTTTGGCCTGTTTTTTTGGCCCGATTTTAGTATACCCATTTTTTCGCAAATTCATCGGTATAAATTGTCCGCTGCATGCATAGGTATGGGGTAAAAGCATCAAAAGAAAGGATGATTCCATGTCACAGCCAGAACTCGTCCGGGATCATGTATGCGTAACGGAAAAAATCCTGGATTCTGCCGTCGAACAGTCGGTCGAACTGGACTACTTTCTCCCGGACTATTATCCCAACATTTTTAAACTCTTGAAAACCTCCATCCAGCCGACAATTCAATCTTGCAAAATTGCCGGAAATCAATTAGTCCTGGATGGATCAGCTGCTGTACGTGTTTTGTATCTTGCCGAGGAAACGAATCAAATTTGTTGTGTTACCCAGAATATTCCCTTTTCTAAAACGGTTGATCTTCCATCCGAATGTCGCAATCCAACTATTCAGATTATTCCTCGCTGTTATTTTGCGAACGGCAGGGCTGTCAATCAGCGTCGTCTGGATATTCGTGGTGGAATCAGTTGCAAGATCCGGGTTTATGATCAGCGAGAGCAGCCAGTCATCACTGGTGGAAGCGGATCGGGAATGCAGTTCCGTCAGCGCCGGCTTTCCCTTTGCGGACCGCGCCAAAATGGCTGTAAGGCTTTTGTTATTACCGAAGATCTCGAACTCGGCAGTAGTAAACCGCCTTTTGCAAATTTGTTGGGTTATTATGCGAATGCAATTCCTACCGAAATTCGCGTGATTGCCAACAAAGCCATCTGTAAGGCAGATCTGCAGCTTCATTTGCTGTATCTGCCGGAAGGTGAGAGCTGCAAACCCGAAATTATGGAATTTTCTCTTCCCATCAGCCAGATCGTAGATTTGCCGGGTGTCGGGGAGAATGCTGCCTGCAATGCGAAATTTGAGGTTACCGGCCTCAGTCTTGAACCCAAAACAGATGAAGAGGGGACTGTACGGGTTCTGAGCTGTGAATTTTCTATTCTGCTCTGCTGTACAGCTGATCAGAATCAGGATATTGTTCTTGTAGATGACGCTTATTCGACTCTGTACGAAACATCTGTCTCTGCCCGCCCCGCAGCAGCAGAATTATTTCTACAGAATGCTGATTTGACCGTGACAACTCGCAATACTATTGATACACCCAATCCGGTGTCCGCAGTTTGTGATGTTTGGGCGTCCTTTGGAGAGTATTCTATCCGTCTGGAAGAGGGGACTCTTTCCATGACAGGTAATCTGGAAGTGAGCGTCCTTTGTATCGGAAATGATGGAATTCCATTTTTGTTTGACAAAACCATTCCGGTAGAACTCCGTCTTCTGAGCGGATTGGAGGCTCATGAAATCTCCTTCCTGCCGCAGATTCAGGTGCTCTCCTGCGGATATGCCATCCTTTCCGAAACCAGTCTGGAAGTCCGCGCGGAACTCCGTGTCAGCGGCCCGCTGTATGAACAGACCGGCCTGGAGGCAATGACGGATATAACGGTGGAGGAGGAAAAGCCGCGTGTTCGGGATCATTCCTGTGCGTTGCGAATCTGCTATGCGGAAGCAGGGGACTGCATCTGGGATATCGCTAAATCCTATGCGACCTCCATGGCGGCTGTACTGGAGGAAAATAATCTCGAGACGGAACAGCTGGATGCCAGAACCATGCTGCTGATCCCGCTCATTGACGGCTGATGGGGAGGTTTCTGTTATGGATCAAATGAATATTTACCGGGATATCGCCCTGCGCACCGGCGGCGATATCTATATCGGGGTTGTGGGACCGGTGCGGACCGGAAAAAGTACCTTTATCAAGAAATTCATGGAAACCCTCGTCATTCCGCATATTTCCAGTGAATTTGTCCGCGAACGCGCAACCGATGAGCTGCCGCAGTCTGCTGCCGGTAAAACCATTATGACAACAGAACCGAAATTCATCCCGGAGGATGCGGTTTCGGTGGATCTGGATGGCACTGCCTCCGCACGGGTTCGATTGATTGATTGTGTCGGATATATTGTGCCCAGTTCACTGGGATATTTCGAAAATGAAGCACCCCGCATGGTGCGGACACCGTGGTTTGAGGATGAAGTGCCCTTTAATATGGCAGCTGAAGTCGGAACCCGCAAGGTGATTACAGATCATTCCACACTCGGTTTGGTACTGACAACTGACGGCAGCTTTACCGATATTCCCCGTGAGGAATATGAGGAGGCCGAAGAACGGGTCATCCGCGAACTTTCTGAACTGCAAAAGCCATTTTTGATTCTTCTCAACTGCCAAAATCCCAACAGTCAGGACTCCCGCACGCTTCGCGACCAAATGCAGGAAAAATACCAGCGTCCGGTTGTGCTGGTCAACTGTTTGGATATTACCGAAGAGGATATTAAGAATTTGCTGTCTCAGCTTTTGCTCGAGTTCCCGGTGCGGGAAATTGCAGTGGAATTGCCTCGTTGGATTATTTCGCTGGAAAAAGATCATTGGCTCAAATCGGCAGTATACACGGCAATCCGCGAAGCTGCTCAAGGTATGCGCCTGCTGCGGGAAACTAGGGGATTGGCCGCCTCCATTGGTGGCTGTGAATACATCCAATCCGCCTCCATTCCGTCCATTGATCTGGGCACCGGGCAGGCAAGGCTTTCCATTCAGCTCAAAGCCTCCCTGTTCTATCAGATTTTAGGTGAAACTACCGGCCTCAATATCACCGATGAAGCAGATCTTATGCCGTGTATGAAGGAACTAGCCGCCTGCCAGCGCGAATATCAAAAGCTGAAAGGCGCTTTGGATGAGGTTGCTGCCACCGGATACGGTATTGTCATGCCAACTATGGAAGAACTTACCCTCGAAGAACCTCAGATTGTCAAACAAGGCGGCAAATATGGCGTAAAACTTCGCGCCAGCGCCCCAAGTATCCATATGATGCGCGCCGATATCCAGACGGAGGTCAGCCCTATTGTCGGTTCAGAAAAGCAATCGGAGGAACTGGTCAAATTCCTGCTCGATGAATTTGAGGAAAGTCCGCAGAAAATTTGGGAATCCAATATTTTTGGAAAATCCCTGCATGAGCTGGTCAATGAAGGCCTTCACAACAAACTGTATCGGATGCCTACCGATGCGCGAATGAAATTGCAGGAAACAATCGAACGGATTATCAACGAAGGGTGCAGCGGACTTGTTTGTATTATTCTGTGATCCAAAAGATGCGTCGAATGGCAACTACTCATAAAACAGTATCAACAACCAACTGAAATAGGGTAGCTGCCATACGGATTGCAACAAAAAGCGGGTAAGAGGTTAAAAACTTCTTACCCGCTTTTTCTGTGTTTCGTGGAATGATAGAACGGCATTTTTCCGCTTTCGAGGGATATGATATTGCCTGCACCACTTCTGTCCTCTGTAAACCGCATAAATACAGGTTTTTTCTACCCTTAAATGTCCACGCCGACACTGATTCAGTCAGAGTACTATTATAGAAAAAACTGCTTCAGCGCCGACGACTGAAACAGTTTTCCTTATCTTGCTACATAACGATCTTTAGGGATACATAACCTAAAAGCCTTAAGACCATAACTGCTTGCGAAAATACGTCTTCCTTTTATGGTTATGTAAGGTGTATATATGATGATATACTCTTCCATGGATGCACCTCCTTTCAAAAAGAAGTGTATCCCTCTTGAATAAATCGCTTAAATATGCTATACTATAACTTGCTACAGTATATTGTACAGTCGGCACATATCTACCGATTGACAAGAGGGCCAGCCACAGAAGTGTGTGCTGGCTATTCTTGTTTTATTTCAACTTTCAGATTTTCTAAAAATACAGGTAGCATGTTTTCAATATATAATTTGATATAATCTATGTCCTTTTCTGTAACTCCGTCCGGAATATAGAATCGGGCAGATTTTTTCCCTAATGTAGGAATCTCAAAATTGTATCCGGTTTCCTGCTCCTCAACCTTAATTTCTTTTTTGGCGTGTTTGCTAGACTGTGCCGCAGAAACTTCCTCATAGCAATCATCTGAATCAGACAATTCTTTGTCTTCGGTCAAGTCAAAACACAAAACCCCATTTTGCAACAGTCCCAAATAAGATGCACTTTCAATAAAGCACTCGGCAGCGTTATCTTTTACTTGCTTTATAATACGATACTCATTAAGTAAAATATTAGATAGTTGGCTTTTGGGTGGAACTGCTTTATCCTTGAATCGATCTATTAGTTTGGCATAAAGCGGAGGATTCCCAAACGATTCAACAAGGAGTTGCTTAGATTCAGCTTCTCCGTTTGAAGGGTACAGAATACGCTTTGCTATATCAGTAAGCTGCGCCGTACTGCTTCCAGTTGTAATAAAGCCATATTGTTTAGATGCGCTAATCTTATTTAGAAAGGATTTCGTGGTAGGACTGGTCAACCCGAGAAGTCCCAATATGCTGGCGTAAGATACAGATTTTCCCCCAAGAGAATCTATTTGTCTGATGAATTCATAGCACTCAGATATTGTAATTGCTGGATAAAGTGCGCTTTTCTCCCGAGGTCTTTTTTCTGATGTATTCTTTTCGTTTGCCATCGCCATACCTCCTTTTATTCTATGAGTTTATTATAATGTAAAACTTTAAAAAAGTCAATAGTCGAACTAAAACTTTTTTTAATCTCATTTTTAAGTTTATGTATTAGCTTTTGAGCTGCGGACAGATTACGCAGTGGACCGCCATTTTTGAGGGTGGGAATAGAAACGCTCAACTATCGTGTTTTCAAGTCTGCAAAGCCGCGTTGTGCAAGGCTTTCTCACTCCCTATCGCGTAATAACATACTCATAATATTTGAGGACGCAAGCGGTCTATCCGTTTGCGCCCTCTTGATTACCCAGCAGCAAAGACAGGGAAAGCCGTCAAGGACGCGAAGCGCGAAGTTTATCCTTGACGGCTTTTTCTGGCTTTGCTACTTATCATCTGTCAAAGTGGAACTTGGGTAGTGCTTCCATTAAAGACGTTTTGAGGTAATCTTGAATATCGTCGTTGATACACCCTTGAAAGTAGGACAGATACTTGATATGGCCGATATAGTTTTGAATGACGGTGTTCACCGCTTCCGGCTCCCCGGCGGCTGCCTTTACAATCGTTTCATAGGGCAGTAAATTGTATTCCCTATTCTTCATCTTCTAACACCTCCATTTCTTTTCGCAGCAAGCGCAATGCCCTTTTCCGTCTGTGGAAGATTGTACTTCTGCAAACTCCGAACAGCCTTCCGATTTCTTCATCGCTGTAACCGAGGTAGTACCGCAAAAACAGCACTTCCCGCCGCTTTTTGGGCAGACGCAAAAGCGCGGCTGCTAACTGCTCGCTTTCCACAATGACCGTTTCCCCGCGAACGGTAAAAGTGGTTGGCACATCGTATTTCACGAAATACTCGTCTGTTGTCGTAACAAGCTCAAAATCAAACTCCCTAAGATAGTCGAGGGACACTTCAAACTGCTGTTTCCTCCGTATTTTCTTGTAAGCGCCCAGCGCCGCATGGTAAAGCACAATCTTGCAAAAAGCGTTAAAAGTGCGCTCGATATGTTCTCGATACTGCTCGTTGTTCATCATCTTTCTCACCCCCTTTCTTCCCAAGCAGGGGGCAAAACAACAAACGCCCATGCAGCATAAAACCGCATGGGCGTTGGAAACAGGAACTATAAAAAATAACTATATGACTTGTGTATTCATACTCATAGGCGCGAAATCCAACATAGTTGCAAAGGCTTTTTTTGAACGTAGGTTATGAGAAATAACAATCAACATAGATACCTCCAAACAAAATAACAGAGCCGATAACCGCATTTGATTTGCGTGTTATCGGCTCTGCGTCTGTGCGTCCGGCTCTTTGATAACGGATATATTGAGTTGCTTTACATTGATTAGCGTTTCCTGCCTACACTTTGGGCAGAATAGCGGGAAGTGTTCAAGCACCGTATCTTCCCGCAATCTTATCCGCGTCTTGTTCTTGCAGATAGGGCATAACAGCCATTTTATATTCAAAACTTTAGCGTCCTTTCACTATACTGTGCAGCCGGTTATCTACCACGAACTTCTTTTTTCTCGGATCACCTTCTGCACGATATATCATAAGCGTTTTCAAATCAAATACAGAACTCCAAACCGTTTCAAAATTAGGGTCATCATATTGACACATAAACCCATAATCGCCTTTTAGAAGCTGTTTTGTCGTTTCAATATAGTCGTCTTGAATATGGGTCGAAAAACTATCTATAACCGTTTGGTATCGCCTATCGGAAAAATAATCATCTCCATTCGCCATGTCAAAGGGCTTCATTTCATCGGAAGTAAAGCTATTAACGGTACATACGATTTTGCCTTTATTAGAGCAAATCGCTTTCCGTATTCTCTTTGCGGTAGGTGTACATTCGATAACTGCCATTTCCCCACTTTTGTCTGCAACTAAAATATTGCAGTTAGAAGCTATTGGCAATTCCATAAGTAAAGAGATTGCGTTTTGTACCGTATCTGCTTTTTCAAGCAAATATCGCACAATAAAGCAAGAATTAAAACCTGCCTGTATTTTGTCAAGGTTTGCCATTACAAAAGTCATGGCAACAGCCAAACCATGTTCATTAAGACCTTCTTCACCGTTGATGAAGGAGGAAGTCGTAATATTAAATCTATTTCCGTTTAATGGGGCATATATTTCACTTTTGGTTCCATTTCTCAAATACGGCGGCAAATCATTGTTTCTACCGTAAATCACTTGTCCACCTTTAGAATAGGCAAATGCAGTACACCCTCTAATCTCAACAGGGATATTTTCTTCCAAGTTATACATACAGCAGCCCATACATAACATCCATGAAACAAAGGTATCGTAATCTGCACCTATGGCGTCGCTCACACCTTTTATTTCCTCACAAACCTCTGGGAAAAAATCTTTTAGTATTTTTTCGCTTTGCTTTCCATGTTCAAACTGAAACCCATCAAGATGTAGAGGGAAAGATATTTTGCACTTCTGAAAAATCTTGCCCCGCTTAACACCCATTTGATAATGGTCGCCTTTTAATCGTAAGTGGTACATGAGTTATTCTCCTTTTCTTTCCTTATAGCAATCCATACTTCTGAATGTCCACTAACAGGTGTTTCCTTACAAACGGGGTACACTTCTATGTCCGGAAGTCCGGCATATTCATAGCCCGAAAATGGCAGCCATTCCGTATAAAACCTTCTAAAAATACTTTGCACATTCTCTTTGAAATAACCGTTATTTTCAAATACAGCCCATGTAGCCGTTGGTATTTCAAATGCAAACATACCATTAGGAACAGGCGCATCCGTAGCAACTCCGATGTAATAGAAAAAACTTTTGGGACTTTCATATACACTTACGCCCAATATCCCCTGTGGGGAGTGATTTGATAAACTGCATATTTCAGAAAATAGATTACTGCTTAAAACAGATTGCCAAAATGGAGGAATATTCTTCTGATTTTCTTCCATGTCCGTAGACAACGGAATACGAACTCCCACAATCCTCATGGATTGTTTTTCTGCAATGTGATATGGCATAGCATTTCCTCCTGTAACTTGAACTGAAAAATGAATTGCCGGATAAGCGTTTAGCGTGCTTCCCATGTTTTTTGTTGCGGCGGGGGAAATGTTATGTACGCTCTGAAAAGCACGATTAAATGATGTTGGGGAAGTATACCCATATTTCAAAGCGACGTCTATCACTTTAGCGTCTGTCCGTTGTAATTCAAAAGCTGCTTGTGTCATTCTCCTGCGCCGGATATATTCTGACAACGAAATACCTGCTACATAAGAAAATATCCGTTGAAAATAGAAAACCGAGCAACAGGCAATCCGAGCAGCTTCTTCATAAGACAAATCACTGTCCAAATTGTTTTCTATGTAATCTATTGCAGCACTTAGTTTTTTCAACCATTCCATTCATTGCTCCCCCTTATTTATAAGCATAAACTCGTAAACGATATTTTTCCTCGCTTTTCATGTCCGCTTTTGTAAACTCATTCATAGTGTAATGGAATAAAAAATATGTTGCAAACCTTTTGGTCGGTCAACGTTTTCTTTTCCTTATGTTTGGCATTTTTTGATTTTTGCGTATTGTATATAGTGAAAGGCAAAACGCAACAAAAGCCACCTTTCAAACGGGATATTGAGTGAAAGGAAGCAAAGGGTTTGGGAAACTCCCAACAAGAGAAATCCCCGTCCGGCGCATAGCGCCAAAACGGGCATTTTGCGGAAAGGGTACCCCTTTCCTATGCTTGCTGCGAAAGTAGCAAGCGGCAAATGGGTACTCATTTGCTGTGCTTGCTCCCTACTCGAAACAAGGAAAGGACGGGAAAGGAATGGAAAGGAAACGAAACGAAAAATCAAAGACGGGCAAATCGTTGTAAAAAATCCTCTGTATCAAGAACTGCCGGAACACGAAGTTACCATACAATCCGGCAGAACGCTCTATCGTTTTACGGGAAGCTACGACGGAAGCCGAAGTCTGCCTCATAAAGTTTTGCGGCTTATGGAGCAGCCGCCTATTGATGAAGAAAACAAGGAGCGTTAAAATGAGTACAAGCAATCCTGTAATGGCAGACTGCCCGCCGATGAAAGGAGCAGAAAGTATGTTACGGCAGTCTGACAGCAAAATTACCGCCCTTTATTGCCGCTTATCCCGCGACGATGAACTGACGGGCGACAGCAACAGCATTGTAAATCAAAAGGCGATTTTAAGTAAATACGCAAAAGAAAATCATTTCTCAAATACTGCGTTTTTCGTTGATGTGTATAACCAAAGATTGATACCATTTGATACAAAAAAGGCGGTTCAAACGCCAAAAATAACGGCTTTCGAGGGCAAAAACGCCAGTCGAAAGCCGTTATTTTTATTCTTTGAAGTTATGAT